>NZ_JACXAD010000019.1 GCF_014699115.1 Hymenobacter montanus
TGACCAAAAAGCCCAAAACGGCCGCGTTTAACGCCGTGATGCCCGTGCACAGCTTCGAGGGCGACAAAGTGGTTTTCAAGGACGGCCGCGTCGCGGTGGGCTTCCGCGTGGAGCCCGCCGAGATGGAAAGCTGGACTGCCGAAGACTACGAGGCCTTCCAGACCGCGCTGGTGGGCGTGCTACGGCCCCTGCCGGTGGGCACCATCGTGCAGAAAACCGACATCTACTACGACCGGCCCTACCGCGAGGACAAAACCCAGCAGACCTACTTCGAGAACAAGATGAACAAGCACTTCTTCGAGCGGCTGGTGCTGTTCCAGAAGTCCTACCTGTTTCTCTCCTTTGCCCCGGTAGCCGTGAAGTCGCCCAAGACCAACGCGGTGAATGCGTTGGTGGCCCGCGCCGGCGAGGCCGTGCTCAAGAACCCGTTTGCCCAGCTCGTGCACACGCTTGAAGCGGCCGAGAGCGGGGCCGTGGAATTCATTCAGGGCATCAAAAACCTGGGCGGCGTGACCTTTGAGCGGCTGCCCAGCGCGGAGATTCACCAGCTCTACCTGCAGTACTTCAACCTCAACTTCGACGGCCAGCCCACCCGGCAGGAGCGCGAAATCGGCAACGACCTGGGCACTTTCAGCGTGGGCGAGCACAAGGTCAACGTGCTGAGCATGGTGGGGCAGGGCTCCGATGCCTACCCGGCCGTGCGCAACTCCTACGGGGTGACGGCGCCGATGCTCTACCCGCTGACCCACATCCTGCAGTGCCCGCACGTGCTCACCCAGGCCCTGCTGATTCAGGATACCCGCGCCGAGCTCAGCTCGCTGGATACCGACCGCAAGCTCAACGCCTCCCTTTCCTTTCTGGCCACTCAGGACAACCACCTGCGCGCCGCCGAAGTCGAGGAGTTTACCGCCGAGGTGCGGGCCGAGAACAAGCAGATTATGGGCCTGCACCTGAGTTGCGTGCTCTGGGACACGAACGACACCAGCCGGCGCGAGAACGTGGAGCGGGCCACGGCCGCCTTCCGCTACATGTTCGGCACGGAAAGCGTCGTCGAAAGCTACCTGGCGCTGCCCGTGTTCTTCGGCCTGCTGCCCGGCAACGCCTGGCAGGTGCCGGACCGCTGGCTGACGAGCACCGCCGACCGCGGTGCCTGCTATACCCACTGGACGGCCACCTACAAAACCGACCCAGTGGGGGAGTACCTCACCGACCGGTTCCGCAACCTGGTGCAGGTAAACCTGTTCAACACGGCCCTGGACAACCAGAACGCCATTGTCATCGGCCCGTCAGGCTCGGGCAAGAGCTACACCTTCGGCAATTTGATTGTGCAGCGCTTCGAGAAAGGCGCCCGGCAAATCATCATGGACGTGGGCGGCACCTACCGCAACGTGCTGCAGTCGCTCAACGGCGAAGATTTCGACAACACCTACTTCGAGTACGACCCGCAGCGGCCCATCGAGTTCAACCCCTTCGTCGTGCCCCGCGACGCTTCGGGCAAGTGGCTCTACAACGACGAGAAAACCAACTTCCACCTGGCCTTGCTGGCCGCGCTCTGGAAGGGCGGCAAGGACACGACCCTGGACAAGAGTGAGCGCACCATTCTCTCGCGCTTTCTGATTGAGTACTACGCCTGCCTGAACGAAAGCCCGCGCCTGAACCAGAAGGACGAGGAGTTTCCCGGCATGGAGAGCTTCTACCGCTTTGTCGAGCAGTTTGACCACGAGATGCAGAAGCCCGTGGCACTGCCCGGCGACGGGGTGGAGCCCGACCCACTGGACGGGGCCCGCCGGCAGTACCAGAAAAACCTGAAGTACATCGACATGCACCAGTTCTTCCTGGTGCTGGGCCAGTACATCACCGGCGGCCGCTACGAGCGGGTGCTCAACGCCAAGCGCGACGTGGATTTGTCGGAGTACCGGCTCATCTGCTTTGACCTGGCCAAGGTGCAGGCCGACCCCGACCTGTACCCCGTGGTGGCCATGCTCATCACCGAGTTGTCGCTGGATTTGTTTCGCAAGTTTCCCGACGACATCAAGTACATCGCCCTGGACGAGGCCTGGACCATGCTTTCGGGCGTATTGTCGGAATTCATCGAGTCGATGTACCGCACCATCCGCAAAACCAACGGCTCGGTCACCATCATCACCCAGGGCATCACCGAGATTACCAGCAGCAAAATCGGGCCGGCCATCATCAACAACTCGGCCACCAAGATTATCCTGCGCCACGTCAACCCCGACTCCCTGGCCCAGCTGCAGGCTCCGCTCGGCCTGACCGGCCACGAGATGGACTTGATTAAGTCGGTGCGCTCGACGGAGGCCCTGCGGGAGTTCTTCATCAAGCAGGGCGCCAAGGGCAAGGTCTTCGCCCTGGAAGCCTCGCCGCAGCTCGACGCCATTCTGACCTCCAAACCCGTGGAGCGCAACCACCTCAACAAGCTGGTCAAGTTCTACCAGCAGACCCAGCAGCGGCCCAAAACCGACAAGAATGGCCACGTGCTGCTCAATGCCGAGGGGCAGCTAGAGTACGAGCCAGTGCGGGTACAGCGCCTGGACTACGCCGTCGACCAGTTTGTGGAAGATAAACAGGCCCGCAGAGGGGCCCTAGCCAAATGAGTATGCTCGCCATGGTTGCCTACGGCATCGACCCGGGCTTTCTGCGGGCCTGCGACCAGACCCTGCAGGTCGTGCTCACCGCCTGCCGCTTCATCACACCCAGTTTGATGGGCATCGCCCTGCTCTACACCATCGGGCGGGGCTTTATCTCCGGCAGCGGCCTGGCCATGGACTGGGGCCCGATTATCAAGGCCACCTGGATACTCTTCCTGCTGTTCTTCTACCAAACCTTGATGGACACGCTGGGCGCGGGCCTGGCCGCCTTCACGGCCATGTTTTCGACTGATAAGTCGGCGGCCGAAGCCATCCGCGACCTGACCACGCCGGCGTCGGTGGCGGCCGCCGCGCGCAATGACTCCATGGGCATCGGCGACATCGTGGCCGGCGCCAGCTCGCTGATGACCAGCATTTCCCAAACGCTGAGCTCGTTCACGCTCTCCGGCATCCTGACGCGGCTGTTTACGGCCACGGCGGTGCTCATCATCCGCCACATCATGCAGTTTATCCAGCAGTTCATTCTGGGTTTTCTGTACGTGTGCGGTCCGATTGCCATGACCCTGTCGGTGATTCCAGCCTTTGGCCAACTGGCCATGAAGTGGCTGCAGAACTTCCTGGCCGTGCAGCTCTGGGGGCTCACGTTCGTGCTGCTCGACACCATCTACGGCTTCTACGCCGAGACGGCGCAGGCCCCCAACGGCTTGTTTAGTGGCCTGACTAACGGCCCGCAGCAGTCGGTGGACGATGAGAAGTTCATGGTCATGTCCGTGGCCTTCGTGCTGCTCTACGTGATGGTGCCCTACCTCACGTCGATGTTCATCGGCTCCTCGGCGGTGCAGGGCTTCGTGGGCTCCATGGTCGGCTCGGCTGTGGGCGCCGCGACGGCCGTGGCCGGCGTGGCTTCGCCTGGCGGCGGGGGGTTGTCGAGCGCCGTGGGCCGCGCCTTGGGCAACGGGGGCAGCCGCGGCGGGGGAGGGGCGCACGGCCCCGGTGGGGGAGGTGGCACTGGCGGCGGTAGCAGCGACGCGGGTGAATCCGCTACGTCATCAGCCTCCTCCGGCCTGCCCACTATCACCATGTCGGAAGCGCTGAACCCGTCTTACCGCCAGCGCGCCTCGGGCATCTGGACCAAATAACTCATCCCCGCTGACTTCTTATCCATGAAGAATCTTCCTCTATGCATCGCGGCCGGCTTTACCCTGTGGCTAACCGCAGCCTGTCAATCTAACCCTACGACGGAACATGCTGCTGCTCCGATGGCGCCGGCCGCAACTGCGCCCACAGCTACCCTTCCGGCCCCACTGCCCCTTGCGGCCGTGGACCTCAAACCCGGCGTAGCCGAGCAGACCCCGCGCGAAGGCTACCTGCAGGTAGTTTCCGTTCGGGCCCTGAAAGCTGAGCCCATGCAGCTGCGGCTGCCGGCCCTGTGGCAATCGGACCCGGACCGCGCCGATGGTCAGAAAGTCGCGCCCGGCTACCGCATTTCCTACGAGGCCGTGCTGCAGTGGATACCGCAGGGCTTCGGCCGCCAGAAAGTACCGGCCTCGCTGCCGCTGTACTCTCCCAACGGCCGGGATACGCTGGCCTCGTTCCGTGTGGGGGGCCTCAACTTAAATGTACCCGGCCGTGAGCGGTACACGGTGACGCCCATCGAACCCCGCAAGCCGCTGACGGTGCGCGGAACCCTCTACGCCTTCACAGGCCAGAACGAGCAACAGCAGCCTGCCCTGGTGGTGTACCCCTATCGGGGCCGTACCGGCGGGTTCGACGATTCTTTCAAAAAGGTGCTGCTGCCCATTAGCCAGTAAGGGCAGTGGGGAGAAAATGTACCAATTACCACAAACAGACTCTCACCAATGGATTCCGCCAAAGACTTAAGTACTTCCTTCTCCACCATGCGCAACCTGGCGCTGGGCAGCGTGCTGGCCCTGCTGCTCGTGGCCCTGGCCTCGGGTTTCCTGGTGTACCGAGCCTACGAAAACAGCGGCCGGCGCGTGTACGTCGTCTCGCAAACCGGCTCGGTAGCGGCCCTCTCAGCCGGCAACGATGCCCACACGCCCTACGAGGCCCGCAACCTGGTGCGCCAGTTCATGCAAACTATGTTTGGCCACGACCAATACACCTACAAGGCCAACTTGGATGCGGCCCTGCCCCTGATTGAGGGGCGCGGCGGCCGGCGCATCTACGAGGGCTTCACCCGCGGGCAGGTGCTGCAGAACTACGAGCGCTACGCCGCCCGCAACGTGGTGACCGTGGACAGCGTGCTCGTGGACATGAGCCGCCGCCCCTGGTCAGGCTCGGTCTACATCAAGCAGCGCATTTTCATCGGGGGCCAGCAGAAGGAGCCCCTGCCGCTGGCCGCCAAGTTCAACCTGGTGGAAACCAACCGCTCGGACGCCAACCCCTACGGGCTGCTCATCACCAACTTCGATTATATCCCCTACAGCCCGCAGCTCACACGGGAAGAGCAGGAGTTGCTGCAGGCCCAGGAAGCCGACCGGCAGCGCCGCCTGCAGGAAGCCGAGCGCGGCCTGGCCCCGGCCGGCGCGCCCACGGCGCCGCTGGCCCCCAGCGACAAGCCAACTACCGCTCCCGCTACCCCGGCCAACTAACCTTTTATCCCTTTCACCGATGCGACTTTACACCCTTCCGGCCCTGCTGGGGCTCCTTTTACTGCTTCTCCCAACGGTGCCTGCTGGCGCGCAAACGGGCGCTACCACCCCGGCCTCGGCCGTCGTGGCCACCGATGACCTTCTGGACGTGGCCGTGTCCGATTCCTCCACCACTTACCTAGTCTTTGGCGGACCGGTGTCGCTGGTCGACGTGGGCATGGCAGGTAACTACCTGGTCAAGATTGAGGCCAACGCCGTGTTTGTGCGCGCCAGGCGCAAGCACGCCCCGCCCACTCCCATGCTCATCCGCTACGGCTCGAAGTACTGGATGGGACGGCTCGTGTACGTGAACCGCCCGGTGCTGCAGCTCTACGACTTTCAAAAGGACGGCGCGCTGAGCATCAATGGCAAAAGCGCCCGCTCCACGGGCACCGCTCCGGAAAACGAGCTGGCCCTGGACAAGGAGCGGGAGAAGAAAGCCGTCGTCGAGGGCAAGCTCCAGACGCTGCGCAAAGCCCGTGAGGAGCACCAGGCCGTGGCCGTGGTCGACAATGATTTGGTGCTCTCACTGGCCAACGTGCGCAACGACAAGGATTTCACCTACCTGCGCTTCAAGGTCATCAACAAGACCAACATCGACTACAACGTGGATTTCACCGACTTCCAGCTGGTGGAAAACGCGCAGAAGAAGTTTCTGGCCCGCAAAAAGAACGAGGCCCGCCGCCCGCTGGCGCCCTCGGGCGGAGGCCCCAACCAGGTGATTACCGGCCGCACGACCGGCTACCTGACCTATGCCATTCCGTTGTACGCGGCCACCGAGCGCGGCTACTTGGAAGTAACCCTGCGCGAACTCAACGGCGCCCGGGTGCTGGTGCTGCCTGTGCCTTCCCGCGTGATTAACCGCGCCGCCACCATCTAACCCTGCTTGGCTATTTCTATGGAACCCATCAATCCCCCTACCCAAGCAGCCGCCTCGGCGTCCCCGCCGGAGAATGAGCAGCCAACTGCGGCCGTTAAACGCACCCCCACGGAAATCCTGCGCTCAAACTGGATGGCCGTTGCTGGCCTGCTGCTCGTGCTCATCATCGGTGGCCTGTTGCTCTGGCTGAAATCGGCAAAGGAAGCTGCCCAGCAAGAGCGCGAGCCCGTCGCGGCCGCCTCAGCCAACATCGAGCCCGAGATTCCCTCGGTAGAAACGGTGCCGCCGGCGCCCACTGCCTCCCCCTCGGCTCAGATTGAAGCCCAGCGCCGCGCCGAGCAAGATGCCCAAAGTGCCCCGGCCCGGGCCGCCGAGCAGGATGTCGTGGAGGTATTTGCCGTCGATACCACCGGCCTAGCGTTGCGCAAGAAGCGCCGGGCTCAGGCGACGGCCCAGGCCGCCGCCCGCCGTGCGGAGGCGGCCCGCCTGGCCGCGGCCGACGTGGACACCATCGAAACCACGATTCAGGACCCTTCCACGGGCTCTTACCGGGCGCAAACCCTGGTGGTACCGCGCCGGCGTATTGCGGCGGGCGGGGGAGGCAGCCGCCGGGCTGGTGCGGGGCGAAGCGGGCGCAGCTTGGTACCAACCCGCGACGTGGACGGCACCCCGTTTGAAACCGACCCGGACGTGCTGGCCATGCTGGGCTCCTCACCGCCGGAAACCCGCGCCGCCTACGAGCGCATGACCGGCAAGCGCTACCGCGACCCCAACCAGACCGCGCAACTGCTGGCCACCCGGATGAGCGCGCCCGGCGTGGATGGCTTCAACACCGTGAAAGTGGGCAACGCCAGCCGGATGATGGCCCAGGGCAGCCAGCGCGAGCAGCAGCTGGCGCCCGACGTGTTTTTCAAGTGCGTCATCAACGGCGAGCAGAAGGTGCGCACCGGCTCGGTGGTCATCCTGCGCCTGCTGGAGGATGCCGTTATCTCGGGCGTGACCTTTCCCAAGAACATGGTTTTCGCCGGCGTGGCCACCGTGGGCGCCAACAACGTGACGCTGGAAGTCAACCGCCTGGGTCCGACGCGGGTGCAGGCCGACATCTATGACTTCAACTACATGCCGGGCATCATGATAGACCCGGTGAAGCGCGTGGCCAGAGAAGCCGGCATGGCGGGCAACGAGTTGCAGCAGCAGACCACCCAGGAAATCAGCACGGCCATTGACCGCTCGGCTTCGGCCGCCAACTCCGTGGTGGGCGTGGGCGGCCGCGTGGCGGCCTCCGTCCTGTCGCGGCCCAAAACCCGCACCAAGCTGCGCGACGTGCTGCTGCCCGACGGCTACCCCATTCTGATTACCACCGCGGCCGCCGGCCAGCTGGGCCCCGAAGCCGCGGCCCGCTGATTCATTTTCCCACACTAAACCGGATACAACGATGAAAAAGACGCTTTTGCCGGCCCTCGCGGCCTTCATACTAGCACTCGCTCCTGGTAGGGATGCTGCGGCACAGGCCGTGGTGAACGACCCGCTGCACATGGGCGTGCACATCGGCCAGTTTGCCAAGCAGCTCAAGGAGTGGGCCGAAACGGTCAAAAACTACCAAGTCATCAAGGACGCCAAGCAGATTGCCGGCGTGACCAAGGACATTACCGGGCAGGTGAAGGACATCACCGACGAGACCCTGCAGCTACAGCGCCAGGTGCAGGCCGACCTGCGCAAGGTGCAGAGCATTCAGGACCTGCGACTCTCCAACCCCCAGGAGCTGTTTGCCCGCGCCCTGGCCATGTCGGGCCGGGGGCAAAGCAACCAGTACATGCCCGTGTTCCAGAAGGCCGAGCGCCTGCGCCAGGCCCTGCAGCTCAACAACCCCCAGCAGGATTTGAACACGGTCTACGACGTGTTTTCCCGCTTCGGCTCCGGCGCCACGGCCGGCAACAACCGCATGAGCTCCCGCGAGTACCAGGCCAAGCGCGAGGAAGCGGCCGTCTCCACGTTTGCCTACGAGGAGATGATGCAGAAAAAGAAGATTGCCACGGCCTTTGGCTACTACAAGATTGCCGACGAGATGACCCAGCAGAGCATCGAGATGAATGCCACGCTGAAAAACCCCGGACGCTATGCCATGACCGAGGGCGAGCGGATGGTAGCCCTCAACACCTCAAACGACAACATGATTAAGGCCATGCAGCTGCGGCAGGAAGCCGACCGGCTGCTGGCCGAAGCCGCCCAGCCCGGCCCCTCGCGGCAGGCAGCCGAAATGGTCTATTCTGACATCCTGGTGCAAAACGCCCTCATCAAAGCCGACCGGGCCCGCCCCCGCAACTAACCCCTTATGAAGAACCTATTGCTAGTGGCCCTGCTGCTGGTGGGGGCCGGCGCCGTGCCGGCCTCCGCCCAGCGCCACGTAAAACACATTGCCAGTTGGGGAGCCCACTTGGGCCGCTCCGAGAAGGGTGACTTCTACGAACTGAGCTACACCAGCATGCTCACCAACCGCTTGGCCCTGCGCGCCAGCGGGCTGCGCGACGCCGGCACCCTCAGTGGCCGCGGTGAATACGCCAGCTACGTGGGCCGGGTGCTGCTGGCCCCGCAGCTGTTTCGGCTGGGCGAAGTGGCCTACGTGCACCTGCTGCTGGGCGCCGGCGCTGGCTACGAGCGCACCGGCGAAAACGGTACCAGCGAGCTGGCCCCAGATGCCAAGGAGCCGCAGCGCTTCACCTACGGCCCGCAGGCCGGGGCTGAAGTCGACTGCTTCCTGGGCAACCGGCTCTCGCTCGTGGCCACCGCCACCAAGGGCTACCTGTTTAACAACCCGCTCATCGACCAGTGGCCGGGCTACGCCAGCGCCGGCCTGCGCTACCACTTTCGCTAACCCCCGCCATTCTGACCTATGAAACGACTGACTTATCTGCTGCTCAGTGGCTTTACCCTGGCTTTCGCCGTCAGCTGCTCCAAGGATGATGCGACGCCCGCCGGCGCCAGGGAATACCAGGTGGAATACCGCATTTCTTCCACCACCGCCCCCGCATCGGACTACATCAGCTACGACAACGAAAGCGGCGGCACCACGACGATGAACAACGTTCCACTGCCGGCTACCTACCGCTTCAAGCGCACCATGAAGCAGGGTGACCACGTGGGCCTGCTAGCCAGCCTCGACGGGGGCACTGCGACGTCGGAAATAACGGCTTCCATCCTGCTCGACGGCCGAGAAGTGAAAAAGGAGACCGGCCGCGGCGCCGACGCGCAGGCCGTGCCGGTGTACGTGATTGGGCAGTAGGGAAGCAAATTGTGTACTTCGCGGCATGGATTCGCCCGTCATTCCCGCCGGTTTTCCCGACCCGGCCCTGGTCATCAACTATCCTACGGCCCTGCGCTTCGTCCGCTACCGGCTTAACCGGATGATGCACGGGCAGATGAAGCCCTGGGCTAGGGAGTACCGCTTTAACTACGCCCGGCTGGTGGAAATCAAGAAAGACAACCGGCCGCTTTACGTGCCGCTGGTGCAGCGGTTGCTGGCCACCTGGGGCCATTCCGTTGAGGTTATTCGTCTCCTCTCCCCGGACAAGGCCAAACGCCACTTTTATTGGTTTGCGACCCCGCAGGCGCATGCGCTGTTCAGCCACGAGCTGCGCTGCTATGACCAGTTGGTCGCGCTGGCCGGCCACGAGCGCACGGCGTAAAGGCGAGTAGCAGAAAGTGCGGGGCAGGGGCTGCTAGTAGCAACAGCCCCTGCCCCATTTACTCGTCGTTAAGCAATTCGAACAGCCGTTGACGCGTCGCTTCCCCCACATGGATGCTGATGGCGTACAAATCTACCTCGCCCGCTATGTAGCGGTCGTAGAGGGCCATGAGCTCGGCCTTGGCATGATTGGCTTCTTCTACGGTGACGGCTAGGGCGCGATTGGCAATTTCACGACGCTGGTCGGTGGTTTGTTCGGCGGGGCCGAAATTCAAGGGGGCTTGCACGGGGTTGCTGTTAGATAAACGCGCTAGGGTATAATCAGCAAAGCGTGAAACAGTGCAGCTTGTTTTAGCTAGGCTAGCAGGAAAATATCGTGGCCAGGAAAGAGGGGGCTTTTTATATGCCGACAGAGCGTGGCGCAAGGGCTGCGGTTTAAAAAAAGCCAGCGAATTCAGTCGTAATGCCCGCTTTGCCGTTGGGTAACTATCTAATCTACTGGCTTGCCTCGCTACTCTGTGTCGGCCATTCATGCTTGAATTGCTAGCCATGGACTCCCTACGTTGCATTTTACTGGTCGACGACGACCCCACCCTTCGGTTTTTGAACCGCCGGTTGTTGGCCCGGCTGGGCCCAGCCCAGCACGTACTCGAAGCCGCCAACGGGCAAGAAGCACTGGCCATCATCCACGCGCAGCGCGCCGACGATATTCGCACCCGCCCCGATTTGATTTTACTGGACGTGCACATGCCCGTCATGGACGGTTTTGCATTTCTGGCAGCGTACCGCGCCCTGCCCGAGCAGCAGCAGTGCGCCAAGGTCGTGGCCATGCTCACCTCCTCCCGGCAACCGCACGACTTGGAGCGGGCTATCTGGCTGTCTGCTTCCGCTTATCTCATTAAACCCTTCACGGCTAACCAATTCCACGAGCTCGTCCACGACTATTTCACGGTTGCTCCTGCGCGCGATTAGGTCGCCTGTCCCCGAAAACGGGAAGACAATCCATCATTCGGGTAACCCACCGGGCCCTCCTGGCGCACTAGAAGGGCCCGGCGCCAGTCTGTAGGGGTCGACAAGCGGAGAAACAAAAATGCTTCCGCACAAGCTGGGTCCCTGCCAAAGGCAAGGGTTGCGCGGCCCCGTTGCCTTTGTACTTCAACGGTTGAGCAAAAGCCAGCAGCGCTACTCTGCCCTTGTCAGTTACCGGGGCAGTTGCTCACGCAGCTGCTCGTAGGATTCCGGGCAAATTCGAATGGCGGGTTCGGCAGCCGTACAATAATAAAAGGTGGGGTCTGCCAGCGCCACGGCGCGGGCCCAGGCGGCCTCGGTAACAGCAGTGGAAAGAGATAGTAGTGGGGTAAATTCTTCTTGAATGAGCCGGATGACCAGTCTTTGCACGGTAGGGCAAATGCTGGAAAAGCGGCGATACGGACTCGCGGCCATGGAAAATATCGACGGAAAGGATGGGAAACGCCCCGCCTGCAGCCGCAGCTCGCGGCCGGGCAGGTAACAGCTTATCAGCGCCGCCGGCTACACGCCAGCGCAGCAGGGCACTGATTTCAGGAAATGGGGAGCGTTAGGCCAGGGAGCCCACAAACAGGGCGGGCCGCTGCTGAATGGGCAGCGGCTGCCGGTGAGCCCAGCGCAGCCAGTCCGCAGAGTGAACCGCTGACGAGGGGCAGCTATGCAAAGCGTAGGATTTCTGAGCTAGCATACTCGGCAATCAGTTTGGCAGGCAAAGCTAGCCAATACGGGCAAAACAGGCAGCTGTTACGCTTTTTAACCTGCAAAATTGCTAGCGTCCGGCACCAATTTTTACCAGGACGGCATCTCCCTGCTTATGATGGCCTGTGGCCTACTCCGCAAAATTAGGATAGTCTGAGCCGTAACCGCATACCCTATCAGAATCCCACGCAGTCAGCTGCGCAGCTGAGCATGCCTGACGCATTCAGACGCCTCTTATTGGAATTTATTCACCAATTTCCGTCTCATACTGGAATTTTATCCTCATTCGCTACCCCCTGCGGCTCCGTCAATGGAAAATCAGAACACCTGGGCTAATCTGCCGGAGCTGCTGCACCAGGTCGCAAGGGACCTCGCTGACCCGAGCGTGTATTACCTGCTGGGCGGGCACTACTACGACCGCGACAATCACCCGCAGCACCGGCACTACCCGGCGGTGTTTTCCCTGCACCACGGCGAGGTCGCCAACCTTGAAATCGGTCCCGACTTCGTGGCCTTCGACACGGAGTTCGTGCGCTACCCGGAAGACGATGAGCCGCACGCCCCGGGCCCCTGGATTGACCGCTTTCGCGCCACGATTCCGTTCGAGCAGCTCTACCAGCTGCTGCGCAAAGTCATCCCGCCTGGGGAGGAAGTGGACGAGCGGCTTACCTTTCTGCCAACCGATTCGGTGTACTACAATGAGCGTATCCACCGCGAGAACTACCCTACCCCGTGGACTATTAACCAACCGTAACGACCGTCTTATGCCCCGCGAGCCGCATGATGTAGCCGCCGTTCTGCACCAGGTGCACGCCGGCCTTTCCACCCCGCAGCATCATTTCATGGTGTGCACGACCTACTTTGAGACGGAGAACGGCCCGGTCATGCTCGGCACACTGCATCTGCACCAGAGCACGGTGTGGAATCTGCAAATCGGTGCCGACGGTTTCACGTGTGAGGTGCTGCTCCAGCCCGGCAGCCAGCAGCCCCGCTCGTCGGTGCGCGTAGCCTACGCCAACATCTGGCAGGTGCTGCGCGGGGATGGGCCCAATTTCAACGCTGGCAAGCGGGCGGGCTTGCTCTACGAAAACAACCACGCCTTATCCAGCTTTGCCAAGCAAGGGCTGGCGGAATAGCATGGAAGAACTGCTGCAACCGCGTCACCCGCTCGACAAGCACCACCAGGCCCAGCTGCAGGCCTTGCAGCAGCTGCCCGAAGGCCAACGGGCCGCGATGGCCCGGCTGTTCCGCCTGGGCAACGCCACGTACCGGTACCAGCAGCTGGCCGACGGCGAAGTCACGGAGGAAGATTATCGGCACTGGCTGGAAGGATTGCCCGAACGTTTTCGCCAAGCTATGGAGAAGGGCGGCTTTGCGGGCGCTAAATCCAGCCTGGCCCTGCGCCGGCATGCGCTGGAGCGGCGCGACGTGGGCTACTCCGCTTTTATGCAGGCCATCTTGTCCCCGGAGGACTGGGCCTTAGAGCAGCAGCAACGGGCTGCCGCTGGGTTATAGAGCAGATTCTCCATTCGGCAGTCCAAGCTGCTTATTTGCCGAAGCATACCAGACCCCGTGAGCCCTTACTGATCCCATTGCCATTGCGCAGTATTGCACCAAAAACAGTGTTCTAGCGCTACCAAGACACTTTTGTTAAATCCTACCGGGAAGTGATGAGCCCTTTGTGAGCCCTTTAAGAATCAAGCAGCGTGTACTGAGTGCCCACGCCGGTTTTGCCGGATTTCTGCAGCCAACCGCCCTTTTCCAACTCGCTCAGGTAGCGGGTAGCAGTAGGCTTGCTCACGCTCAGCTGCTGCTGCACCAGGGTGTTGGTAATGCTGCCGTGCTGCCCGGTATAGAGCAGCACCGGCACCAGGTCGGCGCGTACTCCCTGGGCCTGCCAGTAGGCCGGCGAGTACTCGGCAAACGCTACGATAAAACCCGAGGCTTCGAAGTGGAAACGCGGGGCCGGCAAGTGCACCGTACGGCACTCATTCAACATCTTAATGGTGCCCCGGCCCCAGGATTCAATGTAGCCCGCCCGGAACAGCGTGTTGGCCACGTCCGGGTTGAAGGGCTTGGACGGGTGCTTGCGCAGCAGGTTTTCCACGGTCCAGCTGTCGGGCAGGTGGCCCTCGTTCCAGAACTGCAGCCGGTCCTCGTACACGCTGATTTGCACCGGCGTGCCGCCGCTGTAGTCCTTATGAGCCAATGCATTGAGCAGGGCCTCGCGCAGGGCAGCCGCCGGAAA
Source organism: Hymenobacter montanus (assembly GCF_014699115.1). Lineage (GTDB taxonomy): Bacteria > Bacteroidota > Bacteroidia > Cytophagales > Hymenobacteraceae > Hymenobacter > Hymenobacter montanus. The sequence continues at coordinate 13,799 of NZ_JACXAD010000019.1, forward strand.
GGGCGGTTCTTCGATACGGCTGGCGCCTTCGTAGCGCACCTGAGCCTTGGCGTACTTGGTTTGCAACAAGTCCAGCGTCCGCTCCACCTGCAGCAGCAGCGGCCCGTGTACCTCATCCTGGTAGCGCAGGTCATCGTCGGTAGCAAAGAAGCCGATTTTCACGTACGCCCCCGTCACAAACTTCTCGGGGTTCGGGTGAAACAGCAGCACCGCCGCTCGCTTCAGGTAGTCGCCGTCGACCAGGTTCAGGTTATCAAGCAAAGCCTCGTTGCTGTCGTGCAGCACCTGTTCATCGACGCGCCCGCTTTTGGCGGTGCGCTGGCGAAACAAGTCAAAAGCCTCGGCCGACAAATCAGCCGCGGCAACACTCGGCACCGGCACCCCGTCCCAGCGCTTGCCCTGCTTCTGCAGCAGAAACGCGCTCAACGCCGGCCCCTTGAGCTCCTGCTTGGTGCTGCCGCTGCGGTAATGGTACTGCCCGCGGTAGCTAATAGGATATGGGTAGGGCTCGACGACGATTTCCAGGTACTCCAGTCCTGCCTCCTCGTGGCGGTTGACTTCCACCAGGATGCCCATCAAGTCGCGCACTTGGTTGGGCAGGTCCTCCAGCAGCTTGCGAATATTGGACAGGCCTACCACGCGGCCGTCGTCGTTTTTGCCGATGAAGATGCGCCCGCCCTGCGCGTTGGCAAAGCCGCAAATCCACTTGAAGTATTCCTCCCGCCACGATTCCTTCCACTCAATGTTTTGCTGTTCGCGGGCGGTGCTCATGGATAACGGTAACGAAGCGACGGGGTAGGGAAACAAAAAGACCAATAGCCGGCAAGTTACCCAATTCCCACGCTGAAAACCGCTGGTTGGAGCAACAGCAAAGGCCGTGCGCTACCACTCGATAGCTTTATGCGGAAGCGTCATCGGATGTTCCACTGGTGGGCGTTGGGAAGGGCGGCGGTGCTGAGCCCGAGTCGGTAGGTGGTGAGGGGATTAAGGGTGGCCCGTAGGCTAGCGGCACCGTGTTTATCGCCTTGCAGCTCCAACAGCGCGCCGAGTACTGCGCGGACGCGGGGCCTGGCGGCTGGCCAGCTCCACGAGGCGGCGGCGCTCGGTCGAGGCAAGTGCTTCGACAAAACGCTGCACCCGGGCTAACACTTTATCGGGCCTGGCATCGGGAATGCGGCGCAGGTCGCGTAGCACCTCCAGCCACTGCAGCAGCGGCACATCGCTGGCATCTTCCGGCACCGGGCGCACCACAAACGCCACCCGCTTTGGCCGGGTGCGCCGCGGCTTGGGGGTCGTCACTTTGATGGTAGCGGGCACCTGGGTAGTCAGGCCTAGCTGGTTATAAAGTGCAGCGCCGGTGAGATAAGCTGATACTATCCCTTCTTCAGTAGTAGTCAGGATGCGTAAGATAGCACCTTCGGACGGCGGCAGCTGCCCAAATCGACTGCTCTGAGGCCGGTAGTACTGCCCTTTGGCGTAGCGGACCACCAGCCCATCCCGGCTGAGTCGGCTCAAGGCCGCCGCCACCGCGCCGAACTGCGACGGCTCGGTCACTAGGTCTGCGTAGGTCAGCAGCCGGCCCGGCTCAACCGCCAATACCTGCTGACGGACCCGCTGCATGATAGACTCTGGCATGAGCACGCGTTGAGATTCATTAAGCAAGGTACGTCACAGTGTCAAGTTTTCACGAGTAAAAACTTGACACTATTTTCGGAGAAGGAGTTCCAGCCGTTGAGCTAGTGTCGGCTTATACCCTGGGCAACACGACGCGGTGTTGGCGTGAGTGGGAAGACTGGCTGCGCGCCGCCTGACAGGGCAATAAGTTGCGCGCAGATAATTTCACAGGGCAAACCTGAACCGGCCCCAGTTTAGACATTATAACTCTTACTTATGCTACCTAACGGGCACCAAAGGCTTCTGTCTTGTTCGTCAGATAATAGGTATCGATAAGGACGGCTTAGCACTACCAAACAAAGAAGCCCAACCTTACTATGGTTGGGCTTCTTTGCTTCTCCTGCCTGTAGCATCGCCACTGGCCCGGCTACCTGCTATTACAGGTTCTCCGTAATGAATTCAATGATGCTTGCTTTCCGGGCAGTAATCATTTCTTTACTCCACACGTTGGATTCGGCGCTGAGGTCCTGAATCTCCCGTTGCTGAGCCGTGTGCGTGTAGGAAGCCCGCTTCTCCAGAAACGGACTGTTCCCAACCGAGCAGTTATGAGACTTGGATAATAGCAGGTAGTTGCCCAAGCAGTCGATATACTGGTTTCTGAACTCCTCGTCGTATGCCGGGTAGCCCGCGGCTACTGGTTCCCCTTTCGTTGGCGTCTGGGGCGCAATATGCTCCAGTTCCGGGCGGGTAACGGCATCGAAGCGGGAAAGGGCATACCCGCTTTTGCCCTTGCTCTGCAAATGATTCTCGTACTTCCACAACAGGAACCGGGCAGTGGCCGGGTGCAGCCAGCCTTGTAAGGCCTTGTTCAGTTCCACTTTGTTCCAATAGGCGTACCACCATTCGGTGGTTGTTTTCAAATAATTGACCCGCTTGACAATCGGGTCGATGCTGGGGGTCTCCTCCGTGAAGCCCGAATACACATCATTTAGACGGGACGTTAAATCGGCCCGTGTACCTATTACCCGGCTCCGTAGCACCACGGATTCTAACGAGGTGCACAGCTGACAGATGCTCTCAATCGGCAGCCGGAACGTGTAGGCTTTGATGATAAACGGGATGGCCAGGCTATATCCGCCAAGGGCTACCAGCGAGTGAATCGCATGGTGCTCGGGCTCATCGTGTTTGAAGAAGGTCGTCAGGTGCCGAAAGCTCGTGTCCAATGCCTGCGTAAAGGCTTTGACAAAAGGTACGGGGTCGGCAACCGCCAGCTTCTTGTTGATTCTATCGAGCGCGCTGCTTTCCGACAAGGAATTGAAAAACACCTGGAGGGTGTACCCCAACACCTCATCCTCCTTAATGGACCCTTCGATAGAGGAGATGGACTTGTAGATATTCTCAAATCGCTCCTTTATCTCTTCGATGAGGCCATTCTTGGCTTCCCCGCCTTGCAAGTGCACGGCAAACATGAACTGCGCTTTGATAATCTCCAGATTCGAGGGCTTTTTCCCCCGGTTGTTCTGAAAGATGAACATCTGAATCGCTTCCGATTCGTCCCGCACCGGGTGGGTGGTGCAGGTGGCCTCACTGATGGTTTCCAGCATCTTCACCAGATAGCGCTCGTCTTTCTCAGCCAGGACATTGGTAAAAAAGTCGAAGGCGGCGACGATGCGTTTGGCAGAGGTGGTTTGCAGGCCGCGGTTATCCTTCCGCTCCTGGTTGATGACATAGTCTCTGAATAGTTGCCGGTCGTAATCGACGGTTTCAAAGCGGTAGGTCGAGTTCCGCTTTACCATGTCTTCCCTGGCCTCAATTTCCGGGTCGGTCCACTCCCGAATGGCCTTCAGGCGGGTGAACAAGGCGGAGAGAAAGATAACGAGCGTGGTCAGCCGCTGCTGCCCGTCAATCACCGCGAAGTCCTCCTTGGATATCTCCTCGAACAGGAAGTGCCCGAAGTAGTAGGGGGTCCTGGCCGAACTGGTGTTGTACTGCTCCAAGTCGCGCAGGAACACATTCACCTGTTTGGTGGAGTTCTCCTTTTTCGCCTCGGTCTCCCACGAGTAAGCGCGTTGGTAAGTTGGAACGACAATTTTGTTGCCGGCCAGCATTTTCTTGATGGTACTCGATGCTTCCATGTAGTGGGGGTGATGTTGTTTATAAGGTGATGGTTTAGGGTCGTAGGCTGCCGGCTGGTTGCTGCCCGCTACAAGGGGCCGGCCTTCATAGCGGTGGCATGAATCTGTTTTATCTGCTTCCGCAGCGACACCGGGGCCAATACCTGCACCTGGTCCCCAAGGGAGAGCAGTTCCATCAGCAGGTCGTGGGTATTGTACACGGTGAGTTGAAGCAGTAGCTCCTCGTCCGTATCCACCAGTACTCGTTGTGAAGAATGGAGGGGAAACGACTTGAGGTACTGGCCCTGCGTTGGTTCCAGCGCCAGGACTATTTCGGCCGGCGGCTCGTGGTCGGGACGAATGATGCCAAAGCTGTGGGCGTAGTAGGTATCAGGCTCAAAGTCCGCAGGGGGCTCAAAGGAAAGAGATGTCGATTCCAGCGCCCGGATGCGGTCAAGCCCAAAGCACCGCAGCCCCTGGCGGGCCGGCTCGTGCGCCAGCAGGTACCACCGGCCTTTGAATTCCTTGAGCAGCAGGGGCGAAACGGTCCGATGGGTGGGCGCTTCCTCCCAAAACTTATGGTACTGAAACGCGACCTGCCGGCGCAGCTGCACAGCGTGCAGCAACGGCTGCAGCCACTCCGTGCCCAAGGGCCGACGGGACTCCCACTGCACAAACGGACTCAGGGCCGTCGGGAGCCGCAGGAACTCCTGCAGTTCAAAGGCATCGAGCAAGCGCTGGTAGCCTTCGGGCAACGGGTCTGCCGAGACAATCACGTAGCCGCCGGCTCGCCGGTCGTGCCCAATGGTAACGCCAAAGCGCTCGGCAATCTGGGGCAAGTCCCGCTGCAGGGTGCGCTGCGAGTAGTTAGCGGCCAGGTCCCGCAGCGAGGTCTGCTCCAACAAGTAGTCGCGCAACTCCACAAAAGGCACCGCCCGCTTGAGGTGCTGCAGGCGCAGGACCACTAGTAATTGACGAAGAAAATGGGCGTGGGTCGTCACAGAGGAAAGCAAGTGCTTCCATTCGTCCAGGATTTCAACCGGATACGCTGCCCAATTTCATCCCCCGGAGTAGAAGGCAAATGGACGGTACCTGCTCTCCTGATGAAGCGTAAGCAAGGTGCAAGGTAAGGATTAGTAGCGGCCGGCAAACTCCCTTTATGATGGAGGGCCGGCCATATTTTCATTGTCGTAAAGGGCCATCAACATGCTCTCCTGCACCCATAGCAGACCCCACCGCTCGAACTTGTCGGTATCCGCGCCAAAGTAGCGCTGTGCCCGCTGCCAGCCGTCCTTTCCGGCCTCGACCAGCTCAGCCAGGCTCAGGCCCCGCCCCCGATAGCGGCGGGCAACGGAACCCAGGAGCATGTTGGTGTTCGGTGGCAGGCCGGGAGGTACCGGAGTGTTCAGCACCTCTTCCCGGGCTTGCCGGTCTTCCTCGGTCTGACATTCCAGTCGTATAATGCGCAGCGGTCGTAGCATGGGGTTACTCAGAAGGGTAGAAGTGGGCTTACTGCCGGCTGACGAGCATCATCACCTGGATGCTTTCGCCGAGGGCCGGATTAAGGCCGTGCCCAAACACAACTTCGGCCTGGTCGCCGGCCTGGCTCACCACGTATTCCAGCAGGTAGGTTAGCTCGTCCATTTCCAATTCCGTTGCCATTCCGCTTTGAATGGCCAGCAAAATCCGATGGGCCGGTAGTGTAGCCTCTCCGAGCACGGTGGATTCTGCCCATAGCTGCTGTCCGACCACTACGGCGCGGTTGTGGCCCTCCCCGGTGGCCAGGCCAAATTGCAGAGAGGTAGCCCCGGCCAGCAATGCCCAAATGTCCTGGTGGTCTACATTAATATCCCCGGTATCCGCCAGAATGTGCTGCAAGACGGTCAACAGGCCGGATTTTGTGGCCGGTGTCAATGCCTGCACGGCTGGCACGTCGGCGCATTCCTGTAGCCAGGACGTGAACAGGGCATCCGCCTGGGCTAGGCCGCTTGCCAGGGGTGGGATGAATGGGGTCTGCATGGGTTCAGGTGCCAATTTTAAACGAAGGTGCAGGCAGACGACGACAGAACGTGTCGTTCTCATCCGGGCCGGAAAATCGCTGCCGGGGTTAAGCTAAATGTTCGGGATATCTTCGATTTGCACCGCCCGATTCTTTGGCTCTTATTAGGCCCGGCTGCTAATTCCCCGGCCCAAATCGAATGACCAATCCACTACTTTCAGACCAGGAAAGCGAGCTTACCGCGTTGCTGGATGCCTACCAGGAGCAGTTTCCAGCGGCCGAGAGCCCCATAACTTATATGATGGGGTTTGGCCCGGAACAGCTGTGCACCATTTTGCGGGAAGCCAACGGGCGGGAAATCGTCTTCAGCTACCCCGAATTGGACCAGGGGGTACTCGATGGCTGCGCCTATCATTATAAGGAAGCCCCGGATGAAGCCGAGCGCGGCAATCCCATCACCTTGCAGGAACTGCTCTATGCCCGCGGCCTCCCGCGCACGGCCAAAACGAAGCTGGTGCGGCACCGCGACACCAGCGGCACGATTGACATCCACGACCTCTACCGCAACCACCGGCCAGCCTTCCTCGACTACCAGCGCCAGCAGGGGAACCGCGTGTTTGACAAATGCGACTTCCTCGTGGCCTGCCTGGGCGAGCCGGGCAGCCAGTCTCGCTTTGTGGGGTGTTTCAGGTGCTAGGCATCGAGCGCGAAACCGAAGAACATTACTACTACAATCTGGTCGAGGTGCCCGGCTTTGCCGACCTGAAAGAGCGGGTCATCTTCGACTGGGGCAAAGCCGCCATCAGCTGGCACCAATGGCTGCGGCCGGAAGTGGGCAAGACGGTCCTGGAAATTCAGCCCAAGCCGTTCAGCCAGCCCTTTACCGACTACCTGGATTTCACCCTCTCGTTCGCAGAGCTGACGCAACTCGTCACCAGTCAGTCGCCCCGCGACGAGTGGTGCCGGATGCTCTCGGCCACGGCCGGGGTGTATCTGATACTGGACCAGTCCAGCGGCAAGCAATACATTGGCTCCGCCTCCGGCACAGAAGGCATCTGGGGCCGCTGGAAAGACTACGTGGCCACGCGGGGCCACGGGGGCAACGTGGAATTGGTCAAGCTCCTGGCGGCCGATGCGCAGCACGGCCGGCATTTCCAATTCACGGTCCTGATGACACTGCCCAAAACCATGACCCGGCCCGAAGTCATCAAACGCGAATACCTTTTTATGAAAAAGCTCGGCTCCCGCGCCCACGGCCTTAACCAGAAAGCATCCCATGAGCAATAAGGCAGCCATTACCACGCACGCGGGCCTGACCCTCGACCTGGCGCAAATCAAGTGCTTCAAGCTGTCGCCGTTTCTTATGGATGGCAACGACACGCGGCAACTGCTGGTGGAGTACAAAACCAGGCCGGTGTATGTGCTGCACCCGGGCACCAAGCTGTGGGAGAAGGAATACCTGGCCGACGTTATATCCTACGACTTTCCAAGCTATGAATCCGCGTAGGCGCACTTAAGTGAGTGGGAAGAAATCTGGCAGGACCACCTAAATGGACAGGACTAATGAGCTTGGAGCAATTGTGATAGTTTGCTTGATGCTACTCCTATCTTGTGCCCTTTCTTAGCATTCGCATCTCGTTTTTATGGAAGAGGCTGAAGTAATCGCCGGTTGTGAACACCTCTTAGGGTTGATAAAAGAGCGCGACCGCAAGCTGCTGGTGTTGAAGTATGTCAACTTCCTGGATTGGTTCGGGATGGGTCTCCGGCGCAACCCCGAGCGGATGGCCATTATTGACAGCTTTTTACAAGCCAACAACATCACCGTGTGGTGTAAGCGCGAATCACACAGCTCTATTGCCGATTTTGACCGCCGCACTACCGACCGAATCACCTTCCGCCTCGAAGGGGCAGCCAAAACCATGCAGAACGGCCAGGACCAGATAAGTTACGACAACGCCGGGACCATCGAGGTCGCCAAACAGGACAGCGGCATCACGCTCTATCCCCACCAGAAGGAGGCCTTGCAGCAGCTGAACGACAAAATCACCAAGTCCGGGAAGGTACCCTTCGCAGGCTTGCTCGTTTTGCCAACCGGCGGCGGAAAAACCCTGACGGCGGCCCATTGGCTGTGCACCAACCTACTCAACCAGAACAAGAAAATCCTCTGGATTGCCCACCGGCACGAACTCCTGGACCAGGCCAAGGCGACGTTCCACGAACGGCTGGCTTTTCAGGACATTCTACGTACCAAGCCCTCGTTCAACTACCGCATCATCTCGGGCATTCACGATAAGCCGGTACATATCCGCCCGACGGATGACCTCATCATTGCCAGCAAGGACAGCCTGAATGCCGGCTTTCAGTACCTGCTGGATAAATGGCTGGTTAACCAGGAAGAAGTCTTTCTCATCATCGACGAGGCACACCACGCGACGGCCCGTACCTACCGGAAGCTCGTCGAGAGCATTCGCGGCAGCGTCAAGCAGTTTCGGATGATTGGGTTGACCGCGACGCCCTTACGCACCGTCGAGGAAGAGCAGGGGCTGCTGGCGAAAGTGTTCCCTGACGACATCATCTACAAGATTGACTTACGCAAGCTCATTACCCGCGGCATCCTGTCCGAGCCCGTCTTTGAGAGTGTCGAAACCGATTTCAACGTCCTGAGCCTGTTCAACAAGCAGGAACTGGACAAGCTGAACTACTTCGACATTGGCAGCATCGGCGAGGGAACGGCCAAAACCATCGCCCAAAACGACCAACGCAACTGGTGTATTGTCAACCGCTACTGCGAGAACAAGGCCAAATACAAGCAGACCCTCGTTTTCGCACTCAATCAGGACAACGCCATTGCCCTGAAAAAGCTATTTCAGCTGAAGGACATCCGCTGCGAGTACGTGCTCTCCTCCATTCGGGACCAAGCCACCGGCGTCACCATTTCCAGCAAGGGCAACAAAGAGATTATCCAGCGTTTCCGGGCCGGGGAGCTGGACGTGTTGATAAACGTGAACATCCTGACGGAAGGCACGGACTTACCCAATGTCCAAACCGTTTTCCTGGCCCGACCGACCATCTCGCCGACGTTGATGACGCAGATGATTGGGCGGGGGCTGCGCGGCGAAAAGGCCGGTGGCACCAAGGAAGCTTATATCGTCAGCTTCATTGACAACTGGGAGGACAAGGTTGCCTGGGTCAACCCCGAACGGTTGATAATCGAGGAGAACACGGACTTTAACGACACGCAGAAAAACACCCAAAAGCAGCTCGTCCGGCTGATTTCCATCAGCAAGATTGAAGAGTTCGCGGTGTTGGTGAACGACCACATCGACAAAGCCGACAAGGAGAAGCTGGAAAACATGCCCTTCATCGAGCGCTTGCCGCTCGGCATTTACCACTTCTCCTTATTGAGTCAGTTCGAGGAGGAAGCCCGGGAGAAGAACTGCGAGGTTCTCGTGTACAGCAATCTCAAGCAGCCCTACGCCGATTTGATGCATGCGCTCCCCACGCTGGTAGCGGGCCTGAAGGCTCCGGTGGCGGATTATCTGTCGGAAGCGCAGCTGCAGGAACTGAGCGCGACCATCGAGAGCCAGATTTTCTTTGGCCACGACTTGTACCCGGGGTACAGCCCGCAGGACGTCAAGGACATCGTGCAGTATTACTACCAAAGCGAGTCACTGCCGAGTTACATCGAGTTGCAGGACCGCGCCAAGTTTGATGTGACCAACGTGGCGAAGGATATTCTGGCGGGCGATTACAGTCGTTCGCAGGAAGAAGCCTACAAAAGCCAGTTGTGGGACGAGCACGAATCACAATGGAAAACCTTCTTTGGCCACGACAAGCGCTACTTCCTGCATGAAGTCGATTTGGCCATCCGCCGCATCAGCAACCCCGACCTGTACCAACGCCCGACCATCATCCCCACCGACCGGAAGGAGCTACGCCGACTAGAGGAACTGCCGATGGGCGAAATCCGGGAGCAGAACCCGGCGTACTGGAAATGGCTCAGTGACCATGTGTACGAGAAGCATCGCGATGCCGAAGGGTACTACCAAAGCGCGGAAGGCGATTACCGAAGCAAAAACAAGCTCGACTTTCAGTTGGACCACATCACGGCGATAAGTAACGGGGGCCTCACCACCTTCGAGAACCTGCAGTTGCTGACTAGAAAGCAAAACGCGGTGAAAGGGGCACATTAAGCGACATTACACATAAAAATTATTCAACCCCAAAAAGCCGTTAAAATGGGTCTTCTATACGAAAACGGCATCACGAACGGGGCAGGTTTCTTTGAGTACGACCGGGCGCTATTCCACCTAGCTCAAAGCAACTACAAAGCAGCCTTGACCTTATTAGATAAGGCAATAGCGGACAGTCCTCGTAATTTTCACTTTTATAAGTGCCGAGCCTATGCGAAAGCAAAGGTGAAAGACTACGCCGCAGCTCTCGTGGACATTGAGTTGTTTTTGCTTCATTTCAAGAAAGACAACTTGCATCCAACGGGTCTACAAGGCAATGAAAGCATTTTGTTTGCCAAGGCCTTTTGCCTGGCTGAAGCCGGGCAGTTGGAGGAAAGCCTACTGACAATTGACCAGTATCTGCTTAGAATGCGGTTCGACAAACGGGCTTATTACCTGGCCGGAGTTGTTGAATGCCGCTTGGGCAATTTCGACAAGGCCATTGAGCGATTGAACACTGCGCTCGGTAAACAGGCAGGTGATTTTTCGTTCCTGTATCTAACAACGGAGCAGTTACTTGCAATGAAGCTACTGGAATGGCTGCAAACAGTGCCAGTAGAGAAATCTTTGGACAACGAACCAGGGGCGGGCAGCCAGCAATTCCCACTCGGTTTTTATCCTTACTACTTTATCGACTTGGAAGGCAAGATGTCCGAAGCGTATAGTCGACTCAAACGAATGGATGCTCTGTTGTCAGAGGATGAAGTATACAGTCGGGCCAATGACACCTACTTCGACTATAAGACATGCCAGCGGTGTCAAATGGCCCCGTGCCATTGTAGCGACCCGGATTTCGATTAAGTAGCTTTCATTGAAAAAGCCGTGCACACTAAGCACGGCTTTTCAAAACCTATTTTAGGTACGATAAGGCTTCATTATCGTACCTAAGTTCTAACTACATTTACTGCCATTAAACCCTTACTCAGCATGCTTCATTTTGATAGTGCGTGGCGATTCGAGTCACCCGGTTCATTAGCTACTCCGGTCGCCCAGGAGTTCCTTGAAATCATTGGCAAACTAGCCCTAGGCAAGCAGCAGGTTTTTGAACACTTCAAAAGGTACTTTGCTTCGGCCTACGGTTCTGTTGCATCACAGAGCTCCAATGCGAGTTGGGCCTACTCTGACCTGCAGTATGCGCTTGATGAAGCAGCCAAGAATGCGCCCCTGTGCATTAACGCGTTCTATACCGCCTGCCAAGAACTGAACGACGGGCCAGTTCCCAACCATGAGCTGGTCAACCGCATTCTTGCGAGGCACGAAGAACCGTACCGAATTGAGCCACCCAACCTAATTCGTCTCGAATCCGGTCAACCAGTCACCAGACCAGAAGTACCTGCATCATTGGCTCAACAGGCCCAGGACCTGATACAAGAGTCCTTCGCGGAGTCACAGCGGCTGCTAGCAGAAGGCCGGTTCCGGCCCGCAGTGCAGGAAATCCTATGGCTGCTGGAAACCGTGTCGACCGCCTTCCAGGGAGTGAGTATTAGCGAAAACAGCTCCATACGTGGCAAGTACTTTAACACTATTGTCGACGAGTTGCGCAAGAAAAATCAAGGCACGGCACTAGACCAAATCTTTGGCTGGTTAAAAACGCTGCACGGATACCTTTCTGCGCCAGCTGGCGGGGGCATCCGCCACGGAATGGACCTGAAAGAAGGCGTAGCCACATCAGAGGGTGAAGCTCGGCTGTATTGTAACCTTATCACCAGCTACATCTCCTATCTACTTGCCGAGTACCACCGCTTAACTGCCGCTCCTGCCGGTAAAGCTTGACTGCCATGAAACAAAAGGGAAAAAAAGCAAACCTCCCAGTTGCTGCGGACTCGGTACCCGCGCTGACACTAGCTGACTTGTCTGGCCAAGTTGCGCCGGATGTGGCCCGCTACCTAGTGCGCGGCCTCGAAGGTGCCGACAACACACGCCTGGCCTACGCAACAGACTTAGCATCGTTTGAGGCGTACTGCTCCGAACTACAATTGGAGCCGTATCCGGCTTCCGTAGCGACGCTGGCCGGCTACGTTGCCTACTTGGCCGATAAGCCTCGCAAACTGGCCACCATTCACCGGCATCTGGCTGCCATTGCGAAGAAGCACCAGTTGATGGGGTTGCCGTCTGCCGTGGACGCGCCGGCGTTGAACGTGCTACTTAAAGGCGTGGCTCGTGAACTCGGCAAGCGGCAAAAGCAAGCTCCCGCCTTCACGGTGGCACAGCTGAAGCAAGCCCTAAACACGCTGGACCTGGAGACTGCCGCCGGCCTGCGCGACCGAGCTCTGTTGTTGATGGGCTTCGCCGGCGCATTCCGACGTTCAGAGCTGGTTGCCCTCGACTTGGAGCAAATCGAAATGAATGACGCTGCGTTGGTCGTCCACCTGCGCAGCAGCAAAACCAACCAAGCGGGCGAGACCGAAGACAAAGCCTTGTTCTACGCGGCCACCCCCCGTTACTGCCCCGTGCGGGCGTTCCTCGACTGGCAACGCGTGCTGGGCCGCTCGTCCGGACCAGTGTTTGTCTCGCTAGTACGCGGGCAGAAAGCAGGTGAAAGCAAGCCTTCTCAGAAGCGCCTCTCTGATGTGCGCGTGAATCGTTTAGTTAAGCAGCACTTGGGCGAGCAATATTCGGCCCACTCATTGCGCGCCTCCTTTATCACTACGGCCAAGCTCAATGGGCAGTCCAACGAGTTCATCAAGAATCAGACGAAACAGAAGACAGACGCAATCATCAGCCGGTATACCCGACTTTCAGATGTGGTGGCCTACAACGCAGCGCAATCGTTGGGATTATGAAAGTCCGTTCCGGCTAGTCAAGCGGTTGATAGCTCTGCTCTAGGAGAATCTCCATGGTTTGGCCATTCTTATACTTAATCTTGTACAAGCCAATGCCCTGCACATAATACTCGGTTGTATTTGCCCAGGCAACCAGAGTTTTGCCACCGTTACTGTAGCCCTGCTTGGCTACTTTGATTGCAGGGATTGTTTTGCCGCTGATAATAACAGAAGCTAACTCGGCCGTACACTTCTCTACATCCCCACTTGGTTGGGTAGTGGACCAGTAGGCTTTTTGACCGGGAACAGGCACCTTCAGCAGCGTTTGAGGCAATTTGTAGTACTTGTCAGTTTCTCCACCGAATGCATTTAGGGCTCTCTCCCGCGTCAGCTTCACTTCGTTATTGGTGAATTGAATGTACCGAGCCACCATAGACACCATTCTAGATTCCATCGTTTTCTTGCTCAGTACTTCATAACCGTTGTCATTTTTTGCATACACGATAACCGTAGCAAAAGCACTGGGCATTCCATCAGCACCAGGATGGTCGAACGTGCTTTGATTGACGGAATCAGCAGGAATATAGAAGCTTTTGGCCGTGGTAGACTGGCTGTGAGCTGTGAGTGCGCTTAGGCCAACCGCAGCGGTGAGGATGAGCTTGTGAATGTGCATGGAAAAAGGGGGCCGGTGCTAGAAAACGCTTAACCTCTTAACGACGAGCTATTACGCCTCCTTGTGATTGGCTTCGGGGGCCAGGAAGAGCAGGTTTAGGGTGTAAACAAGTGGTTCAACAGCAATACTCATGGCAATACCCCCAAAGCTGTGGTGCTCGGGATGCGCCTGCCGGTTGCGAATGCCCCGGACTGCGTGAAGCCGTTGTTTTAACTCGGCCGATTGAAGTTGAGTGCATAATTCATCGATAAGACGAGCCAAAGGTCTGTTCTTGGAGTCATTCTGGCCTTCGGCAATGGGAATACCTTTTTGCTGACACCGCAGCTTCACGGCCATTTCCACCATGCTCGTCAGCTTTTTAATGGCTTCGTCATACATTGGGTAGTGATACCAGGCCAGCGCCATTAGGTGCTCTACGGTACGGTAAGATTTCACTACATCTTCATGCACTTCGGGATGAAATTGAGCGGGGGCAACCATGTGCGCGACATAGCTTTCGCGGGTGTCAAAGCCTAATAGTCGCCAAGTGGAGTCTGGCTCGTACCAATCGCCGGCAGTAGGCTGGTTCATGAGCGCGGGGTTAGGGTGTCGCGTATCTGCATGACCAAGTTCACGCATAGCTCCTCCTTATCGGCCTCGTCCATCTTAATGAATGGGCGACTGGGTGCGTTAACACCTTGGTATTTCATGATGTCCGGGTACTCATCTAGAATACAAGGCTTGAGAACGATGAAGAGGATAATAGCCCCATCCTTTCGAGCGGCTTCCAGCAACGGCGGAATTTCCTTCTTGAGGATGAAGTCAGAGTTGAAGAAGTCAGCGCTGAGCAGTAGCAGGGCCACTTTAGCTTTGCTGATGGCTTGCTTGATTTCGTGCTCCCATTCCTGGCCGGGCTTAATTTTTTTATCGTCCCAGAAATCGATGCGGTTCTCCAACGGCCGGAAGTGCCGACGAATGTAATCCAGGTGGGCGCGGTCTTGGTGGCTATAACTAATGAAGACCGAGCTGCGCTCCGGGTTAGCTATTTCGCTGGGATGAATGACCATGGGTAGGGCTGCCACTTCCTGTTTAAGGAAAAACAACACTTTGGCCAGCATGACTTCCCGGTCGCATGGCTTGCCCTCCCGGTGACGCGTGCACTGCTCAACGTGTTTATTGAGCACCTCTTGGATGCGTTGGGTTACCTCATCCAAGAATACGGCTTTGTGAGCAGCAGAATAGAACTTCTCTAACTCCTGCTTCACGTATTCAATGAACTCGTTGTGCCCGTCGTAATCGTCTTGGTAAGCGCCCCAGCGATACGCACAACGCCCTGCTTCAGAGCGAATCAGTTGCTCGTCGTCCATGCTTGGTTTTAGTAAGAGTGTCTGCTGGGTGGCCGGATAGGCACAATGGTCGATGAGCCAGTGCGTGGCTTGTTTTTGATAAGGGTAGCAGCTGGAAAGCGCTGTTTGTTCTGCTGGCTCTTATCGAACCAGATGCATACTACTTCATCGCCTTCTACCTCGGCAACCGTCATCACGGGGCTACCTGACTTTAACTTAACGGTATCACCAACAGCAAACATTGTCATAGAAAGAAGCAAATACATTCACGTTCAATCAATTGCAATTGAATATTTTCACCTACTATACTTGAATAGATGAACAGCATAGAGTTGAGCGTGTAGAAAGACAACATATGCACATACGTCGCAACACCAAATCTAAGCTTTAGGCGCTTTTTGAAGGGTAGGTTCATTAGCTTCGTTCATTACTCAGCCGCGTCAGTTGCTCTCAATGGGCTTAGAGGCATCGTACTGACGAGACTATCTGCGGCTAAAAACAATGACTTTCCAATGAACTTTTCAGACTGGACAGAACCGAAATTTAAGCAAATACAGCTAACCTTTCGCAATGGGTCCTACGTGGTGCCTCCAGGCTGTCGTAAAGAAATACTGACCCACCCATCGGGCGATGGCCGGGTGGTGGAGGTAGCTCTCTTTCAAGAGCACCGCTACGCTTTCTATTACTGGCTTAACTGGACTCGAGAATCGAAGCAAGTGGCTCCGCCCTGTCTGGTCAGCTTAGACTGGCACCAAGACTTAGGTTACCCTGGAGACATTGAACAGGAGTGGCTCGACAAACTGGACCAAACCGACAATGCTGCTGTAGCTGGGTTCTGCTGGGCTAGCCTGCCCGGCAACAATGACGGCCAAATTATGGCGGCGGCTTATCTAAATCTAATTGGCAATGTCTATGTTCACTGCCGGGATGGCAATGGCGACGACTGGGATGATGAGCACTTTGAGGACAAGTTTGGCAACTCCCACATAGTCCGTAAATTCAAAACCCCACAGCAACTGGAAGCTGCCCTGTTTGCTTCTAATGAGCAGGCAGTCTACTTCGACATTGACCTGGATTTCTTCACATACCGAAACCATTTTAGTGAGGGTGGGAACAGCTTCACCTATATGCCCAAAGCCAAAATCGTTAAGCTTTTGGCAGCAGACGCCCCACTTATCCAGTGGATTTTCAGCCGCTTGGCTGGCTTCACCATTGCCACGGAACCGGAATTTTGCGGAGGAATTTCAAAGTCCAATAAGCTACTTGATATCCTGAATAAATTATACTTCACTCCAGACCTGTTTCATGACGAGTGCGAGTGGAAACACCTATAGCATCGTCAGACATGCTAGGGACACAAGAAGATAAGGTCAGAGCGAAAATAAACGGGTGCAAAAGTGGATTTAGGCCGTTACCTTCGGCTTTCCTCTTTACATGCCATGACGTTTGCCGAATTAGTTGAGCAATTTTTACTACTGCGTTTACAGGTAGCTTATGCCGGTGAGACCAGTGCACCCGCCTGGTGGCCCACTAGCTGCCTGACCGCCGACGCCGCATTGGATTTCAAGCACTTGTTCGCTGACGCAGCGCCGGCGGTAGCCTGGCAGCTTAGCAGTCAGGCCGCCTGCCAGGCCCACGACAAGTGGCTGTCCGGCATGGACTACCATTTGTTTCGTTTGCCTGAAGGGCTTGAAGAAGCCATTTACCATACGGGCTTGCAACTGCCGGTAGCGCATGCCCAACAGTGGCTGGAAGAAAAAGAGGCCTTGTGGACTGCCACGAAAAGCGCTGACCCTGCCTCGGGTCCCCAGCGCCTGGGCAGCAGTGCCGATTTGCTTTCTGGGGCAGCCCTGCCCGCCTTACGGGCCTGCTACGGAGCAGCCTTTCAAGGGGGTGTACAAGTTTTCCCTTATTTTACCACGGTATAGGTAGATGAGTAAGGACCTGTTATTTACTGCCGCTCTTAACAAAGGGCAAGCTCTTTTGCCCGAAATGCACCAGTTGGCTCAACACTGGCATCCTGGTGTTACAGCCCGTGAACTGACACAAGAGGCCTTGTCCACAGGCTATCTGGGCCGAGCCACCGAAGCTCGTATCCGCGACGTTGTAGCCGTGTTTAGCCGCCGTTTCCTACGTGGTCAACCGCAGCCGGCGGAGTACCTGCACGAGCTGGCGCAGCACCTGCCGGCAACCGGTTTATTCGCCGAAGTATGTTTGCTGCATACCGCCGTCGCACACCCCGAGCTACTGGTTTTCTTACAAGAAGTCTATTGGCCCGCTCACTTCGCTGGTCGGCATAACTTACCGAAGGAAGCAGCACAGGACTTTCTGCATGAAGCTCAAAAAATGGGACGTACCGGCAGCAGCTGGTCCGAGGGCTTAACCAAGCGCACTGCTCGGCGCCTTACGGGTACGCTGACTGAGTTTGGTTTGCTCGGCGCACCTGACCGCCAGGGTCTCCGCCCTATGCGCCCATTCCAGCCCCACCCAGAAACGGTGGTGTACCTAGCCTATTGGCTGCGCGAGCTCAACCTGGATGTGCCGTCCCTGCTGGCTCACCCCCTATGGCAGGTGCTGGGCTTACGAGCTAACGACGTGCTCCCGGCCTTGCGTCGCTTGGCATTACACAACTGGCTGACCGTGCTTACGGCCGGCGACTTGCTTCGCCTCGAATGGAATTATCCTTCTACAACTGCGCTCCTGCATGACCTCACTCAACGAAGCATTCACGCAGTTGCTTGATGCGCTGAATACGCGCTACCAAACCATCAATCCAACCGGAGCAGCGCAGTTTTATTACCTGGTATTTCCGCCTGAACAGGCGCTGGAAGTGAAGCGTCAACTGCACAAGTGGAAGAAGCGCTTGAACGACCAAAGCTATAAAACGCGGGAGTACAGCTTTGCCAAAGAACTACCGGGCCTGGCCGAGAAACACCCACTAGTATCACGGTCATTGCAGTTGGAGGCGACAAAGCCTGCCTCCTCGGCCGAAAAGTTTGCAGCTAGCCCTAAGCTTCTGCACCAACTCACCGGGGCGGCAGGAGAAAAGCTGGCAGCCGACATTACTTCCCGATTCAGCGGAACAAGCGACAAGACAGTGCTGCTGCTCACTGACCTGGAAGCCTTGCACCCTGCTGTGCGCATCGGCACAATCGAGAACCAACTCACCCAGACCTTGAAAGGTCCGGTTATCGTGTTTTATCCCGGCCAGCGCACGGCCAAATATGCCCTGAAGTTTTTGGGCTTTTATCCCGAAGACGGCAACTACCGCTCCACCCATTTTGAGGCCACTACCGCATGAGCATTCGTACCCTGTTTAACCTGGAAATAGAGCGCCCCATTGAGCCAGTCGTAAACTATGGCACCAATGCGAAGCGCGAGGAGGCGCTCCTAACGGAAGTTAAAGAGTATGTTACCACTGCCCATATCGAAGAGCGGATTGAGAAGCTACTCGAAGCAGTGGAAGATGGAGCCAACGGCAACCCCAATACCGAAGTGGGCATTTGGGTATCAGGCTTCTATGGCTCGGGTAAAAGCTCGTTTACAAAGTATCTGGGCATGGCCCTGGATACCAACCGGCTACTAGCAGGCCGGCCGTTTCGGGAGCAACTAGCCGACCGCCTCACTCCCACGCTGCGCCAGCGCCTGCTTACGCTCACTCAACGTCACCCGGCCGCGGTGGTGATGCTGGACTTGGCCTCGGAAGCCAGCGGAGGCATGCGCCTCGTGCACGAAGAACTATACCGTAAGGTGCTGCAATGGGCGGGCTTTTCAACCGAAGCCCGTACCCGCGACCTGGAGCTGCGGCTATTGCGCGACGGTAAGCTTGATGCTTTTAAAAAGCGGGTTCCTGAGTTGCCGGACGCTGCTGGCCTGAGTTGGGAGGAAGTACGCGACGACCCCTACTCCGGTATCTACGTGGCTTCCCAACTGGCCCATGAATTCTACCCAGCCCGGTTTCCTACGCCCGATACGCTGGCCAACATGGCCGAACTGCAGATAGAGCGCGGCCTGGACGAGGACGTGGCCACTATGCTCACGCTGGTGCGCCAGAAGACCGGCTATCAGAATGTAATTTTCGTCATTGACGAAGTAGGTCAGTATGTTGCGCCCGTTGACGACCGAATTACCATGCTGCAAGGCTTGGCGGAATCACTGAAGCGCCAAGGTCATGCCCTACTAATTGTGACCGCCCAGCAAACGCTGACCAACGACAACCCCGACGCGGCGCTGAACTCGGCCAAGCTAACCAAGTTGTTGGCCCGGTTTCCGATGCAGCTCGAATTAAAGTCCGGCGACATCAGCCATATTATAACCGAGCGCCTACTGAAGAAAAGCGCAGCTGGTACCACGGCCCTGCACCAGCTTTTCGAGCAAGTGGGGCAGAGCCTGAACCACGCTACCCGCTTGCAAGATGTGAGTGTATTGCGACTGCCAGAGTTCAGCCGCGACCGGTTTGTGGACCTCTATCCCTTCCTGCCACAACACTTCGAGCTGATGCTGCGCCTATTAAGCCGGCTGGCCACGAAGCACGGTGGACTGGGGCTGCGCTCCGCCCTGAAACTGACGCAGGACATGCTCCTCGACGAAACCAAAGGGACGGCCGTGGCCGATGCCGAACCTGGCCGCCTCATTACGCTGGCCGACTTCTACCGCGTGCTCACGTTGGAAATAGGCCGCTCGCTGGCTTACCTCACTGCTGCCGTTGATAAGGCCCGGCAAGTGTTTGGTGCCGACTCTCTAGCCGCTGAAGCCGCTTCGGCCGTGGCTGTGCTGCAAATCATTGAGGAAGTAGTGCCCGTCACGTTTGTTAACGTGGCCGCACTGCTCCAGCCTGATGCCCGCCAGCTGCGCACTCCCGCCCAAGTGAAGCAGGCCCTGGAAGAGTTGATTGCCCATGAGGCGCTGCCCTTTGCCCTGCTCAATGACCAGGTGCGCATCTTGAGCGAAGAAGTAAAGGAGCTGGAGACCGAACGCAACAAGCTGCAGCCCCTCACCGGCGACCGGCTGCGGCTGGAGCATGAGGTACTGAAAGAATTGCTACCCGACACCTCCCGCCGCACCACGCTGGGCGGCAACCGGGCCGTTACGGCGGGGCTGTTTTGGTATCCGGGGGCTGACGTCTTTTCGCAAGTTGCGGCCGGGGCTGACCCCATTCAGGTAGTAGTGACGCTGCTTGACCCCGGTGAGTACCAAGCGCAGGTGAGTCAGCTGGCCCTGCGCTCGACCGACCCTCAGGAACACAATCGCCTCTACGCGTGCGGGCAGCTGCCCGCGGGCTGGAATGACCAAGTCCGTGACCTGTACCGGGCTGGTGAAATCGTACGGTTGAACCAGCACTCGGCCCGCCCCGGCGACGAGGCCCAGTACGTGCGCAGCCAGCAGGAGCTGACGCGCCGGCTGTTACGCGAGCTTGGCCAAAAGGTGCGTCAGAGCCTGGAAAACGGCTCATTCATCTTCCGTGGCTCACAGACAGCCGCTCGCACTGAGGCCAGCACCTTGCCGGGGGCACTGGGCAAACGCCTGAAGGAAGTAGCTGAGCTGACGTATGAAAAGTATAGTCTCGCCGGCCAGCCTGCCACCACTGAGGCAGCGGTACAATTCCTGCAAGCCAAGGACCTTACCACGCTACCAACGCAGTTTGACCCGCTGGGCTTGGCTGATACAAACGGGGCGGTGCGGGCCGACCACGCCGCTCTAATGGCGGTGCTCGACTACCTCCGCCGCCACCTGCGTGCGGAGGGACGCTCACTACTGGACCATTTTGCCGCGCCGCCCTACGGCTGGTCTAAAGATGCCATTCGTTACCTGGTAGCGGCTCTACTGCGCGATGGACGTGTGAAGCTCTTCACCAGCGGACAGCCGGTAAGTGGTACCAGTCCCGAGGCCCGCACCGCTATTGGCAATACCAACGGCTTTAACCGAATTAGCCTGGGCATTGCCGACGGGGTGCCTTCGGCAGAGCTGCGCAACATGGCGGCTCACCGCCTGGAAAATCTAACCGGCGATACGGTATCGCCCACTTTGAATGGCATTGGCCGGGCCGCTCGCGAATTTTTCCCTAGCAAGCTTACGGAGCTGGCTGGTCTGCCGAGTCGCCTGCGCGCCGTGCAGGTGCCCGGCCCTGACCGCGCGGAGCATGTGCTGAATCAACTTCGGGGACTACTAGCCGGCGACGATGCTGGCATTATTATTAGCCTCGGTGACCCCGACAACCAACTGGTATCTGACCTAAGCTGGGCCGACAACCTCGGTCGGCAATTAGAAGGTGGGCTGGAAAATACCCTGCGCGAGCTTCTGCCCCTGCGCGAACGTTTGGCGCGGCTACCCGATGTGGCTGCCCTGGCCGAACTGCGGCGCGCCACCGCCGAGCCGTTGGCTCTGCTTGATGAACTGTTGACCCACGATACGTTTGGTGGGCGAACGGCGGAATTGACTGCTGCTCACCGGCAACTGGTTACGGCCCTAGCGGCGGGCGTAAAGGCCCTGGCTAGCCACCAGCTGACGCGTCTGCGCCTGGCTGGTACCGAGCTGCGCGGCTTCTATACCTGGAACAACCTAGACGTAGAAGCCCAAACGGCCATTGCCGACGCGTTGGACGCGCTGACGCAGCCTTATGAGCACGCACGCACCGGCACGTTGCGCGACCTGGAAGACCTGCAAAACCACGGTTACACCGTGGAAGAACGCCTGGCTGACTTGCGCCGCCGGGTGATGGAGGCCAGGCCGCCGGCTCCGGCACCTAGCGAAGTGCAGGAAGACGGCAGCCCCATACCGAGTGCCGCTACCCCCCTGCGACTGCGCCGTCGCCTCACCTCGGCTGCCGACCTCGACCAATTGATTGACCGGCTGCAACAGCTGCGCGCTGGATTTATCGCGGGCCAGGCAGTTGAGTTTGACTTTGAAGATTAACTACTATTAAAGCCTCCGTTCTGGTACTGCATCTCTTTGGAGAAGCGCTAGAAGGGAGGCTAAACTCACTATATGACGCCCACCCAACGCAGCCTGCTCCGCCAGTTCGTGGCTGATGCCCGCAGTGCCCTCTACCGCGATTTTGAGCAACAGCTGCCAGGCTTCGGCATTTTCTTTCAACTCGCCCCGGTGGCTGCCGGTGCTCCGCCAGCATACGCGAGCCTGCAGCTCACCGACCCCGGCGAGCTGCCCAACGCCGACCGTGCCACTCGCGCCGGGGCCGCCCGCTTGCAGGAGCGCCTGCACTACCTGGCCACTACCGTGCCCGGCGCGGTAGCAGGTGCTGCACCTCGTCTGGCGGAGGCCCTTCCCCGGCTGCTGCTGGAGCAAGCTTATACCTTCCTCAACCGCCTCACGGCATTGCGACTGGCCGAGGAGCGTGAGATTGTGATGGAGTGTCTGCGCCGCGGGCCGCAGTCGGAAGGCTTCACCGACCTGTTTTCCCTGTATACCAGCCAGGCATATCCCAGCGGCGATGCCCGCTACGCGGCCTTCATTCGGGCCAACTTTGACCGGCTGGCCCGTGAGCTACCCGGCTTATTTGGAGCCTACTCCCCGTATGGCCTTTTATGGCCACGGCAAGCGGCTTTTGACGTCGTGCTCACCCATCTGCGCCGCGCCGACCTGAGCTTTGCCTGGGATGCCGATGAGACACTAGGCTGGCTCTATCAATATTTTAACACCGACGCCGAGCGCCAGGCCATGCGGGCCACTAGCCGCGCGCCGCGCACCAGCCGCGAAATGGCCGTGCGCAATCAGTTCTTCACTCCGCGTTACGTCGTCGAGTTTCTAACCGACAACACGCTGGGCCGCCGCTGGCGCGACTTGGCAGGTCCTTCGGATGCGCTTACCGCCCGCTGCCGCTACCTGGTGGCCGATGATGCCCCCGACAACACATCCACAGTGCAAGCTCTGGAGGCAGCAGTCAGCGCTCCCGCACCCAAGAAAGAAAAAGCTGGTGGCGAAAGTGCTTCTACGGAAGAATTCCCACTGCCTGACCCACGCGGTCTGCGGGTACTCGACCCAGCTTGCGGCTCTATGCACTTCGGGCTGTATGCCTTCGATGTGTTCGAGACCATTTACCTCGACGCCTGGGACCGGCTACCGGATACTGTGCTCACCGACGTGCGCGCTGCGCTGACAGCTGAGCACCCCACCGATGAGGTGGCCCGCCGTCGGGCATTTCAGGCGCTGGTGCCGGGGTTAATCCTGGCTCACAACCTGCACGGCGTTGACATTGACCCCCGCGCCATTCAGGTGGCGGGCCTTACGCTCTGGCTGCGCGCGCACCGGACCTGGCAGAGCCTGAAGCTGCGTGCTGCTCAACGGCCGCGCATTGGCGAGGCCCGCCTGGTGTGGGCCGAGCCGCTGGCCGAGGGCGAGCTGCTGAATGCCTTTGGCCGCACTCTACGCCAAGAAACGCTGCCCGGCCAGGACAAGCCGCTAGCTCCGGCCGAGGCCGACGTGCTGGCAGGATTGCTCCGCAGCGTAGCCGCTCACACCCGGCTAGTGGGCGAGGCAGGCTGGCTAGTGCCCCTGGAACAGGAGCTTAGTGGCCTTATAGAAGCTGCCCGCCTGAACTGGACCAACGCCCGTGCTGCCGTTGCTCAAGCCGCACAAGTAGATATGTTTCGCGGGGCACCGGCGCAACAGTTGGGACTACCACTCACCGAAGCATTGGGTAGGGTGCGCCGCAAGGCTTTTTTCGAGGAAGCAGAAGGCCTGCTACTCGCTGCGCTCACCTTGTACGCTGAGCAAGCCGCAGGCCCCGATGCTTACCAGCGCCAGCTCTTTGCTGCCGATGCCGCTCGGACCCTGGCCCTAGTGGACCTCTGCCGCCTGCGCTACGACGCCGTGCTGATGAATCCGCCTTTCGGCGCCGCAGCTGCTGCCAGCAAGGCTTACTTGGAACGCGCCTATCCCAGTGCCAAAATGGACATCTTCGCCATGTTCGTGGCCCGGGCACTCAACAGACTGCAGCCCGGTGGTTTCGTGGGCATCATTTCCTCACGCACAGGGCTATTCATCTCTTCCTTCAAAACCTTTCGCGAGCAAGTGCTCCTGCGCCACCACTTGCCACTTGTAGCCGACTTGGGGGGCGAAGTGCTCGATGCCATGGTGGAAACAGCCGCCTACGTGGTGCAGCAGGCCCCGCCAGTAGCCAAGCCTACTCTATTCCTACGGTTACTCAATGTGCCCGGAGAGGACAAGGAAGCAGCTTTGCAGGAAGGATTGTTGAACAAGACCGCGCCATTTCGCTTTGAAGTGCCTACGGCTGCGTTCGATGTGATTCCTGGCAAGCCGCTAGCGTACTGGTCGCCTGCCGGAATCCGCAGAGCTTTTGAAAGCGAACCAGCTTTTGATGACGAAGCTGGTTCTACTAAACAGGGCTTAGCCAGTGCAGACGATTTCCGTTTTGTGCGAATGTGGTGGGAAAAGCCAGCAACAAAGGGCTGGTTCACCTTTGCGAAGGGCGGCTCCTGGTCACCTTTCCATACTGACTTCAACCTGATTTGTAATTGGGTGCAACAGGGAGAAGAAATGACTTCCTTTACCCGTTCAGCAATTCGCAACCCAACTTTTTACGGCCGTCGTGGCCTCACCTACCCACTTCGCACACATGAGTTGAGCCCTCAGGTCATGCCAGCTGGTACCATTATCAGCGTCCGTGGCCAAGGCATTTATCCTAATCCACCTGATAGCCGAACTGCGGAGGAACAGAATCTGCTCAACCTAGCTGTGCTGGCGTCTCGTGCGTTCGACTATATGCTTAAGTTAGGACTGGGGTTTTCGGCCCGTCCGCAATTTGACGGCGGCGCAATCAACCGTACCCCCTTCCCAGCCACCTTGCAGCTGCCAACTGCCGCGCAGGTGGTGTCCGAGTTGGAGGGTCTGGCCCAACGAGGCCACGCCGTACAGCGGGCGAGGGAGTTCACCCGCGAAACGTCTTTGCATTTCCGCCTCCCGGCACTCCTTCTACCTGCTGCCCTGGCTGGCCCTGCTCCATCGGAAGCCTTGCCCCCGGCGCTGGCTTCCATTTCTGTTCCTTTGCCATCAACTGACCCTATCACGCTGGCTGACACTGCCGCGGCCGAGGCGGCTCGCGCTGCCGCCCGCCAAGCTGAAGTACAGGCCATTCAGGGCGAAATCAATGTTCGGGTGTACGCTGCCTATGGCTTCGGCCCCGCCGAGCGTGCAGCGATTGCGCAATTCTACGCGTCCCCCAGCAGCGCCAGTGAAGAAGAGGCTCCAGCCGAGGAAGAAGAGGAAGATGACACTACGGCCCCCGGTAGCACTGACGATGTTGCATTCGCCCTGTGGCAGTGGCTGCTGGGTGCTGCCTTCGGCCGCTGGGACGTGCGCCTTGCACTAAATCCGGCGGGAATTCCAGCACCGGCCAGTGCATTCGAGGCGCTGCCGCCGGCTCCGCCCGGTGCCCTGCGACACCCCAGTACTGGCCGTCTGGTTACTAATGCCGCCGAAGTGGCTGATGCCGAAACGCCTTATCCCGTGCCCGTTGCCTGGCCTGGCCTGTTGCCCCTCGACCCCGACCACCAACACGACTTGGCCCGCCGCCTGCGCCAGTTGCTAGCCACGTTGCGCCCGGCTACTGCTGCGGCTATCGAAACCGAAAGTCGGGCCTTACTGGCGTCTTCTAAGTCGGACCTTACCGGCTGGCTGAGCGAATGGCTGGGCCGGGCCGGCGCCGGTGGTTTTTTCGACCGCCACCTGCTGGCCTATTCCCGCTCCAAGCGGGAGGCGCCCCTCTACTGGCCGCTGCAAGCACCTGGTACCGACTATGTGCTTTGGCTCTACGCCCCACGCCTAAGCCGCGAAACCCTCTACGCGGCTCTCAACGACTATGTGGAGCCACGCCGCCAGCGCGCCCGCGACGAATTACGCCAATTCTCGGAGCTTCTCAGTGGCCCCGCCCCGGCAAATGCCAAGGAGGCCCGGCAGCAGCTCCAGCGCCGCGACGACATAGCCCAGCTGGTGGCCGGCCTCGACCAGTTTGTCGAGCACCTAACCAGCGTGCTCGACCAACCCGGTTTCCAGCCCCACCCCGACGACGGCGCTGCCATCAGCGCCTGTATGCTGGCTGAACTGTTTGGCCACCGGGCCTGGCGCCGCAAGTTGGAGCAGCACCGGGCCAAGCTGCGCGCCGGCGACTACGATTGGAGCCACTTGGCCCTTTCCCTGTTCCCCGCCCGCGTCCGCGAAAAATGCCGGCTCGACCGCTCCCTGGCCATTGCCCACGGGTTGGAAAATCTCTATGAAGGTCCGCTGGCTGATTTGGTTGGCGCGACGGTGGAGAAAAACGAATAGAACT
Organism: Hymenobacter montanus; assembly: GCF_014699115.1. Taxonomy (GTDB): domain Bacteria; phylum Bacteroidota; class Bacteroidia; order Cytophagales; family Hymenobacteraceae; genus Hymenobacter; species Hymenobacter montanus. The sequence goes on from NZ_JACXAD010000019.1 coordinate 39,820, forward strand.
ATCCTCCATGAAAACGCCGCCAGCTTCAGCTACTCCATCCAGTCAACCAAAGCCTTCCCGTAACCAACCGTGTCCCTGTGGTTCAGGAGTAAAATACAAGTACTGCTGTATCGATAAGGAAGTCCGGCCCCAGCATGTAATGGCTACAGCTATGCACAAAGGCAAGCCGCGGCAGGTGCAAGTCGATGCCAGCAAAGATTGGCTCAACATCCTTGCCACCTCGGAGTTGCCACTTAAGCTCTTCTGTAAAGACAACGGTCTGTATCTGTTTGGACTGGGCCTTACTGTTGGGCAACAGGAAGCGCTAACGCAACAGCTAAAACAGGGAAAGCTGACTCGGGAGGATGTATTGGCTACTTATCGTGAGCATTTTCGGCAGGAGCCCATCATGTCACTACTAGCCAGAGCTTGTGAAGAGCAGCCCATCTTTGAGAAGCGGCGCGCCGTGCTAACGGATGCTTTTGAGGCCCATTTCTCCGGTAAATACACCCTATCAATTCCTGTGCTTTTCACCCAGCTTGAAGGGTTACTACGGGACGTGGGTAAGCTAAAGAACTCAGACAATGTAAAGGGCACAATTCGCAACGACATCTGGAACGACCGACTTCTACGGCCCATTGAGGACGACGCCACCTTTTTCAATGCCTTTGTTCACAAGCTTTTCGAAGGGTCGAAAGGAAGCGGCCAAGGACTAAACCGTAACCCCATTTTGCACGGATTTGAGGTGGATTATACTTCGGCTGACAATTCGATGCTTCTCATGCACAGCATACTGGAAATCAGACTGTTTTTATGGTGGGAAGGGAGAACGGGCAATTTCTTCGATAAAATCAAGCTGACCATAGTCGACGAAAAAGATTCAGATTCTCCAAGCGAATCGGCCCTGAACCAATAACACTCACTCTAGTATGCCAACCATCCGCGCCTTCATTCAAAATCAAATCCAGCAAAAGCTGACCAAGCGGCGCTGCGTGGTGGTGTACGACCCGGCGCAGCTGTACGGCGAGCTGGTGGCAGAGCTAGCGGGACCTGCCGAGGCGCCACAGGCCGTGATAGTAGCTGCACTCCCCGGCCCTACCCAAGCCCTTCTTACTGCGTGGGCGGCCTGGGCCAGCTTGGGAAGTCGCCCCAGCCCGGGCCCGCCATTGGTGGTGTACGTGGCTGCGGCCGCTCCCCAAGGAGAAGCTGCCCAGCGTGCCGACCCATTCTGGGCCTTGGCAGTAGCAGGCAGCACCTTTGGCTGTACCGACGATGAGCAGTATGCCCAACTCGCTCGACAGTGCTACCCCGACCATACCAGCAAGCTCGCTGAGTTGTTCTCTGCCCCACAGCCCCCGGCATTCGCCGTGCTCGACAACCTGGGCGGTGGCGAACGGTGGCCACTGCTGAGTCATTACTTACCAGGCCGCGAATCGCGTGCTGAGCTACTGCGCGGCTTGCTGCTGCCCAGCGCAAGTACCGATAAACGCCTATTGGAGGCCACCGACTGGATAAGTGAGGCCCAGCGCCTGGTGGAAGTTGCGCTGGGCGTGCTGCCCACCGAAAATACCCTGCCCACCTTGCGCCGCAAACTTTGGCAGTTGGTGCTATTGGGTGAATTTGTGTTCGATTTGCGCTGCCCACTTCCCCCCGCCCTGACTGGTGTGGCCCGCGCCGCCGACCGCGCCCGCGACTTAGTGTTACGCCTGGCCGACGAGTTGCGTCATTACCAGGAAACCGAGTACCTGGAGCAAGCTCGTCAACTAGCCGACCAGCTCAACCTAAGCAGCTACTTCGGCCCGGACGATGACCTGGGCGAACGGCTGACTTTTGGCTTTGAGGACCTCACTTTGCTGGGCCAGGTACTCACGGCCATTCGCACCAACGACCTGTCGGGGGCCGCTGCCAAGCTGAAGCTGCAAAAGAAATCGGTGTGGCGCGACCAGGGCGCCGCCCGCTGGGAACTGACCGAAGCTGGCCTAGGCCTGTTGCAAGCGGTGAATTCGGCTCGTGCTTATCTACAAGCTGAGAATACGGCTGACTTAGCTCGCCTGGTAGCCGCCTACGTAGGCCCACTGCACTTGCCCGATGCTGCTCAGCGCCATTTTGAAGCCGCCGTAGCCGCCTATCAGCACTCTCCGGAAGCCTTACCTACCGCCACAGGCCGTCCCGATGGAGCTAGCTCTAACTTGGAAGAGTTTATCCAAGAATGCCGTTCCCAGTATGCTACGTTGGCAGTGGAGCTACATCAGCGCCTGCTGACCGCTGTTGAAAAACAAGGGTGGCCGGCCACAGGGCTACCCGCGGCCCGAGAGTTGACTAACCAGCTAGTGCAACCTGCCCTACAGGACGGGCGTCGCATCGCTTATTTTCTGGTAGATGCTCTCCGCTTTGAATTAGCCCAGGAGGTAGCCGGGCTGCTCTCTGAGCAAGGCGCCACAGTCCAAATACAGCCTTACTGTGCCCAACTGCCCACCAGCACGCCCATTGGCATGTCGGCCCTGCTGCCTCATGACGGCACTTGGACGCTGGCCACCGGCCCTACCGGCAAAGTGGAGCCGCAGGCTGGCCAGCCACTAGTACCTGTGCCCGACGTTGGCGCCCGGGATAAATTCTGGGAGCAGCGCTTCGGCGACCGGGTGCGCGTGCTGTCGCAGGAGACGTGGCTCAGCACGCCGACTGTGCCGGCCACTGTGCGGCTGCTGGTAGTACGCTCTTCGGACTTGGACCAGGCCGGCGAACACCGGGGCATTGGAGGGGTAGGGCATTTCCCCCTGGCCCTGCGTGCCTTACGCAAAGCGGTGCTAGCCGCTGGCACTGCTGGTTTCCGCGAAATCATTATTGTCACCGACCACGGCTTTGTACTTAACCCCAGCCCTGACGATGGCGCCCTGGTGCCGGTACCCGCCGGTGAATGGCCGTTCAGAAAGGTACGTAGCCTGCTCGGCCGCGGCCCCGCCGACACCCCGGGCACCATCCGGTTCGACAGCGCCCAGGTCAGCATCCCCGGGCCGTGGCCACACTTTGTTGTGCCCCGCTCCCTAGGTGCCTTCGAGCGTGGCATTACCTATGCCCACGAAGGTTTGTCTTTGCCCGAGGTAGTGCTTCCAGCCCTGCGCATACAGTTGCCCGCTCCAGAACAGGCGCCCAAGCGTACCAACTTATTCTTGACGTATCCCAAAACCGCAGTTACCACCCGCCAGCCTATCCTGACAGCGGAAGCTACTGCCGGCGGCCTGCTGGATTTTGATGACACGCCGCCAGTTGAGTTTCAGTTGGTCGTGGTTGCGGCTGACGGCCGAATAGTCGGCAAGCTGGGCCTGCACACAGCTGTGGTTGATGTAACCACGCAGTTGGTGCGCCTCTCGGTGCAGGAAAAGGCGCGCCTGCCCGTGCGCCTCGACGAGGAATTTGAGGGGATATTTACCGTGCGTGCCCTACACCCCGACACGCAGGTGGAGTTGGCCAGTATAACCTTGCAGACAGCGTATGAAATATGAAGGGCCTGATGCGCTGGATGCTAAGCTGAACGAACATTTCAGCGGCAAAGCCGTGCGCAAGGATTTGCTGCACCAGATTAAAAAAAGCACCAACGTGCCCTCGTTCGTGCTGGAGTTTCTCCTGGCCCGCTATTGTGCCACCGACGACCCTGACGAAGTGGAAGCCGGCAAACAAGCCGTCGTAGAAACGCTCAGCCGCCAGTATGTGCGCCCCGATGAGGCCAACAAAGCGCAATCGTTGGTGCAGCAGAAAGGCTCGCACCGCTTCATTGATAAGATTCACGTCCGCTACCAAGAACGGGAGCGCCGACACTGGGCCGCTATGGAGAATTTCAACTCCCAGCGCATTGCCATCCCAGAGCAGTTCTATAGCCAGAATGAGCGCCTGCTGGAAGGTGGGGTATGGGCTGAAGTAAAGGTGGCCCGCAACGAAACCGACGAGAGCTACGCCTTCCACATTGAGGAGCTGCGGCCCGTGCAAATGGCCCGCTTTGACTTTGATGCCTATTGCCTGGGCCGTCAAGGCTTCAGCCGAAATGAGTGGCTGGACGTGCTCATGCGCACTATTGGCCTGAATCCCGACAAGTTCTCCTTCCGGCTCAAGCTACACTACCTCACCCGCCTCATTGGTTTCGTTGAGTCGAACTACAACTTTATCGAGTTGGGTCCGCGTGGCACCGGCAAATCCTTTGCCTTTAGTGAGTTTTCGCCCTACGGCACGCTCATCAGCGGCGGTCAGGCCAGCACCGCCACGCTGTTCTATAACCTCTCACGCCGCACCGTGGGCTTGGTAGGCTATTGGGACATTATCGGGTTTGATGAGGTTGGCGGCATCCGCATTAAAGACCAGAATACCATTCAGATAATGAAGGACTACATGGCCAATGGGCGGTTTTCCCGGGGGGCCGAAGTGATTGCGGATGCCTCGTTTGCCTTCGTAGGCAACATCGACCATTCGATTGAGCAGCTCGTTAGCTCTCCCATTCACACCTTGTTCCTAACCCTACCCGACAATTTTGACTTAGCCATACAAGACCGTCTGCATTACTTCCTGCCGGGCTGGGAGATGCCTAAAAACAGTTCTTCTTACCTCACCGGGCAATACGGCCTGATAACGGATTACCTGGCCGAAGCGCTGCACTACCTTAAAAAGAAGGTTAACAAGTACCCAACTCTTAATAGCCGTATCCGACTCGGGAAGTCTGTCGAAGGCCGGGACGAGCAGGCCATTAAGAAGACAGTGGCGGGCTTGCTCAAGCTCCTGCATCCTGCCGACGAACCTTCTGACCAAGAGTTTGACGAGTACGTGGCCTATGCAGTAGAAGGCCGTCGGCGGGTAAAAGAGCAGATGAACAAGCAAAAGCCCGATGATGAGTTTGCCAATATCAACCTGAGCTATACCCGCCGGCAGGACGACCAAGAGGAAATCGTGTACTGTCCCGAGTCGGCTCACATCGTACGGAGTACAAACGCCCCAGCGCTAGACGCAGCGGCAGTACCTGCAGTTTCTGTTCCACCTACCCCTATTACGCTACCATCTACTGGGGAGGCGCATGCTGGGCCTCCTCCTGGCGTGCCTCTGCTGGAAAAAACCGTCCGCATTTTGTTTGGTGACACCGGATACAGCTATGAGGTGCTGTTTGGCCCCTACCTAGCCGGAGCCACCGCCGTAACGTTAGAGGAACCGTACATCCGCACGTCGCACCAGTTAGGTAACTTAGTGCGCTTTGCTGAGCTGCTGGCCCGCGTCGGTGACTGCCGTGAGCTCACCGTGCTCACCGGACAGCCGGAAACCGAAGAGCAGCAGGCCGAAGTTAAAAAAGCGTTGGAGGACCTGCGCTGGAGCCTGAAAGAGTTTGACATCCAACTCAACTTCTCGTTCAGCCCCACGCTGCATGACCGAGAACTCCGCTTGAACAACGGCTGGGTTATTCGCTCTGGCCGCGGGCTTGACCTTTACCAGAAGCCAGAAAATTGGTTTAGTATCGGGGTAAACGACTTTGCCTATCGCCCCTGCTTGGAAACCACAGTGGTATACCAACGCCAATGACGTCAATCAGAAAGAAGCATCTATTCTCCGTTTTCCGCTTCGGATGCTAAACTTATGAGCAGGCATAGTAGCTTAGTTGAGGGGTTTTACGTTACTTTTGGCACTATCCCGCTTATATTCCTTGCGTCACATTGGTTTGGTAACTGCAACATCTTACCCTCACTCTACCTCCTCCACCCTGCCCCACTCTGTGCAGCGTGGCCCGGAAGCTACTGACCAAGCGTTAATTCAAGCTATAGAGGCCTTAACGCAGCAAGAGAAGAATTTTTGGAGCCAACCGCTCGAATATGACCGGCGCGGCGCCGGTCATCGCTTCTTTCAGTACCCGGCGATGATGCTGCCGGTGGTGCAGCGTAAAATAATTCAACTGGTAAAAGCAGCAGCTCCTCGAACGCAGACTCTGTTGGACCCCTTTATGGGGTCAGGGACGGCCCTGGCGGCAGGGATGCTGAACGGGTTGGATTGTTATGGGCAGGATATAAACCCAATGTCTATTCTGCTGGCGAAAGTGAAAGCGGAGGCTTTCAATCAGCCTGCGTACCAGCGCGCCGCAGAGCGGCTGTGGAAGCGGGTAAAAGCCGATACGTCAACCGAGATTACAGCTGCTTTCCCCAACCTGGACAAATGGTTTAAGCCAACCGTAGCCCAGGAATTATCCAAGCTGGTACGTGCCATTCGCCAAGAGCGGCAGTTGAGTACTCGACGTCTGTTTTGGGTAACGCTGGCCGAAACAGTTCGCCTCACTTCTAATGACCGCACGAGCACCTTCAAGCTCCACGCCAGATCCGCCGAGGATATAGCTAAGCGTGACCCGTCGCCGCTTAAGACCTTCGAGCAGCTGTTTGCTCAGAATACAGACGACATTGCTTTTTACGCTGAACAGCTGACCAAACAAGGTTATTTGCACGAGGAAGCTTATACTGGTCGGGTAAGCATCAGCGTACTGGATTCATCAAAACGCATTAAGCTGCCGGCAGCTCGTCAGCCTCTTTCTGCTTCTGCCGCCGATACGCCGCCTGGTTTTGACCTCGTGGTTTCGTCGCCGCCGTACGGCGATAACCGGACTACGGTGCCCTATGGGCAACATGCTTATCTGCCGTTGCAGTGGATTGACTTCGCGGACATTGACCCGGCCGTTTCTCCCGACTGCTTGGCTACTACCCACGAAATTGATAACCGAAGCCTAGGTGGCCAGCGCAACACGGTTACCAAGCGGGACCAAAAAAAATTCTCCCGCCTCTCGCCAGCTTTTGAAGCCAACATTCAGGCGCTGTTGCAAACCAAGCCTACAGAAGTAAAAAAGGTGGTCTGCTTTGTCCGTGACCTAAACGAAGTTTTGAAGCGTTGTGCCCAAGCGGTGAAGCCGAATGGCTACTTGGTGTGGACTATCGGCAATCGCAAGGTAGGCGGACTGGAAATTCACAACAACTTGATTCTGGCGAACCTGCTAGCTCACTATAATATCATCCAGGTATACAAAATCGAGCGTTCTATACAAAGCAAGCGGATGGCCGCTCGTAACAAAAGCACGACGACCATGACGAAGGAAGAAATACTCATTTTCCGCAAGAAATAAGCGGCGCAACCAGTGGACGAACCCCTAGAACTTCCTCACTTTGACATTGACGCCACGGTCGTGAAGCGCCTGGGCGAAGAGTTGATTTCCGACGAGGTGAGTGCCATCATGGAGTTGGTCAAAAACGCGTACGACGCGGATGCCGACTGGGTAAAAATCACCATCAGTACCGAGGGGCAGGTGCCAGAAGGAATGGTGTATGCTGGCACGGAAGGCTACATAACCTTGGAGGACAACGGTGCCGGGATGACCTACCAGGATATACTGTCGAAATGGCTGGTTATCTCCTTATCAAGCAAGCGGGATATGAAGGCCCGCAACGAAACAACTCCTAAAGGGCGGGTCCCACTCGGCGACAAAGGGGTCGGCCGGTTGAGTACGCAACGCCTGGGTAGGCAGTTGGAGCTAATAAGCGGCGTGGCGGGTAATGAGGAATGGAACCATTTAGCGTTCGACTGGGCGGATTTTGAATCCCACGTCCCGTTGACAAAAGTGCGGCTCCAGCAACGGATAACGCCCAAAAAAACCAAGCAAAAAGGCACCCAGCTTGTTATTACCCGCCTGGCTAATCAGGACATCTGGAAGAAGGAAGCTGCTGACAAGTTTCGGGGGCAACTCTCCCAGCTGATATTTCCTTACAAGCAGCACCGTCCCTTCTCGGTCTATTTGACCATCAACGGCCAAAAGCACGACCTCGACGAAATCAGTGAGGACTTGCAGACGCAGGCGATTGGCCGCTATCAGTTCCGCTTCGTCGGGGGCCAACTTCTGCTCGATGGACAGATAAGCCTTGGGAAGCTGCGCGGACAATCAAGCAAGGAAGAGTTTGAGAAATTTGTCCTGCTCGACCAAGGACAAGACTTTTTTAACTTTTTAACCGATTCAACCGCTAATCGTCGCTACTTTCTAGCTGGCATTAAGCCCCAAAAAGGCTCCTTTTTTTCTTTCCATCGGGAGCTCTCGTTCGACAAGGACTTCCCTGGCAAGAGCTTAGCCCCAGACTCTGCAGGAGAGCTGGTCGTAGCTAACCCAGGCGAGTTCTTTGGAGAAATAGACGAGTACGATTTGCGCGGCACAGAGTCGACCGAAGAAGTTTTCACAGGGCTGAAGCAATACCAGAGCTTGGTAAAAAATCAGGTGGGCATCCGTGTTTTTCGGGACGGATTTGGCATCAAACCCTATGGCTTTGACGGCCAGGATTGGCTGAACCTGGGCGGTGGCCAAACCTCGGGCGGGTCATTTTATGGCCTTCGGCCCAACAACGTCATTGGCTTTGTATCCATCTCGATGGCTGGCAACGCGCAGCTCAAAGAGCTGACCAGTCGCGAAGGCTTCACTGACTCTCCCTACTCCCGCAACTTCATGCTGGTAATGCAGCGGGTAGTAAAAGAAGTAAGCGAGGTCTTGGAGCGTACCCGACGTAGTTATCTCGATTATAAGAAGACCGTTGCTGAGCGGGTAACGGGTTTTAAGTCCATCGCCGAACCTGTAGCGCTACTCAAACAGACCTCCCAGCAGGCTACTGCAGTGGATGCCCGAAGCCGTCAGGCAGAACGTAAGTTCAACGACTTATCCCAGACCGTTAGGAAACAAGTAGACCGGCTGCAGAACGAGCCGCTTTTCGCAGCAGCTGGGGAAACGGCCTCGCTACCACTTCTACGAGAGGTAGAAGGTATGGTAAGCGAAGGTGCTAAGCTATTCGCCGAAATCAATGCCATTCTGGACAAAGCAAAGAAGTGGGAGGAATCGGCGACCTACGTTAGCACCCAAGTAGCCAACCTGGAGAGCCAGTTGGTGCAGTTTACCGAACTGGCTGGCCTGGGCTTAACGGCGGAGGCCTTGACTCACGACATCTACTTTTTGCTTGACCGTATCAATACATACACCGATAACTTCAACAAGCAGTTGGGGCGGGCTACGGTACCAGCTTCGGTTTATGAATTTATGGAGTATGTGCGCTCCTTTTCCCGTGATTTGCGCAAGCAGCTTACTCACCTAGCCCCTTCACTACGCTTTAACCGGGAGAAACGTGAAATTCTTTCCATGGCGGAGTTTGTGGAAACCGTGCGCGACTATTACAACACCCGGTTTTCGACGGCAGGCATCAAACTCATCATTGAAACCCGCAAGGATTTTACAGTGGTGGCCAACAAAGGCAAGCTGACGCAAATATTTGATAATCTATTTCTGAACGCCGAATACTGGTTGCGAGAGCGTCAGAAAAGTGAGCCCAACTTCTCTCCTGAAATCAAAGTTGAAATAAACGAGCCCGTTGTGCGCGTAAGCGACAACGGTTATGGCGTTGCGGAACACTTGGAAGACACGCTTTTTCAGCCCTTCATTACCGCAAAACCAGCGGAGGTTGGCCGTGGATTGGGCTTGTTTATCGTGCAGCAGCTCCTTGAATCCATCGGAGGTGACATTTTCTTGTTGCAAACGCGCAACGCACTGCATCGGCGCTACATTTTTCAACTCAACCTAGACGCTGCTATTCAAGCGTAGGTCGCCTCACTATCCGGGATTCTACATCATTGCTTTAAGCCTAAGTAGTTCGTATGAAAGAACAGCTACACCAGTTGTTAGAGTTGGCAAACGTGTCCAGCGTTTACATAGTAGATGACGCAATTGGTGACGGCAGTGTAACGTATGAGCACTTCATCGGTCTCATCAGAAAGGTAGAAATTGCTAGTGGGTTGGAAGCGTTGAACAGCTTGGACGAAGGATTGGATTTTGAAGACAACGCACCAGCTCTTGAGGAGTATAGCGCAGGCTTATGGAAGGCAGCTGCGCCATACAAGCAGCTGCATTACGTGCGGCGGCTTTGCGAGCTGACTCCGACGGGCGAAGACGAGGACTTGGCCACCAACTTGGATATTGCCCGGGTCCTCCAGCAACTGCGCGAGGACGAGCACCTGAAGAAGCCCGAGTTGGTAAGCTTGTCGCCCCTGGAATGGGATGCCCAACGGGATGAAATCGCAAGTAAAGTCCCAGCAGGTAAACGAGTATTGGTGCTCTTCGACCAGCGGCTGGAACGTTCAGGCGAGCGTTTTGCTGTGACGAGGGGGATAGACCTGGTTAAGGAGATTGTATCCTCAGCCCACAAGCTTGTTTTCCTAACGGGCATCCTGACTTACACGGTTACCGAAGAGGGGCAGGAGCTAGATGAACGCGCCAAGCTTATAGCCGACAAGGCCCTTGAAGCCAGCGATTTATTTGTTCTTACAAAGAAGCGGTTAGAGGAACTGCCTCACTTCGTGGATGGTATCAAAAAACTATTGCTGAATGAGCCTTGCGAACAAATAAAGGTGCAGGCCATTTCGCTAGGTGAATCAGCTTTGCAGTCCACGAAAGCTAAGCTGCTGGCTTTGGATACCTACGACTTTAATCGCACGGTATTGCAGTCGTCATCAACGGAAGGAATTTGGGCACCTGAAACGCTTTTCCGCATCATTGACATCATCTACAAGGATGAGATTAAAGAACAACTGCTCCAAAGGAATTTAATTCCTGAATTGAACAAACTGCTCGTTCAGGCCACTGCGCTATCCCAAATTCCAGTTCCAGTTCTGGAAGCCGAAGCGTACACAAAACGGTACAGCTTGCGCCGCCAGGAAATCTACGCCACTGCTAACCTTGTGAATGGCTTATTCAAGCCCATTGAGAACGGCGACATTTTTGAGGTCACGGGCGGGACAGGGAAGGGTCTGTACGTTTTGCTGGCCCAACCCTGTGACTTAATGATTCGCAGCAACGGTACCCGGTCGTCAGAAGTAGGGCATTTACTCAAAATCAGAACGACGTCAAAGCCGGACTTAGAAGCCTTGTTGACGGAGCAGCTTCAAAAGGCCAGCATTAAAAAACTTCATGACTTTAATTTCTGGAAAACAAGAGGTGTAATCGAATACATTGCGGACGACCCTCAAACCATCGGGCTAGTGAGCCTTACCAAAGCCCACGTCGTTAACTTAGACGTGCTGGACTTAGCCATGTTTAGCTCCACAGGCGAAGTGGTACTAGATATTTCCGCTACGCCGCCAGCTGCCTTGCACATTGGTTTGGCCAAGCGATTTGATAAGTTAAAAGGGCTTCACGAAAAGATACACCGTAATGTAGGAGAATGCCAGGTGGCCCTGAAGGCAGTCCAAGGGACCTTGCCAAAAGAGTTAATTCAAGGTTTGCTACCTAAACTTTCGCTTAACGATAAGCTGGGCGCAACAACGCTTACAGGGAGTCTTTTCTCGTTTGGCATTCGACGCGTTAAAGCCCTACGGGAGCCTTATGCTAAAAACCTGCTCGACAAATACACCCGTCATTTATCGCGCACCGGGGATTTACACGATTTTGCTGACTAACAAGTGAAGTCACCGCTCAAGCTGGTTATGATTATGATTGCTACTTGATATGCCTTCTGAGCTACTTTTTATACGGCCTGGAACCTGTTGCAATACTTCTGTAGCCTGCTTTAACTCACGTAGTGGACTATTACTTTTCAAGGCATCAATTTGGTCCGCAGCTACTATGGCTTTGCTCACATTTTCCTTATTCAACCCAGCCAAATAGGGGTTTCGTGCTATATGCTTGGCCACCTCGTCCAGCCGGGCAGCCGCTAACCCCTGATTATGTTCCTGCAGCGCGCGGGCAACCTGAGTAGCTGCTGCGGCAAACGTAGCCTGTGCTTCAGCATGGGTCTTAAGCGGCGGCATTGCGCGCTGCTGAATCTCGGTCCCCATGACTTTACTAGCTGCAATTTCACTGACCTGCTCAGCGGCCGCACGAAACCGTTTCGCATCCGACTGGTCTTGCCTAGCATCAGGCCCCTGCAGTGCAGGATGTTTGACAATCTTCTCCGCTGCCTGCTGAAACTGCCCTAGGTGTGTCTGAATAGCCGCAGGATTAAGGTTGGTTGCCTCTATTCCCTTGCCAACTGACACCCCCTTCTCGTAATTACCGGCGCCGGGCATGTTGGCCACAATGTCCATCACTCGGTAGCCCGTTACCTCCAACTCGCGCCGGGCATCCATGGCTTGCATCTGCGGGGATAGAGCTGCTAGCGGCCGCGCTTGGCTGGGGTCACGCAACTTTTCGGCTTCTAGCCCTGGGGCCGGGCTAATTACCTGCTCAAACATTCCCTTCAGTGCCTGCAGGTTCTTTCCTGCTTCCTCGGGAGCATGCGGGCGCACCATAGCCAGGTCGCGGGCCCGATTCAATGTGGCCGGGTCGATGCGGGCAAAGTCGACCTGATAGCCGGCTTCCTTGCCCAGCTGCACAAACGTAGCCTGCAGCGTACGCCCGTTGCCGTCGCGAAAGGCATGGGTGTGGTTGTACTGGTCGAGGTAGTAGGCGGCGCGCTCGGCAAACTTCTCCGGCGGCAGCCCCTTTAGGTAGTTCTCCTTGCCCAGCTGCTCACCAATGGCGTTCAGGCGCTGCTCAATCTCCTTGTATGGCGCATACGTCATCGTTTCTTTGAAGCCGGTGACGTAGGTGGGCTTGTGCCCCTGAAACTCGCGGTCGGCCCGGGTTTCGCCGGCCCACGGGTACACGCCTTCAAACAGCTTCTGGTGCACCTGCTTGAGGTGGGCGTGGTCATAGCGCCCGCCGGGGATGCCGCCCTGCATATTGAGCCGCTGCAGGCGCAGCAGCGAGGAGTCGGTTTCGGCCTGGGCCAACTGCTGGGGGTCGGTAATGCCCAGCCGGTTTATCCGTACCCCGTGCTCGTCGCTGAAACGGTCGCCGGCTACCATCAGCGCGCGGGGTTAGGCTCAGAGGTAGCGGAGCCAGCTCCGGGCCGGTAGCGGGCTAGCAGCATGGCGTCGGTAAGCTCAATGGCTTCCTCAATGCTTATCTCCCCGTCCACGTGCCGCTGCATGATGGCCAGAGCCTCCGGACTGGGCGCGGGGCCGTTGCTCATCAGGATGGCAATAGAGTTATTGGCGTGCCGCTCGCGCTCCTGGCGGGCGGTCAGCTGCTCGGGGCTTAGCCCGGCCGGGGCGGGCGTGAAAAAGCTTTTCATCATGGGATTTGGAAGTGGATGATGGGTACTTACTCAACAGCAAAAAGGGCCTAAACGTCGCTTTTTACAGGCTTTTTGAGGCTATTCCACCTCATTCTTTGTGGCTCCTGCTAAGGTGTTTGCGTGCAGGGCCAGCGTTTCTTTTACCTGCTGAGTAACCCGCCGGTAGTTCTCCTGCACCACCACGGAGAGCGTGGCGGCGCTATCTTCTTCGTCGGTGCCGAAGGTGGCCACCGGGTGCAGCGGAAACCGCTCCGGGGAAGCGTCGGCCCGGGAGATGACGCCCTGGAAGAAGGTGCGCTCGGTTTCCACCGTCTGGCCGATAAACTCGCCCTGCTGCAGGCCGATGGCATCCTGCACCCGCACCAGGTTGCGCTCCTGGTAGCTGGTGCTCAGGTTGGAGCTGTGGCTGCCGTGGCCCCCCGCCCCGCCCTGGCTCTTGCCGGTGCTGGTGCTGTGCATCTGCTTGTCCTCCCGGCCCACGAGTTCAGAAATGAACTTGGCCGTGTCGAGGGAGTTGACCTTGCCGAAAAACTGGTTGTTGAGGTTAGAGACCATAACCTTCATCTTTTCAGGCCCATAGGCATCGGTCATTTGCGCCAAATCCTGGGTCATGTAGATGGTGGCCACCCTGTTGCTGCGGGCCGTGGCCGGCAGCAGTTCCAGCCCGGGCACGTAGACCGTGGCGGCCTCGTCGAGGAACACGTAGCTGCGGTGCTTATGCTGCTGGTTCATGAGCTTGATGGCCACCGTGATGATGCAGCTGACCACCGGCGAGAAGGTTTCCTTGAGCGTCGGGTCGTTGCCGATGCAGAGCAGCGCCGGCTGCTTGGGGTCGTTCAGGTTCAGCGAAAACCCCTCCCCTTTCGCCTCGTCGGGCGTGAGCACCCACACGATTTCCGGGGAGTTGATGCGGTTGAGAATCACCTGCAGCGTGCCCACCACGGCCGCCACCTGCTTCTCGGCCCGCTGCTCGACGGCCGTCACGATGCTGCGCACCATGCCGGCGCACTCCGGGTCGGTTTCCAGCATCGAGAGCACGTGCTTGAAATCCTTGTGGATGGCCGTGGCCACCACGTGGGGAATGGTGCAGTAGCGGGGGAAGTGCTTTTTGTAGAACCAGATGATGCCCGTCAGGTAGGCCACCGCGCTGATGTCAAAGAACTCCATCTTGCGGATGCTGGCCGGGTTCAGGTTATTGATGATGGCCCGCGAGTACTCCTCGGCAAACGCCACCACCGGCATGTCGGCGGCCCGCAGCGGGTTCACCCGCTCGCTGCGCTGCAGGTCGCGGAAGTTGATGACGTGCAGCACCACCGCCGGCTCGGGCTCTCCGTTGGGCAGCAGCCGCGGCGGGCTCTGCTGGCGCCCGGCCAGCTCCAGCGCCTTCTGAGCCACTTCGGCCAGTACCGGGAACTTGAAGTCGTAGATGAGCCCGGCAAAGTTCTTGGCCGCCAGCTGCTCAATGACCGGCTCGCCGATGGAGTAGGTCTTGCCCGCCCCGGCGCCGCCGAGCACCAGCACGCCGCGGTAGGGATTGGGTACGTTCACCCAACCGCCCCCTTCCGTGGGCAGGTTGAACCCATCCGGCGTCTCCAGCTTCCTGCGCTCCACGCTCAGCCCAAACTCCGGGCTTTTGGTCGCGGCCCGCAATAGCCCTACCACAAAGCCGCTGGCCAGCGCCGCAGTCACCGCGACCGGGTAGCCCAACCGGATAAAGCCCGGCTGGTAGGAGGCCATGGTCAGCAGCACGTAGGCGCTGAGCAGAAACAAGCCCGCGCAGCTGGCCACGACCACACGCACGGCCTCAGGCCGCAGCCGCTTGCGCCGGGCCGGGCCGCCGGGTTTGCGCTCGGGTGCCGGCAGCACGAATACCAGCACCCCGGCCGCGAGCAGCACCAGCGCCCGCAGGAAGATGCCGGCCGCGTCATAGAGCCGGCCGGCCTTGACCAGCAGTTTGCCTTTGAATCCCTGGCCGGCGGTGGCCACGCGTAACGCGGCGACCCCTCCCCTGCTCACTACCTGGTCGACGGCCTGGCTCGTGGCCGTGGCCAGCTCGGCGGTCGGCTGGCCTACCACCGGCGCCGCCTGCCGCTGCAGCCGCTTCCGCCGGGCCTTGGCGCGTTGCTGGTTGATGATGACCATCCGGGCTGCCAGGCGCTGGCCGGGGGCTAGCGAGGGCGCCTGCCCGGCCTGGTGCTGGGCGGCCCGGGCTGCCACTAATTCCGCGGGGTGCTGCAGCACGTACCATTCGCCGGCCAGCAAGGCCAGCAGCAGCACGCCGATGAGCAGGCCGACGGAGTGGGACTGGGCCGCCGGCCGAGGGGGTAAACTGGTCATAGGGGAGTAGAACTAGTGGGTTGATTGCTGGCCGGGCTTACATGTCGATGTCCAGCTCTGCGCCGCGGCGCCCGGGCTTCTCGGCCACGTGCTCGGTGCGCTCGTCCTGAGCGGCCTCCCGGGCACGGCGTACCAGGTGCTGCACCGCGTGCAGGGCCGTAGCGGCCTGGCGCTGCGGGGCAGCGGCCTGCTCCCGCCCCGTGCGCAGCAGCTGCAGGGCGTTGTCGATGGGCCGGCCGTCACGGGCCCGCTCCTCGACCCGGGCCAGCATCCGGTAAAAGGTCTTGTCAAACTCCCGGGCCACGGCAATGCCCTGCACTTTCTCGGGCACCAGGTGCTGCTCGCGGGGCACCAGCAGGTTGATGCGCGCCACGCGCCCGGCAATCTTCTCCAGCCGGCCCGCGTCGTGGGTGGTGTCCCGTTGCCGCGTGGCCTTGGCCCGTAGCTTTTCATGCTCCTGGGCCACGTAGCCAAACTGCCGCTCAAACTGCCGGCCCGCGGCGGCCTGCCAGCGCATCAAATCAAACCGCTGGCGGCGCCCGCCGGGGTTGAGGGTTATCTTCTGCTCCGCATCGCGGGCACTGACAATGACGTGCACGTGGGCCTGCAGGCCCGCCCGCTTCTGGCCCGCTTTAGCCGTGCCGGCCACCACTTCGGGGTCCGTGCCCCGGTGGGTGCGGTCCTGGTGCAGCACGGCACCCCACACAATGTCCTGGCGGCCCAGCTGCCGGCCGCCGGGCAGCGTAAAGTTCTGCGCGTACTGCTGCATTACCTGCCGGGTGTAGGCCCGGAGCTTGTCGGGGTCGCTGCCGATGTGCGCCAGCTCCTGCTCGCTTGGGCTCAGCACCAGGGAATAGAACTTGGCCTCGCCAGACCGCAGGCCTTTGACGTTGGTGTCGATGGACTGCTGCACGTGCGCGGCGCTCAGCTCGTCCGCGTCCGCGCTGAAAAACGTGGCTTGCTGCCTCTCCCCTACCGCTTCGTGCTGCAGGTATTGCAGCGTCTGCGCGCTGCTGCCGGTGTTGGTATAGGCGGCTTTGCCGTGCGTTTTGGGGTTGATTAATTTGACGTACATCCGGGAGTAAATAGGTGTTTTGCTCGCATATCGGGGGCGCTTTTTCTTGCCTATTGCCCCTGTCCAGCCGTCGCTTCGGCCGGCTTGCTGCGCTTGCCGGGCCCTGCTTTTTGGGCTGCTTCCAGGGCTTCCTTCACCTGCCTTTCCACGGCGTCCTCGTTGCGCTGGCGCAACAGCTGCAGGGCCTGCTGCTGCCGTTGCAGCTGCGCCTCGCTAAGCGTTTCCAGCTGCGCGTTGAGGTTGCCCACCAGGATTTCATTCAGGCGCAGCACCCGCTCCAGCGTAACGCGGGTGCGCAGCATCTCCTCCAGCATGGCCGTGAGCAGCGTGCGCTCCTGCTCCTGCATAAAGCCAAATACCCGGTCCCCGAGCTTCTTTATCTGCTGCATGATGAGCTGCCCCTCGCGGGCCTCCGTCTCGCGCGGGTCCAGGCCCCGG
This sequence comes from Hymenobacter montanus, assembly GCF_014699115.1. Taxonomy (GTDB): domain Bacteria; phylum Bacteroidota; class Bacteroidia; order Cytophagales; family Hymenobacteraceae; genus Hymenobacter; species Hymenobacter montanus. Next base: position 56,788 of record NZ_JACXAD010000019.1, read on the forward strand.
GTGGCAAAGTATTCCACGGCCGCGCTGGCGTACACGCCCAGGCTGGTACCGACTTCCGCGGCGGCCGCTTCGGCTTTCCGGTGGGCGTTGTTGTCCAGAGTCACCCGCTTGCGTAATTCCGTGCTCATCGTACTGTTTCCAGTTTAGCAGCCCTGGTGGGCCATTTTTAGCGCTTTAAATCAGTTACTTAGCAATCAGTGGCCCATAAATCAGCTCTGCTGGTTTACAAACAACTCAAGACCAAGGCGTTAGCCGCAGGATGGGGTTGTTCTTCTTGCTTAGACTACTCTATAGTTAGTAAAAAGTTAGTCAGAAGCTAGTACGTAGCTTTGCATCGCTGTGTTAGCAGCTGGCGCTTTTTTACCTATTGCCCTTTTCTACTGCGCCCTGCTGGCCGGCGGATTGGACCGCTGCTTGTGGCTTCGGCAGTTGGCCTCGCGTACTGATTTAGAGTCAGGCGGGGCTTGTACACCTTCGAAATAGCTTTCCAGAGCCTAGCAGTGGGGTTTCCGTTCGGCACTCGCAGCCTGTAGTTCTGCAATTCTGTATTTCTGTTGCTAAACGCAAACTGAACACCCCTGCAGTAAAGCAGCTTCATGAGTTGATTTCTGCTTTTCTGTTGTTCTGGATTTCTGCAGTTGCACAAGAATGGCAACCACGCATGACTCGCTGGTATTTTCTGCTTTTATACCATTCTGCTTTCCTGTAGTTCTGTTGTTAGAAAAATACTACCTATTGGCTCTGTCTATAGATTTTCTTTTCTGCAGCCACACAGTTCTGCAGAATGACTTTCCTGTTAATCTGCCATAGCGTTGTTTTGCATTTCTGTTTTTCTGTTGTTTTGTATTTGTGCTTAAAAACTGATTGGCAGGGTTGCTTTTCTGTTTCCTTGCGTAACAACATTTCTGCTTTTCAGCAAAAGCGTTGTTCTGCCTTTCTGCTTTTCTATTACTTTTGGCTCCACGCCCCGCTGGTCCCTGTGACCGGCCGCTACTCACGCCCTCAACCCCGCACCAACTATGTCCAAGGTTATCAGTTTTGCCACCCAGAAGGGGGGCTCCGGTAAATCCACCCTGGCCCTCGTGCTCGCCGCCCCGCTGGCCACCGAGTACGGCCTGCGCATCGCCGTGCTCGACTGCGACTACCAGCAGAGCATCGTCAAGACCCGCGAGCAGGTCGACGCGGCCAACTTCGCCAAGCTGCGCGAAACCAACCCCGACGCTCAGTACCCCTACGATGTGTACCCGTGGCAGCTGAGCCGGATTTTTGATTTCATCGACAACCCCGAGCACAACTACGACCTGATTATCATCGACGTGCCCGGCCGCGCCGACGGGGACGACGTGTTCAACGCCCTGACGGCCTGCGACGCGGTAATTGTGCCCCTGGTGTCGGACTACCTGGACCGGGCCTCCACGGCCGAGTTCATGACCATCCTGGAAGCCATCAAGAAAGCGGCGGATGATGCGCAGATTGACTTCCAGTACTACGGCCTGCCCACCAAGCGCGTGGCGGGGCAGCGGGAGGAAAAGGAAATGGACGACTACATCGACGGGCTGGGCCTCTCGCGCTTCAATTCCTACCTGGGCCACCGCAAGGCCTACACCCGGGCCTCGACCCTCTACAGCCTGCTCAACCCGGCCTGGGCCCGCTACGCCGGCGGCACCAAGGACACCAGCGACGAAATCCGCCGCGTGTGCGAGGAGCTCATCGAGCGCCTGGGCCTGCCCGACCGCCGCGCCACGGCCGCGGCTTCCGTATCCACCGCTTCAACCTCCGCGAAATAATGGGCTTCGAGAAACCACAAATCACCCCGCGCCGCCGCATTGAAGTGCCCGAAGAAGCCCGCCAGCAGGCGCGGGCAGGAATGGGGGGGGAGGCCACCCGCACGGCCACTGCGCCGCCGGCCCCGGTAGAGCCCATCGCGGCGCCAGCTGCGGTAGCGGCTCCGACTCCAGCGCCCACCCCAGCAGAAGCGCCGGTAGCACCAGCGCCTGCCGCCGCTGCTCCAGCAGTTCCAGCGGCTGCACCCGTACGAGCCTCCACACGGGGACGGAAGCCCGCCGCGGCCGCTGTGCCTGCGCCGGAGGTCGAAGTGCCGCTACACACGGTCCAAATCGCCAAATCCGTGGTGCAGGAGATTAAGATGAGCCTGCTGCTGGCCACACCGGGTCCGGACACGCCCACGACCATCAAGAACTACCTGGAAGCTGCTCACCGGCACTACGACGCGCACCTGCGCAAAACCGGCAAGCTGCCGCCAGCCAAGTAGGGGAGGGGTAGAAAGAGTTGAACCAACAAAGCCAGCCTCTTAGGGGGCTGGCTTTGTTTTTTGGGCAGTGGGGGAGGGGCTAGTGGTGCCCCGATTGAAGTCGCCGCTGGTTATTTTTTGGGATGGGATTACTTGGCCCTTAGGGTTGATAACAGATTCTCCAGGTTGTTCAAGGACATCTTCATGCCCGCGGTGAAGCCCTCGAGGATTCTTTCCATCCGTTCAAGGGATTCATTGTACACCGTGATGCGCACGGTGGTGGTGCCGTTTTGCTCACTGAACGTATGATTCCACTCCGACCCGGGCAGTTCAACGTTTTCGTCTTTGTCGGCAAACGCATTGTACATGCTAAAGTGGGTCTTGGGCGTAATGGCAGTGTATTCCTGCACGGCCCAGCGCTCCTCGCCTGCGGGGGTGACCATCGCATAAAACCGCTTTCCGCCCACGCGGAAGTTCTGGTATCTGGTTTTGGCGGTCATGGGGTGCGGGGGCAGCCATTGGTCCAATAGGTCGGCCCTGGTGAACGCGTCCCAGACCAAGGACAGGTCCGCGTCAAATTCCCGGGTGATGGTGACGGTGTGGGCGGCTTTGTCAACTGCAAAATCAAAGGCTACCGTGTCGCTCATTTTTTCTGGTTTTTAAGGGTTGATAATACCTGGTCTAGTTGCGTGAACCGCGTTTCCCACAGCTTTCGGTACTGGCTCAGCCAGTGGTCCACTTCCTGCAGCCGTTCCAGCTGCAGGGAGTAGTGAATCTCGCGGCCGTGTTGCTGCTGGGTGACCAGTTCACATTCCGTTAGAACCCGAAGGTGTTTGGACACCGCTTGCCGGCTGGTCTGGAAGTGTTCGGCAATGGCGTTGGGGGTCAGTGCCTGCAAGGCAATCAAGGCGATGATAGCCCGCCGGGTCGGGTCGGCGATGGCTTGGAAGATATCTCTGCGCATGGGGCCAGGAAATTTTTATGAAACCGATTGGTTGCAAATTTATGTGCAACCAATCGGTTTCGCAAATAGCTTCGCAATCATTTTTTCCGAACTTGTCTAAACAAGTGGCTGGCGCACGGTGAAAACTGGACGCCCCTACAAAAGCGACACAGTCAGGCAATAGAGAACAGCCGGCAATACACTTATAAAAGCCATCTCTCACATTTTATAAGCGAGGTTACCGAAGCCGCTCTCTGCAGCAGTGCGGTTTGCGATTTATTACCTGGGGCTAAAAAATGCAATAAATCTGCCCAGCAGGCCCAAAACGGGGTTTGTAAAGACTAAAACCGATGCTTTACTGCCGTTGCTGAGCTAGGGTTTTGCTTATAAAACGTGCTAGTTTGCCCTTTACCGGGCTTGGTCTGCTTATAAAACGTGGTAATTCACTATTAGTCAAAAGTTAGTATAAAGTTAGTAACATTAGCCGAGTCCGTGAAAAAAGTCGAAATGACTTATAAAAAGTGGTGCAAGGCTTTCAGACGTCCATGGCTCAGTGGCAACTGAGGTTACTTATAAAACGTGGTTTTAAGCGGCTATTATGCTGTGTTCACTTAGAATAGTGCAATCCCTGTGGCCATCAGGCCCGCCTGCTTTTTTTGTTGTTTTCTTGTTTGTCCTGGCCCGAGGTTTGAATCATCTCCCTAAAAGCTATTCCGGTTGCGCATCAACAATCTTTGTGAGTTTATTTGTTTTTCCTTGTTTATTTGTAGGGCTCACAAGTACCTGATAATCAATAGTATATAATGATATAAAACCACTTTTTATAAGCGAAAAACCACTTTTTATACCTTTTATTACCACGTTTTATAAGTCAACTCTCACGTTTTATAAGTCTATGGACCACGTTTTATAAGTAAAAAACCACGCCTAACTACCACTGTGGTTTTTTATCTGCCGGCAACTTACATTTGCTTTATCCCGCGTCCTTATGTCCTAGTCTATGAAGCCTGAAGATACTGCCGTTGTACTTGTGGAGCCGGCCCCGGTGCCCGTTGTCCGCCAGCACAACGCCATCACGCAGGCCCGCTACGACTACACGGCGTGTCAGCTGGACATCTTCTTCTACCTGCTCTCCCGGCTGCGCCGGGATGACACGCCGGACCAGGAGTACACCATCTACGTGAAGGACGTGGAAGCCCTGACCGGGCGGCAATGGAATTACCAGCAGCTGCGCGAGGCGACGGCCGATATGGGCTCGCGTATGTTCGAGGTGGAAAACGAGCGCACCTACCAGCAGCTCTGGATGTTTCAGCGGGTGGAATACATCAAGGGTAAGGGCTGCCTGCAGATTCAGCTGGCGGCGCCCATCCGGCCTTTCCTGTTCAACCTCAAGGAAAACTTCACCTCCTACCAACTGCACTCGGCCCTGAAGCTGAGCAGTAAGTATGCCAAGCGCATCTACCAGCTCGTGAGCCAGTGGAAGGACAAGACGTCGACGCGGACCTACCCGCTGGACGAGTTCAAGCAGATGCTCCACCTGAAAGACCCCAAGGGCAAGGAGCCAGAGCTATTTCAGAACATCAGCCAGCTCAAGGCCCGGGTACTCGACATCGCCGTGCGCCAGGTCAGCGAGCATACCGACCTCAAGATTGACTACGAGCTGGTGAAGAAGGGGCGGGCCTACGATGCCGTGCGCTTTACCATCGCCCGCCAGCAGCCCCAGCAGCTACCCATTCCCTTTGAGCAGCCGGCGGAGGACGCCCGTGCACACGCGGCCCGGCAGCACCTGGAGGCCCTCGGCATCAATCAACCGCAGCTGGTGGCCACCATCCTCGGCGACCCCAAGCACCTGGACCAGCTCTTCAAATTCACGTACCAGCTGAAAACCGATAAGGTCAAGGCGACGAAGAACCCCGGGGGGCTGTTCCTGAAAATCTGCGGCCTGCGTTAGGGTTGTGCTATGCCTTCTCCCTACACCTACCGGGGCATCAGCTCCCGCGCGTATGCAGACCTTAACGGCGGCATAGTAGCTGACCGGCTTGGCGTACCTGCTGGTTTGAGAGGCAGCCTGCTGACCTTTCTGCACCGGGGCATGGGGGTGATGAACTTCACCTGTTTGGGCGGCGAAATCACCTATTCTGTAGGCCCGCTGCCGGCTGGCTACCACTTTGCGGTGCGCTGGCCCGTTTCCACGGTTAAGGCCAACCTGGTCTCGACCTGGCTCGGTGAACTGCACCAGGAGCAACAGCCGGCGCCCGGTGCCACGCAATGGAAGCAGGTCGTATGCACGTACCTGGCAGGGTTGCTAAGCAGTGGCGCAGCGGTTCAGGTAAGCTACGAGCCGGGCGATGCGCAGACCGGCTACGGCAACCTGAACCTGACGGCGGAAATCACCACCGAGGCGCTGACCGCCGCGGCGACCCAGGAAGATACTGGCCCGCCTCCGCAGCTGCCTGACTTGTTGCCGGCTCCATTTCTGGTACCCTATGAGCTGGTGGCGGGCGTGATTGGCGAGAACCTGGCCGCCGCACGGGCCGTGTACGGCCAGGACCATACCGCCTTACTAGCGCTGCTTTTACCCCTGACCGGGCGCGAGCTGATGGCTGACGTGCTGGTGGGGTTTACCTATCACATTTACCTGAAGCAGCCCAACCGGGCCTACCCGTTTCTGCGGCGCGCGGCGGACAACATCCGGCTCCTGGACCGGCGGGTGGCCAAGTGGGTGTTGGACCTGGTGGGCAGCATTGAATTCCAGCACCTGCGCTGGCCGGAGCAGGCCGAAGCCACCCTGGTACAAAGCATGACCGTTGGCAATGAGTACGCCCTGCTAAAGCTGGCGTACCTCTACCTGCAGCAGGCCAGTGCCGTGAATCGCAAGCAGGCGCACGAACTGGCCCGGTACGGTGAGTTGCTGCTCTCCGTCTCTCAGCCCGACAAAGGTGGCCTTGGTTAAAAGTTTGGTACAAAGGTTAAACGAGCGGGGCCGCTGGAGACTTCCAGTCGAAGGCAAAAAGTGCCTCCACGTCGAAGCGGAGGGAATCTTTCAGGGCGTCTTCCGAGAAATCGAACTCGCCGTGCAGGTTGACGTGCTGCCAGCTCACGGGCGAGCTGGCGGCGATGGCATCGGCCACGGCTTGGTGCTCGTTTAACCTTTGTACCCACCTTTTAACCAAGGCCAAAATCGGTTAGCTGCCGACCTCAGCTACGATGTAGCTTCCAGGGGCACCATAAGCAACGACTGGCATCATGCTGGTCTATTTCCAGAAGGGTTTTGCCTTAATCCGGGCCGTGGGCCATTGCCACGCGTGTCGCAGGAGCCGGTACCCCGCGGCGCAGGTGGCCGCCGGCCCGCCCCAATACACGTGGGCCCCGGCCAGGCGGCGCAGGCCCTGCGCTTCCGCTGCCTGCAGGTACTGCGCCGCCGAGAAGGAATCCACGACCTCCACCCGCAGGGGCAAGCCGCCGTCCAAGTCGGCAAACACGTCGTTGCGGTGCCGGGCGTGGATGACGCTGATGCAGGGCACCGCGGGCGGCAGCTGCCGGCGCAGCGCGTAGAAGTGCGCCAGGCAGGACACGTCCCCGAGAAACACGTGCGCGGGGGCGGCGGGGTCGAGGAGAAACTTGCCGCCCGGTCCGTAGAAATGCACTGCGTCACCGGGACGGCACTGCGCGGCCCATTGCGCGCCCGGCCCGTCGGAGAAAGTGCAGACCGCCAACTCCAGTTCGTGCCGCCCCGCGTCGTGGCCCCATACGGAATACGTGCGCTTGCGCAGGTTGGCCGCGTCACCGGCCGCAGCCAAGCCAAAGAAGACGTTCAGGGTCTGGCCGGGGATGTAAGCCCAGTGCTCCAATGCCGGCCCGGTGAGGGTGATGCGGTAGGTGTGGGTAGCTATGCGCTCGGCGCGCCGAACGGTCGCTTGCTGGGTCACCTGCCGGGCCAGGGACGTGAAAATGCTCATGGACTACTAAAGGGTTACCCGCTAGTCGAATAGCGGGCCGTGAGACCGTATCCATCGGCCTGGCCCCGTCGCAATTCGGCGCCATTTTGCCTTCGGCACCTAAATACTGGCCTCGTGCGCATTCGACACTTATGCGACGCCCCATATCCGGCTTCATTCGGCCACCTCATTTCAGCAAGTTTAGCACCAGGACGGCGCACGCACTTACCGGAAGGTCTCAATGGTTCGCTCCGGCCGGCCCAGTTCGGCCCACGTTTCTTCGGCAATGAATTCTTCTTTAAAATCCTGAAAATAATCGCCCATCATGCCCAGCAGCTTGAATTGCGGGACAACAATTCCTATCGCTTTGATGAGGCGGATGGGAAATTCTGAGACCTTCAGCACCGGGCGGAACAACCGGCTGTACCGAACCAGCGCCTCGTGCATGGTCACCGCTTCCGGTCCTTGCATGACGTAGTCTTTGTTGCCCTCGGCGTTGCTGGCCATGGCCTTGCTCACCATGCGGGCATAATCCTTTCCCGCTATCCAGTAGAGGGGATGGCGGATGGGTTTGAATCCCTTCAACGCCGACCCTTTGTGAAACATGAATTCCAGGCTTTCCATAAACCACGACGGGTGAAAGAAGCTGTACGCGATGCCAGATGCTTTTACCAGTTCGTGCCCTTTTCCGCGGATTTCGTTCACGAAAATGGTTTTGCCCGGTGCGAAGTCCCGGCGGTAGGCGCCCAGGCCGGATATCTTAAAAATGCGCGCTACCCGGTTGCGTTGACACGCCTCGATTATGTTTTTCACCCCGTCCAGTTCCGGTTGGAATCGGGCATTGGGGGTTGCCGTGGATAAATTGAGGTACACCGCTTCCACCCCTTGCAAGCCTTTTACCAGGCTATCTACCTGTTCCAAATCCGCCCTCACCAACTCGACTTGGGCCGGTAGCAGCCGTTTGGCTTTGACAACGTCCCGGACCAGTGCCTTTACTGCGAAGCCATCGGCGACCAGTTGGCGGATGACGAGGGGGGCGAGATTACCGGTGGCCCCGATGACCGCTATGTTTTTCATATCACTCGCTTAGGTTTGTTTACCGGTTTATTTAGCGCTTCCCGTTATCACCAGCTGCCCGCCAGCGGGCAGCACCACCCCGTTGCCCCCCGCGGCCCGGAACGCCTCCGAAAAGGCCTGCGCCGTGCCGTGGTGCGACACCACGAATGTTTCCCAGAGCCACGATGACCGGTACATGTAATGGTCGGGGATGGCCAGGGGAGCGCCGGCCGCACGGGCCACTTCCGCGGCTTCCGCGGGCGAGAGGCTGAGTTGCTTGAACACGGGCTTGATGCGCAGGTCGTTGACGGGCAACAGGGCGATGTCCACCGGACCGGCCGCACGGGCGAGGCTGGTTGAAATGCGATGGCCGACCACCAAAATCTTCCAGTCGCCCGCTTCGATTTTCCAGGCCGTCTCGTAATCAAAGGCGGTCGGTTTCGTGTTGTCCCGGGCCTTCACCGCCGTGATTTTGAATACGCCAATGGTCACCGTTTCTCCCTCGTTGACGGCCCGGACATCGCTCAGGCCTGCCGCCAGCGCCTTGGCGTGCTGCTTGGTGCCGCTGGGGATGACGAGGGGTACCTTCGTAAGCGCGGAGTTTTTGATGCCTTCCAGGTCAAAATGGTCGTAATGGTCCATCGTCGAGGTGATGGCCGTGAGGGCCGGCAGGGCGTTCAAGGCAAGGCCCAGTTTTTCGGATGGCGGGTACTCTTTGGTTTCGGTAAACCACGGGTCGGTGAGCAGGGCCTGCCCGCCGTATTCGATGAGCACCGAGGCGTGCACGACACGGGTGATGGTTATTTCGGCGGTATGCTTGGCCGGAATGGCGACGGAAAGCGGCAGTTGCCGGTTACCCGTTTGGGTCATCTTAAGAGTCGGGCTACAGCCGGTGAGCACGGCTACGATGCCCAGCACCAACAGAGAAGGTGCCGTTGACGAAACGATGGATGGCTTACGGAGTTGCATGATTTTCAATTGGTCATGCAAACCTAGCGGGCGTCGCTGGCCCTCAAATTGACCTATGGTAAGAAATGCGTTAGCCGTGGACCATCTCTTTGCGGATGCGGCTCAGGCTTTCGGGCGTGATTCCCAGGTACGAGGCTATCATGAACTGCGGCACCCGTTGCACCAGGCCTGGCCGCTCTTTCATGAAATCGGCATAGCGCTTTTTCGCATCGTCCTTTACCAGCGAGACGCTGCGCCGGATGAGGCTTATGGCCGACTGGTCGGCTAGTGTTTTCCCCAGCTTCATGAAATGAAACGAGGACTCAAAAAGCATATTGAGGTTGTCAAAGCTAATGGCCAACGCCGCGGTGTCTTCGAGCGCTTGGATGAAGAAGGAGGTCTTTTGCCGGGATAAAAAGCTCTGTAAGTCAACGATAAAATCGTTTTCAGCCGCGAATTGCCGAATATGTTCTTTGCCGTCCTGTAACAGATAAGATTTTACAAGCCCCGAGTTAATAAAATACAACTGGTTGGAAACCTGGTCCTGCGATAAAAGATACTCTGTTTTCTTAAAGAAGACTGGCGTAAAAAAAAGCAGGGCACGCGCAAGGTCATCTTCCGGAACACGAACGAGGCCTTTGAGTCTTGTTTCAAGTTGGGAGCTTTCGGCAATCAAAGGGTTGAACAGCTAGGAGGCAAAAAATTGCCGGGTACATGATGTATAAAGGGTGGCTGAGTCGGCCCGGGTACCGTCTGCGGGTAGTTGCTTTTGGGCGTCGCGCCGGCCGCTGCCGGCGCGCAGGTGCTGGATTCGAGGTTCAGGGGCAGCTAATGAATGAGGTTGCGGGCGCGCCGGCTTGTTGTTTCTACCCCGCAACATTGGTATTAGTCAAAAGTTTGGCCCAAAAGGTAATCGGATTGGGCAATACCAGGTTGTATGGTAGAATTGCTGTTATCTCAACAAATCCATGCTCTGGGCCCCAGCGGACCGCCTCGTTTAACTTTTGTACCAAACTTTTAACCAAGGCCAAAGGTCCCTCCCCGCACGATGCTGACCACAGCCGGGCCGGCTACCACATCGTGGCGTCGGTGTACCTGTGGAATGTCGACCTGGAAGCCGCGACGCGCACTCACGCCCCCTTTTTAGGGGATACAAACTGGTGTCTTCGACACCGCAAGCTGGTCGAGGCCTACCTGCTGCTGGCTTTAGTCCTCAACGACGGCGATTTCATCAACAACCTCGTGCTTGATTACCCCATTGTTCGGCAGGAATTCGCGCTGGTGCTCGGGGCTTGGCAGCACAATGAGCAGCGACCGGAAGTGCAGGGGTTCAGCATGGCCATGATACCCTACATCAATCAGATTCGGGGAGCTCGTCGCCGGTATTACGACTAATTTTTGCCGCCACTAAGCCCGGAAACGGGTGGCTGACCTGAGAAGTTAATGCGCAATATGCTGGACGCAACGCGGCATTATTGCGCATTATATTGCGCCTTATGGCCAAAGAACCCGTCGTCCTGCTACCTCGCCTAGTGCAGCTGCTGGCCCAATCGGGTGAGAACATCCGACTGGCCCGTCTGCGCCGCAAGCTCAGCGCGGCGCTCGTAGCCGAGCGCGCGGGCATCAGCCGTAACACGCTGCATGCCATTGAGCAGGGGAGTTCCACAGTGAGCATGGGCGGCTACCTGCAGGTGTTGTTCGTGCTGGGGCTGGAACAAACCATTCTGGAGCTAGCCGCCGACGATGTGCTGGGCCGTAAGCTGCGGGACGCCGGGCTGCATGTTCGGGCGCGGGCTCCCAAACAGCCTGCTCAACAGTAACTTTTGACCCAATAGGTCTGCCATTGGCATGCCTCATGTTATACCTTCTCGGGTATAATTTATTCTAAATTGCGTAATTTTATACCCGTTCGGGTGTTAAATTTTTCTTTACATTCGTGATTACCCCCGAACGGGTATAGCCTATGACCTCTCCGCTGGCCGCCTTCGTTAAGCAGCGCCGCAAGCTGCTGCAGTTGTCCCAGCCCGACCTGGCCGCGAAAGCGGGGGTGGGGCTGCGCTTCGTGCGCGAGCTGGAGCAGGGCAAAGCCACCCTACGGCTGGACAAGGTCAATCTGGTACTGCGCCTGTTTGGCCATGAACTGGCGCCCGCCCCGCTGGACCGCGCGCACTTGGTAACCGAGCAACCATGAGAAAAGCCGAAGTCTACCTGCACGCGCAACTAGCCGGGCACCTGACGCAGGACGAGCAGGGCTACACCTTCGCCTACGCGCCGGCCTACCTGGCCACGGCCGGCGCGGAGGCCGTCAGCCTGACGCTGCCGCTGCGCCCGGCGCCCTACGTGGAGCGCGTGCTGTTTCCTTTTTTCGACGGGCTCATCCCGGAGGGCTGGCTGCTGGAGGTGGCGGAGAAAAACTGGAAGCTAAACGCCCGCGACCGGATGGGCCTGCTGCTGGCCTGCTGCCGGGACTGCATCGGCGCCGTGAGCATTCTCCCGCTGGAAACCGAAGACGAGTCATGAGCCGCTGCCTGTCCTGCTATCAGACCCTGCCGGAAGGCGCCGGCCCGGACTACCACCCGGCCTGCAGCCGCCGCCTGTTCGGGAAGTCCGTGCCGCCCGTCTTTCCCTACACCGAGGCCGAGATGCTGGCTTTGGCTGAGGCCGTCGTGCGCCAGCACATCACCGTGACGGGCGTGCAGCCTAAGCTGTCACTGACTATTGCGCCGGCGGGCACGGCCGGGCAGCCCCCACGCTTTACCATTGTGGGGGCGCTGAACGGCGAGTACATCCTCAAGCCGCCGACGCCCCGTTACCCGCATTTGCCGGAAGTAGAAGACCTGACCATGCACCTGGCGTCGCTGGCCAAACTGCCCACGGTGCCCCACGGCCTGCTGCGCCTCGAAGGCGGCGCCCTGGCCTACGTCACGCGCCGCGTCGACCGGGTGAAGGGACAGAAGCGGGCCATGGAAGATATGTGCCAGCTCACCGGGCGGCTGACGGAAAATAAGTACGACGGCTCCCACGAGCAGGTGGCCAAGGCCATTCTGCAGTACTCGGCCAATCCTGGCCTGGACGTGGTCAACTACTACGAGCTGGTGCTGTTCAGCTTTCTGACCGGCAACGCCGACATGCACCTGAAGAATTTTTCGCTGCTGCAGACGCCCGGTCTGGGCTACGGCCTGGCGCCGGCCTACGACCTGGTGGCCACGGCCCTGGTGAACCCCGCTGACACCGAGGAACTGGCCCTGACGCTCAACGGCAAGAAACGGCGACTGCGGCAAGTCGACTTCCGCCAGGCCGCCGCGAGGGCGGGCATCGACGAGAAGGTAGTGACAGGCATGCTCACGCGCTTCGTCAGGGCCCGGGCGGCCTGGGAGTTGTTTATCGACCAGAGCTTTCTGCCTGTGGCCCTGCAGGAGCAGTTTCATGCCTTGCTGGCGCAGCGGTTCGCGCAGCTGGACCTGACGTAGGGGCGGACTTGGTAACGCCGGTCAAGCGGATGCGGTATCGTCTTCCGCCGTCCGGGCGGCCTCAGCGCGCACCACGGCAAACAACTCTTCTTCCGACACCTGGAGCACCCGCGCCAGCTGCTGCAGCTCGCCGACGGTGCAGGTGCCGGGGCTGCGCTTGCGGGTGTCGTAGGTGCGGGCCGACACGCCCCAGGCTTCCACGATGCGCTTGCGGGTGCCGGCTACTTCCAGCAGCTCAGCTAGCGTGACAGGATAGTGCACGCGGGGCGGACTGGTCAGGGGTTCAGTGAAGGCAACGGTAGGAGGGGGTATTTTAGACATCAGGGCTAAGCTAAAAAGGCACAGAATAGAGTGCCTAATGTAGCTCTACGTTGTCCTTCGCCTGTATGGCCAAGTATGCCGGGCTGAATCAGTTGGTTACACATCGACAATGCCGCCCAGCTTTTTGTATGGCTCGTTCTGCATGATTCGGCAGCCTTCTATGATGTTCTCTACTTCGGCTTGGTACGCAGTGCCGGCGTAAGCCAGATTACGGGCAGCCAGTAACACCTCTCGTGCCTTCTCCTGCACTAGCTGTTCCTGATGAGCGTGGTTTGCGTGACGTGGACGCTTGGAGGGAAGCGACTGCTGCAGCCTGGCAATCTCGTTGTAGTGCCGGTGTAAGGCCATTACTTGTTCGTGAAGAGTGGTGCTCATAATGAGTGCATAAGGGCAAAAGCGCGGAGCGGCCACCAAATCTACCCATTCGCACGCACGGCAGCAGGCTTGGCGCTTTAAATCATCTTGATAATTTCCGAAACCGGGTCATATCCTTCGTCTGTGAAAGCTAGTATAGCACCCGAAACGGCCCCTTCTTGCGTTACCAAGCACTGCAATGCCGCCTCGACATCCAAGCCATCCGGGAAATCACGCTCAGCTATCTGCACTACTCTGGTCGCCCCATCGGGCATGGTCAACTCCCAGATATAGACAATGAAATACTCCTGCTCATCGACCAACCCGGCCCAACTTAGTTCCGGTCCTGAATGGGTGTCCTGGTAGTCCTTCCACCTGACCAGCCAGTAAGGGTCCTGCACCAGCTTCTCCTCGAAAAGCATGCTCATCCCTAGCTGTCGCATCATGTGCGAGAAAACATCCCGCGGCCCAAAGCTATGGAGGCGTCCACCCAGGGGGGTATTTTCATAAGCTTCACGGCTGGCCATGCCTTTGGCAGCCAGCATCTTCAACTGCGGAAAAGTCAAGTCGTCGTAGGGAACGGCCGTCAGGCGTTCGTAGGACAGTGTATTTTCTACCAGATGTAGCATCAGGGAGAGTCGGTCATCAATCCACTGAACGTACTGGCTGCCGTCTTCCTGCATGAGGTCGTACACCGACACCCGTAGGATGGATGCAATTTTGACCAGCGTCTCCACGGGCATTGCCGTGACCCCGGACTCAAGCTTGCTGTATGTGGAGCGGGCCATGCAGAGCTGCTCGGCCATGTGCTCCTGCCTGATATTTTGCTGCTTGCGCAGCTGCTTGATAGTGGCGTGTAGTTTCATACCGGAAAATGTTTTGGGCAAAGCAAGCGGGTAGTAAACGCCCTACCCAAAATGTTCCGTTATGTCACCTTTTTCTGCGCTTATCGGGAAAACGGCGGCTAATCAGGCAGGATTTGCGAGTGCATTCGTGCCCCTGAAAGAGTAGCGGCTCGCTGAGCTGCTTCTCTCGCTAAGGCTTTCTCTTCCCAGCACCCGCACTCGGCCACCACCAGGGCCAGCCACTGCCTAAGCCGGAACGTGTCTGTGGCCTGGCAGATAAGCGACTCGGCCGCCTGTCGCCGTTGCGGCGTAAATGCCGGATGTTGCAGAATGCAGCGCAATTCCACGCGAATCGCCTCTAACTCACGGCTACGTTCTGCAAGCGAGGAACCGGGAAAACGGGACTTACCGGGCATGGGTTGAGGGTTAATAACCGATGAGGAAAACCGAAAGCTAGGAGCCGCGCAGCTGCTCCGGTGCTGAAGCAACTGCGCGAAAACTAGCGCATCATCTGGGACTTCATCAGCAGCACCGGCCCAGCCACCACGTCCACGGGCGCGTAGTGCTCCAGTGGGTAGGTTTCATACCACGCGGCCGTGGCCAGCGGGTTGATGGGGCGCCGGCGGTCTTTGCCTTCGTCGTCGAACACCAGAATTTAGCCCTCATAGGGTCCGTGCTGCGGGCAGTGCACGTCGATGTAGTTGGCTTCCAGCGCGGCGTACAGTTGAGCCAGGCCAAAGCTTTTGCGGCCCTTCTCGGGGCGCACCTCGCGGGTGCTGCCGTCCACGCCCAGCAGCGTGGCAGCGCCCGCGGCGGGCAGCATGCCCGCGTGCTGGGTCTGGAAGAAGGTCCCCAGGGCCTGCCGGGTAGCGTAGGCATCGCCGCCCACTACCTGAAACGGGCCGCCGTCGTAGCTCGTCGTCGGAAAGAGTTTGCCCGTGGTGCCACACACGGCGACAATCAGCGCGGGCTGCTCGGGCGCGGTACGCAGAAACAGGCGGGGCGGTAGCTGGAAGTTGGCGCCCTCGGGCTTTACCAGTTCGGTGTTATGCAAGCTGAAGAGTAGCGGCTTTACGACGATTGAACGGATGGCTTTTCCCATAATACAGAGCTGATTTATTGAGCGTTGCTTCTGTATATAAAACGCAAAACACACTTTCCTCGTTCTCTTTTTTAGCTAGATTATATTCCTTTTTGCTCCTTTTATTTTACTTTCTTTGCCCCACTGCCCCCCTGTACAACATGTTAAAAGCGCAGCCACCGGATACGGCGGCTGCACTTAGATGGCACATGACCAGGGCTTATAACTGCCCGGGGCCAGAGGCAAGCGGCTCCCCGGGAGGGCACCGGCGGAGGGTACGGCTGGTAGCAGGAGCTTCGGGCAGCGGCTCAAACCAGTCCCGGTAGGCCGTCGTCAACCGGTCGGCCACGATGGCTAGGCGCTGCGGCTCGCCGGCACGTTGCACCCAGATATGAGCGCTGCCGCAGCCAACCTCGTAGCCGGAACCCAAGAGCTTCTTCACCGCCCCCGCCAGCCCGCGCAAATCGGTAGTGTGGGGTGAGCCTGCACGTGGCGGCGCAAGACCAGCAGGCGTCGTTTTTCGGCCCTGTCTGCGGGCGGCAGCTCAATTGCCAGGTAGGCCTGCTGCGGCGGAAACGGGTTGGATGGGGTGGCGGAGTCGGTTCGCTGATGCATGGGGAAAGAGTAAGCGGTAAGGGAAAGCGCGGCAACCGGGGCCGCTCAGGGCACGTCCAGGTAGCGCGGGTCCTGGAAGCGGGCCAGCAGCCGGGCCCTGGCGAAGGCGGCGGCAAAGTGGCCGCGGTGGTAGTCGGCATGCAGCTGGCCCACGTGGGTGAATTCGTAGCACAGGCCCGTATGGCCCAGGGGCTGCAGGAACCGGTCGGCCTCCTCGGCGCTGAAGCCGCTCAGTTCGCGCCCGTCGCTGAGCAGCAGCTGCACGCCGGGCCGCTCGCCCGGGCCCCGCTCGTACACCTCATAAATCAGGCCCACCGCCCGCTCGCGCGAGTACAGCACGGTCTCGCCGACGGTTAGCTGGGGGAAGTTGGTCATGGCAGGAAATCGAAAGCAAAGAGAGTTAAATCAGCAGCAGGTAGTACTGCCCGGCCTGTTCCTCGCGGGTGGCGCGCACTGCCTCCCGGGCCACGGGCAGCAGGGCTTTTACCAATGCTTCGAGCACCTCAAAGTCCTCGGCAGTGGCCACGCCCAGCTGCAGGCGCTCGGCGACTTCCAGCGTAAGGCCTTCGCAGTTGAGCCCGTAGCCGCGCTGCTGCATGTCGGCTTCGACGTCGGTCAGCGCGGCGGCTACCCGGGCGCGGTACTGGTTCCAATCGGCATCGCCGAAAACGGGGGCTTCGCTTGCATTCATGGGCGGTAGGGAGAAATAATGAAAACAACAGCTGGCGGGCCGCCGGAGACAGCGGCCCGCGGCACCGACCTAGGCAGCAGCCAACCAGCTGAGTTCAGCTTCCCGGTACTGCCGGCTGACTTCGTCTTCTTCGGGGACGAATTCCAGCGCGCGGGCAGGAGCGGGGGCAGCCTCTTCCTCCTCCGGTACCCCCAGAATGAACTTGGCCGCGCGCTGGGCCTTGCTGGCAGCCTGCAGCACCAGCCTTTTGTCATTTTTTAAGCGCTCCAGCCACGTCTGGATGTAGGCCACGGCATTCTCTTCGGTTTGGTCTGTATCGAGGCCGGCAGCCGCGCAGAGAAACGACGCACCCATTTCCGCCGTCAGCTCCTCGCGGGCGTAGCTGGCCGACTGCTTGCCCTCGCCGGCGGTCAGGTCCGGGCGGTTCAGGCGGGAGGCGTGCCCGGTGCTGTGCGTCAGCTCATGGAACAGGGTAGCGTAGTAGCCCTCGGCCGTGGTGAAGGTGGCCCGCTCGGGCATGTTGACCATATCCAGCGACGGGGAGTAGTACGCCCGCTGGTGCAGGTGCTCAATCACAGGGCGGCCGTCCCAGCCGCTGACAATCGCTTCGGCGGCGGCAATGGGCGTGTGCGCGTGGCGCTCCACCTCGGGCAGCACAAAGTCAATGTTTTCAATGTCCTCCACCGAAAACACGGTATAGTACTTCAGAAAAGGCAACTTTTCCTCCTTGCCGGTCTGCTCGTTCTCGCGCACCGACACATTGTAATACACCACAGGATGCCCTTTGGCGCCCTTGCGCACGTTGCCGCCCAGGGCCAGCGCCTGCTTGAACGTCAGAAAGAAGGGCAGGGCCCCGCTGAAGTGCAGCAGAAAGGCGTTGATGCCCGAGTAAGCGGCACCCGTGGCGTAGTTGCGGGGCAGGCCATAGACGGCGTTCCACGGCTTGCGCCACGGAATGATACCGCCTTCTAGTGCGGCTACAATGCGGTCGGTCACAATCTGGTACACATCGGGGCGGGGAGAGGCACAGGTAGCAGCAGTAAGGGCGGCGGGCTTGCGAGTCTTATTCATGATAAAGCGCTGTTTTTGTGGGCGTTTACTATACTTATTAAACGAAATCAGGCTGCTAATAGTTTACATTTTGCTCTTTATCATGTATCTTTTTGCTCTTTTTATTCAACTTTATCCCCCCACAGCCCCACCTGCAAAAGGGTTTAATCTGCTGCACTCTCAATGCGTTTAGCCTGCGAGCTGCATAGTTGAAAAACCACTTTTCATAAGCGGGCACTGCCCTATAACTGCCCCATAATGGATGCTAAGTCACGATACAATGGTTCGTGTCAGGCAGTCAACAGCTCCTAGTAATGCTGCCCGTAGTAATGCTGCCCGTACCTGCAGCATGGGAGGAAAATGGTCCAAGCCAGCCCAGTAGCGTGTTTGCAACTGGCAGCGAGTGCAGACATGTTACTCGAGGGAGTATTGCTGCACCACAGTCGAATATTTACCCGGTATTGCCACCCCGTGAAAACAAGCTACGGGTGAAAACCCCATGGTCAGATTCTCGTCAGAATCGGCGACTACGTTTGTTTCGCCTCACCCATAGCCGAGTTGGGCCGGGTAAGAATTAGCCCCATTTCCGAGTCCTCAAAGCCCGCTACAAACGACGGCGGGGGTTCCCAAGCTTTCCAATTGCATGAACAAACTGCTCATTTCCTCATTACTGACTTGCAGCTTCGGGGCCGCGCAGGCCCAGCAGGCTGCTCCCTACCACCTACTCCATACCATCCCGATTGGCGGCGAAGGGGGCTGGGACTACCTGACTGTCGACCCGGCCGGGAAGCGCCTCTACGTGTCGCACGGCACCCGGGTAGAAGTGGTGGACCTGCAAACCCGCAAGGTCATCGGCACCATTGCCAACACGCCCGGCGTGCACGGCATCGAGGTGGTGCCGGCGGCCGGGCGCGGCTACATTACCTGCGGACGCACCAACACGTGCGTAGTGTTCGACCTGAAAACTCTGCAGCCCATCGGAGCGCCCATCCCCACGGGGCCCAAGCCGGACGCCCTATTCTATGATGCTTTCTCGAAGCGGGTGTTCCTCTTCAGCAACGCCGGCGGCAACAGCACCGTGCTCGACGGGGCCACCGGCGCCGTGGTCGGCACCGCCGAGCTGGGCGGCGACGTGGAAGCCCCCGCCTCCAACGGCCAGGGCACCATTTTTGTCAACCTCGAAGACAAAGGCGAGGTCATTGCCTTCGACGCCAAAACGCTGGCTGTTAAGGCCCGCCACTCCCTGGCCCCCGGCGAGGAACCCACCGGCCTGGGCTTCGACCCCAGAACGCACCGCCTCTTCAGCGCCTGTGCCAATGAAAAGCTGGTGGTGACCGACAGCAAAACCGGCCAGCAGGTGGCCGTGCTGCCCATCGGCAAAGGGGCCGACGGGGCCGTGTTCGACCCCACCACAGGCAACGTCATCACCTCGAACGGGGCCTCCGGCACTTTCACCGTCATCCACCAAGATTCACCCGTCAAGTACCGCGTGGTAGGCAACCTGACCACGGCCCGCGGGGCCCGCACCATTGCCCTGGACCCGAAAACCCACCACCTGTTTACGTGCACGGCGGACTACGGGCCGGCCCCAGCCCCAACGGCGGAAAACCCGCACCCCCGCCCCAGCATTGTGCCGGGCACATTCCGGGTGCTGGAATACGGAAAATAGCCGCGCGTGCTAGGAGGAACGCTTGGACGCTGCCTGGTGGTTGAGTGTAATGCACACCGCACACCGGGCACGGGTTTCGGCAATGGAATGAGGCTCGTAGTACTTCCAGTCACCGCTTTGCTTTATCTCCTGGCCAATGGGGCACTCGTCGTTGTCGTGAAACGGATACCGCTCCGGTTCCGGGGCTTTTGACTTTATGCCGGTAACGTGCTGGGTATGCTGAAAAAACGGGGGGATTTGCATAAGGTGGGTGGTGCCGGGCAGGCTTTGCGGGAAGCTCGCTGATTTCAGGAGGCGGCAAGCTACCCGGTAAATCTGTGCACAATCGGGAGGACCAGTAGGGAGGCGGGTAGTGACCCGGCAAGGGCTCCGGGCAAGAGCGCTGTGCTGACTTCGGAAAAAGCTGGCAGTTGGTCGGGGATTTCAGGTGGTTGTTCGTGGTTTTGCTTCCTATTAGCGATTCCCGCAAGCAGGTGTTTCATTCTGGTACAGTTTTTTCAATTAGTGCTACCTGCCTGCTGCGAAACGGAGTGCTTTCCCTGGCCATGCTGATAGTCTGCACCAGTCCGGAAGGTGCGTAAGTCCGGGCAATGCCAGGCCTGGGCGCCGTACGGTTATGCGAGCCCGCCTCGGCGGCTTGGTACCCGGCTACGACATTTCCCGAATCAAAGCGCAGCCCTGGGTTGCCGTTTGTGCCGACCCGTCCATTCACTATTACTGTCCTTTATCAATGGAATACCTCTTGCTTTTTGTGGTTGCCTACTTGGCGGCCACGGTTTCTGCCTCGGTCGGCTTTGGTGGGGCACTGATTTTTTTGCCTATCCTGGCCAACATTGTCGGGATTAAAGAGGCGGTTCCGGTGCTCACCGTGGCCCAGATATTCGGCAATGCCTCCCGCTTCTGGTTTGGCCGGCACGAGCTGCAGTGGAAGCCCATACTCTATTTCCTGGCTGGTTCGATTCCCTTCGCCATTCTTTCCAGCAGCCTGTACTCGGGCCTGAACGCCGACTGGGTATTCAAGCTGGTGGGCGGTTTTCTGGTGCTGGTGGTGGTGTATCGCCACCTGAACGTGGCCAAAAAGGTGGAGCTGGGCAACCCCGGCATGGTGCTGGGCGGCACGCTCACCGGCTTCTTGTCGGGCCTGACGGGCAGCGCCGGCCCCACCGGGGCCCTGTTTTTCCTGGGTCTGAACCTGCCGCCGGTGGCCTACGTGGCCAGCGATGCCTTTGCCTCCCTGGTGCTGCACCTCACCAAAATAGTGGTCTATAGCAAGTACTCGCTGGTCACCACCAAGGGGCTGCTGGTGGGCACCTTCGCCGGCGTGGCCATGATTGGCGGCAGCTACACCGGCAAACTGCTGCTGAGCCGCATCTCCAAAGAGAAGTTCCTGATGGTAGTGGAAGGCCTGATTGTGGTTTTCGGGCTGCAGATGATGTTTCTGGCGTAACGAGGCCAGCATGACCGAACCGGGCCTTCGCCACCACGCTGGCGAGGCCCGGATGCCTGGCGGGAAGGTTATCTCGTTGAATTCTGTGCAAACGCTACAAAATTCCTCCAGAATGCTTCCGTACACGGACGTTCCTGGCTGAAAGACTGGCCAGGAGTTAACCGTCTTTCACCGCCTTGCCTTCTTCCTTCATGCACTCCCTTACTATTCGCTTCGCACTGGCCCTGACTTTGGGAACGACTTCCTATGCCACGGTTCAGGCCCAGGTCACCCCGCCGACGGCCCCGGCCGACACCACCAAGAAATACGAAAACCCCGGTGGCGTACCGTCGGCCGTGAAGCAGCCCTTGCTGAAGAGCAAGCTGTTCAAAGCCGTAGCCATTCCGGCCGTGCTCATCACCTACGGCGCCATCACGGCGCAGGGCGACGCGGGCATCAACCACCGCGAGCGGACGTTTGTGCAGCAGCAGTTTCGACCCGTCAACACCATGATTGACAACACGGTCATTTTCCTGCCCTACCTGGAGCTGGGCGCCGTGGCACTGGCCGGCGTTGAGTCGCGCAACGACCGCATCAACACGCTGCTCATCATTGCCAAGGGCGAGGCCATCATGCTGGCGTCCACGTTCGCCGTGAAGTACCTGGCGGGCGAAACCCGGCCCAACGGCTCCGACAACCTGTCGTTTCCCTCGGGCCACACGGCCCAGGCGTTTCTGGCGGCCAGCATCGTGCACACCGAATTCCGCGACAAAAGCCAGTGGTACGGCGTGGGCGCCTACACCATTGCCACGAGCGTGGCCGCCCTGCGCATGATAAACGACAAGCACTGGCAGAGTGACGTGGTGGCCGGGGCAGGCTTTGGCATCCTCTCGGCCCACCTGGCCTACCTCACCCACCGCAACCGCTGGGGCCGCAAGTCCATCGGCCGCGACATTGGCATGGCGCCCGCCTATTTTGGCAGCGGTGCCTCGGGCCTCACCCTCAGCTGGCACCCCAGCAAGTAGGTGCTGTTCAGGCCACCGGCGTCAACGGGGCCGGCGCTACGGGGGCGGGCTCGTTCTTATACGCCAGGCGCAGCAGGCTAGGCAGCACCACCAGCAGCAAGGGCAGGGCCAGGAGCAGCCCGCCAATTACGGCAATGGCCAGCGGCTGGTGCAGCTGCGCGCCCGCCCCGAGGCCCAGCGCCAGCGGCAGCAGCGCCGCAATGGCCGCCAGCGCCGTCATCAGCTTGGGACGCAGGCGGGCGGCAATGGCGTAGCCGATGGCCTGCTCCACGGGCGCTTCGGCACGGGCCTCGTTGAACTGCTGGAAAGTGAAAATGGCATTCTCGCCGATGATGCCCACTACCATAATAAGGCCGGTGTAGGAGCCTACGTTCAGCGGCGTATTGGTGAGGAAAAGGGCGAGGCTGCCGCCGGCCGGCCCCAGCACGGCCACCAGCAGAATCAGGCCCGCCGCTTTCAAATCCCGGAACAGAAACAGGCCCACGGCAAACACCAGCAGGCAGGCCGTGCCCAGAATGGTGAGCAGTTCCTGAAACGACTGCTGTTGCTCGGCATACGAGCCCCCGTACTGGATGAAGTAGCCCGGGGGCAGCGGCACTTCCTTTTCCAGCTTTTGCTTGATTTCGGCCATGGCGCTGCCCAGGTCGCGGTTGTCGAGGCGGGCGGTGACGGCGGTCATGGCCTGCAGGTTTTCGCGCTCCAGCTCGGCTTCGCTGGGCGTCACGCGCACGGTGGCCAGCTCGTCGAGGCGGCGGCGCTGGCCGTTGGGCAGAAACACGGGCTCGCCGCTCATCTGGGTCAGGTTGGCCTGGGCGGCGTTGGGGTAGCGCAGGCGGATGTTAAGCAGCTGCTCGCCTTCGAGCACCGAGCCGGCCGTGGTGCCCTGCAGTTGGGTTTGCAACTGGGTCTGGAAGTCGGTGGCGGTGAGGCCGAACTGGGCCAGGCGGCGCGGGTCGGGGCGCACGTCCACGCTGGGACCCATGCGCACGATGCCGTTGAACACGTCGGCCGTACCCCGCACCTTTTCCACCACCGCCGTTACCTGGTCGGCCAGGGCGTAGCGCTTGGTGGCGTCGGGCCCGAAAACCTTGATTTCGATGGGCTGCACGGTACTCATCAAGTCGCCGAGCATATCGCCAATCACCTGGCCGAAGTCGATGGTGAGGGCCGGCTGGGTGCTTTCGATGCGCTCGCGGATGTCGGCAATCACGTCTTCGGTGCTACGCTGGCGGTCGGTTTTCAGGCGGATGAGGTAGTCGCCGCTGTTGGGCTCGGTGATGAAAAAGCCCATTTGGGTGCCGGTGCGGCGGGAGTAGCTGGCCACCTCGGGCACCTGCACGATGAGCTTTTCGGCCTGGCGCAGCATGCGGTCGGTTTCTTCGAGGCTGGTGCCGGGTGGCGAGTTATAGTCAAGCACGATGGCGCCCTCGTCCATGTCGGGCAGAAAGCCCGTGGCCAGGCGCGGAATGATAAACCAGATGACCCCAATTAGCACCAGAATGCCCATGACCGAATAGGCCGGGTGGCGAATGACCGAGCGCACCCAGGGGATTTCGTGGTGGTTGGAATCTACTGTGGGCGTCACTTCCGCGCTGCCATCCGTCGCCACTTTCGAGGGCGAATCAAGGGCATCCGCCCTTTCGGGAGTGGGCTTTTTCTTTCCGCTGAGCAGCAGGTAAATCACCGGCAGCCCCAGCCACGCCACCAGAAACGAGCACAGCAGCGCCACTACCATCGTAGTAGCCAGCACTTTGAAATAGGCCCCGGCTACGCCGCCGAGCAGCGCAAAGGGCAGGAAGATGACAATGGTGCTCAGCGAGGAGCCGATGAGGGCCGGCAACAGGTGGCCCACCGAGCGGCGCACCACTTCGCCGGGCGCTGCCTCCGGGTGGTCTTCGCCCACGCGGTGCAGCTGCTCTACCATCACCACGGCGTCGTCTATCATCAGGCCGATGGCCGCGGCGATGGCGCCCAGCGTCATGATGTTGAAGGAGTAGCCCAGGCCAAAGTACAGCACCGCTATGGTGAGGGCCAGGGCCACTGGAATGGCCCCGAGAATGGTGAGCGTGGCTTTCAATGAGCGTAGGAACAAGGCCGTCACGATTAGCGCCAGCGCCAGGCCTATCCACAGCGCGTCCTGCACCGAGCGCACCACCTCGGAGACGAAATCGGCCTGGTCGTAATAGGTGGCCAGTCGCACGCCGCGCGGCAACCCGGCGCGCAGGGCTGCTACTTTGGCGCGCACGCCGTCGGACACCTGCACCACGTTGGCGTCGGGCTGGCGCAGGATGGAGACGAGCACGGCGTCGGAGCCGTTGGCGTTGATGCGGGTGTACTCCTGCTGCTCGCCCAGGGCTACGGTGGCCACGTCGGCGAGGCGCACAATGCGGCGGCCGTCGTTGCGCAGCACGATGTTTTCGAGGTCCTCTTTCTGCAGGATGGTGGCGTCGGTGACGGTCAGGTAGAGGCGGCGGTAGTCGCTCAGGTAGCCGTTGCTTTGCACGAAGTTAGTGGCGTTGAGCGCCGTGGCCACATCATCAGGCCCCAGGCCGAGGGCGGCCAGCTGGTCGGGCAGCAGCTGCACCTGAAACTCCTTGGTGCGCCCGCCCTGCACCTCCACCGACGACACGCCCTCGACCTGGGAGATAAAGGGCTTGATGGTGTACAAGGCCAGCTTGCGCAGCTCCAACGCCGACTTGCCGGGGGCCTCCAGCGTGTAGCCCATCACCGGCAGAATGGCCGGGTTCATGCGCTCGACGGAGATTTGCACAGTAGGCGGCAGGTCGCCCCGAATCTGGTTCAGGCGCGACTCAATCAGGCTCTGGCTTTTGGCCACGTCCACGTTCCAGTCCAGGAAGGCCGAGATTTCGCAACTGCCGCGGCTGGTGGTGCTGCGCAGCAGCTTCAGGCCGGGCACGCGCTTCATGGCGTCTTCCATGGGTTTGGTCACGGTCACCATCATGCGGTCCACGGGCTGCAAGCCGTTCTCGGCAATCACCTTCACCTTCGGAAACGTCACCTCCGGAAACAGAGCCACATTGATGCGCCGGTAGGCCACCGTGCCCAGGGCCAGGGCCAGCGCCAGCAGCACCGCAATGGGCGCCTTGTAGGCTTGGAAGGGAGAAAAGCGGGGCATAGTAGCGGGAATCAAGGGGTGGGAGGACGGCCGGGGCGTCGCGAGGCATCTCTACCGCATCCGTTGCAGCGAATCGGAAGCTTTCACTCGGGGTGCTTCCGTGGTAGAGATGCTTTGCGGCGCCCGCCGGCAGCTCTGGTCGGGTTCGGGGTGGGCGCTACGGCCCCGTCACTCCGGTTCGGCCGCGGCCGGCCGGGTCACTTTCACGGCTGCCGTGTCGTCGAGGCCGAAGTTGCCGCTGACCAGAATTCGGTCGCGGGAGGAGAAGCGGGGCTGCTTGATTTCGATGTGGTCCTTTTCCTGGGTGCCCACCGTCACGGGCACTTTCACGGCGGTGGAATCATTGAGCAGCTTCATCACCCAAAACTCGGTCTGGGTTTCGTCGGTGAGCACGGCGCCGCGCGGCAGGGTGTTGGCTAGGTGGGGCGCCGTGCGGTCGAGCTCGACTTGTACGGTCAGGTTTTCGGGTAAGTCCGGTACGGCCCCTACCGGCCGGATAGTGTAGCGCTGGGTTTGAATGCTCACGTCGGCCGTGGGCAGCACCTCGGCCACGCGGCCACTGAGCACGCGGCCGTCGGGCAGGAAAATGCGGCAGCTCTGGCCCGTGTGCACGTAGCGCAACTGGGTCACGGGCACGTCGAGCACGAAGCCGAAACGGCTTTTGTCGTAGGTGAGGCCCAGCTGCTCGCCGTCCTGCACGTAGTCGCCGGCCAGCTTGTCCACCGTGGCCAGAATGCCGCTTCGGGCCGACTTAATGGGGATGATGCCGCTGAATTTCAGCCGCGGGTCGCCGGTGAGCTTATCCAAATGCAGCGTCTTCGACTCCTTGGTTTGGATGGTGAACACCGTTTGGCCGGCGCGCACTTGTTGCCCCACCACGGGCGTGGGCGCCAGCACGTAGCCGGTGGTGGTGGCCCGTAGCGCATCCTTGGCCGGAAAGGCCGACACGGCGCTGAGCCGCAACACGTCCGTCAGCGTATCGGTCTGCACGGTGCCCACCGTAACCAGCGCCCGGGGCTTCACGGTGGATTCTTCCTCGTCAGCCGCCGGCGCATCGGCTTTCGCGTCGGCCGGGTCTTTGGAGCCGCAAGCCACCAGGCCGGCGAGAAAAGCGAAGAAAAGCAAGCGGGGAAGTTGCGTCATGGCATAAAAATGGAACGTTGGCCAGCTTAGGCGTGGAGTTGGCCAACCGGGTGGTTACTGTTCGGCCAGGTAGTCCAGGGCAAACCGGCTACGCAGCTGGTCGGTCTGGGCCTGGGTCAGGCTGAACTGCAGGGTGCGGTAGCTGGTCACCAGGTTCAGGTAGTCGAGGATGGCCACGTCGCCGGTGGCCAGTTGCTGCCGGGCAGCACCCACCAGCGCATCGGCCACCTTCACCTGCTCCCGGATGCGCCCCAGCAGCGCATCCGAGGCCCGAATCAGGCCTTCTAGCTGCTCGTACTGCTGCCGCCGCTGCACCGTGAGGAACTGCCGGTAGCCGCGCCGGCTCTGCTCGCTCAGGTCGAGGCGCTGGTACTGCAGCTGGCGCTGGTGGCCGTCGAAAATGGGCAACGAGAGCTGCAAGCCGCCCCCAAACCCTACGCTGTGGGCCAGCGCCACGGGCAGGTAAGACGACGACTGCAAGCCTGCGTCGAGCACGGCACTCAGCTTGGGCCGGTAGGCCGCGTCCACGGCCCGGCGGTCGAGGCGCAGGCGCAGGCTGTCGAGCGTGTATTGCCGCTGGGCGGGGGCCAGCAGGCCGGCCAGGGGCCGCCGCGTGGGCGGCACGGGGGCTTCCAGCGTCACGAGGGCCGTGTCGGCCACACCGGCCAGCGCCCGCAGCGTGCCAAGCTCGCGGCGATAGGCCAGCCGGTCCTGCTCCACGGTCACCTCCTGGGTGCGCACCGAGAGGTAAAAGCTTAGGTATTGCGTCTGCTTGAAGATGCCGCCGTTCACCAGCTGGCGCAGCTGCGCGTCCTGCTGCCGCAGCAGCGTCAGTAGCGAGCGGCTGAAGGTGAGCTGGGCTTCGGCGGCATAAGCGGTGAGGAACTGGTCGGTGATGCTGCGGCGTAAATCCAGCGCCGAGAGGCGGCCGGTGTTGCGCAGCACCTGCCCCTGGCTGGCCAGAATCTGGTAGTCGGTTTGCAGCTGAAACCGGTTGAGGATGGGCTTGGTGGCCTGAGCAATGGCGGCGTAGTTGCCGCCGTTGGAAATGGCCTCGTCGTAGCCCAGCACATTTTCGCCCCGGCTGTTCGTCACCGAGGGGTAGTACAGCGCCGAGCCGATGCCGGCTACCTGCACGCCGTTCTGGCGGGCGCGCACCAGGCTGTCGAGTCGGTTTTGCGCGACTTGGTTGGCGGTTTCACGCAGCAGGGGGCTGTTTTGGCGGGCCACCAGCAGAAAGTCCTCCAACCGGCGCGGGCTGGCGGGCGGCGCGAGGGCCGGGGCCGGGCTGAGCACCGCCGGGGCGCCGGGCTCCTGGCCCCGGGTGGACAGGGCCAGGCCCGGGAGCAACAGCAGGGCGATGGATAGCAGGGTTGAACGCAAGGCACTTGGGGTCAAGTGAAGGATAAGCCAAAGCTCCCGTCGAAATCTGGGGTAAATCTGGACCAGCGCCGGGGAGTGCCGCTGGCGTCGGGCGCGGCGTTGCTGGCAGTACGCCGAAATGGCTTGCCCCGTTTGGAGCGGATTTGCTACAGATTTACCCCAGATTTTTGTACCTACTTGCCGCCCCTGCGGCCAGCCGCTGCCGCGGTCGTATTTCCCTATTCCGTGAAGATTCTCATTGTTGAAGACGAAGCCCCGTTGCGGACCACCTTGCTGGATTTTCTCCGGCACGGCGGCTACATCTGCGAAATCGCGGAGAACTACGAGCAGGCCCATGAGAAAATCAAGCTCTACCAGTACGACTGTGTGCTGGTGGACCTGACCCTGCCCGACGGCTCGGGGCTTGATTTGGTGCGCACCCTCAAAGCCGACCACAGCCTGGCCGGCGTGCTCATCATCTCGGCCCGCGGCTCGCTCGACGACAAGGTGCAGGGTTTGGAGCTGGGCGCCGACGACTACCTGCAAAAGCCCTTTCACCTGGCCGAGCTCAACGCTCGGCTACGGTCCATCATCCGGCGGCGCCAGTTTCAGGGGCAGCGCCATATTATGTTCCGGGACCTGACCATCTTTCCCGACCAGACCCTGGTGCTGGTGAAGGACCAGCCCCTGACGCTCACGCGTCGCGAGTACGACCTGCTGCTCTTTTTGCTGGCCAACCCCAACCGCGTGCTCACCAAGGAAGCCATCGCCGAGCACATCTGGGGCGACGACGCCGACATGGCCGACTCGTTCGACTTTATTTACACCCACTTTAAAAACCTGCGCAAAAAGCTGCAGGAGCACGGCGCCGACAATTACATCCGCACCGTCTACGGACTGGGCTACAAGCTCGAAACGGCGTGAAGCTCCTCGCCCGCACCAACCGCTACTACCTGGGCTTGAGCGCCCTGCTCTTCGTGCTGGGCACCGGCGTGCTGTACACCGGCCTGCAGCATGCCTTGGCCCACGAGGTGGACGAGCAGCTGCAGCAGCAGCGCACCTACCTCACCGAACGCATCCGGGTCACGGGGGCCTTGCCCACCATCACCATGCCGCAGGAGCTCACCATTGACGGCCCTACCCGGTCCGAAAGCCTGCGGGACACCGTCATTTTTGACCCCGTGGAGCACGAGGCGGTTCCCTTCCGCGTCATCTCGTTTCCGGTAACGGTGCAGGGGCAGCGCCATTGGCTGACGCTGCGCAAATCGCTGCTCGAAACCGAGGACATCCTCAAGGTTATCCTGACGGTCATGCTCGCCGTGATGGCGCTGCTCTTTGGCAGCCTGCTGCTGCTCAACCAGTGGCTCTCGCGCTGGCTGTGGGCCCCGTTTCGGCACACGCTCAAGGCCCTGCGCGGCTACCAGCTGCAGCAACCGCAGTCGCTGGTACTGCCCGCTACGCCCATCGACGAGTTCAGCGAGCTGAATCAGGCCGTCGCCCAGCTCACCCAGCGCGTGGCCGCTGACTACCGCGCCCTTAAAGAATTCACCGAAAATGCGGCCCACGAAACCCAGACGCCGCTGGCCATTATGCAGGCCCAACTGGAGCAGCTGGTGCAGGACCCCGAGCTGCCCGAACGGGCGGTGGGGGCGGTGCAGCACGTGTACCGGGCCGCGCTGCGCCTCTCGCGCCTGCACCAGGCCCTCACCCTGCTCAGCAAGATTGAGAACCGGCAGTTTACGGACGGCGTGCCCGTGCAGCTGGACGCGGTGGTGCAGGAGAAGCTGCGCCAGCTTCACGACTTCATGGAAGCCAAGGAGTTGCGACTGGAAGTAGGAACACTGGCGCCGGTGTCGGCGGTGATGCATCCCGGATTGGCCGAGTCATTAATCGGCAACCTGTTGCAAAACGCGGTGAAGCACAACCTGCCCGGCGGCCTGCTCCGGGTGCACCTTCGGGCGGCTGCTCTGGAAATTACCAACACCGGCCCCGAGCTGCGCACCGACCCCATGCTGCTGCTGGGCCGCTTCCGCAAGCACAACGCCGCCTCCGAATCGCCCGGCCTGGGCCTGTCCATCGCCGAGCAAATCTGCACCTACTACGGCTTTCGGTTGAGCTACTCGTTTATACCGGCAGGGGCGCTGCACACGCTGCGGGTGACGTTTTAGCCCGGTGGCGTCAGATTCTCCCCAGAATTGCCACGTACACTGCCACTCGCAGGACCGGGCAGTGGTCCGGCGCAGCAGAAACATGAGGCAGCAAATGATTGGTCCGGGAGGCGGAATGCGCGGGGTGCTGGCCCTGGTGTGGGCGCTGACGCTGCTGGCTGGACCGGCCGTGCGGGCCCAAACCCGCTGGCCCGCTGATACCCAGGCCGCTGGCGCCGTGCCGCCAACCCGTCCGTTGCGACCGGACTCGCTGCGGGTGTTTACGCCCGGTCGTCTGTATCGCCTCACCGGTAGCCCGGCTTTTCGGCGCACCGTGGTTCCTGCCACGCTGCTCACCCTGGCCGTGCTGGGTACTGAAAAGGTCGACGTCTTCGAAACCGACGAAGCCCTGCGCCGGGAAGTCACCGCGCGGGTGCACCTGCAAACCAGCCTGGATGACCAGCTGCGGCACGTGCCCGCGCTGGCCAGCCTTGGCCTGAGCCTGGTGGGCGTCAAAGGCCGCCATAACACCTTGAACCAGGCGTTGCTCTTCGGGCTTGCCTACACCATCAACAACACCCTTACCAGCAACTTAAAGCAGCTCACCCACGTCGAGCGGCCACAGGGCAACAGCTTCGATTCTTTTCCGAGCCAGCACACCAGCGCGGCCTTTTCGGCGGCCCGCCTGCTCGACAAGGAGTACGGCGGGCGCAGCGGCTGGTACCGCGTGGGCGGCTACACGGTGGCCACGGCCACCGGCGCGTTGCGCATCGCCAAAGACAACCACTGGCTGTCCGACGTGCTGGCAGGCGCGGGCGTGGGCCTGCTTTCCACGGAGCTGGCTTATTGGGTGTACCCGTGGCTGCACCGCCAGTTGGTGAAGGGCCTCGGCGACCGGGCCGTGGTGCTGCCCCTGTACCTGGACGGCAGCGTGGGCGTCACGGCCGTGGTCCTGCTGTAATAGCGTTGCCCGACCTGGAAAAGTGGCTATTTCCCCGGCGTCCATCCGAAATGTTCGGGTCCAGATTAGCTCCAGAATCGGCCGGTAGGTTTGCCGTGCACTTTCACTTTACACCTCATTCGCCCATGAAAACCGTGTTGATGTTCGCCGTAGCCGCCCTGCTGGCCGGTTCCGCCCACGCCCAGAAAGTGGCCGCGGCCCAGGTGCCCGCCGCCGCGAAAGCCACGTTCCAAGCCAAATTCCCGGCGGTGAAAACCGTGGCCTGGGAAAAAGAAGGGACCGACTACGAAGCCGGTTTCAAGCAGAACGGCAAAACCATGTCGGCCGTGATAACGCCCGCCGGGGTGCTGCAGGAAACCGAAACCGACATGAAAGTTGCCGAGTTGCCCGCCGCCGTGCGCGCTACCCTGGCTCGCGACTACAAAGCCTACCAGGTGAAGGAAGCCGCCACCATCGCCAAAGCCGACGGCCGCACCGTGTACGAAGCCGAAGTGAGCAAAGGCGGCAAGGAGCAGGACGTGCTGTTCACGGCCGACGGCAAGGTTGTCACCCAGTAAAATCTACCCATTTCCCCCGTGCCCTGCCGGCCCCCGTGCCTGGCGGGGCATTTTATGCCCAGCCGGTAAGTCGGCGGTTTTGCCTTGTTAATTAGAAGAATGTTGCGTAAAAGGATGATGCCCCGGCTGGGGCTTTTGCTGGGATTGTGGTGGGGAATGTGGCTGGCCGCGCACGCGCAGGCCCAGCCGGGCTCGGTGCGGGGCACCTTGCTGGAAGTGGGCACCGGCAATCCCGTGTCGTTTGCCAGCGTGGTGCTGCTGCGCGCCGCCGATTCCACCTTCGTGGCCGGCACCCAGGCCAGCGAGGTGGGCGCCTTCGAGCTGGCGCCGCTGCCCTTGGGCCAGTACGTGCTGCGGGCCACGGCGGTGGGCTACCGCACCGGCCGGCGCGTCATCAGCCTCACGGCCGGCGGCGCCGTGCTGGCGCTGGGCACGCTAAGGCTGCGCACGGCGGCCACGCAGCTCACTGACGTGGTGGTGACCGCCGAGCGGGCCGTGGTAACCGGCGGCCTCGACAAAAAGGTCGTCGACGTGAGCAAGGACCTGACTGTGAGCGGCGGCACGGCCATCGACGTGCTGCAGAACGTGCCCTCCGTCACCGTCGACCAAACCGGGGCCGTGAGCATCCGCGGCTCCAGCGGGGTCACCATTTTCATCGACGGCAAACCCACGGGCACCACGCTCGACCAGATTCCGGCCAGCAGCATCCAGAGCGTGGAGGTGGTAACTAACCCCTCGGCGCGCTACGATGCCAGCGGGGCAAGCGGCATCCTCAACATCGTCCTCAAGAAAGAGCAGCGCGACGGCCTCAACGGGCAGGCCACGGCCCTGGTGGGCACCGGCGACAAGTACAACGCGGCCCTGAGCCTGAACTACCGCAAAGGCAACCTCAACTGGTTCGGCTCTTATGACTTTCGCCGCGACCACCGCCGCATCAACGGCACGCTGGACCAGACCACCCGCGCCGGCGCCGACAACCTGGTGCTGCACCAGGACCGCAGCGGCACCAACCTGCAGACTTCGCACGCCGCCCGTTTGGGCTTCGACTACGCCCTGACGCCCGAGCAAACCCTCACGCTGGCCGTGCAGCCGCGTTTCAACCCGCTGGCCAACGACGAAACCCTGGACTCGCGCCAGGTAAACGCCGCCCTGGGCAACCAAGTGGTGCCGGCTGGCACCAGCCGCCGCACCAACGCCAGCACCGGCACCTTCCGCTCAGCCGACGTGACGGCCGACTACCGCCGCGTGTGGGAGCAGCACAAGGGCCGCGAGCTGACCGCCAGCGCCATCTACACGCCCCTGCTGGCCGACAACGACGTGGTCTCTAGCATCCTGTACGCCGACAACCGGCTGATGCAACAGCAGCAGCGCACCACCACCCGCACGCAGCAGGGCACGGCCCAAGTTGACTACGTGCACCCGCTGGGCGAGAAAAGCCGCTTCGAAGTGGGGGCGCGCAGCAGCCTGCGGCAGTACGACATCGACTACCACTTCAGCAGCGTACCCACGTTGGGTTTCGACCCCTCGAATCGCTTCATCTACAACCAGTACGTGCAGGCCGCCTACGGCATCTACGCCGGGTCCAAAGGAAACTTCAGCTACCAGGCGGGCCTACGCGCCGAGCAAACCAACCTCGACGGCAACCAGGTGGCCACCAGTGAAAAGTTCACACAGCAGTACCTGGCCTGGTTCCCGAGCGCGGTGCTGGCCTACGAGCTGCCCCACGAGCAGCGCGTGCAGGCCAGCTACTCCAAGCGCATCCAGCGGCCCGACGCGGGCGAGCTCAACCCCTTCACCGACCGCTCCGACCAGCTGAACCTGGTGACCGGCAACCCGCAGTTACTGCCCGAGTACGTGCATTCGGTGGAACTGGGCCACGAAATCAGCTTCGCCAGCGGCCGCAGCCTGAACACGACGGCCTTCTACCGCGTCGAAACCAACACGGCCCAGGGCTTCCGCCGGGTCATTACCGACCCGCTGACGGGCAACCTCGTCACGAGCACCACCCGCCAGAACCTGGGTACCGAAACCACCTACGGCTTGGAGCTGGTGGGCGCCAGCCCGCTCACCACTTGGTGGAAGGCCAACGCCACGGCTTCCACGTTTCGCCGGCTCATTGTGGGCGCCTCGCTCGACGGCACGCCCATCAACACGGCCAGCCAGGTCTTTACCACGCGGCTCAACAACGTGTTCACGCTCGGCAAGCGCCTGGATGCGCAGGTGGCCCTCAACTACCGCTCGCCCATCAATTCGGCCCAGGGCACGCGCAGCGGCAACTTCAACGTGGACTTCGCCACCAAGTACAACGTGCTCGGCGACCGGGGTACCCTCACGCTACGGGTGGCCGATATTTTCAACACCCTGCACTTCGATTTCACGGCCTACGGCACCGATTTGGCTACGGCCAGCCATTTCAAGCGCGAGTCGCGCATTGCTTTCCTGGGCTTCACTTACCGCTTCGGCCAAAACCGCAACGCCAAACCGGACAAGAAGCAGCGGGAGGACGAGGGCGGCGGCTTCGAATAAGCAAGCGCATGGGCTTACTACTCGTATTTGCGGCGGCGCTGCTTGCCTTTGCGCTGAGCACCGTGAGCGGCGGGGGCGCCGGCCTGTTGCTGCTGCCCGTTCTGGCGCGGGTGCTGCCGGCTTCCGTTGTGCCTGCCGCGCTGACGGTGGGCACGGCCACCAGCACGGCGTCGAAGCTCGGCTTGTTCTGGCGGCACATCAACTGGTCCATTTCGCGGCGCTTTGTGCCGGGCGCGGTGCCGGGCGTGCTGCTCGGGGCGTATCTGCTGAAGTACCTCAACCCGTTGTACCTGGAGGTAGTCATCGGGCTGTTTTTGCTGTCGAACCTGACCATGCTCTGGCGAAAGGACGCCGCCGTGGCCGAGCCGGCAGTGGCAGCAAGCGGCCTGAAGCTGGGGGTGCTGGGCTTCTTGGCCGGCTTCCTCTCGGACCTGACCGGGGCGGTGGGGTTGCTGTTCAACAAGTTTTACTTTCGCCATGGCCTGAGCCGGGACGCGGTAATTGCCACCCGGGCAGCTAATGAACTGTTGCTGCACTTCATCAAGCTGGCCCTCTACCTGTGGCTGGGACTGCTCACCACCGCTGCCTGGCAGGCAGGGGCAAGTGTGGCGGTAGGCGCGGTACTGGCCACGGCCGGCACCAAGCGCCTCGTTCGCTACCTGCCCGAGCAGGCGTTCCGGCGCATTGGGTACGCGGCGATGGTGCTGAGCGGCGCGTTCATGCTCTCCTCGGCGGGCGCGGAACTGCGCGAAACCCAAAACCTGCGCGCCAGCGCGGCCCTGCTGGGCGATGATTTGGAAATCACCGGGTGGTGGCACAGTGGCAGCCTTACCCTGGAACTGGAACTGGACGAGAGTCCCGCCATCGAGCAGCCCGTGGCCCTGGCCGACTTGCCCCCGGATGTGCAAGCGGCCATTGCCCGGCTCCGGCATGGCCGGCCCGTTCTCAAAATTGAGGAAGTGTGGAAGCTGCACACCCATTACTACGAATTGTACCTCAACGACGGCGGCCGGGTGCGCGCGCTGAACGTACCCCACTAACGCCGTTACTCTACGCCATGCTTACCCGCATTTCGCAACTTATTGCCTTGCTACTGGCCCGCAAGCGCCGCCTGCTATGGCTGCTGCTCTTGGGTGTGGTGCTGCCTTGGGGCATTTTCTTAAAAGCTAGTTCCGAAATCGAGGAGGGCGAAGGCTTTTACGGCGACCTTCAACTCCTCCGCTGGGCCCACGTGCACGCCACGCCCGCGTTCGACTCTTTTTTTCTGTTTTGCTCCGCCATCGGCGGGCCCGTGCCGATGACGGTAGCGGCCGTCCTGTTCACCGGTGTGTTGGTGTGGCGCCAGCAGCCCCGCTACGCGTGGTTTTTTGGGCTGGCCGTGGGCGGGGCTGCCGCCCTGAACCTGCTGGCCAAGGCCATCCTGGGCCGGCCCCGGCCGGCGTTCTGGTTGTCGCTGGCCCCGGAAACGTCGTTCAGCTTCCCCAGTGGGCACGCCATGGGCTCGGCCGCGGTGGTGCTGGCACTGGGCCTGCTGCTGGCCCGGGGGCGCTGGCGGGTGTGGCTGCCCGGGGCCCTGTTTGTGCTGGCCGTGGGCTTTTCGCGCGTGTACCTGGGCGTGCACTACCCCAGCGACGTGCTCTCGGGCTGGATAGCCTCGCTGGGTTGGGTCACGGGCGTGTACATGTTGTTGCCGCCCAGCCGGCTCAACCCCTAAACCAGGAAATTATTGCCCCATAGTTTCTCTGTCCAACTGTCCTTGCTACATGAGGTAGTAGCTCCGGCAAAGGCTTAAGCTGCAAGTCATGTTTACGCCCTTCCGTATGCCATAGATGTGACGGACTGCTACACTCGTTTGTGCAGTAAGTCCCGTGAAAAAACCTGCCCAATCCATCCCACACACGTCACACCAAGTAAGAATCGATAGGTTGCCGGCTCTTTGGCTTTACTTGCCAGTGGTATTTGCGTAAGCAGACCGACACAATAACCCTATGGCCCAGACACTCGACGCTGACTCCCCATCCAAGACCAGTAGCCACGCCCATACCGCCATTTCCACGGCTGGCCTGCTCATTGCCTTGGGCATCATCTACGGCGACATCGGCACCTCGCCGCTGTACGTGATGTCGGCCATTCTCAAAAGCGCCCGGGTACCGGGCCTGATTGAGCCGGCACTGATTCTGGGTGCCATTTCGTGCGTCATCTGGACCCTGACGCTACAGACGACGATTAAGTACGTCATCGTCACGCTCAATGCCGACAACAACGGCGAAGGCGGCATTTTCTCGCTCTACGCCCTGGTGCGGCGGCGCGGAGCCTGGCTTTCGGCCATTGCCATTGTAGGCGGGGCGGCCCTGCTCGCCGACGGCGTGATTACACCGCCTATTTCCGTGTCGTCGGCCATCGAAGGCCTGCGGGCGGTGTACCCCGACATTCCCACCGTTCCCATTGTCATCGGCATCATTGCGGGCCTGTTCCTGCTGCAGAGCTTCGGCACCCAGATTGTGGGCAAGGCCTTCGGCCCCATCATGTTCCTGTGGTTTACCATGCTGGCGGTGCTAGGCGGGAGCTGGATTGTGCAGAACCCCACCATTCTGCGGGCTTTCAACCCCTATTACGCCTACGAGCTGCTGGTCAAATACCCCGGCGGCTTTTGGCTGCTGGGCTCGGTGTTTCTCTGCACCACCGGGGCCGAAGCCCTCTACTCCGACCTGGGCCACTGCGGCAAGGGCAACATCCGCATCAGCTGGGTGTTTGTCAAAACCACGCTGGTGCTCAACTACCTGGGCCAGGGCGCTTGGCTGCTGGCGCACCAGGGCCAGAACCTGGACGGCCGTAACCCCTTCTATGCCCTCATGCCCGAATGGTTCCTGCTC
The DNA here is from genome assembly GCF_014699115.1 of Hymenobacter montanus. Classification (GTDB taxonomy): domain Bacteria; phylum Bacteroidota; class Bacteroidia; order Cytophagales; family Hymenobacteraceae; genus Hymenobacter; species Hymenobacter montanus. The sequence goes on from NZ_JACXAD010000019.1 coordinate 93,176, forward strand.
ATCGGCATTGGCGTGGCCACCATCGCGGCCATCATTGCCTCGCAGGCCCTGATTACGGGCTCGTTCACGCTCGTAGCCGAAGCCATCCGGCTGAACATGTGGCCCAAGGTGAAGCTCAACTACCCTACCGACGTGAAGGGCCAGCTCTACGTGCCCAGCATGAACCGGCTGCTGCTGCTGGGCTGCATCGGGGTGGTGCTCTACTTCCGCGAATCCAGCAACATGGAAGCAGCTTACGGGCTGGCCATTACCATCACCATGCTCATGACCACGGTGCTGCTGACCATGTGGTTGCGGTTGAAACGGGTAAATCCGGTACTAATTGGCCTTTTTGTGGCGGTGTATGTGAGCATTGAAGGCTCCTTCCTGGTGGCCAACCTCATTAAGTTTCCGCACGGCGGCTGGGTGTCGCTGGTCATCGGGTCCTCGCTCATGGCCGTGATGTACGTGTGGCTGCGGGCCCACTTCATCAAGCGCCGCCTGACGGACATGGTCAAGCTGGAACCCTACGCCGAACAGCTCATTGCCCTGAGCAACGACGAGAGCGTGCCCAAGTACTCGACCCACCTTGTGTTTCTAAGCGGGGCCGAACGGGCCTCGGAAATCGAGCAGAAAATCATCTACTCCATCTTTCAGAAGCGCCCCAAGCGGGCCGACATCTACTGGTTTGTGCACGTGAACACGACCGACGAGCCCTACACGATGGAGTACAAAGTGACGGAAATTGCGCCCAACGACGTGCTGCGCATCACCTTCCGCCTGGGCTTCCGCGTCGAGCAGCGCATCAACCTGTATTTCCGCAAAGTCATCGAGGAGCTCGTGCTCAACAAGGAAGTGGACATCACCTCCCGCTACGAGTCGCTGAGCAAGCAGCACGTGACCGGCGACTTCCGCTTCGTGGTGCTGGAAAAATTCCTCTCCGTGGAAAATGACCTGCCCTGGGTTGAGAGGATGGTCATGCAGGCCTACTTCTACATCAAGCAGTTCATTGCCTCCGAAGTCCAGTACTTTGGCCTCGATACCAGTTCGGTAAAAGTGGAGAAGGTACCCCTGATTATTTCCGCCCCGCAGGATATTTCCCTCAATCGCATCTACTAGCCGGCGTGCTCGTTTGTCTCCATGCCGCTTATTTACCTGCCTATCCATGCCCCACGGCACGATTTTACTTATTGACGACGAGGCCATGCTGCGCCAGGCCGTGGCCCGCACCCTGGAGCTGGAAGGCTACACCGTGGTGCAGGCCCCCGACGCCCACCGCGGGCTGCAGGCCCTGCGCGAGCAGGCCGACAGCATCGGCGTGGTGCTGAGCGACGTGAAGCTGCCCGACGGCCGCGGCCTCGACTTGCTGCCCCGCTATAAGGCCCTGGCCCCGCTGGCTGAAGTCATCCTGATGACGGCCTACGGCACGATTCCCGACAGCGTGCGCGCCATGAAGGAAGGGGCATTCGACTACCTGACCAAGGGCGACTCCGACGATCAGTTGCTGGTGGTCGTGGAGCGGGCCATGGACCGGTTCCGCCTGCAGCAGCGCGTGGCCCAGCTGGAGCGCAAAGTCGACACCCAGTACAGCTTCGAGAGCATGGTGGGCCACTCCCCGGCCCTGGAAAAAGCCAAGGCCACGGCCCGGCAGGTGGCCCCCACTGATGCCACCGTGCTACTCGAAGGGCCCACCGGCGCCGGCAAGGAGCTCTTTGCCCAGGCCATTCACTACGGCAGCGAGCGGCGCCGCAAGCCCTTCGTGGCCGTCAACTGCTCGGCTTTTCCGCGCGAGCTGATGGAATCCGAGCTGTTTGGCTACAAGAAAGGCGCTTTCACCGGCGCGCAGGCCGACAAGAAAGGGCTGTTCGAGGAAGCCCACGGCGGCACGCTCTTTCTCGACGAAATCGGGGAGTTGGAGCCCGGCGTGCAGGCCAAACTGCTGCGGGTGCTCGAAGCCCAGGAGTTTACCAAAGTCGGCGACACCCGGCCCACCCGGGCCAACGTGCGCATCATTGCCGCCACCAACCGCAACCTGCGCCAGGAAGCCGACCAGGGCCACTTCCGGGCCGACTTGTACTACCGCCTCTCGGTGGTGGTGGTGCCCGTGCCCGCCCTGAGCGCCCGTCGGGCCGACGTGGCGCCGCTCACCGCGCATTTCCTCCAGCACTTCGCCGTCAAGCTGCGCCAGCGCCCGCTGACCGTCACGCCCGACGCCCTGCGCATTCTGGAGCACTACCCCTGGCCGGGCAACGTGCGCGAGCTGAAGAACGTGCTCGAGCGCGCCTCCATCCTCACGCCGGTTGACCAACCGCTGACCGTGGAAGGACTGCCACATGAGCTGCAGCTCTTTGCCCTGGTGGGCTCGCCGGCCTCCTCGGCACAGGACGAGCGCAGCCTGCGCAGCGCCGAAAAGCAGCACATCCAGCGCATCCTGCTCGAATGCGGAGGCAACAAGACGGAAGCGGCCCGGGTGCTGGGCATTGCCATTACCACGCTCTACCGCAAAATCCAGGAGTACGGGCTGTAACCGACTGCTGCCCCACGGCGCCTTTGGCTTACCGGGCAATACCGTTCGGCGGCAGGTCGCCGTTGAATTGCCCGTTGGCTTCCCACAGGGCAAACGCCGCCAGGCTCAGCCGGGCGGCCATGAACCCCCACATATCGTAGCCGCGCCACTCCAGGCAGTAGCGCAGGAAAGCCGGCTCGGCCTGCGCAGCCACGAAACCCTGCCGGCGCACCGCGGCCTGCCGATTAATCGGCAACGTGGCTACCCAATCGAGAAAGTCGGTTTGCGTGAGCCCCAGCGCCGGGGCCTGGGCGTAGTAGGCCTTGGCGGCGCGGGTAATTTCGGTGAGCAGGTCGGGTATGGCAGCAAACAGGAGGCCCGTGAATCCGGGGCTCTGCGGCCTCGTCAACTTTGGGCCCAGGCCGGAAAATGCCGGAAACGCGGCCCTGCGGCCGCATCTACCAATAGCGGACCGTAGCGTTTCACTAACTACCCCTAGCAAAACGCTACGGTGCCGCATACGCCAAAACCCTTGGGCAGGGGAGAGGGGCAAGTGCAACCCATTGCAGTTAAAGCAATTATCCCGCACGCGACCCCAGACCGGCCAGCGTGGTGCCGGCCTTGTACCCCGGTAAGCAGGCCAACTGACTGGCTTGTCTTACCCCTACGCCTATGAGCCCACTTGAAACGGCCGCCCTGCTGACGAGTGAATTTCCCGAGCTGAAGCAGGCCCCGCACGCGCCGAAGATGAGCGGCAGCCTTTACCGCCAGCTCGACTGCTTTGCCGACTTCACCCGCCGCGCCGCGGACGCCGGCCGCCTCGACGTGCTGCAGCACTGCTTTGCCGTGGCCGACCGCCTGCTGCACCACGCCGACCACTGCCTGCGGACCGCCATCGAAACCGGGTACCTGCACGGCCTGCACCTCGACGGCAGCACCCGCGGCAACCAGTTGGCCCGCCAGCTCATGCCCGCTGCGCTGTACCAGTCCTTCGCCCGGCCCCACACCACTATGCTTCCCTAGCCAGTTGGCCGTAGCGCTTCGCTACGGTGCCCTAGCAAAACGCTACGGCCGGATACGGGGCAATGAGTACGCCTATGTCCCCGTGCAAATTATTTATCGTTGACCTACTGCTAGTTACAACAAAAACAGCCGACTGCTTGCCAAACCGGGCCTGGGCTTGCTGCCTGCCAGCCCATCCACCAAATGCTACTAGCCCCGGTCCCTATGTCCTCCTTTCTGATGATTCCCTTGCTCACGGCCGCCGGCCTGGCCGGCTTCTGGCTCTTCTACAAATCGGTCGACTTTTTCGACCACATCTAGCCCCGCCCTGCCATGATGATTGCGCTTTTTATCCTCTCGCTGGCCGTGTTCGGCTACCTGGTCTACGTGCTGCTCAGGCCCGAGCGCTTCTAAGGGCCGGCTTTTCCCCTCCTGACTTATGACCACTGAACTACTCGGCATCGCGGGCCTGTACCTGCTCACGCTGGGGCTGGCCCTGCCGCTGGGCCACTACCTGGCCCGCGTCTTCCAGGGCGAGCGAAGCCTGCTCGACTTCCTGGCGCCCGTGGAGCGCGGCATCTTCCGGGCCGCGGGCCTCGACGCAACGCGCGAAATGAGCTGGCAGCAGCACATGGTGGCGATGCTCACCATCAACGGCGTGTGGTTCCTGCTAGCCATGGGCATTCTCTGCACCCAGGGCAGCCTGCCGCTCAACCCCGACCACAACCCCTCAATGGCGCCGGATTTGGCCTTTAACACGGCCATTTCTTTTCTGGTGAACTGCAACCTGCAGCACTACTCCGGCGAGTCGGGTCTCTCGTACCTCTCGCAACTGGTGGTCATCACCTTTCTGCAGTTTGTGAGCGCCGCCACCGGCATTGCGGCGGCCGTCGTCGTCTTCAACGCCCTGCAAACCCGCACCAGCGAGAAGATGGGCAACTTCTACAACTACTTCGTCAAGAGCCTGACCCGTCTGCTCATTCCCGGCTCCATCGCGCTGGCCCTCATTCTCGTGTTCAACGGCTCGCCGATGACCCTGCAGGGCAAGCAGGCCCTGGTAACAATGCAGGGCGACTCGGTCCAGGTGAGCCGCGGGCCAGTAGCGGCCATGGTGGCCATCAAGGAGCTGGGTACGAATGGCGGCGGCTTTTTCGGGGCCAATTCGGCCCACCCGCTGGAAAACCCCAACTACCTCACCAACGCTGCCGAGAACCTGGCCTTGGTCGTCATTCCCCTGGCCATGATTTTCGCCCTGGGCTTCTACCTGAAGCGCCGCCGGCTGTCCTACATGATTTTTGGGGTGATGACGGTGGGCTTTTTGGCCCTGCTGGCGCCGGCGGTGTACTACGAGCTGCACGGCAACCCTGCCATCAGCCAGATGGGCGTGGACCAGCATCTGGGGGCGATGGAAGGCAAGGAAGTGCGCTTCGGCGCGGCGGCCTCGGCCTACTGGTCCATCACCAACACCGTCATCAGCTGCGGCTCGGTAAACTCCATGCACGACTCGTTCATGCCCTTGTCCGGGATGACGCAGCTGCTGGGTATGATGACCAACGCCTTTTACGGCGGTTGCGGGGTGGGCCTGCTCAACTTCTTTGCCTACCTGATTATCGCCGTCTTCATCGCCGGGCTGATGGTGGGCCGCACGCCCGAGTTTCTGGGCAAGAAAATCGAGGCCCGCGAGATGAAAATTGCCGTCATCGTCACCCTGCTGCACCCGCTGCTGATTCTGGCCGGCACGGCCCTGGCGGCGCACACCTACGTGGGCAACCCCAGCGAGTACGCCAGCTGGCTGGCCAACCCGGGCTACCACGGCTTTTCGGAAATGCTGTATGAGTTCACCTCCGCGGCCGCCAACAACGGCTCGGGCTTCGAGGGCCTGGGAGACAACACGGCCTTCTGGAACATCAGCACTGGCGTGGTGCTGCTGCTCGCGCGCTTCCTGCCCATCATCGGCCCGGTGGCCATTGCTGGCCTGTTGGCCCGCAAGAAATACATCCCCGAGGGTGCCGGCACGTTGCCCGCCGACACGGCCACCTTCGGCGTGATGGTGCTGGCCGTGATTTTTATCATCGCCGCCCTGGCCTTTTTCCCCGCCCTGGCGCTGGGCCCCATTGCCGAGCATTTCTCGCTCTACTAAGCCCGCTGCCGGTTGCCTCACTCGCTCCCGCCTTCCAACTCCAATCATGGCCCAGTCCCCTTCCTTATTTCAACCCGCGCTGGTCGCCCAGGCCGTCAAGCAGGCCTTCGTCAAGCTCGACCCGCGCCTCATGTTCCGCAACCCGGTGATGTTTACCGTGGAGCTGGGCACGGCGGTAATGCTCCTGGTCACCCTGGGCCTGCTGGTCCACCCTGACCCCGCGCAGGGCTCCTTTGGCTACAACTTCACCGTCTTGGTGGTGCTGTTTCTCACCCTGGTGTTTGCCAACTTCGCCGAGGCCATTGCCGAGGCGCGCGGCAAGGCCCAGGCCGACTCGCTGCGCAAAACCCGCCAGGATACGCCCGCCAACGTGCGTCTGGACAACGGGCAAATGGAGGTTGTCAGCTCGGCCCGGCTGCAAAAGGGACAGGTGTTCGTGGTGGAGGCCGGCGAAATCATTCCCACCGACGGCGAAATCATCGAGGGCCTGGCCACCATCGACGAGTCGGCCATCACGGGCGAATCGGCCCCGGTGATTCGGGAAGCCGGCGGCGACAAATCCAGCGTGACGGGCGGCACCAAGGTGCTCTCCGACCGCATCGTGGTGCAGGTGACCACGGCGCCTGGCGAGTCGTTTCTCGACAAGATGATTGCGCTGGTGGAAGGTGCCTCCCGGCAGAAAACGCCTAATGAAATTGCGCTCACCATCCTGCTGGCCGGCTTCACGCTGGTGTTCGTGATTGTGTGCGTCACGCTGCAGCCCTTTGCCGAATATTCCAAAACGCCCATTGCCATTTCGGCCTTCATTGCCCTGTTTGTCTGCTTGATTCCGACCACCATCGGCGGGCTGCTCTCGGCCATCGGCATCGCGGGCATGGACCGGGCCCTGCGCGCCAACGTCATCACCAAGAGCGGCAAGGCCGTGGAAACGGCCGGCGACATCGATGTGCTGCTGCTCGATAAAACCGGTACCATCACCATCGGCAACCGCAAGGCCACGCACTTCTGGCCGGCCCCGGGCGTGCCCATGGTGCAGTTTCTGGATTATGCCACCCTCAGCTCACTCACCGATGAGACGCCCGAGGGCAAAAGCATCGTGGAATTGGCCCGCGACAACAAGGTCGATACCCAGCAGCTGCACACCTGGCTGCAGGGTGCCGAGCTCATCAAGTTCACGGCCGAGACGCGCAGCAGCGGCGTGACACTGCCCGACGGCACCCGCATCCGCAAGGGCGCATCGGACGCCATGCGCAACCTCTCGAATGCCGCCGGCTTCTCCTTCCCAACCGAGACGGCCGACCAGGTGGTGAAAATCTCCAGCAACGGCGGCACTCCGCTGGTGCTGAGCGAAAACGACCGGGTCATGGGCGTGGTCGAGCTGCAGGACATCATCAAGCCCGGCATTCAGGAGCGGTTTGAGCGCCTGCGCGCCATGGGCATTAAAACGGTGATGGTGACCGGCGACAACCCGCTCACGGCCAAATTCATTGCCGAAAAGGCCGGCGTCGACGACTTCATTGCCGAAGCCAAGCCCGAGGACAAGATGCTCTACATCCGCCACGAGCAGCAGCAGGGCAAGCTGGTGGCCATGATGGGCGACGGCACCAACGACGCCCCCGCCCTGGCCCAGGCCGACGTGGGCGTGGCCATGAACTCAGGCACCCAGGCCGCCAAGGAAGCCGGCAACATGGTGGACTTGGACAACGACCCCACCAAGCTCATCGAGGTGGTGGAAATCGGCAAGCAGCTGCTCATGACCCGCGGCACGCTCACCACCTTCTCCATTGCCAACGACGTGGCCAAGTACTTCGCCATCGTACCGGCGCTGTTCATGGTGGGCATCCCGGCCCTGGGGGCGCTGAACGTGATGGGCCTGAAGTCGCCGCAGTCAGCCATCCTCTCGGCCGTCATCTTCAACGCTCTGATTATTCCCGCCCTGGTGCCACTGGCGCTGCGCGGCGTGCCTTACAAAGCCATCGGCGCCTCGGCCCTGCTACGCCGCAATCTGCTCCTCTACGGCCTGGGCGGGGTCATCGTCCCCTTCATCGGCATCAAGCTCATCGACCTGCTGGTCGGCCTGTTTCTGTAGCCGCCACCCTGCATTCCCATGAAAAACAACCTCCTTCCTGCTTTTCGCCTCACGCTGGTGCTGCTGGTGCTCTGCGCCGGGCTCTACCCAGCCCTTATCTGGGCGGCCGCGCAGCTCGCACCCAATGGTGGCCGCGGCGAAACCGTGCGCCAGAACGGGCGCGTGGTGGGCTACGCCAACGTGGGCCAGAAATTCGACCGTCCTGAGTACTTCCACGGCCGTCCGTCGGCGGTGGACTACAACGCGACCGGCTCGGCGGGCTCCAACAAGGGCCCGAGCAACCCGGAATACCTGGCTGCTGTGCGCGCCCGACTCGACACCTTTTTGCGGCAAAACCCCGGCGTGCGCAAAGAGCAGGTGCCCGCTGAATTGCTTACCGCTTCCGGCTCCGGCCTCGACCCGCACCTCTCGCCCCGGGGCGTGGCTGTGCAGGTGGCCCGCATTGCCAAAGCCCGTAACCTGGCCGTGGCCGACGTGCAAAGCCTGGTGCGGCAACACACCGAAACCAGCTTCCTAGCCCCCGCCCGGGTCAACGTGCTGCAGCTAAACCTGGCCCTGGACCAGGTAACAGTCCGCCGCTAGCGCCCCGGCCATGCCTACTGCTCCTTACCGCCGCCTGCGCGCCCGCCTGCGCCACGCACGCCTATCCCAGCTGGCTTACGCCCTCCTGTTGCTGGGCCTGCTGTGGCGCTTGATTGAGGCTGCTTCCTGAGTGCCCACCCCCGCTTCTTTTTCGCTTACCCATTTCCCACCCCTCTATTTCGATGAGCTTTACTTCTGCCCGCCGCGCCGGCCTGACCGCTGCGGCCCTGCTGACCCTTACTACTTCGGCTGCCCTAGCCCAGACCACCGAAACCGGTGCTGCCCACAACCCCGCTGCCAAGCCCGACAGCAGTGCTACCGGCGCCAAAGTGCCCTTCGACGGCATGGATTTGACTTGGATAAACGGTCAGAACCGCCAGACCACTTTTCCGCTCGTGCTCAAGGACCAGAACGGCGAAACCGTGCTGACCGGCACGGCCTTGCTCGACGGCTACTTCAACTACAACTTCGCCCGGCCCGTCGACCACACCCAAACTATTTCGGCGGTGACGGGGCGCACCAACGAGTTTTCCCTGGCCCTGGCCTCGGCCGGCATCGAATCAAACTACAAAAACATCATCGGGCGGCTGTGGGTACAGACCGGCTCCATGCTGCACGTGATTCAGGAAACCGACGGCTCGGTGCTGCGCGGGCGCAACGCGGGTACTGGCAACCTTAAGTTCATCCGCGAAGCCGCCGCCGGCTACCATTTTAACAAGGCCTACGGGCTGAACGTGGAGCTGGGCATCTTCATGAGCTACATCGGGCTGGAAAGCTACGTGATGCAGGAAAACTGGAGCTACCAGCGCAGCCTGGTCTGCGACTTCACCCCCTTTTACTTTCAAGGAGCCCGGGTGCAGTTTTACCCCAGCCGCAAGTTCAAGACCGAGCTGTGGCTGATGAACGGCTGGCAGACCTACAACAGCTTCAACCGGCAGCCCGCTATCGGCAACTCCAATTACTTCCGTCCCTCGGAGAACCTGCAGCTGGTGGCCAACTTTTACTACGGCAACGACTCGCGCCCCGGCACGGACAGCCTGGCCGTGGGCCGCGCCGGCTACCCCGACGTTATCCGCTTCCACCACGACAACTCCATCGTGGCCCGCTACTACCACAAGCCCAAGATGGGGCCGCTACGCGGCATCACCCAGGCCGCCTTCAGCCTGAACACGCACTACGGCTTCCAGAGCGGCGAGGGTGTGAAGGCGGCCCACAACTACATGGTGGGCTCCTCGCTTGCCAACCGGGTGTGGTTCAACCAGAACAAGATGGCCTTCACCGCCCGCGCCGGCTTCGTAAAAAATCCCTCGCGCTACCTGAGCTTCTCGCCCTCGGTAGTGGGCTTCACCGACCCCGACGCCAGCAAGCTCACGGCCAAAGAGCTGACGGGCACCTTCGATTACATGCCCTCGGACTTTGTGACCTTCCGGGTGGAATACTTGCACCGCTCGGCCAACGTGCCCTACTTCGCCGGGCCGGGCGGCACCACCTCGCCCTCGGGCTACGCCGACCAGCCCCTGCCCGCCGGTTACACCCCCGACCTGCGCAAGACGGAAGACCGGGCCATCCTCTCGGTCAACTTCCGCCTGTAGCTTGTCCTCTTTTCCAGACCCCGAAACCGGGCGGCTTCCTGGCCGACCGGTTTCCATTTTCCTGCTCAGCCTCATGAAAATCCACCTGCTTTCGGGAGTCTTGGTGAGTCTGCTGCCCGTGACGAACCTGCACGCCCAAACCGCGCCGCTTGCCCCGACGACCACCACGGCCCCCGCTCCAACTGCCGCACCCAGCACCTTGGGCGTCTCAGCCACGACCGGCGCGGCGCCTGATACGGCCGCAGCCGACCCTAAGCCGGAGTTTTTCGGGTACGTGGGCGTGTACTACGGCTACGACTTCAACAACCCGGCGGGGCTGACACGGCCGGGCTTTATCTACTCCGAGAACCTGCACAACCAGATTGCGGTCAACATTGCCCTGCTCGGGGCCCGCTACGTGGGCGAGCGGGCCCGGGGCACCTTTGCTATTCAGACCGGCACCTACCCCGACGCTAACTACGCCGCCGAGCCTGCCATTTTCAAAAATATCTACGAGGCCTGGGGCGGCGTGCGCCTGGCCCCCAAGCTCTGGCTCGACGCCGGCATCTTCCTCTCCCACATCGGGCTGGAAGGACCCATTTCCCGTGATGACCTGACGCTGACCCGCTCCATCATGGCCGACAACTCGCCCTACTACGAGGCCGGCGCCAAGCTCACCTACGATATGGGTCGGAAGTGGCTGTTTTCGGCCCTGGCCGTCAACGGCTGGCAGGTCATCCGCGACCGGAACCAGAACGAGGCCCTCGGCACCCAAATCCAGTTCCGGCCTACAGCCAAGTGGCTGCTCAACTCCAGCACCTTCCTGGGCGAAGGGGCTAACCGGCCCGACTCCGTGGGCCGGCAACTGCGCTACTTCCATGACTTCTACCTGACCTACGACCCCTCGCCGAAGTGGAAGATTGCCGCGGCCTTTGATACCGGCTGGGAAGAGCGTGCCGCCGGCCATAGCGGCTATGACAGCTGGCAGGGCGCGGCGCTCATCGTGCGGCGCCGCCTGTGGGCGCGGGCCGGGGTGGTCGGGCGCGTGGAGTACTTCCGCGACCCGGCCGGCGTGCTGGCCGCCACCCGCGCTGGCGGCTTGCGCACCGTGGGCTACTCGCTGGGCTTCGACTACAACCCCATCCCCCGCGTGATTCTGCGGGGCGAAGCCAAGCAGTTTCGTGACCAGAATGACGTGTACCTGCAGGACCGGACCCCGCGCCGCACCAATGGCGTGGCCACCGTGCTGCTGGGCCTCACGTTTTAACCTCTGCCGCTTATTCCAACTGCTATGAGTCCCGCCGAGCAAGAACTGCGCGATACCTCCGCCGAGCGGTTTCTGCGCCTGGTGCAGGCCAAGCGGCGCGGCACGCTCAAGGTGTACCTGGGCCTGGCCGCCGGCGTGGGCAAAACCTACCGCATGCTGCAGGAAGCCCAGGACCTGCACCGCCACGGCGTGAGCGTGCTGCTGGGCTACGTGGAAACGCACGGGCGCGCCGAAACCGTGGCCCAGCTGCCGGGCGTGCCGCTGTTGCCGCGCAAGCACGTCTTCTACAAGGGCCGGGCGCTGGAGGAAATGGATTTGGAAGGCATCGAGAAGCAGCGCCCGCAGGTGGTCATCGTCGACGAGCTGGCTCACTCCAACGTGCCGGGCTCCCGCCACGAAAAGCGCTGGCAGGATGTGGAATACCTCGTCAGCCAGGGCATTTCGGTGATTACGGCCGTCAACGTGCAGCACCTGGAAAGCCTCCACGACCAAGTGCTTAAAATCACGGGCACCGACGTCACGGAGCGCATTCCCGACCGGCTGCTCCGCCAGGCGGACGAGGTGGTGAACGTGGACCTGACGGTAGGAGAGCTGCGCCGCCGGCTGGAGGAAGGCAAGATTTACGACCCGGCTAAGGTGCCCACCGCCCTGGCCAACTTCTTCCAGGCCGAAAACCTGCTGCAGCTGCGGCGGCTGGCCGTGCGCGAGGTGGCCCAGCTGCTGGGCCGGCAGGTAGAAACCGAGGCCGGCGGCGCCCCCGCCGTGCTGCCCGCCCGCCGCAACGACGACCGCCTGCTGGCCTGCATCAACGCCAACGACCGGGCCGCCAAGGAAATCATCCGCAAGACCTCGCGCCTGGCCGACCGGTTTTCGGCCGCCGCCTGGTACGTGCTCTACGTGCAGACCGGCCGCGAAACCGCCGACCGCATCGGGCTGGCCACCCAGCGCCACCTGCTCCGTAACCTGCAGCTGGCCACCGAGCTGGGCGCCCAGATTCTGCGGGTCAAGGACGACGACATCGTAGGTGCCATCCAGCGGGTAGCGGCCGAGAAAAACGCCACGCTGCTGGTATGCGGCATTACCTCCGAAAAGGGCCTGTGGGGCCGGCTTTCCCGCCGCGGCGTCACCAACGACTTGCTGCGCGCCGTAGCCCGCAGCAACCCGGACCTGGACCTCTACCTGGTCACCTACTAAGAGCATCCCGCCTACTACTTGCAGCTACCTTTTATGTCCATAAAAACGAAAATCACCCTCGGTTTGCTGGCTATGCTGGCCCTGGTGAGCGTGCTTGGCGGCTACGCCTTCTATACCGTGCAGCGCCTCGACCGCGGCTCGCGCAACATCCTACGGGACAACTTCTACTCCGTGGAGCTAGGCCAGCAGATGCTGCAGGCCCTGGACGGGGTAGAAGCCACGCCCGCTCGGCTCGACGTGTTTCGCCGCAGCCTGACCCGGGAGGCCGGCAACATCACCGAGCCCGGCGAGCGGGAAATCGTCGACAGCCTGACCCAGAACCTGGCTGCCTACCAGGGCCTGCTGGATGCGAATGCCCCGGTGGCCGCCCGGCATACCGCCTTGAGCCTGCTCCGGGCCCAGACCCACCGCATGGTCCGGCTAAACACCGACGCGCTGGCTCGCAAAAACGGGCAGGCCAACCGCAGCGCCGAGCGGGTGGGCCGCTACCTGCTTACGTTCATCGTCATCAGCCTGCTGCTGGGCCTGATGCTGGTGCTGAGCGTGCCCGAAGCAGCCGTGGGGCCGGTGCGCAAGCTGCAAAGCAGCCTGCAGCATGCCGCCGACCACGACTTCCGGGCCACCATCCCCTTGGAAAGCCACGACGAGTTCGGACAGCTGGGCCGGGTCTTCAACCGCATGCTGGTGCAGCTGCAGGAATACCGCCGCTCCACCCTGGCCGAGCTGCTGACCGAGCGCAACCGCGTGGCCAGCATCGTCAGCGGCCTCGACGAGGGCCTGCTGCTGCTGGACGAAAACCGTCGGGTGCTGCTGGCTAACCCCGTAGCCTGCGAGCTGCTGAGCCTGCCGGCCGAGCGGCTGGTGGGCCGGCCGGCGGCCGAAGTGGCCCTGGAAAACGATTTGCTGCGCGAAATCCTTAACCCGCTGGACGTGGACGCCGCCCGCCGCGAGCAGGCCGTGGCCGACGCGCCGTTGCTGCGCATCGCCCAGCACGGCGAAGAAGCGTTTTACCGGCTGGCCGTGCAGGAACTCGTCAGTTACAACGAAGTACTGGACAAGATGGAGTTTGTGGGCCAGATACTGACGCTGCGCAACGTGTCGGACTTCAAAAAGCTCGACCAGGTCAAGTCCAACTTCCTGGCTACCGTTTCGCACGAGTTGAAGACCCCGCTTTCCAGCATCCACCTCAACGCCAAGCTGCTGCAGGACGAGCGCCTGCCCGCCGACGAGCGGGTGCGGGTGGCGGGCTTCATCCGCCAGGAAACCCAGCGCCTGCAGCGCATGGTGGCCGAGCTGCTCGACGTCTCCCGCCTCGACGCTGGTGCCGGCATCCAGCTCGACGTGCAGGCCACCAGCCTCGCGGACGTCATCGGCTACGCCACGGCCACGGTGCAGGCCCAGCTCACCGACCGGCAGCTGCGCCTGGACGTGCAGCTGCCCGCCGACCTGCCGCTGGCCCGGGCCGACGTGGAAAAAACCACCTGGGTGCTCATCAACCTGCTGGCCAATGCCATCCGCTACTCGCCGGTGGGCGAAACCCTGACGGTGCGGGCCCAGACCGTGGGCCCGCAGGTGCGCGTGAGCGTGCAGGACCGGGGCCCCGGCATTGCCGCCGAGCACCACGACAAAATCTTTCAGCGCTTCGCCCAGATTCCCGATAAGGCCGGCTACCGCGGGGGCTCGGGCCTGGGCCTGAGCATTGCCCGCGAGTTCATCACCACCCAGGGCGGGCGGCTGTGGGTGGAGAGCGAGTTGGGCAGCGGTAGCACGTTCCTGTTCACGCTGCCGGCCGCGGTCTGATTTTTCCATGTCTGTTACGCTCCGATGCTCTCCCTAAAAAAGCTATTTCCTTCCCGCACGGCCCACCGGGCTCACTATTATAGCCTTGGCCAGCCTGGCCCGCGCATTCGCCACGTGTGGCTGTGCTTGCACGGGCACCAGCAGCCGGTGCAGGCGCTGGCCGCGCAGCTGGTGAATCTGGACACGCCCGAGCGCCTGCTGATTCTGCCCCAGGCCCTCGCGCCCGACTCGGCCGCTGTCGACCAGGCCCTGTGGTTTCGACCGGGCAGCCTGGGTCCGGACCTGGCGTTGGTCCGGGCCTACTTGGATGAGTTGGTTACCTCCGTGCTGGTGGAATGCCCGGCTGGCACGCCGCTGACGGTGCTGGGCTATGGGGAAGGAGCGGCGGCGGCCGTCACCTGGCTGGCCGGCAACCGGTTTCCCTATGAGCGCCTGCTGCTCTACGCCGCCGTGTTTCCGCCCCAGCTCAGCCGCACCCGGCTGTTTGCCGATTTGCCCCGCTCCCCGGTGGTCGTCATCGCCACCTCGGCGGCGGAGTTCACGCCCGAAGCCCATGGCGAAGGGCTGCTGCTGGACCTGCGGGCGGCCGGGCTGCCCGTGCGCCTGAGCCAGGTAGAAAGCGGGCCGCTGACGCTCGCGGCGCTGGGGGCGGGCCGGGAGTCCGGCGGACTGCGCACTTCTTTGTAGTCACTACTTTTTCCTGCTGCCTGTATGACCCAAACCGTCTCTTCGCATTCCCGGGCCACGGCCACCGGCACGCTCATCGCCCTGGGCATCGTGTACGGCGACATCGGCACCTCGCCGCTCTACACCGTACGCGGGGTGTTTGCCCACCGGCCCGTGACGGAAGAAGTGGTGCTGGGGACCATCTCCTGCGTGCTCTGGACGCTTACGCTGCTGACCACCGTCAAGTATGTCTTCATTGCGCTCAAGGCCGACAACAACGGCGAGGGCGGCATCCTGGCCTTGTTTGCCCGGCTGCGGCGCCTGCCGGTGCGCTGGCTCTACGTGCCAGCCATTGTCGGGGCGGCGGCCCTGCTGGCCGACGGCATCATCACGCCACCCATCTCCGTGTCCTCGGCCATTGAGGGGCTGCGCATGCTCAAGCCCGACCTGGACACGGTGCCCATCGTGGTGGTGATTCTGCTGGCCTTGTTTGCCTTTCAGCAGTTCGGCACGGCTATCATCGGCAAGTTTTTCGGGCCCGTCATGCTGCTGTTTTTCTCCATGCTGGCCGTGCTCGGGGTGGTGCACCTGGTGCAGACGCCCGGCATTCTGCGCGCCCTGAACCCGTACTACGCCCTACACATGGTGACGCAGGTGCCGGGCGCGTTCTGGCTGCTGGGCTCCATCTTTCTGTGCAGCACGGGGGCCGAGGCCCTGTACGCCGACATGGGCCACGTGGGCCGGCCCAACATCTACCTCTCCTGGACCTTCGTCAAATTTTGCCTCGTGCTCAACTACCTGGGGCAGGGCGCTTGGCTGCTGCGGCACCTGGGGCCGGAGCTCGGCGAGCAGAACCTGTTTTTTCTCATGATTCCGCCGGCGCTGCTGCTGCCGGCCATTGCCCTGTGCACGCTGGCGACCATCATTGCCTCGCAGGCCCTGATTTCGGGCTCGTTCACGCTGGTGGTGGAAGCGCTGCGGCTCAACTTCTGGCCCAAGGTGCGCATTTCCTACCCCACCGAGTTGCGCGGGCAGAGCTACGTGGCTTCGCTGAACTGGCTGCTGTGCGCCGGCTGCATCGGGGTGGTGCTTTACTTCCGCGAGTCGGGCCGGATGGAAGCCGCCTTTGGGCTGGCCGTCACCATCACCATGCTGATGACCACGCTGCTACTGGCCTATTACCTGCGCCAGCGGCGCGTCAGTGCGTGGCTGCGTGGGCTCCTTATCGGCACCTATGTGGTGGTGGAGGGTGCTTACCTGGTGGCCAACCTGCGCAAATTTCCCGAGGGCGGCTGGCTGAGCGTGGCCCTGAGCCTAGTCATCCTGGTGGTCATCGTGGCCTGGATTCAGGGCCAGCGCATCCGCCGCGACCTGACGGAGTTCGTGCCCGTTACTGACTGGCTGCCGCTGCTGCAGACCCTGAGCAATGATACTTCGGTGCCCAAATACGCCACCCACCTGGTGTACCTGACCAAGTCCACCGACCCCGGGCTGATTGAGAACGGCATCATCCACAGCATCTTCAAGAAGAATCCCAAGCGGGCCGACGTGTACTACTTCGTGCACGTGCACACCGACGACGACCCCTACACCCGCACTTTCCACGTCGAGCACGTGGTGCCGCAGGAGTTGGTGCGCATCGACTTCCGCTTGGGCTTCCGCGTGGACCACGCCATCAACTACATGTTCCGGCAGGTGGTGACGGACCTGGTGAAAAACGGCGAAATCGACATCACCTCGCGCTACGCCTCCCTGCGCGAGCAGGACATCGTGGGCGACTTTCAGTTTGTACTACTCAACAAAACCCTGCCCTACGAGCATTTGCTGCGCGGGTGGAAGCGCGTGGCCCTGCGCCTGCACGGTTGGCTGAAGTGGTTGGGCGTATCCGACCAAGAAAGCTTCGGGCTCGACAACAGCACCTACACCGTGGAAAACGTGCCCCTGCAGATGCCCGCCCGGCCGGAGCTGCAGCTAGTGCGGGTGTAGTTCGGGCTAGGGACCTCCGCCCGGCGGTCAGGATGTACCTGTCGGGGCTGAAAAAGGCGCAGCACTGACGCTCGGTTTTAACCAACTCGGCCAGCTTGTTCATCCTCGCGTCGAAATCCGGAATGTGGAAGGCAAACCCGGTGGACACTTCCTGCCGAGTTAGTGCCTTCCTTTTCAGCGACGCGAGGATAGTTGCATTGCGCTGCCGCATAGCCGCCGAGGTGAGCTGGCAAGCCATGGCAAGGGGCAGCCCGGTGCCAGGCCGAGCCCATCCGTATTAATGCGCCGGCGTTCTACGTAGCGTGGATGCTAAAATCCGTATTTACTTCGGCATCGATTTGGTCCAGGCTACGTTTTATAGTCAGGCTTTTGGTTCCTGTATAGGTAACCCTGATGTACATACTTCTCACTCGCTGAGTGACCCTTGGCTGCGGCAGCGAGCCGTCGCTTTTGCCTTGAACCTGGCGCAGAACACCTTTCTAGAACCCGGGGAGCAAGAACGGGCACTGCTGCGCCAGTTTGAGGCCGGAGAGCTGAGCGTAGACCAACTGGAAGCTCAACTCGATAAGTTAACGCCTTCCCGCCGCGAAGAACAGTCCGTTTCTGGTAGAGCCACGCACTAGCGCTCCAACTGCTGAGCGGGTTGCTGGCCCTGCTGGCTATGGCGGGCCGCCTCGTGCCGTTCCACCCGGTCACTGCCATGTTCAATCAGTTGACTCCCATGCTGCTTCCCTACGGCATCGAGCGTCTGGCTTATCTGTGTTATTTCGGGCTGGTCGGTGCGGTACGACACCTTCATTTCCGAGTGCCGGATGCCTTGCTCGTCGGTAGTGCTATGCGAGTCACCGACTTTGGCCCCGCTGGCTGCAACAGCAGCTTGCACGGCTTCGGCTTGGCCTCGCTCGCCGGTGGCCAGCGCCGGCTCGTCAATCCGAATAACCAACTGCTTCTCGCTGCCCGCCGTGTCGGTGCTACCCGCAGCCAGCGCCCCTGCACCAATTGCCGCGTCTGGCTTGGCAGCCACATCCAGGCTTCGGTCCCGATTGTGAGGCTGAATGGCGGCCGCTTCGGCGGCGAGTTGCCGGAGGGCCCGGTCTTCATCGCGCTCCACGACACTTACCCCGGCGTACTGTTCTTTGCCAGCAGTAGCGCGGGCATTAGTGTTGGTTACGATGGCGTGAATGATGGCAATATCGGGCTGGTCGTTCCGGTACGTCATATCGAATTCAGCCCGCCGGATGCCCTGCTCATCCACGGAGCTGCGCACTTCGCTGGTCTGCATAGAGTAGCCCGAATTATCCAGAATGGCTTTCCAAGCCTCCGCGCGGCCGGTGGTGCTGGGCTCCAGCTCATCGACCTTCCATGTTGCAGTTCTCTCCCCGGTGTCTGAGGGGGTGGGTAAGCTTACGCCCGCGGAGGTCTCGGCGTGACGGGCCCGGGCGCGCAGCTCTTCCCGCTCGGCTTCGTCGACTTTACGACCGGCCGGCGGGGGATTGTCATGGATGTATTCTTTGAGCAGCACCAGCCCGGCATCGCGGGCGTGCACGAACTGCGCGGTGTGCTCCGCCGCTTCCTGCTCACTACGGTAGGAGCGGGGGGCTCGCTCTTCCTGGGCAGCAGTTTCCGCGACGGCCTGCGTAAACCGCTGGTCCGCCTGCGCCCGCTCTTGTTGCGCTTCGGGGGTGTTTTCCCGCTCGCGCCGGGCCTGACGCTCGGCTTCCCGCTGTTCCCTTTCCTGGCGCTGGGCATCGGCCAGCCGCTGCTGGCGCTCCGACTCGCGCTGCTGCTCCTCGCGCTGGGCGGCGGCGCGAATCTGCTCGGCGCTCAGCCCCTGCGCAGTGTATTCCAATTCCTTGTTGAAGTCCTTGGCCAGCGGGTAGTCCACCCGCAGAAAGGCTTCCCGCTGGCGCTCGGCTTCAGCTCGCAGCTGCTCGCGCTGCCGGTAGAGTTCCTGGGCCACTACTTCCAGCTGGGCCGTGTCGGCGCGGGCCACGGTCAGGCGCACGATGGTGGCCTGCTCGGTGCTGCGCTGCACTTCTACGGTAAGCGAGGGGCCGGCCTCCTGGGTACTGTTAATTTTCTCCACCCGCTCGCTGAGCTGCTGCACCTGGCTAGCGCCCTGCTCGGCCGAGTCGTGGTGAAACGTCACCTTCAGGCTGGTGTGGTACTTG
Source organism: Hymenobacter montanus (assembly GCF_014699115.1). GTDB lineage: Bacteria > Bacteroidota > Bacteroidia > Cytophagales > Hymenobacteraceae > Hymenobacter > Hymenobacter montanus. The sequence goes on from NZ_JACXAD010000019.1 coordinate 112,129, forward strand.
TCGCTGGTGGCATGCCACTCCACGGGCCGGGAGGCCTCGCGGTAGGCTTCCTGCTCGGCCACCGGCACCAGCGGGCGGGCCGGCTGCAGCTCGTTGAGGTAATTGATGTTGAACTGCCGGCCCCCGGCGTCGCGGTCGTTGGCCAGCACCACCTCCTGGGGCTGCTGCTTGTCGATGACTCGCTGAATCAGGGCAATCTGCGCCTCGGTTGGCGTGCCGCTGGTGGCAATGTAGAGCGTGTTCTTCGGGTCCTGCCCGTGCTTGAGCTGGAAATGGGACAGTGAGTCGATGGCTGATTCGCTCACCACCACGCGCGCCACCGGCGTGTCTTTGCCGTCGGTCGGGTGGGAGACCCAGATGCCGTTTTTGGGCAGCGGCAGCAGGCTTTTGTAGTGCTCGTTCTTCTGCTCCACGCTGGCCAGCCCGTGCTCGTTGTAGAGCGGAAAGGCCGTGTTCTTGTGCTCGTTCTGCTGCGCCGTGAAGATGCGGCCCTGGAAGGCCGGGCTGTCGAGCGTGGCATCGGTGATGCCCCGCCCGTGCAGGTAGCTGCGGTCAGTGAGCTCCTTCTTGACGCCCAGCACCTCGGAAATCAGGCGGGTGCGGCGCTCTTCCTCGGCCTGCCGGGCCTGCTCCGGGTCGCCCACGGGCAGGCTGCTCAGGCGGGCGGTTTCGGGTGGGGTGGCGTACACCCGCGCCGGGGCCGGCGCGCCGTCGAGGTACTCGCGCAGCTGCTGGCGTACCTGGCCCAGGTTAAGGCCGTGGCCGTCGCCGCCTCTTGTCTTGGCGAAGTCGATGATGGAGCCCGCGTCGCGGTCGTCGCCGGTATTCAGGTACACCTGGTGGTCGCCCTTGCGGGTAACGATGACATGCTCATCGTCCTTGACCAGGTGGTGCCAGTCGCCGCGGCGGCTTTCCTTCTTGATGGTGTAGCCCTGGCGCTGGGCGTAGTCAACCAGGTCAATGTCGCGCTTGAAGCGGTCGAGTTCGGTGGGGTCGTTTTTCCGGGGTGCGTTCATAGGGTGGGCTGGGGGAGTGGAGCCGGACAGCTCCATCTCCTTGCCAGCACCCGGCGGCCGGGCCCCAAGCAGGAAAGCTATCCGGGGTTAGGTGGTCGGCGGCGAACTGCCGGCCCGCTGCGCGGCCGCGTCGAAGAAGGCCAGCTGCTCGCGGAATTGTGCTAGTAGCTCGGAGCTGCCGAACACGTACTGGTTGGCGCCGCTGCCGATGTCGATGCGCACGATTTCCGTGGTCACGCCCAGCGCGCGCAGCACCTTTTGCACGAGGCGCGGCTCGTCGCGCTTGAGCTTGCCGTTCTTCAGGTTGACGACGTTGGTATAGGTCAGGCCATGCTGGGCACAAAAAGCGGTTAAATCGCCCTGGGGCAGGGCTTTCAGGCGAAACTGAACGTAGCGAAGGCACTCGGCATAGGGTGCGGACAGGCTAAGGTCAGGAAACCCCAACGGGGCGGAAACGTGGTCGGATGGTACCATGCAAAGAAGGGCACACTGCTGGGGCAGTGGGGGTGAAGTATCGGAGCGATACCCCAAAGGACGCATATCGGGCTTACAAGCCGCAACGCCCTTAAGGAAAAACTCAAATCTTCTACCACCCGACCGGATTGCAATTGCCCCCGGCCGGACACCACTTCGCTGGTAGGCGCTTCATACGACCAAGCAATTTTTAAGTTTTAACTAACTTTTTACTAACACCGATAGGTTTCTTACCGTAAGGGGCCGGTATGCGTTTTGGAATACTCATCCTGGTGGTACTGGCTCTGGCCGCGCTGGCGGCGTTGCTGTGGTGGCGCTTCAAGGGCCCCGGCAAACCGGCCGCTCCGGTTGCCGTGCTGGCCACCCGGAACCATCATTCCCTGCGCACTTTCCATTACGAAACTGCCGCGGCTACCCAATCGGCCAAGCAAGCAGCAGCTTCCGCTGAAGTCGGCGAGCCCCTGGCCCGGCTGCTCCCGCGGGAAGACTTGGCCGCCCCGGAGCCCGCGCATTTTGCCGAGGAAGCGAAAGCGACGCTTTCCGCTGATAACGCCGAATCAACTACAGAATTGGGCGAAGCCGACCTGGAAGCGCCGGCAGAAGATACGCCCCGCCCGGCTTCCATTCGCCACGCGGCCGGCGCCTTGGCCTCGCTCCTGGAAGTGCAGGAAGAGGCAGTTGTGCCTGCCGCAGCGCCCGAGCCAGCGGTGGAAGCTGACGAGGAGCCCGCCGAAGCCCTTTTTCACAACCCCATCACCGCGCCGGCGCCGACGGCCAACGACCAGGCCAACCGCGCCGCCGAAATCGCCCTGCGCCAGCAGCGGCGTGCCCGCATGAGCGCAGATGCCGCCGCTCAACGAGCGGCGCTGAGCAGCCTGTTTCCCGGCGCCGGCAGCCCCATTCCCATGGCCAAACCTTCCTAGAAGCCACACCTGCTTTCCGGGGAGATAAGCACCCTGTTTCCACCTATTACCCCTTTCTATGCTAACCCATTTCTTTTCCCGGGCCCGTACCCACGCCGCAACGGCAACTGAAACCCTGCACTCGCTGGCCGCCGCGGGCCAGACCTATCAGCCCTCCAAAGCCGAACAGCGCGTTGCGGCCCTGCTCAGCACCCTGGCTTTGGCCACCAGCCCGGCTCGGGCACAAGTGGGCGGCGGGGGAGCCGCCGCGGCGCTCGAAGGCGTGCAGGAAACTGTCGTCAGCATCGTGCAGGTCATTTTCGCCATCGTGCTCATCGTGGGCCTCATTCGCGTGGTGATGAAGTTCGTGCAAGGGGCCCCCGATGCGCTGGGCTCGCTGGGCTGGCTCGTGGGCGGCGTAATTCTCTGGTTCGGCTTCCAGCTCTTCAAGGACGATTTGGTCAGCGCCGTGGGCGGCGGGGACGGGGGCGTACGCTAAGCTCATGCGTTCCTACAAATCCATTGAGCGGCCCGCCCAGGTGTTGGGCATGAACATCCAGGACCTGGGCATCATGGTCGGCCTGTTCATCGGCTCGGTCCTGTTGCTCGGCTTTCTGGGCATGGCGGTCAAGATTCCGCGCCTGGTGTACCTGCTCGTCATTCTGGTCGAACTCAGCCTGATTCTGGGCCTGCGCTACCTAAGCAAGCGTCAGGCGCCCGGCTTTCTGATGGGCTGGCTTTCCTTCACCTTCATCCAGCCCCGCCGCCTGGCGGTGGGGCCTTTTCCCACCCCTTCCACCCATGACCAAAAAGCCCAAAACGGCCGCGTTTAACGCCGTGATGCCCGTGCACAGCTTCGAGGGCGACAAAGTGGTTTTC
>NZ_JACXAD010000001.1 GCF_014699115.1 Hymenobacter montanus
CCCCCCCACAAGGGGCCCCACCGCCCCCTCTCCCGGCGCCCCCCCGCCCACCCCCTTTCCCCCGGGGCCGGGCCGCCGCCCCCGCAGCGGACCCGCCCCCCCACCCCGGGTTAACAAGGTTCTCTGCGTCGTGCCTGCCCCTGGTAGAGGTACTGGCCAGTCAAAGGCTCGACAGTTGCCGGCATGCCGGGTCCTTTTGTCTTGCCAATTATTCCTATCTCCGTTAGCCAGACCCTGTGCAGAGCGGAAATGCTTAATAGCCCTAAAATCACTGTTACTAGATTAGTAATAAAATAGCAATACAAACCCACAAGCCTTATCTTATAACAAGAGTATTTATTTCAAAATTTTGATTTGATAATCAAAGCATTGTAAAAACTAAAGCTTTCTATCAGAATATCTCGGGAATATTTTAGTAGATTGGAAAAATTTAATTGTTTTATTTGCCAAAACAAATTCAACTAAGTGAGTGGAGCGCTCGGCGAGTAACGAGTTATTTTATTCTTGGGTTCAGCGCCCTACTCCTCTACTTTATGTGCGTTTACATGCAGCTTTTACTCTGTTCTACCGGTAGACGGGCAATTGGCGAAATCTGCGCGCATCATTTGCTACTCCACTATGCTTGGAGTCAACGCCTTTGCCACTACGGTTATAAAAATGGTGACTTCGGCTTCCGTCCAATACCGATGCCTGCTTTCAGCGACCGAGCATAGGGCATCTGCCTGGGCACGGCGACGCCCTTATTATAATCTGATGCACAGCACCTTATTCCAGAAAGGTTGACTTATTCAGATACCCATCCACTTATTCTTTCACCATTTATTAACAATCATGAAGAAAATCACCTTACTACTCTTTGCCGCCGTTCTGGGCGCGCCCACGCTACGGGCGCAGACAATACGCATCGACGCGAGCGCGGCGGGCCGGCGGCAAGTCATCGATGGCTTCGGCACCTGCCTGGCCGGCGAGAGCGGCGAACAGCCCTGGATGCAGAATATCTACTACGATGACGCCTACTGCTCGATCCTGCGCATGGACCTGGTACCACGCTACAAAGCACCCTATTCCGACTTCACGTACAACTCGCCCTGGTTCCATAACAGCCCGGCCTTGCCCGGCCCCGACAACAACAACGTGCGCACCTACACCAATGCGGCCGACTATACCCGTCTCTTTGCGGGCCGCCGGGCCACTATTGCCGTCATGGGCGAGAACATTGACCAGAATATCGCGGTCTTCGACTATGAAAACGTGCTGCCGCGCGCGGCTGGGGTAATGGCCCAACTTGGGGAGGCCAAGAAGGCCCAACTCGGCGACTTCAAGCTCATTGGCTCGATCTGGTCGCCCGCCCCCTGGCTAAAGGTCTCCTCGGGCAACCTCTACACCGGGGGCGGGGGCATCCTGCCCACCGACGGCACGCCCTACCCCTTCATCTGGACCGAGAACTTCGTTGGTGGCCGGCTCGACGTGTCGAACACGCCCCGGGCGGAGTTCAACAACACCAGCGCGCTGACCCAGTTCGCCCGCACTACGGCCGCCTACGTGCGCGGCTTTCAGAACCGGAACAACGTGCGCTTCTATGCCCTCAGCATCCAGAACGAGCTCAATTTCGAAACCTTCTACAACAGCTGTACCTACCCGCTCACCTCGCAGTACATCGCCGCGCTCAAAGCCGTACGGACCGAGTTCAACAAGTACCCCGACCTGGCCGGCATCAAGCTCATCGGGCCCGAGGACCTGCTGGGCGGCAGCGCCTACGGCATGTGGCAGTACGGCGCGGGCGAGAGCACGGTGCACAAGAACCTACAGTACCTGACGGAACTGGCCAAAGACCCGGCCGCTCAAGCGGCGGTGGACTTTTACTGCCTGCACGGCTACGCCGCCGACGGGGTGAGCAGCGGCGGGGCCAGCCCCACCCTGTGGGACTGGTGGGCTAACGGCTGGACGGACTCGCCGGCCGGGGGCATCCCAGCTAATGTGCAGGGCTTCCGCCGGTATAACAAGAAGTCGTGGATGACCGAGACGTCGGGCGAGCAGCCGGCCTGGCTCTTCCCCGAGACGGGCTTTCCCAGCGACGGCGGTTTCAGCGTCGCCCTGAAGATACACCAGGCCCTGACTACGGGCTACCAGAGCGGCTGGGTGTACTGGCAGCTGGCCGATGGGTCCGACGTGAGCGAGTCGACCCTGACCGACGAGGCCCGCGGAGCTAATAGCGACAAGTATACGGCCTTCAAGCACTTCGCCCGTTACATCCGGCCCAACGCCGTGCGCCTGGAAAGCACCGTGGCGGGAAGCAGCACCGTGAACGCCAGCAGCTACCTGCACGAGGCTAACCGGTCGCTGACTGTGGTACTGGTGAACGCCAGCAGCACCGCCCAAACCGTGACGGTGACCGTGCCCACGCTGCCGTTTACCCTCAGTTCGTTTCAAGCCTACACCTCCAGCAACGGCAGCTTATGGCGGAACAGCACCTTGCCCCTGGCCCGGGGCGAGGTAGCCGTGTCCCTGCCGGCCTACGGCGTCGTAACCCTCTATGGGGGCGGCACTACCCTGGCCGCTAAAAGAGACCAGAGCCGGTCCGGCATTGAGGTTTATCCCAACCCGACTAAGGGCGAGTTGAATGTATCCTTACCCGAGGCCAAAGCCGGAGAAGTGAGCATCGTGCTCACCAATACGCTGAACGCGCGGGTACTGAGCGAGACCCGCCAGTTGGGTTCCAATAAGCAGCTGATGCTTTCCGTGAATAAGCTCCCGGCGGGTTGGTATTTCATGACCATCACGCAGGGTGACCAGCGCTTTGTCAAATCCGTTATGGTGACGCGCTGATTATAGCCCTAACGGCACCGATAACAACTGTTACACAAGGGGCAACGCTCAGTTGAGCGTTGCCCCTTGTTGCATGAAGCAGGAAGAAGTTGGGCAAATTATTCGCATGCATCCATAGGGGCTTACGCCGGAGCGGCCATTGGCTTGGCGTACGCCCCGGCATCTGGGGAGCACGCCAAACCAATGGCCGCCAAGGTGCTGACTCCTAACTCCAGGCCAGGCTACTCGCCCTGCCCCAGCGAAAATACCCGCACGCCATCCATCAGATACAGATTCTCGGTCTTGATGATGTATATCTGATTTTCGGCCAAGCGGTGTTGCAAGGCCAGTATCTCGGCAAACTGCACGGGCATAAAATCGGGCTGATTCTCACCAATGGCGGCGTCGGCGGCCACGAAACGGCAGCGCCAGTGGTCGGTGCAGAATGTTTCGGGGTGGCCATTGGGGTACACTTTCACGCCGCGGTTCGTAACAAGCTTGAGCCGCAGCCGAGAACCGGCCAGCGCCTCGAGCTGACGGCCCAGCTCATCGGGAACCGTGCCGTCCCAGCGCACGAACACATCGGTGCCCACCAGTTGCTGCACCACCGGGCGGCGCGGGCCGCGGGCGGGCGGGGTCACGGGGCCGGCGGCCGGACCAGCCTGGAAAGGCGTCAAGTGCTGGGGCTGCTTACCGAGGCGGGCTATCACGGCATCGGCAAAGCCGGTAGTCGTCACTTTCGCCCGACTGGTCTCGGCCCGGTAGATGTCGGCCGTGTGCTGGCCGTCTTCCAGGGCGCAAAGCCAAGCATTGTGAACGCGGGCGGCCACCTCGTGCTGGCCTAGGTGGACCAGCATGAGTACAGCGGCCTGCAACAGGCCCGAGGGGTTAGCAATGTCGCGGCCGGCAATGTCGGGGGCCGAGCCGTGGATGGCCTCAAACAAGGCTCCGTGGTCGCCCACGTTGGCCGAGCCCGCCAGCCCCACCGAACCCGTGAGCTGGGCCACTACGTCGGAGAGAATATCGCCGTAGAGATTCAGGGTCAGCACCACGTCGTAGAACTCGGGGGTGTCGGCCAGCCGCGCCGTGCCGATGTCAATAATCTGGTGTTCCTGGACGATGTCGGGGTACTCCTGCCCGATTTCCATAAACACGCGGTGAAACAAACCATCGGTCAACTTCATAATGTTGTCCTTGGTCATGCAGGTCACCCGCTTGCGGCCGTGGCGGCGGGCGTATTCAAACGCGTAGCGCACGATTTTCTCGCAGCCCGGCCGGCTCACCAGCTTCAGGCACTGCACCACCTCGGGGGTTTGCTGGTGTTCAATGCCGGCGTACAGGTCCTCTTCATTCTCCCGAATCACAACCACGTCCAGACCGGGGTGGCGGGTAGCCACGGCCGGGTAGAGCGAACGGCAGGGCCGCACGTTAGCGTACAGGCCCAGGGTTTTGCGTAGGGTTACGTTCAGGCTTTTGTAGCCGCCCCCCAGCGGCGTGGTGATGGGCGCCTTGAGCAGTACCCGGGTGCGCTGCAACGACTCCCAGGCCTCGGGGCCGATACCGGAAGCGTGCCCGGCCCGGTATACCTGTTCACCTACCTGAATAAACTCCGGTTCGAAAGCTGCTCCCGCCGCTTCCAGCACCCGCAGGGTTTGGGCCATGATTTCCGGACCAATACCATCGCCAGTAGCTATTGTGATACGGGGTTTGTTTTGCATAAAAGAGAGTTTTAAATGAAAGTCTGTCAACTAGCCACCTCGGCTTTGCTAGTACAAATTTACGCATAATTTCTGGTATGATAGCTTTACTATCATAAAAAGAAGTTTATTTTTTCCAGATGATAGAAAGGCTATGTTAAGTAGGCGCTCATTCTACTCCTCAGCCTCCTCTTCACGAAGAAAAAGTCTGATAGGTTTGCCAGTATTCCTTTTATATATTGCATAATCAGGTAACAACTTCCTGATAAGGTTGAGCTAATACCGGCTCAAAGCACCTCCTATCTTCCCACTCTTGCAACTGAGGCAACTCTACTCGACCCTTAAAATATAGACTTATCGGAGGCTATTTCCTAAAATAACTGAATTTTATACCGAGCCAACGTACGAACCATAGCGGATAATGTGTAGCTTTACCCAGCCCGTAAGGGACTGTGGTTTATTTAGGTGCAATTACTTTAATCATAATTATATCGAGAGCTCACGTTTTACGACGCGTGGCTCGCTACTTTTTAATTATGCTAAAAATGCTATTTAATTCGACACCATCTGCTACGGTCGGGCTTTCCAGCCGCTTTTTTAACTGGGCTACGTGCTGCCTGCCTCCTGCTTGGCGGCCGGGTAACCACGGTACCACGGGCCTGGCCAGCGGGCTACTGGTGCTATTAGCGCTGGGGCTAAGCCAGCCGGCCCGGGCGCAGACCAACAGGTTTCGCACTTACGACGACAGCAACCAAGTGCCGGCGAATACGCCCAAGTCGGGCAACGTAATTCCCAACGATGACAACCCCGACAACCTATCTAACAATGCCTTCAACGTAACCCTGGTCGCCCCCCCGACCAATGGCACGCTGACCCGCTTCAACGCCGACGGCAGCTACGAGTACACACCCAACCCCGGCTACCTGGGGCCTGACAGCTTCACCTACCAAATCTGCGTGCCCGGGGCCACCCCCGCTTGCTCGAACGTATCGACCGTGCGCTTGAACGTCTACGATCCGGCGCTGGTCTGCACCCTGGGCACGGGTCGCAACCTGCTGGCTAACCCAAGCTTTACCCTGGGTAATACGGCCTTCTCGACCAGCTACACGTTCATCGGTACAGCCAGCCGCACCCCCGGCCTCTATGCGGAGGGCACCTATGCCGTGAACGAGGACGCCAACGTCTACCATGGGGGCTTCCAGGGCCGAGGCCGTAGCGGCCAACCCGGCGACAAGTTCATGATCGTGAACGGCGCCGGCGCCCTGGTGGCGGTCTATTCCCAAACCGTTAGGGTGCTGCCCAACCGCTACTATTCCTTTGCCGTGTACGGCACCAGCCTCAACTCTACCGCGCCGGCCCAGCTCGGCCTGGTGGTCGACGGCAAGTCGACTTCAGCCGTGACGACCCTGCCCACTACCGTGGGCACTTACGTGCGCATTGAGGACCTGTACTTCTCCGGTCCCGGCCCAGCAACCGGATTCGACGTCACCATCGAGATCCGCGACATTAATAAGCTACCCACTGGTAACGATTTTGGCATCGACGACCTGTACTTTGGCTCCTGCAGCGCGTTTCTGACGGCCGATACCAAGGAGACAGATCTGGTACCTAACGTGCCGACGCCCAGCGCGATTGTGCCCCTCAGCGCCACCATCAGCGCGGGCGGCAGCGTGGGCATTACCGTAGCTTCTTTTACAATTCAGAGCCTGCCCCCCACGGGGGTCCTTTACTACAACGGCGTGCCCGTGACCGTGGGCCAGGTGATTCCGGTGGCCCCCGGTACCCGCAATAGCGGCGGCAGCCTGACCTACATGCCCGCCGGAGGCTGCGCGGCGGCCAGCACCTCGTTTACCTACACGGCTACCGATAGCGACGGCAACGAATCGAATAATGTGGCTACCTACACTATTCCGGTGGGGCCGGTGCCCCCCCCCACCGTGCGGGCGGTAGGCGACAATCCCTTTTGCGTGGGCCAGAGCGTACAGCTGCGCACACGCCCCCGACTGGGCTACCTATTTACGTGGTACAACGGCAGTACCGTTGTGAATGGGGCCGGCAACGTTCTCAACGATAGCGTATTCGTTGCCACCACCCCCGGCTCCTACTCCGTAAAGACCGAGTTGGCCAGCTGCGCAGCAACCTCGGCCCCACTCAGCGTCACGACCAAAGTTTGCAGCCCCCCGGCGCCGTGCAGCCTGAATGAGCAGTTCATCAACACCTGGTATTTTGGCACCCGGGCGGGCCTGAGCTTCAACGCCCAGGCCCCGCCGGCCCGAACGCCCGCCGTGCTGCTCGATGGCCAGATGACGGCCCCCGAGGGAACCTGCTCGCTCTCAGACGACAACGGTAATCTGCTCTTCTACACCAACGGCACGCAGGTCTGGAACCGCAACCACGTGCTCATGCCCAATGGCAGTGGCTTGGCCGGTAACGTCTCCAGCACGGATGGCTCCATGGCTATTCGCCTGCCGGGCAGCACGACGCGCTACTACTTATTCACGCAGGACTCGGAAGGCAATGCGGGCGGGCTGTCGTACTCCGAAATCGACATGACGCTGAACGGAGGGCTGGGCGACGTGGTGGCCGCCACCAAAAATACCCCGTTAGTGAAGCGCACGACCGAAAAGATGACGGCTGTGCTGCACGCCAACGGCTGCGACTCCTGGATAATCGTGCACGGCTGGGGCGACCCCGCCGCGGGCGACGAGCCCGGCTGGCCCGCAGCGGAGCACCGGGGCGACGTCTTCCTGGCCTTCCAGGTAACCCCCGCCGGCGTGGTGACGACACCCGTGGTGTCGAGGGTGGGGCCCGTGCACGCAGCCAGCGCCGGCGGCCTGGCTTTTAACGGGCAGCTTAAAGCTTCGCCCGACGGCCGACAGTTGGCCTTGGCCCGCTTCGGCGGCACCGTGGAGCTCTACGCCTTCGACGCCGCCACCGGGGCGGTGAGCGCCCCGCGCACCCTCGCCAGTGGCGGCGATGCCTACTACGGAATAGAGTTCTCCCCGGGCCGGAACAAGCTCTACGCGACCATTCTCTCGCCCCCGCAGCTGCTGCAGTTCGACTTAGCCGCCGCCGACATTCCGGCCAGCAAAAAGGTGATTGCTACCGGCTCGGCCGATCTGGGCTCCATCCAGGCCGGGCCGGATGGCAAGCTCTACGTTACCCGGCGCAATCAGTCGGCGCTGGGCGTCATCACCTACCCCGACTCGCTGGGCTCGGCCTGCGCCTACGTCGACCAGGGCCAGGAGCTGGGGGGCCGCCTGAGCGGGCTGGGCCTGCCCAACTTCAACCAGAGCTTCCTGGTCAAGGTCGGTTTTTCGGCCCGGGCCACGGCGTGCCTGGCAATGAAGTTCGAGGCCGGCACCAACATCCCGAACCCCGGAACCTACACCTGGAACTTCGGCGACCCCGCCTCCGGGGCGAACAACAGCTCCTCGATTGCCGAGCCCACCCACCTCTTTTCCGCCCCGGGCGAATACACCATCACGCTCAAAATCACGAAGTCTTGTCTGTGTAAAGAAATAAGGGCCACCGTGGTCGTTCCCGGCGCCCCCACGGCGGGCGGGATCGGGGCCGACCAAACGCTGTGCCCGGGCGCGCTCCCCGCGCCGCTGACCAGCACGGCCCCGGCCGGGGCGGGCACCGGCAAGTACACCTACCAATGGGAATCTTCCCCGGATGGGAACACCTGGGCCGACATCGGTGGGGCAACAGGCGTCGGCTACGCGCCGAGCGGGCTCACCCGCACCACGCACTTCCGGCGGCGGGTAACTTCGGGCTTCTGCACGCCGGCCACCACGGCGCCGGTCACCATTACGGTACTCCCCCCGCTGGATCCCGGCCGCATTGCCGACAACCAGACGGTCTGCGCGGGCACGGCCCCGCAGCCGCTGACGAGCATGGCGCCAGCCACTGGGGGCATCGGCACGTTCACTTACCAGTGGGAATCGTCGCCGGACAACAGCACCTGGACCGACATCGCCGGGGCTACGGGGGCCGATTACCCGCTCGGCCTACTCACCGCCACCACCTACTTCCGCCGCCGGGTAACGTCGGGCACCGGCTCCTGCGCCACGGCTTTCTCCGGGTCGGTGGCCGTGCGCGTGGAACCCTTGCTGGCAACTGCGGTAACGCTGGCGCCCCCGCCCGTGCAATGCCCCGGAACGGCACTAACATTCAACGCGGTGGCGACTGATACCGGGCCGGCTCCGACGTATAGCTGGACGGTCAATAACACTCCCGTGGCCAGTGGGCCCACCTTCACCAGCAGCACGCTGGTCACCGGCGATCAGGTGAAGGTAACCGTGACGCCGACGGTCGGGCGGTGCAACACGGGCCCGGCTACGGCCACCGTCACGGTGAACCGCGTACCCACGGTGGCCCCCACCGTCGCGATTCAGGTGGCCCCCAACGTACCGGTTTGTCAGGGCGACCTGCTCACTTTCAGCATTGCCCGCGTTACCGATGCCGGCCCGACCCCAGCCTACCAGTGGCAGGTGGACGGCGTGGACGTACCCGGCGCCCAAGGCCAGGGCCCCACCTTTAGCAGCACCACGTTACGCAACGGCCAAACCGTTACGCTGCGCCTGCTCACCACCACGAGCTGCGGGGCCGCGCCGCCGGCCACCTCCAACGCCGTGGCCGTGGCAATCGGCCCCCCCGTCGACGTGGATGCGGGCCCGGACCAGGAAATCCTGGCCGGCGAGTCGGTCGTGCTTCAGGGCCGAGCCGACGGCAACTACCCCGTGGTTTGGACGCCCACCACGGGGCTGACTTTCAGCGGCAGCGACCGGCTGCATCCCCGGGCCTCCCCCACCGTCACGACCGTGTATACGCTCTCGGCCGGCACCGGCACCTGCGCCGATGCCAGCCAGGTACGCGTGGTGGTGCGGCCCCCCATTCGGATTCCCAACGCCTTCACCCCCAACGGCGACGGGCGGGACGACACCTGGCAGATTGAGCGCATCGAGGACTTCCCCAACAATACGGTCAACGTGTATAACCGCTGGGGCAACCCGATTTTCTCGGCCAGCAACTACGGCCGGGGCAACGAGTGGCGCGGCGACATCAACGGCCAGCCCGCCCCGATGGGCACGTACTACTACGTTGTCGTCACCAAGGGGCCCAACGGCCGCTCTTACAGCGGCTCCCTGACCATCCTCTATTAACCCGAGTCGGCTGCCCCTGGGCCGAACTCTTTAACCATTCGCCTCCATAGAAGTCGTCGGTTCGGATGCCGCCCAAGGCCGACTCATCGCAGCACCCCGGGCTCTGTGCTCAGAGGTTCAGCGTTCCAAGATCTACCTCATTTTCTATCAGTTTATTATCGCCGCCTACCCACTCCCGGCTCCTACCTTACTTCCTTGATCTCACTTAAAAGAATATCTCTTTCCTTAATAAGACCGCGCTATGAAGAAAACCCTACAGCCGCTGTTGCCGCTCGGGCTCTTACTGGCGGGCCTCACGGCCCAGGCTCAGCAGCAGGCCCAGTACAGCCAGTACATGAACAATAATTACATCCTCAACCCCGGGGTAGCTGGCACCGAAGACTACATCGACCTCAAGTTCAGCTACCGCACCCAGTGGACCGGACTCGAGGGTGCCCCGCGCACCTACTACGCGAGCATCAATTCCTCGCTGGGTAAGTGGCGCAGCCAGCCCAAGCGCACGATGCACGACCGGCAGCGGCCCTTCCACGCCCTGGGCGGCATTGTCTACAACGATGTTACCGGCCCAACCAGTCGGACCGGCGTGTACGGATCTTACGCCTGCAACCTGGCGCTGGTCCGTAGCATTCGGATAGCGCTGGGGCTTTCGGTCGGCATGCAGCAGTTTTCGGTCGACGGGCAGCAACTGCGGTTCTACGACGTCAACAACCGCGCGGCCAGTGCTTCATCGCGGGCCCTTGATGGCACGGCGGGCGTGTGGCTGTACAGCCCCGACTTCTACGTGGGCCTCTCGGGCACGCAGTTGCTGGGCAATACCCTCGATTTTTCGTACGCGCAAACCGGCGTCTCCACCGGGGGCAGCAACTCTTTACGGCGCCACTATTTTGCTACGGCGGGCGTGCGCGTGCCGGTGAGCGCGGACTGGTCGCTGGTTCCCTCCGTGCTGATTAAGGCCGTGGCCCCGGCCCCCGTCTCAGTCGATCTGAACGCGAAACTCAAGTACCAGGACCTGCTCTGGGGCGGGCTATCGTGGCGGGCCACCGACTCGTACGTAGCCCTGGTGGGCGTCACCTACGAGCAGTACGCCCTGAGCTATTCCTACGATGCCGGCCTCTCCGAACTAGCGGCCTACCACGGCGGCAGCCACGAAATCCTGCTGGGTCTGCGCCTAAAGAAAAAAGCCAAGGTCGTGTGCACCGACCGATTCTGGTAGGCTTGCGAACAGTGGCAAAGGCTATTCGGGACGACAAGGCCCGCTGCGCCGGTGGCCAACCCCGCTACCAGCGTGACCCAGCACGCTGCCAGAGTGACAACACCGCTTAATCAGAGTGACAGCAGCCGTTGCCGGGGTAGCAAGAAAGGCCGCGGAAGTGACAAGAGTCGTTGCCGCGGTGGCAAGAGCATTGACTAGCATGATGAGTCTCCTGTGCTGGTGATAAGATAAGCCTTACTGGCGGCCTGACACTGCCACCAAAATCCAACGGTGTTTGTTGAAGAACACGCGTCAACTAGCTTTGCAGGGCCGCGTATTGATGCGGGCAAATTCTTGTTGTGAAGTGGATAACAATTAGCAGTGCCGTATGGAAACAATGGAGATAAATAGCATCACGCGTCCCACCTACGACATCGCCCAAATTATGAGTGGGCTCTACGGGGACGGCATCATTGCCCTCAAAGGCGCTTTTAGTCGCGAATGGGTGCAGCAGTTGGGCGAGGACATTGCCAGGCTATATGCCGAAGCCCTCCAGCGGCCCGGGGGCGCCCTGGGCCGCGGGCCCAAGCGGCACTATGTAGAAATCCATCCCGAGAGCATTCGGGGGTTTGTGGAGTTAGCTACGCACCCGTGGGTGACGGCCGTGTGCGAGGCGGTGCTCGGGCCGGAGTACAAAATCGTGGAAATCGGTTTCGATGTACCCAACCCCGGGGCCATGAACCAGCCCTGGCACCGCGACTTTCCCGCCCCCGACGATACCATCACCGGGCGCCGGCTCAACTCCTTGGCCTTCAACCTGACCACCGTGGACGTGAGCGAAGACATGGGCCCGTTCGAAATAGCGCCCGGCACCCAATGGGACCTGCCTATAGCCTTCGAGCACGGCATGTTTCCGCCCAAAGCCAATAGCCCCCGCTACGAGCAGCGGGCCCAGCGCAAGCTGCCCCAGATGGGCGACATCTCGGCCCGCTCGGCCCTCACTATTCACCGCGGCACCGCCAACCAGTCTAACAAATCGCGGCCCGCCCTGGTATTGGGCGTGGATGCCCCCACCGCCAACAACGCCGAGCGCCACGACCTGCAACTCACCCGGGCGTTTTACGAAACCTTGCCCGACAGCCTCAAGCGCCACCTCACTTGCCGGCTGGTCGATACGCTGGAACCTATTGTGCAGGGGCACACGATTGAAGGGCTAATGATGGGCGAAGCGTAGCGGGAGTATGCCAAGGGGCAGCATCTGTCAATAGAACGTCCTGCTTGCTGGTAATAGGACGTCATGCTGAGGAATCGAAGCATCTGCCTTTTCAGCTTGGTGCTATATTCCATGCACATTCCCGACGACCATATCTACCAGCTGACTAAAAACGCTCGGGCGCTGCGACCAAACGCACGTGCTGATTTCTTTTGAGAGTAACGTCCTTTGATTATGATTTAATTTTAACTGCGAATGTACACAAATAATACAGATTGGTTGAAATCGGTATTCATCTGTGGTTAATTTTCACTTTAATTTCGTGAGACGGTTTTGAATAACCACGACGACGAGCAGAATCACGCCGCGCAAAACTGGCTGCCACCACGGACTAATTTGCCCTTCGAGATTAAATATGTTAAAAATTACGCCGAGCAACAGAACGCCGACAAGTGTTGACAGTACGTTTCCCTGCCCGCCCGTCAGCAAAGTGCCGCCGACAACAACCGCCGCGATTGCGCCAAGTTCTATTCCGACTCCTTCGACCGGATTTCCGGCTCCCAAACGGGCAGCTAAAATCACGCCCGCCAGTCCTGCCAAAGCGCCGCTGATCGCGTAAACGCCGATGGTCGTGCGCGAAATATTCAATCCTAAAAGACGCGCCGCTTCGTCATTGTCGCCGAGCGCGTAAACGTGCCGCCCGAAGCGCGTGTAATTGAGCACAACCCAGCCGGCAGCGAAAGCAATTAGCAAAATCAAAACCGGAACCGGCAGAAAATCGCCGATGACGCCGCGCCCCAAATAAATAAAGTCCTCAAACGTTTGCCCAATTCGCACGCTTTTTTCGTCGGTAATGGCTAAAGCGAGTCCGCGCGTGGCGATCATCATTCCGAGCGTCACGATAAACGGCTGAATTTTGGCTTTGGCGATGATTATGCCGTTGACCAGTCCGAGTAGAGTTGTCACCGTGACTGCGCCCAACACAGCAACGAACACGCCGTTTGGCAAAAGATAAGCGGCGACGACGCCAGCAAGCGCGAGCAGCGACCCGACCGACAAATCAATTCCGCCGGTTAAAATCACAAACGTCATGCCGAGCGCGATCAATCCGGACATCGAATTTTGTCGCAAAACGTTAAGCAAATTTTCGGGCGTTAAAAATGCTTCGTAGCGAATTGTGGCAATACTGCATACCACAACAAGCATCACGAGCGCGCCCTGGCTTTGCATCACCGAACCGATTTTTGCCGCCATCGTACGCGGTCTGGCTTCGGTCGTGTCACGGATTGTAGCTTCTGCTTGGCTCATAAGAACAATTGTAATTCGTCTAAAACAAGGATTTTGTTATCGTTTGGCGGCGAATTGACGGTCGCTCAGCGTGCGCGAACAAATTGTTCGCGAGCAGCATCCTCTCTCTGCTCGCCGTCAAACAAACGGAGGATTACCATTGCGACAAGAATACGTTTGCTATTTACCGTTTTGCGGCGTCACGCGCAGCCAGTCGAAACGTACTGACGGATTGGCGCTCTTGCCAGTGTAAATAAGTGCGACATGTGCACTTTCAACCTTCGCTGTCATTATGAGCGCACCAAATTTGCTGTATGTTTTGCCGTTCTTGCTAAATTCAAAACTGAGAATTCCAACTTTTTTCAACTTGCGTTCGAAACCAAATCACAGTTGCATTTTGCAGTATTAAGTGTCGGCACTTTCGGTTTGTTTACATTTTTGCGATTGCGCAAAATTGCAGAGATTCAGTAGCTAAACGATTAACGACCGCAATATAGTCTTTCGCACAATTTTAGTTTGTTTTTGGGCGTTGCAAATAAACCGCGAGCAAAATAATCGCGGCTTTAATCACGAGCGACCATGAATATTTCATGTCGTTCATGTTAAAGCTTGTCGTAATTACGATCATAATCAGCGCGCCGATCACCGTCCCGATGATGCTGGCCCGTCCGCCGGTCAAGGGCGTTCCGCCGACAACCGTTGCGGCAATCGCGTCGAGTTCAATCGTATCACCGATTTTTGAAGCGTCGGAAGCACCAAGCCGCGCCGTGTAAATCAAACCCGCAATTCCGGCGAGCAGACCGCTGACCGCATAAACTAACAACTTTGTCGAAACCGTTGGCACCCCGGCAAGATGCGCAGCAGTTTCATTGCCGCCGACCGCCGCGATGTAACGCCCAAAAATCGTCGAACGAAATACAAAAATCGCCAGCCCGACGGTTGCTGCGAGCAGCAAAATTTGCACTGGAACTCCGGCGATTAAACCTTTGCCTAAATATTCAAATGTCGGGTTACTAAACGGAATTAACTGACCGCCGTTGCTGATAACTTGCGCGATGCCGCGTCCCGCAATTAATACTGCCAGCGTAATGATAATCGGCTGAATTTTAAAGCTGCTGATCAATATGCCGTTTAACGCACCTACTGCGGTGGCCACAATCAAACCGATTAGAACCGCCGGAATCGCGCCGTAATCGAGTGAAATTGCCGTGACGGCCGAGGCAATCGCCATAACCGAACCGACCGACAAATCAATGCCGCCCGTTGCAATCACAAACGTCATCCCGATTGCCACTAGCATCGTCGGCGTTACTTGAACGAGAATGTTGCTAAAATTATTAAACGAAGCAAAACCCGGCGTGAACGCTAAGTTTAAAATCAGTAAAACTGTTAGTGCAATCGCTGCTCCGTATGTGGGCGCGTAATCGCTAAAGTTAAGTTTCTGCCGCGCACGCGTGTCTTGTTTAATTGTAGTTGCTTCAACCATCGGATTATGAGTTCAAGGTTCGAGACGTTGGTTTGCCTCTGCCATCGCGTTGATAATCGAATCTTGCGAGATTTGTTCACCGCGCAGTTCGGCGCTTAGTTTGCCGTCGCGCATTACGACCACGCGGTCGCTGCCTTCGACGAGTTCTTCGAGTTCGGACGAAATCATCAAAACGCCCAAACCTTCTTTTGCCAATTCATTGACGAGCGCTTGAATCTCGCCTTTGGCGCCGATGTCAATGCCACGCGTTGGTTCGTCAAGCAACAAAAACTTTGGATTGCAGCACAGCCAGCGCGCGAGCAAAACTTTTTGCTGGTTGCCGCCGGATAATTCGCGAATTTTTTGCTCGGCCGAAGCGGCTTTGATACCTAAGCGCCGCATAAATCGTTCGACTATTTCGTTTTGCTTCTTGCGCGAGACAACTCCGGCGCTGGTAAGGGCCGGCAACGCGGCGAGCGTTAGATTTTCGCGTACCGACAAATCGGGAATAATTCCTTCGGCTTTACGGTCTTCGGATAAAAACGCGATTCCGGCGCGGATTGCGTCGTTTAGTTTGCGCGCGTTGATTTCTTTGCCGTCCAAGACGACACGCCCGGTTTCTGTCCGGTCAGCACCGAAAATCGCCCGCGCAACGTCGGTCCGCCCGGAACCGAGCAAACCCGCCATACCGAGAATTTCGCCGCGCCGAACGTCGAGCGACACGCTTTGCATTCGCCGCCCGCGCGTTAGATTTTCGGCCACCAGTAGGGGCGGTGTGTTATCGTTAACAGGTTTGTGTTCGTCAAATGCGGTCGCGCCTTTTTTCTCTAAATCTTCACGCTGCTTGCCAAGCATCAAACAAACTAAATCAATTCGCTCCAACTCTTTTAAATCGCGCGTCGCCACAAATTTGCCGTCGCGCAAAACCGTCACGCGGTCGCAAACAGCGTACAGCTCGTCAAAACGGTGCGATATATAAACAATTGCCGTGCCTTCGGCTTTCAAACGTCGAATCACTTCGTACAAGATACCGACTTCTTTTTCAGTCAAACTGCTGGTCGGCTCATCGAGAACCAAAACTTTGGCACCGAGGCTGACTCCGCGCGCAATCGCCACCATTTGCCGCATCGCAATATTGAGGCTGCCCAAAGTTGCTTTCGGATTAATGTTTAAACCGAGCCTTTTAAGAAGTTCGTCGGTTTCACGATTCATTCGCCCCCAATCAACAAAACTAAACTTGCACGGCTCACAATTTAAAAAAATATTTTCGGCGACCGTGCGAAACATCAATAGATTCACTTCTTGATAAACCGCGACGACTCCGGCGCGTTGCGCGTCTTCAGGCGTACGAAAATTTGCCGGCTTGCCTTCTAAAAATAGTTCACCGCCGTCACGGGCGTAGGCGCCGGTCATAACTTTAATAAGCGTAGATTTACCCGCACCGTTTTCGCCGACGAGCGAATGAACCTCGCCGCGTTCCAAAGCTAAACTCACGTTATCGAGCGCGACCACGCCGGAAAAAATTTTGCGGATGTTCTGCATTCGCAGCAACGGTTCGTTGGCCATAATTACTGATAAGTGAGAGGCAAAATAATTAACCACTAATCGTTTCGCATTCTTTTTAATAAGATTTGTCAATAAATTTTGCGGCGTTTGACGAATCAAAAAACTTATCGGGCACAATAATTTTTTGCGGGATTTTTTCACCGCGCAGATACTTTTCGTAAGTATCAAACGCAATCGGGCCAAAACGCGGATTGCACTCGACCGTGACGTTCATGTCGCCGGCAACAATCGCTTCGAGCGCGCTCTTTTGTCCGTCTACCGAAACGACTTTGACGTCTTTACCTGGATTCATTCCGGCGGCTTTCAACGCCTGAATTGCGCCGAGTGCCATTTCGTCGTTGTGCGTGTAAACGACCGTGATGTTTTTGCCGTGCGCTTGAATCAGGTTTTCCATTACTTTCTGGCCGCTGGCGCGCGTAAAATCGGCCGGCTGCGAAGCGAGAATTTTCATACCTGGACTGCTTTTAATGGCATCAAGAAAACCTTTGTTGCGGTCAAGCGCGACGCTTGAACCAGCCGTGCCTTCGAGAATAATAATACCGGCCTTACCGTTGGTGTTTTTGACTGTCCATTCGCCCGCGCGTTGACCTTCTTCAATAAAGTTTGAACCGATAAACGTAACATAATCTTGTCCGGGCGTTCCGGCGGCCTCGCGGTCTATCAAAAAAACCGGAATCTTGGCTTGTTTTGCTGCTGCGAGGGCGCCCGCCAAACCTTCAAATTCTCGCGGAGCAAGAAAAATTGCGTCAACTTTGCGCGCCACCATGTCCTCGACATCCGAAAACTGTTTTGAAGTTTGGGTTTGTGCGTCGGTGGCAACCAGCTCGTAACCGCGCTTGGCGGCTTCGTCGCTCATTGATTTGGTTTCGGCAATCCGCCACGGTCCGTTATTTTCCATTTGCGAAAAACCGACAACTTTTTTCCTGCTGCCACTGCCGCCTTCAGCGCTCGCGCTTGTTCCGGCCGATTTGCGTTCGCAGCCAACTAAAATCAGCACGATTGACAACAGAACAATCGCACCCACAAAACTTTTGCTAATCAACAATTTCATCGTTTTCATTCCTAAAGTTTATTTTTTTGTTTTACCCATTGTTGGTTCGCTGCGAATCGAACCAACAACGCGCCCCGGCGTTTTCCGCGCCGCCAACTGTTCATGCAACGCGTACGCCTCTGTCGGTGGCGCGGTTGTCGCCCGCCACTTCGGGCCGGTAGGCGGCGGTGAAGTTAGCAAGGGCGAACGGGGCCGCACCGGTGCCCTCAAACCGAGTAATGATAGACTTTACTGTTGGTGTGTTGGTTGGAAAAGCTTGGTGCCTGCTGGGTGCTCTCGCGGATGGTCAGCATGTTGTGGCCTCCAGCTTTGATGCAGTCGGCGCCGTCGTAGGGTGCCCGCACGGCCCGGCGGGCTTCTTCTACGCCGCTGATGGCCACGTATTCCTGGGCCACCAACGCCGGGGCCTCGGGCGTGAGGTGTCCGAACTGCCCACCCGCCGCTAATGCCCGTGTAGAAGCCACCATGCGCGCCCCGACCACGTCGCCTTGGTTGATGGCCTCGCGCAGCGCCACGTCGCCGTTGACGCCGCTGTTGCCGAGGTCGCGCATGGTGGTGATGCTTGCTTCCAGGTCCTCGCGGCTCATGGCGGCGCCCAGTAGGACCCGGCGCGCGGTGCTCATGCTGGCCACGGTCACCAGCCTGCTGTCGTCGCCTAGCTCGGTTTGGTAGTTTTGCCGCAGGTGGGGGTGGGCGTCAATCAGGCCGGGCAGCACCAGGGCGTTGCTCAAATCCACCACTGCGGCGCCGGCCTGTAGAATGGTGCGGCCCCGCACCAACACCACCCCGTTGGGAAGGGCGCGGCCCGTACGCACGTCCAGCAGGCGGCCGCATTTGATGGCTTGGACCGACGTGGCGGGGGTGGGCGATTGGGCGTGGGCAACTGGCGCCCGGCTCAGAAGGAACAAGCCGGCATAAGCCGTTAGAACGTGTCGTAGCACGAGTAACCGTTTTTGCATGCGGCAAGGTAGGTACCGCGATGCCGTTGTACAAAAATACATCCATGCTTACTAAAATGCCCTTATTTTTGAACATAACGTGTTTATTTCCGAACCTTATTTTGTACATAGGTCCATTAGTAGAGCTACCGACCTTGGACCAATACTTGCATCAGCCCCGGGCGCAGTAGTGAAGAAATCGCGATACCCAATTAGGCTTTAGGCTGACATAAAGCCGTTTCCAGTATTCACCTTGATGAATTGAGCGGTAGCTCAGGATGGTGTGCCCCAAGTGTAAGCCAAGGTTGATTGCAGGTATTTTTCTTTTTTGAGATACTCCATTCAGGCTATTTTGATCAATCAACTCAATTTGTTCAAGGAGCAGGACCGGCTGGAGAAACTCCGCCAGTGGAGTTCCGACCCCAACGCTTATGCCACGTTACAGCCAACGCTTTGTTACTTCGATCATCCCCATGGTTATCTCGCCTACCGGCGGGTATTGGCGGGTAACGTGGTCCTTGGTGATCCAATTGCCAAGCCGGGTAAAATAGAAGAGCTGTTCGCTGATTTTCTGAAAGCCTATCCCACCAGCGTATTTGGTTACTTGAGCGAGACGGCCGCGGCAGCCCTGGCAAGGGTGGGGAAGCAACCCATTCACTTCGTACGCATTGGCGTGGAACGATGCGTGAACCTGACAGATCAGGCTCCATTTTCGGGATCCATTTCAGGGGCATTAAAAAAGGCTGGCAAGGCCAACCTGCAATTGGTGGAACGAGATTTATCTCGTATTTCCGCCGATGAGCTTGCGCAGCTACGGCAGATAAACGAACAGTTCATCAGTCTTTCGCAATCAAAAAAAGAAATTGGGTTCATCTCCCGGGCCATGAGATTCGAACCCGAGCCCGATGTTCGATTTTTCGTGATTCAGGCTGGCGCAGAAGGCAAACCGATCGGCTTTCTGGTGCTTGACCCTTGGTACGAAGGCAGCAGGTTACAAGGCTATCAGCTCCACCAATTCCGGCTAGGGCCTACCAAAGTATGGGGGGTCTTCCTATCCGTAGTGGCTATGTTAATTCAACTGCTTAGTGGCGAAGGCTTTTCGCGTCTATCACTCGGTGGTGGTATCGGCCGGGTGGGCTCCGACGAAGAGATGATACCTAGATCATGGATTTATGACTATTGCCGCGACGCTACCTTTTACCTCATCGATCGTTTTCACTCCCTGACAAACCTGTCTCGCAACAAATTCGAGTTTGCGGGAACTGACCTGAACCGCTACCTGGCCGCGCCACACTGGCTGCCGCTGGTACCACTGGTCAGACTAGCGCGAGCTAATAACATCTTCTAGGGCTTAGGAGAACAAGAAGCCGCCTTTCTTGATAAGGAGCACCGCAACTTTATATACTCAGCCGCAGAATTTATAGCTGGTTGATAGGCTCTGATGTTTTTTTCACTCAACTGAGCGAACCTTACCTGTCCCATTACCGAACAAGCAGGTGCGGCGAATCATAACGCCCCCCTTAACGCAAGGTTTTTAGCTGATCCAGAGCCGCCTGTGTGGCGCGCTGTTTATCACCTTCCTTAACCGATACCGGGGCTTGGGGCTGGCTGCTGTAGAAAGCCAGGATGTTTTGTCGAACTGCGGGGCTAAGATTTTCGAACTTTTTCTTGGCTATTTTGCGCAGCCACTCGTCGTACGTTTCGTCGGCCAATGGGTATTCGCCGGCTCGGGTAGGGCAGCCCGTGTCGAAGTTGATATTAGCCAGCGCCCAGGGCGCGGCGGAGCTATCAGCCGGCTGACATGCAATGTCGGCGCAGTAACTGGTCATCACCTGCTGGAAGCTGTCACGCAGCAGCTTCTGCGCCTCTGGGGTAGGCAGTTTGAAGGCGAACGGCTTCAGCGGCCCAATCTTGGGCAGCACCCGAATGAAATAGGAAATAATGCGGGCTCCGAAACCGGGCCTCCGGTACTCGGCCCCGTATTCCTCGCGGAACTTGCGGGGGCTTACCCGCGCCAGGTAGTCGCGGCGCCGGGCCCCGGGGCTGAGCTTCAGAATATCTTTGCGCTTGTAGTGCCAGGCGGCGCGGGCGGCCGTCGGAATCAGTTGGCTTACGGCGAAGCGAAAGCTGGCAATGCTCAAGTCGACGTTGAGAAGGACTTGGCCCAGCTCCAGCCCATACGTTTGTTGAAAAGCTCGTTCCAGTACTGGTTTGCTCACCTTGAACCCGATGTTGTTGTGGTAACGCTGGCTGTGGTACTTACCGCTGGCCAGTTGCACCACATCGAAGGCGAACTCGAGCTGAGTGTGCTGCTTGGGGGCCTGCTCGTAGGTGATCAGGAGACCAAATTGGGCAGCCAGCTCCGGATACACACTGGCCATGGCCCGGTTGGTGCCCTCGGCGTGGCCGTTGGTGTCGGCAGCATAGTGCGCCAGCGCGCCCAAGGCAAACGCGTAGTCGTTGCGGCTGCGGGCCTGCCGGAGGAGATTACACACGAAGTCGCCGGAACGCACGTAGTGCGTGAGGTTGGTGAACAGCACGTTGCCGAATGGGTAGTACCCCATGTCCTGAATAATAGAGCCCCCGTACGCGTACGCTTTAGCATCGGTCAGCTCGTCGGGCGTGGCCTCGGGATAGCGCCGCAGCAGGGCTGGCACCAAGCACCGCTCCCAAGTCGAGTCGATATTGGCTTGGTGGGTGAGTATGGAGTAGGCGGCCGCGGGACCGGCTGCACAAGCCAGCCCCAGGACCAGCAATAACAGAAATAGACGTAACATACGCGATATGCAAACTGTATATTCCGGCTGTAACGTTGAAATAAGCTTAGCAGTTATCCAAATTTCGCTAGAAATAGCAACAGTATAATGTCATTTAGGATCAAGAGCTACGCGGACCGGGACGTGCAGCGCAAATCAATTTTCGGTCGGTAGTAACGGGTTATCTCAACTGAGGTTTTGTAGGTAAACTGCTGTCTGCGCTGAATTTGTAATGTTTCAATTAAACTTGAGAGTACCTCAGCCACTAAAGTAGCTTTAATTTCGATAGCTGCTGGCTGCAATTCTCCATTGGAGGGAGAATTGCGCAATTCAGGTTTGAGATTGATAACTACTCTTTATTAACTCGCAAATTTCAGAGGCAGGATACATAGCATCATCAGGCCAAGCCTTAGATATTTCTTCTAATAAAGCAAGATGTTTCTGAAAGTTTCGCGCGCTCAGAAGCCAGGCAGCATGTGCTGAAACTGGTAGTGGGCATTGTTTGGTTGCTTTAACTAAGACTTCCTCAACTTCCGGTACCATGTAGCCGGAAAAAGCCCTTATCGCAGCTGCCCTGATGTCTAAATCGCGTTCTTCAGCAAAAATGATCTGACTAAGTGCCGCGATGATTTCTGGATATGGGTTTTCTGTATCTCTTAAACACTGCTCAGCAGCCCCAAAGCCCATGTCTAATACACTACTATCACAAGCAGAACGTAAAATCGGTTCAATTAGAGAGATATCACGTTCTTGGCCGAGGTGGGCCAGGACTCCTAGAGCACTGGCGTGGTTGGCTCCTACAATTGCTTTCTCTTTTGATTTATCTACTGTAACCGGAGGGTTCTTTAATTGTTCCCGTGCTTTGCGCAATAACTGTTCAGAATATTGCCAATAAGGATTGCTACTCCCAAATCTAGTTAATGATTCAACGTAAAAAAATTGATCAAAAGCAATACCTTGGGCTATGACAGAGTCACTTTCCAAAAGCCTTTTAAAAGAGTCTAATTTTTGTTCCCGGGTCGAACTACTGCTAAAAAACTGTTGACAGGCCCTACGCAAGCTCTTAGTTTCCAAGCCTTGTGGAGTCCAATAGTACGATTTGAATTGGTTCATCGCGTCTCTACTCCTTGGTTTGTAAATTCTCTATAGCATCTGGGGGAATTATCCGCTTTATTAACCCTTCTTGAGTACACTCAACGTATTTTATTGCTTGTAATATAGCAGAATCCATACACGCTTACTGGAAAAGCCATTCTTCCTGACCAACTTTTGTATTTACATCCAGAATATTTTGAGCACCTATATAAAATAGGCCAAGCCTTATCTTCCATAGTTAGCAGAAGTTTCACCACTGGGATTTCCAATTGACCTCTTTCCGTTTATGATTTCAACTATTATATCCATCAGCAACGGCTACGCGGGCCGGGGCTGGGGCGTGTAGCTCGGCCCCAGGCAACGTGGCCCCTGGGCGGTCCAGGCCAGCTTATCGATGCACAACTGGCGTTCGGTCATGGCCGGATTCCAGGCGTGGTACACCAGGTATTCCGTCTTGCCATCGGGGCTCAAGATGTGGGAATGGTGGCCGGGGCCGCGCACGTGGCCGGCCACGGCGTGCAACACCCGCGGGCCCTGGGCCGCGCCCGCGTCGGAGTACGGTCCCAGCACGGAATCGGCCACGCAGTAATCGACCCCGTAGCGCGGCGTAAGAAAGTTGGCTCCGCTGTAGAAGCAGTAGTATTTGCCGCCGTGCCGACGCACGAATGGGCCCTCCAGGGTGTGCCACTCGGCAAAGGTTTTATTGTCGTAAAGCGGCATGGTGCGGTTTTTCTCGAACATCGTCCAGTCGTGGCGGGCGCGCATTACCGTTCGGCTTTCCCCAGCCAGGCGCGTCATGTTCACGAGGCGGTCAACGGCCAACCCCGTACCGGGCCGGTAACCCTGGTCGGAATCGATAAAGTCGCGGGCGTAGAAGAGATACCACTGCCCGTCGGTGTCCTGAAATGGGTGCGCGTCGATGGTGAACTTGCTGGCCGGCACGTCGAGCAGGGCTACTTGCTCGTACGGCCCTTCCGGTTTTTTGCTTGTTGCCACGTACAGACGGTGCCCCACGGTGGCCCCGATGGCGCCGCCCCCACTGGAGTAGTACATGTAAAACGTGCCCTGGTGGTACACCACCTCGGGGGCCCAGAAGTCGGCTCCCTCGGCCCCGGCGGGGGGCGTAAGCGCACCGCCCAGGGCTTTCCAGTCGACCAGGTTGTCAGAAGTGAGCAGGGTGAAAATGCGCTGGTCGGAGGTCCTTCCCGTCCCCGTGGTGCCAAAAGCGTAGTAGTGGCCTTGGTGGCGCAGCACGAACGGATCGGGGAATTGCCCGGCGTACACGGGGTTGGTGTAGGTGCGGGCCGCCGCCCGAGCCGCCGCCCGGGTAGCCAAGGCCAGGGAAGCCAACCCGGTGGCTGCCTGAAGCAAGAAATTTCGACGAGAAGGCATAAAGCTTATTGGGTGAGAATTGAAGCTTCTTCCAAACGCGATTGGTCGCGAGATAAGATTGGGCCGAACAGCGCCCGGCTCTTGGAAAAGAGTAACCAGCCGGAAACTGCCAGGCCGGGGCGGTGAAAACAAAAGTAGCTGCGAATAAAAGGCAAACGTTTGCCTGATTTACTCAGCCCGGCTTAGCTTGCACCGGTTCCTACCCAGTACGGATCCCGGGCCGGGGTGGCCGGCCGCGGAATCCTCCGGCCAATACGGCGAATAGCCAGTCTATTTGCAGGCCGTCTTTTCCTTGACTGAATAATGGCGAGTACAGAGGGACCTCTGCGCCTCGCGAGCTGTTAACAAACGTTTGCGCGGGCCCATTCGTCGTTTCGCCCTGACCGATATCTCCTTCCTCCTCCTGCTTTTTTCCATGAAAAACCTATTCTTACTGTTGGGGCTGCTATTGGTTGCCAACGGCTCTTTCGCGCAGAAAACCAAGATTAAAGCCAAGGGTCCTGTAGCCGCAGAGTCGGGCGAGCGGTGGTCAGCCGAAAAAGCCAATGCCTGGTATAAAGCGCACCCGTGGCTGAGCGGGGCCAACTTCACGCCGAGCACGGCCATCAACCAGCTCGAGATGTGGCAGGCCGCCACCTTCGACCCAACTACCATCGACCGCGAGCTGGGTTGGGCCCAGGGCATCGGCTTCAACACCATGCGGGTGTTTTTGCACAGCCTGGCCTGGCAGCAGGACCCCACAGGCTTTAAGCAGCGCCTGGATACTTATTTAGGAATTGCCGACAAGCACCACATCCAGACCATCTTCGTGTTTTTCGACGATTGCTGGAACAAGGAGCCCAAGGTTGGAACCCAGCCGGCACCTAAAATCGGCGTCCACAATTCGGGCTGGGTGCAGGACCCCGGCGACCCCGCTTCGCGCGATTCGACTACGTTTGTCGCCCTCAAACCCTACGTTCAGGACGTGCTGCGCAGCTTCGCCCACGACCCACGCATCTTGCTCTGGGACTTGTACAATGAGCCCGGCAACAGCGGTAAGCTGGCCTCTTCGCTGCCCCTGGTGCGCAACGTGTTTGCCTGGGCCCGCGCCGTTAACCCCGACCAGCCCTTGAGCATCGGCTTGTGGGCCTGGGATTTTGAGGCTCTCAACCAGTACCAGGCCCTGCATTCTGATATCATCACCTATCACAACTACGACGAAATCGTAACGCACCAGCGCCTGATTGAGCTGCTGAAAACCCATGGCCGCCCCCTGATCTGCACCGAGTACATGGCCCGGCCCCGCAACAGCCGCTTCGCCACCATTATGCCCCTGCTCAAAAAGCAGAATGTCGGCGCCATCAACTGGGGCCTGGTCGAGGGCAAAACCAACACCAAATACCAGTGGGAGACGCCCATTCCCGACGGCAGCGAGCCCATTGAGTGGTTTCACGAAGTATTCCGCAAAGACGGCACCCCTTACCGCCAGGACGAAGCCGACCTCATCAAGAAAGTGAACGGAAAATAGTGAGCCTCCCCCAGCCAGACCCACCACCTTCTTTGCAATGAGCCAGCTTCGTCCGCACCTGCTAGCCCTCTTCCTCGCTCTCTTCACCTACCCTGCCGGGGCCCAGCAACCAGCAGCCGTGAAGCCGACGTTCACCAACCCCTTGCTGCCCTCCGGGGCTGACCCGTGGAGCGTTTACCACAATGGCTACTATTACTATACCCATACCACGGGCTACAACATCATGCTCTGGAAAACCAAGTCCCTGAGCCAACTCAAAACCGCGCTCAGCAAGGTGGTCTGGACGCCCCCGGCTACGGGCCCGAACTCCCACGACATCTGGGCGCCCGAACTGCACTTCCTCAACGGCAAGTGGTATCTGTACTACGCGGCCGATGCCGGCACCAACCAGAGCCACCGCCTGTGGGTCCTGGAAAACGCTGCTGCCGACCCGTTGAAGGGCACCTGGACCGACAAAGGCCAACTCCGGGACCCGGCCGACAAATGGGCCATCGACGGCTCGGTGTTCGAAAATAACGGCCAGCACTACCTGGTGTGGTCGGGCTGGGAAGGCGACGTGAACGGCTGCCAGAACATCTACCTGGCCCGCCTGAAAAACCCCTGGACCGTAGATGGCCCGCGGCTGAAGGTGTCCACGCCCTTCTTTGCCTGGGAGCGGAACGGCGATACCAGCAACCCCGAAGATCCGCCCCATATCGACGTTAACGAGGGGCCGGAAGTGCTTCGGCACGGCAATAAGCTGGTGTTGATCTATTCGGCCAGCGGCTGCTGGACCGACTTTTACGCCCTGGGCATGCTCACGGCCCCAGCCGACAGCGACCTGCTACAGCCCGGCTCCTGGACGAAATCACCAGTACCTGTATTTCAGCAAAACCCCGCGGCTAAGGTATTCGCCCCCGGGCACAATTCATTTTTCAAGTCGCCGGATGGTACCCAGGACTGGATTCTGTACCACGCCAACGACGAGCCCGGTCAGGGCTGCGGCCGGTTCCGCTCGCCTCGGGCCCAACCATTTACCTGGCAGGCCGATGGCACCCCGCTGCTGGGACGCCCGGTAGCGCCCGGCCAGCCACTCGCCCGACCATCAGGCGAGTAACATTCGGAGAGCCAGGGCTGGCAGCCCTCAAAATAAGTGTTCTGCTCAGAGTTATTGGGGCGCTGTTCCACCATGAAAAGGCTGAAGCGTTGATCTGTGGTGCAAACGTTTGCAAAATTTTTTATCTTTCTAAAAAATTTAAATTAAATTGTTGTTTTACTCTGACTATCAATCAATTATAGTAGTTCGAACCCACCTTGATGATAAGGTTGGCCTCCCGAAAAAGAAAATTATTTCGACCGCTGCTGGGTTAGTAAACCTTTTTTCTTGTCAACTGCTTCACCCTTGCTTAGTATTGCGAAGCAAAAAGGGAAAGAAACAGAGGCTCTTAGCTTAATTTTTTTAAGAATTAAGTTACTTTTCTGTTGGTTCTTCCCACCCTGTTTTTTCAACGAGCTAGTTGTCAGCTAGTGTGATCAGGCTGTCGGCTCAGCTTAGTTAGCGCAAACGTTTGCAAAAGCTTGTTTTAACTCCCACTCAACTTTTTTTATATGAACAAATCTTACCTCAGGTTTCGTCGTCCAGCTATACCGGCGTTACTCTGCTGCCTGCCGCTGTGCGTACTATCGGTCCCCGGAGCCCGAGCAGCCAGCATTTCGACGGCCAGCTCCGGCATGGTTGCTGCTCCTGCTCAAGGTATTACGGGGCGCGTAGTGGATGAAAAAGGCGAAGGTCTGCCCGGCGTGACGGTGCTCGTGAAGGGCACCACCACCGGCACCTCGACCGGGGCCGACGGCAGCTTTTCCATTGATGCACCAGCCGATGCCACCTTGCAGATTTCGTCGGTGGGCTACTTATCAAAGGAAGTAGCAATAAATGGACAGTCGACGATTACGGTAACGCTGGCGACCGATGTGCAGCAGTTGAATGAAGCCGTGGTGGTGGGCTACCTCGTACAGGAGCGCCAGAACGTGACCGGCGCGGTGTCGACGGTGGGTGCGCAGGACGTACGTCGCGCGCCGGTGGCCACCATTTCCGAATCCATTCAGGGCCGCCTGCCCGGGGTGCAAGTGACCTCCAGCGGTACACCTGGTCAAACGCCCAATATCAACATCCGTGGCGTGGGGTCTATTAATAACGGCTCGGGCCCCCTGTTCATCATCGATGGCTTGTGGGTGACCGGCGGCCTGCGTGATTTCACACCTCAAGACGTGGAAAGCGTGCAGGTGCTGAAAGACGCCGCAGCCCTGGCGCCCTACGGCGTATCCGGCGCCAACGGCGTAGTCATCATCACCACCAAGAAAGGCAAGTCTGGCACTACGGCTATCAACTTCAACGCCTACGCTGGCGTGCAGAACATTGCCAAGCGCTACGACCTGGCCAATGCTGCGCAGTACCGCGCCTTAGCCACGCAGGCCTACATCAACGCCGGCCGGCCCGTGCCGTCAGGCATTGCTAACCCTTCAAACGTAGACACCGACTGGCAGCAGGAGTTCTTCAAAACCGGCGTGGTGCAGGACTACAACCTAGGCTTTTCGGGCGGTGGCAACAATTCTACTTACGCCATTTCGGGCGACTACTTCAGCCAGAGCGGCACGGTCATCGGCCCGAAATATGAGCGCTACAACCTGCGCGTGAATTCGGGCTTTACCAAAGGCCGGCTGAAGCTGGGTGAGAACATCGGCCTGACCCGCGCCAACCAAACGCGCCTCAACGGGGTGCCGTTTATTGACCTGCTGCGCATCACCCCCATCACGCCGGTGCTCGACCCGGCCAACCCCGGCGGCTTCGGCTACGGCGACTCCAACAACCGCCCCACCTTCGGCTCGAACCCCATTGGGGCGCAGAAGCTGCTCAACAACATTGGCACCAACAACCAGTTGCAGGGCAACGTATTCGGTGAGTTTGCGCTCACCGATTTCCTGCGCTATCGCCTCAATTTGGGCACTCAGTTCCGGGCGTTTCATGACCAGCGCCAACAGCAGGCCGGCGGCCTGGCCCCGAACAACATCACGCCTGTGTCGGGCTTCACCGATGCGCAGGGCAACGAAACCTTCTTGCTGGCCGAAAACACCCTCACCTTCGACCACAGCTTCGGCAAGAACAACGTGACGGTAGTGGGCGGCTATTCGGAGCAGAAAAACCGCTTCGAGTTCACCCAAGGCGCAGCCCAGGGCTACGGCAACGGCCCCACTTTCTTCTGGGCCCTCGATGCCGGGGCCACGCCCCTGCCCGGCGTGGGCTCGACTTACGTTTGGGGGAAACGCTCCTACTTCGCCCAACTCACCTACGACTACGATGGCCGCTACCTCGTGACGGGCGCCTACCGCCGCGACGGCTCGTCGCGCTTCTCGGCCGACCGTAAGTACGGCAACTTCGGCGCGGGCTCGCTGGGCTGGCGCGTGTCGAAGGAAGCCTTCTTTTCGGGCATCACCGCCATCAGCGACCTGAAGCTGCGCGCTTCTTACGGTATTCTTGGCAACGACCAGCTCAACGGTGCTTACGGCGGCTCCTACCTCTACCAAGCCTTCATCAACCCTAACGTGAATTACAACTTCGGGGGTGCCCTGGCCAACGGCGCCATTCAAACGGCGTTGGGCTCCCCCACAGTGGGCTGGGAAGAGCGCCGCACCCAGAACTACGGCCTTGACCTGGGCTTTCTGGACAACCGCTTGACCGTGAGTGCCGACTACTACATTTCAGAGACGCGCAACGCCAACGTAAACCCCCAGATTCCGCTGTTTTCGGGCAATGCCGGTGGCGACCCGTTCCAGCAGATTGGCCGCATCCAGAACAAGGGCTTTGAACTGCTGGTAGGCTACAACGAAAGCAAGAATCCGTTCCGCTATAGCGTCACCGGCAACCTGACCACCATCAGCAACCAAGTACTGGAGCTGGGCACCTCGGGCGCCAACGCCAACTTCTTCAACGCTGGTCCCAACGCTGTGACCCGCACCGAAGTAGGCTACGAGGTGGGCTCGTTCTACCTTTACCAGTTCGACGGCATCTTCCAGAGCGGCGACAACATTGCGGGCAGCGCCCAGCCCACGGCCCAGCCCGGCGACATCCGCTACAAGGACATAAACGGCGATGGCAAAATCACCGACGCCGACCGTACCCACGTGGGCCGGGTGTTTCCCAAGCTGCAGTACGGCCTGAACCTGACGGCCGGCTACGGCGCCTTCGACCTGGCGGCCTTCTTCCAGGGCGTGAGCGGCAACGATGTGTATAACTCCGGCGCCTACTGGCTGGGCCGCTTCGACGACCCTACCAACTACCTGGCCAGCCTCTCGCCTTGGACGCCCTCCAACCCGTCGACCACCACCCCACGCCTGGCCATACAAGGCGGCCCCAACACCTTCGCTAACTCTACGCGCTTCCTTGAAAAAGGATCGTACTTGCGCCTGAAGAACCTGCAAATCGGCTTCACCGTCCCCAAAACGCTGATGGAGAAAACCAAGGGCCTGAGCAGCCTACGCCTCTACGTGACGTCACAGAACCTGTTCACCATCACCAAATACTCGGGCTACGACCCCGAGACAGTGGGCGGCCTCGACGGCTCGCTGCTGACCCGCGGCGTGGACGAGGGCGGCTACCCCAACCCGCGCACGTTCACACTGGGCGCCCAACTGGGCTTCTAATAGGGCCCGCTCTTATTCCTTTGGCTTTAACTTTTATCAGTGATGAATCTTTCCAAAAAAAACCTGCTGACGGCGGCTTCCGCCGTCACGCTGCTGGCCACGGGTTGCGAGAAAAACCTACTGGAGCAGAATAACCCCAACCTGGCCACTACGGCCACGTTCTGGAAAACCAGCGACGATGCCGTGCGGGCCTCCACCGCGTGCTACGCCGGCCTGCAAGCGGTGGGCATGTACCGCCGCTGGTTCTCCTTCTTGTATGATGGGCGTGACGACATTGGCTGGAGCCAGAGCCCCTACACCCCGCTGCAGGAAGTGACGAAGTTTGTGCAGACCGACTACAACTTCGAGGTCACCAGCAGCGCCTACCGCGACAGCTACCGCACCATCGACCGCTGCAACCAAGTGCTGGCCAACGTGCCTGGCATTGAGATGGACGCCGCGCTCAAAACCCGCATTCTCAGCGAAGCGTACTTCCTGCGGGCCCTAAGCTACTTCAACCTAGTGTCGCTGTTCGGCAACGTGCCGCTCTCGACCCAGCCCGGCAGCCTCGAATACCGCCCGCCCCAAGGCACTGAGGCTCAGGTGTGGGCGCTCGTCATCAGCGACTTGCAGGCCGCCATCGGTACGGGCTCCACACCTAACCTACCCGTTTCCTACACCTCGGGTACCGACCGTGGCCGAGCTACCGTGGGTGCAGCACGCACGCTGCTGGGCAAGGCCTACATGCAAAACAAGCGCTGGGCCGACGCCCAAGCACAGTTTGCCCTAGTCATCGGCTCAAACACGTATTCGCTCGTCAACTACACCGATAACTTTCGCCACACCACCGAAAACAACGCCGAAAGCATTTTCGAAGTGCAGTTTCTAGACGTGAACATCGGCGGCCCTGACGGGCAGGGCGGCGTGGACGCCAACACCGCACAGGGCTTTCAGCGGCCTAAGTTTTTTGGCCCTCCCCAAAACGGCGGCACTGCCAACCTAGGCTTTACGGACTGCGAAGTGCGGCCCTGGGTGGTGAACGAGTTTTTGCAGGAGGGCACCACCTCCGGCCAGCGCGACCCGCGCCTAGCAGCCACGATTTTCTACAACTACCGCGCCTTCCCGTCGGCGCTGCCGCTCAGCGCCGACACCCTGGTGTATGACCAGTCGCGCCCGGCAGACTTTGCCGCTGTCACCTACGGTTTCCGCAACCGCTACCGTGGCGACGCCTTTAACCTGGGCCGCACCTACTGGCGCAAGTACCAGAGCGACTACTACCGCGGCGACGAAAACTTCGACTCGCCCATCAATTTCCGGGTGATGCGCTACGCCGATGTGCTCCTGCTGCAAGCCGAAGCCCTGAACGAGCAGAATCAGACCGCCGCCGCCGTGCCGCTCGTGAACCTAGTGCGCCGCCGGGCCGGCCTGGCCGACCTTCCCGCCTCGGCTTCGGCCAGCCAGGCGGCTATGCGCGCCCAGCTCCGCCACGAGCGGATAACGGAGCTCACTGGCGAAGGCCTGCGCTGGTTTGACTTGCAGCGTTACGGCCAGCTCGATACCCAGGCCGGCGTCGATCAGCTCAAGCAGCACGACGCGCAGTTCAACAACTTTGTACTGGGTAAGTCGCGCCTGCTGCCCCTGCCCCAGCAGGACGTGGACCTGGCAAAGCTGACCCAGAACCCACAGTATTAGTCACTATTCGCCCCAATGCGTAAGTCTGAACAGTCGCTCTTCCTGTCGGTGGGGCGGCTGTTTTGGCTTTGTCACTTGTCAATCAGGCTCCTATGTCTTTTTTTTCCCGATTACCCCGGCTGGCTGTCTGGTTGCTGCTGAGCGTCCCCGGCTGCAAAAATGCTCCCGAACCGGTGGTAAACCCACCCGTGATGCCCCCCACAGCCACCACTTTCACCAACCCGTTGCTCAGCACTGGCCCCGACCCGTGGGTGATTCAGAAGGATGGGTTTTACTACTACATGCACACCACCGGCATAAACCTCACGCTCTGGAAAACGGCCAAAATGAGCGAGCTGGGGTCGGCTGTGAGCAAGGTAATTTGGACCCCGCCGGCTTCGGGGCTAAACACGCGCGCCATCTGGGCCCCGGAAATCCACTTCCTCGACGGCAAGTGGTACGTTTATTTCACCGCGGGCAACTGCTGTGGCGCCCAGCGGCTGTGGGTACTCGAAAACCCTAATGCGGACCCCACCACCGGATCCTGGACCGAAAAAGGCCAGCTGGCCGTGCCCGGCCAGGATTTGTGGGCCATTGATGCCACCATCTTGGAACAAAATGGCAATCGTTACCTTGTATGGTCGGGCCAGGAGCCGGGCTCCGAACAGCAAAACCTCTACATCGCCAGTATGAGCAACCCCTGGACCATCACGGGCCCCCGGGTGCGACTGAGCCAACCGACAGAAAGGTGGGAAATTAATGGTTTTCCCAGTTATCCCAAGGTGAACGAAGGGCCTGAAATTTTGAAGCACGGTGGGAAGACATTCATCGTATTCTCGGCCAGCCATTGTAGCAGCGACGATTATGCTCTGGGCCTGCTCACCGCCAGCAGCACTGCGGACCCTATGGACCCCGCCGCCTGGACTAAAACACCGACCCCGATCTTCACCAAAAACCCTACTAACCACGCTTACGGGCCCGGCCACAATGCCTTTTTTACTTCCAAAGATGGCCGGGAAGACTGGATAATCTACCACGCCAACCTGGCTCCCAACCAGGGCTGCGGCAATGCTCGCAACCCGCGAATGCAAAAATTTGAGTGGAATGCCGACGGCACCCCGAACTTTGACACCCCGGTTACCACGGGCACACCCTTGCCTCGGCCGGGCGGCGAGTAGCCCCGCTGCCTGAGCCATTGTTACTTAGCCGCTCTGTGCAGGGGCTTTCTCTTCAGCTGCAACTATGATTCTAACAAACTTCAAATTTCACTCTGTTTTACTAGCAGGCGGACTTTTGGCCGCCTGCCAGCGCATGCCTTCGACCCAGGTGAGTGGGACGGGGAGCAAGGAGAGCGCTACAACGGTCCGGCCCGCCGCTGCAACGGCCCCGGGAGCCGCTGCTCTCTTTGCCAACCCCGTGCTCCCGGGCGATTTCCCCGACCCGTCCGTTACCAAAATTGGCGATACGTACTGGGCGTCGGCTACCTCGTCGAACTGGGGGCCGGCCTTCCCCCTGCTCAAGTCGAAGAACCTGACCGACTGGCAGCTAGTCGGCCACGTGTTTCCGGACAAGCTGCCGGCGTGGGCCGACTACTACTTCTGGGCCCCGGAAATCACCCAGGAAGGCAACAAAACCTACGTATTTTACGCGGCCCACAAGAAGGGCGGCAACCTGGCGGTGGGCGTGGCTAGTGCCGACCGCCCGGAAGGCCCCTACCGCGACCACGGCCCATTGGTGGGCCAGCCCGATGGCTCGATTGACGGCTTTCCCATGCGCGACGAAAAAGGCCAGCTCTACCTGATCTGGAAAGAAGATGGTAACAGCATTAACCAGCCCACCCCCATCTGGGCCCAACCCCTGAACGAGACCCGTACGGCCCTGACGGGCGAAAAAACCGAGCTTTTCCGCAATACCGCGCCCTGGGAAGGTAACCTGGTAGAAGGCGTGAGCATGGTGCGCCACGGCGATTATTTCTACGCCTTTTACGCGGCCAACGGCTGCTGCGGGCACAACTGCACCTACGGCACCGGCGTAGCCCGCGCCAAGAGCCTGCTCGGGCCCTGGGAGAAAAACCCCGCCAACCCAATAATAAAAGCAACCGCGGCCTGGCGCTGCCCGGGCCACGGCACGGTTACGCAGGGCTTCGACGGACGTTGGTTTCTGCTCCACCACGCGTACGCGGCCGAAAGCTTCGAGAACGTGGGCCGCCAGGGCGTCCTGAGCGAATTTGTGTGGAATGCTGACAAGTGGCCGGAATTCACAGTGAGTAGCACCGCCACCCCGGCCGCTAACCCACTATCGACCCGCCCGGTGGTGGACGAGTTCACGGGCTCGGCCCTGGGACTGGACTGGCAGTGGCCAATTGAGGACAAGCCGCAGTTTGCCCTTCGGGGCGGGCAGCTGCGCCTGACGGCTCACCCCGACAAGGGTGGCGCGGCGCTGGGTCGCCACACCCTCACGGCTACTTACACGGCCACCACCACCCTGCTGGCTCCGGCTACCCTGCCCGCGGGCAGCACCGCCGGCCTCGCTGCCCACGGCGACCCCAAGAACATGCTGGCGCTCACGGCTGGGGGTGGTAAACTCCAGCTTTGGGAGCGGCGCGAAGGCAAGCAGCGGGTATTAGCCGAAACCACTTTGCCGGCCACCACCAGCAAGGCCGTGCAGCTGCGCATGCAAGTGAGCGGTGGCAACAGCTACCGCTTCGCCTGGAGCGCCGACGGGCAAACCTGGACCAACCCGCTGGCCAACGATGGCGCCATCAACGGCCAGTTCCTGCCGCCCTGGGACCGCGGGGTGCGCGTAGGCGTGCTGGCCGAAGGTCCAACCTCCGTCACGGCCGCATTTGAGCGTTTTGCGTTGAATAGCCAGTAGGCGGTTTTTGGTGCTTGGGTTTTGGTGCTTGGTGCTTGGTTGTTAGAACGTCATATTCATCTGGCGTCCGCGCAGCATAAACGCTATGTACCAACAACCAAGCACCAGGCACTAAGCACCAGGCACCAGGCACCAAAACCCAAGCACCAACATTTTTTCACTTTTTTCTTTCCTCGTTGATGCCAAATCACTCTCGTTCCTGCTTACTGACGGGTAGCTTTGCCGGGCTCCTGTTGCTGACGGCCTGCGACAGCAAGCCCACCGAAAGCCAAAAGTCGGCCCCCGCAGCGGCCACTACCTCCCAAGCCTCGACGAACATACCTACCGCCATGCCCTTCGGCAAAACCAAAGACGGGGCTGAAGCTCAGCTCTTCACCCTCACCAACGCCCACGGGCTCAAGGCTACCATCACCACCTACGGCGGCACGCTCACCAGCCTGCTGGTGCCTGACAAAAACGGCAAGCTGGGCGATGTGGTGCTGGGATTCGACAGCTTAGCCGGCTACACCAGCGACCTATACGTGAAGGAGAACCCCTTTTTCGGGGCCTCAATCGGCCGCTACGGCAACCGCATCAAGCTCGGCAAATTTACCCTCGACGGCAAAACCTACTCCCTGCCCATCAACAACGCCCCCAACTCGCTGCACGGCGGCACGCGGGGCTTCGACAAGCGCCTATGGACGGCCCAGCCTGGTACTTCGGCCGACGGCCCCACCCTCACGCTCAGCTACGTGAGCCCGGATGGTGAGGAAGGCTACCCGGGCACCCTCACTACGCAAGTGGTGTACACCCTGACCGAGAACGACGCCCTGCGCATTGCCTACACGGCCACCACCGACAAGCCTACGGTGCTCAACCTCACCAATCACAGCTACTTCAACCTGGCTCACGGCCAAGCCAAGGATATCCTGGGCCATGAGCTAACCTTGAACGCCGACCGCTTCACCCCCGTCGATAACACCTTGATCCCAACCGGCGTACTGCAATCGGTAGCCGGTACGCCCATGGATTTCCGCCAGCCGCACACCATCGGCGAGCGCATTAAGCAGGTTCCCGGCGGCGCCCCCGGTGGCTACGACCACAACTGGGTGCTAGCCGACAAAATGCGCGACAGCCCCGCCCTGGCCGCCACGGTGTACGAGCCCACCTCGGGCCGCACCATGGAGGTGTACACCGATCAGCCCGGCATACAGTTTTACTCCGGTAACTTCCTCAAGGGCAATCTCAAGGGCAAGGGCGACGTGCCCTACGTGCAGCACTACGGCTTTTGCCTCGAAACCCAGCATTTCCCCGATTCGCCCAATCAGCCCAAATTCCCGAGCACCGTACTGCGCCCGGGCGAAACCTTCCATTCAGTTTCGGAATACCGCTTCGGCGTAAGGAAATAGCCGCCAACCTTGCCGCTTATCGGGCTCTGCGATAGAAAGTAAAGCCCTTAAAGGCACGACATACCACCAGCAGCCAGCAGCTACCTCTGCTGGCTGCTGGCATTTATGCCTCACCCCCGCCCCCCTCTCCGGTGGAGAGGGGGGCGGGGGTGAGGCTCCTCAAAAGTCTAATCGGAAAATGGCGCCTTGGCCGGGCTCCGACTGCACCTTGATGCTGCCTTGATGCAGGTGCATAATCTGCTTGGCCAGGCTTAGCCCGATGCCGGTGCCGCCTTTGCGGGTGGTGAAAAAGGGAATGAAGATGCTCTCCAGCACCTCGGTGGGAATACCGGTGCCGTTATCCAGTACTTCGATGGCCACGCGACCGGTCTCCCCCTCCCGGGCCCGTAGCTGGATGCGGGGCTGCGAACTCTGGCGTACGGCGTAGGTGGCATTGAGTACGAGGTTGATGAGGACCTGCTCCAGGAGGCGGCAATCCGCTTGCAGGCACAAGCTGACGGGCTCTACCGAAGTCCGCAGCTCGATGCCGGCGGCGGTAAGCTGCGCGATCATCAGGCCGGCGATGCTGTTAAAGAGCTCCTGCACGTACACGGTGGTCAGCACGGGGGCGCTGATGGTGCTGAAGTCGCGGTATACCTGCGCGAAGCGGAGCAAGCCCTCACTGCGGTGCTGGATGATGCTGATGCCTTCGGCCACCTCGTCCAGCAGGTGGTGGCCGGGCCGGGGCAGTGCGGCGGGTTGCGCCAGTTCCCGGTGCAGGTCGCGGCGGAGGGTATCGGCCAGTGAGGCAATGGGGGCGACCGAGTTCATGATTTCGTGGGTCATCACGCGCAGCAGCTTTTGCCAGGCCTCGGTTTCGGTTTCGTCGAGGGCGTGGCTCACGTTCTTCAAGGCCACCAGGGTGAATGCCCGGCCTTGTAGCCGAAACGTAGTGGCCGAGAGCAGCAGTTGGATAGTTTTGCGGCCCACGGCCAGCTTAACCACCGTGGAAGTGCCGGGCGGCAACTGGCTAATGGCCTCGTACAGCACCGGGAGGCGCTTTTGCAGCGTCGCCATGCTCTTTAAATAAGGCAGTTCCAGCGTGCGCTTAAACGACTCGTTGATGGATTCTACCCGACCGCTTACGTCGAAGGCAATGATGCCCGTGTCGATAAGCTGCAGCACCGTTTGCAAGTAAACGAACTGGGCTTGGCGTTCGGCTCCCAGCTGCCGGAAAGTGGCGCTGAGCTGATTAAACGCCGCATGCATTGGCCGCAGAGCCCGGTTGGGGTGGGCTTCGTTATAATGCTGCGAGAAGTCGTGGTACTTCACGGCCAGCAGGAAGTCGGCCAGCGCCTGGGTGCCGCGCGTGAGGTGCCGGGCCAGCTCCCCCACCGCTAGGCTCAGCCCGAGCACCGCCAAACCCAGCAGCCCGTATTTGCCGTGCGTTCCGGCCTGCTCGGCCGCGTACAGCAGCGTCAGCAACCCGAGCAGCCGCAGCGCTATGCCAACTTCGAGCCGCTTAAAGGTCATGTTTTTCGAGGCGGCGGTAGAGGGCGGTGCGGGTGAGGCCGAGCTCCTTCGCGGCCTTGGTGATGTTGCCGTTGTGGCGCTCAATCACGCGCAAAATGGTGCTTTTCTCCACTTCGCTCAGCTGCAGAGGGCCTTCGGGAACCGCCGGACCGCCGGTGCCCGGGGTAGCAGCTTCCATGGCCGAAAAGTGAAAATCCTGCGGGCGGAGCACGTCGCTTTCGGCCAGAATGATGGCCCGCTCCACGGTGTGCTGGAGCTCGCGCACGTTGCCGGGCCAGCTGTGGTGGCGGAGCTTTTGCAGGGTGCCGGGGGCAAAGTCCGGCGTAGGCTTGCGGTTGCGGGCGGCGTATAAACCGGCGAAGTGGCGGGCCAGGAGCAGCACATCATCGCCCCGCAGCCGCAGGGGCGGCAGCGTAATCTCAACGGTGTTGAGCCGGTAGATGAGGTCCTTACGAAACAGCTGCTGGGCGGCCAGCTCGTAGAGTGGCGCGTTGGTGGCCGAAATCAAGCGGATATCAACGGGCACGGCCGCATTGCTGCCGACGGGAATCACCTGGCGGTTTTGCAGGACCGTGAGCAGCTTGGCCTGCTGCGCCAGGGAAATGTTGCCGATTTCATCTAGGAACAGGGTACCACCCGACGCGGCGGCAAAACGCCCGAGCCGGTCTTCGCGAGCATCGGTAAACGCGCCTTTTTTGTGCCCGAACAGCTCACTTTCGAAGATGCCTTCGCTCATGGCGGCCAGGTCGGCCGTGACGAAGGGCTTGGCGGCGCGGAAAGACTTCTGATGCAGCGCTTGGGCTACCAGTTCCTTGCCCGTGCCGTTCTCGCCCAGCAGCAGGATGTTGGCTTCGGTTGGTGCCACTTTCTCGATTTTGTGGAAGACCTCCTGCATGGCCGCCGACTCGCCCAGCAGCGCGAACTCGGCAAACGATGCGGGGCGCCGGGGCGCGGCGGGGGGCGGAGCGGGCCGGCCCGCTTCTTTCGGCTCGACGGCTGCGGCCAGGGTTTCGAGCAGTTGGGCGTTGTGCCAGGGTTTCACAATGAAGTCGGTGGCCCCGGCCTTGAGGGAGCGCACGGCGGTACTGATTTCGCCGTGCGCCGTAATCATAATGACGGTGGCGGTGGGGTCTTTTTCGCGGATGCGGCCCAACCAGTAAAGCCCCTCGTTGCCGGTGCCGAGGTTGCTTTTGTAGTTCATGTCCAGCAAAATCACGTCGAAGCGCTGCCGGCCCAGCAGCGAGAGCAGCAACTCGGGGTTCTTCTCGGTAACCACTTCCTGCACTTCGGGCTTGAGCAGCATGCGCACGGCGAACAGCACATCCGTATCGTCGTCAACCACCAAAACACGCGCCTTCTTCAAGTTCATGGAGCCTACCTAACAAATCAAAACCAGAGTCCGCAGCCCGGCCCGGGTACGAAGCACCGAAATCCTAGCCACAATTGTACTAGTTTCCAAAAAGGTTCTTCGGCGCCGCTGGCCGCCATTTTTCGAGACGCTGGTAGTTGGCAAGTGTATCAGAATCGGACGGTAGCTGTATCAAAACCGAACGACTCGGAAAACCACGAATCAACTCATTAGTTTATCTATTTGAATTCCAACATGTTATTTAATTGGCATCGTTCTTCGTTGGGAGGTGCTAGCGGTCTTTCAACGAAGGCAAAGCGCCGCCAAGCCCATGGATGTCATCATTAAAAAGAAAACCTGGACCCCGGCCAAGCTACTGCTGCTGGGGGTACTACTGCTGGTGGTCGCGGCGGTGGGGGCCGGGCTGCTTTCCTCGGCCGGCCCGGCCCGGCTCAACGTCGACCCCGAGCGGCTCACCATCAGCTCTGTCACCCGCGGGCCGTTCCAGGAGTTTGTGCCGGTCGACGGGGTGGTGATGCCCATCAAAACCATCTACCTCGACGCGCCCGAGGGCGGCACCGTGCAGCGCATTCTGGTGGAAGACGGGGCGGCTCTGACGGCCGGGCAGCCCATCATTCAGCTAGCCAACACCGACCTGCAACTGGAGATGGTGAACCGCGAAACGGCCGTTTTTGACCTCATGAACAACCTGCGGAACACACGCAACCTGCTCCAGCAAAACCGCATTCAGCAGCTCAACCAGCAGGCCGAAATCGAAAGCCAACTGCGCGAAGCCAAGCGGGTGTTCGACCTCAACCAGAACCTGTACGAGCAGAAGGTAATAGCCCGCCAGGAATACCAACAGGCCAAGAACACCTACGACTACCAACTGCGCCGCCGCCAACTGAGCCGGCAGGCCCGGCGGCAAGATTCGCTGGCCATGCGCGGGCAAATCAACCAGATGCAGCAGTCGGTGGAGCGCATGCAAAGCAACCTGTCGCTGATGCGCCGCAAGCTCGACGACCTCACCATCCGGGCGCCCGCGGCCGGCCGCATCACCTCGCTCAACGCCGAAATCGGCGAGCTGAAAAACCGGGGTCAGCGCATCGGGCAACTCGACATGCTCACCGGCCTGAAGGTGCGCGCCACCCTGGACCAGTACTACATCTCCCGCATATTTCCCGGCCAGAAAGGCGAGATAACCGTGAACGACAAGCGGTATGAGCTCAGCGTGAAAAAGATTTTTACCCAAGTCACCAAAGGCGTGCAAGTCGACCTGGAATTTACCAGCGCCCCGCCGCCCGACCTGCGCCGCGGCCAAACCGTGGCCGTGCGCCTGGCCCTGAGCGACCAGACCGTAGCCGTACGGGTACCCCGCGGGGGCTTCAACCAGAAAACCGGCGGCAACTGGATTTTCAAGGTGAGCGAAAACGGCACCAAGGCCTATAAAACCGACATTCGCCTGGGCCGCCAAAACCCCGACTACTTTGAAGTGCTGGAAGGCCTTAAGCCCGGCGACCGGGTGGTGACGTCCAGCTACGAAGGCTACGAAAACATGGGCGAGCTAGAATTGCGAGCCAAGCCACAGTAGCTGTTAGCTGATATCCTGAAAACGTTATGCCGGCGCAGCCTCACCCCCTGCCCCCTCTCCGCAGGAGAAGGGGAACCGGACTTGCCCTGGCGTCTCTCTGCTGAGGCTTCGCGCCTGAAGCGAACAGGGCCCGCCCTACCGGGTACGACCCCGTAGGAGCACGGGACGTTTACCCACCTGCACTCAATTTAAGCACTGCTTTCTCACCTACTGCAAATAAAGTACTTAGACTAGCCGCGTAGCGGCGGGAGGTTGGTAGCATGGGCGGGCGGAACGGGAATGAAGCCGCGTGGCGGTGACAGACTCGTCCGGCAGCGCTGCCACTACGCGGCTCTGGGTTGCCACGGGTAAATAGGCTACCAACCTCTCGCCGCTACGCGGCTATTCCACAACTTGGATTTGCTACCTAATCAGTCCACTCAGATGATTAAAATCGAAAACCTCGAAAAGATTTACCGCACCGAAGAAGTGCAAACCAAAGCTCTTAACAACGTGTCGCTGGCCGTAAGCGAGGGCGAGTTTGTGGCCATCATGGGGCCGTCGGGCTGCGGCAAATCCACGCTGCTCAACATCCTGGGGCTGCTCGACGAGCCCGACGGTGGCCGCTTCGCCTTCGCCGGCACCGAAGTGGCGAAGGCGTCGGAACGGCGCCGCGCCGAATTGCGCAAGCAGCACATCGGCTTCGTGTTTCAGAGCTTCAACCTGATTGAAGAGCTGACGGTGTTCGAAAACGTCGAGCTGCCCTTGATTTACCTGGGCGTGGGCGCGGCCGAGCGCCAGGAGAAAGTGGCCCAGGTGCTGGAGAAAATGCAGATTATGCACCGCCGCAACCACTTTCCGCAGCAGCTCTCGGGCGGACAGCAGCAGCGCGTGGCCGTGGCCCGCGCCGTGGTTAACAGCCCCCGCCTGATTCTGGCCGACGAGCCCACCGGCAACCTCGATTCCAGCAACGGCAACGAGGTGATGGAACTGCTTACCGAACTCAACGAGACCGGCACCACCATCGTCATGGTTACCCACTCTGAGCACGACGCCCGCTACGCCCACCGGGTCATCCGCCTGCTCGACGGAGCAGTGGTGCTCGAGAACCTGCACCAGCCTTTTACAGCCTAACCAAGCACGCTGAAGCGCCGCCAGCCTAGGCATCGCGGCGGCCGGGTTCTGGTCTCACCTCATCGTTCCCCTTCCCATGTTCAAGAACTATTTCCTCATTGCTTACCGGAATGTGGTCCGGCATAAAGGCTTCTCTTTTCTCAATATTGCCGGCCTGGCTTTGGGGCTCACGGCCTGCCTGCTCATCGGCCTGTTCGTGTACGATGAGCAGCAGTACGACCAGTTCGTGCCGCAGGGCGAGCAGATTTACCGGGTCGGCACGCAAAGAC
Organism: Hymenobacter montanus; assembly: GCF_014699115.1. Taxonomy (GTDB): domain Bacteria; phylum Bacteroidota; class Bacteroidia; order Cytophagales; family Hymenobacteraceae; genus Hymenobacter; species Hymenobacter montanus. The sequence continues at coordinate 41,555 of NZ_JACXAD010000001.1, forward strand.
TACAGGGGGAAACGACTGAAAGCACCCCGATGAGCCCGCCTATGTTTGCGACCTCTCTGCAGCAGGAGCTGCCCGAGGTGGAGAAGGCGGTGCGCATTATGTCGTTGCAGAGCAAGAATTTGTTTCGCGTGGGCAGCAAGAGCCTCTACGAAGAACATGGGTTTTTCGCCGACGCCGACCTGTTTAAGGTGCTGCACCTGCCTTTCCGCTACGGCTCGGCAGCTCAGGCGCTGGCCAAGCCTTCATCCATCGTGTTGTCGGAAGCAATGGCCGAGCGCTTCTTTGGCCCGATTAATCCGGTGGGCCAGCAAATCAAGTTAGATACCAGCACCTTCCAGGTCACGGGAGTGCTGCGGAACCGCGACCTTAAGTTTCACCTGAACATCAATTTCCTGCTGCAGTTGTCGCCGGCCGTTATTGGCATCCCGGAGAAGCGCATGCAATCCTGGGGGTGGCGGCAGTTCAATACCTACGCCAAGCTCCGGCCCGGTGCCGACGGGCGCAACGTAGCGGCGAAGTTCCAGCACTACCTGGAAGAAAAAGTGAAGCCGCAGCTAGCCAAGGACAACATCGAGTACACCGCCTTCTTTCAGCCGCTGCGCGAGGTGTATCTGCACTCCGCTGACTTTAAAATTAACTGGGCCACCCACGGCAACATCACCTACGTGCGCGCCCTGAGTGTCATTGCCGGCTTCATCCTGCTCATTGCCTGTTTCAACTTCGTGAACCTGGCCACGGCCAAGTCCATGCAGCGGGCCAAGGAGGTGGGCATCCGCAAAACCATTGGCGCCAGCCAGCCCCAGCTCATGCTGCAGTTTCTGGCCGAAACCGTGCTGCTCACCTTGATCAGCGTGGTCCTGTCGACGGTACTCACGGCCTTGCTGCTGCCCTCGCTCAATCGGTTTACGGGCAAGAGCCTGTCGTTCGATTTAATTGCTAATCCCGGGCTGCTGGCCCTACTGCTGGGCCTGACCTTGGTGGTGGGGCTGGTGGCGGGCTTCTACCCAGCGCTGGTGCTATCGAGCTTTAAGCCGGTGAAAGTGCTCAAAAGCACGGTGGTCACCGACGGGCCGTTGGGACGGGTGCAATGGCTGCGGCACGGGCTGATTGTGGTGCAGTTTGCCCTGTCGGTCTTCCTCATCATCTGCGCCATTGTGGTGTTTCAGCAGGTGTCGTACCTGCACAACAAGAACCTGGGCTTTAACAAAGACCAGATCATGTTCTTCCCCATGCGCGGCGACAGCATGACCAAGAACTACGAGGCTTTCAAAAATGAGCTGTCGCAGGCGCCCGGCGTGGCCTCCGCCACCATCGGCTACGGCTTCCCCGGCGACATGGTCGCCGGCGACCAGATTATAGTGCCCATCAACGGCGAGCCGAAGAAGTTTTCCGTCACCCAACTGCTCGTTGACTACGATTACCTGAAAACCCTGGGCCTGCAACTGGTCGCGGGCCGCAACTTCTCCAAGGAATTGAAAACCGACAAAGACCAGGCTTTCATCCTCAACGAAACCGCCGTGCGGGACCTTGGCTTCGCAACTCCGGAGAAAGCCCTAGGTCAGACCCTGCAATGGAACATTTGGAACAACAAGAACCCCGATTCCACCAAGACCGGCAAGGTCATCGGCGTGGTGAAGGATTTCCACTACAAGAGCCTTTACGACAAGCTGGAGCCTGCCGTGTTACAAATATTCCCTGATGCCTATTGGAAAGTAGCGGTAAAGCTGAAAGGCGAAAACCTGGGCGCGGGCGTGGAAAGCGTGAAGCAGGTGTGGAGCAAGTTCAGCCCCAACTATCCCATCGAGTACAAGTTTATGGACGACAACTTCGATGAGATGTACCAGGCCGAAGACAAGCTGAAGACGCTGCTCTGGACGTTTACCGGCATTGCCATTTTCGTGGGCTGCCTCGGGCTGTTTGGCCTGGCCACCTACGCGGCCGAGCGCCGCAAAAAGGAAATCGGCATCCGCAAGGTGTTGGGGGCCAGCGTTTCCGACATCGTCGCTTTATTGTCGAAAGAGTTTCTCGCGCTGGTGCTGGTAGCGGCCGTCATTGCCTTCCCCGCCGCCTGGCTCGCCATGAGCACGTGGCTGCAGGACTTCGCCTACCGCATCGACCTGCCGCTCTGGGCCTTCGGCGCCGCCGGCCTGGCCGCCGCCGCCGTGGCCTTCCTCACCGTGGGCTACCAGGCCGTACGGGCCGCCACCGCCAACCCAGTGAACCACCTCCGGGCGAACTAAGCCCATGAGCCTAAGTAAGCGCCCAAAAAAGAACGTCCTGCTTCATCTGGCGTCCGCTGGTCGAAGCAGGACGCTCTAAAACACTACCATTGCTGCTTGACTACCTAACGGCCGGCAGTAGCCGGGGAGCCGCCCCTCCGCTCCAGTTTGCCGAAGAGCTAAACGTCAGGTATCTGGACCGGGAAACGGCACTAACGATGCGTTAAGACCTCGCGAATTCCACTTAGCCCCCCGGAAATACTCTCCAGCTGCGTAAGCACGCTTTGTAGCTGACCGCCGCTGGAATTACGCAGGTTCCGGGTGAAGGTAGCTTTGATGTCGGCCCAGCGGGCAGCTTCGGCCTCCTGCAGCCAGCCCAGCAGCTCGCGCAGCTTGAGCAGATTGGCTTCGGTACCACTGGTGAGGGTTTGCGCTTCGTTGTCGTAGTGGGTGGTCAGCAGGGCGCGCACTTCGTCGTCGTTCATCACGGGGCGCACCTTTTCGGCTAGCTTGGCCATGTTGCGATAGGAGCCTTGCAGCTTGAAGGGCGGCTCGGTGCGGTACTCGTTGGCCTGGGCGGCCGAGCGAATGTACTCCTCGTTCACGCGGGCCACCACGTCGCGGATACGCAGCAGCTTTTGCAGCACGGCCACGTACTCGTTGATTTCCTCCGGCGAGTGGTTGGCTTCGAAGGTGAGGCCGGTGCTGTCGCCGGTTTCGGCCAGGCGAATGAGGGGGTACACGTCAGCCTGGCTTTTAGCCGCGAGGCGGCTCAGGATAGGGTTCGCCACGAGGGAGTTTTCGAGGTAGCTGAGCAGGAAAGTAGCCGCCGTGTCGCCGATAATATCGCCGAGGTTATAGATGTCGGCACGGTTGGCCAGCATGTCGGGGATGCGGAACTGCTCTCCCGATTCGGTGTAGGGGTTGCCGGCCATCACCACGGCCACCTTGCGCCCGCGGAAATCGTAGGTGCGAGCACGGCCCTGGTACACGCCCTCAATCTTGCGCTGGGCATCGCAGAGGGAAATGAATTTCTGCAGAAACTCGGGGTTGCAGTGCTGAATGTCGTCGAGGTAAATCATGACGTTGTCGCCCATCTCGAAAGCCAGGTTCAGCTTCAGCAGCTCTTCCCGGGCCCCGGAGTTGGGGGCCTGGGTGGGGTCGACGCTCGTCACGGCGTGCCCAATGGCCGGTCCGTTGATTTTCATGAAAATCAATCCAAGGCGATTAGCTACGTACTCCATCAGGGTGGTTTTGCCGTAGCCGGGCGGCGACACCAGCAGCAGCAGGCCCATGAGGTCGGTGCGCTTGTCGGCCCCCGCCGTGCCGATCTGCTTGGCCAGGTTGGCCCCGATGAGCGGCAGGTACACCTCGTCAATCAGCTTGTTGCGCACGAACGACGACAGCACCCGGGGCCGAAACTCCGCCAGCCGGAGCTCCTCGGCGAAACGGGCCACCAACTCCTTCTTCAGCGTGGTGAAGGCCTCAAACAGGGGTACCACGGTGCGCGTGTAATGGTGCAGCCGCCGCCGGAATTCCGGAAAATTCAGCGCGTAGCTACGCTCCTCAACGCGCACGTGCGAGCCTTGCAGGCCGGTCAGCGTTTCGCGCAGCGGCGTACGCACGATGCGGGCCGGGTCGAAGGAATTGGTTGCTAGCAGAACGGCGCACTCGTTGACTGCAGCGGTGTTGACCCCATCCCCCGACCCCTTCCCCTCCGGGGGAAGGGGAGCCGCGGAGTCAGCTGCTGGAGTCTGGCTCCCCTCCCCCTGGGGATTCCGCGCATCAAGCGGCGAAGGGCTGGGGGTGGGGTTTTGCACGAACGACCGCACCCAGTGCCGTACCAGCTGAAAGCGGGCGGCGGGCTGGTCGGTGAGCGCGGCAATGGAGGCCTCGTACTGCTCGGTGGCGTGGCGTTCCTTCAGCGACTGCTGGAGCTGCTGATACACCTCGGCCGCCTCACTGGAAATGACAAACGTTTCGCCCCGGGTCAATTCATAGAATAAGTACTCGCCGGCTTCGGCTACCTCCTGCAGCGCGAATAAGCCGGTGCCGGTGGCAAATTCCTCCACGGCTACTTGCAGCTCGCTCTTCAAGCTGTCGAACTCCCGCGAGTCGGGAAACACCTGTAGCAGCACGCCGATGCTTTGCAACTGTTGTTGCCAGGCCGCTTTTTTCTTGCGGCCAGTGAAGCCCTGCCAGTAGAGCGCGGCGGCGGCCCGGGTATCGGCCGGGTAGCGCAGCAAGTCGGCCGTGCGGGTGAGGCGCACCAGCGCTTCGAGCAGCAGGGCGGCGTCGTGGTCGTGCACACCCTTGAGGTAGCCCTCGGCGTAGCGCGGGGCCATGAACTGCTGCACGTGGGTGGTCAGCTCAGCCACGGTGAGGTGGGAAAGCTCCGGCAACGAAAGCACGGCGGGGAGGCCGTCGTGGGCGGGCACGGGATGCTGGGCGGCTTGCAACATGAGCCAGGCCAGGTACTCGGCGCGGTACACGTCGGCGTTTTCCGATACCAACGCTTGGTCCCACACGGCGCGAGCGGCCAGCACGGCGGGGTCGGTGATTTTCTGGAAGAAGTTGGTGCCGGTGAGGTGGTAGTGCAGGTCGCCGTCGCGCAGCACCACCGTCAGCTCCAGCGGCTGGGTATTCACGGTGAAGGCGTAGGGGCCGAATTTAAGGGCCTGCCCGCCGTCGGCGAATAGCTCGGCGCGGTCCTTGAGCTGGCGCACGGCGTCTTCCTTCACCGTTTTAAGCCGGCTCTGGATGTCATCGGCCTTCACCGGGTCGCCGAGGTCAAGCAGGTCCCGCACGGTCTGGCGCACCTTCTCCACCATCATATCCGAGGCAAAGTAGCCGTTGACTTCGGCCACCGTTGCGAAGCGGCCCAGTCGGTTTTGCACCGCTTTCAGGATGCACTCGGCCGATTGCAGCAAGGCTGAGGCGCGCTGATTGCGGGCGGCCACCAGGCTCACCTTACGCGACTCAAACGCCTCCGACACCTCCTCCCGCTTGCCCGCCAGTTGGCTGAGAAACTGGTCGAACTCCGGAAACTTACCTTCTAATTCCTCCAGCTGCACCATGAGCTTGGTGCTGTACTCGTCGCACTTGGTGGGCGCGTCGCACAGGTCGAGGTAGTTCACCAAGGCCTGGTCGAGCAGCTTGATTTGGGCGGTGAATTCCGCCTGCGCCTCGGTGCCGGCCAGAGCCTGCCGCCGCCGTTTCAGCGCCGCCCGAATCTGGTTGAAGCTGGCGTAAATGGTGGAGATGTTATCGATGATGCGCGTGGTCTGCGTGGGGTCCTCCATCGGCAGGTTGCTCACCACTTCAATCAGCAATTCCAGCTCGGCCGCGACGGCGTTGGCCTGCTTTTCCTGCTCATTGGCCTCGGCCACTTTCTGGACCTGCTCGATGGCGTCGGCAATGGCCTGCACGCGCCCGGAGTATGGCTTCAGCGCCTCGTCTTTCAGCAGGAACTCGACGGTCTGGGCGGCCACGTCTTTGCTGGTTTGCTCCAGCTCGGCGGCGGCTTTTTCCACGGTAGGCAGCTCCACGTAGCGCAATTCCTTGAGGGAAATGACCTCGCCGCGCACACCGCGCAACTCCGCCAGCAACTGCACGTATTCGTTCACCTCCGTAGCCGTGGTGCGCTTAATGCGGCCGGTCAGTTCGTCGGCCCGGGCCAGCACCCGCTGGGTTTCCGCGCCCGTGCTTTTGCGGATGCTCAGCACCTTCTCGAACTCCTCCACCGCCGCATTGGCCGCCTGCTGAATGTCGCGCAGCGGTTCGGCCAGGGCCTGAGCGGCGGGCTCGCGCAGCCAGTGGTACGTATCCGTAAGCGTGCCCGTGAGGCGAATCAGGTCGAGGTAGAGGCCAGCATAGCTGTCGTCTTTGCCCAGCAGCGTCAGCACCTCCTGCACCTCGGCCATGGCCCGCACGATTTCCTTATTGCCCAGCTTGTAGAGATAAGAATCCGAGGTAACCGGCAACTCGAAATCCGGCGCCACATAAGGCGTCTGCCAGATTTGCACCGCGTGGTGCTTCTTGGGCTCGTCGTCTTTGCGGAAGTAGCACAGCTCCCCGTTCTCAAACAGCGCGTACCCGTGGCAGGCAATGGGATTATCTACTCGCTGGGCAATGATGTTGTACGACAGCAGCAAATACGCGCCATTGTCCTTGTTGTAAAAAACGTACAGGAAATCCTCCCCGTTCGGCGATACGATCCGCTTCTCAAAAAGCATGTCGCGCAGCCCTTTTTCAAACAGCTTGCCCTCGCCGGTTTGCAGGTAGAAGCCGTGCGGAAAAATCAGCCCCTGGTTGTCCGGCAGCAGCACACAGGCCTCCGCCAGGGCATCTAAGCGCTGGGCCGTTTTCAGCTTGAAATTGAAGAGTAAATACCGGTAATCCTGCTCTTTATAGGGCCGGATTTTTAGCAGGATAATATTGCCGATGACGGCATAATAAATCTCCGAGTCATCCAGCGTTTGATCCTTGTCCAATACCGGCTCGGCATAAATACCGCGCCCGGTCGCCGTATTATTTTCCACCTTAATGGTGAGGTCGCCGTGGATGGTTTCCACGAAAATCTTGTCCTCGATGCTGATGTGCGGATGTTTTCCGCTCCGCTGCATGTCGCGGGTAGTCCGTTTCCAGGTAAACTCGTGCTGCGGCGGAAACGCGTATTCGTGGTCGCTGCGATTGTCGATGTACGTGAGCGTATCCGACTGCAGCAGCCACTTAAACGTCTTGATATCGTTGGCACTTTTGCCCACGCGGAACACCATGAATAAATGGCTTCCCAGCACCGCAAACTTGACAAATTGCGTATTCTTATAATAGCGGTATAAGTTCCGGAACTCCTCGATGAATTGCGCATGGGAGATAAGGTCCAGCGGCAACGGATGGAACTCATGATTTTCGTAGGAATACACTCCGAATACGTCGGATAAGTCAACCTGCGTTTTCAGGCCGATCACGACATTAAAGCCGAAGAGGAAATTGCGGCCCACCGGCACCATGTCCCACGGCACGCAATTGTTCTCCGTATTAATGCGGCCGGTACCAATCAGCCTGGTATCGATGGCGCCAAAGACGGTTTTGCGCTCCGCGTTGAGCCTTTCGAGGCGGGTGCGCAGATCCGCCCCGCTTTTCTGCAGCCGGTTGCGGAGGATTTCGTAGGTGCCGCCTTCCAGTTTGACCCCATCCCCCGGCCCCTTCCCCTCGGGGGGAAGGGGAGCCACGGCGGCGCTACTAGTTTGTTGGTCAGAGTTAATAGCAGAGGTATTATTTGGGCTCATAATTAGGATAGAGCGCGGCCAGATGCTCGGCAATCGTCTTTAGTACGTTGGAGGTATTATGAAGCACTTCTTCGTTCGTAAATCGCAGAACCAGAAAACCGCATTCTTGCAATTCGTGAGTGCGCCCACTATCATATTCGGCTTCGCCAATGTCGCCGTGAATACTGCCATCTACTTCGATGATGAGCCAAGCAGCCAGGCATACGAAATCGACAATGAACGACTTGATGGCATGCTGACGGCGAAAGGGTGCCCCGAGCTTGTTGCCGCGCAGTTCCTGCCACAGATGATTTTCGGCTGGGGTAGGATTCTTGCGGTTGTGCCGAGCATACTCTTTTAGAGAGGCTTTCCAGCGCTTGGCATCGGTGGTGTACATGCCGAACGGGTAAACCCCATCCCCCGACCCCTTCCCCTCCGGGGGAAGGGGAGCCTGACGCCTCTTTTCTAATTCTTCCTCTTCAGAATTCATTTTGCTTCCAAATCAGAAATCACGCCGCACCGCCGTGGCTCCCCTTCCCCCGGAGGGGAAGGGGCTGGGGGATGGGGTTTCATTACAACTGCAGCGTCTTAGCCGGCTTATCGCCAATTCCCAGCGCCTTGGCCGTATTGGCTAGCTGCGAAATGGTGTTCCGCGTGGCGTCATCACTAGCCTTGTTCATCATCTTCAGCAGCAGCGCCGAGACGCTCAGGTTCTTCATGTCCTCTGAGCTTAGCCCGAATTGGTCTACGAAACGGCGCAGATTCGTTTTGAAATCACCGCCATTGCCATCCAGCGAGAAGAAGGCGTCTTTCACGGTACCGAGAACCTCGGAGTTGTGCACGGCGCGGTCGACCATCTTGCCCTTCGTGATGGAGCCTATAATCTGGTCGAAGAACATCGTCTCGCCACCCACGATGTCGATCTTGGCCGACTTGAGGGCTTCGGATATAACCCCGGCCTGCGCGCTGGCAATGTCTTTCTGGATGGTGATCTGGGCCAGCTCCACCGCCTTGTCCTTGTCGAGGCGAAGCTTGAACTCCTCGTGTTCTTTGCCCACCCCGTCGAGCTTTTTCATGGCGTCGGCCTTGGCTTCGATGCCCTTGGCTTCCACCGCGAAGCGCTGCTCGTTCACCGTTACTTCGGCCAGGCCGCGCTTCTGGTCGGCGTCGGCTTTCGCTTCGATCACGCTGGCTTCAGCCAAACCTTTTTCGAGGGTCACTTTGGCGGCTACCACCCCCAGTTTCTCGTCGGCTTCGGCTTGGGCCGTGGCTTTCACCTGGATGGATTGCGCCTCGGCCGTGGCCGTGAGCTGCAGGACGTTGGCGGCCGATTCGCCTTCTTTCTGACGAGCGACGGCTTTGGCTTGCATCACCTGGGCCTCGGCCAGGCCCACGGCGCTGGCTTTGCTGGCCTCCGCCTCGGCCAGAATGCGGATGGCCTGGGAGCGGTGCTCGGCCGCAGCTTTCTCGGCCTCCGCATCGATGAGTGCCTGCTTAGCGCGGAACTCGGCGGCCTGCTTTTCCATCTCGGCGTTGCCCACGAAGCTGATGGTCGCCTGCTGGGTTTCCTGCTGGGCCTTGGTCACGGCCACCAGCTTTTCGCGGTCGGCCTGGGCCTGGGCGCGGGTGTCTTTGATGCGTTCCTCCTCCAGTACCGTGGCTTTCTCCACCGCAATCCGCTCGCGGATGATGCTCTGGATGTTCTTGCGTTCTTCTTCCAGCGCCTTTTCCTTTTCAATCTGGGCGAGGGCCACGATGCGCTCCCGCTCGTTGATTTCCAGGGAGCGGGCCTGTTCTACCCGCTCGGTTTCCACGGCGTCGGTGCGTTGCTTGTTGCGCTCGGCCACCAGGATTTGCCGGTCGCGGTTTTGCTCCGAAATCTTGATTTCCTCGTCGGCAACGATGCGGGCTTTTTCGCCTTTCATGCGCTCTTCCTGCCGCACTTTTTCGGTTTCGGAGGCTTCGCGGGCCTTGATGTTGGCAACTTCCCGGGCCTGCTTCTCCTGGGTTTCGGCCAGCTGCTTTTCGAGTTGCAGGATGGTTTCCTGGGCCTCCACGTCCTGCTTTTTGATGGTTTTCTGCTGGTCGCGCTGCAGCTGGTTGGCTTGAATCTTCTGCTCGGAAGTGAGCGCAATGATTTTCTTGATGCCTTCCGAATCGAGGATGTTGTCCTGATTCAGCGAAGAGAGAGGTGTTTGCTCCAGGTAATCGATGGCGCAGTCGTCGAGCACATACCCGTTCAAGTCCGTGCCGATGATGCGGAGAATTTCCTGCTTGAACTGCTCGCGGGAGTTGTACAGCTCAATAAAGTCGAAGTGTTTGCCCACCGTTTTCAAGGCTTCCGAAAACTTGGCGTCGAACAGGCTTTCGAGCGCCTGCGGGTCCGAAGCACGGTGGGCGCCGATGCTCTGGGCCACGTTCAACACGTCCTCGTGGGTCTTGTTGACGCGGATGAAGAAGTTCACCTTCACGTCGGCGCGCATGTTGTCTTTACACACCAGCCCCTCGGAGCCGGCCCGGGAGATGACGATGGTTTTCAGCTTGATGTCCATCACCTCCAAAACGTGGAGAATGGGCACCACAATGATGCCCGAGAAGGACACCTTGGCGTCGCCCATGCCGGTGCGCAGCAAGGCCTCGCCCTGCACGGCTTTTTTATACATCCGGGCAACAACCGCCAGGAAGCCCAGCAGAAACAAGCCGATAATAATCAGGACGGCCCAGGAAAGAGATGCTAGCATGTGCGTAAAGGAGTTGGAATAAGAGAAGTGAGGTTAAAGGTTCGGTTGTGGGGTTAAGTGGTAGCGTAGGGCTCAATCAGGTAGCAGCGGCGGGTGGCATCATAGTCAATTACCAGGGCCGTTTCGCCCTTGGCCAGCGGCGCATTGGTGCTGCGGACATTCAGCATGAGCGGCGCCCCATTGATGCGCACGGAAGCCTGGCCCAGGTGCTCGGCGGTGGCGGGCAGCAGCACGGTGCACACTTTGCCGATGACCACCGCGCCCGCGTCATGGTCTTTTTCCATGGCGGTGAACAGCTTCACGAAGGGCAGAGTCAGGAATCTGGCCACAAACAAGCTGCCCAGGAATAAGGGCAACAAGAAAGCCAGCCCGAGCAGCAGTGAGGTATTACCCGTGTAGTAGTTCACCAGGATGCTGCCCACCCAGAGCGGCAGAAACACGAAGCTGAGAAAGACCATCAGCGGGATGCGGCCCAGGTTGAAGAAAGCCAGCGCCCCATTCAGCCAACCGGTGCCCATGCCATCGTGCGGCACGTGCCCATTGTAGTGGAAATGGCCATGGTCGTCGATGCTAAGGTCCACGGTTTTCATATCCAGCAGCCCCGCGATGACGGTCAGCCAGTAAAGCAGCACGAAAACCAGCAGGCCCGTGGCAACCAGATTAGGCGGCGCGATAGCAGCTTGTAAAAGTTCGGTCATGGGCATACAAAGGGCAGCTTAAAAATAGAGAGATGGTGGTGATTCCAGCGGCGGCCCGGCCCCTTTTGGCTATTCGTTGTATCCAAGCTTTGCTTTTAAAGCTTTGAGATCTTCGCTGGCTTTACCAGCGCTAGTGGCACCCAGGGCCTGGTCGATTTCGGCATCAATGCTCTTGCCGGCTTGGGCAATTTCGCCGTAAGATTCAGCCAGCGCTTCCTGCACGGCAATTTTTTCCTTCATGCGCTCGAGCAGGGCCACCGTGCCCGAGGAGTCGAGCTGCGCCAACTGCTTGTTGATGGTGATGGTGGCAGTACTCACCGTGACCCGGGCCTTGAGGGTTTTGAGCTCGTTTTCCCACTGGCTGATGGTGGATTTGAGCGTGGCCACGTTTTGGTCCAGCTGAGCGGCCGAGCGCTCAAACTGCTCCTGATCGGTAGCGGCGCGGCTGGCCAGGGCTTCGTTTTCGGCCTTTTTCAGCAACGCTTCGCTCGCGAGGCGGTCGGCTTCGGCAGCATTCATCTCCCCTTTGTGAGCGCGTTGGAGCAGGAGCACGGCCTTATTCTCGTAGTCGGCAGCTTTCGCCCGGAAGCCCTCCCCCTCGTTGCGGGCCCGGATGGCCATGGCCTTTACTTCGGCCAAGCCGTGCAGGCTTTTGTCGAGGTCCTGGCGCAGGTCGCGCAGGCCCTGCTCGGTCATCTTGATGGGGTCTTCGAGTTGATTGACGGCAGCGTGGGCTTCCGACTGGCCGATTTTGAAGAGGCGGTTCAGGATGTTCATGGCGATGAGAGTTAGGCAGTGGGGGGTTTGGAGAACTGAATCAATTCCTCCGAAAATTCGCTGAGCAGCAAGCCCAGGGAATTGATGCACGCTTCCAGTTCGGGCAGGTCGAGGGTTTCGATTTGCAGGGTATCGCGGAAGATGAGCTTGCAGCCGCTGTCGTCGAGGGCGAAAGCGCCGTGGATGATATCGCGGTTCTTCTGTAAGAGGCGCTGGTAAACTGCCAGCGAAGGAGCCGGCAGGTCGAGCAGGTACTGCTCGATAATCAGCAGCGGGTCGCCGCAGCCAATAACGAGGTTCTTGATGGCCAGCTCCGGCTTGTCAACCACAAACACGCTTTCCTGCTCGTCGGCGTGGCGGATATCGAAGCCCAGTTCCAGCAGGTAGCCTTTGATGATGGTGAAGTAGGAGTTGGTCATGCGGTGACAATCGGGGGTTGAGGTTATGCTCAAAAAAGTAGCTACTTATACTAGGCTTCGTCGTACTTGTGGTAGATTTACGACACAATAATAAGCAAAGTTTTGAGATAGCTCATGTTTTGAGCAAATAATATTACGGTAACATGTCTAACGTCGGCAAGAATATTCGCAAGCTACGCACGGTTAAAAAGCTGAGCCAGGCAGCTTTCGCGGAATTATTTGGCCTGGCCCGGCCCAGCGTAGGGGCGTATGAGGAGGGCCGGTCGGAGCCAAAAATGGAAACGCTGATCCAGATTGCTCAGCATTTTGGCTTATCAGTCGACCTGCTACTTACAAAAGAGTTAACCATAAATGAGCTGTACCACTTCGATATTTTCAAGGAGCAGCTCCAGCAGCCGGCGCCGGCCCCCACCTTAGTGGCCAAAGCTGATCGGGCCCAAAATGTGACGCCGTTGGTGTACCGGAATCGAGCGCTGGAATACATTGTACATCACCACGACCCCGCCTTTGTGGATGCGTTGCCCTGGCTGCAGCTACCGCACCAGCTTACCGGCCCTACCCGGGCTTTCGAGGTCTCGGGCGCCGACATGCTGTTGCACCGGCAGGGGCTGCGCCACCAGGACATTGTGCTGTGCAGCCGCGTGGACAAGGCCGTACCCCGCCTCAAAGCGGGCAACGTGTACGTGTTCGTAACGCAGAGCAAAATACTTATTCGGCGTTTAGCTAAACGGCTGCTAGAAGATAAGCTGCTGCGCCTGCGCGCGGATAACCCCGACTACGGCAGCCTGGAGTTGGAACTATCACAAGTACTCGAAATCTGGGAGGTGCGCGGAGTCTTCACTACCCATTTGCGCCCCCCTGCCCTGCTCGATGAACGAGTAGCGGAGTTGGAGCGGAAAGTAGAAGAGCTTTTCGAGCGGGGCCTAAGTTAAGGCCCAGCCTATCTCGTTAAACTCTAATCCTCTTTTGAGTTGCTAAACACTTAGCGAAAAGGCCTAGCCGCCTTACACCCGGCAAAATGTAAAAAGCCCCGTTTCCAGCACGGAAACGGGGCTTTTTGTAGAGAGCGAGGGATTCGAACCCCCGGAGGTTTAACCCTCAACGGTTTTCAAGACCGCCGCAATCGACCACTCTGCCAGCTCTCTAGGCAAGCACGCATATACCTAAGCACATGCGAATCAATAAAAAAGGCTTTCCGGCGCGGAAAAAGCCTTTTAGTAGAGAAGGGGGGATTCGAACCCCCGATACCGTTGCCGGTATAACGGTTTTCGAAACCGTCGCATTCGACCACTCTGCCACCTCTCTAGTTGGTTCCCCGAGTGATTGGGGAGTGCAAAAGTAGAAAAGAAAGAGGAATGACAAACGAGAAATGCCGCATTTCTCACAAAATTTCTTCTATCCTCTTTAGAGCCAGTCCCTCCCCTGCTCACTCCTTATCCTGCAGCGAGCGCAGTGTCTCCTGCATCATGCGCCGTCGGCGCCCCGTGATGGCATCCATGCTCACGTTCACCTCGAAGCCGATAATCAGGGTCATGCACACGAATTCCAGCCACACCATAAAGCCCACCAGCGCGCCAATGGAGCCGTAGAAATGATTGTACGAATCGAAAATGCGGACGTAGAGCGTGAAGAGAAACGACACCAGGAAGATGAGCAGCGTAGCCACTACCGCCCCGGCCGACAGCAGGGGCCACTTATCCTGCACCGGCGGCACGAAGTAATAGATCACGCAGGTGGTGCTTAGAAACAGGCCCACCAGCGACCCGTAGCGAATCAGGGTCAGCACCAAATCGGTGAATCGCTCGGAGATGATTTCGTAGAATACCAGCCCGTCAATCAGGTAGGTGCCAAAGAAGATGCCGGCAATGGCCAGCACCAGAATCAACGAGAGCACGAACGTGAGTACCGTTGCAATCAAGCGCTTGCGAAGGTAGCTGCGGTGCTTAAACCAGGGGTATTTCTTCTCGAAGGCATCGAGCAGCGCCATGATGCCATTCGAGCTGAGCACCAGCGCCGTGCCAAAACCAAAGGAGAGCAGCCCGCCATGCGGAATATTCACAATGTCCTCAATCGTCGAGGCCGTGGCCGCGTACAGCTCGCGCGGCATGAAATCGCCGAGAAACTGCAGAATGTCCACGTTCAAATTCGGAACGGGGATGTACGGAATGAGGGTGAACAGAAAAATGATGGTCGGAAACAGGGCCACCGTGAGGTTGAAAGCCATGTAGGCGGCGCGCTTCTCCAGGCTGTCGAGGCGCAGCTCGTGCAGAATGCGGTCGAGCACGTCGTACACCGAGGCGTGCCCCCCGGGCAGGCGCAGGCGCTTCAGCCCCACAATTAGCCGCCGGTAAGGCCGCTGCTTGCGCACATCCGGGAAACGAGTACGACGGATAACGGGGACTTTCAAGTATCACAAAGCATTAAGGAACATCTAACGGCTAGAGAGCGGCCAGTTGCTGACGCTTCTTGCCCGTTAGAGTAGCTGTTCATTTTCTAAATGCGGCCGGAGCCGGGGCATCGGGCGCGATAGCCCCGGGCGAGGGCAGCACCGGGCTATCAAATTCATCGTCGCTAAAATAGGCTGCCAGCCGCTCCTGAATGCGGGCCGGCATGGGCACGGGCCGGCCAGTGGTAGTTTTTACGAACACCATCAGGGTATGGCCCTCAGTGAGGAGCTGGCCGGCTTCGTTGTAAATCTCATACTCAAACAGCACCCGGGCCCCTTCGGCCGGCTGGCGCAACAAGAGCCGCACCGTCAGTAAGTCGTCGTAGCGGGCGGGCCGGCGGAAACGGGTGCGAAGCTCGCCCACGGGCATGCCCACGCCGTCGGCTTCCATTTCCTTGTAGCTGATGCCCAGCTTCCGAAACGCCTCGGTGCGGGACACTTCAAAGTACGCCGCGTAGTTGCCGTGATAGACGTAGCCCATCTGGTCGGTTTCGGCGTAACGGACGCGAATCTGAATGTCGGAAGTATACATAATGAAGACTGGAACGTCCGGTCGAGCGTGGCCGAGACACCTCACTCGCGTCGTCTGACGATAGCGTTACTATTCCAAACTCAAGCGAGACGTCTCGGCGGCCGCCCGACCGGACGCTCTATACCTAGTTACAGGCTACCTGATACTAGCAGTACCTGTTTTTCAGGCCAGAGGTTTTACCCAAGCTACCGGATGCCCGCCCGGGTGAGGGCGGCCTGATAGCGGCGGGCATTCAGCGTGTGCTCGGCCTCGTTCGTTGCGAAGGCATGGTAGCCGCTGAAGTCCTCCTTGGCGCAGAAGTACAGGTAGTTGTTACTCTCCGGCTTCAACACGGCGTCGATGCTGGCGATGCTGGGCAGGTTAATTGGCCCGGGCGGCAGGCCGGCGTACTTATAGGTGTTGTAGGGCGAGTCTTTCTGCAAGTGGACGTTGAGCACCCGCTTGATGGTAAAGTCGCCGTTGGCGTACACCACCGTGGGGTCGGCTTGCAGCTTCATGCCGCGCTTCAGGCGATTCAGGTACACCCCCGCGATGCGCGGCCGCTCGTCAGGGTGCTGCTGCTGCTCGGCTTCCACGATGCTGGCCAGGGTGCTCACCTCGGCGCGGGTCAGGTGCCGCTTCTCCCGAGCGGCATCCCGGGCCGGCGTCCAGAACTTCTCGTACTCCTTCTTCATCCGCTTCATCAGGTTGTCGGCCGACGTGTTCCAGTACAATTCGTACGTGTTCGGGATGAACATGCTGAGCACCGTGGTGGTGTCGAAACCCAGGCCGCGCGTGTAGCTGGGGCTGCTCAGCAACGAATCAATCTCGCGGGGGCGGGCATCAATCTGATCCGAGAGCTTATCGGCCAGCTCCCGCCGCAGCCGCACGTTGGTGAACGTGAGCTTGAGCGGTGACTGCAGGCCGGCTTTCAGCACGTTAATCAGCTGGCGGTTGGTGTAGCCGTCCTTCAGCTCGTAGCGGCCCGGCTTTACGTGCCCGGGGTATTTCATGAGCTTCGCCACAAAGTGCAGCGAGAGCCTGTCGACCACCACGCCCGTCGCCTCTATGGTCCGGAGGGCCTGCTGCCAGTCCTGGCCGCGGTGCACGACGACGTAGGTCGGCTTGCCCTTGGTTTCGATGTTGGCGGTGAAGAACACCTGGTAGAAATAGAAGGAAAAACACACCAGCGTGAGCGTAAAAACGACGCTGACGGTGGCCCAGCGCCGGCGGCGTTTCAGGGCTTGGTCGCGGTATTCGATGGCCGACTTTTTGGCAGGCTGGGACATGGGAAATCAGAAAAGAAAACAGGGGCGGCCTCAAAAGTACGAAGGGCCGCAAACGCAGCGGGCGACTGGTCGGTTAGTTGTTGTGTTTCGGTTGGGCGTAGTACCTTGCCCGCGCCTTCGGCCCGGCCGGCCCAGTCATTGCCGCCGCAGCCCGTTAACAGCCGGCCCTGGCACGCCGTCACATTCTTCATTCCTAAGCTCTTCTCATGCCCGCCACTCTCCTGCGCATTCATCCTGATAACCCGCCCCTTAGCCGCATCCAGCAAGCCGTTGACGTACTGCGCAAAGGGGGGGTTATTATTTATCCCACCGACACGGTTTATGGCATTGGCTGCGACGTAACCAATGCCAAGGCCGTCGACAAGGTCTGCCGCATCAAGAATTTATTCCCCGAAAAGGCCAACCTGAGCTTCATCTGCCACGACCTTTCGCACATTTCCGACTACGCCCACGGCATCACCACCTCCACGTATAAGGTCATCAAAAAAGCCTTGCCCGGCCCGTTCACCTTCATCTTCGAAGCCAGCGCCAAAGCGCCCCGCTTCGGCGGGGTGAAGCGGAAAACGGTAGGTATTCGGGTGCCCGACAACCAAATTATCCTCCAATTGGTCAAGGAGCTAGGTAATCCCATTGTGAGCACCTCCGTGCGGGAAGATGAAAACACTCTCGAAGAATACGTCACCGACCCCGACCTCATCTTTGAAAAATACCGCCTGCTGGTCGACCTCGTCATCGACGGCGGCTTCGGCGGCATCACCCCGAGCACCATTGTCGACTGCACCAACGACGACTTCGAGTTAATCCGCCAGGGTGCCGGGGACATCGAGCAGTACCTGTAAAACGGGAAGGCAACTCATCGTAACTAGCCCTTCACGCCTCAAACAGCCCCGCAGCAGTTCCCCTCACGCAACAGCCAGGCTGCTATCGTGAAAATATAAAAGCCCCGATTCGGCGTACCGAGTCGGGGCTTTTTAGTTGATACACGCTCGTTGCTGTAATCCAAAGAGCTGTTTCTATGGCGCGGCCGGGGAACCTCACGTGACCCCTACGGGACGGACCCCAGTTCGCTTCATGCGCGAAGCCTCAGGAGAGGGGAGCCAGACGCCAGGTATACGGGGGAAATGATTCTGAAATTATTCGGTAGGTAGTGCACGGAGATGGATTCCAGCTGCTGGGACGTCGAAGGACTCGGACGATAACCAGGGTAACGAGCACATAGCCCTCACCTTTTATGCTTCCACCGACGATGCGTCCACAAATACTGCTCGGGCGAGGTGCGCATATCCTGCTCCAGCTGCCGGGCGAATGCCTCGGTTACCGGAAATTTACCGGCCGGGGCCGCGGCGGCGACCCGGCCATCGGGCAGCTCGGTGAACGTCACTGCGTAGTGCCCGCGCCGCACCCGGCGAATGCCTACGTACAGCACCGCGCAATCGAGCTGCGCCGCCAGCCGGTCGGCACTGGTGTAAAAGCTGGTGTCCTGGTGCAGAAAGGTGGTCCAGTAAGGCCGGTCTTCAGGCCCCGCGGCCTGGTCGGTGAGCAAACTGAGGGTGCGGCCCTCCCCTTTGTGCGCCACCAGATAGCGTAGCGTCGCGAGCATGGGCACGGCATCGGCTCCGAGCCGGGTGCGCAGCCGCCGCATGAAGCTTTCAAAAAACGGGTTGCTCAGGGGCTTGTACACGCCCGCCGCCCGGCCCGGGAACTCCAGCGCCGCCCCGGCCAGAATCCACTCCCAGTTGCCCATGTGCGAGCCCAGCGACAGCACCAGCCGCTGCTCGGCAAAGGGCCGCGTCATCAGCTCGGGATTGGTGAAGTGCAGGCGCCGCGCCAACTCTCCGGGCCTTATCGCCGCCAGCTTCAGAATCTCAACCACCACCTGCGCAAAGTGCCAGTAAAAGCCTTTTCTGATGCGCTCAATCTCCGTGGCCGATTTGTCCGGAAAGGAATTGCTCAGGTTGGTCGTCACCACCTGCCAGCGGTAGCGCAGCACGTAGGCCAGCAGAAAGTAAATACCGCCGGCCAACCCGTACAGCACTGTCAGCGGTAAGTGGGCCACGCCCAGCAGCAGCCAGCGCAGCGGCTCGAAGTACCAGGCGTAGGCCGGCCCGCCGCCGGGCGCCGACCCTTTCACTCCGTTGTTCATCGGGACGGGGCCGCGCCGGCCGGGGCGTACTCGCCGGGGGTGCGCTGGCCAATGGCCCGGTGCCCCGCCAGCAGCTTTTTCGTGTTGGGCCCGCCATAAACCTCCACAAACAGCGTAAACGGTCCCTCCGGGAGCGGGCCCAGCGGAAGCTGGCCGACGACCGGGGTGGGTCGCCCGCTTTGGGGAGTGAGGGCCGCATCGGCATCCGCCGCCGAGCCATCGGGAGTGGTTAGGTGGTAATGCACGCGCAGGGGCTGGCCCGCGGGCGCATTGTGGAGCTCGGTGTAGAAAAAGATGTTGTCGGCGCCCCGAGCGTAGGCGTTGTCGGGGGTCCGGGTGAGGCGGTAGCCCCCGCGGGTAAAATTGTCGGCGCCGCCGCTCCGAACCGCGGGCTGAGCCAGCAGCACGATGTCGGCGAGAAACGGGCCCGCAGGCGCTTCCAGCACCAGGGGCTTCTCGACGGTGGCTTCGCCGTTGGCCTTGCGGTACTGGTCGCGCACGGTAGCGCGGACGGTGTACTTACCATCCGGCAGCAGAATCCTTTTCAAAAAGCTTTGCGGATTCTTAATGGCAATGGTCGTGTCGGTGAGCACGGGCGGCTTTAGCGTGATCACCTCGTGGTAGGCCGGCTGGCCGTCGGCTTTGAGAACGTCCAGGGTAACGGTGGCGGCCGACTGGAAGGACCGGGGCGCGCGCTGCCGGTAAGTCAACGACTGCGTGGGCACGGTAACGTAAATTTCCACTTCCGCGCCTTTCTGCACCTGGTTCAGGTTGCGGAAGCGGGCCACGTCCAACAAAATCTGGGGAGTGCCGGCCCGCCCGGCGAGTGAGGCGAAGGCAGCAAATAGTAGGAAAAAGAAGCGGCGCATAAGGCAAAAGTAAGCCCTTGAAGCAAGTACACCGCGGGCTTCGGTGCAACCTTCGCGTCATCAACGGCTGCCCATCTCCTAATTTTCGTCCGTGCTCATACTCACCGAACTGCACTACCACCCGCCCGCCGCGCTTTTCGCCGAGCTGCTTCGTGCCGACGGTATCCTGCTCGAAGCGCACGAGCACTACCGCAAGCAAACGTTTCGTAACCGCTGCCTTATTCGCACGGCCCAGGGCGTGCAGCCCCTCACCGTGCCGGTTATCGATGGCAACCGGGCCGCAAAGGTCAGCATCGCCGCCGTCGAAATCGACTACCGGCAGAATTGGATTCACCGCCACTGGCGCACCTTACAAACCGCCTACGGCAACAGCCCGTATTTTGAGTATTACGCCGACTACCTGCACGATATTTACGTAGGTAAGCCTATCTTGCTCTTCGACCTGAACTTGCAATTTCTGCGCTTATTGCTGCGCTGCTTTCGACTGACCCTGCCCATTCATCTCACCACCTCTTACCTTCCTGACTACTCCGCGCAACCTTCTTTCGACAATGCTGATCTTGTTACTACGCGCCTGCCCCTCGTGGACCGACGCGACTGGTTGACACCCAAAGCCGCCTCTAAGACGGCCGACCCTGACAGTCCGGCAGCCCATTCGCTGGTGCGGCCGTACCCACAGGTGTTTGGCCCAGGTTTTGAGCCGGGGCTGAGTGTACTGGATCTTTTGTTCTCGCAGGGACCCGCGGCCGGCGCTTTTTTACGGTAGCTGGTATTTTACACCGCAATCCGTAATTTGGAGCCGACGTTAAATTAACTTACGAGCCGTTCCCGGCCCGAACCTTCGCCCGAATCAGCTTGTTTTCAAGCTACCTCGGCCCAACCCGTTATTCGTGTATTCTCCCGACGCGGGGCTATCTGATTTTTCACTACGTTTATTGGCATGGAAGCTAAATTCTCAAACCGCGTCAAAGAGGTCATCTCCCTCAGTCGGGAAGAGGCCATCCGTCTCGGTCACGACTACAT
Source organism: Hymenobacter montanus (assembly GCF_014699115.1). Classification (GTDB taxonomy): domain Bacteria; phylum Bacteroidota; class Bacteroidia; order Cytophagales; family Hymenobacteraceae; genus Hymenobacter; species Hymenobacter montanus. The sequence goes on from NZ_JACXAD010000001.1 coordinate 61,960, forward strand.
CGGTACCGAGCACCTGCTCCTGGGCATGATTCGCGAGGCGGAAGGCACCGCCCTGGGCCTGCTGCGTAAGCTGGGCGTATCCATTGATGAGCTGAAGTTCTCGCTGGAGCAGGCTACCCGCAACACCGCCAATCAGGGCACCAGCATCACCGGCTCGATTCCGCTTACCAAGCAGACGGAGAAGGTGCTGAAAATAACCTATCTGGAAGCTAAAATCTTTAAGTCCGAAATCATCGGTACCGAACACCTGCTGTTGTCTATCCTGCGGGACGAAGACAACATATCTTCTCAAATTCTTTCCAAGTTTAACGTGAACTACGAAACTGTGCGCGATTCGCTGGACTACCATGGCAACGCGTCGCCGAGCCCCAAAGCCGGCCCCGATACCGACGATGACGACAACGACAAGCTGTTTGGCTCCTCGGGTCCGGGCGGCCGGGGCAGCGCCGGTAGCTCGGCCACCAAGAAGCCGGGCGAGAAATCGCGCACTCCGGTGCTCGATAACTTTGGCCGCGACCTCACCAAGCTTGCCGAAGACGACAAGCTGGACCCCATCGTGGGCCGCGAGAAAGAGATTGAGCGCGTGGCCCAGATCCTAAGCCGCCGCAAAAAGAACAACCCCATTCTGATCGGGGAGCCCGGCGTGGGCAAAACCGCCATTGCCGAAGGCCTGGCCCTGCGCATCATCCAGAAGAAGGTGAGCCGCGTGCTGTTCAACAAGCGCGTGGTAACCCTCGACCTAGCTTCGCTGGTGGCCGGCACCAAGTACCGCGGCCAGTTTGAGGAGCGCATGAAGGCCGTGATGAATGAGCTGGAGAAGTCGCCCGACGTGATTCTGTTCATTGATGAGCTGCACACCATCGTGGGCGCCGGGGGCGCTTCGGGCTCGCTCGACGCGTCGAACATGTTTAAGCCGGCGCTGGCCCGGGGCGAGATTCAATGCATCGGCGCCACCACGCTGGATGAGTACCGCCAGTACATCGAGAAAGACGGCGCCTTAGCGCGTCGTTTCCAAATGGTGATGGTGGACCCCACCACGCCCGAGGAGACCATCGAGATCCTGCACAACATCAAGGACAAGTACCAGGACCACCACCACGTGGTGTACACCGACAAGGCCATTGAGCAGTGCGTGATGCTGAGCGACCGCTACATGAGCGACCGGTTCCTGCCTGACAAGGCCATCGACATTCTCGACGAAGCCGGGGCCCGCGTGCACATCAACAACATCGTGGTGCCCGAGGACATTCTCGCGCTCGAGGAGCAGATTGAGAACATCAAGGGCGAGAAAAACCGGGTGGTGAAATCGCAGAAATACGAAGAGGCTGCCAAGCTCCGCGACACCGAGAAGAAGCTGCTCGACCAGCTCGAATCGGCTAAAAAGAGCTGGGAAGAGGAAACCAAGAAGAAGCGCTACACGGTGAAAGAGGAAAACGTGGCCGAGGTTATCGCCATGATGACCGGCATCCCCGTTTCGCGCGTGGCTCAGAATGAGAGCCAGAAGCTCCTCAACATGAACGACGAGCTGCAAGGCAAGGTGATTGGCCAGGACAAGGCCATCAAACAGCTCGTGAAAGCTATCCAGCGCACGCGGGTTGGCTTGAAGGACCCTAAGAAGCCGATTGGCTCGTTCGTGTTCCTCGGCCCCACGGGTGTGGGTAAAACCGAGCTGGCCAAGGTGCTGGCGACGTACTTGTTCGACAAGGAAGACGCGCTGGTGCGCGTCGACATGTCGGAATACATGGAGAAGTTCAGCGTTTCGCGCCTGGTCGGCGCGCCTCCCGGCTACGTGGGCTACGAAGAAGGCGGCCAGCTGACGGAGAAAATCCGCCGCAAGCCTTACTCGGTAATCCTGCTCGACGAAATTGAGAAGGCACACCCGGACGTGTACAACCTGCTGCTGCAAGTGCTCGACGACGGCATCCTGACCGATGGCCTCGGCCGCAAGGTGGACTTCCGCAACACCATCATTATCATGACCTCGAACATCGGGGCCCGTGACCTGCAGGACTTTGGCGCCGGCATCGGCTTTGGCACCAAGGCCCGGCAGGAGAATATGGACGAGCTGACCAAGGGCACCATTACCAACGCCCTGAAGAAGACCTTCTCGCCCGAATTCCTCAACCGCCTGGATGACGTCATCGTCTTCAACTCGCTGGACAAAAAAGACATTCACCGAATCATCGACATTAGCCTCGGCAAGCTCCTCTCGCGGGTGCAGGCGCTGGGCTACCGGGTCGAGCTGACCGAAAAGGCCAAGGATTTTGTGGCGGAAAAAGGCTACGACCCCAAATACGGTGCTCGCCCCCTGAACCGCGCCATCCAGAAGTACATCGAAGACCCGATTGCGGAGGAAATCCTCAAAGCGCAGGTGGTGCACGGCGACGTCATCACGGCCGACTATGAGGAAGGCAAGGAAGAGCTGATTTTTGCCGTCAGCAAAAGCGGCGAAGCTCAGAACCTCGCGAGCGACGAGCGGCCGGCCGAAACGCCGGAAGCACCCGACGCGGACTCGAAAAAGTAAGCGGGTCACAGCCGTAGCTATAGCTTAGCCAGGTAACAGAAGCCGGCCCTTGCGAAGGGCCGGCTTTTTTGTTTAGAGTGGATAGAGTTAAAAAGACTCCATTATCAAATCACCCTACTGAAAGCCCTTCAGCATTTTATAAAAAGCTTCGGCATAGGTATCACTGATGGGGATGATTTGGTCGGCAATCTGAATCCGGTTCTTCTCGATGTGGTCGATTTTGTTAATGGCGACCAGAAAGGACCGGTGCACGCGAACAAAATCCTGGGCGGGCAGCAGCTCTTCCAGTTTGGCGAAGTTCAACAGCGTCATAATCTTCTCTTCGGTGGTATGAATGCGTAAATAGTCTTTCATACCCTCCACAAAGAGAATATTGCGGATAGCTACTTTTTGGATGCGGTGGCCCACCTTTAGGAAAATATACTCCGGCTCATTTTTGGTTTTAGCTTTTTCTTCCTTTTTCTCCGGGATATGTCGCGGGCTTTGTTCCTGGTACAAGCGTAAAACTCCTTTATAAAACCTTTCGAACGTAAAGGGCTTTAACAGGTAGTCTTTCACCTCCAACTCATACGCCTTCAGCGCATACTGATCATAGGCCGTAGTCAGGATAATCATTGGCTTGGGATTCAGCATCGGGATGAAACTTAGCCCATCCAGATCCGGCATGTTGATGTCCAGAAACAACAGGTCGGGGTTGTCTTCCTGCAACGGACCGGCGGCCTCCAAGGGACTCACGTAGGACCCTTTCAACTCCAGAAAAGAAACTTTTCGGATGTATTCTTCCAGTATTTCCTGGGCCAGATGCTCGTCCTCAATGATATAGCAGGTGAGCTTTTCTTTCATGATCCGGTGAATGAAGACCGTGGATGGCAAGAATGACGGTAAAGGTTTCGCCCGTGTTTTGAATGGTCAGCGTATGCTGGTCAGGATATAACAGCGACAGCCTTTTCCGGACGTTGGGCAGACCAATACCCCCTGGTTCTTCCAGCGTATTAGCCGTTCTTTTTGCTATTGGATTTTGCACGCTAAAGGCCAGGCTCTCTTCTTTTACCTCCACCCTTACCTTCAGGTCGCCTGGTTCCAACCGCGCGGGGCTGTGTTTATAGGCGTTTTCCAGTAGGTGGATGAACAGCAAGGGCGCAATGTAGCAGGAGTCGGCCTCCCCGTTTATCTGGAGGTCGACCACCGGACTGTTCTTGTACCGGAGCTGCTGCAAACTCACATAATCCCGCAAATAGTCTATCTCCCTTGCCAGCGGCACCGTGGAGGCATTCGACTCATAAATCATATAGCGCATCAAAGAGGCCAGCTGCATGACCGCCTCCGGTGCGGCGGGCGCCTGTTTATAAACCAGCGTGTGGATGTTGTTGAGGGTATTGAACAAGAAGTGCGGGTTGATCTGGGATTTCAAATAATATAATTCTGCCTCCACGGCCTGCTTCTCCAGCTGCTCTTTCCTGATTGTATTAATAACCAGATTCTCGGTGACCCGGGCCAGCCAGCTCAGGAAGAGAAAGATGGGTACCGTGGTGATTAGGTGGATACTGTAGTGCTCAAAATCCAGCTTCTTGTGGTGGAAGAATGAAAAGGGCAAAGGCCCGGTCAACACGATTCCCGCCAGTCGGAGGAAATAGCCCCCTCCCCTTCTCTTACCGGCATAGCGGGTCAACAGGTAAAAGTGAGTGTAGAAGACGTATAAACAGGTCCCTACAAATGCCGTGGTTGTGCTAAGCCAGTGGATATCGCCCTCACTGCTCAGTTGCCCGCCTACCAACAAGGTGAACAAGACCCAGACGAGTAAGTGAGTCAGCCGGAAGATTTTTTTGATTCGGTCCATGGAACAAAGTTGTTCCTTCCAGGCATACCCGGACTACCTTCTCGACCAGCTGGTAATTCCAATCTACAAGAGGTGAAAAGGAGCCTGCAAGTGCTTTGGCGGAAGCAAAGCCCTAGTTGGTCGATTACTTCGCCGCAGTAGCATATCACTTTTTGCCTTCCGATGGGGTAGCAATTGCTTCGTACTGAAATAGAGAAAGCAAGGACCGGCCCAGGTGCTTCGCTTTCCTCGTGTTAAAAGAGTAACCGAAGCAAACCAGATTAAGATGGGAAATCATCCCTTTGGCCTGACCATCCGCAACGTCTCTAAAAGATATGCGAATGGCGTGCAGGCCCTGAATAATATATCGCTGGATATTCCGCCTGGCATGTATGGGCTACTAGGCCCTAACGGCGCGGGTAAATCAACCCTCATGCGCACGCTGGCCACGCTGCAGGAGCCCGATGAAGGGCAGCTATTTCTAGGAGACCTCGATGTGGTGAACCAGAAGGAAGCGGTGCGCCAGACGCTGGGCTACCTGCCGCAGGAGTTCGGCGTTTACCCCAAAGCCAGTGCGGAGGAGCTGCTCGACTACTTCGCGGTGCTGAAAGGGATTACCAACCGGACGCTGCGTCGGGCAACCACCGAGGCCCTGCTCAAACAAACGAATCTGTGGGATAAGCGCAAGCAGAAGCTGGGCGGTTACTCCGGCGGCATGCGGCAACGCTTTGGCGTGGCAGTGGCCTTACTGGGCAACCCCAGGCTGTTGATCGTAGACGAGCCCACGGCGGGCCTGGACCCGGCCGAGCGCGTGCGCTTCCTCAACCTGCTGAGCGAGTTAGGGGAAAACAGCGTGGTCATCCTTTCCACGCACATTGTGGAAGATGTGGCTGAGCTGTGCACCAACATGGCCATCATCAACAAGGGCCAGATTTTGCTGGAAGCCCAGCCCCTGGCAGCGGTTGCCGCGCTCAAGGGCCGGATCTGGCGCAAGCTGACCGATAAAAATGCCCTGCCGGCGCTGGAACGGGAGCACCAGGTCATTTCGGCCAAGCTGTTGAGTGGCCGCACCATGGTGCGGGTTTACAGCCCCGAAAGGCCCGGCAACGGGTTTGAACCGGTGGAGCCGGACCTGGAGGATGCCTATTTCAGTACCATGACGGGCTGCTTCGGCCAGACCAGTCAGCAGCAGAAAGCAGAGGGGATAGTGCTATGAAGCTCCAAGGGATTTTTGCGCTGGAATTCCGGTACCAGCTTCACCGGCCCACTACCTGGCTCTACTTCGCGGTTATCCTGGGGCTCGCTTTTCTGATAGTCGTTGGCAACTATGCCGATGATGCGCGGGACGGCTATTTTCTAGTCAATGCGCCCATCGTCATTGCGACTGTCGCGGCTATCTGCTGCGTTAAGTGGTTGGTGATAGGAGCATCGGTGGCGGGCGACGCGGCTGCGCGCGATGTGCAGACCCGTATGCATTCGCTTACCTACACCGCCCCCACCAGCAAAGCCGCCTACCTGGGCGGGCGGCTGCTGGCCGCCTTCGCCCTCAATGCCCTCATTCTGCTCGCTATTCCGGCGGGCCTGCTGCTGGCCATGTACGTTGCGGGAGTAGAGGCCGATATTCTGGGTCCGTTCCGGGTGGCGGCCTACCTTACGGCCTTTTTCTTTATCGTGCTGCCCAACGCCTTTTACGCGACGGCCATTCAATTCTCGCTGGCAGCACTTAGCCGCCGGGCCATGGGAAGCTATCTGGGAGGAGCGGCCCTGTTCGTGGTGGCTTACCTGGTCTGGCAGGTGCTGCCGAATGCGGGGGAATGGGGCAAGTTGGCCGATCCGATGAGTTTTGGCCCAGTTCTGAACCATATGTCCAATGACTGGAGCCCGCTGGAGAAGAACACGCGCCTGTTTCTACTGGAGGGCTCCTTTCTCACCAACCGCCTCCTGTGGCTGGGCATCTCGCTGGGCCTGCTGGCGTTTACCTATGTCCGTTTTCAGCTCGTTTTACCCGAAACCGGCCAGAAACAGAAGCCGGGCAAACGGCCAACACCAGCCGTAGCGGCCCCGGAAAGGCTGAATCGGGGAACCGGGGCGGCGCTGCCGCAGGTCAGGGGAACGTATGGCTTTGCCACGCAGCTGCACCAGTTGCGTCTGATCAGCTGGCAGGCGTTTTGGCAGCTCGCCAAAAGCCGGGCGGGCCTTCCCCTGCTGGCCGTCCTGGCCCTGGTGGTGGGCTTGGCCGTACCCGGGAACCTGAAGGGCCGCGGCGTGCCGTTGCTGCCCCGAACCGACTTCGTCCTGGATTTTCTGACCGCTTCCCTGACACAGCCGGAGCCCTTCTGGGTCATCATGGCCCTGCTCACGATTTTCTATGCCGGGGAGCTGGTGTGGCGGGAGCGGGAAACCGGGCTGAGCGAGATTGCCAACGCGGCGCCGGTGCCGGAATGGGTGCTCTTCCTGAGCCGCTTTCTGGCGCTGGGCTTGGTGCTGGTGGTATGGCTGGCCCTCCTGATGATGGCCGGCTTGGCGGCACAGGCGGGCTTGGGAGGGGCCCGGGCTGAGCTCGGACTGTACGGGCAGGTACTGTTCGGGCTGCAATTAGTCGAGTGCCTGCTCCTGGCCCTGCTGGCCCTCGCCGTGCACGTGCTCGTGAATCAGAAGTTTGTGGGCCATCTGGTGGCGCTGCTGGCCTACGGGGGCATTGCCTTCGCGGCTACCCTGGGCATTGAGCATAAGCTGCTCGTCTTTTCCGCCAGCCCGCGCTGGACGTATACCGCCATGGCCGGCTTTGGGCCTACGCTGGCGCCCTGGCTGTGGTTTAAAGGCTACTGGGCAGCGTGGGCGCTGTTGTTAGGGGTGGTAGCGACGCTTTTCTGGGTGCGGGGCCGGGAAGCAGGTTTCGCCGCCCGGCTTCAACTGGCTCGTCGGCGCTTCACGGGTTCTGTGGCCCTGGTGTCGGCGATAGCAATAGGAAGTATTTTGGGGGCCGGCGGTTTTATTTTCTACAACACCAACGTGCTGCATGACTATACCAGCGCCGCTGCCGTCAAGGCGCGGCGGGCTGCCTACGAGCAGCGCTTCCGCCAATACCTGAACGTGCCCCAGCCCCTGCTGACCGCCGTAAGCCTCCGGGTAGAAATGTATCCCAAGCAGCGGAGGGTGGCAATCCAAGGCGCTTACCTGCTGGTGAATAACAGTGGGGTGACCATCGACTCGGTTCATCTGGCGACGGGGGTGGGCGTTGCAACCACCGGGGTTAGCTTTAACCAGCCAGCGAAGGCAGTGCTCGTGGACGAGGAGCTTGGCCACCGCATTTACGCCCTGGCCAAACCCCTCCACCCCAGCGATTCGCTACGCCTGAGCTTTCAGGTAAGGTATCAGGCGCAGGGCTTTTCCAACCGCGGAGCCGACGCGCAGGTGCTGGGAAACGGCACCAGCTTCCGGAATATGGAGTGGCTGCCCGCCATCGGGTACCAGCCCTACCGCGAGCTGGATGAGGCCGGCGCCCGCAAAGCGTATGGCCTGCCCCCCCGGCCCGCCACGGCCTCGCTCTACGACGTGGCCGCCCGTCGGTATGCCCCGTTCTCCGAGCAGATCCGCTTTGCGGCCATCGTGGGCACGGATGTCGACCAGCAGGTGGTGGCCCCGGGCACCTTGCGCCGGACCTGGACCCAAGCCGGCCGCCGCTACTTCCATTACGCCACGGATGCGCCCATCCGCAACGAATATTCCTTTTTCTCGGCCAACTACGCGGTGCGGGAAGGGAAATGGCGCAACCCGTCGGCCGGCCCGGAGCAGGAGGTTGCCATCCAGATTTTCTACCCCCCGGGGCTGCTGGAAAACCCCACGCGGATGGTTCGGAGTGCCCAGGCTTCGCTGGACTATTACACCAAGCAGTTTGGCCCCTACCCGCACCGGCAGCTGCGCTTCGTGGCCCATCCCGGCTACGACTTCGGCAACCACGCCGCGCCCATCGATATTACGACCGAAGAGGGCTTTTTCCTGCTGAACCCGAAGGCTGATCCGCGGGGCTTTGATCTGGTGACGGCCGTGGTGGCCCACGAGGTGGCGCACCAGTGGTGGGGCAACCAGCTCAAACCAGCCGATGTAGAGGGCGCGGGCCTGATTACCGAAAGCCTAGCCTGGTACTCGGCCATGGGCGTCGTTGAGGATAAATACGGCTCGGAGCACCTGCGGCGGCTCCTGAGCTTCCTGCGGGAAGAAAATGAAACCCCGCGCACCCGCGCCGCCTTACCGCTGCTGCAAGCCACCGACTGGTACCAGATGTACCGCAAAGGGCCCCGGGCGCTGTACGCGCTGAGCCAATACGTGGGCCGGGACCGCGTAAACGGGGCGCTCCGGAATTTGCTGGCGAACCACCGCCCCACGACGCTCCCCCGGCCTACTTCGCTGGATCTTTACCGGGAGCTGCAAACGGCAACGCCGGACTCGCTCCAACCGCTGCTGCACGACCTCTTTAAAGCCAACACCTTTTGGGACCTGACGACGGAAACCGCCACCGCCCAACAGCTCAAAGACGGCGCCTGGCAGGTGTCGCTCACCCTGCGAGCGAACAAGCTGGCAGTGGATAGCGCCGGCACCGAGACGAAACGACCGATGAAGGATTGGGTGGAAATCGGAGTCTTCGCCCCCGCCGAGGAGGGCGAGCAGATCGGCAAGCCGCTCTATCTGCAAAAGCACCTAATCAAATCCGGCAAGCAGACGCTCTTGTTGACGGTACCTGACAAGCCCGCTAAAGTTGGCTTTGATCCACACCAGTTGCTAGTTGATTGGAATACAATTGATAACTACAAAGTGGTGCAGCCAAGAAATTAAACCGAGTAGGTACAGGCCCTCTGGCAAGGGGATACAACCATCGCTATTCGTAGCAGCTGCCCGGATTTAGCGAAGTCGCGCTACATGCGGGCTTTGGGAAAATAAGGCTCGCCGGACCCACCGTCTGGGGCGTCGCGCCTGAAGCAAACCGGGGTCGTCTGGCTCCCCTCTCCTGCGGCTTCGCGCCTCAAGCGAACGGGGGCCGGAGGTGAGGCATTTGGGAATGCGCCGATAATTCGCTCGTAACCTACCTTTGACTTCCCATCCTCGCGCTCCTCATCATCCGGCGCTTCCCTCACTCCATGCCCGATCCGCACGCTAATTCCCCTCTTTCAAAAAACGAACTGCTGGCCCGCAAAAACGAAGAAGCCTTACTCGGCGGGGGGCAAGCCCGCATCGACGCTCAGCACCAAAAAGGCAAGCTCACGGCCCGCGAACGGATTGACTTGTTGCTGGACGAAGGCTCGTTCGAAGAGATTGGCAAGTTTGTGATGCACCGGGCCAAAGATTTCGGCCTCGACAAAGAGCACTACCTCGGCGACGGGGTGGTGACGGGCTACGGCACCGTGAATGGCCGCCTGGTGTACATTTTCTCGCAGGACTTCACCGTCTTCGGGGGCTCGCTCAGCGAAACGCACGCCGAAAAGATCGTGAAAATCATGGACCTGGCGATGAAGAACGGCGCCCCGGTTGTCGGGCTGAACGACTCCGGCGGGGCCCGCATTCAGGAAGGCGTGGTGAGCCTGGGCGGCTACGCCGACATCTTCTACAAGAACACGCTGGCCTCGGGCGTAGTCCCGCAGTTGTCGGCCATCATGGGGCCGTGCGCGGGCGGCGCCGTGTATTCGCCCGCCATCACCGACTTCATTCTGATGGTGGAGCACACCAGCTACATGTTCGTGACCGGCCCGAACGTGGTGAAGACCGTAACTCACGAAGAAGTTACCAGCGAGGAACTCGGCGGGGCCAGCACGCACTCGGCCAAGAGCGGGGTTACGCACTTCAGCTGCGCCAACGAGGTAGCCTGCATCACCCACCTCAAGCAGCTGCTGAGCTACATGCCGCAAAACTGTGAGGAAACTGCCCCCGCGCAACCCTACGAGAGCAACGACGACGAAAGCCGCCCCGCGCTCGACCAGCTGATTCCCGATAACGCCAACCAGCCCTACGACATCCGCGAGGTCATCGAAGGCATCATCGACGCCGATTCGTTTCTCGAAGTTCACCAGAACTTCGCCGAGAACATCGTCGTGGGCTTTGCCCGGCTGGCTGGCCGCAGCATCGGCATCGTGGGCAACCAGCCCGCCGTACTGGCCGGGGTGCTCGACATCAACGCCAGCACCAAAGCGGCCCGCTTCGTGCGTTTCTGCGATTCCTTTAACATTCCGCTCCTCGTACTGGAGGACGTACCGGGCTTTCTGCCCGGCACCGACCAGGAGTGGCGCGGCATCATTACCAACGGCGCCAAGCTGCTCTACGCCTTTTGCGAGGCTACCGTGCCGCGCATTACCGTCATCACCCGCAAGGCCTACGGCGGTGCTTACGACGTGATGAACTCCAAGCACATCGGGGCCGACCTGAACTACGCCTGGCCCACCGCCGAAATCGCCGTGATGGGCGCCAAAGGGGCCGCCGAAATCATCTTCAAGCGCGAAATCGCGGCCGCGGCCGACCCCGCCGCCAAGCTGCAGGAGAAGGTCGACGAGTACCAGCAGAAGTTCGCCACGCCATATCGGGCCGCGCACCGGGGCTTTGTTGATGAAGTAATTCTGCCCTCGCAGACCCGGCAGAAGCTGATCCGCGCCTTCAAGATGCTGGAGAATAAAGTGGACGTTTTACCGCGCAAAAAGCACGGAAATATTCCCCTGTAACGTTGCTTATTATTCCGACGAAAGCAGCATCTTATCGCAGCGGCTTTCGTGAGGTTCCCCACATCCGGCAGCCCCGACGTGATAAGCGTTTCCGCTGCGCTCAGAATGGCCTTCTACTATGCGTCCTGAATCGTTCGAATTCCTTCAAACCTACCTCAATAACCCCTCGCCCACCGGCTTCGAAAAAGAAGGCCAGCAGCTGTGGCTGGAATACCTCAAGCCCTACATCGACGAGCATTTCGTGGATACCTATGGCACGGTGGTCGGCGTGGTTAACCCCCAGGCGAAGTACAAAGTTGTCATCGAAGCCCACGCCGATGAGATTTCTTATTTCGTAAACTACATCACCAAGGAAGGCTATCTGTACCTGCGGCGCAACGGCGGCTCCGACCCCCTGGTCGCGCCCAGCAAGCGCGTTAACATTTTCGGCGAGAAAGGCATTGTGAAGGCTGTCTTTGGCTGGCCCGCCATTCACGTGCGCAAAACGGAGCAAGACAAGGCGCCGACCATTGAAACCGTGTTTCTGGACTGCGGGGCCAGCAGCGCCGAGGAAGTAGCCGAGCTGGGCGTGCACGTGGGCTCCGTCGTTACGTTCGAGGACGAGTTTACGGTGCTGAATGAGAAGTTTTACGTGGGCCGCGCCCTCGACAACCGCGTGGGCGGCTTCATGATTGCCGAAGTAGCCCGCCGGCTGAAAGAAGGAGGCAAGCCCCTGCCCTTCGGCCTCTATATCGTCAACTCGGTGCAGGAAGAAATCGGGCTGCGCGGCGCCGAGATGATTGCCCACCGCATCCAGCCCAACGTGGCCATCATCACCGACGTGACCCACGACACGCAGTCGCCGATGTACGAGAAGAAAACTTCCGGCGACATTCACTGCGGCAAAGGCCCGGTAATTACCTATGGGCCCGCTGTGCAGAACAACTTGCGCGACTTGATTATTGACACGGCCAAGCAGCACGACATTGCCTTCCAGCGCGCCGCCGCCACCCGCGCTACCGGCACCGACACCGACGCCTTCGCCTATTCCAACGCGGGCGTGGCCTCAGCCCTTATCTCGCTGCCGCTGAAGTACATGCACACCACCGTGGAAACGGTACACAAGGACGACGTGGAAAACGTGATCCGGCTGATCTACGAAACGCTGCTGCGAATTGAAGACGGCCACGACTTCCGGTACTTCTCATAAGCGGTCTTTTTCGTAACAACAGAACACAAAATCACTCTAAACGGAAAGGCATAGGATAAGAATATAAAATATCTTATTTTTGTTGGGCTTAACCCGTCCTGAATGCGCTGCCCGCCGCCTCCCCTTGTCTGTTTGTTGCTCATACTGAGCCTAGTCACCGGTGCGTCCGCGCAGACATGGCAAATGCCCAACTCTGACTTGGGGGTGCCCAAGCCGCAAGGGCCACGCCTGCCCTCCCTGGGCAATTTGGCCGACGACCAGCAGGCCCGTATGCGCGCTCAGAATCAGGCAAACATGGATGAGGTGGACCGCTACAATGCGCAACAAGCCCAAGGCAACCAGCTCATTGAGGAAGCGAGGGAGGATTTTGTCAAAATCGAGCGCCAGCGCCGCGAACAAGCCGAATTTAACGCCCACTTTGAAGCCAGTAACAAGGTGCTCTACGGGGCCGCCTACGATGCGTTGGCTGAGATGCTGGACGGGCGGCGCCAGGCAAACCTGCCGTTGGCCGTGTTCATCGTGGAGAACACGTACTCGAACAATAAACTGAATTACTCCGCCTTCAAGGCCAGAATGGACGAACTGGTGCACATGTGTCAGGGGCTGGCCGGCGCGAAGGATAGCCCGGCGGCCCGTTTTGTGGCCTTACAACAGCTCATGACCGATACCGTGCGGGTCAGCTATGCCGGCAAGGTGGTATCGAAGCACCTACCGTACCGCTATGATTTCGTGGATTTTCGGGGCAAAAACGACTATACCAAGCAATTTGTGAGCAAGTTGCTGCACACCGGCACCGGGCAATGCCACTCCATGCCACTGCTCTATAAGATGCTGGCCGACCAGTTGGGCGTAAAATCCAATCTTAGCATGGCTCCCAACCACTCGTACATTCAGGTGGTGGGGCCGGATGGGCAGTTGTACAGCTACGAAACGACTAATGGACACTTCACCACGGATGCCTTTTACATGACGTCGGGCTACGTGAAAACGGCTGCCCTGAAAACACGCGCCTACATGGATACGCTCACCTCCCGCCAAACCCTAGCCTACCAAGTAACGGACCTGGCGCAAGGATACGCTCACTACTACGGCGAGGATGCTTTCACCGAAAAATGCGCGAAGCTGGCCTTAAAATATTATCCTCAAAGCGTTCAGGCCCACATTATTCTGCATAACGCCGCTCTCACCCGGTTTGCCCGCGCCTATAAAAAGGCCGGCAGTCCGACCAAAGAACAGGCTATGCAACTCCCCTCCCTCAAGCCACTGTGGGCCGAAGTCGTTCGGTCTAATCAGGGCCTAGCGGCAATCGGCTATGAGGAAATTCCTCCGGAACAGTACGCCCGCTGGCTCAATTCCGCGCAGGATGAGCAACACCGACAGGAAAGTTTACAGGCTGCGGCCGGCTTTCTAAAACCCGCTGCTAGGTAGTCCCTTCGCTATGAAGCATCCTTTATCCTTGCTTGGGTTGCTCCTGCTGTTGGCGGCCGGGGCTTGCACGCGCCGGTCGCTGGTGCCCATCGAGCCGCTGGCATTGCGCACCCCCGCCTATCATCCCCGGTCAGTTCCTGCTCCGGTTGCCTCCGTGCCGGCTCAAGTCCCGGCCCAACGCCTAGCTGTGGTTATCCCACCGGCACGAGTAGCCCCAACCCGTGACCAGGTTATCAGTGACCTGTACGAGCGGACGTATCAGGAGTTGGCTAAGATGCTCAGCGGAACATACCCGCTCAGCTTCAAGCGAGCCGTGTTTCTGACAGAGAATGCGTATTTTGATGATAGGCTGAGCTATGCGGAATTTAGTCAGCATATTTCCGCGCTGGCGCAAGTCTGCCGCGTCTTAAAAGCAAACAATGACCCTTTTTTTCTCTATAACGAGGACGACCGAGAGAACGTGGCCCGCAACGCGGCCATTTTCCGCTTGATGAAGGATACCATTACCGTAGGCAAAGGGCTACGCTTACTTCCTTATCGCTACGATTTTGAGGATTTTGACGGGGACCGTAACTGGGCCAAAATGTTTGTCAGCAAGTTGCTCGTGACGCATTCGGGTAACTGCCACTCGTTGCCTTACCTCTATAAGATACTGGCTGACGAAACCGGCGCGCAAACCTGGCTTAGTCTGGCCCCCAACCACATTTATTTGAAGCAGCGCGACCAGAAAGATGGGTTTTACAATACGGAGCTGACCAGCTACACCTTCCCGACGGACGGGTGGCTGATGGCCTCGGGCTACGTCAGCAAGGAAACCATTGTCAGCGGCATCTATATGGACACGCTCAGTGCCAAGCAAAATGTTGTGCTCTGTCTCGTGGACCTGGCCAAAGGCTACGAGCGGAAAGTATCGTCTGACAGCAGCGCCGCGTTCGTCCGCAAATGCACGGCCCTGGCCCTGCACCATTTCCCCCAATACATCAACGCGCAGTTGCTACAAGCCGAAACGCTTCGGGGAGAGTTTGAGCGCCAAACCAACGCGGCTGACGCCCGCGCTGCCTTTGCCGCAATGGAAACCGCTTATACTCGCATCTTTGAGACGGGTTACCGCGAAATGCCCGCGCAGATGTATGCCGACTGGTTACATTCGGTGCTGGATGAAAAGGGAAAATACCAACGCAAGCACTAAGTCCTTACTATGCGTCCTGTTTACGCTGTTTTGCCGCTGGCCCTGGGCCTCTGCCACACCGTCCAAGCCCAACAGCCGTTCGAGCGGTTTGGGCTCAAAATCAAGGTGGCGACGTTGAGCGGGGGACGCTACCCCGAATTTTTCGCCAATGACAGCCTGCGGCGCATTGGCTCAGTTGTCTATAACACCCGCCTGCGCCGCATTGCCTACCTGCTGCCTGGTGATTCACTGGTCGGTCGGGTCCGGCCCGAAGTCACCAGTCGTTGGTTTAGCCCCGACCCCTTGGCGGAGAAGTACCTCTTCCTTAGCCCTTATGTCTATGTTGACAATAACCCGATTCGTTACAAAGACCCTGACGGAAGGGAAATTGTAGGTACGGATGGAAAACCTGTTACCTATTCCAGGGATGCTGAATCAGGAAAAATTTCGTTTTCAGCCAACGCCTCCAAGGCAACACTGCGAATTGGAAACGCTCTGCTAAATGCTGGTGGTATTGGTACAGAGCAATTAGATAAGTTGATTTCCTCTGATGTGAAAGTGACGCTAAAGGTTAGCCAAGAAGATAAAATGGGCACGAATGGTAAGCCACAAAGAGGGGGAACAGTGCTGACTAAGATTTCTGAGGGAAAAGATGGGAAATTCAAAGCCGAGGCAGCTACGATTACTATTTACGAAAAGTCTGTCAATAAAACTGCTGATGCAGCAGGGTATCACCGTGAAGGCGTTTTTGCAGGTACTTCCGGTCACGAAATTGAGCACGCGACCAACCAGGAGAATGTGAATATGCAACAGCAAAATTCGAAAAACGGAGCAAAAAACGATATAGAATCAGGGCCAAACATGATTAGAGATGCTATTATTAATCAATTTGAAGATAAGAAAGCAGCTCAACATTAATTAAACATTTTTTAGACAGCTAATATGATTGGCAAAAGAACCTTTATTTTTATACTTACTCTACTGCCGGGTGGTCACGCCTTCGCACAAACTGACCGTACCGTATTAATTACGAGCAAAACGAATATTAAAAGGGAGCTTTTTAACTACTTAGTCGCTACTAAGCAATCATCCCAAGCTGACGAGTACAACGCGATGTATCAGGTTGACTTGGTTACTAAATCATCTGTGCCCGGTGTCGCTATATACAAATTTGGCATTCAAAGTGCTCATGCTGGTTATAATGTAGTATTCCGGTATCGGAATAAGCTAATCTTCCCCGGTTCCATTACATCTGGCCGCCTCCTTACTCTTTTGGGCAACTTCCTATCTCAGTATCCCAAAAGCTTCACTTTTAACGAACAAAAGCAACTGGCAGAAAGCTTATTTGACATAATAGAGCATAGAGAATACCTAGCCAATCAGGATGAGTTACCACCAAAGTAGATGAGGCTTATAATTGAGGCACAGAGAACCGCAATTAACGGAGATAAACAGGTAAAAGGATCAGCCGATTAACTTTTGGATCAAACTTTTAATAGAGTTGCTATTTGCTGATAATCAGAAATTTGTTTGAAATAAGATTCCTGATTTAGTTTAAATACGGAGCTACATACGGGTAGCATACGCCCAAAAACGCTACCACTATCGTGATGATCCTTAAACCAAGGAAAATTTTATGATTTAAAAAATTATCAAATATGGTTTATCAATTAATTCAATGCAAACAATTGCTTTTATTAGGCAGCCCATGATAATATCCCCACCTAAACAGGTGGCGCCATTTATGACCAAGTCGAAAATGTCGTACCCGATTATGGTCCGGATACCCGTCAAATTTACGAAGTAAAAGATGCAAGCGGCAAAATGCGAATAGTACAGAACATACCATAAAATACATGCAAGCCTTTCACTCATACCTGTTCATCGCTCTTAGTGCTATACTAGTACCCTTGCAGCACATATGTGGTCAGGCGGCACCTATCAAAGCTCGTCCGTCTGAAAAGCCGCCAACTGGCTACACGGTTACCAGAATCGATTCTGTTAAGAACCTGTTTTTGATATACGTCACTCGCAATGATTCAATATTCAAGATTGTTTCCTTGAATCAGAAAGGCGTAAACTGTACCCCGCTAAAGGTCAATGGCACTTATCCTCTCACTTTACACTCACGCTTTGGGGGGAAGTATGCTATAAAGTCTCAAAACGCTGACTTCAACGTTTCATATAATTACTACGGGACTTTTGTCTCGTTAGAGAAAGAGCGTGGTATTAGGGACTTGTTTACTGCTGACAACTTGAAAGGACGTTGTCTTTGTAAGTAAAGCTGTCCTTGAATTTAACCCTAAACTACTAAAAAGGCCCACTAACGTCAATGAACGAGCACATTGCCACGCGGGCAACGCTACCAACGCCTCCCCAATAACGATTGTTATTCCCTGACGCTCCGCCTGAAAGGTGGGGTCATTCCGTGCGCTCTCCCCTATCCCTGCCTCTTACCGTTACCGACCAAATGGGCCGGCAGGTAGCGGTGCCGTTTCCGCCCCAGCGGATTGTTTCCCTGGTGCCGTCGCAAACGGAGCTCCTGTTCGATTTAGGACTGGCCGAAAAGGTAGTGGGCGTCACCAAGTTTTGCATTCATCCGGCCGAAGCTCGCGCGCAAGCTACGGTCGTCGGCGGGACCAAGCAGTTTGACTTCGAGAAAATAGCTGGCCTGCAGCCGGATTTAATTCTTGGCAACAAGGAAGAAAACTACCAGGCCGGAATCGAGCAGTTAGCGGCTACCTACCCGGTCTGGCTCAGCGACATTAGCGACCTGCCAACCGCCCTGAACATGATTCGGCGCGTGGGCTTTATTACGGGTAAAAAGGAAGCCGCCGAAACGCTGGCCCAGGAAATTGACGCCTCGTTTGCCGCGCTTCCGGGTAACGGACCAGGGCGCTCAGCCGCTTACTTTATTTGGCGAAAACCCTACATGGTCGCCGCGACCGGCACTTTTATCAATGACTTATTGCAGCGCGCCGGGTTCGTGAATGCCTTCGCCGACCACCATCGGTACCCGGAAATAACCGCCGGGCAGTTAGCCGCCGCCGCGCCCCAGCACATTCTGCTGTCGTCGGAGCCGTACCCGTTCGGTGCCAAGCACCAGGCTGAATTTCAAGCCCTATGCCCGGCGGCAACCATTCAAGTTGTTGATGGAGAGCTGTTCAGCTGGTACGGCAGCCGGCTGCGTAAGTCAGCGGCCTACCTCACTCAGCTTCGCGGGTAGTAAAGCCGGCTTGAGCCAATTCTTTCCAGAACCGCGGGTACGATTTTTTCACCACCAGCGGGGCGGCAATAGTAAGCGGCCCGCGTAGGGCCAGGGGTGCGAACGCCATGGCCATGCGGTGGTCGTGATACGTGTCGACCATTTGCTTGTCCACGGTGAAACCCGTTGATTCCACTCGGAAACGGCCCGCGCCCACTTCCCGCAAGTTGCCGCCAAACTTAGCCAGCTCGGTTTGCAGGGCAGCAATCCGGTCCGTTTCCTTGATGCGCAAGCTTTCCAGCCCGGTCATTTCAACCGGAATAGCCAGGGTAGCCGCTACCACGGCCACGGTTTGGGCTAAGTCCGGGCAGTTGGTGAAATCGAAGAATAATTGCTCATTATCAGCCGGGAGCGGTACCTGCCGGAGATGAATGCCGTCGGGCAAGAAGGTTGTTTGCACCCCAAAATGCGCCATGAGGCTCCCAATGGCCTGGTCGCCTTGCAGCGACTGCTCGCGCAAGCCCGGCAAAGTAATCTCCGAGCCCGCCGGTGCCAACGCCACCAGCGAATACCAATAGCTGGCGGCCGACCAGTCCGCCTCCACCGTGTAGTCGGTGGGCTGGTACGGAGTTGGCCCTACCCGGATGGTGTCGCCCTCAACCATCCAATCGGCGCCAAACCGCCGCATCAGCGCCAGGGTCATGTCGATGTACGGGCGGGAGCCGACGGGGCCAGTGAGGCGCAGGCGCAGGCCACCGGGCTGGTATGGGCTCAGCATCAGCAGGGCCGAAATGTACTGGCTGCTGATGTCGCCGCGCATTTCCGTTTCGCCGGGGCCTCCGGTGTCGGCTGCGATAAGGCCCGCGAACTCCAGCGGCGGAAAGCCCTCCTTTTTCAGATAGGTAATGCGGGCCCCCGCCTGCCGCAACGCACTCACGAGCACGGCAATGGGGCGCTCCTGCATGCGGGCGGTGCCCGTGAGTTGGCCCCGCCAGCCCGTAATAGCCAGGTAGGCAGTGAGGAAGCGCATCACGGTGCCGGCATCTTCCGCATCGAGCACCGCAGTGCTCGGTGCCGCGGCCAGCAGGCGGCGCATAAGCTGGGTGTCGTGAGCATCCGACAAATTACTGACGGTGCCCCCGCCCGCCAGCGCTTGCAGAATGAGGGCGCGATTGGCTTCGCTTTTGGAAGCCGGTAGTTGGGCGGTACCGCGCAGCGGCCCGCCGGGCCAGGATAAGTGCATAGAGTGGGAGCACCGGCTTCAACCGGCGCCGAAATGAATTTTTCTTGCGAGAAGAACTGGCCCACGCGGGCCGACCCGGCGACTACAGTCGGTGGTAATAGCGCAACGATTCGGCTATTTCCGCCAGGGTCACGGGCTGGTCAAAAACCCCGTTGCCAATGCCCTGCAGCAGGGTGCACTGGATGGTGGCGCCCGCGTTTTTCTTGTCCTGCAGCGCGAATTCAGCAATAGCGGCGGTTTCCAGCCCCACGAACGCCAGCTTATCAAATACTGACAACACGAAGGTTTCGATTTTGTCTAACTCCTCGGGGCTCAGCAACCCGCGCTGGACCGACAGCCAGCTTTCACACACCAAACCAGCCGCCACGGCCTCGCCGTGCAGGGCCTCGCGCCCAGGCTGGGTGAGCAGATAGCTTTCGAGGGCGTGGCCTACCGTGTGGCCAAAATTGAGGAGCTTGCGGGGACCATTCTCCAGGGGGTCCTGGCTGACGATCCGCTCCTTCAGGGCCACCGACTCGCGGATAATAGGCGTCCAGTTATCGGTGAGCCATCCCAGGCGGCGGTGCTGGGCGAAGGCTGCCGCATCGGCAATGAGCCAGTGCTTAAGCACCTCGGCATAGCCTGACTTTAGCTGGCGCGGGTCCAGGGTTTGCAAAAACTGCGGCTCGATAAACACGGCAGCCGGGGCCTGAAACACGCCCAACTGGTTTTTATACCCTTGAAAGTCGACCCCGGTTTTGCCGCCCACGCTGGCATCGACCTGCGCCAGCAACGTAGTGGGTACCTGCACAAAGCGGATCCCGCGCTTGTAGAGGGCCGCCGCAAAACCGCCCAAATCCGTGACCACGCCCCCACCCAGATTCACCAGCACCGCGTGGCGGTCGGCGCGCTGTTCGGTGAGCTGGCACCACACGGTATCGCAACTGGCCAGGGTCTTATATCCTTCGCCGGCCGGAATCTCAATGAGCTGATAGCTGGTCGGCAAGTGCTTTTCCAGCAAGGGCAGGCACTGGCGGGCCGTGTTCCCATCAACTAACACAAATACTTGGCTCACGGCCGGCCGAGCCAGCAGTTCGGCCAGCGCCGGCAGGGCTTCGGGACCGATGACAACGGAAGTATGCATGGGGCAAAAGTCAGCATAAAAAACCGCCCATCCTGCTTTTTACGCGCAACTATTACGCGCCGCGACCAGTCACCAAAGCACAAACGGGAGATTCTTTTTACATGATTCGCTTGGCTTCCTGACCTTCCATTTTTGACTTACCAACTTCAATGAAACGCTTTTTTCAATTTTCCGCACTGCTTTTCTCAATCGGCACCGTTGGCTTAGCCAGTTGTAAAAAGGAGGTCAAGGCTCCTAAGGTCACTGAATGCCCAGCCTCAAGCAGCCTCATCGGTACCTGGAGGCTTACGAGCCGGGAATGCGAATGCCTGCCCAGTCCCACACCCAACGAGATGGTCATATTCACTGCTTCCGGTTTTGCTTTCTACCGAGACGGCCTGTTAACGTCCAGTGGCACTTACACCTTTGGTACGGCTACCCCGTGCGGGTCTTCGCCGGTCCCGGGCTTAACCTTCGCCTATACTGGCACCAATACCGCGCCGCACAGTGTCGCCTACACGCTGACTAGTACCCAACTAATATTAGATCGAGGCGTTGCCTGCGATGCTCCGCGTGACACCTACGTCCGGCTTCCTTAGTCGCTTCTACCATCAATTTACCCCCCTCTTCTGATGAAGCACCACCCATTACGCTCTTTTCTGCTGCCGCTCTTCGTTTCAATAAGCCTGGTAAGCTGTAAAAAAGATACCTCCGTCAGCCCAACGGGCCTCATCGGCACCTGGAAGCTCACCAACCGGGAATGCTATTGCCTGCCCATGTCTAGGCCCGACGAGAGCGTCACCTTCACGGGTAAGAACTTCTCGTTCTGCAAAGACGGCCGCATAATCTCGGAAGGCACTTACACTAAGACTACTGGTCCAGTTGAATGCGGCAGTACCACTCAGGTTCCGATACTCCGTTTGGCGGGCACCAGCGGCGTGATCCACCAAGTAGTCGCAACCATCGACGGCCGAACGTTGGTGCTAGACTACCGGGCCGAGGGTGGCGGTTGCATTTCCGACACATCCATCGACACGTACGAGCGGCTGCCGTAGCGCACCCGGAGCCGGGCTATAGTCCCGGCCCCAGATGCGTCGCGCCGTCTACTTGGGGGCGACCGTTGAGCACCTCGGTCTGCTTGCGGATGCTTTCGATGTGAATCAGCTTGTAGAGCTCGGCTACGAACTTGTCGTTCACCTTGAGCTTGCTGGCCCAGTCGGTGCGGGTGTTAAAGATTTCCTGCCAGCGGTCGAGCTGCAGGATTTTGACGTTGTTCTCCTTCTTGTACTCGGCCAGCTCTTCTACCAAGGCCATGCGGCGAGCCAGGGCTTCCACAATCTCGCGGTCGGCCACGTCCATCTTGTGGCGCAGCTCCTCGGCTTTGTTGAGGTAGTCGGCGTTATTAGAAGAGCGGTAGCGGTATTGCAGCTCGCTCAGAATTTCGCCGAGGCGCTGGGGCGTCACTTGCTGTTCGGCATCGCTCAGGGCGTGGTCGGGGTCGGGATGGGTTTCAATCATGAGGCCATCGTAGTCCAGATCCAGGGCTTTTTGCGCGATGGGCAGCAGCAGGTCGCGCCGCCCCCCGATGTGGCTGGGGTCGCAGATGAGGGGAATGTGCGGGAAGCGCGTTTTCAGCTCGATGGGCAGCATCCAGGTGGGCGCGTTGCGGTAGCGGCTGGGCGCGAACGTGCTGAAGCCGCGGTGGATAGCCGCCAGATCGGTAATCCCGGCCCGCTCCAGGCGCTCCAGGGCGCCGGCCCACAGGGCCACGTCGGGGTTCACGGGGTTTTTCACCATCACGGGCACGCCGGTACCGGCCAGCGCATCGGCCAGCTCCTGCACCGCAAAGGGGTTGACGGTGGTGCGGGCCCCAATCCAGAGCACGTCGATGCCGTGGCGCAGCGCTTCTTCGACGTGGCGCGGGTTGGCCACTTCGATAGTCGTGGGAATACTGGTTTCGGCCTTCACGCGCTGCAGCCAGGGCAGCGCCGCGGCGCCCATGCCTTCGAACGAGCCCGGCCGGGTGCGAGGCTTCCAGATCCCGGCCCGAAACAAGTCGATTGAACCCAGGGCTTTCAAGCCGTGGGCGGTGGCCAGCACCTGCTCTTCGGTTTCGGCCGAGCACGGACCGGCAATGAGCAGCGGCTGGCCTTTCTGCGCCAGCAGCCGGGTGAAGAACGTATCAGTAGGGAGGACCATCTTACAGGGTAACGGACAAGTGAGCACCGGTTTCCGGCGGCGCCGAAAAGCTGGGCAAACGTAACTCGTTTCCACGGAACGTTGTTTACCGGTTACCTTCGCCTGCCGCTGGCTTCGCGCCCTAATTCCCACCCCCAGTTGCTCCACTCTATGTCGCCCGCCCCTCCCACCCAGGCCCCGCCCATATCGTTTGAAGACACTCGCGTGGCCTTCGCCTCCAAATCCGACGCGCAGCTGCGGAAAGCCTACGCGCTGTTCGCGGCCATGAACAACGGCAGCTTGGTAAAAACCGGCAGCGGACTAATGAAAACGGCGCTGAAGTGGGGGCTGCCCGGCACGAAATTCCTGATCAAGCATTCTATCTTCGAGCAGTTTTGCGGGGGCGAAACCATCGCCGAATGCCGGGCCGTATCCGAGGAGCTGGGCAAGTACAACATCGGCACCATCTTAGACTATTCGGTGGAGGGCGAAGGCAACGACCGCAGCTACGACCGGACCCGCGACGAAATCCTGGCCACCATCGACGAGGCCCACCGCTCAAAACACATTCCCTTTTCGGTATTCAAGGTTACCGGCGTAGCCAACGTGGCCATCCTGGAGAAAATCCAGGCCGGCCAGCCCCTCACCGCCAGCGAGGCGGCGGCTCACGCCCAGGCCGTGGCCCGCGTGGACAGCCTTTGCGCCCGCGCCCACCAACACGGCGTCCGCCTCTTCGTTGATGCCGAGGAGAGCTGGTTTCAGCACACCATCGACCTGCTGACCTACGACATGATGGCCAAGTACAACCGCGAGACGGCCATTGTCTGGAATACCTACCAGCTCTACCGCCACGACCGCCTCGAGGCGCTGAAAGCCGCCCACGACGTAGCGGCTGAGGCCGGCTACTACGTCGGAGCCAAGCTGGTGCGCGGGGCCTACATGGAGAAGGAAACCCGCGTGGCCCAGCAGCGCGGCTACCCGAACCCCATCAACCCCACCAAGCAGAACACCGACGCCCTTTACGACGAGTCGCTGCGCTATTGCGTGGCGCACCTCGACCGCATCAGCCTGTGCGCAGGCACTCACAACGAAGCCAGCTCGCTGCTGCTCACCCACCTGATGCAGCAGGCTGGCCTGGTACCCGGCGACCCGCGCGTATGGTTTGCGCAGCTTTACGGCATGAGTGACAACCTTACCTACAACCTCGCCAACGCCGGCTACAATACCGCCAAGTACCTCCCCTACGGCCCGGTAGCTGCGGTAATGCCCTACTTGCTGCGGCGGGCCGACGAAAACACCGCCATCGCGGGCCAAAGCAGCCGGGAGTTCTTGCTAATTCAAAAGGAAATCCGGCGGCGCCAGGGCCGGTAGCTGGCCGGTGGTCGCGTAGGGTGGCTCGACTACAAACCGGCAGCCGAAAATTTTAGGAACGATTGTGGTAGGAGGAGCCTGCCCGAATTGGAAATTGCTGATTGACGCTCGGCATCAAGCCAAGGCAGTCCGCTAAAATTCGCTAATTTTCAGGCCTAAACCGGTTTTTTTATTTGAAGCCCTGCCATGATTGGTCGTATTCGCACCTACTTAATTCGTTATTCCCGGCTGCAATCTGGCACAGTAAGCTACCTCACCCTGGTGCAGGAAGCCGAGCTGGGACTGAACCTGGAGATTTCCCACGAAAAATCGAGGCTGAACGAAATGCTGGCTGAAATATCGCTGAGCGAGCACGAGGCCGGGCGCCCCCTCCTGAGCTGCCTGGTAAAAGTTCAGGGCTCTAAGGGCCAGGGGGATAACTTCTATAAGATGTGCGAAAAGCTGGGTTTGGGCGAATGGCGCAGCCTCAAGCAGAACGAGGATTTTTTGAAAGAGCTGATCCGGAACTGCCGGGCATTTTGGCGCGACGAGGCCAACTATGAGCAGTTCGCTTAGGCTGGATCATTTCACCGGCAGTTGCCCGGGTTAAGTTTCGAGCGCGGCGGCTCCAAGGTCGGCCGAGCCCTTGCTTCGCCCCACGAAACGCCATCAGCGGAGCGAATAATTGAGTAGCCGGGCTACGGGCGGTATTTCGCTGGGCATAACCGCCTGCGCTACTAACTCCGGCTAGCTGCCGGGGCAGCCTTTTGGCTGATTTTTAATGGGCTCGGAGCAGTAAAGTTGGTGAGCCTACTTGCGCGGCCTTGGGTAACATTTGTGCAAAGACCGGAAAATCTGGAAAATTAGCGGGACGCAACCTGCGCTGCGCTGGTCCCGTTAAGAACTGCAACTAGCCAGTAGGCTGGTTTTATCTTATCCACATTTCCAGTTCTTTCACCATGAATACCAACGATCCGAATAACCCGCAAAATACTGGTACCGGCGCAGGCTCTAACTACGGCACCCACACTACTGGCACTGGCTTTGGCAATAGCACGGGCTCGAGCAACGAAAGCTCCAGCTATAACGCCGGCACCGGTTCCGACAGCGGTACGGGTGTCTCAAATAACTCCGGCGCCTCACTGGGCAACACTGCCACGAGCTCCACTGCTGGCAACGACTTCGGCACCCAGGCCACAACCGGCGGATCTTACCAGGAAGGCAGCAGCATGAGCGGCATCTTCCGCGACCGCAACAGCGCTGAGCAGGCCTATCAGTCGCTCTCCTCGCGTGGGTATGGCAAAGACGATGTCAATCTGCTCATGTCGGACGAAACCCGCAAAACGCACTTTGGGGATAACTCGACGCATACCGACCTCGGCGACAAAGCCATGGAAGGCGCGGGTATTGGCTCGGCCATCGGCGGTACGGCTGGTGCCGTGATCGGGGCCATCGCGGCCATTGGCACCTCGGTAGCCCTGCCCGGCCTAGGGCTGATTATCGCGGGTCCGCTGGCTGCGGCTTTGGCCGGCGCCGGCGCCGGGGGCCTCACGGGCGGCCTGGTAGGCGCGCTGGTGGGCTCCGGCATCCCCGAGGAGCACGCGGCTGAATACGAGCAAGGCATCAAGAATGGCGGAATTGTAATGGGCGTGAAGCCCCGCAACGCCGAAGACGCTAAATACTTCGAAGAGGAGTTCCGCCGCAACAACGGCGACAAGATCTACAAGTACTAATCCAGGCTTCGGTTCGACTCTGCAAAAAGCCTTTCCCACCCGGGAAAGGCTTTTTTGTTGCAACATCTTGCCGGCGTAACCGGTCTATAGCAGGTACCAGCCCGGGAGGCCGGGAGTCGGGCACTTATTTTATCCGTAAGGGCGTTTTAAGCGTAAGCAACGGGGCCCGGAATTGCTCCGTACTCTGCTTACATTTGGTTTTCATCCCTGTTTTATTTTCCTGCTAATGTCTTTTCCCCGCTTGAAGGTCGGTCTGTATGCCTTTCTGGTAACGGCCGTGTTTGTTCTCGCATCTTACCGATTGTTCCGCCGGGCCGACTCAGCGGTTCCGAGCAAGGACCAGGTGCTGATTGGCCTCATGTTACAGGGCCTGAGCGCGCAGCACTACCAACCCGAAAAAATTGACGACGCGTTTTCCAAGCGCGTGTTCGACCTCTACTTAAAGCATCTCGACTACCGTAAGCAGTTCCTGCGGGCGCCCGACGTAGAGCAGTTGCGCCGCTACCAAACGGCCATCGACGACGAGGTGAAGCGCGGCTCGCACGAGTTCCTGGACCTCAGCACCCGGCTGATGGCCGAGCGGATCAAGGAGATGCAGGGCTTATACCGCGAAATCCTGGCCAAGCCGTTTGACTTCACCGTCGACGAAACGTTTCAGACTGACTTTGAGAAGGCCCCTTTCCCCGCCGACAAAGCCGCCCAGCGTGAGCAATGGCGCAAGCTGTTGAAATTCGAGACCTTGAGCCGGGTATCGGAGATGATGGAAGCCCAGGACAAGGCCAAAGAGGCGAAGCCGAACGCGGCCACGGCCGCGCCCAGTGCCGCGAACGCCAACGCCCCCACGGCCGCGGAGCCGCCGCGCACTCCCGCCCAAATGGAAGCTGAGGCCCGCAAGCGGGTGCTGAAGTATTATGATGAGCAATTCACCGAGTTCAACGACATCGACGCTAACGAGCGCTTGGCGACCTACGCCAACACCATTGCCAACACCTACGACCCACACACGGAATACTTCGCGCCCAAAGCCAAGGAAGATTTCGACTACGAGATGACCGGCCGCTTTGAAGGTATCGGCGCCACGCTGCGGGAAAAGGAAGGCCTGATTTATGTCGACGACATCGTGCCCGGCTCGGCTTCGGCCCGCCAGGGCGAGCTGAAAAAGGGCGATGCCATCATCCGGGTGGCGCAGGGCCAGGCCGAACCGGTGAGCATCGAGGGCTGGCGCACGGCCAAAGCCGTGACCCTGATTCGCGGCAAAAAAGGCTCGGAAGTACGCCTGACCGTGAAAAAGCCCGATGGTAGCACCAAAGTCATTCCCATTATTCGCGACGTGGTGGTGGTAGAAGAGAAGTATGCGCAATCGTCGGTTATCAACGACAAGGGCCAGAAGATTGGCTACCTGCGCCTGCCCGGTTTCTACGCCGACTTTAACGACAACGGCGGCCGCAGCTCCTCAGATGACGTGAAAAAGGAGCTGGCCAAGCTCAACGCCGAAGGCGTAAAAGGCTTAATCGTAGACCTGCGCTTCAACGGCGGCGGCTCGCTGACCGACGCCGTGTCGATGGCTGGCCTGTTCATGGAAAGCGGCCCGATGGTGCAGGTGCGCGACGGCCAGGGCCGGACCCAGGTTCTCACCGACAACGACCCGCACGTGCAATACAGTGGCCCGCTGGTGGTGCTGGTGAACAAGTACAGCGCCTCGGCTTCCGAGATTCTGGCCGCGGCCATCCAGGACTACCGCCGCGGGGTGGTGATGGGCTCAACCAGCACGTATGGCAAGGGCACGGTGCAGCGCATCTTCGACCTCGACGAGGCCCTGCCCGCCGAGCTGAACAACGTCAAGCCCATTGGCTCGCTGAAGCTTACCACCCAGAAGTTTTACCGCGTCAACGGGGGGTCTACTCAGTTTAAGGGGGTGATGTCGGACATCGTGGTGCCGGACCTCTACTCCTACCTTGATGAGGGCGAGAAAGAATCGGACTACCCCTTGAAGTGGGATGAGATCCAGCCGGCCCGCTACCGGCCCTGGAATACTCCTCCTGCCCTGGCCAAGCTCCAGGCTAACAGCAAAGCGCGCGTGGCCAGCAACCCGAGCTTTAAGGTGATGAATGAGATGGTGAACAGCATGCGCAAGCGCAAGGACGAAACCATTGTTTCGCTCAAGCTCTCGACTTACCGGGCCGAGCAGCAGCAGTCCAAAGCCATTTCCGACCGCTACGAGGCAGCCCAGAAGTCGGCTACCGCCCTGGCCTTCTCGCCCCTGACCGCCGACGTGCGCGCCCTAGGCGGCGACACGGTGAAAGTTAACCGCGCCGCCCGCTTTACCAAGAACCTGAAGAAGGACATCACTATTGGCGAGGCAGTGGCCGTCATTCAGGATGAGCTGAAGTAAGGCCTTTGTAATACCATGCTAAAAACAGCCCTCCCGCCGCCCGGTGGGAGGGCTGTTTTTTTAGCATTTCCGATCGTGACAACCTAGTTAGTAAATCACCCACACTATAGATCTTAAAAATATTTTTCATTCAAGGAATTAAATCTCTGATTTACAACATAATAACCATATAAATTTCAGACAATAAAATTAGCAATTGTGCAACTAAAATTTTCTGGGTGTCGTTTACCCTACATGAAGACTACAGAGGAAACCCGCATCATCCCGCTCATTCCGCAAGAGGAGTCCCTCGACAATGGGCAACAGCAGAAGCTAGCTGATGAAACCTGGCGCAAATCCATCCCAGCGCAGGTTTTTCTCAATTACTTCTTCGCCATTAACTATCACATCCAAGAGAACGACGACCTGGTCGGCGGCCTCCATAATCTGCCGTTCCTGCGTAGCCACAAGGCGGAGCTAAACGACACCGACGTAGCCAGCCTCACGAAGCTGTTGCACACCAGTTGGAGCACGGAGTACGCCCTGCGAGCCACGGCGGAGCTGGGCGACGAAAACTTCTTGCGCAACGCCCTGCACTGGACCTTTCCGCAGGCCTATCACGCCATCCTGTCGGGCCTGCAGGCATTTTTGTACACGACGGGCGTACGGAGCAACAACAGCCAGCTCATCCGCCGCGAAGTAGGCCGGCTGGTGGTGAAAAATGCTTACCCGCGGCCGGTATCGTTTTACGCCGCCGGGGCTTACGGCGACTTCAGCATTCACCGCCTGCCCCTGGCGGGCTACAAGGCCGGGCTGCACATTGCCAGCAAGGAAATTGACGCCCAGGCTCAGATTGGCCAGTTCCTGCGGACCACCCGCAAGATGAAAGCGCAGTGGACCCGGGCGCAAGTCCAAGCCAACCCGAACACCGCCATCCGCAGCCAGAAAACCGGACGCCCGCTGGACAAGTGGACGGCCGCGCACTGGCAGCAAATCACCTGGCGCCTGGGCTACACTACCATCTTCGACCTGCTGGGCCGCCTGCGCATTTCGCAGACCAGCCGCGAAATCGAGCGCTACGTGGAAGCCGACATCGACTTCGGCCTGTTCCACAGCTCGCTGCTGAACATTGTGAGCTACCTCAACGGCATTCACGAAACCTACGTGGCCAAAGCTTTGGGCTTGGAGCGTTACCGCCAACTGGTGGACGAGTTGCCGGCGCACTTGCAGGCCGGCTTCGTACAGGAGCGCTTGCGTACCCGGGTCGAGCCCGTCCTGGCCCCCACCCCACCCACGGCCCCGGCCGTGGTGGAGGATACTCCGTTCCGCATGGCCGCCTAATCGTGGATTTAGCCGGATTATTCAACTTCCCGTTCCCTTTTGTTGGTTCGTAGCCGTTGGGGATTTGATGGATTTTGAGCCTGCAAAGCCGCTCCGGTTCGGAGCGGCTTTTTCGTGCCGTACTTTTGCGGCTTACTTTCATTTACCGCGGACCCAGCCGTACTGGCGAGGACAACGGCTACTTCCCGCTTGTCAGCCAGGCCGCCTTGGGTAATCAACAGTCCGTGCAATCCGCAAAATCCGACTAAATCAGTGATACACTTAAGCGAACAGGAACAACAGCGCCGCCACAAGCTCGAAGAGCTGGAAAAGCTCGGCATCGAAGCGTATCCGTCGGAGTTATTCGACGTGACGTTTTACGCCCAGGAAATTCACGACAACTACCATCCCGAGCTGAATAACTTCCAGGAAGTATCGTTAGCCGGGCGCCTGATGTCGTCGCGCGTGATGGGCAAGGCCTCGTTTGCGGAGCTGATGGATACGTCGGGTCGCATTCAACTGTACGTGAACCGCGACGAGATCTGCCCCGGCGAAGACAAGACGCTGTACAACGTGGTGTTCAAGAAGCTGCTCGACCTGGGGGACTTTATCGGGGTGAAAGGCCGCGTGTTCGTAACGCAGGTGGGCGAGACGTCCATCCACGTCACGGAGCTGAAGCTGCTGGCCAAGGCCCTGCGCCCCCTGCCGGTGGTGAAGGAAAAGGTTGACGAAGCCACCGGCGAGAAAGTTACCTACGACGCTTTTACCGACCCCGAGCAGCGCTACCGCCAGCGCTACGTGGACCTGGCGGTAAACCCGCAAGTGCGCGACACCTTTATCAAACGCACGCAGCTGGTGCAGTCGATGCGGAACTTCCTGAACGACAAAGGCTACCTGGAGGTGGAAACGCCGATTCTGCAGCCGCTGTACGGCGGCGCGGCGGCCCGCCCCTTCACCACCCACCACAACACGCTGGATATGACGCTGTACCTGCGCATCGCCAACGAGCTGTACCTCAAGCGCCTCATCGTGGGCGGCTTCGATGGGGTGTACGAGTTCAGCAAGGATTTCCGCAACGAGGGCATGTCGCGCTTCCACAACCCGGAATTCACCCAGATGGAGCTGTACGTGGCCTACAAGGACTACGCCTGGATGATGGAGCTGGTGGAGGAGATGGTGGAGCGCGTGGCCATGGCGCTGCACGGCCAGACCGAGGTGCAAGTGGGCAACCACGTCATCAACTTCCAGCGCCCTTGGCAGCGTTACACCATGTTCGAGGCCATTGAGAAATACACGGGCAAGGCCATTGGTGAAATGGACGAAGCCGCCCTGCGCGAAACCGCCCGGGAGCTCAACGTGCCCCTGAACCCAAGCATGGGCAAGGCTAAAATCATCGACGAAATCTTTGGGGAGCACGTCGAGCCCAAGCTTATTCAGCCCACGTTTATCACCGATTATCCGGTCGAGATGTCGCCGCTGGCCAAGAAGCACCGCGACCGACCCGGTATGGTGGAGCGGTTCGAAGCCATTTGCAACGGCAAGGAAATCTGCAACGCCTTCTCGGAACTCAACGACCCCATCGACCAGCGCAAGCGCTTCGAGGAGCAGTTGGAGCTGGGCAAGCGGGGCGATACCGAGGCCATGGTGCTCGACGAAGACTTCCTGCGGGCTCTGGAGTACGGTATGCCCCCCACGGCGGGCCTAGGCATTGGCATCGACCGACTGAGCATGATTATGACCAACTCGCACTCCATCCAGGACGTGCTATTTTTCCCGCAGATGAAGCCGGAAAACGTGCAGAAAGAGAAGCAGGAAAAGGAGTAATCGCCGGCCTCGGATGACAGATGCTGCAAGGCGCCAGAAATCGAAAAGCCCCACACGAAATGTCGTGCGGGGATTTTCTTTTAACCGTCTTACCCTTCCAACCGCTGTTGTTACCAGAAGCTTGCGATGGACTCGTCTGATTTTACTGCTGAGCTGTTTAACCAATTTCAGCAGAAGCTCCTACGGGCGGCAATTTTACTAGTAACACCTTTCGGCTTTCTTCTAGAGCGGCTCTCAAGTCAGGATACGGTTTTTGGGAATTAAAAATTAAAAATGAAGAATTAAAAAAATCAGCTAGTCAATTTTTTAATTCTTCATTTTTAATTTTTAATTCTTTCCGCAAACTGCTCTACGTTGGTAGTGAGGTCTTTTTACAAACCTCGTCAGTGAAGGCTACGCGAGAGGGAAAAATAAACCCTTGGCCGCGGTGGCCTCGTTCGCACATGCTTAAACCGGACCCCGATGGCGAGCATCGTCGCCGAAACCGTCGTAATCCGGGTTGTCGCTGCTGTGCGTGTGGGCGGTCGACACAGTGCCCGTGCCCAAGCCTTGCAGGAGACGGTCGGCAGCGGCTTTGTCTTCGCTCACCGCCGCGTCGGGGTTGGTGTGGCTGGCGGCGCTGCCCTGGGCCTTGGCCAGCGTGTTCTGCAGCAGCTTACTGAGGTCGCCGCCCCACTTCGTTGCCGAGCGGCGCAGGCTGGCGCGGGTTTCGTCGCCGGTTTCGGGGGCGAGGAGCAGGCCGGCCACAATGCCGGCCGTGGCGCCGGCCAGCAGCGAGATAATAACTTTGCCTTTATCGTCTTGCATGGGGTTAGGTAGGATAAGGTGGAAGAACTACTATTGGTCGGTGAGTAACGGAAGGTAGGCCGTAGTTGTTGGCTTCACAAAAAAGTCCCGCACCTTACGGCGCGGGACTTGGCGGTAGGCTGCCGGGGCGACCTTACAAGTCGTTCAGCATTTTGGTGATTTCCGACTTGCCTTTGCCGAGTTTTTCCTGCAGACGGCCAATCAGCTCGTCGCCTTTGCCTTCGGCGTAGGTCAGATCTTCATCGGTGAGCTGGGCATACTGCTGCTTCAGCTTGCCTTTGACATCGTCCCAGTTGCCCTTTATTTTGAGGCTGCTGCCGGAACCGGTCAAGCCGAGGTCTTCCAGCTTGCCCGCGTATTCTTTGAATTTAGCTTCGAGGTCGGTACCCAGCTTCGAAGCTTGCTCGCCGAGCTGACCGCTGTATTTGGCAGCAACGCCTTTCCAGTTCTCGCGGGTGGCCGCGCCCTTGTCGGGGGCCAACAGCATGCCAGCAATAATGCCAGCACCAGCGCCGGCGAGAGCGGCTAATAGAATTTTACCGGCGTTGTTGTCTTCTTCTTGGTACGACATGGTAATGGGTAATGAGGGGGTGAAATAGGGGTGAATGTGAGCTAGAGGAACCGCAGGCCCATATGCAAAAATGCTAATTATGTTTTGTTTCCGCGTTAGGTCTGGCTGCCTATACGAAGGGCATCGTGAGGAGTTGAGCTTATTTGATAAATTTTCCGCGCCGGGCGGGGAACTATGCTTAGCACCAGAAGCAGCCCTAAACGCTACTACGAGGCAGCCGGCGTAGCTTCGCCCCTTTCCCACCCGCCTTATTCAGCCTTATGCAATTACCCCGCTTATTTATGGCGGCCCTGCTCGTGGCCGCTTCCTGCCAGCGCACCATGCCCCCCAAGGCCGCTGACTGCATCGACCCCAGCAAAATCAAGCCGGATGGCATCTGCACCATGGAATATGCCCCGGTGTGCGGCTGCAACGGCAAAACCTACTCGAACGCCTGCGCGGCCAGCAACGCCGGGGTGCGCACCTACACCAAGGGCCCCTGCCCGGGAACCGGTTCTAAATAATTCCCGCGTTCATGTCCGCCAAAGCCCACTACCACGACTTCTGCCGCGTCGCGCCCGACGTGCCCGTGTTTGCCCAACCGTGGTACCTGGATGCTTGCGCCAGCGGTGGCGACTGGGACGTGGTCCTGGCGCACGACCAGGGCCGCATCGTGGCGGCGCTGCCGTACTTCTACAGACGGAAAGGCCCGTTTCGGTACGCAACGATGCCTCCTTTTGTGAAGATGCTGGGCCCCTACGTGCTGCCCGAATTCCGGGGGGTCCTGAAAAAGGAGCACGGGCTGCTGGAGGAGCTGATCAAGCAACTGCCCGATTTTGCGGCTTTCAAGCAGAACTTCTACCCGACGCTCACTAATTGGCTGCCATTTTACTGGCAGGGCTTCCGGCAAACCACTTACTATACGTACCGCCTCTACGACCTGCAGTCGTTGGCTCTCGTCGAAGCCCGGCTCAACCGTAACATCCGGCGCAACATTCAGAAGGCGCAGCAGCAAGTCCGGGTAGTTCATGATTTGTCGACCGAGCAATTTTACCAGCTCAACAAGATGAGCTTCGACCGGCAGGGGCTGCCCATGCCCTATTCGTGGGCCCAGTTTGAGCGGCACGACGCGGCATTGGCGGCCCACGGGGCCCGGCAGCTTTTTTTTGCCATTGATGCCCAGGAGCGCATCCACTCGGCGGCGTATTTGATCTGGGACCAGCAGGCGGCCTATTATCACCTCTCCGGCGACGACCCGGCCTTGCGCGAAAGCGGCGCGGGCATTCTGCTTATTTGGGAAGCCATTCGCTACGCCAGTGAGGTGCTGGGGCTGACTTGCTTCGATTTCGAGGGCAGTATGCTCCCCCCCGTGGAGCGGATTCGGGTGCAGTTTGGGGCCGTGCAAACGCCGTATTTCTTTGTGTGGAAATACTATTCGCGTGCTTTTGAACTCCTGGAAAAGCTGCGGCGGTAATTCGGTTAAAAAACATCGCCCCGAAATGCGGCTCGGCATCCGCCATCCGGTCGATGCCTTTGAGCTTGCGCAAGACCCTCGTGTTGGTTCATCAACCTCTAAAAATGAATGACGAACCCTTCAGGCCGTGAGGCTTCCCAATAGAGCCGAGGTGATAATTAGGCTTCGAGCCTCATGTTGGAGAGGCCGGTTGTGGGAGAAGGCAATCAGGCAACCCTCAGACAGAACCACGTGGGCCTGATAGGAGCCTATCCAAAGCTGTTCAACGATTCGGCGTTACGGATGCTCAATAAGCACTGGATAGAGTTGATGATCTGGTACGTGCTTCTTGAAGAAAACGGGGCTTCATTCCACGAGCGGGCCGGGCTCTTCTTCCACTTTCATGCGTTTTCAGCTTGATTGTTGGTGTACGACGTACGCTCCGAAGCAGCGTCTTTTGACCGTTTCAGATAAGTAAAACTCCACACCAATAGCCCAATTACCGTGTAGATGGCTCCCAGCGCGATGGTTCCATCGGTACCGCTCATGCCTGTTGCAGTGCTACTGAGCCCGGCTACAGCGCTACTGATCCCGGTTACTTCGAGAGCGCATATTACCGTGACAGTCGCTACTGAGACCAGCAAATAAATTCCGTTGTGAATAAGCAGCTTTTTCCAAAGAGAATAAGTTGGAATTTCATTTAGCCACTTGTTCGTGAGAGAAAGTACCCAGGACCCCGGAATTGAGCAGATTGCGCTGACGCATAACAACGCGAGCATAAATATGCCAAAAAGCTCAACATAATAACCTATGTCAATACGATCCCTATTAGCTTCTACCAGAACGAAGATACTAATAGCGAAACTACCGGTCAACACGGTAATGCCCCAGTTCACAAATACGAGACGGGGAGGAATGGTGATGGTGGAAGCCATAGCTGATGAAGAACTTTAAATAGACTGCTCTCGTGAGACACCATTCGGGTGAGTAACCAACCGTTTGGTCACCATAGCCACGAAACCGCTGCTTGCTTACTCACCTAAATACTTTCGCACTTGCTTCCCAGGAAATCACCAGCGGATACGAGTCGGCTTCTTCCGTGGTTTCAGCCGTGGCACCTTCCGCGGCGGGCGCTCGATAGGAACGGATGGAGCCGAAGGTTTCCTTTGATGCGTTCTTCTTGAAGAAGACGGGGTTTCATTCCACGAGCGGGCCGGGCTCTTCTTCCACTTTCATGCGTTTTCAGCTTGATTGTTGGTGTACGACGTACGCTCCGAAGCAGCGTCTTTTGACCGTTTCAAATACGTAAAGCTCCACACCAATAGCCCAACTACTGTGTAGGGGGCTCCCGATTTAATGATTTCCGTTATACTTCCCTCGTTTCCTCCGAAAGTATGGAGTACCGTGAAAGTGGCGGCTAAGACCAGCAAATGAATTCCGTTGTGAATAATCAGCTTTCTCCGAAGAGAATAAGCCGGCTTTTTATTTAGCCAAGCGCTCAGGCGGAGAATTGTCCCTAACGTTGGAAGTAAACAAATTGCGCTGCAGCAGATTAATAAGGCAAAAATGTCTGGATTCCACCCAACAACGGCTGGCCAGAAAATGCTACCAGTCCACACAGTAATGCCCCAGTTCACAAACACGAGATGAACAGGAATGGTGACGGTTGATGACATAGCTGATGAATACTTTCAAATATACTGCTTTTGTGAGCCACCATTTAGGGGTGTAAGTAGCCAGCGCGGCGGTCATAGCCACCAAGCACCGGGCTGCTTACTCAACTAATCACTTGTACTTGATCAACGGGAAATCAGCAGCGACTACACGCCGGCTTTTAATTTTAGCCGGGGTGCCTTCCGTGGCGGGAGCTTCCACCGGAGCTTCTTTCACCTTTGCTTTAGCTGCTAGCTGCGATTTTTGGCGTCTTTCGGCTCTTTTCAAGCAGCCTAGCGCTCGGCGGCAGTCTCCGGCGGGATGGCGCCGCTAA
Source organism: Hymenobacter montanus (assembly GCF_014699115.1). Taxonomy (GTDB): domain Bacteria; phylum Bacteroidota; class Bacteroidia; order Cytophagales; family Hymenobacteraceae; genus Hymenobacter; species Hymenobacter montanus. The sequence continues at coordinate 97,912 of NZ_JACXAD010000001.1, forward strand.
TTACGCCCAGCTGAGAAGGAGGCTAGTTTTGCATCCTTGCACCCTCATCCGCTCATTAATTCTCTTACTTCCCTACCTCACCTAATGAAACGCTACGTCCTCAACCCCGCCCCTTTTGTAGTGCCCACCACCGACGGCAAGCTCATTGAGGAGCACGTGGGTGCAGCCAGTACCGGCACCTCCGCTTACAGCCTGGCCCACATGGTGGCGCCGCCGCACTGGAGCGAGCCGCACCAGACGCCCAGCTTCGACGAAATAACCATCGTGGTGCGGGGGCGAAAGCGGTTTGAGATTGACGACGACACCGTGGAGCTGCAAGCCGGCCAAGCCTTGCTGATTAAGGGCGGCGCGCGGGTGCGCTATTCCAACCCGTTTGACGCCGAGTGCGAGTACTGGTCGATATGCGTGCCCGCTTTCAGCCCCGACACCGTGAACCGGGAAGCCGAGTAACCAGATGACGGGCGACCCGATTGGTCTCGCCCGGCAGCCACCGGCTGCTCCCCGGCCTCCTGAGAGCCTAGCTGACCTTGACCGTGCATGCCCTCCTGAAAGCGGCAGGGCTGATGGCAGCGTTAACGTAGGCAAACAGCAGTTGTAACGTGGTCGCGGAGCAGGCAGCCTTATTTTTTCAGCCGTGCAACCGTAGCGGCGGGCGAGCGGTCATCTTCACTGAACGCCCTAGGTACTTACCCAACTCCCCTTACCTTAAATTGTAAGACCATGAAACTCCCCAAAACTTTGCTTGGCGCCATCCTGGTTGGTATCACGGTTCAAGCCACTGGATGTAAGAAAGAAACGCCTACGCCCAAGAGCGAGGGCAAAAGCGGTAAAGAGACCGTTAAGACGCCGGATAACTGCCCCGCCTGCGGCATGGGTTAAGCCGAAGGATTGTGCGCAAGCAACCGTGCGTCTTATCTGATGCGCCGGCCGCCATGCAGCCAGTGCTGAATCCAGGTGCATACGTGTTTCACACAGCTGACCAGGCAATCTTAGCGGCTAGGTAGCGTTCTATCTTCCTGAACGCCTTCGGTGGGTGCTTACCCCAAGCTTACCTTATTTCACTTTTAAATGAAGCTGCCCAAAACCTTGCTCGGTGCTATCCTGGTTGGCATCACGGTCCAAGCCACTGGCTGTAAACAAGCCACCAGCTATAAAAAAGAATCCCCCGTGCCCAAGGTAGAGGGCAAGGACGGTAAAGAGGTAGTGGCAGATAAAGATTCAGCAGAATATATAACGAATAACTGCCCCGCCTGCGGCATGGGCTAAGCTAAACGAAAACAACCAAGCCAGCTGATCGTGCGCAAGAAGCCATGCGTCTTATCTGCCATCGCCTGCAATGCCGACCATGACGTGCTGTCGGCCGCTTTTCCGCTGCTGGAAGCTGGCGAGGTGGAAGCCTTGGAGTGGTCCTTCGACGCGCTCATGGGCGAGATGCCAGAGTGGTTCTCAACGCTGCTCAGCGTTTATGGAGAGCAAGGCCGCCTGGTAGGCCACGGGGTGTACTTTTCTCTGCTTTCGGGCCAGTGGACTCCGGAGCAGCAGCAGTGGCTGCACGACCTTGGCCAACTGGCGGCCCGGTTCTCGTTCGACCACGTTACTGAGCACTTTGGCTTTTTTACGGGGGAGAGCTTCCACGCCGGTGCCCCGCTCCCGGTCCCTTGCTCTGCGGCCACCCTGCGGCTGGGACGGGACCGGCTGCGGCGCATCCAGGACGCCGGCCGGTGCCCGGTAGGGCTGGAAAACCTGGCCCTGGCCTACTCGCTCGCCGACGTGCAGCAGCAAGGCGCTTTCCTCGACCAGCTCCTGGAGCCGGTCAACGGCTTCCTCATCCTGGACCTGCACAACCTCTACTGCCAGCTCCACAACTTCGCCATCGCCCCCGAGACGCTGATTGACTTGTACCCACTGGACCGGGTGCGGGAAATTCACATTTCCGGCGGGAGCTGGGAGGCCTCGGCCCGGGCACCACGCGGGCGGGTGCGCCGCGACACCCATGACGGGGCCGTACCGGAAGAAGTTTTTCAACTGCTCGAACGCACCATGCCCCGCTGCCCGCACCTCAAATACGTTGTGCTTGAGCAATTGGGCACCGCCCTCAAAACCGAACGCCAGCGAGCTGGCTTCCGCCGGGATTTTCGTCGAATGGCGCGGCTGGTACAGCAGCACGACAGAGCAACGACCAGGGGCTCTGACCAGCTATTTTTGCCCCTGCACCCCTCGCCGGGCGGCCCGGTGGTGGTCGATGAAAAGCTGCACGGGCAACAGCGGCAGCTCTCGCGCATTCTGGAAGCGGCCCCGACCCTCGACGAAGCCCAGCGCCTGCTCCACGGCTCGTCGTTAGCCCATACCGAATGGCACCTGGAAAACTGGCCCCCCTACATGCTGGAAACCGCGCGCCGCATCGCGCAAAAGTGGAAGCGCTAGTCGGGATACATTAGGCTAATTCGCAGGCTGTCAATCAAACAGCTGGGGGCCTCCAGTGCTCGGGGCTCGCCGTGATGACACCAGGCGGAGAAGGAAACGAGCGGCGTTCTCGGGGTGGCTTTGCCGTACGCCGGGCAGAGTCTGGGCCGTGGGTACGTAGGTTGCTGGGGTGGGTATAGTAGCTGGCTGAGGCCGCGACCGAGCTGAGCCATACACACGATAGCGAATCGTCTGGTAAGTGGGCGGGCTGGTCGGTATTTCGAGCGGGTCCGTCCATCTTTTGATTTTGGGCCCGCTTTCGGCCGGGAGTTTGCGAATGCTCTGGCAGACAGAGTCGGTTCTGTTATTCATGGCCGGCTTCCTTGTCCTACTTCTAACCCACCATATTCTCGTTCCATGAAAACCCATCTGCTGCCCCTGTTGGCCGCTTTCGCCCTCACTCTGGGTACGGCCGCCGCTCAAACCACTACCCAGAATACTTCGGCTGGCGCTACGGTCGGGCGCGGCCACGACCGCGCGCAGGGCAATCCCGAAGCAATGGCCACCCGCCAAAGCCAGCGCCTGAGTCAGGAGCTGGGCCTAAACGCCGACCAAACGGCCAAAATACAGCAAATCCTCCTCGCCCGGGGCCAGGAAATGCAGGCGATGCGCAGCCAGGCCCGCACGGGCGACCGCAGCCAACTGCGCACGCAAATGGATGCCAATCGCAGCAAATACGACGAGCAAGTCAAGGCCGTGCTGACGGCTGACCAATACACCAAGTACACCGCTCTGCAGAACGACCGCATGAACCACGGACGCTGGGGCGGCCTCGGCGACAGTGCGAAGGTAAAAGTCAAAAACAACCGAATGAAATTGAAAAAGGCTGCTAAATAGGCAAGCACAACATAAGCACAACGGCGCTCCGAGCCCCACGAAAAGATAATAGTTCGTGGGACTCAGAGCGCCGTTCTCCATTCCGGGTATTGGTTGCCTATGCCCGCTTTCCTGCGGAGAGAAACCTGCCCGAAACGACTCCGGAGGCAGTACGTGAAGTTTCACCAGCTGCGCCCGCGAACAGCGAGGATACCGACTTTGAAGAGACGCTTATTATGATGGGCTTACTTAAGACCATCTCCTTATTTGGCCAACGAAGCCGGTAAGATAGTCTACACGGTCACCGACAACGGCTGGTTTCCGCAGGCAGTGCGGTGAGGTCGGCACCGAGGCGGCACGGAACGCGTGGTGTCCGGACAATTTAGCTGGCCCAAGACAGGCCCCAAGCATGACTAGCACTGAGCCCGGAAAGTCATCAGACAGCGCCCATTGGCCAATTACGGAGTACTGGATTCGCGGCTCATGAATCTTCCCCATGATTAGTAAACAAGAGCTTAGTTGCAGGTAGGGATTACTGAGCCCGCAACGTCGGCGAGCAAGGACCGACGTCCGCCGTTCAGGCCGCCAGCAGGCCAATTGCCCCCGGATGCAGGTGTTGCTGCAACTCGCTGAAGAGTCCCGTTACGCACTGCCTAATCAAAGCCGCACTCCTGACACCATTCCCAACGTGGACCTCGGGTAATGGCTTAGGGCCCAGATAGTCCCTTCCAACAAATCAATAGTCGCCGCTATCACTAACGGAATGATCGTGCTTGCAGCCATCATAACTCCGTGAGTTGGCTTTCAGATAGCTCAGCAGCCTTTGCCGAGCTAGCATTTCGGGAAAACAGGCACCTTTCAGAGACTCATGTACTCCTTTGCCACCCATTGCTGGTACTGCTAACTGTCAGTACACCCTAAGCTTTTCGAGTAGCTAATCAAAACAGGTGAGAACTATGAAATGCCGGCACTTTACACAATTATTGAAAAAACACACTCGTCCAACTGCAAAATATTGATAATTAACAAGAAATTTTATCAACATTCATTCGTCAACGCTTCAATATCTAGCATAAGTACAATAATACAGTTGATTAATTATCAACAAAGTACAAACTGGTACTGGCCGATAGAAAATATTTATAGCACGCTATGCTGGTGTTATGAAAGTTTCTATATATTTGAAAAATCAAACCAGTACATCTATAAAAACTTGCACATACAGAGATTTCTCAGCCCTAATTTGGGCCGCCAGCCATCCCTGCCCTTGAGTTGAAATCACCCTGCAAAGTGCCTGCGAATAAATAGCTCCGGCACTGAAGTTCCCACCCAGTGAATGCCGCGTAGGCTTCACCTCCAAGCTTATCCCACAACATGTTATTGCACGCGCTAAAGATCATCCAAGCCGAGCTCGAAACGCATCTGGTGGCCTACGGCCCCACCGGCGATGAAGGCAAAGTGCTACTGGAGAATCTCTCCGAAGGCTTGACCAGTAATGGCGGCACCGGAACGCGGGACCGACTAGTGGTGTCGCTGGTAAACTACCGAGAAGAAAAGGCGCTCAAGAACCTGCCGACCTACGTCCGTAACGACGCCACGCTGACTGCCCGCTACGAGAATCAGCCGATCTACCTCAACTTCCTGGTTTTGCTCACGGCCACGCACAGCAGCTACGAAAAGGCCGTGCTTTACCTCTCGCGCGGCATCCGCTTTTTCCAGTCTAAAAACGTGTTCACCCAGGATACGGTCGCCCCCACTACCCTGCTGGCGGCTCAGCCCCTCAACGCGCTTGACCGCCTGGAAACGTTCAAGCTGATCCTGGACCTGTACTCCCCCTCGCTCGAAGAAGTAAACCACCTCTGGGGCACGCTGGGGGGTAAGCAGTACCCCTTCGTGCTCTACATGCTGCGCCTGCTCGACCTCAAGTTCGAGGCCATCGATCGCGAGAGCGGGTTGATTACGGAGGTACTCAGCGATTTCTATCACCGTAACTCCGGCGTAAACTGACATGGCAGAACGGGTTCGAAAGGGCTACAAACGCCTGTTTGAAGTGCGCCTGCTCCACCATTACTGGTTGGACGAGGGTGCAACGAGCTTCGACCTGCTCGCCGACCCGGCGCGCCGGCTGCTGACCTACGACTGCCGGCCCTTCCTGACGCTCGCTCCCACCCCACCAACGGCCCTGGCCCTGGCCGGCTTCGGCGGCCTGTACCGCGACACCGCGCTGGGCGGCCTGGTGCTGGTTCCCGACGAAGCGGTGATTCCCGATGACGCCATATTCGAGTTGGTGCTGACGGTGCAGCAGGCAGCCTTTTACACGTACACGGCCCTTACGCTGCCAGCACGCAGCATCTACGAACTGTACCACCCGGCCGAAGGCAAAAGCTACCGCTACAAGGAAAACGTACCGGTGCTGTCGAACCTCACCGGCACGGCGCGGGGCGCGGGCCCCAGCCAGGGCTTGTACCTATCGCGGGAAATACCTATCCTGACGCCCACCGACCGCGTAGAGGCGCTGGTCGATATTGGGAACGCCCTGCACCAGTTGACCAGCGACCAGCCCGGCGCGGCTACGCGACAGCTAGCGGCAGCCTTAGCCGATACACCAGTGTTCGTGCACCAGGCCGATGTGCCAGAGTTAGTGCCCCCGGCCGGGCTGGCCGGCGTGCCCGCCCGGGGCCTGCTTCTAACGGGCGGCATTCCGGACGCCGTGTTTGCGCTCCTGCGGATTGCGGCCGTGCGGCCCGGCCGGGCCGATTTCAGCTGCACGGCCGCTGGGCGGGCACGCGCCAGCCACCCGGTTTTCCAGGTACGCTTTAAAAACCGCTCAACCAACCGCCACTACTTCAGCCGCGTCACGGGCGCGCCGGTATCGACCGACCCCACCCCGCTGCCGTTGACCCGCTTCGGCAACGCGGGCCCCAAGCAGAAGCCGACAGGCGACGACATTAAGTTCTCTTTCGACCAACTGGCGCCGGGCCGCATAACCGGCCTGAGGTCCGAGATCTTCGAGTAAACACTTCATCCAGTACTCTTTAAAAAATAAATAGCATGGCAACATCATACAAAACGCCGGGGGTTTACGTTGAGGAGATTCCCAAGTTCCCGCCATCGGTGGCGCCAGTAGAAACGGCCATTCCGGCGTTCGTGGGGTACACGCAGCGGGCCGCCGAGGGCAAAACCGACTTGACGCTGAAACCCGTGCGCATCACCTCGCTGCTGGAATACGAGGTTCTCTTCGGGACGACCAACGCGGAAAGGTTTGAAGTGGATGTCGACCGCAACCCGAGCACGGGGGGCTTTCAAGTAGACATCGTGAAGAAGCCCACCCCGGCTTTCATTCTATACTATGCGCTACAGGCCTTTTACGCCAATGGTGGCGGGCCCTGCTATATTATCTCGGTGGGTTCTTTCCTGGATGGTCAGGCCGACATCAACAGCATTCTTCGCGGCTTAGCTCAGGCCAAAACAGTCGACGAAGTCACGCTGCTGGTAAGCCCCGAGGCGGCGTTGCTGAGCGACACGCAGTACGGACAGTGGGCTACGGCGGCCCTGCAACAGTGCAAGCAGCTCCAAGACCGTTTCACCATTCTGGACGTCTCCGACAAGTACAAGTCCAATGCGGACGTCACGGCCTTTTTCAGGAACCGGATTCCTTCCACGGTGGGAGAGGTAAAATACGGGGCGGCCTATTATCCCTTCGTCGAAACCATTTTTTCTTATTTCCTCACCGACGCGAGCCAAAACAACATCAGCTTCGTCCGGCTGTACACCGAGAATGGAAGGGCATTGAGCAGCTCTGCTGCCGAAGTAGCGGCATCGGCGACGGCGTACACCACCCTGCTGGCCGCGGAGACGACGTACGGCACCCGGCAGGCCGAGCTCAGCGTGGCCAATAAAGCCAAAGCGGTGGCCGACCAAATTAATGTGGTGGCCGACAAGCTGGCCGCCGTTACCACCGACGTGGACGCTATTAAGCAGGGAATTTATCAAGCCGTGGGGGCCGACAACGTTGATAATACCATCAAAAATGCGGCGGATGCCACCGCCTTAGCCGGGGCAGTCGATGCCTGGCTAACTAACAAGACCACTGAGCTGACCGCCGCCACCACCGCCTTCGCCACTGCCGAAACGGCCCTGAACACTGCCAGAGGTACCATGTCGACGGACTCTAATGCCGTCCTGGCCAAGGGCGACTATTCCTATACCCAGTTGACTAAAGTTAAAGCCAAGAATAACGCCCTTTATAACCTGATTCTCGACAAGATTCAGGCTTCCGGGGTGGTATTGCCGCCCAGCAGCCTGATTGCGGGAGTCTACGCCAGCGTCGATAACAGCCGGGGCGTGTGGAAAGCGCCGGCTAACGTCAGCCTTGCCAGCGTGTTACAACCCACAGTACTGGTTTCCAACGACTTTCAGGATGCCTTAAACGTGGATACCCTGGCCGGTAAGTCGGTTAATGCCATCCGGCCGTTCGCGGGTAAGGGTACCCTGGTGTGGGGCGCCCGCACCCTGGCCGGCAACGACAACGAGTGGCGTTACGTCAGCGTGCGGCGGCTGTTCATCTTCGTGGAGGAGTCCATCAAGAAAGCCACCGAGCAGTTCGTGTTCGAGCCCAACGACGCCAACACCTGGGTGCGGGCGCAGGCCATGATTGAAAACTTCCTGGGTACGCTCTGGCGGCAGGGCGCCCTGCAAGGCATTAAGCCGGAGCACGCCTTCTACGTGGCCGTGGGGCTGGGGAAAACCATGACCGCGCTCGACATCCTCGAAGGCCGCCTGATTATCGAAATCGGCATGGCGGCCGTGCGCCCCGCCGAGTTCATTATCCTCAAGTTCTCGCATAAAATGGCCGAGTCGTAGCCGGTAAGGCGGCTGCTAAATCGGTTGAATTTCTTTTCACTTCTTATCAATAATTCGCCATGGCACAAGAATATCCCCTACCGCGGTTCCACTTTCAGGTGGACTGGGGCGGCGCCAAGATGAGCTTCACCGAAATCACGGGCCTCGACATGCAGGTGGAGGTGATCGAGTATCGGCACAGCGACAGCAAGGACTTCAGTAAACTCAAGATGCCGAGCATGCTCAAGTTCAGCAACATCACCATGAAGCGCGGCAAATTCGTGGGCGACTTCGACTATAATGACTGGCTCGACGCCATTTCCAACGACCGGGTGGGCGGCCGGCGCGACATTGTGATTCGACTGCTTAACGAGAAGCACGTGCCCGTAGCTGCCTGGTCGGCCACCCGCTGCTTTCCCGTGAAAGTGACGGCGCCCGACCTGAAGTCGGATGCCAATGAAATTGCCGTCGAAACCATTGAAGTAGCGCACGAAGGCTTGAAACTGATGAAAATTTGAGCGGCGTCATGGTTGATTATTATCCGCCCTGGGGCTTCTACTACCGGGTAGAGTTCAGCATCAGCGACAAAAAGAATGACGTGCGCTTCCAGTCGGTTTCGGGGTTGTCGGTGGAGTACGACGTGGAGGAATACAAGGAGGGCGGGGAAAATCGCTTCACTCACAAGCTCCCCGGCCGCACCAAGTACGCCGACCTCGTGCTCAAGCGCGGCATGCTTACCGATTCGGAGGTGATGAAGTGGTGCCTGGCAGCTTTCCGCGACCGGGAATTTCGCCCCGCCACCATCAACGTCATCCTGATGAACGAGAAAAGCGAGCCGCTGCGCACCTGGAACATCGACCACGCCATCCCTAAAAAATGGCTGGTGACCGACCTGAACGCCAACGACAACGCCGTGGTCATCGAAACGCTTGAGCTCATCTACCGCTCCTTCTCCATCCTGTAGCGGAGTAGCCGTCAGCGGTCCGCTGTCAGGCAATTAATCAGCATAAGAATTCAGCAACGAGCTGCTGGCAGCCAGCGGCTAACACTGTCTGTCATGCCCATTGAAATAAAAGAGCTGCACATCCGCATCACGGTAAATGCTCCGGCCGGGGACGGCCCCAGCGCGCCCCCGGCCGCCGGGGCCACGCCGGCCGGGGGCGCCAGCGTCGACAAGGAAGCCTTGCTGGCCGAGTGCGTGGAGCAGGTGTTGTCCATTCTTCAGGAAAAACAAGAACGCTGATGGCTGCCGGAGGAAAACTAGAAAAGATGCTCATTCTGGGCTTTCAAGACTCGAAGAAGGCTGAAACGGGCGGCAAAGCCGAGGCCGACGGCTACCTCGAAGTCTTGATTAACCCGGAAACCTACACGCACGAGTACAAGCTCAAGTACGCGGAATCGGGCCAGGGCCAGGGCACCAGCGGCCAGGAGCTGAAATACGAAAAGACCGAGCCCGAGGAGATGACGTTCGAGTTCCTGTTCGACAACACGGGCATCATCGACGGCCAGCCCCGCGAAAGCATTGCCGACGAGTTGGCCGCGTTCAAGGCCCTGCTGATTGAGTACAAGGGTGAAGCTCACCAGCCCAACATTATCAAGCTGGCCTGGGGCGGCAACCCCGTGTTCAAGGGCCGGGTAATGGAGCTCAGCATCGCGTACAAGCTGTTCACTCCCAATGGCCACCCCATCCGAGCCGTGGCCAAGGTCAAGCTTAAAAGCACCGTGGAAGAAGAGATGCGGACCCGCGAGGAAAAACGCAGCTCACCCGACCTGACCCACACCCGGCGCGTGAAAGCTGGCGACACGCTGCCGCTGCTCTGCCACCGCATTTACGGCGACGCCCGCTACTACCTGCAAGTGGCCGCCGCTAACGGCCTCGGCAACTTCCGCCGACTCGAGCCGGGCACCGAGCTGGTGTTCCCGCCGGTGGTCGGCGGCTCCGCGCTGGGCGTGGCAAGCATTACCAAGACGAGCAACTAACCCAACCCATTCATTGAACCGCCACGTGGAAACCGCTGCTCCTGCTGCTACCATTCCTACTCCCGCCACGCCGGACCTTTGCACGGCCCAACTGTTGGTGGACGGCGTGGAAGTGCCCGGCACCATTCACATCGTGTCGATGGCCGTGGTGCGGGAGCTGAACCGGATTCCGTCGGCCACCCTGCACATTGAGGATGGAAACCCCGCCAGCGGCACCTTCGCGGTGGGCAACGCCGACTACTTCATTCCGGGCAAGAAGGTGGAGATCCGGCTAGGCTACCGGGCCCAGCAGGACGTCGTTTTTAAAGGCGTCGTGGTCAAGTACAGCGTCAAGATCCGCAAGAGCGGTAGCTTCCTGATTGTGGAGTGCCGCGACGAGGCCGTGAAGATGACAGTCAGCCGGAAGAGCCACTACTACACCGACCAGAAAGACAGCGATATTTTGGAGGAAGTAATTGGCCGTTACAACCTCAAGGCCGAGGTCGAGGCCACCGGCGCCGCCCTGCGGGAAGTGGTGCAGTACGATGCCACCGACTGGGACTTTGCCCTGTGCCGCGCCGAGGCCAACGGCTTGCTGGTGATGGTAGAAGACGGCACCGTGCGCGTGGCCCCCCCCGACCCCGACCAGAAGCCCGTGGTGGCCGTGACCTACGGGGCCACCCTGCTCGAGTTCGACGCCGAAGTGGACGCCCGCCTGCAAAGCCCCGGCATCCGGGCCCATAGCTGGAATGCGGCCGACCAGGAGTTGGTGGAGGCCGAAGCCACCGAGCCCACCGTGAACAGCCCCGGCAACCTGACTTCCGCCGCGCTGGCCGAGGTGCTCGGGAGCGAGCCCCGCGAGCTGCGGCACGGCGGCCACCTGACCCCGCCCGAGTTGCAGGCCTGGGCCGACGGCCGCCTGCTCCGGGAGCGCCTGGCCAAGGTCCGCGGCCGGGCCCGCTTCCAGGGCTTTGCGGGGGTGCTGCCGGGCAAGCTCCTGGAAGTGGCCGGCGTGGGCGAGCGGCTGCAGGGCCAGGTATTGGTGGCCGGCGTGCGCCACCAATTCGCGGGCGGCAACTGGGAGACCGACGTGCAGTTTGGCCTCAGCCCCGAACCCTTCGCCGCAACCTTTAACCTGCGGCCCCTGCCCGCCGCCGGCCTGCTGCCCGCCGTGAGCGGCCTGCACACCGGCATCGTGACGCGGCTGGAGGGCGACCCCGAGGGCGAGGACCGCATCAAGGTATGCCTGCCCCTGGTCAACCCGCAGGAGGAGGGCACGTGGGCCCGCATCGCCACGCTGGACGCCGGCAAGGACCGGGGCACCTACTTCCGGCCGGAGATAGGCGATGAGGTTATCGTAGGCTTTCTGCACGACGACCCCCGCCACCCCGTGGTGCTTGGCATGTGCCACAGCAGCAACAAGCCCGCGCCGCTGCCCCCCACCGACGACAACCACGAGAAGGGGTACGTTTCGCGGTCCAAGCTGAAGATGACCTTCGACGACGACAAGAAGGTGCTGGCCTTCGAGACGCCGGCCGGCAAAAAGCTCACCTTCTCCGACGACGAAGACTTCATCCGGCTGGAAGACCAGCACGGCAACAAAATCATTCTCGACGACAAGGGCATCACCCTCGAAAGCAGCAAAGACCTCATTCTCAAGGCTGCCAGCTCCGGAAACCTGCAGGCTGAAGGGGGCAACCTGACCCTGAAGGCCCAGCAGGCCTTTAAGGCCGAGGGCAGCAGCGGAGCCGAGCTCTCCTCGGGCGCCAGCACCACCCTGAAGGGCGGCGCCTCCACAGTAATTAAGGGTGGGGTCGTGCAAATTAACTAAGCCCCGCTCCCAGTCCTATCTCCTCTCCTATCAGTCGACCTGCCATGCTGCCCGCCGCCCGCGTTACCGACCTCATTACCAGCCCCGCCACGACTGGCGCGCCCACCCCGATTATCCCGCCTGGTGCGCCCACGGTGCTCATTGGCGGGCTACCCGCCGCCCGCCTGGGCGACAGCTGCGGGGCGGACGCCATCATCAAAGGCTCGGCCACGGTATTCATTGGCGGCCTGCCGGCGGCCCGCGTGGCCGACGCCACCGCTTCGGGCGGGGCCGTGCTGCCGCCCGGCTGCCTCACCGTGCTGATTGGAGGATGAAGAACCGGAGCCATTCGCTCCGGGCCCGCTTATCCCGCTGGCGAGGGGGCGCGGCCAGGTGGTGAACAGCTCCGCCACCGAAGGAGGCATATACTGAATCAGAAGGCAACTGCTATGAACAAATCATTTTTAGGTCGCGGCTGGTCGTTTCCGCCCACGTTCAACCGGGGGCTGGGCGGGGTAGAAATGCTGGAAGAGAACGCCGACATTGCCTCCAGCCTGGAGGTGCTGCTCTCCACCATGCCCGGCGAGCGCGTGATGCTGCCGGAGTACGGCTGCAACACCGAAGAGTTGGTTTTTGAGAGCCTCGACACCACTACCAAAACGCTGATGGCCGATAAGATTAAGGCGGCCATTCTGTATTACGAGCCCCGGATTGAGCTGGAAAAAGTACGGCTCGATACTCGCCGCGAGCAAGAGGGCGTCGTGCTTATCGAGGTGGTTTACCGCGTGCGGACCACCAACTCCCGGTTCAACTTCGTCTTCCCCTTCTACAAGCAGGAGGGTACTGATATCAACCGCGCCGACGGCCCGGCCGAAGCCACCCTCACCCCGCTCCCTGACCCGCGCTGAACATGGCCTCCGACTGCACTCAGAACACTGATCCGCTGAAACTCGTGCGCGAAGGCACGAGCCAGCCGCAGCGCATGCTGGCGGCGCTCGACCCGGCCTCGGCGCCGGTGAATGAGCGCACGCCCGCGCACGGCATGGTGTTCGCGCAGGCCTACGCCCGCTACCTACGCTACGACGCCGGCACCGGCCAGCCGCCGAGCGCCGGGGAAACCTGGGAGAAGTTTTTCGCGGACGACGTATCGGTGCAGCTCGCCCTGGCGGCCGTGCAGGATGTGGAGCAGTACAAGATCCGTAACACCGAGGCCTTTGGTTTTCTCAACAACCTCGACCACCAGAGCGACGCCCCGGCCCTGAAGCGCCAGCTGAGCTACCTGTTCAGCGCCGTGGGCACGCTGGCTACCCGCCTGGATGCGCTGCAAGCCACGCTACCAACCGACATCGGGCTGAAAGGGTTGTTGCTGAATTTAATCCAGAGCCAGCTGGCAACGGGCCTGGGGCGGCTGATTGCCTATCACAAGGGCGCAACCGCCCTGAATCTGCTGGATGAGGCGGCGATTCCCGCGGAGATAAGCATCCTGGGTGGTCCAGTGGTCTCGTTCCAGCAGGTCAGGAGCGCGGGGCTGTCGCGGGCCTGGCTGCCGACGGGCGCGGCCGGCTGGGCCAGCTACGAGGCCGGCCTGGCCGAAGATCGGGCCGTGTACGGCACCGGCTCCGATTTTGAGCGCATCAACCGGCTCGCCACCCACAATCTGTTCACCACGGTCTTCGACCAGTTTTTGAAGGTGTACGCCCGCGTGGCGGCCGAGGGCCGGGCGGCGCTGGAAGCTTCCCTCAGCAACTGGGACGGGCACGAGCCGCACTACGCGCTGTTCCTGGCCTTTCTGCGCCTGCGCGAATACGCCCGCCAGGAAACCAACACCTTGACCCAGCGTCACCTCGACTTCTACTACCGCGACATTCTACGGCTGCGCGAGAAGCCCGCCGAACCCAGCCACGCCCATCTGCTGCTGGAGCTGGCCCGCCACGTGGAAGCCCATTTGCTGAAGAAAGGCGAGCTATTTAAGGCCGGCAAGGATGCGCTGGGGCGGGACGCGTTTTTCGCCAGCGACCAGAATCTGGTGGCAAACTCCGCCCGGGTCGCGGCCCTGAAAACGGTTTACCGGCACGGCTCGGAACCGCCGGGCAGCGGCTGGCTTGATGGCCCCGACCCCGCGGGTCGTTTCTACGCCGCCCCGATTGCCAACTCTGAAGACGGGCGGGGGGCCGAGTTGAGCTCGACGCCGGGATCGTGGCACCCGTTTCACCACAAGGTGTATGTCGATGGCAAGCTGGTTGGAATCGACATGCCGACGGCCGAGGTAGGTTTTGCGGTGGCCTCGCACTACCTGTGGCTGGCGGAAGGCGACCGGACCATCACGCTTGACTTCGCGGCCGGCGGATACTTCCCCGACTTGGCCACTGACGTGGTCTGCGCAATGACGGGAGCAACCGGCTGGTTTGAGAAGCCGGCCACTAAGTTTAGAACCGAAGCCGGCTACTTGCGCCTGACCCTGGCACTGACGGGGGCCGATCCGGCCGTGGTAGCTTACAACCCGAAAACGCACGGCTACACATTTGCCACCGACCTACCGCTGCTGCTGGTGAAGCTGCGGCAGCAGCCCACGCGCTACCGCTACTCGCAGCTGCAAGACGCGCAACTGACCGAAATCAAGCTGCAAGTGACGGTGCGCGGCCTGCGCAGCCTGGCCGTGGCCAACGACTTCGGGGTGGTTGATACCGCCAAGCCATTCCAGCCGTTTGGGGCCTCGCCCGGGGCAGGTAGCACCCTTATCATTGGCTCGGTCGAGGCTTTTCAGAAGTCCCTGACCCGTGCCTCGGTCGACGTAACGTGGCAAAGTGCGCCCGCGCCCTACAAGACCTCGCCGGCCGTGGCGGTCGACTTTCTGGTGGCCGGAAAATGGGCGGACTCCGGGGCGCGGATGGTTTTGCAAGCCACTACTTTTGAGCTGGCGGGGCTGAACGGAACCGTGGTCGACCGCCCCAACCCGCGGCCCACCGAAGCTTATCACACCGGCTCCCGGCAGAGCTTTGCCCGGCTCCGCCTGACCGGAGACTTTGGGCAGAGCCAGTTCCAGAGAGACCTGCTCGCCTACGTAAAAACACCACCGCCCGTGGTCGGCACCCCGCCCGTTCCCCCGGCTGGTCCGTTCATGAGTGCGCTGGCGCTCAACTACGAGGCCACGCAGCTCATAGCCCTGAATTCGGCCGATGCCGGGCAGTTCGAGCAGCGCGCGGGCCGGTTTTTTCACCTCGCCCCGTTCGGCCAGGCTGAGCAGCACCCCTACCTTCAAACCAATCCGGGCACTTTGCCCCTGCTGCCCCGGTTCCGGCACCGCAACACGGCCGACCCCAAGCTGCCGGCCAATCAGCCCGTAGAGCACGAGGCGGAATTTTACATAGGACTGGCGTCGTTGGCTCCCCCGCAGAACCTGGCCCTGCTCTTCCAGGTGGCCGATGGCACGGCCGACCCGCGCACCCAAAAACCCGTGCCCCACCTGCACTGGAGCTACCTGCGCCGCAACGAATGGGTAGCCTTCAGCCGCGAGGCCGTGGACGACACCACCGGCGAGCTGACCCGCTCTGGCATCGTCACGCTGGCCATACCCCGCGACGCGACAGCCGATAACACCCTGCTGCCGGGCGGCCTGCACTGGCTACGGGTGGCGGTGGCGGAGAAGAGTGAGGCCGTGTGCCAACTGCTGCTCGTGGCGACCCAGGCGGTGCGCGTCACCTTCGCCGACCGGGGCAACGACCCGGCCTTCCCGGCCCAGTCGACGCCGGCGGGCACCATTACCAAGCTCGCTCAGCCCGCAGCGGCCATTAAGAAAGTAGCGCAGCCGTTCGACTCGTTTGGCGGACGTGGCGGGGAAGCCCCCGCGGCCTTTTACACCCGGGTGAGCGAGCGGCTCCGGCACAAAGACCGGGCCGTGGCCTTCTGGGACTATGAGCACCTGGTGCTGGAAGCCTTTCCGCAGCTGTACCAGGTGAAATGCCTCAACCATACGCACTACGAGCCCAGCGCCGATGGGGCGGGCATCTACCGAGAGCTGGCGCCCGGCCACGTCACCCTGGTGGCCATCCCCAGCCAGCAGTTCCGCAACCCGCGCACACCCCTGCAACCTTACACCAGCCTGGGGCTGCTGCAGGAAATTGCCGACTTCCTACAGCCCCGCTTATCCTGCTTCGTGAAGCTGCACGTGCGAAACCCCGAGTTCGAAGAAGTAAGCGTCCGGTTCCGGGTGCGGCTGCGCGAGGGGTTCGACGAAACATTCTCGCTCACTCAGCTGCAGCAGGCCCTTACGCGCTTTTTATCGCCGTGGGCCTTCGCCAACGGAACCGGCCCCTCGTTCGGGGGTAAAATCTACAAATCGGTGCTGATAAACTTCGTCGAAGACCAGCCCAGCGTCGATTACGTCACGGACTTCCAGCTTTTTCACCCCGCCTCCGGCCCCGGCGACCGAGCCGAAGTGGTGGCGTCCAAGGCCATATCTATTCTGGTGTCGGTGCCGGCCCGGCAGCATAGCATCCTGGTAATCAACCCAGCGGAGGAAGAAGCGCCCCGCGAACAATGCCCCTGCCAAGCATGAGCCCCCCACCCGTTGTCCTGCTGAAACAGCCCGCGCTGAAGCCCGCCGAAGACTTCTACCGTCTCCGGCGGGAGGGCATTGCCTTTATCGAGCAGATGGGCAGCCGCTGGTGGACCGACTACAATGCCCACGACCCGGGCATCACCATTCTCGATGCGCTCTGCTACGCCATTACCGACCTGGCTTACCGCCTCGGGTGGGACATCAAGGACTTGCTGGCCCCGGCCGAGCCGCCCGCCGACCCCGCCCAGCCATTCCCGCACCAGCCGTTCTTCACGGCCCGCGATATTCTGACCGTCAACCCCGTTACCCCCGAGGACTTCCGCCGCCTGCTCATCGACCTCGACCGGGTGCGCAATGCCTGGGTATTTGGCAAGGCTTGCGGCTGCGACCTGCCGTATTACGCCTGGTGCGAAAACGAGGAGCTGAAGTTCTCTTTTCGCAAGCCAACCAACCCCAACCTGCAGCCCCGGGCCGTGGAGCCCCTGGGCCTCTACGAAATCCGGGTGGAGCTGGAAGCTGACCCGGACCTGGGGGACTTGAACGACCGCAAAATCGAGCAGACGTACACCGTCTTCGACGCGGACGGCCAGCCCCACCCCGTTACGGTGGAGCTGCGGTTCCCGGAGTGGGGCCTGGAGCGAGGAATCGAGTGGAACTTGTTCCTGCAGAGCGAGGACGCTTTTACCAACCGAAACGGGGCCTCCTTCAACCTGAAGCTGAAAAAGCTTAACCGCACCAGCGACCCAGCCAATCTGACCGAGCTGGGAACCCCGGAGCTCCGGCGCAACTGGAATAACCTGTTTTACGCCGGCTATGAGCTGGAGCTGCTGCCCGGGGGCCAGAAGCTAACGATTGACAACGTTACCCTGCGCTTTTTCGGCAGCGCCGCGGCCAAGGACCTGACAGTGGTCAAGCCAGATGCCGACCCGAAAACCCTTAGCCTGAACGAGCTGCTGGGCGACGCCACCGCGGCCGGACCCGTGCAGCGCTACCGGCGCAAGCAACTGCGGGTGGAAGCCGCCGTGCAGCAGGCCAAAGACGCCCTGCACGGGCACCGCAACCTGGCCGAAGACTACTGCCGCGTAGGCCGGGTCGAAGTGGAGGATGTGGCCGTCTGCGCCGACGTAGAGGTAGCCACCGACGCCGACATCGAGCGGGTGCAGGCCCGCATCTGGTTTGAAATTGAGCAGTATTTCAACCCGCCCGTGCCGTTCTACTCCCTGCCGGAGCTGCTGGCCGCGAACGTGCCGGTGGAGGAAATCTTCAATGGCCCGGAGCTGGCCAACGGCTTCATCAAGGCCGACGAGTTGGCCGCAGCCGGGCTGAAAAGCGTGCTGCGGGTTTCCGACCTCATCAACCGGCTCATGGACATTGAAGGCGTGGTGGCCGTCAACAACTTGCTGCTATCCAAGTACGACGCGGCCGGCCGGCTCATCAAGGGGGCGGCCGACCCTACCTGGAACAACGGCACCCCCGTATTCGATGCGGCCAAGGGCAGCGCGGCCTGGCTGCTTTTTGTGAGCAACCTGCACCAACCCCGGCTGCACTACCACTTATCGCGCTTCCTGTTTTATAAAAACGGCCTGCCGTTTTTGCCGCGTCCGTCCGAGGCCCGGGCGACCCTCACCCAACTGCGGGGGGAGGCCGAGCGGGCCAAGGTCGCGCACGCGCCCACCGACCTACCCGTGCCGCAAGGCACGTTCCGCCAGCCCGACGACTACTCGCCGTTGCAAGCCAGCCTGCCCCGCACGTATGGCATCGGACCGGAAGGGCTGCCCTCCACGGCCTCCCCGCGGCGACGCGCCCAGGCCCGGCAGCTAAAAGCCTATCTGCTGGTGTTTGAGCAATTGCTGGGCAATGCCTTCGCGCAGGTGGCGCACACGGCCGACCTATTCTCGCTCGACCCCACCATTTCGCGGACCTACTTCAGCCGGGAGTTCAGTGAAGCAACGCTCGAAGGCTACGACGAACTGGTGAACGGGCTGCCCCCAGCGGCGCTGGCCAACCTGACGGAGACGCCGACCGAGTTCCTGGAGCGTCGCAACCGCTTTCTCGACCACTTGCTGGCCCGTTTCGGCGAGTCGTTCAGCGACTATGCCCTGCTGCTCACCAACCTGGAAGGCCGGCAGGTAGGGTTGCAGCAACTGGTTGCCGACAAGATTGCCTTTCTCAAGGCTTACCCGGTTATCAGCCACGACCGGGGCAAGGCCTTTAACTACGCCAAAAATCCGGGTAATGCCGCCAATGTTCCGGGGCTGAAGCGCCGCGTGAGCTTGCTGCTGGGGTTTGCGCCGGGCAGCGACCTGAACCGGTTTATCGTGGTGGAGCACCTGCTGCTGCGGCCTAAGTTTCCCGGCGACGCCCTGTTTCCGGCCTGCGCTAATGGCGGCGGCTGCGCTCCCTGCGGCGACGAGGACCTGTACTCGTTCCGGCTGACCTTCGTGATGGCGGGCTGGGCGCCGCCGTTCAGCGAGAACCTGGACCTGCGCGGCTTTGCGGACCGCACCATCCGGCAGGAAACGCCCGCCCACCTGCTGGCTAAAATCTGCTGGGTGGGCAACGACGGCTTCGTCGAGAACCCCTGCGACCCGGTGGTGGGTGAGCTGGCCGATTTACTGGCGGCCAAAGGCCGGACGGCCAACGGCCAACGGCCCACCCCGGACCAGGCCTGCGCCTGCGCCCTGGCTATCTACACCGCGTTCAGCACCGCCTTTAGGGCCTGGTACGCCGACAAAACGCTAGTCTACAACCAATCCGACGCCCTGCTAAAGGCCCTGGAAAACGAATTCACCCAGAGAATATCTCCCGCCAGCCTGAGCTGCGCCACCGTGCTCGATCCGAGCTTGTGGACGGCTATTCTGCGAATGCAGGTAAAGCACTTCCACCACATTGCCCTGTACGGGTGGCAGTTCGAGCGCTTCGAGAGTGCTTGGCGGGCCTGGCTGACGGCCAACGCCGCCTTCGACTGGACGGCGGAACGGCTGGCCGAGCGCGTGGAGGCCATTTTGCTGCGCAACCTGCTACCCAGCCCCGCGGCGGCCAACGTCCAGGCGGAGCTGTGCCGCCGTGCCACCGCCATTCTCACGCGGTACGGCGCGGACTTCGCCGACTGGCTGGATGCCAACCTGACGGCGGGGCGCCTGATTACTAACCTTACTCCCTTCGCGCCCCAACCCGTGGTACTGGCTCCGGGCCTCGCGTTCGGGCCCAACACTACCGCGGCCCTCGAAACCTTGCTCCGGAACCGTTACGCGGCCTACACCGAGGTATCGTACCGCCTGCGGGTGGTGGTAAGCTTGCTCAGCAAGCTGCGCAACACCTACCCCGGCGCCACGCTGCACGACTGCGACGACGGCAGCGACCAGAACCCCGTGCGGCTGGGTAGCACGGCGCTCGGCAATTACCCGCTGCGGCGGCAGATTACGCCCCCGGCCGCGGGCCGGGCGGCCGAAGCGCTGCCCGACCCGGACCGCCCGCTGGTGCCCAAAGGCCCGCCCGTGCCCGAAAGCCTGGTCTCGCCTGACAGCTCGGTCGTACTTGCAAGCTCGTCCGCGCCCGAAAGCCTGGTCTCGCCTGAAAGCTCGTCTGCGCCCGAAAGCCCGTCCTTGCCCGAAGGCCCGTCCGTGGCCGAAAGTCCATCCGTGGCCGAGAGCCCGATCTCACAGGCTCCTCCGGATCCCCCCCAGATTTCCGCGCCTGCTAAACCCCGCAAGCCCCGGCCCCGCAAATCCTGATTCGTCTTTACAACTGCTTGAAACCCGCCACCCGCTATGCAAGCGCTACAAGATCATTACCCCGTCTTTGAGGCCAACCAGGTGCTCACCAACGCTCACCTGAACCAAATTTTCGACTATTTGGACGAGCAGCAGCGGCTGACCCGGGCCAACCTCATTGGCATTGGCATTGTGTGCGGGCTCGAGTTGCGGGTGGAAACCCAAGCCGCCGCGACCATCATTCACCTCAGCAAAGGCTGCGGCGTAACGTCGGAGGGCTACCTGCTGCTGGAGCCGGAAGACGTGACCCTGGTGAGCTACCGGGAAAATTTCAGGGTGCCGCCCGATCCGGGCTACGCGCCGTTTCTCAACCCGGCTACGCAGGCACAGTATCCGCTGTGGGAGCTGTTCCCGGCGGGCGAGCCGAACACCAGCCCCCTGGCCAGCCCCGGTAATTTTCTGGCTGACAAAGTCCTGCTGCTTTTCCTGGAGTTAAAAAAGGAGGACTTGCGCAATTGCAGCCCCGTGAACTGCGACGACAAGGGCGCCTCCGTGACCACGACCGTGCGGCGGCTGCTGGTGACGGTGGCCGACCTGGCCAGGATAGTAGCCGCGGCTCACCAGCTCGGCCGCAACCTGACCGGGGCCGACCTTGAAACGGCCCTGCTGGCGCGCCTCAACCTGCCCGACCTGCGCCTGCCCCGCTACGACGTGCCCAACACCTACCCCGTGACTTCGGAGGAAGTGCTGGGCGGATTCCACGCAGCTTTCTATGAAAACCGGCTGGTGCAGCATACGGCCGACGCCCTAACGGCCGCCTACCAGGCGTTTAAGCCCGTGGTGGAGACGCTCTACGCTACTAATCCATTTGCCGACTTCGTCGCCCGGTTTGGTTTTCTGGATGCCGCCCCCACCACCACCGCCCAGGTGCGCTTCCTGCAGTACTACTACGACTTTTTTGGTGACCTGCTGCAGGCCTACGAGGAGTTTCGCTGGAAGGGAGCCGAGCTGCTGTGCGCCTGCTGTCCGGACGAGAGCCTGTTTCCGCGCCACCTCATGGTGGGCGCGCTGGTGCCGCAATTGGTCCCTGATCCGACCATCTACCGGCAGCGGTTTTTGGGTTCGGCAGCCGTGAGCGACTGCGAAGAGCACACGACGGAAGCGGCGCAGCTGTTTCGACGGCTGGTGGAGATGATAGCCCGGTTTACGCACCCCCCCCCGCTCACCCCCGCCAACGTGGCCGACGAGCAGATCCGCATCGTACCCAGCAAGCTGGCCGACGTGCCCCTGTCGGAAAAAGCCATTCCGCACTACTACCTGCAAACTGGTACGCCCCCCCTGTTCCAGCTTTGGAGCCCGCAGAAAACCCGCCGCAACCGCGCCAACCAGAACCTGAGCTACCGGGCCAACGAGTACCTGCCCACGGCACCGGCCTTCGTCACCAACCCGTTGCGCTACGACCTGGAACCGTACAACTTCCTGTCCATCGCGGGGCACTTGGGCAAAAACTACCAAAACGCGCTGAGGGTGCTGCTGGCCCTCAAGGCCCGGCACCGGCTGCCCATTGACATCATTGCCCTGCGCACCGGCGCCTTCGACGAAAAAATGCCCCTGGACCTGAGCAAGGAGTCGGCTCACTTTCAGGATCTGGAAACGCTTTACGACACCATCCGGGAAGAGATTCTGAGCTCCCTGGCCGAAGGCGCCCGATTGTTCTACAGCGTGACGATTCCGCGAAACACCGACCCGGAGGGCGTGGTGCAGCTGCCCCTGTTGAAGCGCTACATGCCGGGGCTCCGTTACGAAAGGGGTACGGTGGGGGCCTGGTTTGAGAGGAACCGCGCCACGCTGCTGGCCTTGCCCTACATCGACGTAGACCAGGCCCGCGTGAGCGATAACACCATCTGGACGGTCTTCTGCCTGCTTTTTCAGCACGCGGCGGCCCCGCCCAACGAGTTTTATCCGCACGTGGTCGCGGTGTACTACTTCTCGAAGCTGGCGGAGTTGCTGCCCGCCAGCCTGAGTGCCGTGGGCTTTGAGAACTTAGAGAATAGATATGAGGACCTGCTGGCGCTGGCGCGCTATTTCCGGAGCGAGGCCGTCGAGAACTTCCCGACGGATCTGGCCAAGTTCCTGCCCCAGGAAGAGGTAATTGACCATTTCGACCAGGTGCTGTACTCCAGCCGGCTGGAGCCGCTGCGGGCCGTGCGCGACGAATACAAGCGCCGGCTGCGCGAGGTGAAGCAGCAACAGTTTCTGGGATATTTCCTGCGCGACAACCCCGGCATTCAGCACAAGGCAGGCGTACCGATGGGCGGCACGTTCATCCTGGTTTACCACGACGACCCAGACCCAGTGCCTTTGTTTAACCTGAGTGAGGCCACTCGGTTCACCTCGAACTCGGATCAACTCTTCACCCAATCCCAAATCAATCTGTCAGCTACGGCACTGGAATTCAGCCAGCCAGCTCCGGCGACGGCAACCAGTCGGCTAGCTTCGGCGGCGGAATTCAGCCAGCCAGCTTCCGCGACGGAAATCATCCAGCCAGCGGCGGCGGAAATTAGTCGGCCAGCTCCGGCGGCGGGAATCGGTGAGACGGTCTCGGATTCGGAAATCAATCAGCTAGCTCCGGGGGCGGAAATTAACCAGCCCGTCCAGGTGACGCTCGGCACGGAGGCTTTATTCGCCGCTTTGAAACGCATCAGCACCAATGCCGCCTTCCGGGTTGACCCCGACGTTCGCCTGGTACTGAGCACGCTCACCGGCGCCGCGCCCGACCTGCGGGCGGTACTGCCCGGCAAAGGCGGCGAAGACGCGGCAAAAATCATCAGGGAAACGGTCGACGGATTGGCGGACGGCACCGTCATTGCCGACTTCTACCTACCGTACCTCTTCCGGGCCGAGGGGGGCGTGCAGTTCGTGCTGCCTAAGTCACCGCCCACGTTCACGGTGGCGGTGGGCTGCTCCAACGCCGACCAGCGGGCCGAAGTGACCCTCACCCCCGAGGGCGGCATGTCGCCTTACAGCTACAAGGTGGACGGGGGAGAATTCCAGCCGCTAAGAGGGTCGTTCCTGCTGGCTGCCGGCCGCCACCAGTTGGTAATCCGGGATGCCGAGGCCCGCGAGTCGGCCCCGCAACCAGTGGTAGTAGCCGCGACGCTGGCCCTGCTCGAGCCCCGCTACGAGTGCGTGGCCAACCGTAACGAATACGTGGTGACCGCCCAAATCAGCGGCGGCACGGCCCCCTACACCGCCAGCCGGGGCACCGTGACCGAGAGTCGCTACGTGAGCGACACCCTGCCGGGCAATCAGGATGTGGCCGTCACCATCACCGATAGCCGCCAGTGCCTCCTCACTCAGACCTTCAACCATTCCTGCCTGCCCCCGCTCGCCTTCACCACGCAAGTGGGCTGCACTACGGCGAACCAGGTGGCCCCGGTGGCAATCCGGCCAACCGGCGGCCGGGCCCCGTATATGGTGCGGGTCGGGTCGGCTACCGCTAGCTTCCAGCCGGTCACCGACGCGTTCTCCCTGCCCGTTGGGACCCACACGGTGGTGGTCCGCGATTCGGAGGGCGCCGTCACGACGCCGCAAACCGTGGTAGTGCTGCCGCCGCTCGTGCTCACGGCCACCGCGTTTGAGTGTCAGGGCACCCAAACCTACCGGGCGACCATTGAGATCCGGGGTGGGCTGCCGCCCTACACGTTCAATGGCCAGCGACTTACCTCAAATGTCCTGACAACCGAGCCGACGCCTAGCGGCCGGCCGGTCCGCGTCGAAGTGACGGACCAGAACAACTGCTCCGCCCAGCTGGAGGTCACCCACACCTGCGCGCAGGCCTCCGCCTCCGCCCTGCCCTGCGACGGGGTTTCGCGCAGCAACGCCTACCGCCTGTGGGTGCAGCCGTCCCCCAAAGACAACGCCTTCCGAGTGTACGACCCCGGCGGAGAAAGCTTAGCTTTCCGCTATAAAGGAACCGATTTCTCCCTGCCGCTGAGCCTGGTGAACATGTCAAACACGAAGCTGAGCCGGGAATTCGATACTACCGTTGCCGCCACGATAGAAAAGCTAAACAAGGCCATTGCCGACAAGATTGGCAGCGGCTTGGTGAAGCTGAACTACCAGCGTGGGGATAACGACCCGTTCGCGCTACTACGCATCGAGCACTTTGTCTGCGAAACGTTCAGCCTCTCCTTCGACTATTCAGTGGGCACGCCGGAACCGGTGCAACGGCTGAACGTGCAGTACACGAACGAGAACGACGCAAGCGGCGCACCTTTTGATGGCGTCGTGTTCCTGGACCGCAGCACGGATAACCAACGGACCTCACTGCCGGCTTTCGATGGTGCCGAGATCAACCAAACCAACGGCTCTACCAGGCGCCTGTGCGAATTACCTAAAATTGAGTTGAGGACCGAGCAGGGCAGTTTTCCGCAGTTTTCCGGCACCGTGACCAACATCCCCGAGCGGGAAGTCAGCACCTGGATATGGGAATTCCCGGGCCTCACGCCCAATGGGACGGTGTTCCTGGGCAAGAGGGTATCGCCATCGTTGAGCCAGCGTACCGGGCGCGGCCGGCTCACCGTCATCACCACGGCAGGCTGCTTCGGCACCGTGGAGTTTGACTACGACTTTGGGAACCGATGACGCACCACATCCGGCAGTATCGCCTGCACCTCGACCTGAACGGCACGGAAGCAGAGGGCCTGGCGCTGCAAAACCAGCTCGCCACCTTCTGCTACGACCGCCTGCTGCCCGCCCTCGAACGGGTGCTGGATGAGTGCGTCCCGCCGGATGTGCACCTCTCCCTCGACCAGCTGATAATTGAGGCCGGCACTCTGGCGCTCGACCGCCTGGAGGGCGACGGCCCCGCCGCCGTCGCCCGGGCCGTGGAGAGTGCGCTCCGCGAACAACTGGCGCAGCTTAAGGCCACGCCGCAGCCTTCGGAACAGGGACAACTGAAACCTACCACGCAGACGGTTGATGAAGCATTTTTTTACTTCCTGAACACCGGCCGGCTACCCTGGGCTTTCCGCCTGCCGGAAGGCCACAGCCTCGAACAGGTGGTGCACCAGGCGTGGTCGGAAGCCGCGGGCCCGGCAGCCATTCCCCGCCGCGTGGAAGAGCCCCTGCGGCGGGCGTTAACCTCGGCAGTGGTTAGACAGCGACTGATTAGGCAGTTTTCGGCGGCTTTCCGCGAAAGCCTGCTGGCTGCGCTCTGGCCGCAAACGGCAAGGCTGCTGGCAACTATTACGGCGACCCTTCGTGGCCCCGGTCACGCCGCTGCTGCCCCGGTACCGGAAATTGCTATCGCGAACTTTGAGCGCCAGCTGTGGGAGCAGGTACTGGCGGACGTAGCCAGCGGGGGCGCAACTACGGCCTCGACACTAGTCGGCGAGACCTGGCGCCGGCTGCCGGCCGCGGCCCGGCAACAAACGGCGCTGGCGAGCTTGCTGGAATGGCACTGGCCGGGCAGCACGCCGGCCCCGGCGTCCGCCCAGCCAGCCTCGCAGGTGCCCGAGGCCGCCCCCGGTGCGCAACCAGGCGTGCACCGGGCCGAACCGCCGCAGGCAGTTGCCGCCGAACCACTGCCTGCGCACGGGGCCGCCGCGGCCGAAAGCGCCGCCGAAGCGCCGGAAGGTTACTACCTCGACAATGCCGGGCTGGTGCTGCTCCACCCTTTTCTGCCCCGGTTTTTTGAGGGACTTGGCTTGGCTCAGGACGAGCAGCTCGTTGCGCCCGAGCGGGCGCTGAGTCTACTGCACTTTCTGGCTACGGGCCAGCTCATTGCCCCCGAATACGCCCTGACGCTGCCCAAGCTGCTGTGCGCCGTACCGCTAGCCCAGCCCGTAACGGCCGATGTGGGCCTGACAATGGCTGAAACCGACGAAGCGGAAGCTCTGCTCCAGGCCGTGGTGCAGCACTGGACCGCCCTGCGCAGCACCTCACCCGATGCCCTCCGCGGCACTTTCCTGGCCCGCCCCGGCAAGCTCTCTCTCCGCCCCGACGGCGACTGGCTGCTGCAAGTTGAGCCCATGAGCTACGACATTCTGCTCGACCAGTTGCCTTGGGGTATTTCCATGATCCAGCTCCCCTGGATGGCGCAGTTGCTCCGGGTGGAATGGAGCTGATGCTGATGCCTTGCCCGAACCCGTTCGCCTTGTACCTCCCGAAGTTGGTCTGTCATGAAAGCCAGTGCCGAAAAGTCGTCCACCTCCTCCTCGACGCCCGCCGCCCGGACGCCGAGCCCGCCCTTCTTTGCCAAAGCCGGTGGTGGTGCGGGCCGTTTCTTCGAGCCAGCGACGCCCGCTCCGCCCATTCAGACAAAGCTGACGGTCAACCAGCCCGGCGATAAGTTCGAGCAGGAGGCCGACCG
Organism: Hymenobacter montanus; assembly: GCF_014699115.1. Lineage (GTDB taxonomy): Bacteria > Bacteroidota > Bacteroidia > Cytophagales > Hymenobacteraceae > Hymenobacter > Hymenobacter montanus. The sequence goes on from NZ_JACXAD010000001.1 coordinate 124,449, forward strand.
CATGGCCGACAAGATCATGCGCATGCCCGCCCCCGCGGCCTCGAACGAGAGACTCCAGCGGCAGCCCGACGACACGCTGCAGAAGCAAGAAGACGAGAAGATTCAGAAAGCCCCCGCCCCCGAAGAGAAACTGCAACGGGCGGAAACGACCAACGACAAGCTCCAGAAAAAAGAGGATGACAAGCTGCAGCGTGAAGGAGGCACCGGCACCCCCGCCGTGGGAGCAGGCACGCAGGCGGCCATCCGGCAAAAAACCACGGGCGGGCACCCCTTATCGGCCGACGTGCGCCGTTATATGGAGCCGCGCTTCGGGGCCGATTTCAGCCAGGTGCGCATCCATCACGACGCGGAAGCGGACAGCCTGAGCAACCAGCTGAGCGCACGCGCCTTCACCTACCAGAACCACGTCTTCTTCGCCCGCGACCAGTACCAGCCTGGCACCGGCGAGGGCAAGCAGTTGCTGGCCCACGAACTCACCCATACCATCCAGCAGGGACACGCTATCCAGCGAAAAGCCGATGCTTCCTCGTCCCCACAACGAGACGACGTAATTCAAAAAGCCCCGGCGGCTTCTAAACCGAGGGCATTAAGCTCGGAAGTAGTCGATATTTCCTCTAACACGTTCAACCCCTCGGAAAAAGTAAGGGCCGAGATTGAGGCGCAAGGCAACAAGGGGCTGGGCGTTCGCATAATTCGCAAAGGGCTAACGGAGGAAGGAATCGTTAAGGTCAGCGTAGATAGGGGTAAAAACTATGACTCCATTGACAAAGGCTCGATGCTTTTACTTAATGCCTGGACCCAGCAACTGGGCGGCTTGTACATCAACTTTAGCGTAAAAAACAGTGAGATAAAGCAGGGACACGCTTCGTTGAAACCAGGAGGTGGCAATCCGAATGACTGGTTGTTATCCCTGCGAAAAAATGCGGAGCTATTGGGCGGTTTGGGGCTTAAGGTGGGGGCTGTGCCAACCTTCGAGAATAAATTCGACAATGGTAAATTAACGCTCGGGGTAAAGAATCTGAAAGTACAGGTAGGTGGCTTTATAGATGCCCTGTTTAACCTGGCCCTGGAGAATAATGCGAAACCACTCATTGATGCTACTGCCGACATCAGTGTAAAAGGCCTTGCAAAAGGGCAGTTAAAGCTAGACAATACCCAGGGCAAGCTAGCTGGCGAAGCTTCATTAGCCATCGATTTCAAAGCCTTTAGCGGATCGGCCCAGGTCAAATACAATGCGGATGGCACGGTCGATATCGGTGGTAAAGCGGCTTACAATGCCAACAAGTTATCGGGGGAAATCCAGTTTGTTGCCACTGATGTAGATTCAGCAAACAGCTTTGCCAGAGATGCCGTTGCCGCGGCGGGGGGGAAAGAAAATGTTCAAAACGCCAGCCCCCCTGCGCCGGTACCCGTTCCCAAGCCTGGCAAGAAAAAGCTGGGCCTGGCCGCAACCGGACAACTGGCCTTCCATCTGACTACCTGGTTTACGGGTATGGTCACCGTGGTAGTAGACGGCAAAGGGGACGTAACCGTCATTGGTAAAATAGCCCCGCCCGCCGAAATAGAACTCTTCAAGCAAAAGGACTGGGACAAGGAACTCTTTAAGCTCGAGGCGAAGGCGTATTACGGCATTCCGGTGGTCGGCAACTTAAATTTGTTTGCTAATATTAGCTTACATGCCCTAGCCAAATTAGGGCCGGCCAAGATTTATAACATTGAGGTTCTGGGGACCTACTCTACCGACCCGGCTATTCAAAAAAGCATACAACTTTCGGCTTCCCTCAACATCTCCGCTTACGCCGGCCTACGCTTACGGGCCGAAGGCGGGGCGGGAATAGAAATTCTCGCCCACAATCTTAAGTTTGGCATTGGCGTGAATGCCGACGTGGGGGTACAGGCGTACGCCGATGCGCGACCGACCATTGGCTACCGGGATCCGGGGCAGTTCTACGTCAGTGGCGTGTTGGAAATGGTGGCTCAACCCATGCTGGGCCTGGGAGGAGACTTTTTCATCGCCCTGGAGGCCCCTTGGTGGTCACCGCTTTCAGATGATAAATGGACGTGGCCGCTCTTTGCCAAAGAATGGCCCCTGAGCGACCCGATCGGGATTAGCGCATCCGTCAAAGACTACGTGCTGGGTTCGGGCAAAGTGCCGGAGGTGGAGTTGAAAAAGCCGGAATTCGACGCCTCCAAGTTCATGACGAGTATGGTGGACCAAACCTTACCCGCCAAATCGGGCGGACCAGGCGCGGGTCAGGGCAGCTTCAAAGAAGATGGCTCGGCCCCCAAGCCGGTTGTGCCGCCCCAAAAACCGGAACCCAAGAAAGCTGCTCCTAAAGGCGCATCGAAGAAAACCCCGCCGAAGGGCGGCAAGTCGGCTGCGCCCAACCCGAAAGCAACGGCCGAGCAGAATACCACCAAGCTATTAAAAACGGCGGTGGATCGATTGACTGCGCTCAAGAGCAAAGGCCCCTTTGGGCGGGCTGCTCTCAATAAACAGTTGGCAGCCATCAGCGGGGTGACCTTCACTGTTCAGCCCAAAGGCGACCAATGGCTTGTTACGCCTAAGGCCGGGGGCAAAATGAGTAAGAAAGGGGTTGAGTTGGGGAGAGCACTGGATAAGATGCCCGGTAAAAACAAGAATGATACCCGAACCGACGAGCAGAAGAAAGCTGATCTGGATAGAGCTGTAGCAGAAGCGGAAACCCTGCTAGCAGCGCCCAGTCCCGATTTGGAATCAATTCGGAAGCAGCTCCCGGCTATCAAAAGCAAGTTCAAGCTGAGCGTGTTGACCTTGATAGAAGAAGGTGGCAACGCAGAAGAAACTAATGCTTATGTCCACGCCGAAATTAACCCGACCAAAGACAGCAAGAAGAATAGAATTAAGAAAGGAACTGTTGGGCCTTTGAAAATCACGCGCAAGTCACTTAGCTTCACGGCTGACACTAAAACTTATCTTATTGAGAAATTCAAGTCCTCTTTCCCTCCGGGCATGTTAGGGCAGTTTAAAGATGCTAAACTGGATATCCGTCATAAGATATCTATCAGCGATACTATCAAACACCTGGATGCTGCTCTTTCTCCTTTAAAAGTAGAGGATGCTGCAAAAGTTCTTTCTGATAAGGGGTTTGCTCCCAAGGGTAAAAAGAGACCTGATATTATTGAGGCAGCGCGCGAACTTCTCCAAAAAGCTAATAATGATACAGCCAACCTATTTATTGGCGCTAGTGGGAAAAATCGCAGAAAGGGAAAGCGGTACGATGCAGGAGATGCCAAAAAGGCTAATGCGATCGACCCGAAGCATGATCCTCAGAAAAATGATTTTATAAGTACTTACGGAATTGAAAACACTGATTTTCACGTGACCATCGATATTACCGTCGATGGCACTCAAATTGAAACCTGGAAAGTCCTCCCATGAAAGCAAAAACTAAACCTGTTGCACCCGATGCAGCTAAATTTACCATCGAGGCTAAAAAGATCGCCTCTAAGTTCAACTGGCCAGCCCAATTATTAGAAAGAGAACGGGAACGGGAAATTGCTTTAGTTGCCTTGATTGAGGAAGACCCTCTTTTTGAGCGGTTGGTTTGGGTGTATGATACCTATCGTACCATGTTGCGATGCTTATTAGTATGTAAGGAAAAAATCACAGTTAAGAAACAACCAGCCGTTTTAAAATTGTGTGCCCTAATCAATACAGGTTTACCATTTGGCTGTATTGAATTCAACTTTCACGAAAAGGTACTCGTTTTTCGCGATTCGGCCGACTTGAATTATGGCCCTTTAGATCAGATAATGAACGATATAACGGAAAGAGTATTAAATTTGGGGAAACACTATAAATCGGCAATTCAGGAAACAATAAAAGGCAAAAAGCCTGAAGAAGCACTTGCTAAATCGGGAGTACATTAGGATTAAAGACTTTTTTTTCAATTCCTACCTCTTCGCTCGGAGAGGCAGGAAGTTATCTCCATCATAGCCTACATCTTTAACATCACCACCGGCACCTTGCCCAATGGAATAACGATTTACTACGACACCTGAATCAATGTGGCGAAAGGAGAGTTTGTTATCAGCTACCGCACCAAATACCAGGACAACTTCGGTCTTTTTAACCCCGACAGCAAGCCCGGCCTAATGCCTAATCTACAGCCCCGCTTCCGAAACACCCACGGCTTCTGCGCCGACTTTATTGGTCCCAGCGGAGCGAATCAATTCATTGAAACGAAAGATCGACGAAGCCAAAGCCCTGCTCCGGGTGGAATGGAGCTGATGCTGATGCCTTGCCCGAACCCGTTCGCCTTGTACCTCCCGAAGTTGGTCTGTCATGAAAGCCAGTGCCGAAAAGTCGTCCACCACCACCTCGACGCCCGCCGCCCGGACGCCGAGCCCGCCCTTCTTTGCCAAGGCCGGTGGTGGTGCGGGCCGTTTCTTCGAGCCAGCGTCGGCCGCCCCGCCCATTCAGACAAAGCTGACGGTCAACCAGCCCGGCGATAAGTTCGAGCAGGAGGCCGACCGCATGGCCGACAAGATCATGCGCATGCCCGCCCCCGCGGCCTCGAACGAGAGACTCCAGCGGCGGCCTGACGACAAGCTGCAGAAAAAAGAGGACGACAAACTGCAGCGTGAAGCAGGTACCGGCACCCCCGCCGTGGGGGCCGGCACGCAGGCGGCTATCCGGCAAAAAACCACGGGCGGGCACCCCTTATCGGCCGACGTGCGCCGTTACATGGAGCCGCGCTTCGGGGCCGATTTCAGCCAGGTGCGCATCCATCACGACGCGGAAGCGGCCAGCCTGAGCAACCAGCTGAGCGCACGCGCCTTCACCTACCAGAACCACGTCTTCTTCGCCCGCAACCAGTACCAGCCCGCCACCAATGAGGGCAAGCAGCTGCTGGCCCACGAGCTGACCCACACCATTCAACAAGGCCACGCCATTCAGCGCAGCCCGCAGGTGAGCACCACGGCCACTCCACCGCCCATCCAGCGCTTGGGTGTGCAAGATGCCCTGGACTATTTCGCCGAGCAAGCCTACCACATTCCCGGCTTCCGCTTGCTGACTATCGTCTTGGGCTTCAACCCCATCAACCGGCGCTCGACCGACCGGAACGCGGCCAACCTGCTGCGGGCCTTGATTGAGGTAATGCCCGGCGGCCACCTCATCACCCAGGCCCTCGATAACCACGGCGTGTTTAGCCGGGCGGGGGCCTGGGTGGAAGCACAGCTTGCCACCCTCGGCGATATTGGCCGCGACATTGTAGCCGGATTCCGGCAGTTTATGGATTCCCTGGGTTGGCGGGAAATCCTCAACCTGGGCGGGGTGTGGAACCGGGCCCGAAATATCTTTCTGCCCCCCATTGCCCGGCTCATGTCCTTCGGGCTAAGCGCCGTCAGCGGGTTGCTCGGACTGGTGAAAGCTGCCATTATGCGCCCCCTGGCGGCCCTGGCGCAGGGCACCCGTGGTTACGACCTGCTCAAAGCCCTGCTAGGGCAAGACCCGATTACGAGCGAGCCCGTACCCCGCAGCCCCGATACGCTGCTGGGCGGCTTTATGAGACTAATCGGACAGGAGGAAGTCTGGGAGAACCTCAAAAGAGGCCACGCCGTGGCCCGGGCCTGGGCTTGGTTCCAAGGCGCCCTGGCGGGTTTGCTCGCCTTTGCCCGGTCCATTCCCCAACGGATTGTCAATACCCTTACTTCCCTCACTTTAGCGGAGGTGGTTACGGTGGCGGGGGCCTTTACCCGGGTGGGAAGCAGTTTCGCCAACATTGCCACTGAATTCTTCAGTTGGGCGGTTAACCAGGTCATTAGCCTGTTGGAAATCCTGTTCTCGGTGGTAGCACCGGGCGCGATGCCATTTGTCCGTCGGGCGGGGGCAGCTTTCCAGCAGATCCTGCGGAACCCGGTAGGCTTCGTGGGCAACCTGGTGCGGGCGGGCGTGCAGGGGTTCCGCCGGTTCTCCGGTAACATCCTCACGCACCTGCGGGCCGGCTTGGTGGGTTGGCTCACGGGTGCCTTAGCGGGCCTAACCCTACCGGCCCAGTGGAATTTCCGGGGTATTCTCTCGCTGGTGCTACAGGTGCTGGGCCTGACCTGGCAGAACGTCCGCGGCCGGCTAGTGCGGGTGCTGGGCGAACGCACGGTAGCAGTACTGGAAACGACCTTTAGCCTGGTGATGACCCTGGTGCGCGAAGGACCCGCCGCCGCATGGCGCGAGTTAATGCAGCACCTGGGCAACCTGCGGGAAATGTTGTTCGGGCAAATCCGGTCGTGGGTGCAGACGACCATCGTGACGCAGGCCGTGACGCGCATCGCTTCTATGCTCAACCCGGCAGGTGCCGTCATTCAAGCCATTATTGCCATCTACAACACCATCATGTTCTTCGTGGAGCGGATGCGGCAGATTGGGGCCGTAGCGGAGTCGGTGGTGAATTCCATGAGTGCCATTGCGGCGGGTTCCATTGGCCCGGCGGCCAACGCGGTGGAGCAGACCATGGCCCGCCTGGTGCCGGTAGTCATCAGTTTATTTGCCCGCCTGATCGGCCTGGGGGGCATTTCGGAGCAAGTGCAAGGTGTCATACGGCGCATCCAGCAGCCCGTTAATAACGCCATAGACCGGGTGGTCGATTGGATTGTGGCGCAGGCGAGGCGGTTGGTCCGCGGGGTGGTGCAGGCAGGTGTGCCGCAAGACCCGAATGAGCGGCTGCGACTTGGCATGCAGGCGGCTTTGGGAGCAGTGAATCGCTTTGGCGGGAGACGGGTAGGGGCAGCCGTACTCGCTCCGCTACTAGGGACGATAAAGGTAAGATATGGGTTCACAACTTTGGAGCCATTTGAACAGAGAGGAAGATGGTGGGTACGCGGGAGAATTAACCCCAGCTCGGAAAGCGTCAGTGATGCTGAACCTGAATCTGCTGCCTCTTCAGAAGACATAATGCAGCGAGTTAAACAGGAGATTCAGGCTGGCCCCGAAGAGGTAAATTCCAGCTCAGTAGCTGGCTTGTTTGACAATTTGATGGCAACTTATGGACAACGCGGTCTCCGTTCGCTTGAACTACGAGTACAATCAGAACAAATTGCTACGATTGTGGGATCAGCAAGCCCAGAGACAATTCTAGCATATGTGGTTGCAAACCAACTTCCTCTTCCTGATTATGGAGCTGTTACTGCTGTTATAGCCATTGATGATACAGTCCGGGGGAATTTTCGGAATAGAGATGGAAGACATGCTGAAGAAGGCATTATAGCTTTAGCAACCCAGCTAATTAATCAGCAAACTGCCTTTGGCATTATCCCAAAAAAAGTTGAGATATTAGTCAGCCAAAGTCCTTGTCTACAGATTTGCACTCCTCAACTTATTGAGCTTAGAAGGAACTATCTGCAAACCAGGTTTGCACTCTATTATAATACGCTGTACCAAGGAACAGAGGGGCTGCAAACAGAAAACTCATTGGCCGCGATCCGAAGACTCCGAAATGGAGGATGGAATGTAAGAATTTGGAACGGAGGGCGCATTACAACTGGTATTCGTAAGAGTAAATAGTTTTGGTCCTAAACTTTTTGAAGCCGTTCATTACTATGAAAATTTTCGTAAAATAGCTCCGTTACTCTTTTGGGTTGCTTGCCGGAAGTGATATTCAAAGCACTTGTGATCCGATGAATAGTAAACAGTCATGATCGTGCCCATCTCTGATTGATTCAAATTCGCATAATGGGTACGAATAAGTTTTGGCGTGTTGTTCGCTACTTTATTCTTGGGCATTTATGTCTTTTGCATCTTCTCCTTATTAGTCCGTAATTCACGTTACCAATAAATAGTAAGGCCTGAGACGAAAGAGCAACGAAGCCGTCCAAGCGGGAATAGTTACCAGAACCTACGATGCGGGCACCACTTGTTTGCCTAATCCTTTTCCGAGCTCAACGCCATGACCAACGCCGCCAATCTCTCCGCCGCCCTAGCCTACCTCCAATCCGTCATCGCCGCGCGGCTGTCGGTGCACGCCGGACGGGAGCCGGAAATAGCCGTAAACGACACGGCCTATTACCAGGACGATTCGCCTTTCGCCCGCTTTCTGCAACGGCACCAACCCTCCTTCGAGGAATACATTCTGCTGATGCTGGCCCTGGCTCCCCACGTTCACCCGGATTTCTTCACCGAGCTTATCACCAAGCACCTGCCCGAAGGCGGCGACCTCCCCGAGTTTGGCGGCGTGAAAGGAATCCACCACCGGGGCATTCTGCCCACCGGCGAAACGGCCCAGTTCGTGCTAGCCGGCAACGACCTGGAAAAGCGGCTCGAGGTGCAGCAGCTTTTGGGCAGCGAGCACTGGTTCGCGCAAAAGCACCTGCTCTGGCTCGAACCCGTGCGCGAAGGCGAGCCCCGCCTGAGCGCCCGCCTAATCCTCGACCCCGAAGTGGTCGAGCAGCTCACCACTGGCACTGTCGGCAAGCCCCGCTTCAGCACCGACTTTCCGGCCGAGCATATCGAGACGGACATGGAATGGGCCGACCTGGTACTGCACCCCGGCACCCTGCACCACATTCACGAAATTGAGCACTGGATTGCACACAGCAACACGCTGCGGATGGACTGGGGCATGAAGAAGCGGATAAAAGCCGGCTATCGGGCGTTGTTCTACGGCCCGCCCGGCACGGGCAAAACCCTCACGGCCACCCTACTGGGCAAGCACACCGGCAAGGAGGTCTTCCGCATCGACCTTTCCCGGGTGGTGTCTAAATACATCGGCGAAACCGAGAAAAACCTGTCGCGGCTCTTCGACAAGGCCGAAAACAAGAACTGGATCCTGTTTTTCGACGAGGCCGACGCTTTGTTTGGGAAGCGAACCGGCATCCGCGACGCCCACGACAAGTACGCCAACCAGGAAGTAGCCTACCTGTTGCAGCGCATCGAGGGCTACAACGGGGTCGTTATTCTGGCGTCGAACCAACGCGCCAACATCGACGAAGCCTTCACCCGACGCTTTCAGTCCATCATCCACTTCCCCCTGCCCCGGCCCGAGGAGCGGCGCGAAATCTGGCAGAAAGCCTTTCCCCCGCAGCTTACCATTGCCGATGACGTAGACTGGCAGCAAGTGGCCGCCCGCTACGAGCTCACCGGGGCGGGCATTCTGAACGTGGCGCACTACTGCGCCATCGAGCTGCTGGCCGACGACTCCCGAGAGTTGACGCTGCAACGAGTGGAGAGCGGCATTCACCGAGAGTTTATCAAGGAAGGTAAATAGGCTGGCTCAGCCGCCTAGAATCGATAGCTGGATCGGGGTTGGTTAGTTGGTGACTGCCACCGCGGCTCACCGCCAAGGTGCGGCCCGAGTCAACTCAACTGCTTTTTCTGAAAAGAAAGCTGATGATGCGGGGCACGCCTGCCAAGTTATCATCATCGAACCACTCCCGTAGCTCCAGGCATTCAAAGTCATGGCTTTTGGCCAAGGCCACGTATTCGGATACGTGATGCGTAAAACATTCGAGCTCGACTATTCCGTGGCCGTTGTCGAACCGGGCCTTGCTGCCCTGGTACTGTTTGAAGGGGTGGAGCTCGCCAATGTAGAACAAGCCCGCGGGCTGCAGCGTGCGGCTTGCCTGCTGAAAGACGAAGCTCAGATTCGAGACGTGCTCCAGCACCAGGCTACAGGTGATGAGGTCGGCGGGGCGGTTTACGAAGCGCCACTCCTGGGTAATATCGGCCCGCTGGAAGCTGATGTTGCGGCTGGTGGCCTTGGCTTGCGCCTGGGCCAGCATCTCGGCCGAGAAATCTACTGCCGTTAGATGCGTGGCTTTGGTGGCCAGCCACTCGGTGTTTTTGCCCGTTCCGCAGCCGATTTCAATTGCTTCGGGGCAGGCAATATTTGCCAGCATTTCTCGAATGGCCGTGGCTTCCACGTCGCGCGTTTGGTTGAGGACGGCGTCGTAGGTTTCGGCCCAGGTGTTGTAGGCGGCTTGGATGTTCATGGCCAGGCAAAGGAGAACCCGCCGGCCAACTCGCCAGCGCTGGGGCAATTTAAGGCTGGCCGCGACTTCATAGTGCATTTAAGCCTGCGAATAAACCATAACCACACCAAGACTCCCCGCGTTAGGATTACCTTATCCTAACCTTTCTACACTCATGGCAAACCATCCCAAAGCCGCCCTCATCACGGGCGCGACCAGTGGCATTGGCCGCGAACTGGCTAATTGCTTCGCGCAAGACCACTACAACCTCGTTATCGTGGCCCGCGACGAACAGGCGCTACACCAGACCGCGGCCGAGCTGCGCCAGGATTATGGCGTCCAGGTGCTGCCGCTGGTCAAAGACCTGTTTCGGCCGGATGCGCCGTTCGAAGTTTATGACGAAGTCCGGGACCGTGGCATTCGCATTGATGCGCTGGTGAACAACGCCGGGCAGGGCCAGTACGGCAAGTTCACCACCACTGATATCCACCGCGAGCTCGACATTATCCAGCTTAACATCGCGACCTACGTAGTTTTCAGCAAGCTCTTTCTGCAGGACATGGTGGCTCGCAACGACGGCATGATTCTGCAGGTATCCAGCATCGGGGGTGAGCTGCCGGGCCCGCTGCAAGCGGTGTACCACGGCACCAAGGCCTTTGTTACCTCCTTCACCGCCGCCATTCGGGAGGAAGTTAAGGACACCAACGTTAAAATCACGGCCCTGGAGCCGGGTGTGACGGATACTGACTTCTTCCGCAAAGCCGATATGGAACGGTCGAAGCTGGTGGCCAGCGGCACGAAAGCGGACCCCGCTAAAGTAGCTCGCGACGGCTACGCTGCCCTGCTCGCGGGCAAAGACAAAGTTATTTCCGGCTTCATGAACAAGGTGCAGGTGGGGCTCAGCAACGTGATACCCGACCGGTTGGTAGCCGCCGGCCTGCACAAGATGGGTGAGCCCGTGGATGGTGACGAAAGCGCCCATCAGGAGCAGGAAACTTATTTGAGGCGGTAAATCAACGCCCCGCAAGAAAAGCCCCACCCCCACGGCTGGGAAATAGGCGCTACACCTGGATACAACCGACGGTCATGCGGAGCGGAGCAACTCGTTCGCCTCCTGACACCTCACTTGCCCCCTCCGGAGTCGTACCCGGTAGGGCGGGCTCCAGTTCGCTAGAGCCGCGAAGCCAACAGAGAGGGCAGCCTGACACAGTGGACGAATTGCTCCGCTCCGCATGACCGTCTTTTAACCCGGTGACTGGGTTCCCTTCACACATTCCTAATTCCTAGTGAGTCCTGGTGAAGCGGGAACCGGGCATTGCTCCGAAGTCGAATCGGCCGGCTGCGACGCTGAGCGTTACTTGAGTATGTCCGCCAGTTGCAAGCTCGAAACCTCGGCTCTGCGTCGAAAGCGAGAAAAATGATAAGTAGATCTAGTAAGGGGCCCCTAGCCTGACTTTTCTTACCCTTGGTAACTCCGGCCGCCTACAACAGTTTCTGAACCCAGGGCAGCGGCAGCCACTTCATGGCGCGGGCAATCAGGCCCCAGGGCCAACCCGGCACGAAGGCCCGCACGGGCTCGCGCTCAATGGCCCTGACGAGGGCCCGGCAACCGGTTGCGGTGTCGACCATGTAGGGTGTGCTCTTCACCTTGGCGTTGATTTCGGAGCGGATGTAGCCGGGGTACATGATACTGACTTTGATGGGTGAGTTCAGCAGATCAGCCCGGATACCTTCCGTGAGAGCCGAGAGGCCGGCCTTGGTAGCGGCGTAAGTGGTTTGGGCGCGCGGCATGCCGCGCATGGCCGCTACCGACGAAACCGTGACCAAGTGGCCCGCGTTCTGCGCACGGAAAACCTCGAGTGCCGCCTCGCACTGCGCCAGCGCGGCGACGAAATTGGTTTGGGCCGTCTGCACGTTGGCGTAGAAGTAGCCGGTACCCAGGGAGGCCCCCTTGCCCATGCCGGCATTCACGATGATGCGGTCGATGGTGCCCAGGTCAGCTTTGAAAGCGCGAAATACCTCGAACACCTGGTCGTGATTATTAACATCCAGGGCCCGCACGAATACCTTGATGCTCGGGTAGGCCGCTACCAACTCCTGCCGGAGTGCCTCGAGGCGGTCGGTGCGGCGAGCGCAGAGGGCGAGATTGCGGCCCATTTTGGCGTATTCCCGGGCCATGCCTTCGCCCAAGCCCGAGCTGGCACCAGTGATGAGAACGTTTTGGCGGGTAGTCATGGTAATGGTAGTAGAATAGATACGGGGCCGTTGCAGCAGGGGCATCACGGACCCCCTGCTGCAACGGCCCCCTCTCAGGTGGAAGGGAAACCAGTTAAGAAAGGCGCTGCTACAACCGCTGAACGGCTGTAGCGCGCCCTGTTAAGTGCAGCGTAATATCTGGCATAAATAAATACAGAGCTCTATTAATCAATACCCTAGCTTAAAACAAGCCTAGCCTATACAGAAGGTGCAACCATTGCGCTACTTGAACGGTCATCCGAACGTGGCAGCATAGGCTGATTCGCCACTTTGGATACTTGTTTTTGTGCCGCTCTTTCTCTGTAATGATCGATGAAAAAAAATAGATGGGTTCCCATGATGGGGTTGCTGGCTCTATTCAATGCCTGTAAGTCTAAGGATGTTGCCCCGGCCATTGCCATATCCGGTGATTTTACCTTTGAATCAGGTTTGGAGGGCTGGCAAGCTGGTTTTGCCGATTATCCAGAGGCATCCAGAGAGCAGTATGAACTGCAAGCTACTCATAGCTTAGTGCCGGCCAACCTCAGTCCCAGGACCTATTCCTTTCGCATTAGTGGCACCAATCACAGTGACGACTTATTTATGTTCTTGAAAAAGCAATTCTCCGGATTGCAACCCAATCAAACCTACCAGTTGACTTTTGATCTGATCTTAGCCTCACAATATCCACAGCACTCGATTGGTGTCGGGGGGAGCCCCGGTGGAAGCGTTTATTTGAAAGCGGGAGCGAGCCAAGTGGAACCCAATCCAGTACTAAATGGACAGGGCTTCTGGTTGATGAATATTGACAAGAGTAACCAATCTCAACCCGGGCGAGACATGCAGATGCTGGGAACGGTCGGTATTGAAGCCAATGACTTCGTCTATGAACGCATTACCCGGACTAATCGAGCCAATCCTATGCGGGTAACCGCCGATGGAGCTGGCAAGCTATGGCTAATTGTAGGCACCGACTCCGGCTTTGAAGCCAACACCACCTTGTATTATGATGAAATCAAGGTCCATTTCCAGCCGGTGGAGTAAATGGTGATGACAGGTACGGCCAAAAGGTCACATCTTAACCAAGCACAGGCGCAAAGTAAGCCCGGTTTGGGCTGAGGGTGAAGTTCACGAGTAACGCAAGGTCGCGGGCTACCTTTAGCTCCGGGTCGGTCAACAATCGGGCACAAACCAGGGCTGCCAAAACGGCACCTACGCCGTCACGCCGCTGTCAATAACGATCTGGGTACCGTTGGTGTAGCTCGAGTCGTCCGAAGCCAGGTGGATGAATGCCTTGGCTACTTCCTCCGCCCGGCCGAGGCGTTTCATGGGGCTGCTGGCAACCAACAGCTGGCGCTGGTTGGGGTTGATGTGCTTAAGCAGCGGCGTGTCGATGTAGTACGGGCAGAGGGCGTTTACCCGAACGTTGTGGCGGGCAAACTCCAGGGCAGCTGTTTTGGTGAGGCCCAGCACGCCGTGCTTGGCGGCCGCGTACCCGCACAGGCCTGGGGCACCCCGCAGCCCGGCCAGCGACGACATGTTCACGATTACCCCCCCACCCTGCCGCACGAACTGGGCCAGCTCGTACTTCATGCAAGTGAACACACCAATCAGGTTGACGTTGATGACGCGCTGAAACGATGCTTCGCTAGTGTCCAGAAAGCTAACACTGGCCTCGCCGATGCCCGCGTTGTTTAGCGCCACATCAAGGCGACCAAACTTCTCGACGGTGGCGGCAATGGCCTGCTGCACGTTGGCTGTATCCGTGACGTCGAGCGGCATAAAAAAACCTTCGGCACCGGCCGCCTTGAGCTGGTCGAGCGTGGCTTGGTAATCGGAATCCGGCAGGTCGGCAATTACAACTTGGCCGCCTTCCTCGGCCGCGGCCAGGGCGGCGGCCCGGCCCAGGCCCGAGGCCCCGCCGGTGATGAAGACGACTTTGTTATCCAGTTTTTTCATGGCAGAGATTATGGTAGATAGTGTTCGTGGATTGGGCCTCGCATCATGTATTCTCTCTGGCAGTGAGAAAGTCAACGGCAAGCAGTTGCAAACAGGAAGCACCAAGGCATAAAGGTGAGCGTCAGGCTAAGAGCACGTTGGAATTACCTAAACACGCGCTAAAGCCAGGCTTCCTGCATGGCCATCGTCACATTAGTTGCCGGTTTAGCCAGTGGGACAACCCGGACAATTTCACCGGCCATTCTATTCTGGTAGAGAGATTAAAGGAAGAAGGGAAGTCGTAAAAGTACCCTCTCCGTCACAGCCGCCCAAATGACCTAGCGGCTTTCCTTAGTCGGAAGCCTCACCCCCAGCCCCCTCTCCGGGGAGAGGGGGAGCCTGACGAGAAAGGATAGCGCAATTGCAATACTGCCGTAGGAATTCCTACTTGCTCTAGCGGCCGCTCAATGGTAGGCCAGTTGGGGTAAGGTTTTGTGCAACAGCTTATCCTAATCTCTAGCGTCCGCTCAGCGGTATGCTTGCCTGGTGGTGTCACTAACGGCAGGTCAACCGAGCTAATGGGCAGGCAGGCTTTGGGGCGCCACTATTTGCTGTCCAGCAGCGCCCGTCATATTTATTTCTGGGATTAGGTGGTGTCTGCCAGGCCAGAGGTTACTTCTATTTCTAATTAAAAAAGCCCGGCCACTCGGCCAGGCTTTTTTACAGTTTAAAAGTATTGACGCGGACTATTCGCCGGCCGACTTTGTCAGCAGCTCCACTACTTCGGCCGAGATGCCGGTGGTACTGAAGCCGCCGTCGTGCATCAGGTTTTGCATGGTTACGTAGCGGGTCAGGTCGGAGAACATGGCGATGCAGTAGTCCGCACAGGCTTCGGCGGGGGCGTTGCCCAGGGGTGACATCATATCGGCGAAGTTGAAAAAGGCATCAAAGCCGGTGATGCCGGTGCCGGCCGTGGTTTTGGTGGGCGACTGCGAGATGGTGTTTACGCGAACTTTCTTCAGCTTGCCCAGGCGCTGGCCGTAGCTGCGGGCAATGCTTTCGAGCATGGCTTTGGCCTGGGTCATGTCGGTATAATCGAGGAAGGCGCGTTGGGAGGCAATGTACGATAAGGCCACAATGCTGCCCCACTCGTTGAGCGCGTCCTGCTTCTCAGCCACGGCCATCATCTTGTGAAACGACAGGGCCGACACGTCGATGGTTTGCTGGAAAAACTTGTAATCAAGCTCTCCGTAGTGCTTTTTCTTGCGGATGTTGGCGCTCATACCGATGCTGTGTAACACGAAATCGAGCTTGCCCCCGAGTTGCTCCTGCGCCCCCGAAAACAAGGCCTCCAACTCTTCGGTCGACGTAGCATCGGCCGGGATAATCGGGGCGTTGCACTCCTCGCTCAGCTTGTTGATTTCGCCCATCCGCATGGCCAGCGGCGCGTTGGTGAGCACAAAGCGGGCTCCCTCAGCGTGAGCTTTCTGGGCTACTTTCCAGGCGATGGATTGGTCGTTAAGCGCGCCGGAGATGATGCCGACTTTGCCAGCGAGAAGGTTGTTAGGCATGATGGTTTGGGGAAGTAAGTAGTGAATGAACGCGGGGTATCGCGAGGGGGGCCCAACGGAATGCGACACACGAAGCTCAGCGTGGCTAATCCTGCCCCCAGCGCGCCCCCTGACGAGGCGACAAACCCAACAGTGGATTTGCGCCGGCAAGTTAGCGGGCTCAACTGAATTGACTGGTCACGTTATGAGAGCAGTTTCGGAGCCGGTATACCTGACGCGGCCGTGAGGTCATGTGCGAAGCCCCATCTGCGGGGAACCAAGCGCTATCTACACTGACCGAAAACGGCTCTAAGCTGCTTGCTCAGAACGGAAGGATTGACGCCCTTGGCGCGGCTTCCTCGCAGACGAACAACACGCGGTCCATCCTAATAAAACGCGCTACGCGGTCACCTCACCGCGGAGCGCCAGCAATTCGCGCGCGCTCTGAAAGGCGTTTTTGCTGGGCTTGGCCCCCGCAATCATGTGGGCAATCTCCTTGATGCGGTCGTCCTGGTTCAACTCGCGGATGCGGCTCACCGTGCGGTCGGCGCGGTCTTCCTTGTACACGAAGTAGTGGACGTCGCCGGCCGCCGCCATTTGCGGCAGGTGCGAAATAGCCACCAGCTGGTGCTTCTGCGCCATCTGCTGCATCATCCGGCCCACTTTCACGGCAATCTCGCCGGAAATACCGGTGTCGATTTCGTCGAAGACGATGGTGGGCAGGGCCGTTTTATCGGCCAGCATGTACTTGATACACAACATCAGGCGCGAGAACTCACCACCCGAGGCAGCTTTGCTCAGCGTCTGGGGCTGGGCGCCTTTGTTGGCGGTAAAGAGGATGCTCACCACATCGATGCCGCTGGTGGCGGGCGCCCCCGTGCTGTGCTGCACGACGATGCGGGCGTGCGGCATGCCCAGGTCGGCCAGCAATAAGCCCAGCTGCTTCTCAAAGGTGGGGAACGACTTACGACGGCTCTCCGAGAGCTTAGTGGCCTGCTTGGTCACGACCGCCAGCGCCGCATCCGAGTCCTTGCGCAGGCGAGCAATTTCCTTGTCCAGATTTAACACGGAGCTTACTTTCCGGCGCAGCTCGTCGCGAATTGCCAGCAGCGCGGGCAGGTTCCGGGCCTGGTGCTTGCGCTGCAGGGTATAGAGCACGTTGAGGCGGTCTTGCAGCTCCTCGGCGCGGGCCGGGTCGCCTTCGGTACGGCGCTCGGCGGTTTCTACCTCGTCGGCAATGTCGTGCAGCTCAATCAGGCAGCTGTCGAGGCGCTGGCGCAGTTCCTGGAAGTTGTCGGCGTAATTGGCCACCTGGCCCAGCAGCATCATGGCTTCTTTCAGGTTGCCCGTGGCGCAGGTTTCGCTGTCGCGCAGCCCGTGCAGGGCCTGGCTGAGCTTGTACTTGATTTCCTCAGCGTGCTCCAGCTGCTTCACTTCCTGCTCCAGGGCGTCCTGGTCTTCGGTATCGAGGCGGGCCTCTTCGAGCTCGTTCAGCAGGAAGCTGTTGTAGTCCAGCTCCTTGCTGGCTTGCGCCGCTTGGGCTTCCAGGGCTTGTAAGTCGGCCTCCAGCTTGCGGTACTGCCGGAAAGCATTGCTGTACTGAGTACGCTGCGGCACCAGCCCGGCAAACAAGTCCAGCAGGTTGAGCTGAAACACGGCATCGCCCAGCAGCAAGGTATCGTGCTGCGAGTGAATATCCATGAGGTTGGCGCCGATTTTACGCAGGGCATCCAGCGTAACGGGTGTGTCGTTCACAAAGGCCCGCGACTTGCCGTTGGGGCTGATTTCGCGCCGCAGAATGCAGTCCGTGTCGTAATCCAAATCCTCGGCCTCAAAGATGTCCTGCAACTGGTAGTTGGCCAGGTCGAAATGGCCCTCAATTACGCATTTACGCGCGGTATCGAAGAGCATCCGCGAGTCGGCCCGGTTGCCGAGCAGCAGGCCAATTGCTCCCAGCATAATGGATTTGCCAGCCCCGGTTTCGCCGGTAATAATGTTCAGAAGCGGCGACGGGCGTAGCTCCAGCTGCTCAATGAGCGCGTAGTTATTAATCCGTAAATCGACTAGCATAATTCAATTAAAAACTAAAAATGAAGAATTAAAAAGACCGTGTTGCATGTATCAGTCCAACGCTTGGTCATTTTTAATTTTTATTCTTCACTTTTAATTTATTTCAAAACGGTCTGGTATTTCGCCGTATTCGTCGGGTCTACTTCCGTGAGCAAGGCCACGAGCTGCTGCTTTTGTTGCGCGTCCTGGCTGGTGCGGAAGATGTTGGCAATTTCGTCGGACTTCGCATCGAAGAAGGCGCGGGCAAACAACGTGCTGGGCCGGGTAAGGGCCGCTTTCTGGATGCCCGTCAGGGCGGCCATCACCGATGCCCGGGCCTCGTCGGGCTTCTCAATGAACAGGTCCAGGCCCTGGCGGTAGTAGCTGTACAGGCCCGTGCGGAACGCTTCCAGCTGCGGGTCGGTAATGTTGTCGAGCAGAAAGTGGCGCTCGCGGGAGCCGGTGCCGCGCCAGCCCTCGTCGACCTCATTGGTCAGGGTTTGGTTGGCCGAGTAGCTGACGATGTTGCGGGCCGTCTCGTAGTACGGCGTGCCCCCAAGCCGGGAGAAAGTATCGCGGTCGATGCCAATCACCAGGTAGGCGTAGTACCCCAGCAACGACGAGAGGTTGGATACGAAGCTGTTGGGCGAGAAATCCAGGGGGGCTTGCGGTGAATAGTTAAAATTGAAGCTCCGGTCGTTGATGCTGATGACGTTAGTATCGTAGCCGGTGCCGTACACCGGGCGTGTTGAAATCAGCCGCATGGTAGAGTTGTAGGTGCCGCTCTGCGGAATAGCCGTAATCCCTATGAATACTTTCAGCCGGATGCGTTCCTCGGGCCGGTAAGTCTGGGTGGTCCAGGAACGGGTGTTGAGGAAGTTGCGGATGTCATTCTGCATCTGCGTGACGATGGTTGGGTCGGTGATGGTGACGTTTTGGGTGGTCACCTGCACTTCGGCCAGCAGCTCCTGGGCATGGGCGGAGCCAGCCGCGAAGAGCAGCCCGAAAAGGGAAAGGGTCGCGAGGATTTTTCGCATCATGGGGATGGGGTCAGACGGGCCAGAATCAGGCTTACCAGTCCGCGGGCCACGTCGGCTTTGGACTGCAACTCAAAATTAACGATTTGGCCCGCGGCATCCAGCACGGTCACCTTGTTGGTGTCGTGGCCGAAACCGGCGCCCGCGTCGCGCAACGAATTCAAGACGATGAGGTCGAAATGTTTACGGTGCAGCTTATCCTGGGCGTGAGCCAGCTCGTTCTCTGTCTCCAACGCAAAACCGACGGCAAATTGTTCAGGCCGCTTGCTTTGGCCGAGGGTGGCGGCAATATCCACGTTCTTTACCAGCTCCAGGACGAGGGTTTCGCCCGACTTTTTTATTTTTTCCGGGGCCACCCGCGCCGGCCGGTAGTCGGCCACGGCGGCCGCGAAAACCCACACGTCGGCCGTCGCCGCCACGGCCGCTGCTGCCGCGAACATCTCCGCCGCCGTTTCCACCCGTACGGTACGAATGCGGGGGCTGGCCGGCTCCGGCAACTGACTCGGCCCACTCACCAGCGTTACCTCCGCGCCCCCGACGGCAAAAGCCTCGGCCAGCGCATAGCCCATCTTACCAGTCGAGCGGTTGCCCAGGAAGCGGACGGGATCAAGCGGCTCGTAAGTGGGGCCAGCAGTCAGGAGAACGCGCACTGTTTTCAATTAAAAATTACGAATTAAAAATTAGAAATGAGCAGGACATTTTGAAGTTAACGCTTAATAGTTCGGCTGTTACCTGTAATTTTCTTAAAAAGAAGGCTGCCTTTTCTAAAGTTAATTTTTAATTCCTAATTTTTAATTTTTAATTCAAAATACCGTTCCAATTCGGCTACAATGGCTTCCGGCTCCAGCATCCGGCCGGGGCCGCTGAGCCCGCTGGCCAGCTCGCCGCTGGGCGAGTCGAGCACGTGGTTGCCGAATGAGCGCAGCCGCGCCAGGTTCTGCGTCACGGCGGGATGGGCGAACATGTCCACATCCATGGCGGGCGCCAGCAACACGGGGCAGCGGGCCGACAGGTAAACCGCACACAGCAAGTTGGGACACAGGCCATTGGCTAGTTGCCCGATGGTGTTGGCGCTGGCCGGCGCGATTATCAATGCATCGGCCCACAAGCCCAGCTCCACGTGGTTATGCCATTCGCCGGCCGCCGCATCACGCAAAAAGCCCGTCAGGACGGGCTTTTTAGAGAGGGTGCCCAGCGTGAGGGGCGTAACAAAAGCAGCGGCGGCCTCCGTGAGGATGACCTGCACCTCGGCGCCGGCCTTGACGAGTAGGCGCGTGAGCATCGCCGCTTTGTAGGCGGCGATGCTGGCGCTCACGCCCAGCAAAATGCGGCGGCCAGATAGGTTGGTGCTTGGTGCTTGGTGCTTGGTGCCTGGCTCAGTCATACTACGTGCAAACTTCGCTAAAACCAGGCACCAAGCACCAACAACTACGCACCAAAAAAATTAGAACAGCTCGCGGGGCACCGGAATCTCCTCCGGCTCGGGCGTGCTGTAGTAGATTTTGCCCTGCAGAAACTCTTCGATGGCGAGGCTGGTGGGCTTGGGCATGCGCTCGTACTGCTTGGAAACCTCGATTTGCTCGCGGTTCTCAAATACTTCCTCCAGGTTGTCGACCGTAGAAGCAAACTCGGCCAGGCGGTCGTTCAACTCTTCCTTGAGCTTTACCGACAGCTGGTTGGCGCGCTTGGAAATCACGGCAATGGCCTCGTACACGTTGCCGTTTTCGCCGGTGATATCGGCGACGTTGCGCGTGATGATGGAGCTTGACGCGGCGTTGGGGTTAAGTTTCATGGATATGGGGGATTTAGTTGTCGGTTGCTAGTTGCTAGTTATCAGTTGTTAGCTGCGGAGTAAACGGCCAGTTTTATAGCCAATAACCAGCCGCTAACAACTAGTGACTAACAACTAACAATTAAAATTAATTAGCGGCCGCGGTCGGTGTGGCCTTCAGCTTGGCAATCTGGGCCTGGCTGACGTCGTACATATCCTGCGCGGCTTTCAGGTTCTTGCTTTGGGGATAGGCGTCGATAAACTGCTGGTAGAAACTCACGGCTTCCTGAAACCGTTCGCGCTGCTTGGATTCTATGCTTTCCTGGGCCCAGGCGTACTGGGCCGTCAGGCGCAGAAAGGCGGCTTGCTCGGCGTAAGCCGAGGCCGGGAACTGCTGCTGAAAGTTAGTCAGGGCCACCACGGCGGCTTGGTTGTAGCGCAGCTGGTAGTACAATCTGGCGCTTTCAAAGGCTTTGTTCTCCAGCTTCTTCTGGAGCTCTTGCGCCATGTTCTCGGTTTCCGCCTTGAACTTGCTTTGCGGGTAGCGGTTCAGAAAGTCCTGGATAGATTCGAGCGCCGATATCGTGTTGGTCTGGTCCAGCTCGAAGCTGGGTGAGTCCATAAACAACGATTTGGCGTGCAAAAACGAGGCTTCCTCGGCGTATTGCGAGTTGGGGTAGGTGCTGGCGAAGGTCTTGAAGTGGAAGGCGCTCAGCACGTAGTTGCGTTGCTTGTAGTTGGTATTGGCGAAGTAGAACTGAGCTTTTTCAGCTTCGGGTCGCCCTTTAAGCAGCGGAATCAGGTCTTCGAGCAGGGTACCGGCCCGGAAGAAGTCGCCTTTGTCGTAGTATTTGATGGCGGCTTCGTACTTTTTATTAACGTCGGTGCTTTTCAGCAAGCGTTGGTAACCACTGGCGCAGGAGCCCAGGAGGAGCGTACTAACGAGCAGAAACAGAACCGTGAGGCGGGAAATCGGCATAAGGGGGGCAAAGGTAACGATTTGAGGCGGCGAAGACAAACGCAGTGCCAACACTGGCCGGCACGCCGGCAACAAGAGCACCGACTGACAGCTAAAGGTTGCAGCTAGCGCCGCCCCGTCGGCATAGCGGCTGGCGGCACAACGGGTAGCCCGGCGGTGGGGGCCGGCGCCGGCTTGGGTGGGGTTGGCCGGGTGGGCGGTTTCTGGGGTGATGGTTTTGGCTTGCCCGGGCGCCGGGCGGCCGGCCGGGCCTTTTTTCGGGGAGTTTTCCGCTTTGGGGGGCGGTCGTCGAACTGCTTGCCCAACACCTGGCGGCGCGTGGGTCGTTCCGTCGCGCGCCAGCGGAAGCCTTTCAGACGCTCGTCGTCGGGCTTGAGCTCATGGGGCGGGATAAACCTGGCGTCGGGGTTGGTGAGCACCGTTATCTTGTTGAGCTTGCTCTCGACGAAAAGCAGCCGCATGTTGGCCGACAGCACCCGGTTCATGCCCGTGGTGGCGGTGTCGTGGTCCAGGGCGTAGAAGATGCTCTCGGCGTTGCCCAGCACATCCACCCGCCGCAGCTTGTTGTCGCGGAAGTAGGCCATCATGTTGCGGCCCTTGGTTTGGTTGAAGTTCAGCAGGGTATCCTGGCTGACGGCAAAAGCGTTGGCGTAGAGGCGCACTTCGTCGACTTTGCCGCGTTTCGAGCGAATCTGAATGGAGTCGGCGGTGAGCTGGTTTTTAGCCTGCCACAGCACCGGGTCGCGGTTGAGGTAAATGATGCTGTCCTGCCGGTCGTAAGTCAATGAATCGCAGACTCCCTGCAGGTTGCCCCGGAAAATCTGCACTTTGGGGTAGGCGTACAGCACCGTGCGGGTGGTGGTCTGCCCGGGCCGGGCCTCGACGCTTACCAGGGTGTCGGCCGCCATGTAGAGCGTGTCTTTCTGCGAGATGTTGCGCACCACCGGCCGGCCCCCATACAGCTTGGTTCGGCCCAGCCCGCGCCAGTACCGCCCGATATCGCCCCGCAAAGTCAGGTTGTCCTTTTTAGATATCAGGCTCACGTGCCCGTTGGCTACGCCGTAAAGCTTGACCTCGTCGTACACCAGCCGGTCGCCGCCCAGCAAGTAATTGGGAGTGTCGATTTTAGCGTTTTTCTGGAAGTTAGAAACCCGCGTATTGGTATTGTACGTGCCGACTTCGGCATACAGGTTTCCCTGCTTGCCCTTAATGCGGGTGGGGCCGTTGAAATAGGCAATCTTGCTGATGGTGTTGTAGCGCAGCGTGTCGTTATTGAGCTCCGAGTCGGGCGTAACCAGGTGCACGTTGCCCTTGAAAAGGAAAACCTTGGAATTAGTATCGTAGAAGCCCTGCTGGCTGTCGAGGGTATTTTTCGGGTCGGTGAGGTGGCCGGTTTCGGTGTAGAAGGCCGTTTTGCGGTTGAGGTCGTAGTCCAGGCTGGGGCTGGTGAGGGTCATGCGCGGGTCGCGCATGACCACGTTGCCGGTCATGCGGGCCGTACGCTGGTTGCCGTCGTAAAACCCGTGGTTGCCGGTGATGGTGATGGTATCGTTCTGCAGCACGCGCACGTTGCTGAAGGCTTCCACCTGGTTGCGGTCGAGGTACTGGTAGGCCGAATCGCAGTACAAGAACGTGTCCTCCTGCTGAAAGCTGACGTTGCCGAGCAGCTTGCGAATTTTTACGCCGTTGAAATCCCCCCCTACCAACTGGCCGGCGGTCAGCAGCTTAACGGGGGTACCTTTCACCTTGGGCGGCGTCGCAGCAGTGGGGCGCGGGCCGGTCGGCGTAAGCTGGGCCGGGGCCGGTTGGCCCGCAGCGGACGAAGCCGGGCGCTGGGCCTGCCCCAGCAGCGGCAGCAGAAATAACAGAAGACAAAAGACGCGGAAGAGCTGCATTCGGTGGTCAAAGGTACGGACGGGCGGGGCTAACGCGCATCTTTGCAGCCTAGTGCCATGCGGCCGGCCCATTCGCTGCCCCCAGCTGGGAAACTGGCTATTGCGGGCCCGATGGGTTGGGGCGTTACGCTCGAACGAAGTGCCCGTCATGCTGCGCAAAATGAAACTGCAGTAGCTTTTTCTTGTCTTTATTTCCAGGCATGGGTCAGCCGCATCTTCGCCCCCTGCTTTTAACCTTAATACTTCATGAATACTTCATGCTCGAAATAGTCCGCCAGTTTATCGAAGAGCACGCGCTGTTCGCCATTGAAAAAGACCCTTTGCTGGTAGCAGTCAGCGGCGGGCTCGATTCGGTGGTGTTGCTCGACGTTTTGCATCGGCTCGGGGCTCCGGTGGCGGTGGCCCACTGCCATTTCGGCCTGCGGGGGGCCGACGCCGACGCCGACGAGCAATTTGTCCGCAAGCTGGCCAAACAGTACGGCCTCCCCTACTTCACCGAGTTTTTTCAAACCAAGGCATTCGCCGAGCAGGAAGGCATCTCAACCCAAATGGCGGCCCGCCTCCTGCGCTACCGCTGGTTCGAGCAGGTGCGGGCGGCGCAGGGCCTGGCCTACATCGCCACGGGCCACCACCAGCGCGACGAGGCCGAAACCATGCTGCTGAACCTGACTCACGGCACGGGCCTGGCCGGCCTGCACGGCATTCAGCTGAAAAACGGCTACGTGGTGCGGCCGCTGCTGGGCGTGGGCCGCGACGACCTGCACGAGTACTTAGTGGAGCGCGGCCTGCGCTGGCGCGAGGATGCCAGCAACGACAGCCCCGTGTACCAACGGAACCTGCTGCGCCACGAGGTGCTGCCGGTGCTGCGCGAAATCAACCCCAACCTCGACCAGACCCTGCACGCCACCGCCGAGCGGGTGGGCGGAGCCGAGGAAATCGTGCGCCACTACGTAGCGGAAACCGCTGCCCGGGCCCGTCACGACGAGGCCGAGGTGACCTACCTCAACATCGCCACGCTGCAGAAAACCGCGGCCACCACCCTGGTGCTCCACGAAATCCTGCGCCCTTTCGGCTTTTCCTGGCTGGTGGTGAAAAACATCGTGGCGGCCTTCCCCGGCGAGTCGGGCCGGCGCTTCGACTCGCCCACGCACCGCCTGGTAAAAGACCGCGAAAACCTGGTCATCACGCCGCGGCGGCTCACCCAGTTCGGCACTTTCCAGCTGGCGGCCGGCCAAACCGACCTGCTGGCGGCCGGCCTGCGCCTCAAGGCCGAGCTCCACGAGGAAACACAGGGCTTCGTCATCCCGCGCTCGAAAAGCACGGCCGCCCTCGATGCCGACAAGCTCAAGTTTCCGCTCACCCTGCGCCGCTGGCAGGAGGGCGACTGGTTTATGCCGCTGGGCATGAAAGGCAAAAAGCTGCTCAGCGACTTTCTCATCGACCAAAAAGTACCCCTCAACCTCAAAGACGACGTCCGCGTGCTGACCTCGGCCGACGGCAAAATCTGCTGGGTAGTAGGCTGGCGGGTCGACGACCGGTTTAAGGTGGAAGAAGCCACCCAGCGTGTGCTAACCATCCAGCGCCTGTAGCGCGGACTCTGAGAGTCCGCGAGTTAGGACGTCTACTCGCGGACTCTCAAAGTCCGCGCTACTGCACACTGTTGGAGTTACAGCGTGGGCGTTACTTTTGCGGCTCTAGCCACTCAACCTAACCCTTTATTATGAAAGTTACCGTAGTCGGAGCCGGCAACGTGGGCGCAACCTGCGCCGATGTGCTCGCCACCCGTGAAATTGCCAACGAAATTGTTCTGGTGGACATTAAGGAAGGCATCGCCGAAGGCAAAGCCCTCGACATCTGGCAGAAAGCCCCGATTATCGGCTACGACTCGCGCACCGTGGGCGTGACCAACGACTACGCCCGCACCGCCGGCTCGGAGGTGGTGGTGATTACCTCGGGCCTGCCCCGCAAGCCCGGCATGAGCCGCGACGACCTGATTTCGGTGAACGCCGGCATCGTGAAATCGGTAACCGAGCAAGTGGTGGCCCACTCCCCTAACGCCATCATCATCGTGGTGAGCAACCCGCTCGACGTGATGACCTACCAGGCCCACCTCACGGCCCAGCTGCCCCGCGAAAGGGTGTTCGGCATGGCCGGCATCCTCGACACGGCCCGCTACCGCGCCTTCCTGGCCGAGGCCCTGAACGTGAGCCCCAAAGACATTCAAGCCGTGCTCATGGGCGGCCACGGCGACACCATGGTGCCCCTGCCCCGCTACACCACCGTGGGCGGCATTCCAGTTACCGAGCTCATCGGCAAAGCGGAGCTGGATGCCATCGTGCAGCGCACCGCCGTGGGCGGCGGCGAGCTGGTGAAGCTCATGGGTACCTCGGCCTGGTATGCTCCCGGCGCAGCCGCGGCGCAAATGGTGGAGGCCATCGTACGCGACCAGCGCCGCGTGTTCCCCGTATGCCTGGAGCTGCAAGGCGAGTACGGCATCAACGGCGTATACCTCGGCGCCCCGGTTATCCTCGGCAAGAACGGCGTGGAGCGCGTGATTGAGCTGCAGCTCAACGACGACGAGAAAGCCTTGCTGGAAACCTCGCGCGGCCACGTAAAAGAAGTAATGGACGCGCTGGACAAGATGGCCCAGCCGGCGTAAGCATCTGCCATTGCACGATAAAACCTTAAACAAGCAGGCCGCCGGCAATAGCCGGCGGCCTGCTTGCTTGATGCGCCTACGTAGAGTTCCTCAGGGCATCTTTGGGGCTTACTGGCGATCCGCTCCCAACAATTCCTAGCGGGTTTGGGATTGGCGGTAAGGCACCTTTACTAATGCATATCGCAGATCTCTTATTGTAAGATTACTGCTGGCTAGCGCGAAACAGCTTCTGTTTTTCTTCCTTGGACAGGCTTTCGTAGCCCGAGCGCGAAATCTTGTCGAGGATGTTGTCAATCTCATCCTGCAACGGCTGGCCTGCTGCCGCAGGCTTCTTGCCACCGCTGGCCGCCGTCGTCACCGGTTCGGGCCGGCGCGTGGTGCTGACGCGCATGGCCGGCCGGCGGCTGAATAGGTTGCTCACCCAGTCCCCGATGGCCTGCACTGGGCGGCCCAAGTCGCGGCCGGCTTGCAGCTGCTTGATGAAGACGAAGCCCAGCAGCGCCCCTCCGAGGTGGGCAATTTCACCGCCGGGGTTGCCGCCGTTCACCCCCGCCAGGGAAATTAGCACCACGACGGCCGCAATCCACTTAATCTTGACGGGTCCGATCAAAATCAGCATAAACGTGTAGTCGGGCAGCAGCGTGGCCCCGGCCACGATGATGGCCGTGACGGCGGCCGAGGCCCCAATCATGGGCGAGCCCACCGCCGGCTGAAACGCCGGAATGAGGTTGTAGCTGAGCAGGAACACGGCAGCTCCAGTCAATGCGCCCAGCACGTAGATGCTCACCAGGCGACGGTCGCCCAAGTACTCGCGGATCAGCTGGCCAAACCAGTAGAGATTCAGCAGGTTAAACAGGATGTGAAAGAAACCTTCGTGGGTGAAGGCATAAGTCAGCACCGTCCACGGGTGGCGTAACAAGATGGGCAGGGCCGACGACAGCTCAAACTGTCGCAGTACCGGCGGATAGTAGCCGCTGGCGCTGCTAACCGTGAGAATGGTGCGCAGGACGATAAGCCCCGCAAACACCAGCACATTCAGTAAGATAAGCTGGATGAGGGCATTGTCGCGGCGGCTGAAAGCGGTGCGAATGTCTTGAACGATGCTCATGGAGATAACGGAACGATGCGCGTCTTGTAGGTATATGATAATGCAGCCGACTGAATAACTAGTAAAATTTTTCCCGGTCTCTTTCCCAGAACCTCAAAATAATAAAGCCGATTAACAGGCCGCCGAGGTGGGCAAAATGTGCTACGTTGTCGCCGGGGGTGCGGTGTACGCCCTTATAAAGTTCGTACAGGGAATAGAGGAACACAAAATACTTGGCTTTGATTGGAAACGGGAAAAACAGGAGCATGAGCTCGGTGTTCGGAAACAGATAAGCGAAGGCGAAGAGGATGCCGAACAAGGCTCCGGACGCCCCCAGCATACCGCTATTGCGCGAATCGCGGGTACTGGTCACGGCGCCGTCGATGGCCGCCGTGGCGGCATCAATGTATTCCTGATTTTGCGGGTTGCGCTGCAAGGCCGCGGCCAGGGTTTCGTACCCCATCGCCTCCGGGAAGTAATCGCGGAAGAAGTTGGCAAAATCAGCCCCGGAGGGCGACTGGTGAAACTCCTGCCGGGCTTGCTCTACCTTGTACAGCTCGTAGCTGCGCACGCCCTCGTACAGCAGGCCGGCCCCCACCCCGCAAATCATCCAAAACGTGAGAAAGCGCGCGGGGCCCCAACGCTGCTCCAACAAGGGGCCGAACGAAATCAGGCCGAACATATTGGAGATGAGGTGGCCCCAGCCCCCGTGCAGAAACATGTAGGTGAAGAACTGCCAGGGATAGAAATAGGGCGAGCCGATGGCGTACAGGCTCCCAACCTGGGTGATGAGCGGCAAGAGACTCATCTGGGCCAGGAAAAAGGCGACGTTCACAATAAGGAGGTTGCGAACGGTGGGGGTCAGGTTGAACATGAAGCGAAGGGTAATTCCAAACTTTTAGCGGGAGAATCGGCGGGCCCGCGGGTGCCCGGCCAGCACGCTCCGAAACCACAAAGCTACCGGCACGGGTGAGTCCCCGCTAAAATCGCAGCGGGAATCCACCCGCAGGAGGAATAACGGCTCACTTACGGAAAAAGTCGGCCAGCTGCTGTCCGTCCAGCAGCACGAGGGTTTTGCGCCCGTCGGGAGTGTAGCCGGGTACCTGGCAAGCAAACAGCCGGTCGGCCAGCGCGTTGAGCTCGGCTTCGGGCAGGCGGGTGCCGGCCGTGCTCACGGCCACGCGGCGGGCCAGGGCTCGGGCCAGGCTTTCCCCCTGGTCGAGCTTGAGCGGGCCGGCTGTGGTGCGGAACTGCTCGATCAGGCTTTCGAGCAGCTCTTTCTCGTCCTGGGCGGGCATGCCGGCCGGAATGGCTTCTACGGCAATGGTGTTAGGGCCAAACTCGGCAAATATGAACCCCAGGGCGTGCAGCGGCTCGGTGAGCTCGCGCAAGACGGCAAAGTCGGCCGGGTTGAACGTAACGGTGCGCGGAAAGAGCAAGGTTTGGGACGCACCCACGGCCCGGCCGAGCTCCTGGCGGTACTGCTCGTACAAAATCCGCTCGCGGGCCGCTTCCTGGTCGATGAGCAGCACGCCCGATTTCACGGGCACCAGCACGAAGCGCTGCTGCACCTGCAGGGCCCGGCTGCCGCCGCCCTCGCGGGTCGGAACCGGCCGGGCCGGGGGAGCATCGGAGCTGGGCAGCTCCAGCGGCAACGCGCCGGGACTCGCGTCGGCGGGGTTGCCGACGGCATCTGGCTCGGCCGGGGCGGGAGCCGTCAGACGCTGTGCCGCGGGGGCTTCGCGGCCGGGTTCGTCGCGCACGGGCTGGCCGAGCTCGCGATAAAATGCTTCCAGCTCGCGCCGGGCCTGCTCGGTCGGCCGCGGGGGCGGCTGGCGCTCGTAGCCATCGCGGCGGGTATCGGCGTCGAAATTTGCGAAACCCGCTGGGCCCGCCGGGCGCCGCGTGGCCGAGGCCGCGGCGGCCAGCGCATCGGGGCGAAAGCCGTCGGAATCAGCCGCGCGGGCCGCCGACGTGGCCGCGGGCAGGTGGTCCTCGGCCTCGGTGGGCACCCCGCCCGTGCCTTTGCCGGCACGCAGGGGCCGGATGGGGGCGAAGTTCACGTCGCCGTCGAAGTCCAGCGAGGGGGCAATGTTGTGCAGGCCCAGGCTCTGCTTCACGGCGGCCCGCACCACGGCGTACACCGTTTTCTCGTCTTCGAACTTGATTTCCGTTTTGGTGGGGTGCACGTTGATATCGATGGACTTGGGGTCCAGCTCCAGGAACAGCACGTAGAACGGGTGAGTGTCGCGCGCCAGCAAGCCCTCGTAGGCGGCCAGCACGGCATGGTTGAGGTAGGCCGAGCGGATAAACCGGTTATTCACGAAGAAGAACTGGTCGCCCCGGCTTTTCTTCGACGACTCCGGCTTGCCTACGAAGCCCTTCACGGCAATGGAATGCGTTACTTCCTCGCAGGCGGCCAGCTGCTCTTTGTAGCCGTTGCCGAGCAGCGCCACGATGCGCTGGCTCAGCTTGCCGGCGGGCAGGCCAAATACCTCGAGCTCGTTTTGGTACAGGGAGAAGGCAATTTGCGGATTGGCCAGCGCCACGTGCTGAAACTCATCGAGAATGTGGCGCATCTCCACGGCGTTGCTCTTGAGGAAGTTGCGGCGGGCAGGCACGTTGAAAAACAAGTTCTTGACCGAGATGCTGGTTCCGTCGGGGCAGGCGGTGGGCTGTTGGCTGGTGACCTGCGAGCCTTCCACCAGCAGCAGGCTGCCCGTGTCCTGGTCGCGCTGCTTCGTCCGAATCTCCACCTGGGCCACGGCCGCGATACTGGCCAGCGCCTCGCCCCGGAAGCCGAGCGTCCGGATGCGGAACAGGTCTTCGGTCGAGCGGATTTTACTGGTCGCGTGGCGCTCCAGGCTCATGCGGGCATCGGTCGGCGACATGCCCGCGCCGTTGTCGACCACCTGCACGAGCTGCTTCCCCGCCTCTTTTACAATGAGTTGAATCTGAGTAGCGCCGGCGTCGACGGCGTTTTCCAGCAGCTCCTTCACCACGGAAGCGGGGCGCTGCACCACTTCGCCGGCCGCAATCTGATTAGCAAGGTATTCGGGTAGCAGTTGAATGATGTCGGGCATAGGAAGTAAGGCGCCTTTGAGCTTGCGCCAGGGAGTCGGATGAGCTAATCGGCACACAAACAAGTAAAAGCGCGCCGGATAATAAGCAGCTACCAGCCACGATTCAAACCCGCGACGGGGTTTTCTGCGTACCTTCGCGGCTAAATAGCGGAATGTAAGCAGGGAATTGTAGGGCAATTGCCCGAAGGTTTTCCTGCCGCAGTCGTCCCGAATTTGGAACCTCCAAACCGGGCTGATGGGTTCCGCTGGTACCCACGACAAAAGTACGGCCTTGGCGGCCGGTTTTACCTCTTGAACCACCCCACTTTCCCTACGGGGCTGATGCGCATTCCTTTCCAATTGGGCTTGGCGGCTTTGCTGCTGGCGGCGGGCTTGCTGCTATCATTTTCCGAAGTAAAAAAGCTGCCGGGTGACCCCATGCAGGCCTCCCCGGCTGAGGCGGCCTGGGTTGACAGCGTGTTTAACTCGCTCACGCCCGACCAGCGGCTGGGCCAGTTGTTCATGGTGGCCGCCTATTCCAACAAAGAGCGCAGCCACGCCGACCGCATCGAGCGGCTGGTGCGCAATCAGCACATCGGGGGGGTGATGTTTTTGCAGGGTGGCCCCAAGCGCCAGGCCCTGATGACTAACCGCCTGCAAGCGGCCGCCAAGGTGCCGCTGCTCATTGCCATGGACGCCGAGTGGGGCCTCGACATGCGTCTGGACTCCTCGGCCCACTTCGCCAAGCAGATGACGCTGGGCGCCATGGACGACCCCAAATACGTGTATCAGATGGGCCGCGATCTGGCCCGCAAGATGCGGGCGCTGGGCGTGCACATCGATTTTGCGCCGGTGCTGGACGTGAATTCCAACCCCGACAACCCGGTGATTGGCAACCGCTCGTTCGGCGAAGACCAGGAGCAAGTGGCCAGGCTTGGGGTTCAATACATCCGGGGCTTGCAGGACAACCGGATTATGGCGGTGGCCAAGCACTTCCCCGGCCACGGCGATACGGATACCGACTCCCACGTGGCCCTCCCGGTCATCAACACCGACATGGCCCGGCTGACGAAGGTGGACTTGGTGCCGTTTCAGCACTCGTTCGAGGCCGGCGTGATGGGGGTGATGGTGGCCCACCTCTACATGCCGCTGTTCGACACCACCGATGCGAAAACGACCACCCTGTCGCGCGCGCTGGTAACCGACCTGCTGAAGGACAAGATGGGGTTTAAGGGCCTGGTTTTCACGGATGCGCTCAACATGAAGAGCGTGAGCAAGCTGTACAAAGACGGCGAGCTCGACGCCATGGCGCTGGCGGCCGGCAACGACATCCTGCTGTTCTCGGAGGACGTGCCGGCCGCCCTGGCGCGCATCCGGGAGGCGGTAACGGCCGGCAAGCTGCGGCAGGAGGAGCTGGACTTGCGCATCAAGAAGATTTTGCGGGCCAAGTACTGGGCCGGGCTGGCGAAGTACCGGCCCGCCCGGCTGGCCACCCTGCACGACAGCCTGAACCTGCCCGGCTCGAAGGCGCTGGCTCAGAACATCTTCGAGCACGCGGTGACGGTGGTTAAAAACGACGACAAGCTGCTGCCCTTCCAACGGCTCGACACGCTGCGCATCGCGGCCATCACGATTGGCACGCAGGCGGAGGGTCCCTACGCCACTATTTTCAACAAGTACCAGCCCGGGCCCGTGTACGCCGTGCCCAACCGCTATGCCGACGACTCCACTTTTGCCCGGATTGCGGCGCGCCTAAAGGGCTACAACGTGGTGGTAGTGAGCTTGCACAACATGAATAACACCCCCAGCCACCGGTACGGTCTGGGCGACGGGGCCCTGAAATTCATCAAGCAGCTCAAAGCCAACCGCGGGTTTAAGACGGTGGTGGTGGCCATGGGCAACCCCTACGGCCTGAAATACCTGGAGGAAGCCCGCACGCTGGTGTGCGCCTACGAGGACCACTACGCCGCGCAGCTGGTGGTGCCGCAGGTGCTGTTCGGCGCGCTGCCGGCGCGGGGCAAACTGCCGGTTACGGTGTCGCCGACCATGCCCGTAGCGACCGGCATTGCCACCCCCGATTTGCACCGGCTGCGGTACGCCACCCCCGAAAGCCAAGGGCTGAGCTCGCGCGTGCTGGCCCAGATCGACAACATTGCCCTCGAAAGCCAGACCTACGCGGCCGCGCCCGGCTGCCAGGTGCTGGTGGCCAAGAACGGAACCGTGGTGTTCGACCAGAGCTACGGCTACTGCACCTACGACCAGTCGCAGCCCGTAACCAGCAGCACGCTCTACGACCTGGCTTCGGTTACGAAAGTGGCCGGCACCCTGCAAGCCGTGATGTATCTCAAGGACCAGGGCAAGCTCAACCTCGATGCGAAAGTGGCCACTTACCTGCCCGAGCTGGCGCGCAGCAACAAGCGCGACATGACCGTGCGCGACGTGCTGCTGCACCAGGCGGGCCTTAAGCCGGGCATTCCAACCTGGGAGCGCACCATCAACAGCGCCGGCCTCAAGCCCACGTTCTACGCCAGCATCCGCTCCGAGGAGTTTCCCAACGAGGTGGTGCCCGGCGAATACAGCACCAAGGCCGCCGACGACTCGGTCTGGGCCTGGACGGTGCGCTCCGGCCTGCTGCCCAAGAGCCGGGGCCGGTACCCAACCGAGTACTCGGACCTGAGCTTCATCGTGATGAAGCGGGTATGCGAAAAGATTCTTAAGCAGCCGCTGGAAATCTTTTTACAGTCTAAGTTCTATCGTCCGCTGGGGCTGGGGAGTATGACCTACAACCCCTTGCAGCGCTTTCCGAAGAGCTGCATCGCGCCCACCGAAAACGATACCTACTACCGCCGCGAACAGCTGCAGGGTTCCGTGCACGACCAAACCGCTGCCCTCGTGGGTGGGGTGGGTGGCCACGCCGGCTTGTTTGCCACCGCCAACGACCTGGCCGTGCTGATGCAGATGAACCTGCAAAACGGTAACTACGGCGGCACCCGCTACTTCCAGAGCCCCGTGGTAACCGAGTTTGCCCAACCCGCCGCCGGGGGCCGGCGCGGCCTGGGCTGGGACCACGGCAACCCGAGCAAGCCCGAAGGCCCCACCAGCAACCTCTCCCCCGCCAGCACCTTCGGCCACACCGGCTTCACGGGCACCTGCGTGTGGATGGACCCCGACAACCAGATTCTCTACATCTTCCTGTCGAACCGCGTATACCCGGATGCGGGCAACAACAAGCTGCGCCAGTACAACATCCGCACCCGCATTCATGAGGTGATTTACAAGTCATTGGCGGCGGGCAAGGGTTAAAAAGCCGCAAGAAATCGCGGCTCATTACTTACCCTTTACTCCCAACCCAACTGTATTAACGAACGATGACCGTTTCGGAAGTAGGCGGGTGGCTAGCCAAAGCCCTGATTTTTTTCCTTGGGTTTTCCTTACAGGCGGCCTTTATCTACGGCTTAATAAAGCTTTTTATCATTGGCCGCCCGGTAGTCAATCCTTTTAAAAAGGGATGGAGCCATTTGTATTCCGTGTATGGCACGCCTATGGCCCGGCCCGCCTGGAAACAACCTCGGCCATGATTGGGGCGGTGACCTACGCCGACACTATGTCCAGCGCCTTCGAAGGCCGCAGCCTCGTGTTAAATAAACAGTTCTTCGGCGGCGGGTTTGTTCGCATTCCTTACCGGGATATAACGGTTGTGAACCCACGCAAGCGGATAATCATCCTGCTAATTCTCATCTATTTAGACGGCTTATTTGCAGCCGCGGGAGTCAGGATAAGTTTAAAGCGGCAGTTCGCCAAACACCTGATTGAAGAATTGGCTGAATTGGAGGATTGGTAGGTAAAAGCTAACGTTGGCTTTCTTTGGCGGCTGGCGCGGAAAATAAAGCTGGGGCGAATGCGTCTTCAGCGCTATGTCAACCGTACCGGCGCTAACAACGGGGCCTACTTTCGGTTAGCCATACTCATTCTACTCTTCTTCCTCCGGCATGAACATCGGCATTGTTTGTTACCCCACGTTTGGTGGCTCGGGCGTGGTGGCCACTGAACTGGGCAAAGCCCTGGCCCAGCGGGGCCACCGGGTGCACTTCATCACCTACAGCCAGCCGGTGCGGCTCGATTTCTTCAACGAGAACCTGTTTTACCACGAGGTGTACGTGCCGGCGTATCCACTCTTCCAGTTTCCGCCCTACGAGCTGGCCCTGACCAGCAAGATGGTCGACATCGTGCAGAACGAAAAGCTCGACGTGCTGCACGTACACTACGCCATTCCGCACGCCTCGGCGGCGTTTATGGCGAAACAGATTCTGCGCACCCGCGGCATTCTGATTCCGGTGGTGACGACCCTGCACGGCACCGACATTACCCTGGTGGGCAAGGATGCCAGCTTCGAGCCGGTGGTCACGTTCAGCATCAACCAGAGCGACGGGGTGACTTCGGTTTCGGCCGATTTGCGGCGCGAGACCTACGAGTATTTTGCCGTGGAGAAGGACATCACGGTTATTCCCAACTTCATCGAC
The DNA here is from genome assembly GCF_014699115.1 of Hymenobacter montanus. Classification (GTDB taxonomy): domain Bacteria; phylum Bacteroidota; class Bacteroidia; order Cytophagales; family Hymenobacteraceae; genus Hymenobacter; species Hymenobacter montanus. The sequence continues at coordinate 159,176 of NZ_JACXAD010000001.1, forward strand.
CTGCAGCGCTTCCGGAAGCAGGAGAAAAGCCATTTCCGGGCCGCCATCGCGCCCGAGGGCGAAAAGCTGCTGGTGCACACCAGCAACTTCCGCACGGTGAAGCGGGTGGAAGATGTGCTGCGGATTTTCTGCGGCGTGCGGGCCGAAATTCCGGCCAAGCTGCTGCTCGTGGGCGACGGCCCCGACCGCAGCCGCATGGAAAAGCTGGCCCGCGAGCTGGACTGCCACCGCGACCTGCGCTTCCTGGGCAAGCTCGAAGCGGTGGAGGAAGTACTCAGCGTGAGCGACTTGTTCCTGATGCCTTCCGAAAATGAAAGCTTCGGCCTCGCCGCCCTCGAAGCTATGGCCTGCGAGGTGCCCGTGGTGAGCACCAACGCCGGTGGTATTCCGGAGCTCAATGTGCACGGCGTGACCGGCACCATTAGCGAAATCGGCGACGTGCCCGACATGGTAAAAAACGCCCTTTACATCCTGGCCGACGAGAACCTGCCGCGCTTTAAAGCCGCGGCCCGCGCCCGCGCCGAGGAGTTTGCCCTGGAGAAGATTGTGCCGCGGTACGAGGACTGCTACCAGCGGGCCATCGAGTCGGTGGCTGCTACGGCTTAATTGGGCGGCCCGACTGGCGGCCGTGGCGGCCGACTAAACCAGTAGCCCACGACGGCGGCCACGGCAAAAGACAAACCGCCAAATAAGAGTAGCGTGCCTTCTGCACCCAAATACTGGCCCCAGTGGCTGGAAACGAGTACAAACCCCACCATCCACGTTAGCCAGGCAGCGCTGAAAACCACCCCGATGCGAAGCTTTCGCGCCGAACGAATCAACTTCATCAGGCCGTAAACGACTGCCGTAGCTACGGCCGGAACCAGAAATAAGGCGCTGAAGGTCAGCCCCAGCAATTGCCCCGTTGACGGGTACATACCACCTTCGACCGGGAGCATGGGGTAGCTGCAGGCGCCCAGGAAGGCCAGTAATCCAATCCAGGGGCAGCGCTTGAACATGGTAGCGGGGGTCGGGGCGCTAAAAGAGTCCGGCCGCTTCGTTTTTCACCACCGCCAGGGCCTGGGCCGTGGGCTCGGCTCCGTCCATCATGAGGCCTTCCAGAATACGTTTGGCTAGTTCCGTACCCCGGGCCTGGCCCGGGTTCTGAATGCCGTGAAAGGCGCGGTTTACCATCGTCAGCACGTTTTCCTTGGCTTCTTTGACCACGGTCCAGGCTTCGCCGGAGATGTAGAGCTGCTGCGAAAGATTGTGCTCGTATTCGGCCCGGATTTCCTGTTGCAGCAGGCGGTGGAAGTCGGGCGCGCTTTGGCCCGCGCTGCTCAGACGCACGAGGATGTTGTTGGGTGAGATGCGCTCGAGAAACAGCACCATGCGCTCGTAGGCTTGCAGGCGCAGGGGCAGGGTGGTCTTGTTGCTTTCGAGCCGCAGTTCGATCAGGCGGCGCTGCTGCTCCTTTTCCAGAAACTGGCGGAAGAGCATGTAAATAGCGCCGGCCACGATCAGGGCCGGCAGCACGATTTTGAGCAGATCGTAGAAATAGTCCGGAGATTCCATCGAGAATAAATGGCAGTGGGGGACAAACGGGCAGGGGTGCCCGGGTAGTTCGTGGCCCGGAGCGAAAGGGTTGCCTTTTCTTTTTCGCGTACGGGGCGCGGGCGGCAATGGCCGCAAACTTACGCCGTGAACCGTCGGCTCCCAACTGCTGTTTCCTTCCCAGCATCGAGACGGGCGCTACTCCGGCAGCCACCGTATCTTTGTCATCCACCCTGTCCTAAATCGTTTTATTATATGGCTTCCGTGACCACCCTCGCCCCCATTAGCCTCACCGACCGCGCGGTGGCTGAGGTCAAGAATATCATTCAGGAGAAAAACGTACCCGCTGACTACGGCTTGCGCATCGGCGTGCAGGGGGGCGGCTGCTCGGGCATGAGCTACCTGCTCGGCTTCGACAAAGCCAAGGAGGCCGACGAAACCTACGACCTCGACGGCCTGAAGCTTATCATGGATAAAAAACACGCCATGTACGTGCTCGGCATGGAGGTCGACTTCCAGGATGGCCTCAACGCCCGGGGCTTCGTCTTCAACAACCCCCAGGCCAAGAGCACCTGCGGCTGTGGCTCGTCGTTCTCGGCCTAGGGCCTGATTTTCACGGCGTACCCTGATCTCGCTGTTTTCATTGCGCATTAGCCCGGCCTATCGGCCTCGTTTTCTCAAATTCTGGTGGTCCTGCCCTACCTAAAAGTACTTTGAGTAAGACAAAGCCGGGAGGCCGGTTTTCTTTTTCTCTACCAGCCACTGGCTTGCGTTGCCTGCCGATGGCAACTCTTCGCAGATGACCATCTTATCGGTAACGGACCCGTGGCGGTTGATGCGGAGCACCCGGTAACTAATTTAGATGACTATCTCCCAAAGACAGTAGAATCCATTAGAGGCTAAAACGCGCTCCATCGACAGCTTTGCCCTTTACCTGTCAGTCGCACTTAACCAGCAACTGTCTGCTTATAAAGGCCTGACTTCTTGTATTGGTCAGCCATAGCTACCAAATCCAGGTAAGATTGTGGCAGTGGTAGAGTTCGGCCCCGCATCAAAGCCCGCTCCGTGGTTACTGGCGGGCAGAGCAGCCACCCTGGCACTCCTCATTTTACCGACCAAGCCGATTTATTCTGCAACAGCCGCTTCAAAGAGGGACGATTTTACCCGGAGGACGTAAAAGCACACGCCGAAAAGACCTACCACCCCGGCGAGTGAGCAGCCGTTCGGCCTGCCAGCCGCTCGCTCCCTCTGGGTCGATTTAACTCACCAAGCTATGGACATCAAGTATCTCTCCGACGACAAAGGCAAAATAACCGGTGTCTTTATCGCCATCGAAGAATGGGAGCGGCTTCAAAAAGAATACGGCATCACCGAAAAAGCGCCGGCTGATTCGGGAGCTAAGCTTCAGCAGTCGCTTACTGAGGCGATGAAGAAGGTAAAACCCTGATGGGGACCTCACCCCCTGCCCTCGGTTCGCTTTATGCGCGAAGCCACAGGAAAGGGGAACCGGCTCCGAATCAAGCAGAAAAACCCGCTGCGTTACGCAACGAGCCTTTTGTTTGCTTTATCAGAGACGATAGGAAGCGCAAGGGATAACCGGTTCCCCTCTCCCACGGACTCTGCGCATAAAGCAGATGCGGGGTTAGAGGGTGAGGCTCCTAGCGGCCGAAATCGTCCTGCACGCGCACGATGTCGTCCTCATCGGAGGGCTGATGGGTATCGGTGTGCTGCCATATTTCGGCCAGTACGCCCCAGGCTTGCAGGCCCACCAAGCGGTGGCGCTCGCCTTGCCGGATGATGATCTGATCGCCGACCTGGAAGCCTTTTAGTTCGCCTGGCTCGTCGGTGTCGCTGGTGACCACGCCCACCGGGCCCTGCACCACCTGCCAGATTTCGGCCCGACGGTGGTGGTACTGCCACGACAGGCGCTGATGCGGGGCCACCAGCAGCATCTTGGGGCTCAACTTCCCGCTGATGCGTAGCTGCTCGGCGGAAAGTCCGTTGAAATACGTGTGAGCAAATTGCTGAGCCTGGTCTTCGTCGATGACGAAGAAACCGCCCCAGGGCCGCGTCGGATCTTCTTTGGCGATGATGAAGCCTTGCTGCCGCAGCTGAGCTGCTACTTGGCGAAATAGGGATTGTTTTTCAGAACTACTTTCTGACATACACTCGGGACAAGAATAATTTCCGCTCAATTTAGGGCCTTTCCCCGCGCTGTACCCAAAATGGTGGCATCCGGGCCTCATCTGCCCCCCTACGGGGACGGCCTCCTGCCCGAGGGCTAGGAGGAGCTAGCCGAGGAAAACTCGCTATAACAACTGGCGGGCCAGTGGAGGGCTAAAGCTATGGTGCGAGCATCTATTGAGCTAACCAGCAATTCTTTGCTTAGCTTCGTACCTCATAAAACTTGATCTTTCCAGAAGGACGGCCCCGATTGCTGCTTAGTTCTTTAACTGTTTCAGCTGCTCAGGGGTTGCTTTCTGAAAACTTATCGCCGCGCCGCCACCGGCCGCAAGTTGGAGCATCAGCTTCGCCTTGCTATCTACCAGGACCCGCCGGATCTGGTAAGCCGTGGGGTTCTTCTCCCAATCGGCGCCTTTGCCATCGGCGTAGATGGTAGCCACGTAGCGGATGCCAGGCGTAAGAAAATCCAGTCTTACTGGCTGCTGGCGCGCTTGCTCGTCGGTGATAGCACCAAGGTACCACTCGTCTTTGCCTTTGGCCTTGCGGGCGATAGTGAGGTAGTCGCCGGGCTCGGCGGCCAGGATGCGGGTATCGTCCCAGTCGACGGCCACGTCTTTGATGAACTGAAAGGCATCGGGATGCTGCTCGTAGGCTTCGGGTAGGTCGGCGGCCATCTGCAGGGGCGAGTACATCGTGACGTACAAGGCCAGTTGCTTGGCCAGGGTGGTGTGCACCTGCCGGCCCTGGTTCGCGCCCGGATTCCAGCCCTCGAGCTTGATTTGGAAGATGCCGGGGGTGTAGTCCATCGGCCCGCCCATGAGGCGGGTGAAAGGCAGGATGGTTTCGTGCTCGGGCGGGTTGCCGCTGCTCCAGGCGTTGAACTCGTTGCCGCGGGCGGCTTCGTTAGCCAGCCAGTTGGGGTAGGTCCGGTGCAGGCCGGTGGGACGCACGGATTCGTGCATGTCGACCATCAGCCTGTTGCGGGCCATCTCATCGGCCACGTGCACGTAGTGGTTCACCATCCACTGGCCGTCGTGGTGCTCGCCGCGGGGGATGATGCGGCCCACGTAGCCGGTTTTGGCGGCGTCGTAGCCGTGCGCCTTCATGAAGCGGTAGGCGGCGTCCATTCGGCGCTCGTAGTTGGTGACCGAGCCCGAGGTTTCGTGGTGCATGATCAGCTTTACGTGTCGGGCGGCGGCGTAGCGCTGCAGCTCGTCCACGTCGAAATCCGGGTAGGGCGTCACGAAGTCGAACACTTCCTCTTTCCAGTTGCCGGCCCAGTCTTCCCAGCCCACGTTCCAGCCTTCGACGAGCACGCTTTGCAAGCCATTCTTGGCGGCGAAGTCGATGTAGCGCTTCACGTTGGCGGTGTTGGCCCCGTGGCGGCCATTGGGGCGGAGGTGGGCCCAGTCGGTGGTGGCGAGCTTGAGGTTACTGGCATCGGAGTAGTTCCAGCTGGCTTTGTTAACGTGCATCTCCCACCACACGCCCACGAATTTTTGGGGCTGAATCCAGCCGGGGTCGGCTATTTTGCTGGGCTCGTTCAGGTTCAGAATCAGCTTGGAAGCCAGGATGGCGGGTGCGTTGTCGGCCACCACGATCGTGCGCCAAGGAGTATGCTCGGGGGCTTGCAGGTAGGCTTTGGCGCCGGTGGCACCGGGCACCAGCTGGCTGCGGAGGCTAAAGGTCTGGGGGTTTACGTTCAGCATCATGGCCGGGTAGTTCACCAGCGCCGCCTCGTGGATGTTGACGTACAGCCCGTCGTCCGACTTCAGCATGAGCGGCGTTTGCACCCGCTGGGGAGCGGCCCGCTCCTGAATCGGCGCGATGGGCGTGGTGTTCACCGCGCTCAGACGGGTGGTGCTGTATGCGTACTCGTTGGAGTCGTAGTCGCCCGGAATCCAGAAGGCCTTGTGGTTGGCAGGCAGGTTGAACTCGGTGTGCTCGTCGCTGACCGTGAAATACTTCAGGCTGCCCTGCTCGGGAAACTCGTAGCGAAAGCCCAGTCCGTCATCAAACAGCCGGAAGCGCAGCACCAGCTGCCGGTTTTGCGCGGCGGCCTGCTGCAGGGTCACGGCCAGCTCCCGGTAGTGGTTACGAACCCGCTTTACCTCGCCCCACACCGGTGTCCAGGTATCGTCGTGTTGGCTCGAATCAACTTTAGCTACGGTGAAGCCCTGGTCGAAACCCGGCTGGTCTTGCAGCAGCACGGCCAGCCGGCTCGGCAGTACCACGGGCTTCGAGCCATAGCGCAACTGGTAGGTGGGCTCCCCGGCCGGGCTGAGCGCGAACTGCAGCGCTAGTTGGCGGTTGGGCGAGTGAATGGTTTGGGCCTGGGCGCGGACCTGAACAGTGGCTACGACGGCTAGGGCTAATAAGAATTCACGCATCTATTTCACGGATAAGCTAAAAAGTGGTTTATTAGGGGAGCCGGCGAACTACTACGCATTCAGGCGCCACAACCGCCACCTGCCTTTCACACTCCCATCTGGAACCTGGTTCCAGCCCCTGTCATTATATCTTGCTTTTCAAGTAGATCCTCTTTCCGATAGAGGTGATACTCAGCTGGGCAGCTTTGGCTTGTTTGCGTGTAGCAATCAATAATAATTCATTAACCGCTCCAGGCTGATATTCTTTCTTGTTTCGAAATGTAAGGCATTTCGTTCGCGCTATTAACTACTGGTACCTTCTCACTCCACGGTTTCCACCTCAAACTTCACCTCTCCATTCTCCCTTAACCGGCCGCCCGCTATCCTACCTTTCAGTTAAAATCTTTCTGTTCGCGCACCTGGCACCGTACCTAACCACACCGGCTCCTTGGTTTAGAGGGAATGAATGGCCGAGGAGCTGCTCGCACCAAACAGCCGCATGATCGGGACCAGGAAGCTATTTCCCTCCCCTACTCGTCTACTGCTCCTAACAGGCTGTTGAACAAATCGTCCAGCTCGGTCCGCACCTGGTAAGGGCTGTCGCGAAATAAGCCTTGCAGGTGCAGCTGTATTTCGTCGCTGACCTCGTCTTTCCGGGCCTCTACCAGCTGGGCTACTTTTTGGGTGTAGTGCTGGTGAAACAGGAGCCGGGCCGGGTCGACGAGGCCCTGCTGCACGAGCGCTTTCGCCTTTTTGGGGCAGCGGCAGGGATTTCGCGGATCAAGCAGGCCGCACTTGCCGCTGACGTAATTCAGCAGATCGGCCTTGGCCCGGTGCAGGCGCACGCGGTAATTACCCGGGGTGAGCCCAAACAGGGTGGCGCCAAGCGTGTGGTCGGCCCCGAAGATCTCGCCAATGACGTAAAGTAACCGCTGGTCGCGGCTCAAACACAGAAGCATGGCCGTGGAGCAGCTCACGCGCACTTCTTCGACTTCCGCCTCGCTCACTTCACGCTCCCAAGCCGAAGGCCCGGTATCGGCCAGAGCGCTTAGCTCCGCCCCCCGATCAAACAACCGCTCGTAGCGCCGGGCCGGCGAGTTGAGAAAATGGTTGACGACGATGCGGTAGAGCCAGGTGCGAAACTGGCTTTTACCGCCGAACGTCTTCAGGTGGGTTACCACTTTGAGCAGCACTTCCTGGGTGGCGTCGAGCGCATCGTCGGGGTGCAAAAACAGCCGCAAGGCAATGTTGTAGATGTAATCCTGGTGCCGCCGCAGCAGCGTGTTAAGGGCCCGCCGGCTGCCGGCTACGGCATCGGCCACCAGGGTCTCATCGGTGGGGTCGGGGATGGTGGCTTTCATCAGCGGCGGGTGGTGGAACGAATGAGGGCCAGAAACCAGGGGGTGGGCAGCAGCTGACGCAGACGCAGCAGCGCCCACGACCGCGCGTTGCCCACCGGGTAGCGCAGGGTGCCGCGTCCGTCGGTGGCGGCCTGATAGATGGTGCGGGCCACCACGTCAGGCGAAAGGGCTCCGGCAAACGTGCGGCCCACCGCGGCTTCCAGCGTAGCCGTGTAGCCGTCGTAATCCGGCAGGTCGGGGCGGGCAAACTGCGCCTGGGAACGCCGGTTGAAATCCGTTTGAGTGGCGCCCGGCTCAATGAGCTTGACGCCAATGCCCAACGGGCGCAGCTCGTAATGTAAGCTTTCAGAAAAGCCCTCAATGGCCCATTTGGTGCTGTGGTACACGCTGTAGAGTGGGAAAGTTAGCCGCCCGCCCACCGAAGATACATTCAAAAACAGGCCGGCCCGCTGGGCTCGGAAGTGGGGCAGCACGGCCCGCACCACGGCCATCAGGCCGAATACGTTTACGTCGAACAGGGCCTGCACCTGCGCGGGGGTAGCCAGCTCAAAAGCCCCGAAGCTCCCGTAGCCGGCGTTATTAACTACCACGTCGAGGCGGCCGGCCAGGCGCAGACCTGCGGCCAGGGCCGCCGCTACGCTGGCCGGGTCCGTCACGTCGAGCGGCAGCACCGTCACGCCCGGCAGGCTGCCCCCGGCAAAGCCGGCCGGGGTCCGCATGGTGGCCAGCACCCGCCAGCCCTGCCGGCTGAACTCGCGGACCGCGGCCAGCCCAATGCCGGACGAAGCCCCGGTTATTAGTACGGTGCGCATAGCAGGCTAGCGGGCGTTGTTAAGGAGTACGGGCGTCGTAAACCACTCGTAGCCCTGCACCTGCTGTTTTTTCAGGAAGCTCGCGGCCTTGTCGGCGGTGGCGAACAGCAACAGTGCGCCCTCCTGACCATTGGTTTCGCGCACGACGTAGGTGCGCAACAGGCCAGCTTGGGGGAGCAGGCACTGCGGACGCTGCGCCGGGGTCAGCGCGTGGGCAAATACCGTCACGCAGCTACTTTCGGCCGCGCGGTAATCGAAGGTGGGGCCCACGAAACGCGCCTCGTCCACGAGGGCATAATAATCGACGGTAGGCCGGCGGCCTCGCTTGCGCTCCACGTCAGCAAACCAGGTGGGCGAGTACCAGGTCCGGGCCTGGGCCTCCGAGGCCCAGAGATAGATACCGCCGAAAAACTTGCCCTCTTTGGTAGCGATGCTGTGAAAAGCCTTAAACTCCAGTCCATTTACTTGTTGGTACACGGGCACTACCTTGTTGAATTCGCGGACCAGCAAAAAGTTAAAGGCATACCAGGGCGCTTTGCTTTTAACCACGGTAACGGTGCGGGTAAGCACCGGGCCCGCCTCAGCAGGCGTTGATTGGGGATTGGGGGTTGCGCCAGCGGCGCTGCTGGTTAAGATAGCAGTGCCCAGTACGAGTACAGCGAGGATTAATTGGGGAGTGGTCATGGGTGAGGGGGTTTAGGTGATACCCGTTAGACCAGCCTCCCCCAAAGTGTTACAAGTATTTTTCCGGAATCACGACCTTATCTTATGCCAGCCAAGATTGTTCTGAGGAATTAATGCCTTAGCCAGTCCGGCTTATCGGAAATCAGACCCGGCTCAGCTACGGGTGGTCAGCTAAAATCGTAGGGGTAGCCTATTTCCTGCAAGTCCTTTTCCAGTTGTGGCCAATCTTCCAGCTCATCCACAATGGCCAGCACCAGGGCCTTGGTGAGCGTTTCGCCGCGGTAGATTTGGGCAATGGCCGCGACGTCGCTCGGTGAGCGGTCGGTTTCATCCCCGTAGTACTCCTCAGCCCAGGTTGCGTAGGTTTCGGGGTTGTTATCGAAAATATAGAGCAGCTCCTCCGAACCGTCGTCCTCATTTTCCAGCACGCCCGTTTGCCAACCGTGCTCGGCCGTGTACCAGAGGCAAAACGTGGTACCAATGGAATTAACGGGTTCTCCGAACATAAACTCATCGAAATATGCGGGCAGCCCGCGCGTCGTCTGGGCTTTGTCGGGCTGGTCGTATTCGTGGAGAAAGCCATTTATAACGCAGCCTTCCGGGCGGAACAGAATCAGCAGCTCATCCCCTTCGCCGTCGCGCATGGTCAGCAGCTCTTCGCCTTCGGCCCAGGCCGCGTTGTAGGAGTAGTAGCGGTACTCCCAGTCCGGCGAGTTGATGGCGTCGAGCACGGCCAGCGCCTTGCAGAGGCGTTTCAGGGAAGCTGCGTCGGGCAGCGCGTGGTAATCTTGGGTCGAAATCATGTAAAGCAGCGGTCAGGCAGAGCGTAGGGCAAGTATAACGTAAAGAGCCCGGACGCAGATGGGAATAAGGCGCTTTGCGGCGATGTCCCAGTGCGTATTCAAGCACCGGTGGTCAGAGCTGCCAGGCCACGGGCCGCATCTCGCCCGCTTCGCTGCCACGACAGGCTAGCGGCACGGGGCTGCGGCCCGTAGCACGACGTACGGCCTTCCTGCGGCATAACTAGCCTTCGATAACCAGCCTTCGCTCACTCAGTACGACTTACCCGCATCGGCCGGAACCACCACCACGAAATCGGCTAGGTCTACTTGCTCCTTATCCAGTTGCTGCAGTTGCTCCTGACTCACCACGCTGAGGGTTTTCACGCGCAGCCTGGGCGCGTACTGGCGCAGGTAAGCCACGATGCCGTCGTGGTGGTCGGAGTGGTAGCTGCCGTTGAAGTGGAGCAGCGTTTGGCCTTCCTGGCGGCTGGCGCGAATAAAGTGGGCCATGGTGGCATCGCGCAGAGCCTGGGCCTGGATGATGTTCTGGGCCCCACCGCCGTGGGTTTTGCTGTCGCCGCCGAACATGGCGGCCATGTTTTTATAGCCGGGCAGGTCGTAATCCACTTTCAGGGGCAGCGGGGCGAGCAGGGCCCGGTCAACGGCCGGCAACTGGTCGAGCGCCTTGAGGCTACCGCGGGATACCGCCCGCACGAACGGATGCGGCGCATTGGTACCAACGACGGCCACCTGGTTGGCGCGGGCAAACCGCAGTAGCGGGCGGTAGTCGGTGGCGTAGTTGGGCCACGGGCGCGCCTGGCGTTCCAGGGCCGAGTCGGGCAGGGTACCAGCCGTGTACTGGGCCAGCAGAGGCTGCACGTCGCGCTCAAACATCTCCATGCCCAGCACCAGCTGGCCGGGCTTCTTGCGTTTTTGCAGGTCCTTGGCTACCTGCAGCTCCAGCCAATGCGCCAGCACGTCGTTGTGCTGCTCCCCGAAGAGCACGACATCGGCCTGCGCCAGAACGTCGAGCATCTGGTCGTAGTCGGCCGGCTGGCCGCTGCTGGTAAACAGGCGGTAGGCCGGCCGGTCGCCAGTGAAGCTGGTGAGTAGGCAAGCGAATAAAGCGAGGCAGATTATACGTGTCATTGCGAGCATTAAGCGGCATTACTCCATCCAGGTTTCAGTGGCCCGTTGATTAATGTAACAACCTTTTCCGTCAGCTCATGTCCCATCCTCTTTGCTTTTTGCGGGGAACCTCACCCCCGACCCCGGTTCGCTGGAGGCGCGAAGCCACAGGAGAGGGGAGCCTGACGATGGGGACGGAATGGGATAAAGCACTAATAAGGGATAGAAAAGCTCTCGCGAGGCTAGTGGCTAGAATTGGAGTGAATTGATGGTCCTCGTTGCGTGGAATGTCTTGCCTGCCTTGCCGTGGGCGGCCCGTTCGCGGCGCTTACTCTTTATAAAACATCCACTTGCCCAGCTCTTTATACGTTACCTTCTTGCCGTACATGAGCACGCCCACGCGGTAGATGCGAGCTGCTACCCACACGGTGCTAACAAAGCCCAGAATGAGCAGGAAAACTGACAGCGCCAGCTGCCACATGGGCACGCCAAAGGGCAGGCGGATGACCATGGCAATGGGCGAAGTGAAGGGAATCATCGACATCCAGAAAGCCACCGGACCATCGGGGTTGCGCAGAATAACCAGCATACCAATTAAGTAGCTCAGGATAAGCGGCATGGTAATCGGAAACATAAACTGCTGGGTGTCGGTCTGGTCGTCGACGGCCGCGCCCACGGCCCCGAATAGCGCGCCGTAGAGCAGGTAGCCACCCAGGAAGTAGATGATGAAACCGAAGAGAATGGTGCCGAAGGGCAAGTTGCCGAGCGTACTGAAAATACTGAAACGGTTGGTGGGATTTGCCAGGAGGCTTTTACTATCCGGCGTTGACTTGGGGCTTTCCGCGGCGTTTTGCTGGTCGTTTTGCGCTGTCGTCGGGCCGGCCAGGCGGGTGGAGGCCGCGGCTACTTCGGTTTTAGGCTGGTCTTCGCCGGCCCCCATTACCAGGGGCGTAAGCAGCGTCGAAGCGCCCGCTGAGAGCAGGCCCCACAGCAAGAACTGGGTGAGGCCCACGGCCGCGATGCCCACAATCTTGCCCATCATCAAATCAAACGGCTTTACCGACGACAGCATCACCTCCATAATCCGGCTCGACTTCTCCTCCCCCACCCCGCGCATAATCTGCACACCGTACATAAAAATAAACAGGTAGATGGCCAGCGCCAGGGCGTAAGCAATGCCGGTGGTCGCCTGCGCGTTACTGTCGGCCTCCTTGCCCGTGTCGTCGAGGCTGATGGTTTTCAGATTCACGGCCGAGCGCAACCGGTCGAGCTGTTCCTGCGACAGACCGGTCTTCTGCATCTTCAGCTCCGAGAAAACTTTATTCAGCGCGCTTTCCACGGCTAGCTGCTTTTTCAGGCTGATGTTGCCCTTGCCAAAGAACTGCACGTTGTTGGGGTTCTCCACGTCCAGGTTCGCGGGCAGGTACAGCAAGCCGTCGTGCTTGGCTTGCTGAAAGCCCCGCTTAGCTTCGGCCAGGGTGCCCGTAGCGGGCACGAAGGTGAGCTGCGGCGTGCTCACCAGGCGAGCGGCCAGGTTCAGGCCGCTGTCGTCGCGCACCTCCACTACCTCGGCGCTGCTGTCCGACTGCGCTATTTTAACCATGAAGGCGCCGAAGGCCGCGATGAGCAGCGGTACGGAGAGGGTAAGGATAATGAAGGCTTTTTTGCGAACCCGAGTCAGGTATTCGCGTTGGGCGACGAGTAAGAATTTAGAAGCCATGTTTTAGATCAAGCTGAGCCGGCGGAACACCTTAGCGGTCTCGCCCTGCTCGGTGGAAAATTATCTGTGCGGGGTGTTTTGTCCTGACTAGCCACCCACTGGCCGGGGCCCCGGAGGGCCAACGCCAAGCCGGTTAGCGGGCCCGGCCCCGTTCGCTCAACGAGGATAAGACGTTTGCTTGGCAAGCCCCGCCCGGCAGCAGCGAGCTGGTTTAAACGGTTTGCTCGGCCAACGTTTCCGGCATGGTTTCGCGCACCCGCCGAATGAAAATCTCGTTGATGCTCGGAATTTTTTCCCGGAACGCCTCTACTTCCACGCTGCCAATAAGGTAGCGCAGCAAATCGTTGGGCCGCACGCCGGCGTGCAGCTGCACCCGGGCGAAGAAGTGGCCGTTCTCGCGCTCGATTTGCTCGATCACCTCGAAGTCGGGGTGAATAACCATCAGCTTGCCCTTGCCTTCGACCTCGTAGGTATTGGTTTTAAACTGATTGCGAATCACGCCCACGGGGCCGTCGAGCACCTTGCGCGAGCGGTTAATCAGCGCAATGTTGTCGCACAGCTCCTCCACCGATTCCATGCGGTGCGTCGAGAAGATAATGGTGGCTCCCTGCTTGCGCAGCTCCAGGATTTCGTCCTTAATCAGGTTGGCATTGATGGGGTCGAAGCCCGAAAAGGGCTCATCCAGAATAATGAGGCTGGGCTGGTGCATCACCGTCGCAATAAACTGCACCTTCTGCTGCATGCCTTTGCTCAGGTCCTCCACGTTTTTCTCGGCCCAGCCCTTGAGGTCGAAGCGCAGCAGCCAGTGCTTGATGCGCTGGACGGCATCGGCCCGGCTCAGGCCGCGCAGCTGAGCCAGGTAGAGAAGTTGCTCGCCCACTTTCATCTTTTTATACAGCCCCCGCTCCTCGGGCAAGTACCCGATTTGGATACCGTGGCCGGGGTTGAGCCGCTCGCCCCGAAACCGGATTTCGCCCTCGTCGGCACCCGTAATCTGGGTGATGATGCGGATGAGCGAGGTCTTGCCCGCGCCGTTGGGCCCCAGCAGACCGAAAATACTGCCCTCCGGAATGGCAAGGCTGACGCCGGACAGGGCAACGTGGTTGGCGTAGGCCTTGCGCACGTCAATGGCTTCAAGAATGGGTATCACGGGAAAAGAGGGGTTGGTTGGTAAATGAAGTAAGAAGATAGGCAGCCAGACAGGTGCAGCGGTTCAGTCAACAGGCTCTTCCAGCTCGGCTAAGTTAGCTTCGAGGCGGTCGAGGTGCTGGCCGTAGAGGCGCTGAATGTACCAACGCATCCCATATACCAGCAGCACCTGCACCAGAATCCCAACACCCAGCAATATCCCGGCCTTGCTGAGTATGCGCTCCCAGCGCAAGGGCGCAGAGCGGGCCAGCTCCTGGGCCACAACGTACCCCAGATTTAGCACCATCGTCACCGGGAACGTGGCCAGCGAGAGGCGATAATAGAACCGCAGCAGCGCCCGCAGGCCGGCCGCCAACTGCTGGAGGTGACCACGGACGTTGCCCTCGACCAGCAGCATGCGATTCAGCACGGTAAGCAGCCGATAATAAAAGTAAAAACACAGCCCCGCCATGACTGGCAGCAAGCAAGCCACTATATATAATTTATACAAGGAGTTGGTCAGGATGGGCCATCGAACAGGAATCCCCACCATTAGTATGAGGACGGTAAGAGTCATTTCCCAGCGGGCGTTGCGGCGCATCTTACTCACCAGCCCGGGCCGGTCCACCAGCAGCTTTTCCAACTGCGCGGAGCTAATGGGCGCAGGGGGTTCCGGCGGGTTCAGCCAGCCTTGGCGCAAGTCTTCGAGTTGCATAACAGGTGGGTTAGCGGGTGGCAAGGGGCAGTAATTGGCGCAGCTTTTCCTGTACGCGGTGCATCTTCACGCGTACGTTGTTTTGGGTGATGCCCAGAATATCGGCCATCTCCTCGTAGGATCGGTCCTCAAGGTACAGCAGCACAAACGCCTTATCAACGGCCGATAGCTGGTCGATGGCCCGGTAAAGAATGGCCCGGTCTTCGGCATCGGGGCCAGCCTCGGGAGCCTGGGCGACGGCCAGCGCCTCGGCGTCGAGCTCGCCCGGGGCCGGGCGGCGGGTGCGCTGGCGCAGGTTCGAGATAGCCACGTTCAGAGCAATGCGGTAGAGCCAGGTGCTGAGCTTGGTGCCCGGCTGCGGCACGTAGCGCGGCCAGGCCCGCCACAGCTGCAGCACCATCTCCTGAAACAAGTCCTGTCGGTCGTCAGCATCCTGGCAGTACAGCCGGGCTACGCGCCGTAGCAGCGGCTGGTATTGGTTCAGCGCGGCAATAAAATCAGCGGACGGCGCTACGGCAGGCATGTCAGGGGATGGTTACGGCAAGTTAATCGCCCGGTCCCTGCGGTCATTACAGCCGGCGCAAAAAAGATGGTTCTTTTCTCGGCTGACTGTGATGTGGCAGTAGTGCACGATTAAAGCCACGCCGTAATCATCTTCTATATTCCTCTTTCCCCATGCAGAGAGTTCTGCGGCTTCGGTCGTGGTGGCAGCGGTCTCAACCAAAAAGAGCCCGCTCTCCTACTTCGGAAGGCGGGCTCTGGGCGCAACAACGCTCACGGTAGCTTAGGCAAAGTACTCCTTTACTTTCTCAAAGAAGCCTTTCTCGTTCTTGCCGGGGTGCGGCGTGAAATTATCGGAGTCGCGCAGCTTCTCCAGCAGCTCGCGCTCCTGGCTGCTCACGTGCTTGGGCGTCCACACGTTTAGGTGGATAAGCTGGTCGCCGCGGCCGTAGCCGTTCAGGTCCTTGATGCCCTTGCCGCGCAGGCGCAGGATTTTGCCGGGCTGCGTGCCGGGGTCCACCTTGATTTTCACCTTGCCTTCGATGGTGGGCACCTCCAGGTTGGCGCCCAGGGCCGCGTCCACGAAGGAGATGTACTGCTCGAACATGATGTTGTTGCCGTCGCGCTTGAGGAATTCGTGCGGCTCCTCCTCAATCTGAATGAGCAGGTCGCCGGGGACGCCGCCGCGCTCCGGGAAATTGCCTTTGCCGTTCATGCTCAGCTGCATGTCGTTGGCCACGCCGGCGGGGATGTTGATGGGAATCACTTCCTCGTGCAACTGCCGGCCGTCGCCCTTGCACACCTCGCAGGTGGCGGTCACCGTTTTGCCCTCGCCGTTGCAAGTGGAGCAGGTGCTGCTGCTCACCATCTGGCCGAGCATGGTGTTCACCACGCGCTTGGTTTGGCCCTGGCCCTGGCAGGTGGGGCAGGTTTTCAGCTCGGTGCCGTTTTTGGCGCCGGTGCCGCCGCAGGGCTGGCAGGCCACGTAGCGCTTCACCTTAATTTTCTTCTCTACGCCGTTGGCGATTTCCTCCAGATCAAGCTTCAGCTTGATGCGCAGGTTAGAGCCCTTGCGCTGGCGCCGCCCGCCGCCCTGGCGGCCGCCAAAGAAGCCTTCGAAGCCCCCACCGCCGAAGATGTCGCCGAACTGCGAGAAGATATCCTCCATGTTGGGCGCGCTGCCGTTGCCGCCTACGCCCTGGTGGCCGAAGCGGTCGTACCGGGCGCGCTTGTCGGCGTCGCTGAGCACCTCGTAGGCCTCCGCTGCTTCCTTAAACTTGTCTTCAGCCGTCGGGTCGTCGGGGTTCTTGTCGGGATGGTATTTGATGGCCATTTTGCGGTAGGCCGACTTAATTTCGTCGCCTGCCGCATTCTTGGCGATGCCTAGTACCTCGTAATAATCGCGCTTGGTTGCCATCTGCGTGGTTGTAGCTGAAGCCGAACGTCAATCCTGGGGTTATCCGAGCATCCTGCTCATTAGCGCGAACGCCAGATGAGCAGGACGCTCTTCTCAGTATGACATTCTTTTTACTATTCTGAATTTCAAACCTTAAAGTTATTGCCCGAGTACGACTTTAGCGTGGCGAATTACTTTATCACCTAAGTAGTAGCCTTTCTCCACCTCGTCCACGATTTTTCCTTTTAGATCGTCGCTGGGCGCGGGAATCTGAGTAATGGCCTCGTGGAGCTCAGCGTCGAAGTCGCCGCCCTTCGCCTCCATGGCCGTTAAACCCTTTTGCTGAAGCGTTTTGTTCAGTTTGTTCTGAATAATGTCGATGCTCTCGCGCACGGCGTTGGCGTCGGTCATCGCTTGGGTAGCGTTGCGGGCCCGGTCGAAATCGTCGAGCACGGGCAGCAGAGCCGTCATCAGCTCCTGGTTAGCGGTCTTAAACAGCTCTATTCGCTCCTTGGTGGTGCGGCGCTTGTAGTTCTCGAACTCGGCTGCCAGGCGCAGGTACTTGTCCTTGAGGTCGGCCAGTTCGGCGTCGGCCTGATTAGGCTCGGCCTCTGGGGCGCCGGTGGCCGTCAGGTTGGGATCGGTAATTTCGCCGTCGACATCGGCCATTTCGCCAGCTACGGCGCTGGCTTCAGCAGTCAGGTTGTCGTCCTGGGGCAGGTTATTATCGTTAGCCATTTTGGGAAATATTCGTCGGAAAGGGTTTTTCACGGGCTTAGCCGGTTAGTCACCCTCGGGGCGCAAGGAACTTGCCAAAGGAGTCGGGCCTGCCATACTGACACGAAGGAACCCAGCCTCATGTAGAACCTGGCGCAAGCAGCGTAACTACTCCATCTTTCGATTCCCCGACTACCGAACCTATCCTCCGTTAAGGGAAGCGTAGGACGACATTCCATCCCTTACTTTCCCGGCAGGACGGTCTACCCGCGCGATTTTCCTGATTTCGCATACCACCACTCCCCCACTACGGAGTTGGCGGCAAGCACGCGGTAGCTCACCGACGCCACCAGCACTCCTAGCATGAAGCTGGCCAAGGCGCTAATGACAGTATCCCACAAGTATAGCTCGGCATGCTCGAGCTGCAACGGAAATAGCCAGCACGATCGCGGCTACCAGCCGGACAGTGCATTCCTATAAATATTTATAAATACCAAAGCAGTACCTCACCCCACCGCCGCTGATTCAGGCTTTTAAGCGGCGCGGTGCAGCTCATCAGTAAAAACCTGTATCACCCTTTCCACAATCTGTACTACCGTCGCCAGCTGATCTGCCAGCGGTTGCGCGACAGTCCCAAGCTGCGCGGCATCCTCCAGTTGGTGGAGCACCCGGGTGCATTGCTCCTGCCCCATGGTCCCCAGGGTCGATTTCAGGCCGTGGGCCAGACCGGCGGCCGCCGTCCAGTCCGCCGCCGCAATGGCGGAACATAGCTGCGTGAGCTGCTCGGGCACGTGGGTGACAAAAAGCAGCTGGAACCGCCGCACGAATTCCGGGTCGTCAGCCAGCTTGCCCAGTCGGGAAAAGTCATATAAGCGCCCGGATGGCAGGACGCCGGGGGCAAGCTGAGTGGACGAGGGTTGTAACATGGAGAAATGCGTTAAAAGTAAAAAAGTGTCTGCCGATGACCAGGAGTTAGCTCGACACCAGCCCCGGAAATCAGCGAACCGGTGCCAGAGCAGAAGCGTGGCCAAACGCCGAACGTAATGCCAGTTTGGGGACGCGCCCGGGTGGGTACCTCGTAGCTGAGCCTGCGGTAAAATTCTATTCGCCGCAGTACCCGCACGTGACAACTCGCCGAACGGAGTCCTATTCGCATTAAAGTGGCTGGTTCGCCGGGTGAAGATTTGATTAGGGCGACCCCAATGCGCGTGGTTACTTCCCGCCCCCTGGAACGGCAGCAGTCCGCGAGTTGGTACCCGAGTGCCACGGAGGCTTGAGCGGGCCGCAACGAAGAAGCCAAAAAGTCTGCGTTCCGGCCGCGCTGTTCAGTGCTTGCTTGTGCGTACCTTTCTCAGGCCCATTAGCCGGCTTTACCTCACCTCTACCATTTGTGCTCAATTCTAGCATCTCCTGCATCATCGTTGACGATAGTGCCACCAACCGCTTGATTCTGGAGCAGTTCGTACACCTCACCGATGATGTCGAACTGCTCGCCTCGCTGCCGGATGCGGTACAGCTGCTGCCGTATCTGAAGAATGGGCCGGACCTGCTGCTGCTCGACATTGAAATGCCCAACCTCTCGGGGCTCGACCTGGTCCGGCTGCTGCGCTCGCCCGCCCCCGAAGTGGTGTTGGTGACGGCGCATCCGCGGTTTGCGGTGGATGCCTTTGCTTTGCCCGTGGCAGATTACCTGCTCAAGCCGCTGGAGTATGCCCGTTTTCAGCAGGCCCTGGCCCTGGTCCGGCAGCGACGAGCCCGCCGCCGGCTGGCGGAACCGTCTGAGGCGCCTCAGTTTATTGACCAGCAGATCTTTATCAGGAGTAACAACAAGCTCGTCCGCCTGGATCTCGACCAAGTGCTGTACATCAAGGCCATGTCGGCGTACTGCATCATCGCAACTACTACCCGCAAGCACATCGTGCATCTTACCCTGAAGGTTTTGGAAGAGCGGCTGCCGACGGCCTTCTTCCTGCGGATACACCGCTCCTACATAGTAAATACCCGCCACATCGACAGCGTGGCGGAAGGCCACCTGCAGCTGGGCAGTTGCGAAGTGCCCATCGGCAAAAGCTATGAAGCAGAGCTTATGCAGCGGCTGTACAGTCTCTAAACAGGCTTTGGCGCAGTGGTAGGAACCGCTTTTTCGCGATGACTCCCGGAAAAAGTCGCTTAACCTTAAACTTATACGTAGCCGGCTCAGCGTGTGCGGTCAGCAAAGGCAATTTTGGGCTACGCTTTTGAGATAGTTCCTCATCTCTTAGACTTTGTCAATCTCGGATTTTAATGAACTGGTATTATGACACCCAGAGTGAACCCTCCACAGAGCCCAGTATAACAATAGATAGAGTCTACTGCTTGCGCTGTGACTTGTTTACAGATAATGACTGGGCACTTTTGGAGAGAATATATGCTGAATTACCGGGTAAGCGCTACGCATCAGAGGTACCTTACTGGTATGGGTCGGAGGAGTCAACCAACCATTTATCTGTTTCTGTCGAACCAATGGGTTTGCAAATAGCTGGGATGTCGCTTAATACTGATTGTCTCAACTGGGATGAGACATTCCGCCGATTAGTAGAGAATACCTCCTTACCTCGCCACTGCCCAAAGTAGCGTAGCGTCTAATTGTGCAGGGCCTGCCAAATCAGGTCCTTCAGCGGCGCGATGTTCTTGTTCGTCAGGCTGGAGATGAAGATGGATGGTAGCTCCGCCGGTAGCGTCGGCCGGATTTCCGCCTCTAGCTCGTCGTCGATCATATCCGACTTGGTGATGGCCAGCAGACGCTTCTTGTCCAACAGCTCGGGGTTGAACTGCTCCAGCTCGCTGAGCAGCACCTGGTACTCCGCCGCAATGTCGGGGCTGTCGCAGCTAATCATGAAGAGCAGGATGGAGTTGCGCTCGATGTGGCGCAGGAAACGAGTACCCAGCCCCTTCCCTTCCGCCGCGCCCTCGATAATGCCGGGGATGTCGGCCATTACGAAGGATTTGTAGTCGCGGTAGGGTACCACGCCCAGGTTGGGCACCAGGGTAGTGAAGGCGTAATCGGCAATCTTGGGCTTGGCCGCCGATACCACCGAGAGCAGCGTGCTCTTGCCCGCGTTGGGGAAGCCCACGAGGCCCACGTCGGCCAAGAGCTTCAGCTCCAGAATGATGCT
The DNA here is from genome assembly GCF_014699115.1 of Hymenobacter montanus. Lineage (GTDB taxonomy): Bacteria > Bacteroidota > Bacteroidia > Cytophagales > Hymenobacteraceae > Hymenobacter > Hymenobacter montanus. The sequence continues at coordinate 179,361 of NZ_JACXAD010000001.1, forward strand.
GGCCTCAACGGCCGGCTCGCCGGGCTGGGCGTAAGTCGGAGCCTGGTTGATGGAGTTCTTGAAGTGGTCGTTGCCCCAGCCGCCGCGCCCCCCCGGCACCAGGATGAGCCGCTGGCCGTGCTCGGTGATTTCGAGCAGTTGCTCGCCGCTTTCCGCATCACGGGCCACCGTGCCGAGGGGTACTTGCAGCACGACGTCCTCCCCTTGCGCGCCGCTGCGCAGGTTTTCGCCCCCCCCCTCGCCATCCTTGGCAAACACGTGCTTTTGGTAGCGCAGGTGTAACAGCGTCCAGAGCTGCGAGTTGCCTTCGAGGATGATGTGGCCGCCCCGGCCCCCGTCGCCGCCGTCGGGCCCGCCATTGGGCAGGCCCTTGGCCCGGAAAAAGTGATGCGAGCCCGCCCCACCCTTCCCCGAACGGCAGATGAGCTTAACGTAGTCGATGAAATTATTGGAAGCCACAGTTTTCAGTTAGGAGTTCAAGGGAAGGCGTTAGGAGCTGGTTGGGTTCAACAATAAAGAAATGAGTTATGAGCTTCCGGCTATGCGCCCGAAACCCATAACTCATTTCTGCTAGCTCGTAACTAGGCGGAGCGCCGCTTACGCTTGCACCTGGCGGGTTGCCGCGGTCGGGGTTTCCGGCACGGGGGACTTGTGCTGGTCGATTATCGCGCAGATTTGACCAAAGATGCTGTCAATCGGGCCGATACCGTTCAGGGCGTGAAATTTTTTCTGGGCGGCGTAGTAGCCGGCTACCTGGGCCGTTTCGGTATTATACACCGTTACGCGGCGGCGGATTTTAGTCTCATCCTGGTCGTCGGGGCGGCCGCTGGTTTTGCCGCGCTCCAACAGGCGCGCCACCAGCTCTTCCTCGGGCACTTCCAGCGCAATCATGCAGTTGATGCCGCTGTCGTGCTGGGCCATCAGCTGGTCGAGCCGCTCGGCCTGGGGCACGGTGCGCGGAAAGCCGTCGAAGATGAAGCCGCTGGCGGTTTGCTTGTGGGCTTGCAGCGCGTAGTCGATCATGCCGATTACCACCTCGTCCGGCACCAGCAACCCTTCGTCCATGAGCTTTTTAGCGGTCAGGCCGAGTTCGGTGCCCTGAGCTATCTGGGCCCGCAGCAGGTCGCCCGTGCTTAGGTGCACGAGGTTGTAGTGGGCGATGAGTTTCTGGCTCTGGGTTCCTTTACCGGCACCGGGGGGGCCGAACAGCACAATATTCAGCATGTAGTAAGAATCGTTTCGCTAGGGCGAAAGGTTAGGTAGGTTTGGGCAAGTTAATCAATCGGTAACAAAGCTACTGCTACACGGCCACGTACACGTCGGGCAGGTTACGGCCCAGGCCGTCGTAGTCCAGGCCATAGCCCACCACGAAGTCGTTGGGAATCTCCAGGGCGACGTAGCGCAGGCGCAGCTCGTGCTTGAGGCTGGCGGGCTTGAAGAACAGCGTGGCGATTTCAACGGACGCCGGCCCTTTCGCCAGCAGCGTGGGCAGCAAGTGCTGCATGGTCGTGCCCGTGTCAACGATGTCTTCTACGACGATGAGGTGACGGTTCTGGACGTCTTCGCGCAGCCCCAGGATTTCCTGCACTTCCCCCGTGCTGCCCGTTCCCTCGTACGAGGCCACCCGAATAAAAACAATTTCGCACGGCCCGGTGAAGCGCTTCAGCAAGTCGGCGGCGAACATGAAACCGCCCGTCAGCACGACCACGAACAACGGCAGACGCCCGGCATAGTCAGCGCTGAGGCGGGCCGCCAGAGCCGTTACAGCCTCCTCCAATTGGGCCGCCGATAGGTAGGGCCGGAAAGCTTTGTTATGGATGGTAATGTGGGAGTGACCCATGTGGCGCGGAAAAGAATGAGTCACAAAGCTACTGTCTGAACCACAGATTGGCAGCGCAATCCAGCGCTATGCTACTATTTATCAGATTTCCCGTACTTTATGGCCCGCCCCCCTCCCCTACGGGTGCGCCGGTGAATAACCCGGGCCCGGCGGCAGCGGAGGACCCTGACTTTTGGCAAGAAATGGTTTCTGACGACGCGGGCCAGGGACCCGACAAGAAAAAGACCGCTCCGAGAAGCGGTCTTTTCCAAAATCATTAATCATTCGCAAAAGCCCGGCAGGCTGATGTATTTGGGGGCCTCCCCCCGGCCCACTCTCCGGGGGAGAGGGGGAGCCAGCCGGGAAGAAGTGCTGTTGCAATCGCGGAACTGTGTTGCAATTTGGATTACTTCACCTCCCGCAGGGTCGTATAGATGATTCGAGCCGCCGCGGGGGCGAGTATTTGCGCGTAGCGCACGTGGGGGCGGGCGGCGGTTTCGGTGCGTTCGTTTTCCAGCTTTATCGGGGCCATGCCCTGCGCGCCGTCCCGCTCGGCAATGTGGGGCGCGATAACCAGCGACACGATGCTCATGAGCTTGATGAGGATGTTCATGCTCGGGCCCGAAGTATCCTTAAACGGGTCGCCCACGGTGTCGCCGGTCACGGAGGCTTTGTGCGCGTCCGAGCCCTTGTACTCCATCTTGCCGTTCACCATCACGCCTTTTTCGAAAGACTTTTTGGCATTGTCCCAGGCGCCGCCGGCATTACTCTGGAACATGGCCATCAGCACCCCGCTCACCGTGACGCCGGCCAACAGGCCACCCAGCACCCGGGGGCCAAACAGGAAACCAATGATGATGGGCGTCAGCAACGCAATAGCGCCCGGCAAAATCATTTCCCGGATTGCGGCCGTGGTCGAAATAGCCACGCACTTCTCGTACTCGGGCCGGCCCGTGCCTTCCATAATGCCGGGAATCTCGCGGAACTGGCGGCGCACCTCCTGCACCATGGCCATGGCGGCCCGGCCCACGGCGGCAATCGCCAGGGCCGAGAAGATGAACGGAATCATGGCCCCCACGAAAAGGCCGGCTAATACTTCGGCATTGCTGATGTCGATGGTGTTAATGTGAGCCGTGCCCATGAAGGCGGCGAACAGGGCCAGCGAGGTGAGCGCCGCCGAAGCAATGGCGAACCCTTTGCCGGTGGCCGCGGTAGTGTTGCCCACGGCGTCGAGAATATCGGTGCGTTCGCGCACTTCCTTGGGGAGGTCGCTCATTTCAGCAATGCCCCCGGCGTTGTCAGCAATCGGCCCAAAGGCATCGATGGCCAGCTGCATGGCCGTGGTGGCCATCATACCCGCCGCAGCGATGGCGACCCCGTAGAGGCCCGCGGCCTTGAAGCTGAGGACAATGCCCGCCGCCAGTACCAGAATGGGCAGTACGGTGCTTTCCATGCCCACCGCCAGGCCCCCAATAACCGTGGTGGCGTGGCCGGTGCTGCTTTGCTGCACGATGCTGTTTACGGGCCGCTTGCCCATGGCAGTATAGTACTCGGTAATGATGCTCATCAGCGTGCCCACCACCAGGCCCACGAGCACGGCGTAGAATACGTGGAGAGCCGAGAAGCTAATGCCGCGAATAGTGAAGGTACCCGCCGGCAAAATCCACATGATCAGCCCGTAAGAAGCCACGGCGGAGATAACTACCGAAATGTAGTTGCCCGTATTAAGGGCGGCCTGCACATTACCGCCTTCCTTCACCCGCACGCACAGAATGCCAATTAAGGAGGCCAGGATGCCCATGCCGGCAATGGCCATCGGCAGGAAAATCGGCGAAAGACCTCCGAACTGGTCGTTGGTCACGGTTACTTCGCGCCCGAGTACCATGGTGGCCAGAATAGTCGCCACGTAGGAACCAAACAAGTCGGCGCCCATACCGGCCACATCCCCCACGTTGTCGCCCACGTTGTCGGCGATGGTAGCGGGGTTACGGGGGTCGTCTTCCGGAATACCGGCCTCCACTTTGCCGACCAGGTCGGCGCCTACGTCGGCGGCTTTAGTGTATATGCCGCCGCCCACGCGGGCAAACAGGGCGATGCTTTCCGCGCCCAGCGAGAAACCAGTCAGTACCTCCAGGGCCTTTTCCATCTCCTGGCCATTGGCCAGCCCGCTGGGAACGAACATCTTGTAGAACACGATAAACAGCGAGCCGAGGCCCAGCACGGCCAGGCCGGCCACGCCCATACCCATCACCGAGCCCCCCGAGAAGGAAACGTTCAGCGCAGTGCTGAGGCTGGTTTTGGCGGCCTGGGCGGTGCGCACGTTGGCCTTAGTAGCGATTTTCATCCCGATAAAGCCCGCCAGGGCCGAGAACACGGCGCCAATCAAAAAGGCGATGACGATAACCGGACTGGAATTACTGCTGGTACTACCCAGGTAGAACAAGAAAGCGCCCGCGATCAAGCCAAACAAGGCCAGTACTTTGTACTCCGCTTTGAGAAAGGCAATGGCGCCATCGGCAATGTAGCCGGCAATGGTAGTCATGCGCTCATTACCAGCGTCTTGCTTGGTCACCCAACCGGCGCGCAGCCAGGTGTAGAGCAACGCGAAGATGCCTAAGAGGGGCACCGCGTAGAGATATGGGGTCATAAAAGCGGAAAGTGCGAAAAGTGAAAAATGTGTGGAGTTGGGTGCGCAAAATAGCGGAAATTGCTACGAAAACTGCCGGCCCAGCTAAGTCCTTCGAAAAAAGCACGCTATAATACCAGTACGATAACGCAACGAGCCGGGTACTAACGGGGTCAGGCTGGGTGCGAGCTGGCCCCAACTCACTGTAACTTCCCGGAGCTAAGGCTACTGAGCACCTATGCCTTTATGTCTTCTGGTCCTGTTAAAAAGTAGCCAAAGCCACTAAGTGGTCCTGCTGATCCGGCGCCTGCGACTTGCGTTTTCTGCTCACAACTTTTGCAGAAGCACCTGATATAGCTGCCGCATGCTTTCAATGTCCCGTTTATCAACCAGCTCATCGGGTGAATGAACATGATCTTCGGGGGCACCCACGAAGCACCAGTCCCAAGGCGCCGCGGCGAGTTGTAGCTCCTTGGCGTCGGAGCCGCCGCTGCCTTCTACCTCCAGCTGATGCGGAATGCCCGATTCGGCGGCAATGGCCCGAATGCGGTCGACGTAGGACCGGCGAGGAATGAGTGAATCGCGCAGGGAGATGGCGCAGCCGAGGCCGGGCCGCACGCCTTCGGTTACCCAAGTAATGTCGGAGATGAGGGCTTGGCGGACGCCATAGGTTTCGTAGATGAACCTGGCCAGGTAGGCCACCGAGCCACCGCCGTGCTCCTCCCAGCAGGAAAAGGCGATGATGCCGTGTTCGAGGGTCTCGCAGAGGCGCAGGGCATTCCACACCCCCAGGCGGTTGTCGAGGTAGCAGCTCTGCACGGTGGTCGCGGTTTCCCGGAAGTCGCAGTAAAAGGTGAGCTCGGTGCCGCGGTCGATGTCGCGGTGGAACGCGTAGCCCAATTCGCCGGTTTCGTCGTCGATGGTCAGCGTGCATTCTATTTCTCCTTGCGAATCGTGTCCAACCAAACGGTAGCCAGCTTCGGCCCGGGGGCCGCCAATGGGCACCAGTTGCCTTCCGTAGCGCACGGTAAACCCGATGCTGTCCAAGTGGGCGAACACGGCCGTACGCGGCTGCCCAAACACCAGCAGCACACAGTCCTGAAACCGTTCGTCGGCAATAACGGTGGGCTGGTGCTGCCACCCAGGACTCATCTGCCGGACGTAGTTCAGGATAAAGCGAGTCAGGGCAACTTCGTTTCCGGCGGGGGCCGGAATGTGACAAAGCGAGTTCAGCAACTGCATAAGCGAAGGGAATTGCGGCCAAAGCTAGGCCAAAGTCCGTACTTTAGCCGGCCCGTTTACCGCTGGGCCGGGGAACCGCTTGAGTTCGCTTTCCATTTTCCGTTTATGCTGCGTTTGCTGTTTGGTATCTGCTTGGGGCTGCTCGTGCCGCTGCTGGGTAGGGCCCAGGGGCCCGATACAGCGCACGTTGTTCCTCCTATGCAAACGGTGGCGCTCGACTCGGTGGGGGTGCTACCGGCCGCGGTCGACACCAAAGGCTGGCTGCTGCTGGACAAGGACATTCAGCTGGAGCTGGATGGCGCGGTGCGTAACATCTACAATTTCAAGCACGACCGGGCCGAGAAGCAGTTTCGCTCCCTGCGGCGGCGCTACCCCAACCACCCCATGGCGTATTTCCTGCTGGGGCTGAACACGTGGTGGAAAATTATGCCCACGCAGTTTCAGACGACGCAGTACGACAAACTATTTTTCGCGTACATGGACACGGCCATCACCAAGGCGCAAGCGCTTTACGAGGCCGACAATAACAACTACGAGGCCAGCTTCTTTCTGTCGGCGGCCTACGGATTTGATGCCCGCCTCCACGGGGAGCGCCACGATTGGCGGAAAGCTACGGTGAGTTCCCGGCGCTCGTTGAATTACCTGAAGAAAAGCCAGGAGGCAAATAGCCTGAGCCCGGAGTTTCAATTCGGCCAAGCCCTCTTTAATTATTACGCGGTCTGGATTGGCGAAAACTACCCGCTGCTGAAGCCCGTGCTGCTGTTTTTTCCCCGGGGCGACAAGAAGCTGGGCATCCAACAGCTCCGGAACGTCGCGGAGCAGGGCTTTTATACGGCCACGGAGGCGCGGGTCTTCCTCATGCGCATTCTCAAAAATGAGGAGAACAATGCCGAGGCCGCCCTGCCGGTGGCTCGGGCCTTGGCCGCCAGCTATCCCGACAACGGCTACTTTCAGCGCTTCTACGCCTTGCTGGCCTACGACCAGGGCGAGTTTACCGACTGCGAGCGGGTGAGCCGGGAGATTCTCGACAAGATCAACAAAGGCATGCCGGGTTACGAGGGTATTAGTGGGCGCTATGCCAGCTACTTCCTGGGCTACCTGATGCAGAACCGTTACCGCGACAACGCCAAAGCCAAGGATTATTACCAACGGTGCATTGTGTTCGCGGAGAGTACCGGCGACACCTCCGGGGGGTTCTATCTGTTCGCCAACATGAACCTGGCGCGTTTGGCAGTGAAAGAGAAAGACCTCACGGCGGCTAACCGTTATTATGCGGTTGTGCTCGATAAAGCCGAGCATAAATCCGAGCAGTATAAAGAGGCTAGAGCCTATTTGAAAAAGAGTAAGCCGGACTGATCATCATGGAAATTAAAGATCTGTATATAAGCCCCGTTTATTTGATTATCATTTACTTGATAGCTTATGGCGTTCGTTCTTCGGTAACGAACGTGTATACTAAAAAATACTTTATCCCGGCGCTATCAGTTAAGCTATTGGGAGCCATTGCCCTCGGCATACTTTATCACACCGTGTATGGTGGGGACACGAATAATTATTATCATGAAGCTTCTATTGTTTACCGGGCCTTTGGTGATTCCTTTGCGGCGGGGTGGGAGTTGGTAACTACCGCAGGTGATGTTACTCCAGCCATCAGCAAATACACCGAACAGATGTGGTGGTTTGGGCGCGGCAGCAACGAGTATTTTGTTACCCGAGTGGCAGGAGTTTTTGCGCTGCTATGCTTCGATACTTACACAGTTATCGCGTTGCTATTTGCAGTGGTTACGTTTAGTGGCATGTGGGCCATGTACATGACGTTCGCCAAAATCCGGCCCCATGCTTACAAAGAATTAGCAACTGCTGTCTTCTTTCTGCCTTCGGTATTCTTCTGGGGTTCGGGCTTACTTAAAGATTCGTTGTGCCTGGGTGCGCTGGGCTGGTTGTTCTACGCTTTTTACCGAGGGGCCATTGAACGGCGCAACCTTCTGCGGTGCACCACAATGGGTGCCGGCGCAATAGGCGTGATCTTTTCCATGAAGGTTTATATCCTGCTAGCTTTCGTACCACCGGCGCTGCTCTGGGTTTTTAATGAGAGCATACGGGATATTCGTAGCACGGCCATCCGCTGGTTGCTGAAGCCATTATTTCTAAGCGTTGGTGGCGTGCTGGCTATCTACTCGTTCTCTCGACTATCCGCTACCGACGCGCGATTTAACCTTGAAAACATCGGCGCTCAAAGCAAGATAACGGCCAACTATTTGCAACAGATAAGTAAAGCTGAAAAGGGTTCGGGCTACAACATCGGCGTGCAGGATGGGACGATTGGCGGAATGGTGAAGCTCGCTCCACAGGCCGTGGTAGTTTCTTTATTCCGTCCATTTTTGTGGGAGGCCCGCAACCCAACCATGGCATTATCCGCCTTGGAATCTGCTTATTTTCTGCTACTCACGCTACGCATTCTATGGCGCGTAGGAATAGCTCGAACGTTCAGTACGATTAGCTTAGAGCCGGTGCTGATGCTCTGCTTCGTATTCAGCCTGATTTTTGCCATTTCGGTAGGGATTTCCAGCGGCAATTTTGGCACCTTGGTTCGGTACAAGATTCCTCTTATGCCCTTCTACCTGAGTGGGCTGTACATATTGCAAAGTATTACCATGGCCGCCCGAATGTCAGGTAAACCGCGTCGAGTAACCGGCGTTCCGGCGCTGGCAGTTCGGGCCTAAGAAAACAACTGCAAGAAATTGGGGGTATTCGCCCGCACCGAGTAACGCTGCTCGATGGTAGCGCGGGCCGCCTGCCCGAGTTGCTGCCGTAAGCCGGCATCGGCCAGGAGTTGGCGCAAGCTTGCTTCCCACTCGGCGGGAGCCGCACACACGTACCCGTTGCGGCCATGTTCCACGACTTCGGTGTTCATGCCCACCGGCGACACCAAGGCGGGGATGCCTAATGCCATGTACTGCAACGCCTTAAACGCACATTTCCCCTGCGCCCAAGGGTCGTCTTCCAGCGGCATTAGTCCCACATGGAAACCAAGCAGGTCGGCTATCTCGGTGGCCTTACGCCAGGGCAGAAAAACCAGTGAGCGCAATGGCAGGTTTGGAGGCTGATTTGAAATGACGCGAAACTCGAAGTCCAACCCCTCCGCTTCGAGCTTAGCCAGCACCGGAACTACTTGGCTGAGGTACTTAAGCGTCGAATGAGTGCCCGTCCAGCCAATGACCAGGCGGCCGGGGGCAGCCTGGTCGCGAACGCGGTTGTGCAGGTAGACGGTGTCAATGGTGGTCGGATTTACTACGGCCTGGGAGTTGAACTGCCGCGCATAGGCGGCCAGGTAGGCGTTGCCGCAACTGTTCTTGTAAGCCCAGCGGCAAATGTCGGCTACCTTGTGGTGCCACTTTAGCCCCGCGGCGACTTTATTAGCTTCCGAGGTATTAGCCAGCCAGATAGCATCGTCGAAGTCGTAGATGAGCTTTTTACGCAGCACTTTGGCAATCAGCCACTCGAACACGGGTGGGCCAATGGGGGCCGCTTCGCGGTGCACGAATACGAAATCGTAGGCCGGCACGGCAAACAACAGCGCTACTCGCCGCATAAAGCCGCCCAGGATGCCCAGGGCTTTGGTGACTGCGTGTCCCGGCTGGTAGAGGATATCCCAGGTCGCCAGCGATAGGAAAGGAGCCAACCGGTACCGGTGGCCGTGGGCGGTTAGCGTAGTCAGGTACTGCTCGAAGCGAAACCGTTGGGAGGGAGCCCGGCCGGGCGGATACGGAACCAAAAATAAAAGGCGCACTAACGGAAGGCAGTTAATAGGTCTGATAAAATTTCAGCACCGCCTCAATAATGCGGTGCTGGTCGGCCTCGGTGAGCTCATAGAACAAGGGCAGCCGGACGAGGTGGTCGGCGTAGAGTTCGGCCCACGGCAGGGCCCGGCCGTCGTGCTGAGCTGCGTAATACGTGCTTTTATGCAGGGGCAGGTAATGAAACACAGCCCAGATACCCTGCTGCTTGAGGCAGGCAATCAAAGCCGTCCGCTCGGGTAGGCTTCGGCACACCAGGTAGAAGAGATGGCCGTTGTTGGTGGCGTAATCGGGCAGTACGGGCAGGCCGACCCCCTGGCGGAGCAGCGGAGCGAATGCCACGTAGTAGCGCTGCCAAATGGTCCGGCGTTGGCGCTGGATATCGGCCAGGTTTTCGAGCTGGGCCCACAGATAGGCCGCAATAATATCCGACGGTAAAAACGACGACCCCAGATCTACCCAACCATACTTGTCTATTTCGCCGCGGTAGAAAGCCGACCGGGTGGTACCTTTTTCGCGAATGATTTCTGCCCGTGGGCCAAACCGGGGGTTGTTGACCGCCAGCATCCCCCCCTCGCCGGAAATAATGTTCTTGGTTTCGTGAAACGAAAAGGCAGCCAACGCGCCGAGGCTGCCCAGGGGCCGCCCCCGATAACAACTGTCGATGGCATGGGCGGCGTCCTCAATCACCATTAGGCCATGCCGGTCGGCCACCACCTGAATAGCATCCATGTCGCAGGCAATCCCGGCGTAGTGCACCGGTACAATCGCGCGGGTGCGGGGCGTAACTAGGCTTTCGAGCGCGGCCGCGTCGATGTTGGGATTCAAGGCCGTGCTGTCGGCAAATACCACTTTGGCGCCCCGCAGCACGAACGCATTGGCTGTGCTCACAAAGGTGAAGGATGGCATAAGCACCTCGTCGCCGGGCTGAATATCAAGCAGCAGAGCCGCCATCTCCAGCGCATCGGTACAGGAAGTGGTGAGCAGCACTTTCTGAAAGCCTAGCTCCTGCTCGAAAAAGCTGTGCACCCGCTGCGTGAAGAGTCCATCGCCGGATATTTTACCAGAGCGTACCGCTTGCTCGATGTAGCGGGTTTCGTTGCCGGAGAAATACGGTTTGTTGAAGGGGATGGCAGGATACATGCGCGATGCAGAAGGCTAGCAAAGGTACGGCTGGTCCTGCTAGCCTCCGGCCGTTGCTACCTTCACGGCTAAGGCTGGGGTATGTCCTGCTTCGCTCCTACTACCAATGCCCTAGCGCCTGCGCCCCGCTTGCAATTGCCAGCGGGCCAATGATGTAGCGCATTCCCCTTTGCCCCAACGTGAGCGGGAAGGCCAGCAAGTCGCGGTCTCACGCCAGTAGTCGCAAAGCATCGGTTCCTTCCGGCTTAGGGGTTTGGCCCGGGGTCAGTCTGTTCGTCAATCAGGTAGATGGGTCGGTTTTTAACCTGTTCAAATGTTTTGCCGATGTACAATCCGACCACGCCCAACACTGCCAGCAACAGGCCCGAAAGAAACCAGATCGATATGATTAAGCTAGTATAGCCGGGCTGAGAAATCTGGCCCAACCAGTAGCGCAGCAAGGTGATGGGAACCATCAAAAAAACGCCTCCGGATAGCACTAAGCCAAACTTTATAATCAGGCGCAGGGGTTTATCGGAGTAGGCCATCATGATGTCGAGGCCCTGGTGTAGGCGTTGGCCCAAGCTGTAGCTGCTACGCCCCGAAACGCGCCGGGCGTGTACTACGTCGAGGTAACCGGTGCGAAAACCTACCCAACGCACCATGGTTGGGAAGTAGCGAATACTCTCCCGCATACGCAGTACGGCGGCAACCACCTTCTGATGGTAAATCCCAAAGTTGGCCACGGCCGGGTCCTGTGTTGTGTCGGTTAAGTAGGACAACACCCAGTAGAACAACCGCGACAGCAGCTTTTGGCTCCACGCGTCCTGCCGGTCAACGCGCCGGGCCAGCACTAGGTCGTAACCACGTTGCGCGGCCGCGAACAGGGCCGGAATCTCCTCAGGCCGGTCCTGTAAGTCACAGTCCAGCACCACGATCCACTCGCCGCGGCATTGGTCGAGGCCAGCTGTAATGGCTTGGTGCTGGCCAAAGTTGCGGCTCAGCCGCAGGCCCCGCACGCGAGGGTCCCGCAGCATCTGCTCCTTAATCCGGGCCCAGGAGCCATCAGGGCTCCGGTCATCCACCAGAATAATCTCGAAATGAGGCGATATCCTCTCCAGTGCGGCCACCAGGCGCTGTACCAACTCCGCTACCATGGCCTCGGCCAGGTAAACTGGACTAACCACGGAAAGGAAAACGGGAGCGGTTGGAGTCATGAACGATATACAATCAAAGAGCTAAGCCGAGCTAACTAGGTACTTATTCCCGGCGGAGCCCCACCAAGGTATTATCCGGCAATGAACAGGGGCTTTATCCTTCGCAAAGGTATACCCGCTCAGAAGGGGTGTTTTGCCCTACTGGCCAAAGCACGAACCTTTATTCAAGAGCAAGAACCCGGCGGTAGCAAGCTCCCAGCAGCTCATACGTACGCGCGGGGGCAAACTTCTGGCGAACAAAAAGGCGGCTCGCGGCCGAGAACTGCCGCCGCAACGCCTCATCAGCCGCTAGCCGAATCATGGCCTCGGCCATAGCCGGCACATCGCGATTCGGCACCAGCCAGCCCGACCTGCCATGCTCGAACAACTCGGCGGGTCCCCCGCAGTCGCTGGCAATGAGCGGAATGCCGTAGTATAACGCGTCGAGACAAGTCAGGGAAAACGATTCGGCTTCGGAAAAGTTGAGCACGATGTCGTGCGCTTTCATGGCAGCTTCGGTATCGGCCGCGAACCCATCAAAATGCACCACTGCGCCCAAGCCCGCCGCTTGAACAGCCGATTCCAGCTCCTGCCGAAACGCTTGGTTCTTAGCCATGCCCATGTCTCCCCCCACGAAGTGTAATCGCAAGTCGGGGTTACGCGCGTACGCCAGTTGAAAAGCCGCCAAGGCAAAGTTTTGGCCTTTGCCCCGAATGTAGTTGCTGAAGTAAAGGAGCCGAACCGGAGCGCCGGGCTCCCCCGCTACCGCATAGGGCGGCCACTGCTCCCCAGCGGCCGGCAGCGGGTCGTATACGGTACACACCCGCGCATGATCGGCCGCGAAATAGGCCCGTACCGCCTCCGAAACGCATACTACCCGCTCGGAGGCATGCTCGGCCAGCCACCGCCAGCTACGAGCCAGCGGCTGCATCTGCGTTTGCGGCAAAAATCGCACGTGCGTCACCACCTTCAGCCGGCCCAGGCTGAGCCAGCGGGCCACATAACCGGTAAGGTTATAAAAATCGTTAAGATGAAGGAGGCTGGCCCCGCGCTGCCGGGCTAGTCGCCGCAAACGCCAGCCATTAAGGACGAGCATTGGCAGGTATCGCAGCAAATCCGCCTTCCGTCGGCTCATTTCCACAAAGGGTAAATCATGTACCTGATACCCGTCAGCTTCCAGCAGACTGCGGCCAGTGCTGCCCGTAGGTAGTACATACTCAAAGCGCAATCCTGCTTCGCGCAACGGGCCAGTGGCATGGCGCATGGCATTAAGGGCACCAGTTACCGCCCGCGAATTATCGACGATCAGTACCTTAGCTCCTTGCGGCGATGAATTAATTTCGGGTGATAAATGCAAATCTATTTTTCAATTTGAGAAACAACTTCTCGTAGTAGTTAAAGCTGATCCAACTGATTACAAGTGCCAGCAGTAATCCTACTAAATTATCGCCAAGCACTACTCCCAACGCCGAGTTATTAAGATCCAAACGTTTTAGTAACTGTATTGCTGCTAAAAGCGCCAGGTAGTGTAAACAATAAAGCCCATACGTGTAAGTGCCCCAATAAGTGGGGAAACGTAGCTTAGACATTTTAATAATAGAGTTCTTGGCGTAGTTCTGCTCTAATAGCACAAAAGCAAAAAACATCCCTAGAACCAAGCGTTCAATGGCAAGATACCAAGGCAGATTACCCAATGCACTTTGGCTATAAATCAGCGTAATTCCTGCTAGATAACCTACCCCAATCATCCAGCGAGGCATTTGGGCAATCCATGCGGTTAGTCGATCATCTCGAAAGCAGAGCCAGGCGGCCCCCCCACCCAAGGCCATGTCGCCAATAACGCTAAATGTATGCAGATCGAGAACCTTATGATCGTAGAGATTTCCTAAGCGAAAAGCGATACTAAGCACTAATACACCGGCAAATAGCCAACCCATTCTCGGCGCTGGAACAGCGGCAACCAGCAACGGCCACACCAGGTAGAACTGCTCTTCGATTGATACCGACCAAAGCAACTCAAGCGTTGGGGTAGCACCTCCATTATAGATGCTATTGAAGTTACCCAGGAAGAAGACATAGTACCAGGCTTTTGCTGTTTCATGGAAACCTGCTTCTCCAAAATGCTGCTTCAACCAAGGGTAAAGTACAAAGCCAAGAACTACAACAACATAGTAAAGAGGCCAGATGCGCAGTATTCGGCGCAAGTAGAAGGCAATAACATGGATCTTGCCATATACGTGCCGCTCACTAAGTAGTAAATACGTAATCAGGAATCCACTTAAGACGAAAAAAAAATTAACCCCCAAGTAGCCTACCCTGGTAATAGCATAAGGTATATGGTAGAGAAGCGAAGATTTTATCGATTCACTATTGGTATAAAATGAGTGAAACAAAAACACTCCAAAAAATGCCAGAAAGCGTAATCCATCTAAGTTAGGAAAGAAGATACGACTTACACTTGCTTTTGCAGAAACTGAGTGCTCTTGTACTACACTGGTTTTGTCTGATGCCATTCAATACTTGCGTCTCTAAAAAAGCTAAAAAAATCTCGATCAATACCAGGTCTTCCTGCCAAGCTTGAACCTTGCTGCATAGAGCCGGCAGCTAAATTACAAGGTTCATCACCAACTCGTAAAAGGTAAGGTTAACCAGCAGACACTTCCTCAAATAATTTGAGCCACTGGTTGAAAATACGTTCCCGGGTAAAGTCTTGCATACGCTCGCGCGCCAACTCACCAAGTCGACTACGCACCGCAGGATCCGTAAGTACTGCATCCATAGCATCGGTCCACACGGCCTGATCCGCAACCAGCGTGCTGGGCTGAGTGAGCATGGGCAATAAGATGCCATATGCTCCACGCTCCGCGTGACGTAATGGAGTGGCAGGAGTTGCGGTAGCCGGGGCAAGCATCTCCCGGGGCCCCGTCGGGCAGTCGGCGCTTAGCACTGGCAGGCCACAAACCATTGCCTCACCTAATGCCATCGGGAAGCCCTCCCATGCAGAGGGGAACACGAATGCCGCAGCGGGCCGCAAGTACTTAAACGGATTTTGCTGAAGCCCTAAGAAATACACGTCTCTATCCACTGTGGGCGGGGCGGAAGTCTCCCAGGCGGCGTACACACGCAAGCCCAGTTCGCGCGCATGAGTAACGAGTGCGTCGCGCAACTCCCCGTCGCCAATGAAGACCAGCTTAGCTGGTCGGCGCCGCAGTAAAGCGGCAAAAGCAGCCAGCAAAGGACGTTGATTCTTTTGTTGCGTTAGTCGACCAGACGTCACTAGTATCGGTGACTCGGCGTATACCGCCGCCTCGGCTTCTGACAGTGGCTCCTGACTTTTGGCCTCGATTTGGGCTACTTCAAAAAAATTATTAATTGTGAGCAGCTTCTCGGGCTTCACACCAAAGCCGGTGATAAGTTCGGGAATGATGTCGCGGCTCACCGTCACAATGCGGTCGGCGCGGTTGTAGAGGGTAGGGATGAGCACCTTTTTGCGCAGCCACCCAATAGGGCCACGGATATTGGCATCGTGCAGCTTCGAGCCGTGCACGCACAGGATGGTTTTGCCAGGCCCGCCGCTCAGCAGGTTCACGTAATCAGCTCCTTCGAGGTGGCTAACGCACGCTAGTGGGCGCAGCCGCTCGCGCAGGCGCCGCAATCCGCTGATGCGGCGCCTGAAGTTTCGCAGCTTGGTTAGCACCCCTCCCCCTCCCTCAACCTCCAAGCTCACTACGGGGTTGCCGCTGGGGTACAGGTCGCCGCCCTCCAGGTTGAATACCGCCTCGGTTACGGCATAGGTTTTAGCAAGTTCCACGCTGTGGTCGTGAAACACCCGCTGCGCTCCCCCTAGACCCAGGTTAGGAATAAGAAGTAGCAGGTTATTGGCTGCTTTGCCGACAGGCGAAGAATCGATATTGTTAGAGGGCATCGCAACAGGAAATAATATTGTAATGCTTTCAGGATGCTATCCGCATCACAGGCTGCTTGAGAGTTAAAAAGCATGAGCCAGCCAGAGCCATTATTAATACGGTGAAAGGACCATACCCGACTCATGGTATGAGTGGCGCTCTGCGCACCTAAGCCACTCCCCCGGCTCGTTATTTGCCCGCTTTAACTCGCGCAAACAAGTTTTCATACGCCGCTAAGCAGTGTTGCATGCGAAATTTCTCGAAAGCTAATACCGCTCGCCGCTTGTGCTCAGCTAGGAGTGCGGGGTTAATTAAATAGGCCCGCATTGCTTCTGTTAATTGATTGGGATCTGAGAGTTGCCAATTAGCTTGATCAAGAATTACCCCGGCCGGCCCTTCCACCGATTCAAGCATGGCTGGCACTTCACCAATGCGGCTAGCAATTACAGGCTTGCCACACGACAAATACTCGGCCACGGAATTAGGCAGGCTTTCGGCGTGAAAGTAGCTGGGTAAAAGGCCAACGTCGAATAGATCTACCCAATCAATTGGATTACGAGAAAACCCGGTGAAGTGCAAGTGCGAATGCGGGTACTCAGTTTTCAACTTTGTGAGATAGTCGCTCTCCCCTACCAGCACAAGGTGGATCTTCGGAAAATCTGTCACCAGTGCTAAAAACGAATTTATAGCATGCTTCCACCCTTTTTCCGGGATGCCGCGCGCTACCATTCCAAACACTTTAGCATCATTCTCAATACCTAGCGCTGCGCGGGTGTGCTGCGATCTATCTACTGAAAAGGACCCATCAAAACCATTATAGATTTGTTGATGCAACAAGGAGCTTAGGGGTCTTACTCCCGTGCGGTTAAAGATCTCTAAATTCTTTGCAGTAAGATATACTACAGCCTTTGCTTGTTGCAGGGCGTAACTACCTTTTACGACTGTCTCGGCTGAATCAGCCTTATGTAGAAATAATTCATAACAACCGTGCATAGTAATGACAAGCGGAACGCTTAAGCCCTCTAATGCTTTTGCTGCCGCATAATCGGCTTTGATCGTATGGCTATTTACAACATCAGGCTGTAAATCCCGAATAACCTTACGTAAATGGGCAATAAGTTTGTTCTCACGCAGCGAAACTGTACGCCCCAGCCGGCGCCCGAGCCCTTCTATTTTGCGCAACAACCAGTCTTGAACTGGTGAACTGGCGCCATAGGAAATAACAGTAACGTTAGGAACTAATTGCCGCACCAGGTCTGTGTTTACAAGATGGGCGTAGTGATCGTAAAGGTGCACCTGATGGCCAGCAATGTGCAGCGCCTGAGCCAAACGAAGAGCAAAAGTCTGGGCCCCGCCTGTGCGCAGATCCTCAACCGCAACTAAAATGTTCATTACTTACTGACAGGTTGAGGCGTTAGATGGTGGTAATAGAATGCTTATGCAGTTAAGCACTGCTTGAATAAACGGAGTAATCAATCTTATCCTAACCCTTCTTGCATCTTGCGTAAGAATTCCGAAGAAATATTACCATTCACTCGGAGTAGCTCTGACCAACTATTCACGCCAGCCCCCTACTCGATTTGGCACTACTGTTATCTTCTTGTAGCATAGCAGTAAGCCGATCTTTAAACACTCCTTCATCAACACTGTAATTCCAGTTTACATCTAGTTCAGAGCCCATTACTGCATCGTAATAATGAACTTGCAAAGCCTCCAGGAGCCAATAATAATGAGGATGGACTAACCCCTCCGCAAAAATCTCAATGACACCAATTTGGCTCAAGTCGCTATGAATAAGGTTGGTAACACCACCACCATGCATGCTCACAAAATACTTCACCTCGGCAAAAAGAGCGACTTGCTGCGCATAGGTTAAATCTTCGGCGTAAATTACTTCAAAGCCTTGTTCCCGCACAATAGCTTCTATCGCTTCATTATTAATTAAACGTCGCTGAAACCGTGGCTTCCGATTCAGGAAAACACGTCTATGCGGATTCTTATTAGTGTGCTTAGAAAAAAAGTTGTAAGCATCTTTCCAGCCATCAAACTCTGTGATGCACTTATATAAGCAGTCAGTTTTAATCCATTCACCTGGTTTCTGTACAACCCAAACCAAATTACTAAACTCAGGCAGAGATAGTATATATTGCACGTAGGGCAGCCTGTGCACATTTTCATTAATAAGTAAAGGTATATTCAAGCCAAGTAAATTAGTACGAAGCAGGTACAATAAAGGATTTATTGATTCATCAACAAAATGGTAGATATTTCGTCCGATAAAACCATCAAAATGGATCAGTACCGGATAATAGGTATAAGAATTTTTTATTAATCTGTGCAGGGTATACTTAAAAATGCTTGGCACTAGATACTCGTGCGCTTTACTTCGAGTCTGGACTACGAACCTGCGGTTAATTGCCGTGAAGGCCAGGCTGTGGCTTGGTTCAATAATAATTGGCGCGCGAACCTCAAATACTCTATCGTATTGTTTACAATAAGTTTTATTCTCCCAGGTGAACATAGCACGAATTTTCTCGTCGGCAATATGATTCAACGTATGATATAAAAACCCAGTCTGAGGTATATCTACTATCATCTTTAACCCATCAGACTCATCTGCCACTTTCCACAAAGCCTGCCGTAAAGCTTTTCCTACACCTGAATTATGCAGTATACTAGACTTAAATCGATACAAGATGTGTCTAATATTTTGAAGCTTTTCTTTGAAGTTCATGTGATGCTATTTTTTATGAACCGGTGATAATTAGTCCGATGGCTATCAAGCAAATCAGCCAGGCGTATATCTTTTTTAAAGCTGCTTATCCCTATACTGCCTACTTATAACTCAATTTGGGTGATTTTATGAAAAATTCAGCTTCTACCCTTGATTAATGCGAATCTGCGCCCCACCTTTATTTCAGCTCAAGCAACACAGCATTCACCACGAAATAATGACGAATATGCCTAGGGGGCTAAGCACTAAGGAACGCCACATTGGCGACCTCCTGCCCTGGTATGTACCACCGCACGTCATATACCCGGGTTAGAACAGCCAGCACTTTTGCTTGCATAGGCTGGTGGTGCGGGACAAAGGAAAGAAAAGGGATTTACACAATTTATTTTGTTCAAGCGAGTTACACCTGCTTAGACTGGGCCGCAAAGATAACCGCTATTATTGAAAGAACTGCCCTAACCCTAGGCAACATCTTTATCAATTAACACCCGTTTATAGAGGGCCATTTGAAATAAAACAGGAGGTTAAATAAGGAGCAGTCAGTAAGTTGCGAGCGGAATTTCCCGCACCCGGCCTAGTACGTGCGCCCGCACGCCAAGATTTGGCATCAGAGCCGAAACCGGGCGTACACCCTTTGCCAGAGACCGAACTGCACGGCCGGCAACTCCCGCTACGAGACGCCGCAACGGGCTCGCCAGAGCACGGCTTCGACAAACAACTGCATGTTCTGAACAGCGGTGCCCGGCGACCATTCCTGGCCGGGCAGTAGGGGCGAAAGCCGCTCCCGCAGCCCGCCGGTTCCTAAACTATGGTGTTCATGCATGCCCGAAGGGCAACCTTAGCTGCAAACACTCCCTGGTAAGAAAGCTGTCAGTTCAGGCTATCAGAAATGATGAGCATTTCGAAACAGGGAAACGACCAGACCCAGCTAATCAGCTAAGAGTTAATAAGAAGATAACGGCGGAAGCGCATGGGTACATATTCGCCTAACAGATTACGCAGGTACACTAGCCATACAAAAGCGCCCAATAGCCCCGAGGCAACCAGTCCGGCCAGTAAGAATCCAATCCAAGGATTAAAAATCAGCCCCTTAGCAAGGATTTGCACCAAGAAGTATACCCCTGCCCCTGCTGCACTTATCCCTATTACTGGCCACACCACAGGTCGTATCATGGAATCGATCAGAGAAATATCGAAATGCTTTTTAAGCTGATAGGGCACAAACCAAGTAGATGTAAGCAAAGCCGCTAAAATAGTACCTAGCAGAATGCCAATCATTCCCAACCGGTAGCTCAGACCAATGGATAGAGTCAAATTAAGTACTGCTTCTACTATAGCCGCAAAACTTACAGAACGGGCAATGCCTTTGGCATTGAGGAAAAAGGTTCCGGTACGGGCAATGGTTTGCTGTACCATGATAATGAGGGCTAGCGTCAATACCTGTTGCCCAGCAAAAAAACTATTTCCTACCCACAAGCGGATAAACCATTCATCCAGTGATAGCATAAGCCAAAAAGCCGTCATGCTCAAGGTTACGATGACCAGCATCAGACGGTTGAAATATACCCGCGTTCGGGCTGAACCTTCGTGCTCAACAATTTCAGCGATGGCCGGCAGTGAGTTACTGGTGACAAGGCCTAGCAAACTCATGCCAACTTCTGGAATTCGTACCGTCAATGAGAACACCGTCACTAAGCTCAACGACAACACCTTACCAATAACAAGCCGGTCAGTAAACAAGATTATCTGGGTAGCCAGTCCGTGCAAAAACATGAAAAATCCATAGCTCAACATCGACCCGGTAAGCTGCTTATCATAGAAGCGAATTTTAATGCGCAATTTTGAATAATGTGTATGTAGTAACACTATTTGACACGTGAGACTGCCTACTAACTGAAACACGTTGGCGTACACAAATGCCCAGAGCCCAACTCCGCGCGACAATAAAGTTATTGTCAGACCTGTAGTGAGAATATTTACCACAAAAATGGGCGTGGCGATGAGTGTCTGACGGTGGTGAGCGAAAAAAATCCCTCCCAAACAGCGTAATACAAATTGCCCGCCTACCAACAGGCTTAATGTAATAACGATAGGAACAGCAGGTGCCGCTAGATCAGCCCGTAGATTGTAAATACGAGGTAACAACGGAGCGAAACCGATGCCGACCAAGGTCACAAACAGTCCAAAGGCTGCCGCTACCAATACGCCTGTCGACATAATTTTATTCACCATCAAGCGATTATATTCGTCGTCGCCCCGGTGCAGAGCGAGCTTGCGGATCACAGCCGTCGACAACCCAAAATCGAATAATGCCAGATAATTAATGATCTGAAAAAAGATAATAGACAATCCATAGGCATCCTTGTCCAGGTACCTCACCATTAGAGGGGTACTCACAATAGACACTACCATTGAGATAATGGTAAAAGCCTGAGTAGAAATGATCCCCCAAAAGGCGGACTTGGTACGTGAAATTTCGGACATGAAGAGCGATAATAAGGAAAGCTGACCCGCCTTACGGCTCATCGGCCCAATACTTGGCGTAGGGTAGCGTATTTAACTCCCAGTCGGGCCATAAGCCAAAAGGCCAATACCTTAGGCTGCAAGGTTTCACGGAAAGCATACCAGAGGACCGAGGTTGCTGCCGCTCCCCGGCTCCCGTAATAGTATTCGGCGTGGTCGGCCAGCATACGTTTAGCGGCCGCTTGCTCCGGACCAGGAGCGAAACGGCTTTTGCGATAAATTTGAAAAAAGGTTTCATTCAGACCGGTCCTGTTCACCTGAGTCGCCGATAGCTGGTGCACCCGGTAAGCTGAAACCACGCATGGCAGGAAGGCAAATTCCCAATTCAAGCACAGGCGCAACCACATATCAAGGTCTTCAGCGTGTAGGCTTTGGTCGTAGGGCCCAGCTTGCACCACGGCGGCCCGCCGCATGAGCACGGTGGGGGCTGGGAGGTAGAAGCCTTGCAACAGTGGTACGCGCAAATTGCCGGAGGGATAATTAGGCCCGAAGCGGGAGTCGAAATGCTGAAGAAAGCTGGGACTTAGCACGGTCCCCTGCCTGTCGATCAGCTCACAATCGGCATACACGGCTCCACAGCGCTCGCCGCGGCGGCGTATTTCGGCTACCGACACCGTTATCATGTGGGGCTTATAGAGATCGTCGGAGCCGATGATGGAAACGTATTCCCCCTGCGCTTCGCTCACGATCCGATTGCATACCTGGCACATTCCGCAGTTGGATGTGTGTCGCACCAAACGAGCTGGAAAACTGGGGTGAGCGGCTAACCAATTCTCAATGACAACCACAGAATCATCGGCGGAAGCATCGTCTACAATAATAAGTTCTTTATTAGAATAGGAAAGCGCCGCAATACTATCTAGCGTTTCACGAATAAAGTGAGCGTTATTGTAGGAAGCAACTCCTATACTTACCAATGGCAGGGATTCCGATATAGCTTCTGCACGATCAATCAAATTAGATAAATTAGCCGATCCAAGGGACATAGTTTTATATGCTATTAAGAACGCTATTTATTTTTGTCAGGCCATTGGCCGACTCTTGGTATTGCTCGCCCTGCTCGGAGCGCCACTGGCCTGGCCCGGCGGCGCTTAGCTTTTGACCGCGTTCATCAACCCAGCCCCGTTGCCGGGCTGGATTACCATATACGAGCGCATGGTCGGGTACCGAACGGGTGACAACAGCTCCGATACCTGTCATAGCGAAGCGTCCGATGCGTACCCCCGACAGAATAGTGGAGTTAGCGCCTATCGAGGCACCATGCTCGATTACCGTAGTGCCCAGCTCTACTTCATACCGCTTACTACGAGGACGTATATCATTGGTAAACACTACATTGGGACCTAGGAACACATTATCCTCCACGGTCAATCCCTTCCATAAATACACACCGCTTTTTATCGTCACATTATTGCCAACGCGCACGCCATCTTCGATAAAACAATGGTCACAGATGTTGCAGTTAGTACCAATAACTACCCCGGGTAGAATGTGAACAAATGCCCAGACGGTGGTTCCGGGTCCGATAAAATCCGTTTCTACGAGCGCTAATGGATGAATTTTAGCCATAATTACTTATATTATTATTGCTGCTGGCTCCAGACATCAAAGCCAATCCCTTGCCAAGGCATTCCCCGCTCAAAGTTGTATACCCAAGGATATAGACCTCCACCCCCTAGTTCGCGTACATCTCGCATTATTTTGGCAGGACTACCAACAGCAAAGCTGAAATCAGGAAGATCTTTATTCACTACAGAATTAGCTCCTACCAAGCAATGCGTTCCTATTTTAACGGCTGGTAGAATAATGCAATGCACTGTAATAACAGAATAGTCACCTATGGTAGGCCCTTTATAATGATTTGAGGGGGGATGAGTATCGTTCGTAAAAACAGTAAACGGATAAATAAATACATGGTTCCCAATGGTGGAGAATTCTGCAATAAGAACATTGCTGTGCATTTTGCAATAATCCCCAAATGTTACATCTCCCTGAATATTGGTAAGTGTACCAACTTGACAATCGCGGCCAAAACGACAATTTTCCCGAATTGTAACCCGATGTCCTGTAGTAAAATTCTCTCCAAAACTGCTACCCGCATACAATATAGTGTGGCTTCGAATAAGTGCGCTGGCACCAATCACGGTTTCCGGCTGAGTGTAGTTTTCGCCGTGCCGGTAATACTCCCAGCTTGGCTCCCCAATTACACAATCATTGGCGATAATGGTGTTGTCGCCAATTGCTACATTATCATAAATGGTTGTATTATCGCCAATCCGGACGTTGTTGCCAAGTCGGACGTTCATCCCGAGGTGGACGTTGCGATTATTGAATTTCATTTGGCTTCAATGATTTAAACTCTTCATAAGAGCGGATGTAATCCTGCTCGTCGTACTCCATCGAGGCCAGGCACATCAGCACTGCATTATGCGAGAACTTGATTGTGCGCCAATAAAAGCAGGGGATGAATAAGCCCACTGTGGGCGAATCCAAATTATAGCACGTTTTAGTACCAGAGGTGTCTTCCAACGTAAACTCAATTTGGCCGCTAGTGGCGAAGATGAGCTGTTGTAAATTACGGTGCGCGTGATGCCCCCGAATTACAGAGTCGGGCGTGAAGTAGGTCCAGTACACCCGCTTGATTTCAAAGGGCAGGTCGCTATTCTGAGCTACCGATATATAGCCTAAATGCGACGCCCCAATTTTTGAAAATTCGATGAGCGATGGCTGGTTCATGATAATGACTAATAAAACAAGCTAAAGTGGCAGAACGGGTAACTCAACAACGCTTGCCGCACCATAGCAGAAGGGGCTGGTACCCCGCCGGAGAAGTTGCGTGAAATATATACGAAGGCTAAAGTTAGTCATGGCCAAATTTGGTTAGCTTCCAGTGAGGACTGGCAAGCGCTTTTCACGAAAAGCCGCAACTCCTGCTCGAAAAACAACTGATTGGCAGCCGGCTGCGAAAGCCGCCGCTGCCGCCTCATAGCCCGCAACACCACCCGTTTGGCATCGGAGCGCCGCGAAACCAAAACAGTGGAAGTGCTAATCATATCCAGACAGGGGGTAGAGAAGGAAGCTGGGTGCTGACATTGGCCGACTTAGAAAGGCCCGTTTAGAAAAAATGGCGCATCGCACTGGCCACGGCGGCCACGTGCTCCTCGGTCATGCCGGGCCACATGGGCAAGCTGAGGCAAGTAGCCGCCAATGCTTCGGCAATGGGAAACCGGCCTTCCGCCATAGTCAAGCCAGCATAAGCCTCCTGGCGGTGGGGGGGCACCGGATAATGCACCAGCGTGCCGATTCCTTGACTCGTTAGGTGCTGCTGCAATTCTTGGCGGTGGGCCGTACGCACTACGTACAAATGGTACACATGGGTGCTGCCAGTGGCCACCGTGGGCAAAATCAAATCACCAACACCGGCAAGGTGCTGATTGTAGAGTGCGGCGACGGCCTGACGCTGACGGGTCCACTCAGCCAGGTGCTGGAGCTTTAGGGATAGCACGGCCGCTTGCATCTCGTCGAGGCGCGAGTTGTAGCCCACTATTTCGTTGTAGTACTTCTTCTGAGAGCCATAATTGCGCAGGCTGCGAAGTTTCTGATTCAAGGCGTCGTCGTTGGTGGTGATAGCGCCCGCATCGCCGAGGGCCCCAAGGTTCTTGCCGGGATAGAAGCTGGTACCGTTCGCGTGGCCGAAGCTGCCCGTCAGTTGGCCATCGGCCGTGGCTCCTTGCGCCTGGGCATTATCTTCTACCACCAGCAGATTGTGGCGCTGGGCCAGCGCCATCAGGGCTGTCATCTCGCAGGCCTGCCCGTACAGATGCACGGGCATGATAGCGCGCGTACGGGGCGTAATGGCGGCTTCGACGCGGGCCGGGTCGAGGTTGAAAGTGGCAGCGTTGGGTTCTACCGGCACTGGCGTTGCGCCAACCTGCGTCACTGCCAGCCAAGTGGCGATATACGTATTAGAGGGCACGATTACCTCATCACCCGGACCTACGCCCAAGGCCTTGAGGGCCAGGTGCAGCGCATCCAATCCATTAGCTACTCCAACGCAATAAGCCGTTTGGTTGAATGCGGCATAGGCCGCTTCAAAGTTGGCCACCTCCTGCCCTAGTATGTACCACTGCGCGTCGTATACCCGGGTTAGAGCAGCCAGCACTTCTTCTCGTATGGGCTGGTGTTGCGGGGTAAAAGAAAGAAAAGGGATTTGCACAATTTATTTTATTGAAGCGACTTCCACCTGCTTAGACTGGGCCGCAAAGATAACCGCTACCACCGAAAGAACTGCCGCAATTCTAGGCAACGCTTCCACTAGCCAGCCCGGGGCTCAACTGCGAAATCTCCAATACTCCCCGCGTAGCCAACTCGCGCTGTAGCTGCCTAGCCCAGTGATCCCAATTCAGCACCCCATCGTATCGCTGGCGAGCCGCAGCGCGCATTTGGGCGTAAGCCGCAGGGTTGCGGTAGAGCTGGCTGATGGCTGCCGCGAAGTCTGCTCCATCCGCCGACAGAGGCAGTACCAAGCCCGTTATATCCGGCAGCACAAAGCTTCTGATGCCGCCCACGTCAGTGGTAACAACGGGTAGGCCAAAGGAATTGGCATCCGCGAAGGCAATAGCCGCGCACTCAGCCCGCGAGGGCAAAATAAAAAAGTCAGCCATTTGAAACAGCTCCTGCAACTGGGCCAGGCTTTCGTCGTTGCCCATATCCAGGTAAGGAATAGCCCTGAACCCAGGGTGTTGGTAGCGATGAGCTTCCGCGGCTGGTGGCACGCATCCTACTACCGTTAAGGAAGCCTGCAGCCCTAATTCGTTTAGAGCGAGCATGGTATCGTAGGCAATAGCTGCTCCTTTGCGCTCCCACTCACCACCGAGTAGAAACAGCCGACACCCCTTATCCGGATCAGGCACATGACGCAGAGCCACTTCCCGGGTCGGGGGAGTAGGATAATTAGACCCGAAGGGCAGCACCACGATTTTCTCGGCCGGCGTGCCGTAATCGTACCGGGCCGAATGGGCCGCCCACTCCGACGAATAGCAAACGAGCCTAGCTCGCGTGAGCGCCAGCTTCTCCAGATGATTAAGCTCAGCTTTGCTTACGGTCAGGAGCCCGGACAACCCTGGGTAAAAGTCGATAAGCTGATGCAGCGTCGAGTCTTCGATATAAACAATGGGAATGTCGGTGCGCAAGTAAGCAATTTCGGTGAACGAAGCTGGGGCCACCAGCAGGTCGAAATGCTGCCCCGCCAGCTTGCGCCCGAATACCCAGGCGTACCAGCGCGCAACTAGCACGCTCCATCCGTACTGGTAGCGCTTGCCCGTTAAGGGCTTCATCACCCAGTTATTGACTCGGTCTCCCAAGGCAAAGGTCCAGCGCATTTGCACCGGTCCCAGCGCTACTACTTCCCCTATATTACGCTCCAGGGCCTTGAAAATGGAGTAGTGTACCCCCGACCACGACCGCCGGCTCATGGGGTCGGTGCTGGTGATGAAGCCAATGCGTATAGATCCTGGTGCAGGCATGAGTGCGAGCTAGTTTGCTAAATGGCGTTGCCGCTCCGTAAGTTGGTGTTGGCTCACGCACCACTCCCAGGTTTTCGCTAGCGCAACCGGGAATTCCATGGTCGGCGTCCAGCCAGTATGGGCCGTTAGCTTACGACTATCAAGCACGTTGAGGGGCACGTCGAAGGAACGCTCGGGCAGGATCTGTACCTGGACTGCTGCGCCCGCGGCCGCGGCCAGCGGGGCCAAAGCATCAAGCACTTGCCGGTTGTTAAGTCCCTGCCCGCTGCCGACGTTGTAGACTTCACCAGGCTGGCCCCGTAATAAGGCGGCTACGATGCCGCGGGCCATGTCGTACACGTGCAGGTAGTCGCGCACGGTGCCCTTCTCCCCATACAAGCTCAGCACCTTGCCATCGAGGATTGAAGCAATGGCCGTACCAATAAAACCCTGGCCGGAGTAAGCGCGCTGCCCTTCGCCGAATGCGTTGGATGGCCGTACGCACACTACGGGCAAGCCACAGGTTTCGTAAAAAAGGCGGGCGTATTTCTCAATGGCAAGTTTGGTGATGCCATACGGCGAGACCGGATTGGTTGGGTGTTCTTCGCTCTGGTAAGCAACTGCGGAATGACCATAGACGGTACCGCCCGACGATATCCAAACAAATTTGCTAAGCGAAGCCTGGGCCGCTAGCTCGAAAAGCCGAACGGTAGATGGTAGATTAGTCAGAATGTCGTTGACCGGGTCCTGAAAACTGGTTTGTGGCACCGTAGCGTAAGCCAGGTCTACTATTTCATCGGTCTGCTGCAACACTCGACGCAGCAGCTCGTCGCTTCCATCGTTCACTACGTACTGCACACCTGGGGGTAGCGCTTCCTGTAGAACCTGCCGGCGCCCCAGCACCAGTACCCGGCGGCCTTGCACTAGCAGCTCTTGTACGACGGCCTGACCGATGAACCCGGTGCCACCGATAACACAGGTAATAAGTTGACGAGCCGATTGAACAATCATTGAATACGCTATGACCAAAAACCCAGATCCAGCCAGCAAAGGTCAGGCTAAATAAATAACATACCACTCATCCCTGTGGGCGCCGTTCCCTCCGGCCCGAAGTGGCTGAATCAGTAGCATAACCTACCAGCCGCCGCAACAACTCGCCAACGGGTTCAATTTCAATGCGCTGCCGCACACGCTCGGCGGCCAGCGTACCGATGGCCGGCCAATCAGCGCGGCGGGCCCAGGCGCGGCTCAATGCCCGGTTTAACGATATCGCCGAAGCGGTATCGGCAATAAAACCCGTCTCGTCGTCATCGAGCCAGTCGCGCACCATGCCCACATCAGCAGCTACTACCGGCCGGCCACAGAGCATGGCTTCTTGGAGCACCATTGGCCCCGACTCGATCCGGGAGGGAATAATCAGCAGGTCGTTTTCGCGCCAGATGGCCGCCGTATCGGCTACGTGGCCCCGTAATCGCACACGGTCAGTGAGGCGGTAGAACTGGATAAGCTTTTCCAGGTAGGCTTGGTCGGGCCCCTGGCCGTAGAAATTAAGTTGGAACCGGCGGCTGGCCCACTCGGGCGCCGTGAGGGCCTGTAAAAGCACGTCCTGGCCTTTACGATCCACATCGAAACTTGCTACCACCGCCAGCTGCAGCCCCCCATTGGTCTGTACGTTACGCGGCACGGGGTAAGTAGCCGGCAAGTTCAGGGGGTTCTGGATCACCCGGGCATTCGCGATGGGGTCAACCAGCTGGCGCTGCAGGGTGCGCAGCTGATTATCGGATATCATCAGCACTTCTTTAGCCCGGCTGTACATATCGGTAAGCAGTGCCCGCGAAAAGTCGCGTTGCCGGACCGGGTCCTGGTAATTGTGGCAAGCCAGTATAAAGGGGACGCGGCGCAGCCAATCCAATAACTGCTGATGGAAAAACAAATCCATCCATCCTGCCTGGTTTATCAGCACGACGTCCGGTTTGAATCGGGTCAGGGCTCGAATTTCGGGCAGCTCGCCCCCCCAGGGCAGTCTAGCCAGCCAATTAACGGCGCGATGGCGCAGGCTGGGCTGATACCGGGTGCGCAGCAAAATCTGCGCCCCTGCTGCTGCCAGCGCCTGCAAGGGAGCAGCCATTTCGGGCCAGGCATAAAAAGAGGCCATCACCTCGTGGCCTTCAGCCAACGCCCGGGCGGCCGTATGCGTCCACAGCACCTCGCTCCCACCCCACGGAGCATCGTACATCAAGGAGACAAATGCCACTCTCATGCTGATATAGCTTGGTTGAACACCTCAGTATAGCGAACCACACAGTCCTGCAAATTAAACCGGAGCACTGCCTGCGCGGCCCGGGCTACTTGCTGCTGGTAGTAGGCTGGCTCCGCAATCATCCGGCTCATGGCCTGGCCTAGCGTTGCCACGTTAACCCCCTGCCCTTCAATAGGGCGGGGTAGAATCTCCCCCGCCACCGAACCATCGGGCAAGGTCAGCATTCCCGGTATTTCCCCGATGTCCGAGGCCAGGACTGGTAAATGGCACCGCAAGTAGTCAATAATGACATTGGGCAGGCTTTCGATGGGAAAATAGCTCGGCAACAAACCTACATTAGCCAGTACGGTTAATTCTACCGAATCAGGATGACTGCCGTAGAAAATAACGCCGGGCTCCGTGGCATAGTCGACCCGCAATTTAGTGAGATACTCCCCCTCCCCCACCAGCAGCAAGGCGGCCTGCTGGTAACGGGCTCGCACGAGCCGAAATGCATTGATTGCCTCAAACCAGCCTTTTTCCTGGATTCCACGGGCCACCATAACGAATACGAAGGCATCGTCAGACAGCCCTATATCGGCCCGGGCAACCGAGCGGGCAATGGGCTTGTCTAAATCGTTGCCCGTATAGATTTTAACTAGTGGCAAGTCGGGGTTCCAATAGGGCTGAGCTCGATACCAGCTGATGTTTTTATCAGCCACGTAAATAATTGCGCGCACGTGCTCGTAAATGTACCGGGCGCAGGCCGACCACTCCGGGGCGGCGTACTCGTAGGTACCGTGCATCGAAACCACTACCGGAATTCCGAGCTTCGGGGCGTGTACGCAGGCGAGGTAATCCTGGTGGAAAGACAGGGAGCAGACGATATCGGGGTGCTCCTGAGCCAGCAGACGAGCAAAGTGGCGCTCGATTAGCCAGGGACGAAATGTGCGATACAGCTTGGTCTTATACAGGATGGCGTGGGTTTTCCACACGAACCAATCTGCGGCGGGGCCCGGAATAAATGCCGCTAATCGAAACTTACTGGTATCGTAACGGGCTACGAGGCCCGGATTTTTGCGGTCGGGGTTGAAGTCATAGAGAATGACGTCGTGCCCGGCTTTGCCAAAAGCCTCTGATAGCCGGAGGGCTAAGACTTCGATTCCGCCAATGGAGAGGGCTTGAGTGGTAAACAGGATTTTCATGCGTGTCAGGCCTTGCCCGTTGAAATCGTGCGGCGAGACCGGCCCAGCAGCTTGTCGAACAGCAGCATCTTGGTTCCACTTAACCTGTTACGTACCAGGAACTGAACAAAATGCCGGAGTAGACGCGTGCGGAAGCCGGGCTCGATTGCACTCATTATCTGGATAAATCTCCGGTGCCGGGCTAGGGGCATCCCATAATACACCAAAGCGTGCAGCCAGCGCTCTATTAGCAGGGCAATGGCTCGCTGATATAACCGGGGCTCGGGCTCCACTACTTGCTTGATGTAAGCCAATACTTCAGCCGTTTCAAGTAGTTGGGTGCCGTCCTGCTCCGTGCGAGTTCGAACATTACGCACGTGAAATCGAAAATAGTTGAGCGGCTCAGCTATAAAAACTACCTGAGTCTGCTGAAAATACCGAACCCAAAACCACCAATCGCCGGCCACGCGCAGGTGTTCGGGCGCGGCCCCAACCGCCAGTAAGGTGCTGCGTCGCATTACTACGGCACTGGCATTGGGCACTATGTTGCGGTAGGACATAAAGCGCCGTACTAATTCCGGGCCCGGAAGCACAAAATCCTGCCGAAAAAGGTCGCTGTCCAGTTCCTCGAGTAAGTACCGGCCAGTGCCGTGGAGCTTCCCCTGGGAATCGATGCTCCACGAGTCGCAATAGGCTAATCCTGCATCCGGATAAACTTCCAGCTTGCTGAGTAGGGCTTCTAAGAAGCGCGGGTCCGCGACATCGTCGCTTTCCGCAATCCAGACATAGTCTCCCTGGGCTAGTCTGATGCCTTTATTCCACTGCTTAAATGTGCTTCCGCTATTTGCTTCATTGTATATAACCCGAATACGCGAGTCTTTGGCAGCGTAGGCGTCAATAATGCTCCTGCTCGTATCCTGAGAACAATCATCCATTAAAATAACCTCAAAGTCCTGCCAGGTCTGCCCCAATACGCTCTCAATACGCTGCGATAAATACTGAGCGTGATTGAAGTTCGGAATAATAATGGATACTTTGGCGACCATTCAAAAAGTTGTTTAAGCACCCTTTTACTTAAAGTTGATGCATCATTACATCTTGTCGACAACCTGCTCCGTTTAAATTCTTACCATCTGCAACCCTTGTTGTCTCATGGGTACTGAGTAGCGGAACCAGTATTTTTCAGTTAGTGCAGATTTGAAATTGAAATGTGACTGAGCACCTCCGGAAGCCGGAGATACTGTTCATTCCATAAGTAATATGCAAGACAATGGCATGTATTCAGTGAGGTCTCAATTCAGAGATAAAAACCGAATATACGCTTAGTATGCTACCCCCAGTGCACGCGCGGTTGCTTCCAAGTATTTCCGCCCCCACTTCATATCCGGTTCCAAGTGGTTGCCTTCCGCCCATTCATTCCAGGCATTTATCACAATGAAATTTTCCTGCGGTGAATAAGGCGTAAAATGCTGGACTGTATGTTGCAACCACTTTCCATATAGCTCTGGCGTAGAACCCGTTAAAATAAAGGCATCTCTTTTACGACGAGCACTATTGTCCCAGTCTGGCGTAACCCCTGGGAAACGTTTATAGTCAGCGCCGGGGCGAGCCATCATATGATTTATAAAATTCTCATATTTATACACTGAATTTGTATAATATCCGGAAGTTTTGATTTTAAGCTTATTCAGTAATCGCCCTGGGAGTTCACCAAGCTCGCGCGCTGGTGGGGAGGCGTGAAATGGTTGAAAATCAAATGCCGCGTCAAAGCCCATCTCGTGAGGATTGACGTCACGTAGGAAACTTTCCATGCGCACCAAATACAACTCACCTATACCCAAACGCATAGCCTCGTTTCGCCAAGTATCCAGGGTACGCCGGATATCTGGAAAGGCTTCGGAGCGGTACACAATAAATAACGGCTTGCCATCCACTCGAATGTAACGCGGGTCAGCAAACGCCGGAGCCAAAGAACGGATGTGCTCTAAATCGTCTTGTTCGCCGTACTCTTGCTTTAAAAGTATTTCCTTGTCATAGCCATCCCAGCGACGGGTCCAGTTTTCGTTAGCCCAACATAAGCAAAAAGGAAAGTCTGGCTTACCAGATGCCAGAACTTCATCAAAAGGTCGGTTTAGAATACGCCGACCGTTAAACCAATAGTGGTAATAAATAAACCCGTGGATGCCATACTGCTGTGCCATAGCAGCTTGTAAATCACGGGTCTCCGGCACCCTCAAGTCGTAAAAGCCTAAATCTGCTGGCAATTGCGGCTGGTTATGGCCAGGGAATTTTGGCCTTGATTTCGCGACATTAGTCCACTCCGTAAATCCCTTACCCCACCACTCATCGTTTTCTGGCACGGGATGAAACTGGGGCAGGTACAGCGCGAGGGCTCTTAAGTCTTTCATGTCTGGTTCTTAATACGTTTCTACTTGTTTATATAGAGCAGGCTCATATCTATCCTTTTTGATCATACCTTAGAAAAATTTATACCTACTCCCATTTCTAATTTTTGAGAAGAGCAAGCCTAAAAAATTTCTTAACGCTCGTCCAAATTTCAAGTTCGGCAAGCAGGACAAGATAGATCGATAAGAGAGCATCAGATCGCGTAACGACAACAGCCTGCTATAACTATATAAGAAGTCAACTACGTGCGTGTCTTTGTTAAGAAGAAATAGATTTGGAGCACTCACTGATTCTAAATCATCAGAATCAAACAAGTATTTTACCTCTGTAGAAATATTAGCCCTGTTTACGGGTACGCTACTGCTGATTTGTTCGTGGTATATCTTATTAAGATAAGCATTCCACCCGCTCTCAACGTGATTAGACTTAATGCTTTCAACTATATTTTTGGCAACTTCACGACGCATTTTTTGATCATTGATTGCATGATTAATGGTATCAAATAACTCCAGCTCGTCATTAGCATGCCTGACTAAGCCATGGATACCTGGGTCGTCTGCGATTTTAAGCTTATCAGCTGGAGCATACTGCAAAACAGGATAGGCACCGTAGTAAACAGCCTCTAGCAGCGAGGTAAAGGAAGGGTAAGGCATACTGTCCAAATAGATATCAGCCGCTTTGTAGTATAAGATCGGGCTCTCCACAACGCCCAGCAGTTCTATCCTACTATCAGGTATACAGCCTATCACCTGTGAGTCTTTGGGCATAACTCCTATTATTTTTACTAATACGTTTTTGTTTTCATCAACCAGCTTTTTAATAATCTTAAAGTAATTATACTTACCATCTGGAATAAGCTTATAAGCAGAAGCTACTGTCAAGATAACGACGCTTTCATCGGCTATCCCTAACGTATGTCTTGCCTCCTCTCTGGAAGGAGCATCTTCGGCCCTGAATTCTAAGGGGATAGGGAGAAGATTTATTTTTTCTGCCATCCTTCTGTTAAGCGAAAACTCAGCCGCCCACGGGCGTATGCAAGCAACTGTATTAACCAAACCAGTCCCCAAGGAGAATACATGATCTGCATGATTAACAAAGACCAATGGCTTTACTGGGTTAGCGGCCAGGGCAACAAGAGGTGTAGCATCGTCAGGATGAATGTGCAAAAATACGATGTCTGCGTATTTTTCTGCAATGTGTCGCAGCAAAGATGCATTTATACAAGGAGGCTCCTGTGGCACGCAGTATACTACACCACCACTGCTTTCAATTGATTCAACCAGCCATTCTGGTACAATATTGCCCTTTTGTCTGGTAAGCACCAAGGAGTGGCAGGAACTCGTATCTTTTTTGACAAGATTATTAATTAATCGAGTATGACCACCTATATGAGAAACCGAAGACGCCACATGCAGCACGCGCCTTTTATTTGTAGGGATCGGCAATGCAAATTTCGGGAATGAGCTTAAAAAAAGGATATTCTCTCTGCCACCAAACATGGCCCAGCTAATATCCAATAGTTTCCTTTCAAGCTCAGGATCTGCGTATATTCCCGGATGATATTGCCAAGCATACCAAGCTAACGCACTTATTTTTTCTATTAGGTAATTTAAGTCCTCGAAGTTATTACTCAGTACCAGGCGCTCTTTAAGCCTTCGGTAAACGCAGGAATATTCATAAATAAGGGAATCAGCTGGTACCATCAGTTCCAATGTTCAAGTAAGAAGGTCAAAGCCTCTACGAACTATAGTGGACATCATAGGCTATATTAGGCCGAATGACGCCAGGGAGTATACTATTATTGCTCCCAATACTTTCATTCAAAACTTCAAAACTGACAAAATCCTCAATTGAGAATAACTCGTACCGCTGATTCTCTCCGAATATAAGTTTAAAATGATAGCTGCCAGCGTTTAATAAATTAGCAGGCAGATGACCTTCTACGGTGTAGACACCCCTCTTTGAATTTTCCTGGGTACTAATCAATGTGCCATGATGAAATACTGCAACCTCATCTGCATTGCGTAACTCAAAAGTCAAATCTAAATTTATATCAGACTTATGATTGTAAAAAACAATTTTGAATTTTACACCTGATGAAATACTGATAACCTCTCCAGCTAAAGGCAGAATTTCAAACTTCATAATCCTTATATTCCCGTTACCAGGAGCAGTTTCCAAATCTCCTTGATGCGCGAAGTAGGAATTGGTGTTGTTAGAGCTTTGATAGAAATTAACCGCCTCTAGCTCAGTACCCTCAAATACAGCGCTACCCTTTTGTAATATGATTCCCCGACTACACAATTGCTTAATGGCCGCCATATTGTGACTTACAAAAAATATGGTACGTCCGTCATTTGCACTTACATTCTTCATTCTTCCCAAGCATTTCTTTTGAAACTCCGCGTCTCCTACGGCCAGCACTTCATCGATAATGAGGATCTCGGGCTCCAGAAAGGCGGCGACGGCAAAGGCTAAACGCACGTACATGCCGCTGCTGTAGCGCTTTACCGGCGTGTCGATGTAGCGCTCAACCCCCGAGAAATCCACGATCTCGTCAAACTTGCTCCGCACTTCTGCTTTGCTCATCCCCAGAATGGCGCCATTGAGGAAGATATTCTCGCGCCCCGTCAGCTCGGGGTGAAAGCCCGTCCCGACTTCGAGCAGCGAGGCAATGCGGCCCTGCACCTTCACCCTCCCCGTGGTGGGCGCCGTCACCTTCGACAAGATTTTCAACAGCGTGGACTTGCCGGCCCCGTTGCGGCCGATGATGCCCAGCACCTCTCCCCGCTTCACCTCGAAGTTGATATCTTTCAGCGACCATACGAAATTGCTGTCGCCTTTGCGCGTGCGGTCGTTGGTTTCCCCTACTTTAGCAAACGGGTCTTCCTTGCCGCGCAGGCGGGCCCAGGCCCGGTTCAGGTCGTGGCTGAGGGTGCCGGTACCGATTTCGCCTAAGCGGTACAGCTTGCTCAGGTTTTCTACTTTGATCGCAATGTTGCTCATGCTCACAAGTATTTCACAGATACAACCCCACCGGACTCAGCTGGCAGACGAGTTGTTATCACGAATCTATTAATTCTGCTTTTCGAGTAAGATTGCTAATGAATCCATTATTTGGCTAGCAGCTAAGCTTACATTATGCTGTTCCCTGACTTTACGCATTGCATTATCCCCCATTTGCTCACGAATATTTTTATTGACCAGCAAATCGCAAACTGCACGCGCCATGCTATCAATATTGAGATAAGGTACTACTACTCCGCAATCCTTACCTACAAATTCAGGCATTCCCCCAGCTTGTTCAAAACATATTATGGGTTTGCCAAGAGTAGCCGCTTCTAAGCAAACTAACGGGTACGGGTCCTCTCGCGAAGTTAGCACAAATACATCGGCTACTCTGATATAATCTAAAGGATTGGGCCGGGCATCAATAAATTTAACAAATTCAGCTATGCCTAAACGTCGCAAGTCATACTGAAGCTCTTGCCAGGCTAATGATGCACTACTTCCTCCAACCCATAGGAAGTATGGCATGTTCACCTCCAACCCATGCACAAGGCCGGCGAGTTGAACAAAGATATCAGGCGATTTACGCCAATCTAATGTTCCTGATGCAACAACTACAAAACTCTCGGCCGGTATATTTAATGCTTTCCGGATTTCACTCGGTGTTTGCTGCTGTTGAACTTCGTCTGCTCCCGGGACAAACTCATAAATCTTAACTATACATTCAGATACTAATGAGTAAGTCTTGACAAGGTTTTCCCTCACTGCTTGAGAAGCAGCAATCACTAAATCAATATGTGGTAATTTTTGACCAAATCGCTCTGTTCCAAAATATCGTTCAATCGCAATTTCTAATTCGTGTACATGGCAAACGGCAATGCAACCAATAGCCTCTTTGATTTGCACTAATACATCAGCTGACACTACGGTATTACCATAAGCAATCCTAGTTTTCTGCTCTCGTAGCGCTAAAATAATAGATTGCTCGTTTAAGAGTTGCTGCTTAACACTATTCTTTCCCCAGAAACGTGCGTACCAACGGCGCTTAGAGGAAGGCGAATTCCATATATAGGTAAGCGCCAATTTTTTAAATTCCTCCTCTAATTCTCCACCTTCTATCAACAAGATTGAGAACGAACAAACATTGGCTTTCTTCAACCACCGCAACAAATGCAACAACACAATAGGTGCACCTGTACGAGAGGCATCATGGCTGATAAATACAATGTGTCCCATTTAAAAAAATTAAATAAATGTATTTATTATTCTTATGCCAGCTTTACTGGGTTTTTTCAAAGCTAACATAAATTGTATGTCCTCTAAATATTGACCGCATTCTTGAATTCAATATTTTTCTTAATACTCTAACTGAAACCCTATTAAATAGCAGATTACCATACCATTTATTATTCCTGTAAAATTTCATGTTCTCATTCAGCCATGACTCAGTATGCCAATGGTTCAGAGGCTCATATGCTACTTTCGTTAATTTGAGCGGAAATAATGCCTCAAATTTTTTAAAAGTTTCTAATGACCATCTGGTTTGATGGTGCGGAGGCATATCTAGAACATTACCTCCATACTTATAGAAACTATCTGCGTTGGGAACGCAGATAATCAATTTCCCTCCAACAGCTAAAACTCTTACCATTTCTTTAACGAAGTGTAATGGATTTGCAATGTGTTCCAATACCTGAAACGCAAGCACAACATCCGGTTGAGCACCGAGCATTGCAACCCCTTCATCAAAGCTCATGAGATAAACGGGCAAATTTGCCTGGCGCGCTTTCTCAACAGCATCCGAGCTGGTTTCAAGCCCAACTATTTTTGTATTAATACCTAATGCTTTTTTTACGAAAGCACCTGAGCCTGAACCTATCTCCAGGCAACTCTTAGAATTTCTGATTTCCTTAAGAGCAATCTCGTATTCCCATTTGTCCTCTACGTAATACCACTCAAAACCATCCTGAAGACCTTGGTAGATAAAAGGAGAACCTTCTAACTGAGGATGAAAAAATAGCAAGTTTGTATCATTACAACGATACAAATCAAATTTTGAAATATCTTTTCCTTCAAACTCTGAGGAAATATCAATTCTCAGCAAATCTTGCCATTCCCGCACGATCTGATCGACTGAGAAGGTCTCCACAACAGCAATATTTTTGCTCCCAGTCAGTGGGCTTACTACGCTATTTTCCATAAAACTTCCAAGTTGCGACTTTATCAATTGACCCAATTAATAAAGGATCTGGTTTCGTAGAATAAGAATTCGGGGATAAATAGTTAAATGTTATCGCTTCTATTTTAGCGTCATAGTCACTAGCACTGTCACCTAACCATACAGACAGCTTATATAAACCTGTATGCAGCTCTACCCCTTCTATTACTACGTTTAATACCCCCTCTAGCCCTGAAACCATATTACTACTATATGGGTGGTAACGTCCATTCGATCCGAAAACTGGTATATCTAATGCGTTATACAGAACAATACCCGCTATTGGAGGTCTTAATTCAAAAGGGGAAGTATACTCAATATTTATATCAAGTATGGACTGATTTAATTTTTCAGAGTTAATAGCCACTGATACTATAGAGGGCTTCTTTTCATTTATTGCAAACTTGGCCAGTGTTTGCACTTTTACACCTTCGTAATAAGTAGCGATCGTATCCCTCACAGAGCCAGCTGCATGGACCATACCTTGTTGCATCATAATCGCTGAGCTACAAAGACTACGTACCGCGTCCATGTTATGGCTAACGAATAATACCGTGCGCCCATCATTCACACTCACGTCCTTCATTCTTCCCAAGCATTTCTTTTGAAACTCCGCGTCTCCTACGGCCAGCACTTCATCGATAATGAGGATCTCGGGCTCCAGAAAGGCGGCGACGGCAAAGGCTAAACGCACGTACATGCCGCTGCTGTAGCGCTTTACCGGCGTGTCGATGTAGCGCTCAACCCCCGAGAAATCCACGATCTCGTCAAACTTGCTCCGCACTTCTGCTTTGCTCATCCCCAGAATGGCGCCATTGAGGAAGATATTCTCGCGCCCCGTCAGCTCGGGGTGAAAGCCCGTCCCGACTTCGAGCAGCGAGGCAATGCGGCCCTGCACCTTCACCCTCCCCGTGGTGGGCGCCGTCACCTTCGACAAGATTTTCAACAGCGTGGACTTGCCGGCCCCGTTGCGGCCGATGATGCCCAGCACCTCTCCCCGCTTCACCTCGAAGTTGATATCTTTCAGCGACCATACGAAATTGCTGTCGCCTTTGCGCGTGCGGTCGTTGGTTTCCCCTACTTTAGCAAACGGGTCTTCCTTGCCGCGCAGGCGGGCCCAGGCCCGGTTCAGGTCGTGGCTGAGGGTGCCGGTACCGATTTCGCCTAAGCGGTACAGCTTGCTCAGGTTTTCTACTTTGATCGCAACGTTGCTCATGTTCACAGGTACCGCACCATGGCCCCGGCATTACCGGTTACCGGGCGCACGCTAAACCGTATCGGTAAAGCTCTTTTCTACTTTATTAAAAATTACCGTGCCCACCAACAACATCACCAGCGTGAAGGCTGTGCTATAGGCTAACGTGAACCAGCTAAATGTGCCGGACCCCAGGAATGCGTATCGAAACGTTTCAACAATGGCACTCAGCGGGTTAGCCATGATAAATGACTTGTACTTGAGCGGCAGCCGCGACAGTGGGTAAATAACCGGCGTGGCATACATAAGCAATTGCACCCCAAAAGTGAGTAGCATGGCCAAGTCGCGGTACTTGGTGGTCATGGCGCTGAAAATCATTCCCAGGCCCAGGCCCAGCAGGCCCATCAGGCCCAGCAATATGGGTGTGAGCAGGATGTACAGGTTGGGATGTAAGCTATGCTGACCAAGCAGGTAATAGCCCCAGACCAGCAGAAACAAGGCGAACTGAATCCCAAAGCGCACCAAGTTAGATAGCACAATCGACAAGGGCATGGTCAGGCGCGGAAAGTACACTTTGCCGAAAATGGCCGCATTGGTTGTGAACACCGTGGAGACAGTGGTTAACGTTTGGGCGAAGTAGTTCCAGATGGTGACGCCGGCCAGGTAGAAGGGCAGCTGGGGTAGCCCGTCGGTGGAGAGATTGGCGATGCCGCCGAATACGACCATGTAGGTAATGGTGGTGAGCAGGGGCTGGATGAAAAACCAGATGGGCCCGAGAATGGTCTGCTTGTAGGTCGACACGAAGTCGCGCCGCACGAACAGCAACACTAGGTCGCGGTAGCGCCAAACGTCGCGCAGCCCCAGGTCGAGCAAGCGGGTATGCGGCTGGATCACTTCGGTCCACTCCTCGTCGGGCGGGCCCGGAGCAGCGGGCGGCGCTTCAGGTAGTACGTCGGCTTTTTGCACAGGTAACGGGTTAGCAGCAGGGCAAAAATTACTCTGGAAAGCTGCTGCGCATTTCCGGCTCAAATCCGTCAAGCAACGGTTGAAGCTGCAAAGATAGGGCATGGGTTCCCATGGAGCGAAACCGGCGGTTCCATCCGCGAGGTAGAGCGGATCGTGAAGTTGTGCGCGCTAAGCTCTTGGCTTCCTTAGACTGTAAGTCCCCTTGCCCAACCAGCACGGTATTTTACAAGAACAGAGCTACAATCGGAGCCTTGTTACCTGCATCGCCCCGACCCTCTCGGGTACTCCGGCCCTGAATCAGGGCTGGACAATTACTTCTAGGAGCAATGATCAGCATGGCGAGCTACAGGTAGGTACTTGCTTCAGCTGAAGCTTACTGAACTTTATCAGTATCGACCAGAATCAGCATCGGCCGGAGCTTCTGGTGGTGATTCTTCAAACACCTTATTCACCACGTACAGGGGCCGCTTGCGCGCCGCATCGAGGCCGCGCCACACGTACTCGCCAATTACACCCAGCGCTACCATCTGGAAAGCGGACACGAATAAGAGCACGACCATGAGCGTGGGCCAGCCAGCGGGCTCATCGGGATGGACGATTTTCAGGCCAATGACGTAAAGCCCATAGAGCAAGGCAATCAGCCCCAGGCCAAGGCCCAGCACCGAGATGGCGCGAATCGGGACGAAGGAAAAAGCCATTAACGAATCGATGAGCAGCTTTACCTTTTGGGGAAATGTCCAGCGCGACTGGCCAATCTGGCGCTTGCGGCGAGTATAGGGAATGTTAACGTAGGCGAACCCCAGCCACACCATGAGGTAAAACACATTGGAGTTACGCTCGTGCATTTTGAGCACTTCCCCCGCAACCTGGCGGTCGAAGAAAACAAAGTCGAAGCCCCCCTCGGGAATATTGCGCAGTGCCAGATGTTTCATCAGCCAGTGAAATGCGTTAGCCAGCCGGGTGGAGATGCCGCTCTCTTCCCGATCCTGGCGGTTGCCAATCACTAGCTTAAAGCCTTGCTGCCAGTACTCGTACATGGTCGCCATGAGTTCAGGCGGATCTTGCAGGTCGGCGGTGATGACGGCCAGGCAATCGCCCGTAGCGTGGGCCATACCAGCCACGATGGCGTTGTACGAACCAACGTTACCGGCCAAATCGACAATCCGGAGGCGGGTTGGGTAAAGGCTTTGCGCCCGGCGCAGGGCTCCCAGCGTGTCATCGCCCGAGCCATCGTTCACGAACACGTACTCGAAGGTAACATCCGGGGGGAAATGCGCCTCGTTCGCCACCAACTCACGAACCGTAACGGGAATGTTTTCCTCGTTGAAGTAGCAGGGCACGATAACGGACAGCTTGGGCATTAAT
This sequence comes from Hymenobacter montanus, assembly GCF_014699115.1. Classification (GTDB taxonomy): domain Bacteria; phylum Bacteroidota; class Bacteroidia; order Cytophagales; family Hymenobacteraceae; genus Hymenobacter; species Hymenobacter montanus. Next base: position 220,411 of record NZ_JACXAD010000001.1, read on the forward strand.
TATATCTGTTAACTCTCCGACTTTTATCAGTAGCCTACTCAAAATTACCGCAACCTAAGCTAAGGCAAGCATACTCCGTCCAGCGGCTGGTCCAGCGAAGGTCGACGGAACCGAGCATAGCTGCCGCTTCAACCCGGAAGCAAGGCAGTAATCGGATTTACCTAACTACATCCAACTATTCCACCGGAGCCGCGCGCGAGGGGATTTGAGGCGCAAACGAAGGGAACAGAACTGCCATACGGCAAAGTTAAAGGCAATTGCACACCAACACGTGGCCAGTGGCCCCCAGCCGAAAGCCTAATTTTTCGCAGGTTCGAAATATGGCGTGGTTGGTTGCTTGGGTTGTCATTAACACCGCTTCGTGCCCCAAGGCCCGGGCCCGGTGCAAGGTTTCAGCCACCAGCTTCACATGCCATCCCCGGTTGGCGGGGCCGACGGCCGTGAGCAGTACGCGCGACAGTCGGGCATCGAGTGCCCCCGCATCGGTTTCGAGGTCGCTGATAGCTACAAAGGAGTCGACTGGCAGCCCCGCTACATCAGGGACCAATACCACAGTCGCTAGCTTGCCAGCCACCGTGTTTTGAGCATATTGCCCCAGATAGGCATCGGCTCGCGCATTGCTGAATCCCACGTCAGCATGGAGCCGATCGTAAGGATTACGAACCCTGGCCGCAATCTGGCCGATGTGGACTGCCTCCTCAACCGTAGCCGCCCGTACTGGAAACCGGGGGTGGTCGAAAGCCGTTAGTTGTTCACGGTAATAGGTCAGGCGGGTTTCTACCAGCTGCCAACCCGCCGCGGTGAGCCCCTGTAGGAGCCGCACGTCCTCGGCGGGCACCACACAAAAAGCATAGAATGTCTCGGTTCGGGCTACTAAGTGCTGCCGAAGCGCTATGGCAGCCTGGGCTAGTTGAGTGGTTGCCGCTTGAGCATCAAAAAGTCCCGTGAACAGCCGATACACTGGGGCGCCAAAATAAGCGGAGTCCCATTCTAGCTGGTGTAACAACCAATACACATCCGCCTTTGGGGCGATATGATGATACGTTTCCGCACCTGAAGTTCGGTTCCAGCGCTCAGCCGCCCCGGTACCGAAGAGCGCTTGCTGGGGCTCGCCAGAAAACTGACGTAAAAAAAAGTAGGGCGAATAGTAAGCTAGCTCAGCGGCCCGGGCCGCGATTAACTGGTGGATGTCTGGGGCAGCCATTGCTGACGGAATGCATCGTAGTCGCGGATGTAATCGGCCGCCGAAAAATGCTGGGAAGCCAAAACCAGCTGCACGGCGCTATGCGAAAACTGAATGGTATGCCACGCGCAAGGAGGCACGTAAAGCCCCACCGATGGGTCGTCCAGCCGGAAAATCTGGATGTCCCCATCGGCCAGCTCCGTGGTAACAATAAGGCGCCCGGCGGCGGCAATGAGTATCTGCTCGGTGTGGTGATGGGCGTGCCGGCCGCGCACAATGCTTTCGGGAGTATAATACGTCCAAAAGACCCGCTGCACCGCAAAAGGTAGCGGGTCTTTTGCACTCTCCCCAACCGAGATATAGCCGATTTCCGGAGCCCCCAGCCTGGGAAGCTGAATAAGATAAGGCGCAGGATAAACGGCCACAGCTAAGGAGTAATAGCCCGCCGCCGCTGGGCCCGGCCGCGCGGTCGGGCCCAGCGGCGGCTACGGGCTCAGTTGATGTGTTTTTTGAAATACTCCAGGGTGCGGCGCAGGCCTTCGGCACGGTCCACCTTGGGTTCCCAACCCAGGATTTCCCGGGCTTTGGTGATATCGGGCCGGCGCTTCATGGGGTCGTTTTCGGGCAGGGCCTGGTACGTGGGCCGGAACTCAACCCCGGTGAGGCGGGCAATTTCTTCGCCGAACTCCTTAATCGTAATTTCCGACGGGTTGCCGATGTTCACCGGTAAGTGGTAGTCGCTCAGGAGCAGCCGGTATATGCCTTCCACTAAGTCGTCGACGTAGCAAAACGAGCGGGTTTGGGAGCCATCCCCGAATACGGTGAGGTTCTCCCCGCGCAGGGCCTGCGAGAGGAAAGCCGGCAGCACCCGGCCGTCGTCGAGGCGCATGCGGGGGCCGTAGGTGTTGAAGATGCGAACGATTCGCGTTTCCAGGCCGTGGTGGTTGTGGTAGGCCATAGTGATGGCTTCCTGGAAGCGCTTGGCCTCGTCGTAGCAGCCACGTGGCCCTACTGGGTTCACGTTGCCGAAGTACTCTTCGACCTGAGGGTGAATCTCGGGGTCGCCGTACACTTCGGAAGTGCTGGCAATCAGCAGGCGGGCACCTTTCACCCGGGCCAGGCCCAGCAGGTTGTGCGTGCCCAGCGAGCCAACTTTCAGGGTCTGAATCGGGATTTTGAGGTAGTCGATGGGCGAGGCCGGCGAAGCGAAATGCAGGATGTAATCGAGCTTGCCCGGCACGAACACGAACTTGCTTACGTCGGCTTGGTGGAACTCGAAGTCTTTCTTACCAAACAGGTGCTCGATATTCTGGAGCGACCCGGTAATAAGGTTGTCCATGGCGATAACGTGGTAGCCTTCGGCCAGAAACCGGTCGCACAGATGGCTGCCCAGGAAGCCGGCTCCGCCGGTAATGAGGACGCGTTTTTTTTCTTCGGACATTACAAGAACTTATAGCCGGGAGGCGGCAGCGGCAAACTTAATGGAATTGGATCCGGAAAACGGCTAGCCCGCGGTAGCCGGGATAACGGCGGGCTCGGGGTGGTCGGTTCTCACCCCAATACAGTGGTAAGCAAAGCCCAGGCTTTTCAATTCGCTGGCTTCGTAAATGTTGCGGCCATCGAAGATAACCTTTTGCTTCATCAGCCGCGCCACTACGTCGAAGTTGGGGGCCCGGAAATCGGGCCATTCCGTTACGACCAGCAGGGCGTCGGCGTCGATGAGGGCCGCGAATTCATCCCGGGCGTAGGTGATGGTGTCGCCCAGCGAATGCCGGGCTTCGCTCATGGCCACGGGGTCGTAGGCCGTTACGGTGCAGCCGGCGGCGAGCAGCTTCTCAATGATGACCAGCGACGGCGCCTCGCGCATGTCGTCGGTCTTGGGCTTGAAGGACAGGCCCCACACCGCCATTTTCAGGCCGCGCAACTCCCCCCCGAAGTGTTGGCTCACCTTGTTGAAAAGCACGGATTTCTGCTGCTCGTTCACTTCTTCCACGGCCCGCAGCACTTGCATGTCGTAGCCGTGTTCCTTGGCGGTTTTGATCAGCGCCTTTACGTCTTTGGGAAAGCAGGACCCGCCGTAGCCGATACCGGGGTAGATGAACTTCGTGCCAATGCGCGCGTCGGAGCCGATGCCCTGCCGCACCTTGTTGACGTCGGCCCCCATGATTTCGCACAAGTTGGCTACGTCGTTCATAAAGCTGATTTTGGTGGCCAGCATGGAGTTGGCCGCGTACTTCGTCATCTCCGCCGACGGAATATCCATGAAGATGATGGGGTGGCCGTTGAGCAAAAAGGGCTTGTAGAGGCGCCGTATTACTTCCTCAGCGCGCGCCGACGCCACCCCCACCACGATGCGGTCGGGCTTGAGGAAGTCGTCGATGGCCGCGCCTTCTTTGAGGAACTCCGGATTGGAAGCCACGTCGAACTCAATAGCAGCCCCGCGGATTGCCAGCGCTTGCTCGATTTCGGCCTGCACTTTGGCCGCCGTACCCACGGGTACGGTGCTTTTGGTGACAATAACCCCGTAGCTGTTCATGTTCTCGCCGATACCCCGGGCCACGGCCAGCACGTATTTTAAATCGGCCGACCCGTCTTCACCGGGCGGGGTGCCCACCGCGATAAAGGCCACGTCGCAGCCCTGAATGGCCTCGGCTAAGTTGGTAGAAAAGTGCAGGCGCCCTTTGTCAACGTTCCGGCTCACCATTTCTTCCAGGCCAGGCTCGTAAATGGGCAGAATGCCTTGGTGGAGGTTGTCAATCTTTTTCTGATCGATGTCGATGCACGTAACGTCAATGCCCACTTCGGCAAAGCACGTACCCGTAACTAACCCGACGTAGCCGGTGCCGATAACTGCTATTTTCATCTAATATTGAGATAATGAAGTGATGAGGTGCGAAGGTATCGAATAGGAGAGCGATGATACTAAGCGGGCAAAGAATCCGGAAGATTAGGGCTAATCGGCCATTCAACGACGCGGACAAGCAGCTTTACTACGCTGAGCTGCCATCCTGTATTTATCCTATCTTACCCTATTAGCCAAATTATTAAGCCATATATTGCTTCCACCAGGTTTGGAACACGATAAGGCCCCAGATGCGAGCGTGAACATCGCCGGGACTGCGCGAAAATAGCTGCGCCTTGAGGGCGCGAATAGCCTCCACATCAAAAATGCCCTGGCTTTCGATAAATGCCTCGCTCAGCAGGTCTTCTTCGATTAGGGAGCGTAACTCACCGCGCATCCACTTCAGCAAGGGCACTTCGAAGCCGTGCTTGGGCCGGTCGTAGAGCTCGGCGGGCAGCTCGGCCCGGAAGGCGTCCTGCACGATGCGCTTTTTCATGTTCGCGTCGACCTTGCTGCTCACGGGCAGCGAGAAGGCGAAGTTGACGACTTTGTAGTCCAGGAACGGGGTGCGCACCTCCAGCGAATTGGCCATGCTCATCAGGTCTACCTTGGCGAGCATGTCGTAGGGTAACACCAGCCGCATATCGGTTAGCAACACCTCATTGAGGTCGCCGTCGGCGTGCAGGTGTTCCAGAATGTCTTTGCGGCGCTTGGCCGCCGCTTTTTTGCCCACTTTGCGGCGGCTCTCGGCGCTAAGCAAGCTGCGGGCCTCGGCGGCCGAGGCCAACGACGCCCAGTCCCAGTACCGGTCTTTCACACCGGCCATCATGCCGCGCGAAAAACGCTGGAGCTGCCGCACCCGGTTGCCGAAGAAGCTGTTGCGCGACTTGGGCAGGACGTCCCACAGGAAGCTCAGGCCCGTGACGGCTTCGGCCTTGAAGCCCCCCTGCCGCACCTTGAACTCGCCCATGTGCTTGTTGTAGCCCCCAAACAGCTCGTCGGCCCCGTCCCCGCTCAAGGCTACGGTCACCTTTTGGCGGGTGCGCTGGCTGAGGATGTACACGGCCAGGGCCGAGGAATCGGCAAAGGGCTCATCCAGGTACGACAGCATGTCGTGGAGGTGCTCGTAGAGGTCGTTGTTGGTCAGCGAAAAAACGGTGTGGTTGGTGTTGTGGCGGGCCGCTACCAGATTGGCGTACTTGGTTTCGTCGAAAAACGGCTCGTCCTTAAACCCAATGCTGAACGTGTTGAGGTGAGGGGTGTGGCGCGCCGCCAACGCGGTGATGACGCTGGAGTCGATGCCACCGCTGAGGAAAGCGCCGAGGGGCACGTCGGCCACGAGGCGCTGCCGCACGGCGCCGTCCATCAGCTCCACCAGCTTTTTTTGCTGTTGCTCGTAGCTCAGCTTATTTTTGGCTACCTTTTTCGGGTCGTACGGGATCTTGTACCAGGCCTTGCCCACCACCTTGCCGTCCTTGATGTAGAGGTAGTGGCCGGGCAGCACCTTTTTCACCCCCTTGAAAATACTGGCCGGGCCGGGGATGTAGTTCAGCTGCAGGTACTGGCTGAGGGCGACGTAGTCAAGCTTGCGCGGCACGCCCAGGGCCATCATCGACTTCATCTCCGACGCGAAGAGCAGCCGGTCTTCGTCGCGGTAAACCAGCAGGGGCTTCACCCCAAACCGGTCGCGGGCAATCAGGAGCGAATTTTCTTCCTTATCGTAGATGGCCAGCCCGAAAAAGCCGTTCAGCTTCTTGATAAACCCACGGCCCTCGGTAATGTAGAGCTGCAGAATCACCTCGGTGTCGGTCTGGGAATGAAACTGAAAACCGCGCTTCAGCAGCTTTTCGCGCAGCTCGCGAAAGTTGAAAATCTCGCCGTTGAAAACAATGGTATAGCGGCCCGAAGCGTCGGTCATGGGCTGGTTGCCGTCGGCCGAAAGGTCGAGAATGGCTAACCGCCGAAAGCCCAATCCGCATTGGTCGTAAATAAAATGGCCTTCCGAATCAGGGCCGCGACGAACGATGGCATCGGTTGAGGCTTGCAGGTTGGTCAGTGACTGACGCCCTGTTTCCGTAAAGGCAAATACTCCGGTAATTCCACACATAGTAGCTAGCAAAAGTACGAGCCCGCAACCTAAACGTTAGCCCAGCGGTATTGTCAGCAGGGCCAGTACCCTCAAAATCCGGTGCTTTGGCTGCCTTTACGAATTTGCTTTCCGAGCGGCCGGCAACTGGCGCCATTCTTTCTTATTCGGTTTCAGGCCGTTGCGGCCCAGCTACTTTTTTCTCATCTTTCTCTATTTCCGGTCACATGGACATCAACCAGCAATTCCAAGCCGCCGTTGAACAAGTAAACAACCTGTCGGGCGAGGCCGCCGGGGCTCACATGAACGAGCTCTACGGCTTGTACAAGCAAGCCACGGTCGGCGACGTGAACATGAAAACCGACGAGGTAAACCCCAACGCCGCCGACCTGGCCGACGGACCCACCGGTCTCTCGCAGGGCCAGTGGGACTCGTGGAACCAGTTTAAGGGTTTGCCCGAGGAAGAAGCCAAACAGCGCTACGTAGCCCGGGTCGCCGAAATCACGAGCAGTGGCCGCCCGGGTAATCCCACCAACACGGTGCCAACCAACGACCTGACCAACGCCCCCGCGGGCCGGCCCAACAGCTCCACGGACAATACCACCCTGGCCCAGCAGCCCAACCACGGGCCCGGCCAGAGCACCGCCGGCGGCTTACGGGGCGACATCACCGCCGGAGCTCCTTACGGCGGGGAAGATAAGCTAAAGGGCGACCAGGAGCGGGATTTATACTCCGACGTCCATTAGCCCAAGCGCGTAATCGTCAATTATAAAGCCGGTTCTGGTCAGGACTGGCTTTGTTTTTAGCTTTGATTTGTATGAACCGTCGTCTCTTCCTGAATCGCGGCACTCGGGCAGCCCTCACTGCCACGCTCCTGCCCGCCGTCGTTTCCTGCCAGTCGACGGATAAACCAGCCGCCGACGGCACAGCCGACGCCGCTGCCCCCGCGGGCACCTCTGCTGCCGAGCCGTTTGCCTTGCACGAGGCCACCGTGGCCGACTTGCAGGCCCGTATGGTCGAGGGCACCGAAACGGCTCGTAGTCTGTGCGAGAAATACCTGGCCCGCATCCAAGCCCTGAACGAGCAGGGGCCCCGGCTACGCGCCGTTATCGAAACCAACCCCGATGCCCTGACCATTGCCGATGGACTAGACCGGGAGCGTAAAACGGGTAAGCTGCGGGGTCCCCTGCACGGCATCCCGGTGCTGATTAAGGACAACATTGACAGTGGCGACCAGATGATGACTACCGCCGGGGCGCTGGCGCTGGCCGGGCATAAGGCCCGGCAGGATGCCTTTATCGTGCGGAAGCTGCGGGCCGCCGGGGCCGTACTGCTGGGCAAAACCAACCTGAGCGAGTGGGCTAACTTCCGCTCCTCGCGCTCGGTGAGTGGCTGGAGCAGCCGCGGCCATCAAACCCGTAACCCCTACGTGCTCGACCGCTCCCCCAGCGGCTCCAGCTCCGGCTCGGGCGTGGCCGTCGCCGCCAACCTGTGCGCCCTGGCCATCGGCACCGAGACCGATGGCTCGGTGGTGTCGCCGGCGTCGGCCAACGGCTTGGTGGGCCTCAAGCCCACGGTGGGGCTGCTGAGCCGCCGCGGCATCATCCCCATTTCCAGCACCCAGGATACCGCCGGCCCCATGGCTCGCACCGTGCGCGACGCGGCCATTCTGCTCCAGGCCCTGGCCGGCGCCGACCCCGCCGACCCGGCCCAGCTGCCCTACCCCACTCCGACTCCTGCCGATTACCCCAGCCTGCTGCGGGCTGATGCCTTGGCCGGGCAGCGCCTCGGCGTAGAAAAAGCGCACCTAAATGGCCCACCGGCCGTGGCGGCGCTTCTGAAAGAAGCCGTTACGGTGTTGAAAGCCCAAGGCGCTACCATCGTGGAAGTGGAGCTAATCGAGAAAATCCATCCGCTGGGCGAGGCCGAATTCGACCTGCTGCTGTACGAATTCAAAGCCGGCGTAAACCAGTACCTGGCGGGTGCGGGGGCCAGCGTGCGCAACTTGGCCGACGTCATTGCCTACAATAACACCCACGCGGCCGAGGCCATGCCCATTTTTCAGCAGGAAATCCTGATTGCCGCCGAAAAATCCGACGGCCTGGGCAGTGCCAAATACCGCGCTGCCGTGCAGAAAACCGTAAGCGAGTCGCGCAAGATTCTGGATGACCTGCTCCGCGAAAACCGGCTCAGCGCCATTGTGGGGGTTACCACGGGCCCGGCCTGGTGCATCGACTGGGTGAACGGCGACTACTCCACGGGAATTGATTTCTCGTCGCCGGCCGCTATGGCCGGCTACCCGCACCTGACCGTGCCCATGGGGCAGGTACGGGGCTTGCCGGTGGGCCTGTCGTTCGTCGGGCCCGCCTACCACGAAGGCCAGTTGCTGGCGTTGGGCTACGCGTATGAGCAAGCTACCCACAAGCGGGTAGCACCTCAGATGCTCCCGACGGTAATGGGGTAAAGCTGCCCACACCGTCATTGCCCATACAAGACAGTCTGCTCATCTGGCAGCTGCCTTGTCGATACCGGGTACTTCCGGACCAGCACTTAAAATATTTTTCCTGGATTCAAGATTCCGTGCGGGTCAAACACCTTTTTGATGCCGCGCATCAGGTCTAGGTTGGTATCCGGCAGGGCGATACCGATGTAGCCTTTCTGCACCAGGCCGATGCCGTGCTCGCCGGAGATGGTACCGCCGAGCCGCACGCACAACTCAAATATCTCGGTGATGGGCTGCCGCAGGCCCACGTTCCACATCTCGTCGTCGAGGTCGCCGCGAATGATGTTGACGTGCAGGTTACCGTCGCCGGCGTGGCCGTAACACACGCTCTTGAAGCCGTAACGGGCCCCGATTTCCTTCACTCCTTTCAGCAAAGCCGGCAGCTCGGCGCGAGGCACCACAGTGTCTTCCTCCTTATACACGGAATTGTAGCGCACCGAATTGCCGATGTTGCGGCGGATTTTCCACAGCTCCTCCTTTTGAGTGGCATTGTCGGCCAGGAGGATTTCGCCCACGTCGTAGTGCTCGAGCACACCGTACACCTGCTCGGCTTCCTTGTAGAGCTGGTCGAGGTCCTGGCCGTCGAGCTCAATCAGGAGGTGGGCCTGGATGTCGGCGGGCAGGGTGAGCGGGATATTCAGGTAGTTGGAAGACCAGGCAATGGCCTCGCGCTCCATGAACTCCATCCCCGAGGGAATAATGCCGGCCCGGAATACGGCCGAAACCGCTTCGGCCGCCTGCTCTTCCCGCCGAAAAGGCACCAGCATCAGGATGTTCTGCTGCGGAAAGGGCAAAAGCCGGAACACTACCTGCGTAATAATGCCCAGCGTCCCCTCCGACCCGACCATGAGCTGGGTGAGGTTGTAGCCGGTGGAGTTCTTAAGGGTGTTGGCGGCCGTCCAGATAATGTCGCCGGTGGGCAGCACCACTTGCAGGTTCAGGACGTAGTCGCGGGTGGTGCCGTATTTCACGGCTTTGGGGCCGCCGCTGCTGTGGGCCAGGTTGCCGCCCAGGAAACAGCTGCCCTTGCTGGCGGGGTCGGGCGGGTAGAACAGGCCCACTTCCTTCACCGCGTTCTGAAAGGCCTCGTTTACCACGCCCGGCTCCACGGTGGCCTGTAGGTTACGCTCGTCAATCTGAATGATTTTATTGAGCCGCTCGGTGCTCAGCACCACGCCATTGTGAATGGGCAGGGCCCCGCCGCTGAGGCCCGTGCCGGCGCCCCGTGGCGTAACGGGGATGCGATGCTCGTGGCACAGGCGCATGATTTGGCTGATTTCCTCAGCATTGGCCGGGCGCAACACCACATCGGGTGCAAAATGGAGGTCTTCGGTATGGTCGCGGCCGTAGTCGGCGTACGCGTCCGCTTCAGCGCGCTGGGCGGTGAGCACCTGCGTCGGGCCCACGATGGCCTCAAATGCGACAATTAATTCGGGAGTTAACGCGTTAAAATTCATCATGCGGATAAAGGAACTAAGCCGCACAAACTATATTTGCGGCCAATGCGGACGGTGACAACGAAGATACTACCGGTGCTGCTGTTGGCTTTGCTCCTGCTCGCCGGCTGCCACCGCAAGCTCAATTATCGCGACGGCCAGTACCGCTCAGCCCGGGAGATGGTACGCCTGAAAAAGGGCGGCCGCTCCGTCGCGGTTAGCCCCCGGAGCAAAATCAAAACCGTCAGCACCCTGCCCAGCGGCGAAAAAACCAAGGCAGTAACCGTAACCCGGCGCCCCCAGCGCACGGGCAGTGCCACAGGCACCCTGGCCTCGGTAATCGAGGCCGCGCGCTCGTACCAGGGCACGCCCTACCTCTTCGGTGGTACCACGCGCCTGGGCCTGGACTGCTCGGGCCTCCTGCAGCTGTCATTCAGCGAGGCCGGCGTCAGCATCCCGCGCTCGTCTAACGAGCAAGCCGTGTGGGGCATTCCCATAAAGGTGACCGAGCTACAGCCGGGGGATTTGATTTTTTTCGGCGCCTCCCCCGGTAGCCAGACCATCACCCACGTGGGGCTAGTAACCGTGGTGGACGACGAAGGCGTGGACTTTATCCACGCTTCAACCTCGCTGGGGGTAGTAGAAAACAGCTTGGAGTCTGATTACTACCTGAGCCGTTTTATTCGGGCGGTGCGACCTCAACTGTGAACTTAGCCTAGTACCTTTGCGGCGTGAAAAGACCGGTGTGCGGATTCCAATAAATAATAAAGTTCTCGTAATGTCGCCCTCTATACGGCGGCTTACCTTTGTGCCGCCTTTTGACAAGCTCATTGTTTCCACCAATCCCTTCTTTATGAATCATTTACGTTTACGCCACTTGTTTCTGTTGGCGCTAATGCTCTTTACGGCCCGCTTAGGCTGGAGCCAGGGTGCCACCACAGCAGCCATGAGCGGGGTTATCACTGATAGCAAAGGGGAAGGGCTCCCTGGTGCCACGGTTATTGCCATCCACACCCCTACCAATACCCAATATGTAGCTCCAACCAACGCGGATGGGCGCTTCAATATCCAGAACATGCGCGTGGGTGGCCCTTACACGGTACGGGTGACTTTCGTGGGCTACAAGGATTTAGTGCGTGAGGGGTTGAATCTGACCCTGGGCCAAAACCTACGCTTCGATCAGAAGCTGAGCGACGCTGCTACGGAGCTGGGAGAAGTAGTGGTAAGTGGCCGTCAAGACCCTGTAATGAACGCTGGCCGCACGGGTGCGGCTACTACCGTTCAGCGGGAAACCATTGAGCGACTGCCCACGCTGAACCGCTCACTGAATGATTTCACCCGTCTCACGCCGCAGGCCAACGGCCAAAGCTTCGGCGGCCGTAACTCGGGCTTCAACAACATTACCGTTGACGGGGCCATCTTCAACAACGCGTTCGGCTTACAGTCGACGGTAGGTGGCCAGGCTAATGCTCAGCCTATTTCGCTGGACGCCATCGACCAGATTCAGGTGAGCATCGCCCCATTCGACGTGCGCCAAGGCTCCTTTACGGGTGCGGGTATTAACGTGGTAACTCGCTCGGGCTCTAACAAAGTATCGGCCTCTATCTACGACTTCTACCGCAATCAGAAACTAGTGGGCAGTAAAGTAGCCGACGTAAAGTCGGACTACCCAAAATTCAACCTGAACAATATTGGCTTTCGCGTAGGCGGCCCAATCATCAAAGACAAACTGTTCTTCTTCATCAACGGCGAATCGGAGCGCCGCAACGACCCGCCTACCAACAACTTCACCGCCAACCGCAACGAGGGGGTCACTCCCCCTGCTGGTGGCACTGTATCAAGTGCTTCGGGTACGGAACTCGATTTCCTCAGCAACTTCCTGCAACAGCAGTACGGCTATAATCCCGGCCCGTATGAAAATTACAATCTGAAGTCTAACAGCGACAAGGCCACGGTTAAGATTGACTGGAACATCAACAACAACCACCGCTTCAATATCAAGTACAACTACCTGAAGTCGTACGCTGACATTGCCCCGAGTACTTCCGGCGCCATCAACAACCAGCGCTCGCAGTCTCAGTTCGGTCTGCCTTTCTTTTCCTCTTACTACCGCATTAACAATAACTTGAACTCGATTATTGCCGAGCTCAACAGCACTCTTAATAATGGGAAGTACTCGAACAACCTGACGGCAGGCTATTCGGCATTCCGCGATTTCCGCGAAAGCAGCGGGGGCGTTTTCCCATTGGTCGATATTGGCACCTCGGTAGGACGGACCCCACTCGGGACTACCGGCATTACAGCATCGAACTCGCTGACTTCGTTTGGCTTCGAGCCCTTCTCGGCTTTCAACATTCTTAACTCAGATGTCTATCAGATAGGCGACAACTTTACGGCCTACCTCGGTAAGCATAACGTAACGGTGGGTACTTACAACGAGTACTATAAGTTCAAGAACGGCTTCTCGCCGAACTACTACGGCAACTACTCCTTCAACTCGCTCGAAGACTTTTACGCCTCGGCTGGCTTCAACTATACCCGCCCTAGCGCAAGCAACAATTTTACACCTTCGGTATCAACTTTGACCGGCGTTCGCCCCGGGCCCCAACGGTATAATCTTTCTTACTCGGCCTTACCCGGCGGCTTCCCCTTCGCCGAAATCTCCGCCGCCCAGTTGGGCCTGTATGTGCAGGATGAATGGTCGCCCTTCAGCAACTTGAGGGTAACCTATGGTATTCGGGCTGACCTCCCGTACCTGACTTCGGACCTGCAGCAAAATACCAACGTCGCGGCGCTCACTGGTTTCCGGGAGAACGTGCAAATCAACACGGGTAACACGCCCAAGAAAAGCGTGCTGTTCTCGCCCCGGGTTGGCTTCAACTGGGACGTGAACGACGACCGTAAAACTCAGCTCCGCGGCGGTACCGGCATCTTCACTGGCCGGGTTCCTTTCGTCTGGTTGTCGAACCAGGCCAGCAACAACGGTGTGCAATTTGGCTCCTATACTCTAACTGGATTCAGCGCGAACAATCCAGCCACCAATACTCCGGCGTATTTCAATCCTAACGTGGATGCCTACCGTCCGGAGAATGCAGGCCCCAACACCGCCTACAACATAGCCGTTACCGCCAGCGACTTCAAATTCCCGCAGGTATGGCGCACGAACGTAGCGGTTGACCAAGAACTACCCGGCGGTATTATTGCTACGCTGGAAGCCTTCTTCACGAGGGACATCAATGCTGTTTACCACCAGAACGTGAACCTGCCGGGCAGCGAAGCTACCCCCTACAACCGGGCCGCTGGTCCCGATAATCGCGCTATTTTCTATACCGTAAACAGCCCGGTAGTGATAACCAACGGCCTTGCGGCCACGACCCGGGTTAACCAGATTTATGGTCAAATTCCGGCTGCGCAGGGTGGAAACACCGCCGCCCGCCCCAACATCAGCGACGCTATCCTGATGAGGAACACTAACAAAGGTTATTCCTACGCAGTAACTGCGCAATTGCAAAAAACTTTTGCTAGTGGTATATACGCCAGCGTAGCGTACACCTACTCGGATGCGCGCTCGGTAAACGATGGCGGCTCGATTGCCCAATCCATCTGGCGTGACCGGGCAGTTTCGGGCGACCCGAATGCCAATGTACTGAGCTACTCTAACTTCCTGCAACAGCATCGCGTTATCGCTTCGGCCTCTTACCGCCGCGAGTACTTGAACCACTTGGGCACTACGCTTTCGCTATTCTTCGAAGCAGCTCCGGCTGTAGTGAACAACACTAGCCGCTTCTCCTACGTGTATTCAGGCGACATGAACGGCGATGGTCAGACTTCGAACGACCTGATGTACATCCCCCGCAACCAGAGCGAAATCAACCTGCAGCCCATTACGCTCACTGCAGCGCAAGGTGGGGGCGTTTATTCGGCAGCAGAACAGTGGAACGATCTAGACAACTACATCAGCCAGGACAGCTACCTCAGCAAGCACCGCGGTGAGTATGCTGAGCGTAACGGGGCCGTGCGCCCCTGGCAGAATCGTCTTGATCTGCGCCTGTTGCAGGATGTCTTTACCAATCTTGGCGAAAACCGTAACACGCTGCAGTTAAGCCTTGATATCTTCAACATCGGCAACCTAATCAACAGCAACTGGGGTACGATCCAGACGCCAAATCGTGTCAATCCTCTAACATTTAACGGTTATAATGCGCAGGGACAGCCTGTGTTCGAATACCGTTACTTGGTTAACCCAGTAAGAAATGCCGATAACACCGTTACTCCCGGCACAAAACTCACCGATACTTTCCGCAATGATACGGGTGCTATTGGTTCTCGCTGGCAGGGACAGATAGGCATCCGCTACCTCTTCAACTAAGCTTTTTGGCTTAGGGTAGTTCATCAAGAGGGCAGGAAGCAATTCCTGCCCTCTTTTTTGTAACTGATTGCTTGACCCTTGCGCCATTCAGCAAGAAAAAACTACGTCTTGGGCTTGCCAAACCACCATTAAGCCGTACTTTTGTCAAACCAAAGCGCAATTGGCACGGCGGTAACATCCTAAACTGGGGGATTAGCTCAGCTGGCTAGAGCGCTTGCATGGCATGCAAGAGGTCATCGGTTCGACTCCGATATTCTCCACCAGAGTTATGAACACAAACGAAAAGCCCGACCAAGCAATTGGCCGGGCTTTTTATTTGGGGCTAGGGGCCGGGTTATACAAACAGGCCCTCTACCGACAGATAGCGCTCGCCGGTATCGTAGCAGAAGGTCAGGATGCGCCCCCCCTGGGGCACTTCGGGTAGCTTTTTGGCAACGGCGGCCAGCGAGGCGCCCGACGAGACGCCCACGAACAGGCCTTCCTCGCGGGCCGCGCGGCGGGTCATCTCATAGGCCTCCTGCTGCGATACCTGGATGGTGCCGTCGAGGATGTTGGTATGCAGGTTTTCGGGGATGAAGCCGGCGCCAATACCCTGGATGGGGTGCGGCCCCGGGGCGCCACCGCTGATGACCGGCGAAGCCTCGGGCTCGACCGCGAAGGTCTTCATGCGGGGGAAAAGCGGCTTGAGCACTTCCGTAACGGCCGTGATGTGGCCGCCGGTGCCCACGCCCGTAATGTGGTAATCGAAACCCTCCGGGGCATCGCGCAGAATTTCCTGGGCCGTGGTTTCGGCGTGAATGCGCGGGTTGGCGGGGTTGGAAAACTGCATGGGCATCCAGGCGCCGGGCGTGTTGGCCACGATTTCTCCCGCTTTTTCGATGGCTCCTTTCATGCCCTTCTCGCGGGGGGTGAGCTCGAGCTGGGCTCCGTAGGCCGCCATGAGGCGGCGGCGCTCGATGCTCATGCTCTCGGGCATGACGAGGACCAGCCGATACCCTTTGACGGCAGCCACCAAGGCCAGCCCGACGCCGGTGTTGCCGGAGGTGGGCTCCACGATGAGGCTATCTTTGGTGATGGTGCCATCCTGTTCGGCCTGCTCAATCATGCTGAGCGCGATCCGGTCTTTGATGGACCCGCCGGGGTTGGCACGCTCCAGCTTTACCCACACCTCCACATCGGGGCGGGTGGCAGCGAAGAGTCGATTGAGGCGCACCAGGGGCGTGTTGCCAATGGTATCAAGGATGCTGTTGGCTTTCATCTTTACAATAAGGAATGAGAAGTAATGAGGCGAAATGAATGCGTAAGCTGGCCGGAAGGCTGGGAGCGAGCAGCGCAAGGCGGCTGAGCCCAGGCGATTAACTCAATCAGCCGCTCCTTTATTTGCTGAACAAATCAAATAGAAAAAACCAACTCGGCGGCCGGGTCTACACTGCGGGAGATTTGAATGTGGGCGCGGTGGTAAACCCGGGAGTGCGACGGTACGCTTTCGGTCAGCCATACGTTGCCGCCGATGATGCTGTGGGCCCCGACCACCGTGCTGCCCCCCAGGATGGTAGCGCCCGCGTAAATCACAACGTGGTCTTCAATGGTCGGGTGGCGCTTGGTACCCTGTAAGCCTTTGGTCACACTGAGCGCGCCCAGCGTGACGCCCTGATAAATTTGCACATCGGCGCCGATGATGGCGGTTTCGCCAATGACCAGGCCGGTGCCGTGGTCGATGCAAAAGGAGGAGCCAATTTGGGCGCCCGGATGAATGTCGATTCCAGTGCGCTGATGGGCATATTCGCTTAGCAGACGCGGCAGGCGCGGCAGCCCCCGCTGGTGCAGGGCGTGCGCAATCCGGTACAGGGCCGTGGCGTAGAACCCGGGATAGGAACTCACGATTTCGCCCAGGCCCTGGGCGGCGGGGTCGCTGGCCAGAATGGCACTGGCGTCGCGCAACAGAGCCGCCCGCAGGGCGGGCAACTGGGCCGTAAACTCATCGGCGAGCGCGGTGGCCGACGCCGGTAAGGCCGGCACCAGCGCCAGCAGCTCGACCAGCTCGGCCCGAAAGTGATAGAGGTCGGCCGCTACGGCGTCAGCCGTGGACAGAGGCCGCTCGGCCCGCTGCGGAAACAGGAGAGCCAGCAGCCCATCAGCCAAAGCGCAGAAGGCCGCGCCCGGCAAGGCATCGGGCACGGAGGCGTGGACCAGGGCCAGCTCGGCAGCAAAAGAGTCAGGTAGCACAATAACAGAAAAAAGGAAGGTACAAAACCGGGGGCTTAACCGGCCAGCGGGGCGAAGGTTCTAATCAAGTCGGGCAACGGTTGGCGGGGTTCCGTCGTTTAGCCCAAGCGTTGGCTTCGTTAAGCAAAACCGACGCAAAAGATACCCTTTCCTTCTTCCCCAACCAACATACCATGTCGGATACCACCATCATCAAAGTCGATTCGCACCACTCGCCCAAGGGAGCTGATGGCGAAAAATACTTGGCCTCGGGCAAGCACGTGGCCATGCGCATGTGGGAAAACGAGCAGCCCGGCGAACCCAAAGCGCCCGCCACCCGACCCTACGAAACCGTGGGATTCGTGCTCAGTGGGCGGGCCGAACTGCATCTGGCTGGTCAGGTCGTTATTCTGGAGCCCGGCAACTCGTGGGTAGTACCCCAGGGGGCGGAGCATACTTATAAGATTCTGGAGAGCTTCTCGGCCGTGGAGGCAACCTCGCCACCGTCGCAGGTGCACGGACGCGAGGGGAAGTAACCTAGCCCGGCCGGGGGTGAGGTGCCCCGGCGCTGGTTACACTCATAAACTGCTGTAAAAGATTTTCCGAACTGCTTCGACTTCGCGGACGCCAGATGAGCAGGACGTGCTGCTTATTTTCCGGATAGGCGCTAAGTACGTGTTCGCGCCCTCTTCCCTACTTTAATTGAGCTAGGGCCGCTGGTCACGAGCCATTAGGCATCTCCTGCCGGCTACTTTGAACGGCACTCATTTAATAGCTTTCTGCACGAGGTCCACGCTCAGAATCTGGTCGCCGATGTCGAGTTTGTGGACCACGTCGAGGCCACCTACTACTTGGGCGAAAATGGTATAGCGTCCGTCCAAATGCGGGGTAGCCGTGTGGGTGATGAAGAATTGACAGCTCTCGGTGTCCTTACCGGCCGAGGCCAGGCCCACGCTGCCTTCCTGGTAGCGGAGGTCGCCGAACTCGGAGCGCAGGTTGTAGGGAGCACTGCCGTTGCCGTCGCCCCGCGGGTCGCCACCCTGGGCCACAAAATTGGGCACCACGCGGTGGAAATAGAGGTTATCATAGAATTTCTGCTCCGTGAGCGCCACGAAGCTGGCCACGCTGCCGGGCGCTTCGTTCGGCTTGAGCTCCAGCAGGATGGTGCCTCGGGAGGTCCGCATCCGCACTTGCTGGTGGAGCGGAACGCGTTGCACGACAGCCCAATCGATGGGGTGCTGCCGGGCCGTAGCAATGGGCAAGGGCGTGGGCTGGGGCGCTTTCTCCAATTTATCGAGGGCTTGCTGCAAGCTCTGCCAGGCTTCGATTTCGCGGGGCAACTGCAGCTTACTCTGCGCCTGGCGCAGGGCCGCTAGGTCGGCAGGCTGGGTTTCGGGGTAGAGCCTGGCATCGGCGAGGGCCTCGGCTGCTGTGCCGAGCTGCGCCACGTCGCCAGTGGCCAAGGCCTGGCGCATGGCCGCCGCGAAATCGGTGTGGCGGACGGCGGGAAAATCGGCGTGGCGCCGGATGGCCAATAACGCGGCCAGCGCGTAGCCAGCTACCACGGGCGACTGGCCCGGCGCGAAAGCTTCGGTCCGCACAAAATCGAATGATGCCGGGTCTTCGCCCAAGGCTTGCAGCAAAAAGCCTTTTTCATATACCGTCGGGGCCCCAGCGTAACGCTGCCGAATGGTTTCGGTGAGGCTGGGGCGGGTGGCCGCATTGGCGTGGCGCACGACAGCCTGCAGCAAAGTAGCCCGCACTCGGGGCGAGGCCCGTTGGTTGCCATCCGCCAGGGTTCCCAGCGCGGCCCCGGATTCGCCCTTGGCGTGGGCCAGCAGCCACTCAGCCGCGGTGAGAGCCACCGGCGCCTGGTCGTGACTTAGGGCACTCAATACGGCTAAGCGGCTAGCGGAGTACGTTTCAGCACCGAAAGGCAGGGCCCGCAGCGCACTCAGACGCACCCGGTAATCGGGGTCCTGAGTAGCCAGCCGAGCCAGCACGGCGGCCAGACCAGCGGGGCTCTGGGCGGCCAGCGCGACGGCGGCGGAGTTGGCAGGGGTCGGGGCGGCGGCAATTTTGCCGAGGGCCGTGGCCGCGGCAGCTCGTACGGGGGCCGACTGGTCTTTCTGGGCTACCCGCAGCAGCGTGGCTGTCGCCAACCGGGCCAGGTCGGCATCGTAGCCGCGGGTCCGCGCCAGGCCCGCGACGGCCGCTAGACGAGCGTGAACCGGCAGTTTGGGCGAATCCAGCACCAGCACCGTGCGGCGAATGCTTTCGGGGGAGCTGAGGCCACGCAGAGCAGCCCGGCTCAGGCCCCAGGCCAGGGCCCCGATGCGGGCCGTGTCGCTCGGGGTTTCTGCCCGCCACAGCTCGGGCAGGCTGCGACGGGTGACAGTACGGCCCAAAGCCTCGTGCACGTAGCGGCAAACCATCCCGTTGGGTTCCTTCAAAACCCGCTCCCGGAGGCTATCCACGGCCGTACTGTCGCCAATCTGGCCGAGCGCGTAGGCCGCGGCCCGGCGCACGCCCGGGTCACCGTCCCGCAACAGCCGAATCAGGCCGGGCCCGGCGGCGGGCGCCTGTACCGAGGCCAAAGCCAAGGCTGCTTCGCGGCGATACGCGGGGTTGGCATTGGTAAGAAAAGGCAGCAGCGCCGTCGGATTGCGCTCGTCCTGCGCCGTTCCGATTTGCCGGATGACGGCATCATGGTACTTATTAACCAAATCAGAGCTGGGGCGGGGGGTGCGCGCGCAGGCGGGCAGCAACAGCAATAGCCCGTAATGGAGGAAGCGAGTCATCGATGAGGCATAAGGCGGCAAAACATCTCTTTCCAAGCCTGGTGCGGGGGTTCGAGCCGCTAAATTGTTCCCGCTTCCAGTCGACCCTTGGCTGTTGGAGCCTAGTGCTTGGTGCCGCTAAACTGTTCCCGCTTCCAGCCGAGAGGAAGTCGGTTCATTACTTGTCAATTCCTTCAGGGCCGCATCGAGCTTGGCAAACAGCACCTCGTTGCCCTGCTGCTGATAGCCCGCCAGCCCGGCCTCGAAGCCGGCTAATCCGTCCAGAAAGGCCCGCAGGTTGTCGGTGGTAATGGCCGCGAAGTGTCGCCCGTAGCCCATTTTCTCCACTTGAGCAGCATTTAGCCACTGTTCGAACTGCGCCGGGATGGGCACGGCGCAAATGGGTTTTCGCAGGAACACTGCTTCCGAAATCAACGAGAAACCGCCGTTGGTAACCACGGCCCGGCAGCTAGCCAAGTCGGCAATGAAACCGGCTTCGGAGAAAGCGCGCAGCTGCACGTTGCCATGCGCTTCCTCTTTGTTGAAGCCATACACGCGGAATTCCTGATCGGGCAACTGTTGCAACAGCGGCACGAGGTTCTGCTGGGTGGTGGCCGATTGGTAGACCAGGATGTGCCGGCCCGGGGTAGGCGTCGCCGCCAGAATTTCGGGCCGAATAATGGGCGGCACCAGCGTAGTGCGGGGCCGGCTGAGGGGCAGGTCGAAAAAAGTGGTAACGAAATAGTGCCGGCTCCGCGGCAGCTTGGCCCGCACGATACCCTTGGCTACCTCATAATTACCGCGTTCGGCTTGGGGCACCGCCACGTTTAATTTGGCCCGGCTGATAATCTGCATATTATCAATGCTGATAACTGGCAGGCGCCGCACTTTAGCAAACAGGTAGCTGAACGACTCGAAGTCGGAAATAATTAAGTCCGGCCGAAAATCAGCGAATAGCTCGCGGTATTTAGCGAAGTTGATTCGCAGGTCTTCCGGCGCGGTGCGCAGGGTGAGCGCGGTGGTGCGGGCCTTGCTCACGGCCAGGCCCCGGTAGGCTAAGTGGAAGCCCCGGATTTCGTGCACCCGGCCGGGAAAGGCAGCCGTCAGCACCTGATAGGCGCGGCTGCTGCTCACCACCTGCACCTGGTGCCCGTGGGCTAGTAGATGGCCTATCACCACTTTGCTGCGCGTGGCGTGGCCCAGGCCCTCGCCGGGTACGCCGTAGAGAATGTTCATTAGTTGCTGATTACCGCTAATTGAGCCGGGAGCCCACCATTTTTGGTGAGCTAGCTGTTAAACCGGCTGGCAAGTAACTGAAATTTCGCCAGGGTGAGCCGTTTGAGCCGCAGGGCGAAGAGTAGTAATCGGTTGGCCGTGACGTCGGACCACCTCAACGGAATAGGTTTAAGCCGGAGTGTGAAGCCCAGCCATGGGCATCAGGCCCTTGGTATAGCCGTCGGCCCCGTCGTTTGAGCAGGAGTGCGAAGCCCGGCCTGCTTGCCGTTGCGACGGGCAGGCCGTCCGCTCACTGCTTGCCGGCGCCGGCGGTTTCGGCCCGATTTTCGTTTTCCGGTCCTTACGGCTAACCTTTGTTTTTTATGAAGATTCCTTTCTCCCTACGCTCTTCCCGGCGCCTGGCCAGCATTTTCGCCGCTACTGCGCTGCTGGCCACTTCCTGTACTGCTCCCCGCGCCATTGTGGCTACCGGCAAGGTTACCCCGCAAGGGGAGTTTCGGCTAGGCTACAACCAGGGCTTCAACTTCGCCACGGCTCCCTTAAACAAGGCGGGCAGCGCCCTGAAAGAGGCCGCCAGCAAGGCGGCCAGTAAGGATACCGTTCGCTACAACGGCGCGGTGAACAGCCTGCAGGCCGCCGCCCTGGCTTACATCCTCGACCCCATCCAGCCCACCGCCGACCTGAGTATTCGCTATGGCCTCGCGCCGCGCCTCGATGCGGGCTACAAATATGCTTTCGGCTCGCACGTAATCGATGCGCAGTACCAGTTGCTGGGCCCCACCGGCTCGCCCGAGAGCCCCGGTGCCGGGGCCGTGAGCGGCACCACCTACGCTAGCATCGGCCTGCAGTTTGCCACTCAACGGGCCAAGCTGCCCAGCCTGCCGTTTCTGTCGGACATTAACTCAGTACTGAATTTTCGGGCTTCCCGCAACGACCTGCTAGTACCGCTCATCTTCAGCCAATCTTTCGGCCCGGAGGAAGAAATTGGCGCCATCAGCTACGGCGTAGTATACGCCCACAGCTGGCTGAAATATAGCTTCGCGCCGGATAACGTGTACGTCAGCCCGACCCAGAAAGTATCGGCCCTGTCCGACCAAAGCCGCGACTTTTCGTCGTTTGGCGGCTTCCTCAACCTCAAGCTGGGCTACCGGTATTTCTACGTGATTCCGGCCGTCTCCATCTTCTACCAGAACTACGGCGAATATGCCCTGCTGAACGGGGCCAGCACCTCCATCAAAGGCATCACCCTGGTGCCTTCGCTGGGCTTCCAGCTGCGGATTCCGACGAAGTGAACAATTAGAGCAGTTTTCGCAAAGGAATTAAAAATTAAAAATGAAGAATTAAAAATTGACCAGCCGATTTTTAATTCTTCATTTTTAATTTTTAATTCCTAAAAAGGGGTAGATAACCGGCTAAAGCAAGCCTTCGTGACGTTCTTTGCTACCCGTTTTTAAAACCGGGGCTGCATTTATCCGCTCCTTCACCTAATTTATCCATTGCCATGGAAGCTCCCAACCCCGAATTCATGCGCGAAGCCATCCGCTTGTCCGTTGAGAAAATGCAGGCTGGGCACGGCGGGCCGTTTGGGGCCGTGGTGGTGAAAGACGGGCACATCATCGCACGCGGCTTCAACCAGGTTACCAGCACGCTCGACCCCACTTGCCATGCAGAGGTCGACGCCATCCGCAAGGCCTGCGCCGCCCTCGGCAGCTTCCAGCTCGAGGGCTGCGACCTGTACACCAGCTGCGAGCCCTGCCCCATGTGTTTGGGCGCCATTTACTGGGCCCGGCCGGCGCGGGTGTTTTACGGCAACACCAAGGCCGATGCCGCCGCCATCGGCTTCGACGACCAGTTTATTTACGAAGAGCTGGACCGTCCGCTCGACGCCCGCCAGCTGCCCATGACGCAGTTGCTGCGCGACGAAGCCCTGGCCGGCTTCCGGGCGTGGGAGCAGCGGGAGGAGCGGACCCTTTATTAGGGGGCCTCACCCCCCGGCCCCCTCTCCGGGGAGAGGGGAAGCCTGGTGGGCAAAAGCTGGTTCCCGCCATCCACGATTACCCGCACAACTGCAAGAGCGGAGAGCCAGATGATAAAAAGGCGCTATCGCAATTGTGGAACCGTTGTAAGTTGATTTTGGAATAGTGCCTTAGGTGCAGCAGGGCGGGCTGGTATTTAGCGGAAGGCCCTATATTGAGGAAAGATATACCCCCATGATAGCCTTCTACCTCAACGACCAGCTGATTCGCACCTCGGAGCCGGCGGCCAGCGCCCTGCTCGATTTCGTGCGCTACCACGAGCACCTCACCGGCACTAAAATCGGCTGCCGCGAGGGCGACTGCGGGGCCTGCACCGTGCTGGTGGGCGAACTGGCAGCCGATGGCCAAACGGTGAGCTACCAGAGCATGACCAGCTGTCTCACACCACTAGGCAACGCCCACGGTAAGCACGTAGTAACGGTTGAGGGAATCAATGCGGCCCAGGGCCAGCTTACGCCCGTGCAGCGCGCCATAGTGGACGAGGGCGGCTCGCAGTGCGGTTTTTGCACGGTGGGATTCGTGATGTCGCTCACCGGGCACAGCCTGAGTGAGCGGCCCGCTACCCGGCAAAGCACTATTGCCGCCATCGATGGCAACATCTGCCGTTGCACCGGCTACAAATCTTTGGAACGGGCCGCCGCTACCCTGGCCGCCCAACTCGCCAGCCGGCCCACTCAGAACGCCTTGGCCTGGCTTAGCGAGCAGCGGTATGTTCCGGAATATTTCGGGGCAATGGCCGCCCGGCTGGCGGCGCTACGGGCTGAGCCCACCGCTCCGGCAACGGGGGGCGCGCCCGCGGTAGCGGAGTTCGGGGCTCTCGCCCACGGGGCGGCCCCGGTTTCTACCGCTCCCGGCGGCCACTCCCAACGCCAGAATGGTACCTCTCCTTACTCGTCCAATCAGGCCTTCGCGCCCGCGCTGCTCGGCGGCGGCACCGACTTGCTGGTGCAGCGGCTCGCCGAGCTGCGCGAGCAGCCCGTGCGCCTGGTGTTCGACCAGAGCGGCTGGCGCGGCATCCGCCAGGCCAGCGCTGGGCGGGTGGTACTGGGGGCGGCCACCACGGCCAGCCACCTGCTCGAATCGGAGCTGATGCGCGCGCTGCTGCCCCAGTTGCCGCAGTACCTAAAACTGGTGTCGAGCACGCCGATTCGCAATATGGGGACCGTGGCCGGCAACTTTATCAACGGCTCGCCCATCGGGGACCTGACCATCCTGTTTCTGGCGCTGGGGGCCTCCATCACCTTGGCTGACCCTGCCGGCACCATCCGGGAGTTAGCGTTACCGGACTTGTACCTGGGCTACAAAAAACTGGCGAAGACGCCCGAGGAGCAGGTAACCGAAATCAGCTTCCCCACTCCCCTACCCGATGACTTTTTCAACTTTGAAAAGGTCTCCAAGCGCACGCACCTCGACATTGCCAGCGTGAATTCCGCCGCCTGGCTGCGCGTGGCCGGAGGCCAAATTCAGGCCGCCCGGATTTCCGCCGGGGGCGTGGGCCCGGTGCCGCTGTACCTGGCCCGTACCAGCGAGTTCCTGGTGAGCCGCGAATTAACCCCGGCGACGGTGATAGCAGCTAATGAGGTGATGCAGGCCGAAATCAGCCCGATCTCGGACGTGCGCGGCACGGCCGACTACAAGCGGCTACTGCTGCGCCAACTACTGTGGGCGCACTTCCTGCGGTTTGCGCCCACGTTGGCAGTGGATGAATTAATTTGATGCAATCACGTCGCGTCACGAAAGCCTCTTCGCCCCAACGATTGCGGCAGGAGCATTTCCGGTGCTCCCTCTCCTGCGGCTTCGCGCATAAAGCGAACCGGGGGTCAGGGGGTGAGGTTCACGCGAGCCCGACGCCTAATAAAGACCCAACCTATGAACCACCTCGACCCCCAGCGCCACGTGCGCGGCGAATCGCAGTACCTCGACGACGTGCCGACCCAGCGGGGCACCCTGTACGCGGCCGTGTTCGAGAGCCCGCTGGCCCACGGCAAGCTGCGGCACCTGGATTTGAGCGCCGCCCTGGCCGCGCCCGGGGTCGTGCGCATCCTCACGGCCGACGACATTCCGGGGCACAACCAAATCGGGGGCATCGTGCCCGATGAGCCCTTGCTGGCCCAGGGCCACGTGCATTTCCGGGGCCAGCCGGTGGCGCTGCTGCTGGCCCGCACCGAGCAGCAGGCCCACGCCGCCCTCAAGCTCATCCGGGCTGAGATCGAACCATTGCCCATCATCACCGACCCGCGGGTGGCCGCCGCGCAGGGCGAGCTGATTGTGCCGCCGCGCACCTTCCAGATCGGGGATTCGGCGGCGGCCTGGGCGACCTGCGCCCACGTGTTCGAGGGCGTGGCCGAGTCGGGTGGGCAGGAGCATCTGTACATTGAAACTCAGGGCGCCTACGCCTTCCCCACCGAGATGGGCGGCGTGCGCATCATCTCTTCCACCCAGGGCCCCACGGCCGTGCAGCGCCACACGGCCCACGTGCTCGGCCTGGGCATGCACCAGGTGGAGGTGGACGTGACGCGCCTCGGCGGGGGCTTCGGCGGCAAGGAAGACCAGGCTACGCCCTGGGGCGCCCTGGCGGCGCTGGGCGCCTTCATCACCCGGCAGCCGGTGAAGCTGGTGCTCGACCGCATGGCCGACCTGCGCATGACCGGCAAGCGCCACCCCTACTCGTCGGACTTCCGGATTGGGCTGGATGAAAGCCTTCGACTCGTGGCGTATGAAGTCACGTTCTACCAGAACGCGGGCGCGGCCGCCGACCTTTCGCCAGCCGTGCTCGAGCGCACGCTCTTCCACGCTACCAACGCCTACTTCGTGCCGAACGTGACGGCCACGGCTTACAGCTGCCGCACCAACCTGCCGCCTAACACGGCCTTCCGGGGCTTTGGCGGGCCGCAGGGCATGTTCGTAATAGAGTCGGCCATTGCCAAAGCCGCCGAGGAGCTGGGCGTGGCTGCCTGCGAGATTCAGCGCCGAAACCTGCTGCGCGAGAACGACCGGTTTCCCTACCGCCAGCCGGCCGAGCTGTGCCACGCCGAGCAGGCCTGGGACACGGCGGCCCAGCGGTACGACCTGGCCGGGCGGCGGGCCGAAGTGGCGCAGTTCAACCAAACAAACAAGCTGCTCAAAAAAGGCTTCGCCGCCATGCCCATCTGCTTCGGCATCAGCTTCACCAAAACGCCCATGAACCAGGCCCGGGCGTTGGTGCACATCTACTCCGACGGCTCGGTGGGCATCAGCACGGGCGCGGTGGAGATGGGCCAGGGCGTGAACACCAAAATCGCCCAGGTGGCGGCCCGCACCCTGGGCATTTCCCTGGGCCGGGTGAAGGTGGAAAGCACCAACACCACCCGGGTGGCCAACACCTCCCCGAGCGCCGCCAGCGCCACAGCCGACCTTAACGGCAAAGCCACCGAGCTGGCTTGCGCGGCCCTGCGCGAGCGCCTACTACGCCACGCCAGCACCGAGTACACCCTACACTACGAGGGCCTGGAAATCCGCGACGAGCAGGTGCTGGCAGCCGGGGTGCCCGCCGCCACCGATTGGGAGAAGCTGGTGTCCTCAGCCTTCTGGAAGCGGGTGGCCCTCACCGAAAACGCCCACTACGCCACGCCCGACCTGCATTTCGACCCGAACACCAACCAGGGGTACCCCTTCGCCTACCACGTTTACGGCACGGCCTTTACCACCGTCACCGTCGACTGCCTGCGCGGCACCTACACCGTGGATGCCCTGCGCATTGCCCACGACTTCGGCCAGAGCTTCAACCCGATCATCGACCGCGGCCAGATTGAAGGCGGTGTCGTGCAGGGCATCGGCTGGATGACCATGGAAGAGCTGGCGTACAACGACGAGGGCCGCCTGCTCAGCAACTCGCTCAACAGCTACAAAATTCCGGACATCTACGCCGCGCCGGCCGTGCTCGACGTGCACTTTCTCGACACGCCCGGCCACCCCAGGGCCATCCTGCGCTCCAAGGCCGTGGGCGAGCCGCCGCTCATGTACGGCATTGGCACCTACTTCGCCCTGCGCGATGCGGTGCGCGCCTTTCAGCCCCGTACCGCCCTCCCCTTTTCGGCCCCGATGACACCGGAAAAGGTGCTGATGAGCTTGTACCCGGACTTTTCCGAAGCCCCGGCTTACAATTTAAAGCAGGGCTTTCCTACTGCTCAATAATTAATAAATTCGCAGCCAGCCGCTTACTAAATTATTTAGGCTTCACTGAAAATAATAGTACCGATATTCAAGATTATTTGATTACTTAACGCCGGAATCAGTCCTGCGTTCCAGCAAGCTCTCTACCCGGCCCCCATGCGTTTACAGCTCTACCTGGAAGCCCCCGAGCGGGTGCCTTTCGACTACCTGCCGACCCTGGTCGGCGCCTTCAACCGCTGGGCCGGGCACGATGCCCGCCGCCACGATGGCCTTTCGCTCTACTCGCTGGCCTGGCTGCGCGGGGCGCGAGCCGGGCGCGGGGGCCTCTACTTCCGGGAAGGAGCCAGCTGGTTTATCTCGGCCCCGGATACGGAGCTTATTCACCAGCTCGTAGGTGGCGTGGTGCGCGAGCCCGAAATCGGCCTGGGCCTGCGCGTGCGCGACGTGCGCATGCAGAACGCCCCCGCGTTTGCCGCCGGCGAGCAGCCCTTCCGCGTGGCCAGCCCCGTTTTCGTCAAGCACGAAGTCGACCGGGATAAGCCCGCTGACCACCTCCTCCCCGGCCACGAGCTGGCCGACGAGCTGCTCACCGCCACGCTGCGCCACAAGCTGCGCCAGGCCGGCCGCGACGAGGCCGGGGCCACCGTGCGCTTCGACCCTGCTTTTATCGCCACCGCTAAGTCCAAGCTCTTCCGCTATAAGCAGGTGCAGTGCCGGGGCAGCATCTGCCCGGTGCTGGTGAGCGGCACGAGTGAGCAGATTCAGTTCGCCTGGGAAGTGGGGGTTGGCCACTCCACGGGGATAGGCTGCGGGGCGCTAATGTAGCGCGGGCAGTGAAAAAGCAGCCGGGTGGGGCTGCTTTCTGATTGACTTATTCTTTGGTTCTACGCTCTTTATCAGCCTCTACCATGCGCTTCATTGCTTCTTCCCGGCTGATGGGTGGACCTGCATTTTCGAGAAGCTCGCGCCATACCTCGTCGGAATCGCGCTCCTCAAATGGGTTGCGGAAGCTGACCGGCGCACCAGTAACGGGCAATTTCGGATTCTGTGGCGATTCGGACATCGAGGGCGAAGAATTGACTTTCGACATATGTCAAAGCTACAAAAAACGGACGCATTTCTGCATCAAAACCAATGAAGGAAAATACTTCTGGATAACCGGGAAAGCTTCGAGAGGGCAACCAGACCGTGCGGGAATTGTGCTGCACCTGTGGTACACTTTTCATTCCAATACCTAGCTCCTGCATTTTGGACTGCACCAGACTCAAATTGATATAATTCGATGGATCAAAACTTTCCATAATAAATAATGGCTATCGCTGACAAGAATTTGTTGGCAAAAGCCCGTGAATGCTTAGGCATTCACGGGCTACGAAAGGTTGGTCCGACCAAGTTTTTGTGCATCCCTATTTCAATTCCATTCTCTCGTGGGGCAAAGATTACACATAGAATTTAATATTGGACAGCAAATCAAATTTTTTCATCCTACTTGTGCTTCTCTTGACATTTATTCATCAAGTACTTCTACCTTAGCCATATGATTCAGGAACTCGTCATTTACACCGAAAAGGTATTGGCGGCCTTTAAGGAACATGGCCTACGACCTAAAGACGGACTACACGTACTGGTCAGCTTCGGCGTGGATGGAACGCCTCAACTGCAGGAGGCGGCCCTGTACCGGCGCACCGACGCCAGCATATCGGAGTTCCTGCTGAGTTGCGCACGGCGTGAGCAACGGGCGTGGATGATTAACACTTGGAAGTGTCTCGACGCGCCGGAAAAAGAGATACATACAGTTTCACCTTTTTGCCTGGCATTTAAACGGGCAACATGGGTGGGTGGAGAAGAACACCGGAAGAAGGCCGACGACCCCAAAAAGCAACCGCTGGACCAGCGCATCGGCCGCTACTTCGACCGAGCCATTTTGCTGCTGGAGCCAGCCGAGGAACGGGAGAAGCAAATGAGCTTGCAATTCAAGCACTTCTGCCAGAATGATTTGCCACAAATGCTGACCGATTTGCCTGAATACAGCAAGCTGAAAGAAACCGACTACATCGTCATTTACTTGGGTGAGCCGCAAGCTACTTTGGCGGACTACGAAAAGACGAATAACCGCTACCTGCGCGACAATCTTTTTAACACAAGTGAGCGTAACACGCTGCCCGATGCCGAGGGCCGCATTTACGGCACTAGCAACTTCTTCAACGGCTACGGCGACAAAAAACCTTTCCTCATTCACCAGACGGCGCCTTTCGGCACCAACTCGGCGCGCAGCCCGGCAGCATCGGGCATCAGCAACCGCATTTCTGACGCCGATGCGCGCTGGCTCAACGATTTCCGACTGCTGGCCGACCGCAACCCGCGCGTACTGCCCAACCCGCTACCTGTGTTCGTGGATGCCGATGAGTTGAACCGGGAGGTAGTGGCCATTTTCAACGAAGACCCAACGACGCAGCCTGGCTACCGCGAAATAATGGAACGGCTGGTGCTCGGCGGCCACGACCTGAATAATTACTACTTGCTGTTTTACCAGCGCGGCGAGGTGAAGGATTTTGACTACGTGAGCCAGTTCGACATCCGGCTGCACGACCCGGTGGCGGGCACCGACTATTGGCAGGTGCTAGACTTGTTCGGTATCAACCAAGTGCTGAAACCGGCTACCGTCTTTGAACTCCAAACGCAGGTGTTGAAAATCATCTTTAGCAATGCGCTGGTCCAGGTGCAGAAAAGTGGTGCCTGGGCCTACAAATACTTCGACGATATTGATCCGAAATATTGCTCGGCTACTACGTTTCGGCTGGTGATGCAGTACCGGGAGGCCTGGTATGATTTCGTGTACAAATCGCGTCGGCAAACTATTACGGCGGCGGCCTGGCGTGATATGCTCCTGTCGGGCATTCTGGACGATGTAGTCGCAACCGACCAGTATGCGGGCTACCGGGCCAAACAAAAGCTCAACATTTATCTGAGCCTCAACCATCTGTTTGATTCTTCCAACTCCAACTTTACCGAACACGCCATGCCCACTTATTTGCCCGAGTTACGCGACTCACTATCGCGCCTACTCGCTGACGATGCTGCGGACCAGCACCTAACCACCGACGAAGATTTTGCCTTCGCTGCGGGCCAGCTTATCTACTACCTGCTGTACCAGAGCAAGACCGAAGACAAAACCAACGAGCTGCTCGAACCCTTCTTGCAAAAAACCAACGCGGCCCTTTTCAAGGAGGCCTTGGCCCAAACCATTCGGCGCTACAAGCACGCCATATCGTTTGGCAACCGACGTTTTCGCAAGCTCGCTGGCGAAGTGCTGGGTTACGAGGCCCAGAAGTCGCCTAAAGACCTAATGCCGTTTATTCTGTGCGGCTATTTCAGCCCATCGGGGATGTTTGGCAAAAAGCCCGAAGCCCTGGTTACTACTACCGAAGCAGGTACCGAAGAAACTGAAGCCTGATTTTTTCCTCTTACTTTCTAATCTTATGCCCCAAGTCTACACCCGCCGCGCCTACGGTTGCTCCGTCATCAAGAGCGTCAACTCCAACTACAACGCCGACTTCACGCACCAGCCGCGCACCTTGCCCGATGGCACGGTGTACGCCACCGACAAGGTGCTGAAGTATTCCATCAAAAACTACTTCGTACGTAACTACGCCGAGGATAATATCTTCTATTTCAAAACCTTCAACGAAGGTATGTCGCCCCGCACCCTGGACGAAACCTATAACAACTTATTTGGCCCATATCCACAGGAGAAGGGAAAGAATAAGGACAGCGTGGTGCGCTTGGCTATTCTGGGCAATTTGCTCAAGTGCCTGGATGTTCGCCTGTTTGGAGCCACGTTTGCGGGCGAAACCAACATTTCCATTCATGGACCAGTACAGATTACGCACGGCATGAACCGCTACGCCGAGGGAGCTATTTTCTCAGAGCAGATTATGTCGCCGTTCCGTAACCCTGGCGACAAAAGCATCGACTCAACCATGTCCACGCTCGGCACGCAGGTGCGCTTACGCGAGGGCCACTACGTGCACCACTTCTCGGTGAACCCGCAGAACCTGAGTGAGCACGTCGCCCGAGTGGGCGAGGGCGCCAGCGGCCTTACTATCGCCGATATAGACAAATTCAAGGAAGCTCTACGTAGCGGCGTTACGTTCTATGATTCAGCCTCGAAGGCCGGCACCGAAAACGAGTTGCTGCTGTGGGTAGAACTAAACGAGGGCTCGAAGCTGGTCTTGCCTTCGTTGGTAGAGCTGGTGAGCGTAGGCCTCGACCGCGTAGTGGACCTGACCAAGGTGCGCGACTTGCTGGCCGAGCCGCGAGTGGCTGAGCAAGTAGCTCGCATCGAGTTATACTACCACGCGGCCGGTACTGAGGTGCGCAACGCGCCGGCCGGGGCCCAGGTTCTGCCCCTTTAGGACTGCCCGTGTATGCAAACCTTGCTTTCTTTTGAAGCTTCGGTGACTGAGCCAACCTCAACTGCCGGCCTCGCTTCATCCATCTTGCTGTCATTCGACGTGCGGGCCGATTTTGGTTTTTTACGAAAGCCCGACGTGAACGAGGGCCTGAGTTTGAGCTACAACCTGCTACATCGGCCTGCTCTCTTGGGCCTACTAGGCGCAGTAGCGGGCCTGGGTGGCTACGCCGGGCGCAACCAGCGACCTGAATACTGGAAAAAACTGGGGCATTTGCGCGTGGGGGTGGCCCCACTGGCGTTTGTCGGCAACGAGGCACAGGACAAGGGTGACCGGCCCCGCCACGAGCGCGGCAGCTTTGCCAAAACAGTGCTCGAATACACCAATACGGTAGGTTACGCTAATGCCGACGGCACCTGGATACTGCGCGAAAGTACCCTCATCCGGCCCGCTTACCGCTGCTTTGTACTGCTGAATCGGGTGAATGCCGTGGAGGAAATCCTATACCAGAGACTGCGACGGCAAGAGGCGGAATTCCTGCCTTACTTGGGTAAAAACGAATTTGCCCTGAGTTGGGGCAACGTCCAGGAAATGCCCGAGCCACGGCCGTTTAAGGGCGAGCACGAGTTTCAGGTAGTGTCAGCATTTCGCAAAACCCAGCGCGTGAGCGATGCTGTGGCGCGAGCCGTGGGGCTGCGCGCCCGCCAGCATGGGCCGTCCGACCCACCGTTTCTGCACTTTGAGCGGCTGCCAGTAGGCTTTGATGAGCACTTGATGCAGTATTGCTACGCCGAGTTCGTGTTTAGCAACGCTCGGTTCCAGGCCGACGCGCCCATCGAAGATTTGTATGAATGGCTGGAAGGCCAAGTAGTGCAGCTGCACTAACTGTGGCCAATGACGACGCTGCCCTCTTTCGACGAGCTGCTGGCTGAACTGCCACCTCTAGCCACCACCCTGACCAATGCCCACGCTTACCACGGGCACAGCGCCTATAACGACACGGTAGCCCCGGAAAGTCTGGCGGAGCACATGCATCGGGTCATGGGCTACTTCGGGCGGCTGGTCCAGGCCCACGGCCTCGATGCTGTGGCTGACACACTGGTCTACGAAACCCTGACCGGCACCGTCCCAACTGCCGAGCTATCCCGAGTGGCCGGTCAGGTAAAGCGCCTGTTGGTACAGGCCGTGTGGCACCACGACTTTGGCAAAGTGAACGCAGCTTACCAAGCCCACATTCAAAACCCCGCCCGACCTGAATTTCTAGCGGTAAGACATGGCTTCGGCTCGCATCATGCCATCGTGAGCACATATTTGTTTGTGGTGCGGGAACTGGATGCCATTCTAAAGCACGAACCAGAAACCACTCAGAAAGCCTTAGCAGCAGCTTTGTTGGCGCTGGCCTATCCGATAGAACGTCACCATGCCCCTCGCCTTGGCGATGACTTGGCACAAGGTAACGCGTCGCTGCAAGGGCCTGCCCAACTGCTACAAGGGTACCTGGCACTGTTTGGTAGCACTGTTACCAACGACGACCAGCTTTTTATCCACGAGTTGATAGGTTCCGGTCATGTCGAGACCCTGGATTTACTCACAACGGCTCAACGCCCGCCTTTCGCCTTGTACGCCTTGGTGCGGCTCACGTTTTCACTGCTTACGGCCGCCGACTATTACGGAACGGCGCACTATTACAACGGCTGGGACGACGCGCAGCCCTACGACGATTTTGGGCTGATAGCAGGCGAGCTACGGGAGCGAATCATTCGCAACGCCCGTACCCTACAAGACTACAACCGGGAGGTCACGGAAAGACTAGCTGACTATTTGGCTCAAGACCCCGAGCAGGTTGACTGGCAGCTGCCCAGCGCCGACAACCTAAATAGGCTGCGTAGCCGCATGGCAGCCGAAGTAGTTAACAGTGTGCGCCAAAACGCTCACCAACGGCTGTTTTACCTGCACGCGCCTACTGGCGGCGGCAAAACCAATCTCTCCATGCTGGCAGCCGCCGAACTGCTGGCGGCAAACCCCGAGCTGACCAAAATTTACTATGTCTTCCCCTTCACTACGCTCATCACCCAAACCGCTCAGGCGCTACGCGATACCCTGGGACTGACCGCCGATGAGGTGGTGCAGATACACAGCCGCGCCGACTACGCCCGCAAAGACTACCCCAACGATCCCGAACCTGATGCCAGTTACGGCCGCGAGCACCGCACCCAACTTGACAACCAATTTGTAAACTTCCCCGTGTGCCTGTTGACACACGTGCGGTTCGTGGACGTGCTCAAAACCAGCCGTAAGGAAGCCAACTATTTGCTTCACCGGCTAGCCAACTCAGTGGTAGTACTCGACGAGCTTCAGAGCTACGACCCACGCCACTGGGACAAACTGGCTTGGCTATTCGAGGAATACGCCCGCACTTTCAACATCCGCTTCGTGCTGATGTCGGCCACACTGCCACGCCTCAGCGACTTAAAGATTGGGGGTAAAGACTACGTGCGGGTGCCATTTCAGGAGCTATTGCCCAAGGCGCGGGAGCGGTTTTTTATCAACCCTAATTTCGGCCAACGGGTACGCTTCGATTTCGGGCTTGAAAACGAACTACCTACTCCCGACCGGAAAGACGAAGCAGCCCGCACGGCTTACCTGACCGCACTGGCTGGCCATATACATACCCGGTCCGAAGCCTGGGCTGCCGAGCACGACGGCCGGGTGCGTACCGTTATCGAATTTATTTTTAAGAAGACGGCTACTGAGTTCCAGCAACTCATCACTAACAAGGACTTGCTACCTGGCTACACACTACTGGTGCTGTCGGGGACGATTCTAGAACACCGGCGCCGAGCAATTATTTATTTCCTCAAAAACCAGCCGGCCGATTGTCCAAAAGTACTGCTCATCACCACGCAGGTGGTAGAAGCCGGAGTAGACATCGACATGGATCTCGGCTTCAAAGACCGGTCGCTGCTCGACAGCGAGGAGCAACTGGCGGGCCGCATCAACCGCAACGCCACCAAGACGGGTAGCGTGCTGTACCTGTTTCGGCTCGACTCAGCTAAGCTGCTTTACGGCCATGACAAGCGCTATGGGGTGCAGGAGAGCAACGCCTTTCGCACCGAAGCGGCCGAAATTCTGACCAGTAAGGATTTTGACCGACTCTACCGTAAGGTGATGGAAGGTATTGATAGTTGGAACGCAAAAGCGGGCGGCGTCAACCTGGGCACCTACCAAGACTACTGCCGCCGCTTGAATTTTCCGGCCGTTGACACCACCCTGAAGCTAATTGACCAGGAAACGGGTACTTTATTCGTGCCCTGCCCTATGGGCTTGTATCCGGATGTATGGATTGCTGGCCAGTGGCAGCAGCCAAACCCGATTGATTTTGCATCTGTTGAGGACTGGCAGAAATTTGATGCGGGCAACCGCCTGCTCACTACTGCACAGCAGGATTTTCTGCAAGCTCACGGCATCGTGCCTGAGGGCGGTTTAATAGCCGGGCAAAAGGTGCTGGACCTTTTCAAGCAGCTTATCAAAGAACCCGGTAAAAGCCGCGACGAGAAGCAGAGAAGCCGACAGAATCTCAAGCAGCTACAAGGCATTCTGGCCCTATTTACCTGCTCCCTGTTCGCTCAGTCGAAGGATATGGTCCGAATTCAAAAAAGTATCAATGCTCAAGATGTTTATGGATTATGGGCACTCGACACTTATCACTGGGGAGAAGTGTACGACCTAGAAAGCGGTATTCGCAGCGACAAGCTGGCCGCGGATGAGTTCACCGTTTTCCTCTAATCGCAGTCGGTTGTATGCGTCCTGTTACCGCCACCCTCATCAACCTTTACCACATCTGCCACCGCGAATTGTGGCTCCATGCCCATGAGGTACGCATGGAATTTTTCTCGGATGCCGTACAGGATGGTAAGCTGATTCATGAAACCAGTTACCCTCAGCGGCCCGAAAACTTTCGCGAAATCATGATTGCAGGCAGCAAGATTGATTTTTATGACCGCAAGGCCAAAGTAGTTCACGAAATGAAGCGCGGCAATAAAGCTAAAGAAGCTCACGTAGCGCAGGTAAAATATTACCTCTGGCTGCTGGAGCAGCACGGGGTGCCAGACGCTACCGGCATTCTGGAGTACCCACGCTTGTGCTTGAAACAAGTGGTGAAGCTGGAACCCAACGACTATGCGGCCATTGCCACCTGGGAAGTGAATATCCGCCGCATTCTGGACGGTCCCTGCCCACCCGTCATCAACAAGCCCTTCTGCAAGCAGTGCAGCTACTATGAGTTCTGCTATTCGGGCGAAAGCACGTTGGAAACAGGCTCATAGGTGCTCAAGCACCGGAACACAAATGGTGTACTTTTTCTTATATTCACTTATCATAGTATATTTTATCTACCTCTAGGGCTTCCAAGTCATACCAACTCGGCTCATATTCTTTGTCATTTTTGTTCATTGTTTCAGTAAAATCTCTTGCTTCATTTTCATCATTAAATACTTTACAAACTTCTCTTATAATTTGGCCAAACCCCTCTTCATAAAGACTGACAACATACACTTCTTTATTTATACGCTCGGTTTCATGAATTACAACGGTATCATAGATTGTAGTATCATTTTCTAAATGGACTTCTCTATAAGGTTGTTCTGCCCATTTATCATCCACCCTACACTTCATAATATATTCCTTTCTCGCTTCTTTAGCCCTTTCAAGCTGCTGAAAAATTCCGATAATCAAATCTTCTCCAAGGTACGGGGATATTGTTCTTTTCAACAAGTACATAAATGAGCAATTGCTAATCTCTGTTGATGCCATAAACTTCAACCTCTAAAAGATTAAATTAGGGCAGATTTTATAAATCTGCGAAATCCCCCGAATCCGGCTGCCTTCTGCTATATGAAGAAAACCTTCTACCTCTTCAACCCCGGCCGTCTGAGCCGGCAGGATAACACCCTTAAGTACACGGCCTACAACGAAGAAGGCGGCGAGGGTCAAACGCGCTTTCTCCCCGTGCAGGATGTGAGCGACCTCTACGTGTTCGGGGCGCTCGACGCCAACTCAGCCCTCTATAACTTCCTGGGTAAAAACGGCGTCTCGGTGCATTTCTTCGATTTCTACGACCACTACACCGGCTCGTTTATGGCTAAGGAGTACTTGCTGGCCGGCCGGGTGCAAGTAGCCCAGACCACCCACTACACCAACAAGAAAAAGCGCCTCGTACTGGCCCGCAAGCTAGTGGAAGGCGCGGCCTTCAACCTTTGCAAAAACCTTCGCTACTACCAAAGCCGCGGCCGCGCCGTGGGCGAGGAACTTGCTCAGATTGAGCTGTACGTAGCGGCCCTGCCTCACGCCACGAGCATCGCTGAAATCATGGGCTACGAGGGCAACATCCGCCAGACCTACTACCGCTGCTTCGAGCAACTGGTGAGCATGGATGGGTTCAGCTTTGGCACCCGCAGCACCCAGCCGCCCCAAAACGAGCTGAACGCCCTGCTCTCCTTCGGCAACATGCTCTGCTACGCGGCCTGCCTCTCGCAAATTTACCACACCCAGCTCAACCCTACCATCAGCTTCCTGCACGAGCCCGGTGCCCGCCGATTCTCCCTGGCCCTGGACGTGGCTGAAATTTTCAAGCCCCTGCTCGTGGACCGCACTATTTTCCGAGTGCTCAACAAAAAGGAAATCCAGCCTCGTGACTTCGTGCGGGAGCTCGGTGGCTGCCACCTACGCGAGCCCGCCCGCAAGGTATTCATCCGGGTGTTTGAGGAGCGCCTGAAAGAAACCTTCCGCCACCGCCGCCTCGACCGCATCATCAGCTATCAGTCCTTGCTCAAGCTCGAATGCTACAAGCTCACCAAACACCTGCTGAGCATAGAAGAATACCAGCCGTTCAAAGCGTGGTGGTAGCGACCAACCTGTTGCTCTTACCAAATTAAACAAGAAACCCCAGCTGCTATGTACGTGCTATTGGTTTACGACATCAAAGAGCGACGCGTGGGCAAAATGCTCAAGCTTTGTCGTCAGTACCTGCACTGGATTCAGAACTCTGTTTTTGAAGGCGAAATATCTGAAGTGAAACTCAAGGAGCTGTTGCTTAAAGCCGAAGCTTTCCTCGACCTGGATGAGGACAGCGTTCTGGTGTTTAAAAGTTGCACCCAGCAATGGCTGCAGAAGGAAGTGCTGGGGCAAGAGCGTAAGCGACTGGATGCGTTTTTATGATACCGCAGTCGTCGTTACCAATTGCACAGGGCACGAGACACAGGATGTTCATGTTCTAAATTTTATAACTCGCTTATTGTTAGAGTCGTCGCAGAGCAGGGGTTTTCCTACTTCCGGGCACCGACGACTTTATGAAATTTTTATCTTGCTAAAAACTGGCATCACAACGTGCCAGGGCATATTTTTGCTTCAATTGCTACGGGCTTCAATCGGACTGTGAGGAATTGAAATCATTATCCCTTGCGGGAACTCGCCAACCGTTAAATGCTTCAATCGGACTGTGAGGAATTGAAATCGATTTCGAGGCGGGAGACCAGCGTTTCCATTACAGGCTTCAATCGGACTGTGAGGAATTGAAATATCTTGTTGGCCAGCGAGAGCGCGGCTAGTTTGGCGGCTTCAATCGGACTGTGAGGAATTGAAATTACTGGTCGAAGTTGCTATTGCGGAATGCCTGGGGGCTTCAATCGGACTGTGAGGAATTGAAATCACAACATATCACCGCACGTAGCGCAAAGCGGGATGCTTCAATCGGACTGTGAGGAATTGAAATTCGCGTCGAAAGTGTTGGCATTCGGGAAGTTCCACCGCTTCAATCGGACTGTGAGGAATTGAAATACCCCAACCCCAGCCCGATCCCTACGCGTTCCGGGGCTTCAATCGGACTGTGAGGAATTGAAATAAGCCTGGCTTGGCTATCCCCTTCTCGATGGCCGACGCTTCAATCGGACTGTGAGGAATTGAAATTAAAACGCTTGCCGGACTTGTGCGCGAGGTCGCGCAGCTTCAATCGGACTGTGAGGAATTGAAATGATGGATATGTTCCGCTCTCAGCCCGCCGCGTAATGGCTTCAATCGGACTGTGAGGAATTGAAATGGCCATAGGAAGCAGATTGAATGACCACCGCGTCAGGCGGCTTCAATCGGACTGTGAGGAATTGAAATTGAATCAGAAGGCCAAATTCGCCAAGCGCGACACGCGCTTCAATCGGACTGTGAGGAATTGAAATAAGGCCATAATAAGGATTATTTAAGGTCGGGGCGAGGCTTCAATCGGACTGTGAGGAATTGAAATAAGTACATGCGGTAGTCGTCTACCTGGAAGCCCAGGGCTTCAATCGGACTGTGAGGAATTGAAATTGGTCGAAGCCAAGTACGACACGGCAAATTCTTCCTGCTTCAATCGGACTGTGAGGAATTGAAATACATGCAGCCCGCGGGGGAAGGAGTCCTGGGCCCGGGCTTCAATCGGACTGTGAGGAATTGAAATTCAGTAGGATTGCGAAATTGGATAGCTACAACCGGGCTTCAATCGGACTGTGAGGAATTGAAATTGGATGAGCGGGCTAACGGTGCATGGAAGGGCCGTAGCTTCAATCGGACTGTGAGGAATTGAAATAAGCTGAACTGCTTTCGCTAACGGCGCAACGCCCGGGCTTCAATCGGACTGTGAGGAATTGAAATTTAAAAACCTGGCCGCCGCCTCCACCGCCGCCCCCGCTTCAATCGGACTGTGAGGAATTGAAATTCCGTATTGCCTCTGCGCTGCCCGGCAAGGCTGAATGCTTCAATCGGACTGTGAGGAATTGAAATGTGTCACGTCGCCGGGGTAGTACTGCGGGTGGGTGGCTTCAATCGGACTGTGAGGAATTGAAATTCGTCCACCATGATCCCGTTTTTGGCGTTTTTGGCCGGCTTCAATCGGACTGTGAGGAATTGAAATCCAATTTCACCCACTACTGCCCGTTGCCCGCCCGGCGCTTCAATCGGACTGTGAGGAATTGAAATGGGAAACCGAGGTGCGAAAGGCGGTAGCGGTGCGGGGCTTCAATCGGACTGTGAGGAATTGAAATGGCTCAACTCATCCCCGCACCGAAGGTAGAGCAGCCGCTTCAATCGGACTGTGAGGAATTGAAATCGATGCGGACTGGTGGGATAGTAGCAACACCGTACTGCTTCAATCGGACTGTGAGGAATTGAAATTCCATGAAAGCGAAGAATTCGGCGAAGGCTTCGCGGGCTTCAATCGGACTGTGAGGAATTGAAATTTTATTCCCCCGAATCCATCCACTAATTATTATCCCGCTTCAATCGGACTGTGAGGAATTGAAATTATTTTGGGCTGGTGCTGCCAGGCAGCGGTGGGGGTGCTTCAATCGGACTGTGAGGAATTGAAATTTTTCTTATTGGCCGCGAAGTTGAACCGGCTGTTCGCTTCAATCGGACTGTGAGGAATTGAAATTATGGTATGGGGAGAGGTGGCGTAGAAAGTTACGGGCTTCAATCGGACTGTGAGGAATTGAAATAATGTGGCTGTGTGAAGTGCTACCGCCTGGATTACGGCTTCAATCGGACTGTGAGGAATTGAAATTGGTGGAGATCAGAGAGAGCACCAACAGTAGTAATAGCTTCAATCGGACTGTGAGGAATTGAAATCGTACAGCATGCTTTTTATTTAGATGGCTTAATGCAGCTTCAATCGGACTGTGAGGAATTGAAATCTTGTTTACAGCGGAAAGCACAATTGTTGGAAAGCAGCTTCAATCGGACTGTGAGGAATTGAAATTGGATTGGCGGGGGATAGGGCCGGGGTGTAGATACTGCTTCAATCGGACTGTGAGGAATTGAAATCTGTGCCGCCGCATGGAAGAGTGGGACAGCAAGAAAGCTTCAATCGGACTGTGAGGAATTGAAATCGTATCTCAAAATCAGGTCTTGACCTGATTGCTCGCGCTTCAATCGGACTGTGAGGAATTGAAATTTAATGTCGTGAACGTGATCACCCGCAAGGCTTGAGGCTTCAATCGGACTGTGAGGAATTGAAATACGATTGCCTCCCAAATACCCCCATCCGGCCCTTGTGCTTCAATCGGACTGTGAGGAATTGAAATTTTGCGGAGCCGCCGCCAGCGGAAGGATATGACGAAGCTTCAATCGGACTGTGAGGAATTGAAATGTGGTTTTTATGTCTACCACATAGCCACCTGGCCCTGCTTCAATCGGACTGTGAGGAATTGAAATGGGGGTGGCTGGCTTCGTAAGCGTTATAAGCGGCCGGCTTCAATCGGACTGTGAGGAATTGAAATATGAGCGAATATCCTACTCACTTCGATTCCTTCGGCGCTTCAATCGGACTGTGAGGAATTGAAATGGGCCTAGCCGGGCAGTTGTATGCCGACGACCGCCAGCTTCAATCGGACTGTGAGGAATTGAAATCGCAAAAGGGTCGGGTCCAGCGTCTGCAAGTCCGAAGCTTCAATCGGACTGTGAGGAATTGAAATAGAATTTGGCCGCCGCGACCACCGCCGCCCCCACCGGCTTCAATCGGACTGTGAGGAATTGAAATATGACCGTCGACCGCAGGCGGGTGGCTCCCCCCGTGGCTTCAATCGGACTGTGAGGAATTGAAATAACGCTGGTGAACGCTGGTATCGCCCAACGAGCCACGCTTCAATCGGACTGTGAGGAATTGAAATACGGCAACCCGGCCGGGCAACAAGGGAACGGCACGCGCTTCAATCGGACTGTGAGGAATTGAAATATAGGGAACCCGTTACGTGCCTTATAATTCAGCCGGGCTTCAATCGGACTGTGAGGAATTGAAATCCGTGTTCAGCGCCTACGGTACGGGCCAGCGTAGCTGCTTCAATCGGACTGTGAGGAATTGAAATCGGGTATATTTCATGATGTTAGTTGATTTGGTATGGGCTTCAATCGGACTGTGAGGAATTGAAATAAGAAAACGGCCGTCCGCAAGCCCGTTGCTTCGCTCGCTTCAATCGGACTGTGAGGAATTGAAATTTGGCCGTGTTCGCCGTAAAGGAGGCCGTGGGCGCCGCTTCAATCGGACTGTGAGGAATTGAAATGGTAAGTAACGTCGTTTTTGGCCTGGGCCAGTTGGCGCTTCAATCGGACTGTGAGGAATTGAAATGACAACAACAAGTTAGTTACAACAGGCCAACAATCAGGCTTCAATCGGACTGTGAGGAATTGAAATCTAGCTAAGCCGCCCATTTTCAGCCCATCCCCCCTTGCTTCAATCGGACTGTGAGGAATTGAAATCTGTATTCCGCAAGCAGGGCCTCCGCCTGGGTTTCCGGCTTCAATCGGACTATGAGGAATTGAAATGCC
Organism: Hymenobacter montanus; assembly: GCF_014699115.1. Lineage (GTDB taxonomy): Bacteria > Bacteroidota > Bacteroidia > Cytophagales > Hymenobacteraceae > Hymenobacter > Hymenobacter montanus. The sequence continues at coordinate 261,998 of NZ_JACXAD010000001.1, forward strand.
GAATGCAGGTTCGGGTAACAGGCATTGGGCTGGCTTCAATCGGACTGTGAGGAATTGAAATGACGGGGTAGCTACGAACTGTTGAACGCGCTCCCTCGCTTCAATCGGACTGTGAGGAATTGAAATAGGCCATCTAGGCGTTCCCGGCACCCCCCCCCAAGCTTCAATCGGACTGTGAGGAATTGAAATTCCCACTGCGCCGTGCTTAGCAGCGGCTCGACCACGGCTTCAATCGGACTGTGAGGAATTGAGACTCCACGCTGCCGCTCTAACTGGAGTGCTCGATGAAATCCAGGCGGACCATCATTCACAATGCGGAGTGGCTACTTCAATCGAAGCGTATTGCGTTGCTGCCGCTAATGCACTTTTCATTCCGTTTTCCCACGCCGCCCTTCTAGAATGCGGAAGAACGAGCGGGTGTTGATTTCTTCCCGGGTCAGCCCCGTGGCCTCGATATCTTCCTCGGAAATCGCGCCGCAGTTCAGGGCTTTCAGGAAGAAGTTGAGCAGACCCTGGCCGGTAGCGGCATCGTCGAAAATGTCGCCGGTGAGGGTGGAGATGGCGGCCCGCTCCACGAAGGTGCGCAGGCGGGTAACGGCGTCGTCGTAGCTGCTCAGGAAGAAGTTATACGTGGCGGCGTAGCGCATCGGCAGCTGCGCCGGGTTCAGGTCCCAGCCTTGGTAGAGGCCGTTGATGAGCGAGTGGGTAGTGTGGTGGTAAGCCTGCCGCCAGGCGTTGTGCACGGACTCCTGGTTTTCGCGCAGCTGCGCGTAGCTCAGGTTGTCGCCGCGGTGCGGGCCGATGGGCATGACGTTGGTGGCCCCGTCGGAAAGGAAGATGCCGGTGCCGCCCAGCGCCACCTTGGTCATGTGGTGGGCGAAGTCGCACACGGGGTGGGCCATGGTCTGGTACCGGGCCGTGATGCCGCAGGAAGCGGTGTAGTCGTAGGTGCCGAAGTGGGCGGCCACGCACCGTCCCTCACTGGCCCGGATGAGGCGCAGGAGCGGGTTGCGCCCCTCCTCGTCCATGATGATTTGGGTGGCTTCCACCATGGTTTCCATTTTGAGGGTGCCGGGGGCCAGTCCGTTGGCTTTTTCCAGCAGCTCGAACAGGCGCACCATTGTGGTCATCTGCTCGGGGATGGTCACCTTGGGCAGCATCACCACGAAATTGCCCGGTAGCTGGCCGCCGGTTTCGGCCAGCAGCGTGGTCAGGAAGATATCCAGCGTGCGCACGCCGCGGGCCTTCATGTCTTCGGTAAAGGGCTTGATGCGAATGCCGATAAACGGCGACAGCGTGCCCTGGCGCATGCCCTTAGCCACTTCCTGGGCGGCGCGGCTGGCGGTGGCATCCTCCTCGGCATCAGGCCGGTTGCCGAACCCGTCTTCAAAGTCTATCCGGAAGTCCTCTACGGGTTCGCGCTGCAGCTTCTGAACAATCTTGTGGTAGACCGAATACGCCAGCCAGGCCGGCTCCTGCTTGCGCGCCTCGGCCGACAAGGCATCCAGCTTCGTCGTGAGGGCGGCGATGTCTTTTTCGAGTGGGGGCAGGTTCTCGTGGTTTTTGAGGTGCAGCACGCGGGCCAGCTCCGCGAAGTTGGGCGCGTAGGTTTGCAAGTTGTTGAGCGCGATGTCGCCCATGCGCACGCAGGTGTCGGCCTTGAACAGGTTGGCACCGCCGTACACAGTATGCACGGGCTGGCGGTCGGGCTTGTCGCCGGGGTAGACTTGCTGGAAGTGCCGGTTGGCGACGCCCAGTTGGTCGAGCAGGGTCGTTTTGTCGGATTCGGGTAGGCTGAGTTTCATGGGAAATTAGGAAGCTGTAGCGACGCAACCCTGGGCGGGGCGTCGTTGCGGGGGTGAGTAGAGCAGTTCTCGAAAAGGAATTAAAAATTAAAAATGAAGAATTAAAAATCGGCTGGTCAATTTTTAATTCTTCATTTTTAATTTTTAATTCCTAAAAAACGGTGCCCTGATTTGAGAGCCGATCTAAGTTAGCGTGCTGGCGCGGGCGCGGTCGTTTAGTGACGTATGGCGCCGCGACCCGGTTCAGGAGCCGCGGTAGGTAGCGTAGCCGAATGGGTTCAGCAGCAGCGGGACGTGGTAATGCTCGGTGGTGGCCACGTCGAAAACAATTTCCACGAACGGATAGAAATTCGCCGTATCGTGCTGCCTGAAATATTCTTCGGTATAAAACTTCATTTTATAAACCCCCAGCTTTAAGGAAGTTGACTTGGGCAGTAAATCAGTAATCCGGCCATCCGGGTTGGTTACGCCGCGCGCAATTTCCTGCCAGTCGTTGCCGGCTTGTTGCAGTAGCGCGATGGTTACGCCCGCGGCGGGCCGGCCCTTCGTGGTGTCGAGAATATGAGTAGTTATCTGGCTCATGCGGCTAGTAGTTTTTCCAGGCGAATGCGGGTGATTTTAGCCTGCTCGCCCATGGCAACCAGGATTTCAGCTTCCGGCTTGTTGGGTAGGCGCGCTTGCAGCAACGCCAGCATTTCATCGGCCGATTTGCCGGTGGCGCAAACGATGAAAATGTAACCAAATTTTTGCTCGTACGCCGTATTGCCGGCGGCCAATGCTTCAAGGGTAGCGGGCGCCGCTTGTTTTACGGCGGCTTGCTCCCCTTCGGCCCAGGTGCTGGTGCTGGCAAACTTCTCGCGCAAGGCCTGCACGTCGCCGCCAATCTTGGGGTGGTGCGTGAAGGCTTCGCGCCAGTCGGCTTCCGCCAGGCTACTCCAGGTATGCGCCGCGGCCTTATAAAGCGCCGCGGATGAGGCGAAAGGAAACTGCTGATTCAGCGCGGCTACCCAAGCGTGGGCCCCGCAGCAAGCAGCCAGTGACTCGGCACGAACCGCTGCTGGCAAGGCATTGAGGTCAGAGAGGGTCATTTATTCTGTTGTGATGCTTTAGCAGCTGTTCTTTCGCTCTTTCCAGCGTCAGCAGGAAGTCACTTAAGTTGACGTTGATAGATTCCATCCCGTAATTATTCCTGGGCTCATTGAAGAAGCTGACGCTAAAGTCACCTTTCTCAGTGTCGACGTGACATATGCAGAATTCATTATAATAAACTTCCGCATATAAATAATTGGTATTCGGCTCACTTGTCAGAAAGAAATACAAGCCTTTCGGCCTTGCGTACGCCATAGCGGTTTAGTTTACACCACCGTCGGGAAACGGTTGACGTTTTTGTAATAGATATACACCGACTTTTCCTGGCCCATGGCGGTGGCCCACTGCTGGCAGTAGGGCGCCATCCAGATCGAGTCGCCTTTTTTGACGGGGTACCACTGCTGGTCGAGCATGTAAATGGCCTGGCCCTGCAGGTACAGCAAGCCGTGCTCCATGATGTGGGTTTCCACCATGGGCAGGTGGCCGCCGATGTCGTAGGTGAAGATATTGACGGCCATGTCGAAGGCCAGCTCGTTGGGCAGCAGCTCCTGGATGCGCAGGGCCTCGTCGTTCATGTACACGGGAGCTTTGCGGTCGTCTTTCTCACCAAACAAAATGCCCGGCGTGGCGTGGCCGGCCAGCGGCTCGTACACCTTGTGGAAGGTCAGCAGCTGCGTGCCGGCCTCCGGTTGGCTGAACTCATACGCCTGGCCGATGGGAATGTAGACAAACTGCCCCGCGCTCAGTTCCCGGGTTTCGCCGCCCACGGCCACCCGGCACTGGCCCTGCACTACGTAGAAGAAAATCTGCGCCGCCTGCGTCTCCCCCACCAGCCGACCCGCCTCGGTAAGGGTGATGAGGGTTTGGCAGAGGCGGGCCCCCATCTGCTCGTTAATGATAACGTTCACGGTGCAGCCGGTCCAGCCAGGTACGTTGCTGTTGATGTAGCCGTCGGGTGCGATGATGGCGTGGTTGGGCTTGACAACCGAGCGGGTCAGGGCGGAGATTTTCATCTGTTGAATTAAAAATTAAAAATGAAGAATTAAAAATTGGTTGTTGAAATATCCACGCGCAAGTATTCGTACCAACCAGTATGTCAATCATTTATCCTCATCCGGTGTCCGGGCCGCCCAAGCATGTCGCGTGCAACAATAACGTAGAGCCTATCCGAAAAATAAGAAAAACGTCATGCTTCATCTGGCGTCCACTTGTTGAAGCATCTCTACCACTAGAGTAGGTCCAATTGAATGAATTACTACGCGGGAGAGATGCTTCGACTGCGCTCAGCATGACGTTCTGTTTTTTCTAGGACAGACATTTTTCAGATAGGCTCTTAATCGCTCGACGAGGCGAACCAGATGCTTCGCGAAGTTGTGCCTAACTACTGACCGCCGGCGCCCGGTAAGCTCGGCTATCGTTGACCAGCTAGCAGAAGCAATACCGAGACAATTGAATTGCAAGAACTCATCTAAAAGCCCCCACTAAATCATAGCTACATTTTTAATTCTTCATTTTTAATTTTTAATTCCTAATTCAACATTCCTTTTCAGTTCCACTAAAAAACGGTCGGCTACCTCTATCGCCGCTGCCAGATCCGTCAGCTCCACGTTTTCCAGGGGGTTGTGGCTGATGCCTTTAAAGCAGCGGATGAACATCATCGTAGCGGGGGCCACGGCCGAAATCGGCACGGCATCGTGGCCCGCGCCGCTGACCAGCCCTACGGCCTCGTGGCCGGCCCCGGTAATGGCCTGGGTTAGCAGGGCGTTCAGATTGCGGTCGCAGGCCACCGGCGCGGTTTGCTGCACCAGGTTCCACTCCAGCTCCACGTTACGCTGCGTGGCGATGGCGGCGGTGTAGGTTCGTAGGGCTTCGTAGGCGTCGGCCAGTTGGGCTTCGTTGGCACTGCGCAGGTCGAGGCTGCACCTTACTTCGCCGGGGATAACGTTGCTGGCCGCGTGGCGCACCGTCAGCTGGCCCACCGTCGCTACCAGCCCCTGGTCGTGGTGCAGGGCAAACTGCTCGGCAATGAGAATAAACTCGGCCGCCGCGCACAGGGCGTCCTGGCGCCGGTCCATCGGCACGGTGCCGGCGTGGCCGGCCACGCCGCGAAACCGCAGCTCTACCCGCCGCTGCCCGGCAATGGCCGTAACCAGCGCCACCGGAATCTGCCGCTCCCACAGCACCGGGCCCTGCTCGATGTGCATTTCGAAATATCCCAGCCAGTCAGCTGCCGGAATGGCGTCGGCCGGAATCTGCGAGGCGTCGGCGCCCATGGCAGTCAGGGCCTCCGCCAGAGTCACCCCGGCCGCATCGGCCCGCGCCAGCACGGTCGGGTCGAAGGAGCCGGCCACTACCCTGCTGCCCAGATAGGTCGTATGAAACCGCACGCCTTCCTCGTCGCTAAAAGCAATCAGCTTGACGTGGAACGGCAGGCTGATTGCTTTCGCCGCGAGGTTTTCCAGCAGATCAAGCGCCATGAGCACGCCCAGTGGGCCGTCGAATTTGCCGGCATTCACCACCGTATCGATGTGCGAAGCCAGCACGAGCGTTTTCGCCCCCGGGTTCCGGCTTATCAGCCGGCCACGCAGGTTGCCGATGCCGTCGACGCGGGTGGCCAGGCCGGCAGCCTCCAGCCAGCTTTGCACCAGGGCACGGCCCCGCACGAAAGCCGGCGTACCAAAGGTGCGCGTCACCCCGGCGGGGTCTTCGCTGATGGCCGCCAGCTGCTCAATGCGCCCCATAATTCGCTCCGCGCGCGCCAGGTATTCCTCCTGCATTCAGCTACCGGGTTAAAAGTTCGCCTTGGTTGAGGTGGGTGAAAGCCGGGGGTTGGTGCTGGTACACCAGCTGGCCCTTCAGAAAGGTTTGCGCCACCACCCCCCACAGCTCCTGGCAAATGTAAGGCGACACTTTATGTTTGTGCTGCAGCATCTCTTCCCGGACTACGAAGGACTTTTCGGAATTTACCACAACCAGGTCGGCGTCGTAGCCCACCGCAATCCGGCCTTTCTGGTGGCCCTGGCCGATGAGGCGGGCGGGGTGCTCACTGAGCCACTGGGCCAGATCCGACAGCGTGGCCCCGCGCTGGCGGGCGCCCGTCCAGAGCACCGGCAGGGCCAGCTGCAACGAAGCGATACCGCCCCAGGCCGTACCGAAGTCGCCGCTGACCAACTGCTTCAGCGCGGGCGGGGCGGGCGAGTGGTCGGTGGCCACGAAATCGATGATGCCGGCTTGCAGCGCGGCCCACAGCTGGTCGTTGTTGGCCTTTTCGCGGATGGGCGGGGCGCACTTAAACTGCGTCTGACCATCGGCAATGCCTTCGGCATTGAAATAGAGGTAGTGCTGGGCGGTTTCCACCGTCAGCGGCAGGCCCCGAGCCTTGGCGGCGGCAAGGGGCGCGATGGCGTTGGCCGACGATAAATGCACGATGTGGGTGGGGCAGTCGAACTCCTCGCACAGGCGAATCATCAGGGCCACGGCCTCGTCTTCCCAGCTTTTGGGCCGCGAGGCCAGGTAATTGGCGTAGGCGCGGGGGTTGCCTTGTGGGCCCTCGCCGCCTTCGGCCGACAGCTCGCAGTGCACCAGCAGCGGCAGCCGGTGGCGGGCCAGCAGGGGCATCACCCGGCGCAAGTCGGCTTCGCTGGCATTGGGAAAATCATCGATGCCGGAGTGGGTGAGGAAGGCCTTGAAGCCCAGCACCCCGGCTGCAATCAAGCCTTCGATTTCGCCCGCGTTGCCGGGCACTACGCCCCCCCAGAACCCGACATTAGCGTGCAGCTGCCCCTTGGTGGCGGCCCGCTTCATTGCCAGGTGGGCCGCCGACGTGGTCACGGGAGCCGAGTTCAGCGGCATGTCGACCAAGGTGGTGAGGCCGCCGGCCAACGCCGCCCGCGTGGCCGTGTCGAAGCCCTCCCAGTCGGTGCGGCCGGGCTCGTTGATGTGCACGTGCGGGTCGATAACGCCGGGCAGAATAGCGTGGTCGCCGACATCCGTCACGGGCCCCGCTACCTCGCTACCAAACGGCAGAATGTCGGCCAGGCGGCCTTCCCTGATTACCAGGACCGCCTCGCGGATACCCTCGGGGCAAACAACCCGGCGGCTTTTCAGAATAAGATCGGGCATGGGGCTACGTTTTGCGCTACATTCGAGACTTTTCCAACCTGCAGTTTCGTCACTCCGATGCGTATAAAATTAAGTGCCAACCGGTACGGCAAGAACGCGGTCAACCTTTCGCGCATCATCCGGCACGAAGGTTACCACGAATTTCGACAAGTGTCGGTGAGCGTGGCCCTCACCGGCGACTTCGACGCGGCCCATACGCTTGGCGACAACTCCCGCATTCTACCCACCGACACCCAGAAAAACACGGTCTACGCCCTGGCCCGCGAGCATTTCACCAGCTCCATCGAAGCTTTTGGGCTAACCTTGAGCCAGCATTTTTTGTCCCGCAACCCGCCGGTATCGCAGGTACGCATCGAGCTGGTCGAGCACCTTTGGCAGCGCCTGGCGTTCGACGGCGTCCCCCACCCCCACTCCTTCACGGGCGGCGGCTCGGAGAAGCGTACCACGGTCGTTACCCGCACGGCCGCAGGCCCGGCCGTCAGCTCCGGGCTGAAGGGCCTGCTGCTGCTGAAAACCACGGATTCGGCTTTCGTCGGCTACCCCAAGGATGAATTCACCGTGCTCCCCGAAACATCCGACCGTATCCTGGCCACGGAGTGCGAAGCCAGTTGGAATTATGTCACCACCGAGCTCGATTTTGACTCCCGGCACCAGCAAATCCGCCAGTCGCTGCTGCGCACCTTCGCCGGCCACCAGAGCCACTCGGTGCAGCACACGCTCTACGCCATCGGCGAGAAAATCCTCCAGGAAAACGACGTGGTAGCCGAAATCAGCCTCATTATGCCCAATAAGCACCACATTCCCTTTAACCTGGAGCCTTTCGGCCAGCCGAACACCAACGAAATATTCGTGGCCACCGACGCCCCCTTCGGCTACATCACCGGCACCGTCACGCGCGAGCCTTAGTGGGCCTGCCCCGGCCAAGCATCGACCTGTTGGCAATTCAAATCAGCAGCCCCTAGCGTCAGGCTCCCCCCTCCTGAGGCTTCGCGCCTGAAGCGAACTAGGGTCACGTGAGGTTCCCACGCCCGCGCCAGATCTACCAACTTCGAAGCCGCTTTAACGGCATTCAAATAATTCACGCTCCTCCCCCATGCCCGCCTCTCCCCGCGACCTGCCCGTGTGGGCCCTCGCCGCCGCCAGCCTCCGGGCAGGTACCCCGGTGGCCCTGCTGTGCGTGGTGCGGAGCGCCGGCAGCAGCCCCGGCCGGCAGGGTTTCAAAATGAGCGTGACCGCCACGGCCAGCGCGGGCTCCATCGGCGGCGGCATCATGGAGCATAAGTTTGTGGAGCTGGCCCGCCAGCGCCTGCGGGCCGCTGACTCCACCCCGCTCCTGCGCCCTCAGATTCACCGCCGCGAAGCCCCGGCCGACCGCTCCGGCATGATGTGCTCCGGCGAACAGGAAGTCCTGCTCTGGCCGTTGACCGCCGCTGATCTGCCCACCGTGGTCGCTATCGAGGAGGCCCTGCAAACCGGCGCCCGCGGGCATATTGCGCTGGGCCCGGGCCGTGGGCTGCGCCTCGTGCCGGCCAGGTCTTCGGCCGAGACCGAGGCGGGCAGCTTTTACCAATACCAGCCCGGGCCGGAGTGGTACTACCGCGAGCAGTTAGGCTTTCGCGAGCACGTTACCATTGTCGGGGGCGGCCACGTGAGCCTGGCCTTGTCAACCATCCTCGGCCAGCTCGACTTCGAGCTGACGGTGCTGGACGACCGGCCCGCGTTGCCCACGCTCGCGGCCAACGATACGGCTCACCACCGGCGCCTCATCAGCTACGAAAGCGTGGCGGCCGAAATCCCCCCGGGTCCGCACCAATACGTCGTGGTAATGACGGTCGGCTACCGCTCCGACGCCGTGGTGCTACGCCAGCTCCTGGGCCGGCCCTACCGCTACCTGGGCGTAATGGGCAGCGCCGCCAAAGTGGCCGAACTGCGCCGCGAGCTGCGCGAAGCAGGCTTTACGCCCGCGGCACTCGCCCAACTGCGGGGCCCCATCGGGCTGCCCATCCACAGCCAAACGCCCGAAGAAATTGCCGTCAGCATCGCCGCCGAGCTCATCCAGGTACGGCACGGGCCCGTTGATATTTAGCGCGAGTTCCGGCGAAGTACCCGCCAAGCCACCCGTTCGCTCACGCGGCCACCAGGGTAAACCATGCTGGCCGCCAAGCTGCCTCCTGCTGATCCTGGTCTAGCAATACTGGGCTAGTAATATCCCAGTACTGGCGTGAGTTCAGCGCAGCGTAACTCGTGCTGACCATCCGGGCGAGGCTGAGCCTCGCAATAGAACAAGCTAGGTACCTAAACAAGCCCGGTACCCGCCCCAGCCATCCGGGCGAAGCTGGGCCTCACCACAGCACGAACCCGCCGAACCAACCCAGCTATGCCGTCCCGTATTACATAGGAGCCCAGCTCCCACCTCAGGGCCGCAGCAATAAAAAAGCTCCCGAAATATTTTCGGGAGCTTTTTTATTGCTGCTGATTGCTGCTGTCAACAGCTTAGTTGCGCACCAGCGGCAGAACTAAGCTCACCTTGTCGCCAACGACCCGCACCACGTAGTTGCCTTGCGGCAAGCTTTGCACGTTGAGCGCGTGCTCAGCGCCGCTGGCCAGCGTATAGCGGCCAACCTCGCGGCCCGTTAGGTCAAACAAACGAACCTGGTAGGTACCCGTAGGCAGCTGCTTCAGGTCGAGCATGGCTTGGCCCGAAGTAGGATTGGGGTACAGCTCCCCGCTGGCCTTAGTGACGCTAGTGAACATGACGGCCTGCACCGGGCCCCGCGTGTCCTTGCCATCGATATCGAACTGCCGCAAGCGATAATAAACGAGCGGGTAGCCCAGACGGCTGGCCCCAACGTCGGTGAAGCGGTAATCGGTGGGGCGGAAGCTGCTGCCTTGGCCGCGCTGAGTACCCACCCGCTCAAAGGAACGGCCATCAAACGAGCGCTCGACCTCAAACCGGTCGTTATTGACTTCGGCCGCCGTTGTCCAGGTTAACACGGCGTCATTTTTCACGGCCACGGCTTCGAAGCGGGCTAGTTCCACCGGCAGGGGCTTCTGCACGACGGTAACCGCCGACGACGTATTGTTGCTCATGTTGAGATCCGGCGTGTTCGCCGTCACGTAGCCGTTGCTCGTGACGGGCGTACCGGCACCCGTGCCCGGCGGGTTGAGCATGGTGAAGCTAATGGCTTTGGTATCGGTGCCGGGGTAGCTCAGATTGCCAATGGGCGCAAGCGTCACTACATGGGTAGTGGAGTTGTAGGTGGCACCGGGTGGCACCGAAACGGAAATCGCGCTCTCGGGCAGGGTCACGGTGGGCCGCACGTTGATAGCGGGGTCCGGGCCATTATTCTGGGTTATGAGCGTGTACGTAACGCTCGTATTAGCCGGGGCCGTAGCCGGGCCGGTTAGCGTCGTCTGCAGGTCCGCGTTCGCCTCCACTGCCGTGCTGGTAGCTGACCCGTTGTTGCTCGTGTTAACCTCGTTGGTGGCCGAGGTCGTGCCGGTGGCCGCGACCGACGTAGCCGGCATCGTAAAGCTGAGCGTGTTAGTCAGGTTCGAACCGCTGGCCAGGCTGGCGACCGTGTTGAAGGTGGCCGTCCGGGTAGTGGCATTGTAGCTACCCCCCGTGACTGAAATCGTAGCCGGGTTCACGCTCGCAGGCAAGGTCACGCTGGATGAAACGCTGGTGGCGGCGCTGCCACTATTATTGCGAGTGGTGAGCGTGTAGGTTATGGTCGAGCCGGGCAGGGCCGAGGTCGGGTTCGAGCTGAGTGTCGTGGTCAGGTCCGCCGTCGGCAGGGCCGCCGTGGTCACACTCGAGCCATTATTACTCGTGTTAACCTCGTTGGTGGCTGAGGTTGTGCCGGTGGCCGTGACCGCTGTGCCGGGCATGGTGAAGCTGAGCGTGTTGGTCAGGTTCGAACCGCTGGCCAGGCTAGCGACGGTGTTAAAAGTGGCCGTCCGGGTAGTGGCATTGTAGCTGCCCCCGGTTACCGAAACCGTAGCCGCACTCACGCTGGTGGGCAAGGTCACGCTGGAGGAGACATTGGTGGCGGCGCTGCCGCTATTGTTGCGAGTGGTGAGCGTATAGACCACCGTCGAGCCCATCAGGGCCGAAGTTGGGTTCGAGCTGAGCGTGGTCGTTAGGTCCGCCGTCGGCAGGACTCCCGTAGTCACGCTCGAGCCGTTATTGCTCGTGTCAATCTCATTGCTGGCCGAGGTCGTGCCAGTGGCTGTGACCGACGTACCGGGCATGGTGAAGCTGAGCGTGTTAGTCAGGTTCGAGTTGCCCGCCAGGCTGGCGACCGTGTTGAAGGTGGCCGTCCGGGTGCCGGCATTGTAGCTACCCCCGGTTACCGAAACCGTAGACGGATTCACGCCCGCCGGCAGCGTCACGCTGGAGGAGACATTGGTGGCAGCGTTTCCACTATTGTTCCGGGTAATGAGCGTGTAGGTTACGGTCGATCCGATCAGGGCCGAGGTTGGGTTTGAGCTGAGCGTCGTGGTCAGGTCGGCCGTCGGGATGGCCGTCGTGGTCACACTTGAGCCGTTGTTACTCGTGTTGGGGTCCGACGTGCTCGATGTAACCGTACCGCTAGCCGTAACCGACGTGGTCGGCATCGTGAAGCTGAGCGTGTTGGTTACATTAGAACCGCTAGCCAGGCTGCCGACCGTGCTGAACGTGGCCACCCGCGTGGTGGCATTATAAGTGCCTCCGGGTACCGAAACGGCCCCGACCACGTTCGCGGGCAAAGTCACGCTCGGCACCACGTTGGTCGCAGCCGTCGGGCCATCATTAGTCGTGGTGAGCGTATAAATGATGCTCGCGCCCGGCAGGGCTGAGGTTGGGTTCGAGACGAGCGCGGTCCGCAGGTCCGCCGACTGCAATGCCGTGGTGGTTACGGTTGAACTGTTGTTACCCGGGTTGGGGTCTGAGGTGCTCGACGTGGCGGTACCGCTGGCCGTGACCGATGTGGTCGGCATCACGAAGCTGAGTACGTTGGTCCAAGTCGAACCGCTAGCCAGGCTGCCGACCGTGCTGAACGTAGCTACCCGCGTGGTGGCGTTGTAAGTGCCTCCGGGTACCGTAACGGCCCCGACCACGTTCGCGGGCAGCGTCACGCTCGGCACCACGTTGATCGCAGCCATCGGGCCGTTATTGGTCGTGGTGAACGTGTAGAGAATATTTGTCCCGGGCAAGGCCGAGGTCGGGCTCGAGTTGAGCGCCGTGGTCAGGTCCGCCATCGGGATGGCCGTCGTGGTCACACTCGAGCCGTTGTTGCCCGGGTTGGGGTCCGAGGTACTCGACGTGGCCGTGCCAGTGGCCGTGACCGAGGTAGCCGGCATCGTGAAGCTGAGCGTGTTGGCTACATTAGAGCCGCTGGCCAAGCTGCCGACCGTGTTGAACGTGGCCACCCGCGTGGTGGCGTTGTAGCTACCCCCAGGCACCGAAACAGCTCCTACCACGTTTGCGGGCAAAGTCACGCTCGGCGCCACGCTGGTCGCAGCCGTCGGGCCGTTGTTAGTCGTGGTGAGCGTATAAGTGATGCTCGCGCCCGGCAGGGCCGAGGTCGGGTTCGAACTGAGCGTCGTGGTCAAGTCCGCTGACTGCAATGCCGTCGTGGTGACGGTTGACCCGTTGTTGCCCGAGTTGGGGTCCGAGGTGCTCGATGTAACCGTACCGCTAGCCGTAACCGACGTGGTCGGCATCGTGAAGCTGAGCGTGTTGGTTACATTAGCACCGCTGGCCAGGCTGCCGACCGTGCTGAACGTGGCCACCCGCGTGGTGGCATTATAAGTGCCTCCGGGTACCGAAACGGCTCCAACCACGTTCGCGGGCAGCGTCACGCTCGGCGCCACGTTGGTCGCAGCCGTCGGGCCGTTATTGGTCGTAGTGAGCGTATAAATGATATTTGTCCCGGGCAAGGCTGAGGTCGGGTTCGAGGTAAGCGTCGTGGTCAGATCGGCCGACTGCAATGCCGTCGTAGTCACACTCGAGCCGTTGTTGCCCGTGTTGGACTCATTGCTGGCCGAGGTCGTGCCAGTGGCCGTGACCGACGTACCGGGCATGGTGAAGCTAAGCGTATTGGTTAGGTTCGAGTTGCCCGCCAGGCTGGCGACCGTGTTGAACGTGGCCGTCCGGGTGCCGGCATTGTAGCTGCCCCCGGTTACCGAAACCGTAGACGGATTCACGCCCGCGGGCAGCGTCACGCTGGAGGAGACGTTGGTGGCAGCAGTGGCGCTGTTGTTCCGAGTGGTCAGGGTGTAGACCACGGTCGAACCAGGTATGGCTGAAGTCGGGTTCGAACTGAGCGTCGTCGTCAGGTCGGCGAACTGCGCGGCTGTTACATTGACCAGAATGGTCGCCGGGACCGACTCAATGTTTGCCTGGTTCTTCACCGTATACGGAATACTGACGGTGCCTATGCCCCACGAAACGTTGGGCGTAAATGTCACCAGGCCGGCTGGAGTTACCGAGAACGTACCCGCCCCATTCGATGGCGAATAGCTAGTCTGTACGCCGGGCGTGCTGGGGTCGAGGTCCACCGAGTTGGAAAGGAAATTACTACCGGGGAAAACGTCGTTGGCCAGGGCGTTTAACGTGACCGACTGGTTAGCGGGGGTCGTGGCCTGGTCGTTGTTGGCGATTGGCGCCAGTATCGCCGTCAGGTCGCGGATTTCGTGGATGTTGGTATTGTCGCCGGTCGTAGCCGCGTAGCCTATCCGCAAGGTAGAGGGAGGCAGCGGCAGCTGCTGCTTGTCAATAACCGTTGTTACCTGCGTCCCGTGCTGGATACGCACCGTTAATTCGTACGAGCTGCCCTTGGGCACCAGGTCGATGATGGCCCGGCGGAAATCACCGCTCCCTTGCTGGGCGCGGGCCGTGGGCACGTTGAGATTAAAGGGCAACGGGTTCGGGCCCGTACCGGCAAGATAAGGGTAGCTGTCTACGGCCCGGCCCCGGACGGCTACGGACTGTGGCGAGCGGCGCACCGGAAACAAATTGGATTGCACCCCACCAACCCGGCCTTCGACGGGATTGGAGAAGTTGCCCCACGGGTCAATGCCAACCCCGATATAGCCGCCCGTTAAGCCGGGGTCGTCATTACCCGCTGTGCCCACCTTTTGGGCGTAGCCCAGCGAGCCACCGTTAGCACCCGCCGAGAAGTTCCCAATGGGCATGTTCCCGTCAAACAGGAAGAAGGAAAATCCATCCGCACCCGTCCCCCCGTAGGCAAAGAAGTCGAAGGTGACCCGGAAACCCTGGCCCGTTGGAAGCTGGGTGTTGTCGAAGGCATAGCCCATCTGGTTGTTAAGCGCACGAGTCAGGCGCAGGTAGCCCGCGCCATCGGGGTCGATACCGGCGCCGGCAGTGAGCTGGGCACTGCCGCCCAGGGTGAAGCCCGGTGCGGTAGTGTTCCGAAACGCCATGGAACGCAGTTGGGCATGAACCATCGAATACCCGCTTAGCAGGGCATTCAGCAACAACCCTAATGCCAGAGAAGTAACTAATCGTCGGCTCAAAAAAGAAAAGGACGTTAATCGTTCTGTAAAAATTTTCATGGGATAAGTAGTAAGGGTTTTCATGTGGTAGATTAGGGAGGGTGAACTAGGAGAAATCTGAGTTGGACGGTCAAATATATGAGAAAACTGTCGGTATTGCTACAATGTTTGCAAAATCTGCAAAATCCTTATTCAAATAACACAAGTTACTGAAAAACAGAATAAATGCTTACAAATAGGCTGTGCTTTTGCACCTTGTTCCTATTTTATTGTCGTTTTGTGAGTTGAGTCGTAAAGGAGCCCAATTATGCCTGGATAACATCCTTAAAATCGACTGATCCAGGAGCAAATAAAAAATTCAATAATATAAATATTTTATGAGCCATCCAGTAACCCTGTTTAGTTATAATTATCACTGAATAGTTAATCAATATTGGCTTCAACTTTGCAATAAATATCAATGCTTTTCTGTATATTGATGATTTTCAGATCTTAATTGTCTTAAATAGCTTCCGGTTTTAACACCAACACGGGCGCACATATTGGTACTATAGCGCTAGGGAGAAAAACGGATGACAATTAATCATAAGCCATAAAATATCAACTTATCATGATAGTAATAGAAGTCATAGTTCTTAAAGAAACCACCAGAATTTGGCCGAGAAGGCTAGCTGAACAAACCAAATGCGAGTAACTCCGCATATTAAAGGTTACCATGCCATAAATTATGACTATACCAGTAAAAACAAGATAAAAGCTTGAGGAAACCGGCTGAATTCATAAATAAACTTCCAGTACTTTTTAATTTTTATCGATAACCGCAATACTTTTTAGCCAAATAGCACGAGTCGCTGCAAATAAATATATGAATTTCTTTTGGCTCCGCTACAGCACCATCGTTTTAGCTGGTTGCTGTTCCATTCGTGCATTTAGCTAGGCCAGACTCCAACCACGCCCGGCAGCTCCTTTGGTGAGGTAGAGCCCCTGAGCGGACCACGAACCAGCCCAA
This sequence comes from Hymenobacter montanus, assembly GCF_014699115.1. Lineage (GTDB taxonomy): Bacteria > Bacteroidota > Bacteroidia > Cytophagales > Hymenobacteraceae > Hymenobacter > Hymenobacter montanus. Next base: position 277,526 of record NZ_JACXAD010000001.1, read on the forward strand.
GCGCACCTAACGCCTTAAGTTACTGCCCGAGTGGATTCTTCACCAACTAGTTGGAACAGCCCTCCCCACACTGGTTGGTGAGCAATTAGGTCCAGTGGTCCTCTCGCCGATATAATACTTATACTTACGGGCACGAGGGTGGCGGAGCGTAACTCACGCTGCCGACGACGGGTTCGCGGCGGGCGCTGAGTTTTTGGCCCGCTCCTTGTTAAAGCACTAGCAGTGAGGCGCGATATGCCACCGGGTTCGGGGCTTATACTGATGAGCGCTACCAAGCTTACTCTCTTGTTTACCGATGTTGAATCAGCAACAACTGCAGCATTTATTCCTCCGGGCGGGCTTCGGCGAGACGCCGCAAGCCATCCAGCCCCTGCTGGGCACCTCCCGGGAGGTAATCGTAGAAAAGCTGTTCGCTTCCTCGCGGGAGTACAAAAACGTCTCCTACCTCCCCTACCCTCTGCACGAGGGGCAGTACGACAAGGGCCTGAACGTGTTTCAGCTCGTAGCCCTGATTCTGCGCTCCAAGCAGGAGATGGAGGAGCTCAATGCCGAGTGGCTGTTCAAAATGACCTATACTCCCGCGGTGCTGCGGGAAAAAATGACCTTCTTCTGGCATAATCACTTTGCGACTTCGGCGCCCTTTGCCTATCTCATGCAGGTGCAAAACAACACCCTGCGCAAGCACGCCCTGGGCAACTTTGGCCAGCTGCTGCACGCGGTGGCCAAAGACCCGGCCATGATTATCTACCTCAATAACCAGGAAAACAAGAAAAACCACCCCAACGAAAACTTCGCCCGCGAGGTAATGGAGCTGTTTTGCCTGGGCGAGGGCAACTACTCCGAAAAGGACATCAAGGAAGCCGCCCGGGCGTTTACCGGGTGGACGGTTAACCTGAAGGGGGAATTTGAATTCCAGCCCCAGGAACACGACGCTGGCGAAAAAATAATCTTTGGCCAGCGCGGAAACTTCGGCGGCGAGGACGTCATCAGGCTGATTCTGGAGCGGAAAGAAACCGCTCGTTACGTGGTCGGCAAAATCTACCGCGAGTTTGTCAACCCCGTGGCTCATCCGGCGCGCGTGGCCGAGCTGGCCGATGGTTTTTACCGGAGCGGCTACGACATCAGCCTGCTGATGAAAAAGATCTTTCTGGCCGACTGGTTTTACGCCGACGAAAACCGGGGCGTAAAAATCTGCTCGCCCGTGGAGCTGCTGGTCCGCTACAAAAAGCTGGTGGGGCTGGAGTTCAAGAACCCCAAATCCCTGATTGAGCTGCAGCAGGTGCTGGGGCAAATCCTGTTCTTCCCGCCCAACGTGGCTGGCTGGCCGGGGGGCCCCACCTGGATTGACAGCACCTCCCTGCTGCTACGGCTCAACCTGCCGGCCCGCCTGCTGAGCGGAACCGCGTTCAACGTCTCGGCCAAGCCCGCGTTCGAGGAAGATGCGGCCGTGGCCGCCGGCCCCCCGAAAAGCAAAGGCGAGCTAACCGCCGACTGGTCGGCCCTGGAAAGTTTTTTTAAAGCGGAAGCCCCCACCCAGCTCGCCGAAAAGCTTATTGCCCACTTCATTCAGTGCGACCCAAAAACCATCGACCGGCGCCTGCTCCAGTCCGATGCCGCTGATAATTCCCTCCGCGGGATGTGTGCCCGCCTGATGTCGCTGCCCGAATTTCAACTGATCTGAACGCTGATGACGACGAACCGCAGAACCTTTATTAAGTCGGCGGCGCTGGCTTCCGGCTCGCTGCTGATTCCCAACTTTCTGCACGGACTGGGCCGGTTAGGCCCCTCCGAGGGCATTCCTGGGAAAACCCTGGTCATTGTGCAGCTGTCCGGGGGCAACGACGGGCTTAACTGCGTCGTGCCTTTCCGCAACGACCAGTATTATAAGCTGCGGCCCAACCTGGCCATCCCCCAGAAGGACCTCATTGGCATCACCGGCGAAGTGGGGCTGAACAAAAACCTGAAAGAGCTAGCCACTCTTTACGACCAGGGCGAGCTGGCCATTCTCAACAACGTCGGCTACCCAAACCCGAACCGCTCACACTTCCGCTCGATGGACATCTGGCAGAGCGGCAGCGACGCCGACCAGGTGCTGAGTTCGGGTTGGGTGGGCCGCTACCTCGATGCCAGCTGCGGGTCGCGGTGCCCCGCGCCGCACGCCGCCGTGGAGCTCGACGATACCCTCAGCCTGGCCCTGAAAGGCGTGAAAGGCCGGGGCTTGGCGTTTCACGACCCGGCCGACCTGTACCGGCTCTCGACCAACCCGGTGCTGCGCAAGCTGAGTCCCGCGCCGCCGGAACCGGGTAAAAACCCTTCCCTGGAATTTCTGCACAAAACCCTGGCGGAAACCAATCAGTCGGTGGACTACATCTACGCGCATTCCAAGATTTACCGCTCTTCCCAGACCTACCCCGCGCACGAGTTTGGCCGGCGGATGAAGCTCATCGCGGAGCTCATCGGCTCGGGCAGCGAAACGAAAGTCTACTACATCTCGCTGCCCGGCTTCGACACTCACGCCCTCCAGAAGATGTTCCACAGCGCGGTGCTGAAAACGTACGCCCAAACCATCGGGGCCTTCTGCGCCGACCTCAAAGCCAGCAACCGGTTCAACGACACCGTCGTGCTGACGTTTTCGGAGTTTGGCCGCCGGGTAGCGCAGAATGCCAGCAAGGGCACCGACCACGGCACGGCCAACAACGTGTACATTGCCGGCGGCGGGCTGGGCCGCGCCGGCATCCTCAACGAAATGCCCAACCTGACCCAACTCGACGAGGGCGACCTCATCCACACCGTCGACTTCCGGCGGGTGTACGCCACGCTGCTGGAGCGAGCCCTGCGGGTGAACTCGGAAAAAGTGCTGGCCCAGCGGTTTGCGCCACTAGATTTTCTGAAAGGATAAGCCCGCCTTCACTGCTCCATTACCAGAGCGTAACGCGGACTCGCAGAGTCCGCGCGTATCCCTGCCTCGCCCCCTCACTTCACCCTGCTTATTCTATGACCAAGCTTCTGATCATCATTATGTTGAGCATCGTTGCCCCGCGGGCAAACGCGCAGGATTCCACCGCCCTGAAAAATGCCGCTCCCCTGAGAACACCGTATGAAATGTCGGGCTCCGAGCTTATTTTTTCTTCCGGCGAGGTATCCAGCTACGGCCAGAAGCTGAAAAGTGACGGCCGCTTCAGTGCCTTCCTTCATCTCAACTACCAGTCGCACTACGACTACACGCCCTCGTTCGGGATATACTCGGGTCTGAGCTTGATTAATGTAGGCTTCGCTCACCGCCTCCCCCTGGCCAATGGCGACGACCTGCAACTCACGCAGCGTAGCTACAGCCTCGGAATTCCGCTCGCTGTTAAGGTGGGAAACATGGGCAAGCGCACTTATCTGGCCGTGGGCGCCTCCCTGGAATACATGTTCCATTACCGACGGAAGGCCTTCTACAACGGAGAGCGAGGTAGTACATCCAGCTGGTTCCCGAGCGAAGTACGGCCGTTTAATTCGGCTGTATTCGCGGAATTGCACCTGTCCAAAGGCTTTTACATTCGGGCCAAGTATTACCTGAGCGATTTCCTGCGCAACCAGGAATCCCTTATTCCAGTACCCGGCACGTCCGAGGTCGTCAGCTTCCGGCCCGAGAAAAGCAGCCTGGGCTACGTGTCCATCGGCTGGGTGCTCATGGTCCGCAAAAAGCGACACGCCACCAAATCCGAGGTTTAAGTAGCCCAGGGCCCGCTTGCCCAACCCGAAAGCTACCGATTCCCCAACCACAACTACGGGCCTATCCTCGGCGGGCGGAACCCGAACTAGTCCTTGGGGTGCTACCGCCCAGGGGGCTTACCGCTCCGTTTCGGGAGCCGGCGGGGGTAGGGTGCCGTTCGCGAACTCCTCGGTGAAGACGCGGTAGCGGTCGAGGATGGAGCGCACCGAGCGGCGCAGCACGATTTCACCCATGGGCCCTTCGGGGACGCTCACCCCCGAGGCGTAGCCGTTCCATACCGCGCGGTTGGTTTTCACGTCGATGAGGGTGAGCAGCAGCGTGCCCTCGGCCAGCAGCAGGCGCACCGGCTGGTAGCCCTGGCGCAGTTCCTTGGGCGTGTCGTCGCTCTCCTCCACATTGCGCTTTATCCACTGGCTGAGGTCTTCCTGCACAAACCCGTGGAAGCTCATATCGCCCTGGTACACCCGGAAATTCACCAGCATGTCGGGGCGGCGGTGGGCCTGGCGGTAGCCCTGCACTTGCAGGCGCTGGCGGATGGCCTGCCGGACCGATTCGCCCAGGCGGCTGGTATCGGCCGTGAGGCCACTACCACTAACGAAGTCGTAGGTGTGGTAGTGGCGGAAGTTGCCCCGGTAGCTATAATCAGAGTCCACCCGGGCTTCGCGGGTAGTCATGCAGCCGGCCAGGGCCCCCGCAACGAAAAGAACTAGCGTAAAAATAGGTCTCATATAAAAAGAATAAACCAGGGTTAGTTACTACCAATGTACGAATTCTAAGGCCCTTAGCGAAATCTTGATCGGCGACAAAAAGCAAAACCCGCCTTTTCGCGCATGGTGCCCGTTTTTATTGGTAGCCCGCTCCTAGCGCCAACCGTTCGGCGTAGCGCGATACTGCCGGGCAGTAAATCTCCGGGCAAATCAATTTTTAAAGAGCAGCGGCCAGTTCTCGATGCCCCTGAAGCAACCGGCAACTCATGACCCTTCCTCGGTGCGTGAAATGCGCACAGGAACTGGCATGATTTAAATCGTGAATTTCTAAAAAAGCCATCATCAGTTTAGCAGCTGTGGCCTTATTCAGCTCGAAGTCTACTCTTTTCAAAAGGAAGTTCGTAAGGCATTCGAGTACAGCACTATTCTGGTTGAAGGACCAATATAGCGTTATCCACCCGCCTACCGATAGCCGGCGGCTTGCAGCGCGAACAGTTCGGCGTACCGGCCGCCCTTGGCCAACAAAGCCTCGTGCGAGCCGATTTCTACGAACTGGCCGTTTTCAATCACCAGGATGCGGTCGGCCATGCGCACGGTGCTGAACCGGTGGCTGATGAGGACGGCCGTTTTTCCTTGAGTTAATTCGGCGAAGCGCTGAAAGACTTCGTGCTCGGCGCGGGCATCGAGCGCCGCGGTGGGCTCGTCGAGGATGAGCAGTTGGGCGTCGCGCATGTACGCCCGGCCGAGGGCAATCTTCTGCCACTCACCGCCGCTCAGGTCCACCCCGCCGTTAAAGCGCCGGCCGATCATTTGGTCGTAGCCCCCCGGCAGCTTGGCAATGACGGTGTCAGCCAGGCTCTGGTGGGCGGCGGTCTCGATCCGGGGCTGGTTCTGGCGCTCCTCAATGCGGCCCACCGCCAGGTTCTGCCCCGCCGGCAACTGGAAGCGCACAAAGTCCTGGAAGATAACCCCGATTTCCTGCCGCAACTCGGCCGGGTCGTACTCGCGCAAGTCGTGACCGTCGAGCAGGATGCGGCCCTCGGTGGGGTCGTAGAGCCGGGCCAGGAGCTTCACCAGCGTGGTTTTACCCGCCCCGTTCTCGCCCACCAGCGCCAGCTTCTCACCCGCTTCGAGCTGAAAAGACAGGTTGCGAATGGCCCATTTTGTACCATTTTTGTACTGGAACCCGACGTTTTCAAACTCAACCCCCCGCCGGATGGGCCGGGGGAAGGGCCTTACCGGAGCGCCGGAGCCCGCCTGGCGCACGATGCGGGGCCGCAGGGCAAAGAAATCAAAAAAATCCTGCAAGTATAAAGCCCCGTCGGCCACCGAGCTAAACCGACTCAGAATGCCTTCGAGCAGGCTGCGCAGGCGCGCGAACGACCCGGCCAGGAAGGTGAGCTGGCCCAGGGAGATCTGCCCCGCCACGGCGCGGGCCAGGATGTACACGTAGGCCCCGTAGTAGCCGGCCGCGCCAATGGCGGCGAACACAGTGCCCCAACCGGCGCGCCGCAGCACTAAGCTCTTGTTCTGGCGGTAAAAGCTGTCGGACAGCTCGCGGAAGCGACCAATCAGAAAGTCGGACAAGCCGAAGATCTTAACTTCCTTGGCCGTTTCGTCGGAGGCGCCGGTCTGGCGGAGGTAGTCCAGCTCGCGGCGCTCGGGCGTCCAGGAGTGCGACAGCGAGTAGCTGCGCTCGTTGAAATGCGACTCGCCCAGGAAGGCCGGCACTACCGCCAGCAGCAGCAGCCCCAGCAGCCAGGGCTGGAAGGCCACCAGCCCCCCGGCCAGCAGCAGCAGAGTGACCACGTCCTGGCCCTGGGCCAGCACCTGGCTCATGAGCACGGTGCGCGACAGCGTTTGGCGGCGGGCCCGCTCTAGCTTGTCGTAAAACGTACTGTCTTCGAACTGATCCAAGTCCAGCTCGGCGGCGTGGGCCATGAGGCGGATGGAAGACTGGTTGGCAAACAGGTCGCCGAGCAGCGAGTCGAGCAGGGCCACGCCCCGGCCCAGCGCATCGGCCAGCAGCACGAGGCCAAACTCCAGGGCCACCAGGGTGAGCACGGGCGGAAGGGCCCGCTCGGCGGCGGGCAGGCGGGTGAGCGCCACCACCTCGTCGAGAATAAGGCGACCCACGTAGAGCGTAGCCAGCGGCAGGCCCGCCCGTAGCAGGCGCAGCGCCAGGTTGGCCAGGGCCAGGGCGGGGCTGGTTTGCCAGATGAGCCGGAGAAACGCGGGCAGATGGCGCAGGGCCGACACTCGCTCGCGCACGCTCACGGGTGGTTTGTCGCCGGCAGTGGGGCGCTTGGCGGAAATGGTTTTCAGGAAATCAAACATCGCCCCGGCAGAGGCAAGCTTGGGGCCGGAAGGCCGAGGCAGCCGTTTTGGCAGAAGGCCCCCGTGCCCATACCCGGTCCAGTGCCAGCCTTCAGTCCACGCTTCCGGGCAGCAGCGCGCCCCGCACAGATAGCGCATAACCTGGGGGTGGGGCCCGCCTCGTAGCGGACCAGCCCGAGCCCATCGGCAGCAATATGGAGCTGCTGGAGTGAGCGCGAACCAGCCCGCCAGTAAAACTGGCCAGAGGATGGGCTACTCCACTGCGGGGTAGGCTTACCCGAGTCACCCGGTGAGGAGGCTGGGCGCGAAGCCGCGGGAGGACCGCCTCAGGCAGTTCTCAGCGAGTGTAGCCGGTTGGGTGGGCTAAGCGCAGCGCTGGCAGGTGCCCGTAACGCTGTACCGATTGGTTTCGCGCCGACGGGGCAGGGCCCGAGGTTCGACGGCACGAACGGAATGGCACAGGCACCTGACGGCAGCGCGTCGCCGACGCGCGCCAACTACTCTTTCTCCACCTTCTCCACAAAAACAGGCTCAAGCGGGACGCCGGCCGGTTAGTCGGGATTTGCGGGCGGGGTAGGGCGACGCCCCCGGGGCTTTTTCGGGGTAGTGGTCAGCTCGACGGTAACCGGCACTTTCACTGTAGGCCGACGCCCGCGGGGCTTCTTGAGGGGTGGGGTTTCGGCGGTCGGCTCCGCGGGGACCGACTCTGCGGGAGCGGGCTCCGCCGAAACTGACTCTTCGGGTAGAGCTTTCTGCAGGGATGCGGCCCGCTCCTTAGCACGGCGCTCTGCTCGCTCTTCCTGGTCTGCCCAATAGGAGGATTCATTCATCTCATACTGGGTGCTGGCAGACCAGTGCCAGGTGTATTTTCCACGTCTAGGCATGCTGGTAGTTGGCACAATTTACCTAGGAGTTGCTTTCTTGCAGCAACTCAGTATTGTACGCCGCGCAAACATACGAAGATGCGTCTAATATGCCGCACACTATTTATTAAATATTCGCTGAAACGCGAAATATATGTCCCAAGAAACTATTAATCAGCGCCTAAATTTTCTCATTAAGAGCCTGGGCTTAAGCATCAGGGCCTTCAGTGCGGCCTTGGGCGTAAGCGACACCAATACCCGTAACTACCTCTCTAAAGGCACTAAACCTAACTCCGACTACCTGGAAAGCATCCTGCGCCATTTTAATCGCGTAAATCCAGCGTGGCTCATTACCGGGGAGGGCGAGCCGTTTCTGACGGAGCCCAGCGCTTCGGACGAGCCGTTGGTCTCCTACCAGAAAAATAATTCCGGCCAACGCCCGGGCCCCATTCCGGGCTCAACCATCGGCCGCGGCTATGGCTTGGCCGACTGCGAGCGGGAGCGCGACACGTACAAAGCCGAGCGCGACCTGGCCCGCCAAGAGGCACTGTCGCTCCGCGAGCAGTTGGCGATGAAAGACCAGCTGATTGCGGCCAAAGATGAAATGCTGTCGCTGCTGCGCACCGGTTTCAACCGCTCCAACTAAGCTGTATGGAGCGTTCCTAAGCAACCACTCCCGCGGAGGTCTGTTCTGTCGCAGCCTCTCCCCCACTTCGTTGGGTCGAATGTCGGTCGGGAAAGAGGCTACGGCCTGTTCAGTAAGATGGCCTTTACTTTTTATCAGCAGGCTACAGCTCGCTCGTGGTATCGTGCGCGAAGCTTTGAATCAGCTGAAAGAGTGGCCCATCGGGGGTGTCTTCTCCGGTATGGCACAGCACGAGCTGGTCGGGGTTGGCGTAGCCAGCCAGTTCTTCCATCTGAGCGCGCGCGGCCGTGCGAAAGGCCATGGACCACTGCATAAAGCGGCGCTCGGGGATGGGGCCATACGCCAGTCGGGTTACGGTGTGGTGGCGCGCGTCGCGCAACAGACGCCCGTACAGGTCGGCCAGGGCCGCGACCTCGCCCTCGACTACCTGCACAAAGCGCTCATTGCCGTAGAGGAGCACGCCGGTAATGCCGTCCGCGGCATTCCGCTGCCGGGACTCTTGCAGCAGCTCCGTTAAGTCAGCATCCGAAAGAGGCCGGGTAGCCTGGCTTATGTAGATCAATTGGTGCATAGCTAGCAATCAATAGTTTAGAAGATAGGAAAGAAGAATTTAGGACTGCGGAGGCAGCAGCCGAGGCTTATCCGCCGAATAACGGCCGTGCCCTCCCGGATATGCCCCCGGTTCGCTTCAGGCGCGAAGCCCCAGCAGAGAGGGTATCCGACGCGAGGGACACGGATGCTCACCGCGCCAGGCCCCGTACTTAGCGCGGTTGAGTACGAGTACCAGAGGCTAGGGATACGGATGCTCACCCCGGTGCCCTTGAGTTCCACCGGTCGATAAGGTCGCCTACTGAGTTGACGTAGGGAGTGCGTACCTGGTTACCATCGAGTTTCATCATAAACCAAAAGAGAGGATGCTTGAAAAAAACGGGGGTAGTATAAGCCTGGCAGCTGGTCGGCCAGGGTGGGCGTAGCTATGCAATCGCCACGTGATGAGGATAAGCTAAAAGCACTCGCTACCCGGGAATTGTTTTGATAATCGCGGCCGCCCCCATCCGGGACGGTGCCGGTAGTAATTTTACTTGCTAATAACAACCGGTTTATGGCTGTTGCCCATCTTGTCCGGCCGTTGGTGCGGCCCTTCTCTGAATTTTTTCGGCGCGAAGCGGCCGGGGGCATTGTGCTGATGCTGAGTGCCGGGTTGGCGCTCGTCCTGGCCAATACCAGCTGGGGCGTGGCGCGCTACTTCCCGGGCCTGTGGGAGGAGCACCTGCGGATCTCCCTCAACGGGCTAGTGCTCGACAAAAGCCTGCTGCACTGGATAAACGATGGGCTGATGGCCATTTTTTTTCTCATTGTGGGCCTGGAAATTAAGCGCGAAGCTCTGGACGGGGAATTGTCTACCTGGCGCCAGGCGGTGCTGCCGATTGCCGGCGCACTGGGCGGCATGCTTCTGCCAGCGTTGCTTTTCAGCCTGCTCAATCGCGGCACCCCGACGGCCGCGGGCTGGGGCATTCCCATGGCCACCGACATTGCCTTCGCCCTGGCGGTGCTACAGCTACTCGGGCCCCGGGTACCCTTGGGATTGAAAATATTTCTCACGGCCCTGGCCATTGTCGACGACCTCGGGGCCGTGGTGGTGATTGCCGGGTTTTATACTGCTGAACTACACCTGGGCTACCTCTGCCTGGCCTTAGGCACCTGGGGCACGCTGTTGGCCCTCAACCGGCTGGGGGCGCGCACGCTTTGGGCGTTTCTGCCCCTGGGCGTCTTGCTATGGTTCTTCATGCTGGAGTCGGGCATTCACGCCACCTTGGCCGGCGTGATGCTGGCCGGGGCCATTCCCCTGCGCATTGGCCACCCCCGCCCGGACCTGCTGCGGCTGCTGGACGAGCGCCTGACCTTTCTCAAGCACGAGACCCACGGTGCCGACGCCGACCCGCGCACCATCAGCGAAGAGCTGGAGTACCTCTCGGAAACCATTAGCTCGCCGGCGCAACGGCTCGAGCAGCGCCTGCACTCAGTGGTTTCCTTCGGCATCATTCCCCTCTTCGCCTTCGCCAATACCAGTGTGGCGCTCGATGGGTCGATGTTTGCTCAGCTTGGTACTCCCCTGGGGCTGGGCATCCTGTGCGGGCTGGTCCTGGGCAAGCCCCTGGGAATTGGGCTGCTATCCTGGGGGGTGGTGCGCCTGGGGTGGGCTTCGCTTCCCGCCGGCGTGAGCTGGCGGCAGTTGTGGGGGGCGGGCGTACTAGGCGGCATCGGCTTCACCATGTCGTTGTTTATTACGCTGCTGGCCCTGGGCGAGCACTCCGAGGGTGTTGGAGTGGCCAAGCTGGCGATTTTGCTGTCCTCCCTGGTCGCGGGGCTCATGGGGTATGCGCTGCTCTTCCGGGTGCCCGCGGCGACCTCTGAGCCCGCAGAATCCCTGTCCCAAACCCCTTCCCCTTAAAGAAATTACGGCTAAGCCGGGCATTGCTTGACCGACGCAACCCCGGGGCCGGCTGAACGGTCAGGTGGGTGAAGCCCTGCGTACTTACGCCGCGTAGCTACTGCCCCCATAGTATGAGAAAGATAAAGACCTGGTTATTCTGCACCGTCCTCCTGGGCTGTGCGTTTTCGGCTCGTGCGCAAGCACCTCGGCCGCGGCTCTACGAAGCGGGCCTGGAAGGGATGAGCTACGTTCCGCTAGTGTCCGAGGCCCGCACCAAGTTCCAGGGGCCCTCGGGGGTCTTTTTTCGCTACGTGCCCCAGCAGGCAGGCTTGCGGGGCGGCGCGGGCCTTACCCAGCGGCAGGCTGGGCCGCCCAGTGACTGTAACGATTGCCCCAGCGGCGAAACCACGACCCGGGCGCTTACCCTGCGGGTAGGCGGGCAGTACGCGCTCGTTCGGCAGTTGCCGTGGCTTTATGCGTTTGCCGACGGGGCCTACCGGCACACCAGCGCCTCCGGGGCGTACACGGGTGGCTTGTGTGGCTGCCTGGATTACACGGAGACCCAGACGGGCCGGGGCTGGGGCGCCATGGCGGGACTGGGAGCGACCATTCACCTGCTCCCCCGCCTCTCAATGGTTCCGGAGCTGTATTACGAGGGCTTTAGCACGCGCACCGTCCAAGAGCATACCGACCGCAGAGCGCCTGTTACGCGGACTTGGGTTTCCCGAAAAAAGGAGCATAGCCCCGCGCTTCGATTGCTCGCCACGGTGTCGTTTTAGGGCGTACTCGCAGAGTCCGCCCTACGAGAAGCTGGGGCGGCTGTCAACTCACCTGCTGCTCCGGGGAACAGCGCCTATACGCCCCGGTGGGCCAGTTATATTTGGGTTGAGCAGTGGCCGCCCGGGGGGCGCAGACTCATGCCTAAAGAGTTCGTTCCGCGACCTCGCTCGGAAGGAGGCGGACCAGCAGTCCCGTCCACCCGGTTTGGTGGCTGGCGCCCAGGCCGCGGCCGTCCTCGCCGTGGAAGTACTCGTAAAACAGGAGGTAATCGCGAAAATGGGGGTCGTGCTGCAAGCGCTCGTCGGAGCCAAAAGCAGGGCGGCGTCCTTGCTCATTTCGCAGAAACAGCTTGCTTAAGCGCGCGGCCAGGGCCGTGGCAATTTCCCGCAGGGTGCACAGCTGGCCGGAGCCGGTTGGGTATTCCACCCGAAAAGAGTCGCCGTAGTAGGCATAAAAGCGCTGTAACGACTCAATGATGAGGTAGTTGATCGGAAACCAGATGGGGCCGCGCCAGTTGGAGTTGCCCCCGAACATGGCCGAATCCGACTCGCCGGGCACGTACGCCACCGAGAAGTCGGCCTCGGCCCCGGGAAACCGGTACGGGTGTTCAAGGTGGTAGCGCGACAAGGCCCGGATGCCGTAGTCGGATAGGAACTCCTGTTCGTCGAGCATGCGGGCCAGCAGGCACTTCAGGCGGTGCCGACGCAGCAGCGAGAGACGGTGCCGCTCGCCCTTGCCCGGGTCTTGCCACTGCGACACCAGGGCCGCCAGCTGCGGCCGGTGGCGGAGTAGCCAGCGCAGGCGCTGGGTAAACTCGGGCAGGGCGTCGAGAATCTCTTCGTCGAGCACCTCCACCGCGAACAGCGGGATGAGCCCCACGATGGAGCGCACCTTGAGCTTGGTGCGCGTACTGTCGGGGGTGTGCAGCACGTCGTAGTAAAAGCTGTCTTCCTCGTCCCAGAGGTTGAATTCGCCGTCGCCCCCCTTGGTCATGGCCTCCACGATGTAGAGGAAGTGCTCGAAGAACTTGCTGGCAATTTCCTGGTACACGGGGTTGGTGCGGGCCAGCTCGAGGGCCATGCGCATGAGGTTGAGGGCGTACATGGCCATCCAGCTGGTGCCGTCCGACTGTTCGATGTGCCCGCCGGTGGGCAGCGGGGCGCTGCGGTCGAACACGCCGATGTTGTCGAGCCCCAAAAAGCCGCCCTCGAAGATGTTGTGGCCGTTACGGTCCTTGCGGTTCACCCACCAGGCAAAGTTGAGGGTGAGCTTGTGGAAGACGGCCTCCAGGAAGTGGGTGTCGCCCTGGCCGCCGCGCCGCTTCTGGTCCATCTGGTACACCCGCCAGGTGGCCCAGGCGTGCACGGGCGGGTTGGCGTCGCTCAGGTTCCACTCGTAGGCCGGCAGCTGGCCGTTGGGGTGCATGTACCAGTCCTGGCACAGCAGCCGCAACTGGCTTTTAGCAAACTCGGCGTCGACCATGGCCAGCGGCAGGCAGTGAAACGCCAGGTCCCAGGCCGCGTACCAGGGGTACTCCCACTTGTCGGGCATCGAAATGATGTCGGCATTGTAGAGATGGCGCCACTCGCTGTTGCGGCCCTGGCGCCGCTGGCCCGGCGGCACCACAAAATTGGGGTCGCCGTCGAGCCACTGCGCCATGTCGTAATAATAGTACTGCTTGCTCCAGAGCAGGCCCGCGAAGGCCTGGCGCTGCACATTGCGGGCATCGGGGTCCGGTAGGTGCTCCTGCAGGCAGTCGTAGAATTCGTCGGCTTCGTGCCGACGCCGGGCCACTACCTGGTCGAAATCAGCAAAGGGCGCCGCGCTGCCGGCCTGCCGCAGCCGCACCCGCACGGTTTGGGAGGCGCCGGCCGCCACGGTGAGCGGGTAGTGCGCGGCCACCTTCGTGCCCCGCTGCGCCGGGTTAATGGCGGCGGCCTGGCCCTCGACAAGGTAGTCGTTGATGCCATCTTTGAAGTAGCGGCCTTCGTTGGGTAAATCGTAGAGCCGTACGCCGTTGGTGTCGTTGTCGCAAAAAAGCAGGTCGGGCGCCTGGTCGCAGTAGAGCCGGTACACGCCCAGCTCCTGGTGCGCCATTTCCACCGCACCGGGATGCACCAGGTGCATTTCGGGCCGGTCGCGGTAGTTTTCGTAGCCCCAGGCCCAGGTGTTGCGGTACCAGGCCTGGGGCAGCACGTGCACGGTGGCCGCCTCCGGGCCCCGGTTGTGCACGGTTATTTGAATCAGCAGGTCTTCGGGGCCGGCTTTGGCGTACTCCACGAAAACGTCGAAGTAGCGGTTCTCGTCAAATATGCCGGTGTCGAGCAACTCATATTCGGGTTCCTGCCGGGTGCGCCGGGCATTCTCGGCGCGCAGCTGCTCGTACGGAAAATCCTGCTGGGGATACTTATAGAGCAGCTTCATGTAGGAGTGCGTGGGCGTGCTGTCGAGGTAGTAGTACTGCTCTTTCACGTCTTCGCCGTGGTTGCCCTCACCGTTGGTAAGGCCAAACAGGCGCTCTTTCAGTTGGGCATCACGGCCATTCCAGAGGGCCAGGGCGAAGCAGAGCTGCTGCCGGGCGTCGCTGATGCCGCCGATGCCCTCTTCGCCCCAACGGTAGGCGTAGGAGCGGGCCAGGTCGTGGGTAATGTATTCCCAGGCGTTGCCGTCGGCGCTGTAGTCTTCGCGCACCGTGCCCCACTGGCGTTCTGTTAAGTAAGGTCCAAATTTCTTCCAGGCTGCCGTTTGGGCGTGGTCTTCGGCCAAGCGTAGTTGTTCTTGCGTCATAGAGGATATATTCGGAAGGAGATGCAGGCCCTGTACGAGCCCTTGGCCCCTGGCGATATCCAAAACTTTCACTCCGGGCCAACATTCCCAGCCGGGGCCGGCTACCAGTTGCCGAAACTTCTTGGCCGCTTCCATCGATAAGCTCAACCGGGAAGGCAAGGGTTCACGCTGACTAGCGGGCCGCCCCACCCCTACTCCATCAGCTTCGGGTTGCTGGGCTGGTTTCCGACTTTATTGTTCGTTATCTTTAACCTCTGCTCTAAAACTGCGGACGCCCGGCCCGGGCTTGCTCATAGTTGAAAGGATAGCGCCAAATTCCGCTGGCTGATGACTTGACCTAACCCCTTAAGTCAGGCCTTTATTTAGTACTTTATTAATAATAAGTAAATCCTCATCATTCTTATTTTAGGTCAATTCCTAACTGCAGCGCCGCACGGCTTCAAGCAGCCAAAATAATTTCATAAATACCAGGTTATCTAGAGAACATACCGGTTTTTGCCTTGCAAATTCGAGAGTTTGGTTTATGGTAGCAGCAGCAAACACCTGAAGCTCTATCAGTTGCTGGGAGGGCAAATAAACATGGAATTTCCAGTGCTATTTAACATAAAACAACCTATTCATAATCAATACACTTTATAAAGAACTGTTAGTTTTAATTGTAATAGTGACAAAAATACACACCTTGGAAAGCCAGGCTTTTTTATAAAATCCATAGGCCTGCTTATCTTTACGAGCCCTAAGATTTTTTATAATAAAATTATGTCTCATTTTAATGCCCCTATCTTAGAATTTATAGGCGGGTGTCATGTTGCGGGCTACCTGGTAGAAGAGGGCTGCTCTTTCGTGGACCATTTGGCAAGAGTTTTTCACTCGACCGAAGTAATAAAAAGCCCTTATGCCACCATTGGCAAAATTGCCAAGCATGCGCCACTAACGCGCCAGTTCCGATCCAAGCACGTTTTTTTACAGTTGGGCAACTTTGAATTTTCGGCCAGCTGGAAGCATATGTTAGCGACTACGGTCGGGATTAAAGCCGAGTTGTCCTCTCTTAGCTCCCTGTACAGCTACAGCTCCCAGAAGCAAAAGCCCGCCTCGACTGCGGAAGCCATCTCAGCGGCAGTTTCCCCTCGGCGCGTAACGGTGGGAGCGGAAGCTCCCACCCCTTCAGTCGGAACCGGACTTTCTGCGATGGATCTGATTAAAGTACTGGTGGGCAGCACCCTGTACGTACTGACGTGGGTGGTGCTGCGCAAATACCGTCAGCAGTTCAACCTGATAAACCAATTGATTCAGGAGAATCCACAAACCACGTTTGTGTGCATATCTCCTTTCCCCGCCGTCGCGTCGACTCACAACCTGCTGCGCCGGCTCGGCGGCTTGATTTTGAAGCACCGCTTCGACGCCACCCCCAACCTGCGGTGGGTGGACTCGCACGACATCCTGCGGCGTGACTATGCCTTCCTTCCCGATGGCATTCACTTGAATAAAGAGGGTCATAAGGCGCTCGCCGATGATTTATATGCCGTTTGCCGACCGACGCAAAGTTTAATTCCGGGCTAGCCGGGGGCAGCTGAGACTAGCGCCGAGTCTTTCCTGAATGCCTTGTCTTCACCCTGGTGCGGTCCTCCGCTCGGCCTCAGTAGCCGGGTATGGGAAATGTTGCCTGAGTTTACATCGGCACTAATGACCTACCCGGTGTGGTGCCTCAACACTACAATGCCCCGTGTTCAGCGATAAAACCCAGGCCCTGCGCCCGCTTGGCACGCCTACGAACCCAAACGAGCCACCGGCCCTTTACCCCCGGTATGGGAGTAGGCGGGTAGGCATCACAAAGAAACGTCCTCACCGGGCATGTACAACCTTACTGTCAGCGGATTGGGCTTGCCGATGTCAGCCGTTACATAATAGCGCCTATCATCCGCAGAATACCGGTACCTGGTTAGCAAGCCCTCTTCCGCTAATTCCTGTAGAAGCTGTTCCGCTTATTTCGCCGTTGGTCAGCAAAGGATATTTTGCTTGTATGACTAGGTTGCTTTTTAGAGAATCAACCATGAACCAGGTGTCAATGCCGGTACAGCCGCCTTCTCCGCCGTAATCGAAGTCTACTTGAAACGCGGACCTGGTAATGATACAGCCACTGCCGTGGAAACTGGATCGCACTTGCTTTAAGTCGTCTGGATACCCGGCCCAAACTCCTGGGCTTTCCTGCGGCCGTTGAAAGCCTTTTTCCTGCTTTGACTTATTCAATAAGGCCACGGCCCTATAGACGGCGGCTTGGTATTCGTGAATCAGGCCCACTACTTGCTGCTTGCTGCCTGGCTGACTGCATTGGACAAGGAATGAGAGGCTGCTTAAATGGTCGTTAAAGCTAAATACCAGCCGCCTCCTCGCCCTTCCGCAGGCCAAATACAGCTGGCCCGCCTCACCTTTCCGTACCTTTACGCGCAGCACCTGGCCGGCGCCTTCCGTCAGTTGGCGCTGTTTCACCGCGGCCGTAAAACCTTCGCCACGCTCAAAACGGCTCAGGGCGTGCCCCATGCCTAGGTCATGATGAGCCTACACCAGGGCAAGTCCCGCTTCCAGCAGTACCTCGGCATTGCGGAGGCCGCGCTGCTGAGCAGGCCCGGAGGACCAGCCGCCAAGCCGTCCGAAAGGGTAGCAGATGGGGGTAAAACCTGGTCGCGGCTGGCCCACTCTGAATAGTACTGAAGCTCCTTGAATATCCCGAAAGCCCCTTTTTCACCAGCTACCACGCGCCAGACGTATAGTCTGGGCTTCTGGCTGATGTGCTGGTCGTCGTTTCTGTTCTTTCTCAGCTTCAACCTGCTGCTGCCCGAGTTGCCCGAACACCTGACCCGGCTGGGCGGGGGCGAGTACAAAGGGTACATCATTGCCTTATTCACCCTCACGGCGGCTTTCTCGCGGCCTTTTTCGGGCAAGCTGGCCGATACCGTGGGCCGCATCCCCGTCATGGTCTTCGGTTCGCTGGTCTGCTTTGTATGCGGTTTTTTCTACCCTTGGGCCCTCACCGTAACCAGCTTTCTGACGCTGCGGCTGCTGCACGGCTTCAGCACCGGCTTTAAGCCCACGGGCACCGCTGCCTTCATCGCCGACATCGTGCCCATGGAGCGGCGCGGCGAAGCCATGGGCCTGCTGGGCGTAACGGGGGCGCTGGGCATGGCGTTTGGGCCGGCCTTCGGCTCCTGGCTGGCCCAGCACTTCTCGCTGAATACCATGTTTTACTGTTCGAGCGGGATGGCCCTGCTCTCCCTGGTAGTCCAAGGCACCCTCACCGAGACGCTGCCCCGGGCCCAGCGGCGGCGCTTCAGCTGGTCGCTGCTGAAGCTAAGCTGGCACGAGGTGCTGGAACCGCGGGTGCTGGCGCCGGCTCTGGTTACGCTGCTGTGCCTGTTTCCCTTCGGCGCGGTGCTCACGGTCATCCCCGACCAGAGCCGGCTGCTGGGCCTGGCGGGCCCCACTAAGGGCTTGTTTTACGTGTGCTACACCGGGGCCTCGCTGAGCGTGCGCCTGCTGTCGGGCCGGGCCTCCGATATTCACGGACGCATTCCGGTGCTGCGGGTATCGGCGGCCATTCTGGCCCTGGGGCTGGGGTTGCTGGTGTGGTCGCCGTCGGTGCCCTGGTTTCTGGTGGGAGCCGTGGTGTTCGGCATTGGCACCGGGCTGAACTCGCCCACGCTCTACGCCTGGACCATCGACTTGAGCCACCCCGAGTACCGGGGCCGGGCCGTGGCCACCATGTACATCGCCCTGGAAATCGGCATCGGCCTGGGTGCCCTGCTCGCCGGCTGGATATTCGCCAACCAGCCTGCCCGCCTGCCCTACGTGCACGGCGTGAGCCTGCTGTGCGTGCTGCTGGCCATCGCCTACCTGCTCACCCTGACCGCCACTGGTCCCGTGGCAGCAGCAGACTCCGCGCCCGCTCCGGAGCCTTCCCCCGAAGAGGTAGTGTAAGGCCGGGACCCGGCCGCGAAAGTAACCTGGGAGCCGACTAAAAGCCCCTATCTGGAAGGAGTGAGTAATGCCAACGGAATGCGGCTGATGATTTTGCGGCTGATAGCGCGGGCGGCGGGCAGCAGGTATTGCTGGGGAAGGGGCCGTTGGTCAACTTAAGGGCAGCTGATTTTCGCGTGTTTCTTCCTTAATACTTGCCAGCCCTGTTTCTTTCCCGCTATTATCCTGCCCTGCGGCCCGCTTCGAGCCCACTAGGGGGATTGGGAGCTGAGGAGAACCCGTTCCGGCACGAGGCCCGACTTTGCAACATTGATTTTGGCGCCGCCCAGGATGAAACCATCATGGTTACCCTCCCGCTGCCCGCTGGCTACTAACTGGCTGCACTCCCTAAACCGGCCGTAATCGACCTACCCGATGGTGGCCGCTTCCTCTATAGCTTGACGGCAGCCCCTGCTGGCGTGGTGCAGATTACCAGTCGTCGGAGCCTGCGCAATGCCGTGTACGAAGCTGGCAGTACGCCAACCTGCAGGAGCTCTAACGCCTCATGCTGGCTAAGCCAGCCGAGAAGCTCATTATTCAGAGAAAACGCTAATTAATTTTATCTACCTCTTAATAAGATAATTATCTTTTCACAAGCAAACAGCTACTATGTTGCTTGCATTTTTATCTTTAATTTGTGAAAAAATTTGCTTACCATTTATTCTTCGCATGAAGCAATTCTTACTCTTCCCCGCAGTCCTGGTAGCAGCCCTGCTGAGTTCCCTCACTGCGCAGGCCCAAGAACCCATCAAATTCGGTAAGCTCGACCCGAAAGACTTAACTGCCGCCCCTTTTGTGGGCGATAGCGCCGCGGCCGCCGTAGTACTGTGCGACTACGGCACAACCTCTTTTTTGTACCGGGATGATAACTTTCAGTTGGTTTCCGAAAGGATAACGCGCATCAAAATTCTGAAGAAAGCCGGCTACGACGTGGCCACGGTGGAAGTGCCTCTCTACCATCGCAACACCCAGGACGAAAAGATTTCTTCCCTGCGCGGCTTCACCTACAACCTGGTGAACGGGCAGGTGGTCAAAACCAAGCTGGAAAGCAGCAGTTCCTTTCTCGAGGAGCGCAGCAAAAACCAGCGGGTACGCAAGTTCACGCTGCCCGACGTACGGGAGGGCTCCGTAATTGAGTACGCTTACACGGTCACCTCGGACTTCCTGTTCAATTTTCAGGACTGGACGTTTCAGCGCGAAATACCCACGCGCTGGAGTGAGTTTCACGCGGCTATCCCCGAATACTACGACTACCGGATGCTGTTGCAGGGCTACCACCCCCTGGCGGTGAAGTCCCAGAGCGAAAGCAGCATTCAGTTCATGGTTCACACGGCGGGTGGCTTTGTCGGCGGCGGCTTTGCCACCACCCGTCAAGGCGGCAGCAGCGAGACCGTAACGGCCCGGGTCACTAACTACCGCTGGGCGATGAAAAACGTGCCGGCCTTCCGCGAAGAACCCTTTATGACAACTGCGGAGGACTACGTAGACCGCCTTAACTTCCAGCTGGCCGGCGAAAAGTTTCCGGGTCAGGGCTACGTCAACGTGGCCGCAAACTGGGCTAAGATCGACATGGAGCTGCTGGGCGATGATAACTTCGGCCAACAGCTCGACCGGGGTAACTTTCTCAAAGACCAGATGAAAGCCCTGGCCGGACAATACCCTGATCCGGTGGCCCGGGCGGCGGCCGTACGGGAAGTAGTGATGAGCGGCATTCGCTACGACGGTACCAACCGCTATCACACCGACGGTTCGCTGCGCAAGGCGTACGACGCCCACCGCGGCTCGGCGGCCGATGTAAACCTGCTGCTCATCGCCGCCCTGCGCGACGCGGGCCTGCCCGCCCAGCCCGTGCTGCTCAGCACCCGCGACCACGGGCGGGTGAATCAGACCCTGACGCTGCTTAACAAATTCAACTACGTGGTGGGCCTGGTGGCCTTACCCGACGGTAAGGAATTGCTGATGGACGCCACCGAGCCGCTGCTGCCCTGCGGCGTGCTGCCCGAGCGCTGCCTCAACCAGATGGGCCGGCTGATTATGCCTAAAACCGCGGATAGCCGCTGGATCGACCTGACTCCCACCCTGCACCACGTGCGCTTCCACCAGGTGGCCCTGACCCTGGACGCCCAAGGCGGCCTCACCGGCAAGGTGCATGAGGAGCACGGCGGCTACGCTGCCGCCGACACGCGCAAAGAGCTGGCCCGGCTGGGTGAGAAAAAGTTTTTCGCCGAGCACTCCGGCCAGCACAGCAACTGGACCATCCCCAAGTTCACAGTGGCTGAACGCGACAACGTAACCAAGCCCCTCGCGCTGGACTACGAATTTACCCAGCCGGCCGACGATGCCGCCACCGCCGGTCTGTTGTACCTGAACCCGCTCCGGGAGTTCAGCAGCGAGCAGAATCCGTTCCGCCACGACGACCGGCTGTTTCCCGTCGACTTTGGCGCGGCCCAGGACGAGACGACCATGGTCACCCTCACGCTGCCGGCCGGCTACGAGCTGGCCGAAATACCCAAACCGGCCGTAGTTGAGCTGCCCGAGGAAGGTGGCCGCTTCTTTTACAACGTGAGCCCCGCGGGCCCGGGCACGGTGCAGATTACCAGCCGCCTGAGCCTACGCCAGACCATGTACGCGGCGGAGCAGTACGCCAATCTACGCGAGTTTTACCGCCTCATGCTGGCCAAGCAAGGCGAGAAGCTGGTGATTAAGAAGAAGGCGTAGCTCATTATTGAGTAGTCGGGCCGGAAACCTGGGTATTCAGCAACCGGGCGGTACGGAAGGAGCCGGCCGCGCTGGTTCTGACTTAGCAGCTTCTCTAACAATCTTTTCGAATCGGTCCTAATCGTCTTATCCCTTATCTCGTGAAAGCGTTGCTTCCCTTGATGGCTGCCCTTCCGCTGAGCAGCTTTCTGTTGCTGCGGCCCGCCGGGCCCGCCCCGAAATACGCGGTGACCGACATTCCGGCATCCTTGCGGGAGGGCGCGCACGCCGTGCTCCGGGCCGACGACGAAGTAGTAACCGTAAAATCGGCCGGCCGGCTGGTGCATACCGTGCACCGGGCCATCACGGTGCTCGAGCCGGCGGGCGACGACTTCGGGCGCCACGCCGTGAGCTACGATGCGCTTAACACCCTGAGCTACCTGCGCGGCGCCGTGTACGATGGCAGCGGCCGCCTGCTGCACCAGCTGCGTCCAGCCGAAATTCACGACCGGGGCATGGGCGACGCGGGGGGCAGTTTTATGACCGATGTGCGCGTACGCTACGCCGACCTGCGCCAGCCCCAAACGCCCTACACGGTAGAATTCGACTACGAAATCGTGTCGGACAACACGCTGTTTTACCCGGACTGGCAGCCGCAGGAAGCGGAGGGCCTGGCGGTACAAGCCGCTACGCTCCGCGTAACCACGCCGGCTGCCCTGCCGTTGCGCTACCAGGAGCGGCAGTTGCCCCCTGGCAGCGTCGTTGCCCGCACTACCCTTGGCAGCCAGGAAACCTACCAGTGGCAGTTGACCGATTTGCCGGCCGTGGACGAGGAAGAAGCCGCCCCCCCGCTGGCCGACATCACGCCGGCGGTGGCACTAGCTCCCGGCGCCTTTGAGGTGCAGGGGCATAAAGGCAGTTGCGCCACCTGGCAGAGCTTCGGGCAGTGGAACTACGACCTGAACGCCGGCCGTGACCAGCTCCCGCCGGCCACCGCGGCTAAAGTAGCCGCCTTGGTGAAAGACGCCCCTGATGCTCGCACCAAGGCCCGGCGCGTCTACGACCTGCTGCAAGGCAGCACCCGCTACATTTCGGTGCAGCTGGGCCTGGGCGGCTGGCAAACCTTCCCGGCCAGCGCCGTGGCCGGCAGCGGCTACGGCGACTGCAAAGCCCTGAGCAACTACACCAAAGCCCTGCTGGCCGCCGCCGGCGTGCCCGCCTACGTGGCCCTGGTCGGGGCCGGCGGCGACCAGGCCGACCTGCGCGCCGACTTCCCCAGCTCGCAGTTCAACCACGCCATCTTGTGCGTGCCCCTGGCCACCGGCAGCCGCCCCGATACGCTGTGGCTGGAGTGCACGAGCCAGACGCAAGCCTTCGGCTACCTGGGCAGCTTTACGGGCAACCGCCATGCCCTACTGCTCACGCCCCAGGGCGGGCAACTGGTAGCCACCCCCAGCTACGGCAGCACCGAAAACCGCCGGGAGCGCCGCATCGACTTGTTTCTGGACGCCGCGGGCGGGGCCACGGCAACGGCCCGCACCCTGCGCACCGGCCAGGAGCAGGATCTCTACGCCCAGCTGCTGCATGACCTGAGCCCAACGGAACAAAAAAAGTACGTCGTCGACCGCCTCCAACTGCCCACCTTCACCCTGACCAAGCTCAACCTGGCCGCTACGGCGGCCGGGCCGCTGCCGGGCGTAGTCGAAACCCTGGGGCTGGCCCTGCCGGGCTTTGCCGTGCCCAGCGGCAAGCGCGTTTTCATTACCCCCAACCTACTGAGCCGCCTGCCCGCCTTACCCGCGCAGGTGGGCGAGCGCCAGGCCGCCCTGTGGCTGCCCCGGGCCAGCCTCCACGCCGACACCGTGCGTCTGCACCTGCCCGCGGGCTTCCGGGCCGAGACTTTGCCCTCGGCCGTGCAGCTCAGCACCGCCTACGGCACCTACGCTAGCCACTACGCCACGCTGCCCGATGGGACGGTGCAATACATCCGCCGCCTGGAGCTAAAGCGGGGCCGGATGCCCCGCACAGCCTACGCCGCCTACCTGGATTTCCGGCGTAAAATCAGCATTGCCGACAAGGCCCAGGTGGTGCTGCTCAAGACCGAGAGCTAAGCAGACCTCGCCAGAGATAGCTACTTCCCGCTGTGGCCAGCTCTGCGAAGGGCATGGCCTAACATTGCCTTTTGCTCAACGTCGCAAGATTAAAACTTCACTCGCAGCTGGGCCTTCACCTCGCCGCGCAAGTCACCCTGGATTTCTTCCAGCCCGGTTCCTACCGTATCCTGGTGGCGATAGCGCGTTTCGGCGTACCGCAGCCAAAGCGTAAGCGAGCGGTTGAGGTGAACTTCGGCCATACCGTAGACCCGGGTACCCTGCCCGTAGAGGGCCGGCAACGACACGGCCAGCAGCACGTCCGGCTCGTAGATGTACTGGCGGCTATCGTAGTCGTCAGAATCAAACACCGAGTAGCGAGCCGTGAGCTTAAAGGCCCGGTTAAGCTGATAGCTCACATCCTGGGCCAGCACGTAGCCGCGATGCCAGGCCAGCTCGCGGTCGTAGCGCAGGCGCGAAGCCTGCAGGCGGGTCCGCAGCTCCAGGGCCGGGCTGACGGCGGTGTTGAAGTACAGCAGCAAGCTCTGCCGCAGCTGGTCGCCGGGCAGCGGCAGGGCCCGGTAAGGGTCGAGAGTGATCAGTTCGGCTGCGGGCAGGTCCTGTGGTTTGAGGCGCTGGCGCAACTGGGCGTAGAGCAGGCTGGTTTTGGTAGGTGCGTAAGCCACCCGCACGAGGGCATCGTGGCCATCGGTGGGAGCACCGGCCCGGTACCGCAGCCACGGGAAGCGAAACTGGTCGTAGTAGGCCGAGATTTCCCAGCGGGCCACCGGCCGCACCTTCAGGCCAACGTACACGCCCGTTTCGTTGATGTTGCGGGTGTTTTCGCTGAAAGCATTGCCGTAGAGGGTATGAAACGTGGGGGTGTAGTGCCGCACCAGTAGGGCCGCGTCCACGGTGGGGCCGAGGCTGGCCAGCAGCCCGTTCACGGTACCCAGGCCCCCACCCGTGCTGCGGGCCGTTTCGCCGAAGAGCAGCAGGTTGCGCCACACGTAGCTGTAGTGGACCGCCAGCGCCAGGTTTTCCCGGCCGCTGAACTCGAACCGGTTGTACGGTTCGGGCCGCTTGAGGATAGCGGTGCTGTAGCGCGTGTACACCCCCGTGGCCCCGATGGCCAGGTTGCCGTCGCGGCTGGTGTAGCCCACGTTGCCACCCCCGATGGTTTCGGCGAGCCGGTGACGGCTGGCCAGCTCCGCCGCCGTGCGGTGAAAGCCCGTGTACAGCAAGCCCGAGGTGAACTCGCTGTACTGCGCCAGCGAATCAAGGGTTTGCTGCAGGTTAGCATCCACGTTCTTGTGCGAGGCAAACCCCGTGACTTGCACCGTAGGCGCCACCTGGTAGGTAGCCGCGCCGCCCCGAAAAAACGTGTTCTCCAGCAAGGAGGAGTACGCCCGCACGCCCACCGACGAGCGCCGCAGGGTGGTAATCGTCTCCGCGCCCTTGCCCACGCCCAGCCCCGACGAGAGCAGCAGGCCCTGCCCGAACTGCAGTTGGTAGTCGCCCAGGGCTAAGGCTTTCAGCCGCCCCCGCTCTTGCAGCAGCACGTGCGCCGACCAGTAGTCGGCCCCGAACTGCCCGTTTTTGGGGTTCCAGGTCAGGGCTTCGCCTGCGTCTTTTTCCAATGCGAAGCCCAAGCTGAAATCCTTGGAGTGGCTTACGCGGTAGCGCATCACCATCTTATCGGGCGTGCCAAGGTAACGCGTAGTGGGCTGGCCCTGGTAGAGGGTGGGCGCTGTATAGCCCCGGCGCTGCTGCAGTACCCGCTCGTAGCGCAGGTAAAGGGCGTTGTTGTCCTCGTGGGCCAGGCGCTGCCAAAACGAGCCCCGCGCGGCATTCTGATTGCTACTCAGCACGCTCACGAACGGCAGAATCCGGTTTATCGTCCGCAGCTCGTAGCCCTCAATACTTTGCAACTCGTACACGCTCAGCAACTCCCCGTTGAGCTCCCGGTGGTGCAATAAGTTACTTACCTGGTTTTCGGTCAGCAGCAGCAGGGCCCGCAGCTCTTCGCGGGTGGCGGTGTTGAGGTTAATGGGCGTCTGGTAGTACTGGAGCAGCGTCTCGTAAAGGTCCTCGTACGGAACCTCATCCGATTCTATCTCGGCAAATAGCTCCTGGGTAAGACGGTCAAGGTCAGGCGCACGGCGGACGTAATCCTGCGCCTGCGCGAGGTTAGGGTTAATTAAAAATAAAGAATTAAAAATTAAAAATGAGAACAGTAGGAGGCCACCTATACCACGTGCTTTGCGCGGGCAGATTATGAACAAGCAATTTTGCTGCACCCTATTACATACCAATGAGCAGAAATTTTTCATCAGAAATTCGGAAATTTTTAATTTTTAATTCTTCATTTTTAATTAAAAATCCCCCCACGACTTGCTCACGCTCAGATGCTGGCTGAAGCCCAGCGCCTGCTGAAACGCCGCCGCGTAGTCGACCTGAAATTTCCCCGCCAGCACGCCAATGCCCGCGCTGGCCTGCCCGGTGAGTGAGGCGATTCCGAGCCGGGCCGCCAACGTGGGCACCGGCCGGTATTCCAGGCCGGCCTTGAAATTGGCGTCGCGCTCCACGTCTTTCTCGGTTTCGGCCAGCAAGAGCACCTGTGCGCTGGGGCGGTAAGCCAGGCCGGCCCGCAGCACGGTGGGCACTCGCTCGGCCTGGTAGCTGGCCAGCTTAGCTTGGGTGAGGTTATAGAGCGAAGCGCCAAAGCTGAGCCGTTGGGGCACTATCTCGATTTGCCCGCCCAGCGTGCCCAGCACCACGCGCCGGCTGCCCAGGCCTTCGATGCTTACTTGCAGCAGATCGACGCGCCCGCCCAGGCTGATTTGCCCAAAACGGTAGCCGTACCCGGCCCCCACGCGGGTTTCGTTGTAGAGCGTGCCCCCGAAGCGCTGGGCCTCAAAGGCCACCACGCCGTGGCGGGCCCAGGTCCGGGTGGGGGCCGAGGGGCTTTGGTCGGGGGCCGAGGGCGCGCTGGCCCGGCCCAGCGGCAAGGCTACCGCCAGCGCCCCCACGTTCAGGGCCGGGCTGAAGTAGCGGTTCTCCGCATAAAAGCCAACGGTGGGCTGCTGAATCTCGCCCAGGCCGGCTACGTTGTTACCCATGCTCCACACCTCGCCGGCTAGCGCGACCGAGGCGTTGCTGAGTGCGGCGGCCCGGGCGCCCCGTACGCCCGGGCCGTTGCCCTGGGCCCGGGCCGGGGAACCCAGCAACACGCCAATCAACGTCAATACACCTCCCAAAGCACTATAATATTCAAGTACATACTTTCTCATAATTTGAAGGTAAGACAGCACCAGTAATTATTTGCACTCGGCCTCGAAATTATTTTGCCGGGCTTCGCCGTTTGCTTACATATTCCGACCCTACTGTCGAACTTGCTGCCCCATGCCCCGACCCTTCGCTGCTGCTCCCTACCACGAAAGTCTTTCCTATAATAACCAGCTCCTTAGCTATACCCTCGTGTTTCGATCCCGACGTACGATTGGCTTCGCGGTGAAGCCCGACGGCAGCGTGCACGTCAGCGCCCCCGCCGGTACTTCGCGCGAATGGGTGGCTCAGCAAGTGCTAAAAAAAGCTGACTGGATTCTCAAGCACCAAGCCTCTTTTGCTAACCGCCCGGCACCTGCCCCGAGCCGTCGCTACGAAGCTGGCAGCCTCCATTACTACCAGGGCCGACCCTACCGCCTGCGTTTTACCGAAGCCCGCCGGCCCGCGGTGGCGCTGGTCGGCGACGAGCTGATCGTATCGGCCGCGGCCCCCCTCGAACCCGCACAAACCAGCGCCCTGCTACACCGCTGGTACGCCCACCAGGCGGGCCCGCAGTTTGCCGAGTCCCTGGCGCGGGTATGGCCGCGCTTCGCCGCCTTCAACCTCGTCCGCCCTACCTTGTTCGTGCGCAACATGCGCACCCGCTGGGGCAGCTGCACGCCGCGCACCGGGCGCATCCGCCTCAGCCCGGAGCTTATTCGCGCCCGCCCCGAATGCCTCGACTACGTACTGCTGCACGAGTGTTGCCACTTAGTGGTTGGCGACCATTCCAAAGCTTTCTACGACCTGCAAACGCAGCTTATGCCCGACTGGGAACGGTGGAAAGCGGAGCTGAACGCGCTGCCGAAGTAGCCGGGAGCCCCCGCCCAGGTCACGCTCGTACAGGCTAATCACCTCGGCGTTACCCACCGGGCTGCTTATCTTGCCCCCATGTCTCGGCTGTTTCGTGCGCTTTTTCTGGCCCTGGTCTGGTTTTACCGGCATTGCATCTCGCCGCTAACGCCACCTAGCTGCCGCTACACGCCCACGTGTTCGGCCTACGCGGCCGAGGCCATTACCAAACACGGTCCCTGGCGGGGTGGGCGCCTGGCATTGCGGCGCCTGGCCAGCTGCCACCCTTGGGGCGGCCAGGGCTTCGACCCCGTACCATAGTCGGCCTTTTCCGTATAAGCACGTTCATTCATTCGTGTATTTGCTCAATGCGCTTTATTCCTCTGTTGCCGGCCGCGTTGGCCTTACTGCTCATTTCTTCCTGCTCCGAGGCCCAAACCGATAAAAGCAGCGCCCCCGGCAAGGCGAAAGGCGGCGACCGCCGCAAGAACAAAGACGCCGCCGCCGCAATCCCCGGCCTACACGAAGTAGGCTCGCTCAAAGGAGTGGTGCCGGAGAGCTCGGGCCTGGCCCCGGCGGCCGACAGCCAGCACTACTACAGCTTCGGCGACGACGGCAACTACCCCACCCTCTACGAAATCACTGGCACCGGCAAGCTGGTAAACACTATCTCCATCAACGCGACCAACTCGGATTGGGAAAGCCTGAGCCGCGACCCCCAGGGCAACTATTACATCGGCGACTGCGGCAACAACGAAAGTATGCGCCGCAATCTGACCATCTACCGCGTGCGGCCCGATGCTCCCAGCGGAGTAAGCAAGATCAGCTTCTCCTACCCCGACCAGAGCGAGTTTCCGCCCAGCAAAAAGCAGCGCAACTTCGACTGCGAAGCCAGCCTGTGGCACGAGGGCAAGGTTTGGCTGTTCACCAAAGACCGGGGCCAGAGCTGTACCAGCAAGGTCTACACCGTGCCCGACCAGCCCGGCGAATACACCGCCCAGCTCGTGACAAAGCTCGCCATTCCCGGCCAGGTGACCGACGCCGCCCTGCGCGCCGATGGCCACCGTCTCGTGCTGCTGGGCCGCGGCGAGCTGTTCATCCTCGACGGCAATTCTTGGGACGACCTCCTGAAGGCCCCGCCCCGGCGCGTCGACCTCAGCGGTGCCGGCCAAACCGAAGGTGCCGTCTTCAAAGATGATAGCACCCTGCTCATCAGCACCGAGCAAGGGGGGCTGTATGAGTTTACGCTACCGTAGGCGCGCAAAGTTTCGCGGAGTTAAGAGAGCTAGCTTGTGGCGGTACCAATGGCGGGCTGCTGGTCGCCTTTCTTACCCAAATCGCGCGGGGCATAGCCGTGCGGGTTTTGAGGGTCCTTGCCGGCCCGCCACAGCACCCATAGCCCGATGAAGACCAACGGGATGCTCAGCAGCTGTCCTTGGTTGAACAAGTGGCCGTTTTCGAAGGCTACCTGGTTTTCCTTCAGGTATTCGCCCAGGAAACGCTGCGTGAAGAGCAGCACGACGAACAGTCCGAACAGTTGCCCACGCGGCGTACGCTCCTTGGTACGGTTCCACATCGAGTAGAGCAGGACGAGCAGAAAAATGCAGAACAGGGCCTCGTAAATCTGAGTGGGATGTCGCGGCACGGCCACGCCCTGAATGAGGTGCTCGGTATCGCGTGGGAAAATGAAAGCCCAGGGTACATCCGTGGGCTTACCCACGATTTCGGAGTTCATCAGGTTACCCGTCCGGATGCAGGCCCCGCCCAAGGCCACGACGATAACGATGCGGTCGAGCACCCACAGGTAATCGAACTTATTATTGCGCGCGAACAGCCAGCAGGCGAACAAAATGCCGATGGTCGCGCCGTGGCTGGCCAAGCCCCCTTGCCAGATGCGGAACACCACCATCGGGTCGGCTATCAGTGCGTCGAGGTCGTAGAATAGCATGTGGCCCAGCCGGGCGCCCACGATGGTGCCAATCAGCATGTAAATCGTAATCACGTCAACCCACTGCGGCGACACCCGCTCCGAGCGGTAAATGTGGGTCAGGATGAAAGTCCCCAGGATGAAGGGCAGCATGAAGAACAGGCCGTACCAGCGCAACGTAAGGGGCCCAATGTGCGCGATGATGGGGTTAACGTTCCAGTAAATGGCGGCGAGGAAAGGCTGCATACGACTCGAAAATGGAATAGTGCTCAAAGGTACTCCTACCTTCGGCTTGATGAGTTTAACAAGATAACGGGACGCTTACTCGTCGGCTGGAGTCGGACCTGGGAACGGGCCCGAAGCGCTACCGAGCCCATCAGGTGAAGAGCTCATCAGCCTTGATCTCCCAACACGACGCTTCGCGACCCAACGCTCTTCTGCTGAGGCCTACTCGTGCTTCCTTTAAAAGCACCGGCTGGCTTAGCGCGGCAGTGGCCGCGGCGGCTGAGCGCTGGTGCGAACGTGACGGGTCGGTTCCGGGTCCGGGCGCAGCGCCCGGCCGTCGCCGCTGAGCGTCAGCACCACCGAGCCGAGCAGCATCGCGTAGGCGGGCCGCAGCAGCCACCCGGGCAAAGCCTGCTTTGCTGCTGCTTGAGCGGAGAGCCGGGCACGCACCCGCCCGTAGAAGAAGGGCTGGGGGCCCGCTTTCGGCTGGGCCTGCAGCTGGCGAATCAGAGCTTCCCATTCCTCATCGGGGTCGGGTCGAAAGACGGAATCAGGCATGGCGGTGACGTTGAACGTGTTTGCGGAGGGTTTGGCGAGCCCGAAACAGCAGAGATTCTACGGCGGACACGCTGGTATTCAGTACTGCCGCTATCTCCTCATAGCGCAGCCCTTGCTCGTGGTGCAGGGTAAAGGCCACCTGTTGCTGATCGGGCAGCCGGGCAATGTGGTCTAGCAGTAACTGTAGCTGCTGCTGGCCTTCGAGCAGCGCGAGGGGGTGCGCATGATCGGGCGGTTCGTGAAGCACGTCATTGTCGAAGCCCAGCAAGCTGGTGAAATAGGCGAAGCGCTTTTGGGCACGAGCCTTCTGGCGGGCTCTCAGGGCGCGCGAGGTGGCGAGCCGGTAGAGCCAGGTTGTCAAGCTGGCTTCACCCCTAAACCGGGCAATGGTCTGATAAACTTCTACAAAAACCTCTTGAGCAACATCTTCGGCTTCTTCGGGCGTGCGTAACAGCGAAAACACCGTGCGGTAAATCCGGTCCTGGTAACGCGCTACCAACGTGCGAAAGGCGGCTTCGCTGCCCTGTTGCAGTTGCGCTACCAGGTCGGCATCGGCAGTAGGAGTAAGCTCTCGGCCGCAGGTGGGCGAGTCATCAGCAAAAACCAGCGGGAGGGTGTAATCCACAGAAAACAATCTGAACTCAGATAGAATGTTCATCCGGCATTGACTTGGGGCTGTCAATATCCGGGCTTCTGGGAGTTAGGTACTATCTGCGCTAAAAACTTGCGCGGACTTTCGACTATTGTTGAAGTTGTTCCAAAAATCAGTTTTCACTGCCCTACCGAGCGCGGCTGAGGCGCCAGATTCAGCAGCGCAATTCCATCATTGCCGAAGCGAGCCGCCTTGGCGGCGCCCGGTCGGAGGTGCTCGAATGTATTGCTTGAGTCCCTGAATAGCCTATGCTTTAGCGCCTATCCAGCAATACCCTAACTCGTCAACCTGAAGTCGTGCCAGAAGCCCTTTACAACCCCGCCAGCTCCTCGGCAAAGCCGCCGCTGAGGATGGGAAAGCGCAGCCAGGAGCGCGGGTCGACGTTGTAGTCGTCGAGGTGGAAGCTCGGGGCGTACCGCTCGCGCTTCCACTGGTTGCGGCTCCAGAGAGTATAGAAGCGGCGCACGTAGGTTTTGAGTTGCTCTTCCTCGAAGCCCGTGCCCTCCCCGGCCAGCGTGGCCAGCACCTGGCGCGGACTAAGGCGGTCGTAAAAGGCCAGGCGCTCGATGCGGTTGAGCAGGGTGTAGGGCATGAGGTCGCGCTCGTCGGTTTGCTTGTCGGCCAGGGGGCGCAGCTCGGCGGTGGGTTGCAGGGCGTTCACGTGGCGCAGGGCCGAGTAGCCCAGCTCGGTTTCGGCCCAGCGCAGCCACTGCTTCACGAAGTCTTTGTCGACGCCCGCGATGGGCGAAATACTGCCAGCCGTGTCGCCATCCATCGTGCAATAGCCCACGCTGGCCTCCGAGCGGTTGGAAGTGGTGATGAGCAGGCAATTCTGCACGTTGGCCAGCAGCCAGATGGCGGGAGCCCGCACCCGGGCCTGGATGTTCTGCAGGGCCAGGTCGTCGGTTTGCCAGGTGAGCTCCCGCTCCAGCACCTGCTGAACTTTGCCCACGTAACCACTTACTTCCTCATCGATGCCCCAGTGGTAGAAGCGGGCCCCAATGCTATCGGCCAGCTCTTTGGCCGAGTTGAAGGTATCGTCCGAAGAGTTCACCGTGCCCTGGTAAGCGCAAGTCAGCAGGTGGCGCACCAGCTGCTGATTGCTGCTGAGGGCTGCCGGATCCGCGGGGGCGGCGTTTTCCACGGTTTGGGGTGCTTTGCCGCCCGCGCCTTCCTGCTGCACCGTTTCGGCTGCGGTCGGGAAGCAGCCACTCCGCTGCTTGAACGCTTCAACGCCTAGCTCCTCCACCCCCAGCCGCACCATTTCGGCCACGCCCACGGCGCAAAAGCAGGAATCGGCCCCGCCACTCAGGCTCAGCACAAACCCGCGGCTGCGCGCCTTGCGCAGGTAGTCGAACAAGCCCAGGCTCATGGCCTGGTTGAGCTCGCGGTATTCGTCGGGCGCCGGCAAAGGCACGATTTCGGCCGCGGGCGCCGGCTCAGTCGTAAAATCTACGTCCAGCCACTCCAAATCCACCTCCTTGAAGCTCAGCAGCTGGTTGCGCAGGAGCAGGTGGCCGTTGCGCGCCACCAGGATTTCGCCATCGTAAATAACCCGGCCGGCCTCATTGCCGAGCAGGTTAGCATACAGGTACGTGCAGTTGAAGGTGCGCGAAGCCTTCATTACCAACTGGTAGCGGACGTCGGTCTTGCTCATGGCAAAATGGCTGGCCGACGGGTTCACGATCAAGTCGACCTTGCCCATCAGCCGGCAGGCCGGCCGCACGTCGTCCGGGCGCCAGGCGTCTTCGCAAATCTCGAAGCCAAAGCGCACGCCACGGTGCTCAAAAACCAGGTCACCCAGCGGCCAGCTCTCCCCTTCCCAGCTTACGGTCGTGGTTTCGCCCGCCCGCCAGGGCGTAAAAAACCGGGTTTCGTAATGCACGCCGTCGTTGGCCAGGAACTGCTTGGCAGCGAAGCCAATTATCTGGCCGTCGCGCAGCACGGACGCCGTGTTGTACGTGCGCTTATTCAGCCGCACGGGCAGGCCCACCACAACGCAAATGCCGTCCGTCCATTGCCGCACCTGCTGCAGGTGGGCCAGCGCGGCCTGCGGCATCCAGTCGCTCAAAAACAGGTCTTCGCAGCCGTACCCGCTGAGGCAGAGCTCGGGCAGGCAAAGCAGTTCCACGCCGCTGGCCTTCGCCATCTCAATGGCCGTGCGGATGTTACGAAGGTTGTGCTCCCAATCAATAGGAATTTGATTCAGAGCAGCGCCGGCAATTTTCATGTTTCTAGGTTATTATGTACCAGCGAAGTGGTACGGCACAATGGTTAGTTTCCCGGTGGATTCGTACTGGGGCGGGCAGTTGAGCTAGTCCTAAAGTTGAAACGGAAAACGATACTAAGCCCGTTTTACTACCAAAAATCAGCTGGTTTTTCTCAATAAGCCAACAAGTAGGCTGAGCAGGAGCTGCTGATTACTTCCAACGCTCGCGCTGCCCTAATTTCTGCCACTTCGCTTCTTAAACGGGACAGATAGCCAACCGGGAGTATATGTGAAGGAAAAATCCTTGCTAACCGGCCGCAGCCGGCACTTGCAGGTATTTCCACGCAAAGCCATGATAGTGTCGCCAGCGGCCTTTCGCCGCCAGAATGATGCTTTTCTCATCCCAGCCGGTGCGGCGCACTGCCTCGGCAATGCTCGGATATTCTTCCAGCACCTCGCCGCTGTTCAGGTCGCACCGGGCGATGGGCTTTCGCCGGCTGTACCCCCCGTACGTTTTGGGCCAATTACTGCGGTCGATAGTAGCCAGCGTGTTCGTGTCCCGCCCCCGAGCGATAACCCGCTTGCCTTTCTCGCTCTTGGTAACGAGCTGGAGGTTTTCAACCCGGTTGTTCCAGCCGTCGCCGTCCCGATTGATTACAACTTCCGCGCCCAGCTCCGCGCTCACGAAGGCCGCGTACACCAGGCGGCGTACCGTTAAGTCGTGCCGGGTCCCGTCGCGGCTCAGCGCCACGCGCAGCGCTACCGTGGGTTCACCAGTACGCTCGTTCTTATCCAGGCGGTACGTTTGCGACAAGATGCGGCTTTCCAGCCAAACCGGCTTGCCTTGCCGATGCGGATAAAACCGCCCCACCGAGCGCACCCGGCCCAGGTTCGATACTTCGTAGTTGGGCTCAAAGCCGGCAATACCCCGCCATTCTTCCCCCGGAAGGTCGGCCAAATCGCGGTTGAGATAAGGATGGAATGGGTCTTGAGGCAGGGTCAGCATAAGCGTATAGGTAGGGTGTAGCCCCGAGAGCGCCTCAAGGCTGGGAAATTGTTTTTGAATTCGGATAGCCTGACCTGTATTCGCCCTCTCCCAATCATTTAGTTGATACCTGAAATAATTAGATGTTGTTGGCAACCTTTTATTAAAACCTCGAACGTGTGCGAACGAGCCCACTGTCCCAGCAGCTTTGGCTTCTCTAAGCTGAAGGCATAGAGTAAGTAAGGACCAGCGAGTAGGATACAATCGACCAATAGCGCTAGGGAGTATTACAACTCATCTGGGAACATTGAAGCTTTCTATCATTTACTTACGGGCTACAGATTAAAACACTTGCTATTGCCATGTCGGAACCTACTTGACTTGCAGCAGACTTTGCACAGAAATTACCTGATTAGCCCATCGTCCTTTAACTTCTCTCAGACTCATCGACTGCTAGAAATCCATAACGCCCTGCCGTATAACCAGAGGCTTCAACCTCTATAAACTCTACTGGTATTTGGTGTTCGAGACGTTGGAGAAATGCTGATAAGCGTGGACCATTCAAGGTAGCAAGCTCCGTGTTATCTCGACATTCCGCCCAAGAAAGGGGAGCATATATATCCACCTCAAGACCAAGAGCAAAATACATTGGAGTCTCATCATCAGTATTAAGGCTGCCATTATTATCTAAATCAATTCCGAATTGAATGCTTCCACCACATTTAATCTCCAGCTTTTTTCGCTCCCCATCAGGGCCCAATTCCTCACAATGAAGGATCAGATGGATGTAGATGAGGTACACGTCATCGGTTTTTTGCAAAAAGCCCAAAAGCTCTGCCCGCGACGCTGCTCCCTGCCAATCATCTATCACAAAGGTATTTTCCCCACCTCGGCAGGCATTAATAGACAGACTCTGAACTGCGGCAAAGTTCCCAAGCGCATCCAGCAGACGTTCTATTCTCTCGGCAATCCAGTTCCTGCGATACCCAGCATCCGCCAGCAGCTTTTTCATCCGCTCCTCCTCGCTGGATTTCCATAGATGATACATCCAACTTATATCGCATCCCGCACGCCGCCAAGTACGTATTTCTGTCATAGTTTCATCAGGAATCTGTTTTCAATAGCCTACTACGGGCAGGTAGCGAGGGAGACATGCTTCTCAAGCCACTCCTAGGGCCGTCAGCGCCCGGTCGGCGGCTAGCTGCTCGGCCTGCTTCTTGCTCAGGCCCATGCCGGTGGCTACTACTTCCTCATCCAACAGCACCGTGGCCGTAAACTCCATCATGCCGCCCGGCCGGGCCTCGCCGGTGATGTCGTAGCGAAGAACTTTACCCTGGCGTTGAGCCCACTCCACCAGCTTGCTCTTGAAATTGGCCGTGGTGGTAGTCAACGTGTGCACGTCGACAAAACCCTTCACCAAGCGGCTCAATACAAACTTGCGGGCCGCCTGGTAGCCCAGGTCCAGGTACACGGCGCCCACGAGGGCCTCCAGGGCGTTGCCATTTACTGAGCGCGAGCGGGCCGCCCGGCCGTGGGCCACATCCAGCTGCACGAGCTTATCGAGCCCCAGCTTCAGGGCAATGGTGTTCAGGCTTTCCCGGTTCACGATGCGCGAGCGCACTTCGGTCAGGAAGCCCTCCTGCTCGTACGGGTACTTTCGGAAGAGATACTCGGCCACCACCGTACCCAGCACGGCATCGCCCAGAAACTCCAGCCGCTCGTTGCTTTGGTGCCGGCTCAGGCCCGGCTGCTGCCGCACCACCGAGGAGTGGGTAAACGCCAGCCGATAAAGCTTCGCGTTCACTGGCGTGAGGCCCGTAACCGTGGCCACGGCCTGTCGGAAAGCCTTATCAGCGCCAAAAAACCGGGAAACGAAACCGAACAAAGCAGGGGTAGATATAAAATAGAGCGGTTCTCCCGTAAGAGTACCGTTTTCTAGGAATTAAAAATTAAAAATGAAGAATTAAAAATCATCTGGTCCTTTTTTTAATTCTTCATTTTTAATTTTTAATTCTACAGCTTGCGAAATATCACCGACGTGTTATGGCCGCCGAACCCGAAGGTATTGCTCATGGCCACCCGCACGTCGCGGACCTGGGCCACGTTGGGCGTGAAGTTCAGGTTCTGGTTGATTTCCGGGTCGGGGGTGTGCAGGTTGATGGTGGGCGGCACCTGGCCGTGCTGCATGGCCATCAGGCAGGCCACGGCCTCCACGCCCCCGGCGCCGCCGAGCAGGTGCCCGGTCATGCTCTTGGTCGAAGAGATGTTGAGCGTGGGCGTGTGCTCGCCGAATACCTGCTCAATGGCTTTGATTTCGGCTCCGTCGCCCAGGGGCGTGCTGGTGCCGTGGGTATTGATGTAGTCTACCTCGGTTACGGCAATGCCGGCGTCGCGCAGGGCATTTTGCATCACGAGCACCACGCCGCTGCCGCTCGGGTCGGGGGCCGTGATGTGGTAGGCGTCCGACGACATGCCGCCGCCAATCAGTTCGGCGTATATCTTGGCGCCCCGGGCCTTGGCGTGCTCGTATTCTTCCAGCACCAGCGCGCCGGCACCTTCGCCCAGCACGAAGCCGTCGCGGTCCTTGTCGTACGGCCGCGACGCCGAGGCCGGGTCGTCGTTACGCTCGCTCATGGCCTTGAGGGCGTTGAAGCCCCCCACGCCTGACTCGGTGATGGCTGCTTCGGAGCCGCCCGTTATCATCACGTCGGCCAGGCCGAGGCGAATGTTGTTGAAAGCGGCGATGATGGAGTCGTTCGACGAGGCGCAGGCCGAGGTCGTGACGAAATTGGGGCCGCGGAACCCGTTCTTAATGGAGATGTTGCCCGATGCCGAGTCGGCAATCATGCGCGGGATGAAGAAGGGCGAGTAGCGGGGGGTGCCGTCGCCGCGCTCGAACTGAAAGCACTCTTCCTGCAGCGACTTCAGGCCGCCGATGCCCGAGCCCCAGATCACGCCCACCCGGTCCTTGTTCACGCTGCTCTGCAGCAGGCCCGAGTCGGCAATGGCCTCGTCGGCCGCTATCACCCCGAACTGCGTGAACAGGTCCATTTTACGACCCTCTTTGCGATCGAAAAAATCATCAGGCTGGTACCCTTTCACTTCGCAGGCGAAGCGAGTTTTGAACTTGGTGGCGTCGAAGCGGGTGATGGTGGCGGCACCGCTAATGCCCGCTCGCAAACCTTCCCAATAAGCCGGGGCAGTGTTGCCCAGCGGTGTAATGGCCCCGAGGCCGGTAACGACAACCCGTCGGATGGACGACATAAGCAAACGCCAATGGCGCGAAAGATGAAGCAGGATAAAACGGCAAAACCGGCCGGCGGCGGGCCGGCCGGTATGCGCAGAACAGGGGTGGTTCCTCCGGACAAGGCCAAACAACAGCGCCCCTGGCGGGGCTCAATGGGTGCGTTTTGCCCAGAATGACGAGTAATTATTTCGCGTGTTCTTCGAGGTAGCTGATGGCTTGGCCCACGGTGCCGATGTTTTCGGCCTGGTCGTCGGGAATGCTCACGTTGAACTCCTTTTCGAACTCCATAATCAGCTCGACAGTATCCAGTGAGTCGGCACCCAAATCATTGGTGAAGCTGGCTTCGGGGGTAACTTCGGAGGCTTCGACGCCCAGTTTATCAATAATAATGGCCTTTACTTTTTCTGCGATTTCAGACATTTCCGTGGGGTTTAAAGGAAAACTACGGCACAAAGTAACGAGAGATTTTCCAACTAACCCACCGCCGCGGTTTTCAATTGCCGGTACAAGATTATGGCGGCAGCCCTGGCAGTGGCCCGCCGCAGGCCGTAGCTTTGCCTCCGCCCGCTCGCCGGGTGCCCCCAGGCGGTCGTTATGAAGAATTTCACGTTAGACGTTGACTATGAGTGCGACTTCTCCCTGTTCGGGCTGGTGAGCAGTACCCGCGACTACACCCTGGCCTGGACCTTAAACCGGGCTTTGCGCCTGCGCCTGATCAAGCAGCCCGAGCTGCTGCTGAACCTGCTCAGCCGCGGCCGGCTGGTGTTCACGCACTACTTGCACGCCACCGAAACCGTCACTTTTCGGCTGCTGCGCAACCGTTCCGTGGTACCCTCCAACTTAAAAAAGCCGTTCTTAGCCCCTGATATCAAAGAATACGACTACCTGCTGGCCGTAACGAACGGCACCGGAGTGCTGGCCGACGAAGAGCTGGTGGAGCAGCTCGCCGCCCTTGATGCCGTGCAATACGTATGTCAGTTCGACCCCAACACCCTGAAGTACAAGGAAAATCTTATTCTCTAGCCTGATCTAATAACCTTCTCGGTGCCGAAGGCCCCGGCCAATGGCTCGTGTGGAAGTGGCGGCCGGTGAACCACTCCCACCCACTTCGGGCGAGTCCCGTTCAACAAATGAATTACCCCATTTCAGCTGCGCTGAAATCCCTCCTCCTTATTAAGAGGGGAGTTTTTTGCGCTTATATCCCAACTCTACATGGAAAAACGTCCTGCGTTCAACAAAACCAAAATTGTAGCCACCGTTGGCCCCGCCTCTAATACGTACGAGCGTCTGGGAGTCCTCATCCGGGAGGGCGTCGACGTGTTTCGACTTAACTTCTCGCACGGCTCCTACGACGACCACCTGGCGGTTATCAGCACCGTGCGCCGGCTGAACAAGGACATGCGCACCTCCGTGGGCTTGCTCCAGGATTTGCAGGGCCCCAAAATTCGCCTGGGTGAAGTAGAAGGCGGCGGCGTCGAGATCAAGGCGGGCGACAAACTCAAGATGGTGTGCGGCGAGAAGGAAATCAGCACGGCCACGCGGCTGAGCACCATCTACCTGGGCCTGGCCCGCGACGTGAAGCCCGGGGATATGATTCTGATTGATGATGGCAAAATCGAACTCAAGGTGCTGGCCACCGACCGCGACCAGGAAGTAGAGGTGGAAGTGGTGTACGGCGGCCTGGTGAAGCCCCGCAAGGGCATCAACCTGCCCGATTCCGAAGTTTCGGCCCCGTCCATGACCGAAAAGGACAT
Source organism: Hymenobacter montanus (assembly GCF_014699115.1). GTDB lineage: Bacteria > Bacteroidota > Bacteroidia > Cytophagales > Hymenobacteraceae > Hymenobacter > Hymenobacter montanus. The sequence goes on from NZ_JACXAD010000001.1 coordinate 316,272, forward strand.
CGAAGACCTGCAGTTTGGCCTGGAGCACGACATCGACTGGGTGGCCCTGAGCTTTGCCCGCAAGGCCGAAGACATTCGCTTCATCAAAAAGCTCATTGCCGACGCCGGTAAAACTACCCGCGTGGTAGCTAAAATCGAAACCCCCGACGGCCTGCGCAACATCGACGAAATCATTGCCATTGCCGACGCGGTGATGGTAGCCCGCGGCGACCTGGGCGTGGAAGTGAAGATGGAAGAGGTGCCCATGGCCCAGAAGATGATTATCGCCAAGTGCAACGCGGCCGCCAAGCCCGTCATCGTGGCCACCCAGATGATGGAGAGCATGATTACGGCCCCCCGCCCCACCCGCGCCGAAACCAGCGACGTAGCCAATGCCGTGCTCGACGGAGCTGATGCCGTGATGCTCTCGGCCGAAACGGCCGTGGGAGCCTACCCCGCCGAGGTTATTCGCTCCATGGTCAACACCATCCTGAGCGTGGAAACCCGGAGCCCCCAGCTCTTTCACCGGTGGTGGCCCATCGACCCGGCCGGGCGGAACTTCATGGCCGATAGCGTGCTCTCGGCGGCCTGCCACCTGGCCAAAAACACGGGTGCCAAAGCGCTGACCGGCATGACCCACCATGGCTATACGGCATTTCAGTTGGCCAAGTACCGCCCCAAGGCCGACATCTTCATCTTTACCGATAACCGCAACCTGCTCACGGCCCTGAGCCTGGTGTGGGGCGTGCGCAGCTTCTACTACGACCGCCTCATCAGCACCGACAGCACCATTACCGACCTTCGCTACGTCCTCACTACCACCGGCCACCTTGAAGCCGGCGACGTATTCATCAACACCGGCTCGATGCCTATTCAGGAACGTGGCAAAGCTAACATGGTGAAAGTGAGCGTGGCGTAAACGGGCCTGCTCAACACTAAGAAGCAGTTTGCGTTCGCTTTTAGAACTTAGAACCTAGAGCTTAGACCGCAGTAAAGAGCCAGCTTGGAGCTACAAAAAGGCGATGTTCTTGCTTCTAAGTTCTGAGCTCTAGGTTCTAAGTTCTAACGCAGTAACCGTCGAAGCAGGTAACGTAAACCGCCGCTAAAACAGAAAAGAGCCTGCTACGTGAGTAACAGGCTCTTTTTTTTGCGGAAGACGCTTCTTTTATTCGTGGTGCAGCTTCCAGGTACCCGTGTGGCCAGCGGGCCCGCTGAGCGTGAGCAGGTAGAGGCCCGCTGGCTGCCCGGCCAGCGGTACGGCTACGGTTGTCTGGCCCGCCGGCACGGGCGCGCTCCACACGTTGCGGCCCAGCACATCAGTCAGGGTTAGTACCTGGCCCACGCGGGCGGGTTGGGCCAGGGTGAGGGTGGCACTTTCGGTGGCCGGGTTGGGGTGCAGCGTGGCCAGAGCCGCGGCTTGAGCGGCGCGGGTGGGTAAGAGGTTGACAAAACCCTGGGGACTGCCGCAGACTTGAGTAACCCCGTTCACTGACTTACGGGAGTAGATTAAGTTATCCCAGCCTTCAAAGCTGGTTGTGAAGCCGGGGGCGAAACTGTACTGCCACGCATCATAATCAAGCCCCGCGCCGTAAATGGGTGTGGCCCCACTCTGCGGGCGGTTCCGCCAGTAGTAGGGGGTATAGCTAATACGGCCCGCCGCTGGGGCACAGCCAGCAGCGCCGCCACTGCCAATGGGCAGCCCCACTAACAAATAAGAATTGGCGGGTCCGGGAACGTACTCACCCGTTAGCAGGCGCAGTGCCCCTAGCTGGAGCGTCGCGCCCGACGCCTCCCACTGGTTGCCCACGCGCGCCATAGCCCACCGCTTTATGGTAATCGGACCATAAGTTACTCGGGCGGGTAAAGAGCAGACTCCGGCGTAACCGAATTCTTCGTCCCGCAGCTGCTCCTGGTAGGTGATAACTAAACTATCAGCCGTCAGGCGCCGCGAAACGATACGACGCAGCTTCTTCTTATCGGAGCACTGGACTGGACTCACAACATCAACTTCCTGGTAGCCAAACTCGTCGCCGGGCCGCACGTCAAACAGCCGGAGCGGATTATACAGCGACTGCTCGAAGGTGGCCGGCAGCGCCGCCTGCACCAACGGGAGGCCGGTAGCGCCACCCAGCCACTGCGGGCCAGCCAGCAAGCCGTAGCGCCGGCTGAGGCGAATCGCGGTGGTGGTTCCGGAGGCGGTAACATTGATGACGGCTACGCTATCCTCCACGCCGGGGCTGATGGTTTCCCAATTCCGGCTTAGCAAGGTGGCGGTTCGCAACGGCTGGGTGCTGGCGTTCCAGGTGCTGCCCACGGGCGCCTGTGGAAACAGCTCCAGGCTGACGGGCGCTTGCACGTCAGCTTGCGCCAGGGCCTCCAGCGTGTAGCTCTTTTGGCCCGGCCGCCAGCGCAGCAGCGCGCCAAACAGGTTGTTGCGGCTTTTCACTGAGCCCTGGGGAAAAGTAGTGCCCGCGGAGCTGCGCAGCCTTCGGTTGAACGCATAAACCGAATCGCCAGTTGGCGTGGCATAGGCCGAGTCGGCCCGGAGCGTATGAATGAGGTTGGTATTGGAGCCCGAAGCCTCTTTGTAAGCATAAATCAGCCCCAACCGAAACGGACGCCATACCTGCTGCGCCTGGACGGTAAAGCCCATAAAAATTAACAGAGCTGCCAGGAGCGGCCGCACCCAACGGTAAGTATGTCTCATGCTCGGCAATAGTAAAGTGCGAATGATGCCCGCAAGGTACGTTATTGGAATAATTTATCACAAATCATAGTTTATCACGAATCAGACGAGCCAAACGCAAGAAGCCCTGCTTGTTGCCAAGCAGGGCTTCTGTGTAGAGCGTAGAACCAGACCTTGGGGCGGCGCAGTCTGGCCCTACTAAACTCGCTACGCGCTAAAGCGCATTGACGAGTTTTGTCAGCTTGCTTTTGTTGTTAGCAGCTTTGTTTTTGTGGATGATGTTCTTCTTGGCCAACCGGTCCAACATCGACGACACTTTCTTCAACAACTCCTGAGCGGCCGTTTTGTCGGTGGCGGCGCGCAGGCGCTTAATGGCGGTGCGAGTGGATTTGTGCTGGTAACGGTTCAACACGCGCTTGGCTTCGTTGCTGCGGATGCGTTTGAGGGCCGACTTATGGTTTGCCATGAGTAGGAATATAGAGGAGCGTTATGCTTGAGTTCTGAGTTTGGGAGGGCAAAGGTACAAACCCGCGCGGTATTTTCAAACCCCTTCGGCAAAATATAGTGGGCCAAGCCTTTTGGAAGGTCAATTCACGCTGATTATGCTTCGAATTCCACTCCTTCAGGCAAAACAGTAGTATGCATGCCGGTTATTTACGAACTTTACTACAACCCAATTTCCGTCCGGCGCGCCCGGCACTCGTTATTGCTATCCTTCGTTCATTATATCCGTTATCCCTGCGTCATGCCTTTAGTAGCCGAATCCCGTTATCAGCCGCCGTTCTACTTGTTTAACGGCCATTTGCAAACCATTGTCCCCAGCCTGTGGCGCACCGTGCCCGGGGTGGCCTACCAGCGCGAGCGGCTGGAGCTGCCCGATGGCGACTTTCTGAACCTGGACTGGAGCCGCCGGCCCGCCATGCAGCCCACGGATGGCCTCGCCATTGTGTCGCATGGCCTTGAGGGCGACGCCTCGCGTCCGTACGTGCGGGGCATGGTGCGGGCCCTCAACCGCGCCGGCCTCGACGCCCTGGCTTGGAACTACCGTAGTTGCGGCGAAATGAACCGCCTGCTCCGCTCCTATCACCTCGGCGACACCGACGACCTGGATGCGGTGCTGCGCCACGCGCTCGCCACCGGCCGCTACCAGCGCGTGTACCTGGTCGGTTTCAGCGCGGGAGGCAATGTAACGCTGAAATACCTGGGCGAGGACCCCGGCCGCGTGCCAACGGAGGTGCGGCGGGCGGCCGTGTTTTCAGTGCCCACCGACTTGCAGGCCAGTTCGGTTCACATCGCGCGGATTCAGAACCAGGTGTACCTGCGGCGTTTTCTGAAGTCGCTGCGCCTGAAAGTGCGCGCCAAGGCCGAGCTGCTGCCGGGCCAGATAGACTTATCCGGCATCGAAGACTTACGCAACTTCCAGGAGTTCGACGAGCGCTACACCGCACCCATGCACGGCTTCGACTCGGCCGATGCCTACTACGAATACGCCAGCTCCGGGCGCTACCTGAGCGCTATCCAGGTGCCCACGCTGTTGGTGAACGCGGAAAATGACCCTTTCCTGCCGGCATCCTGCTTCCCCCGCGACGTGGCCGCCAACTCTCCGTTCGTCTTTCTGGAAATTCCGCCGGCGGGTGGGCACGTGGGCTTTGCCGAAGGCCCGCCCGATGGCGAGTATTATTCGGAGCGCCGCGCCGTGGAGTTCCTCACCGCCGAAGTGCCCGCGTAGGGCGGGACGCTACTTCGCGGCCACAAAAACAACCTTCTTGGTCTCGTAAAACTCCTCGCTGAAATAATCGCGCAAATTCGTCACCTTCGCCTTCAGGCCGGATTCGGCAATTTCTTCGGTTAAGTTGCCCCCCTTCAGATAGTAAAGCCCGGCTCCGGCAACCCCGGCGGGCTTGAACCGATTTGCTATCCACGGGTGGAAGGTGGCGAGGCGCGCCACGGCGCGGCTCACCACGAAATCGTACTTGCTGCGTACCTGCTCGGCCCGGGTTTGCTCGGCCGTGACGTTCTCCAGGCCCAGGGCACCGGCCATGAACTGCACAGCCCGGATTTTCTTGCCAATGCTGTCGACTAGGTGAAACCGCACTTCGGGAAACAGAATGGCCAGGGGCAGCCCCGGCAGGCCACCACCGGTGCCCACGTCGAGCACGGTGCTGCCCTGAGGGAACCGAACGACTTTAGCAATGCCCAGCGAGTGCAACAGATGGCGCTCGACGAAGTTATCCATGTCGGTCCGGGACACTAGGTTGATGGCTTCGTTGGTAGCCCGAAACTCGGTTTCCAGGTGCTGAAACAGCCGGAGCTGCTCGGGCGTGAGCTCGGGGAAATAGTGCTGCAAAAGGTTCATGGGTGCAAAGGTGCGGGTTATTAGCATGCGGATGCCAGCTCAGTGTATCGAGCGCAGGCGGGAAAACCTCACGGGACCCCTACGGGGCTAACCCTCCCGGGTACGACCCCGGTTCGCGGGAGGCGCGAAGCCCCAGAAGAGGGGAGCCAGACCTCGTGTACACGGACGAGGAAACGGCTCTGGCATGCGAATGCCAGCAGAACGGAACTCTTTTTAGCGCCCTAGCCCCCGGCATAAAAAAGCCCCGGTACGGGCCGAGGCTCTTTTAGTAACTTACAGCTATTCAACGCTTACGGCAGCACCATTATTTCGCCTGGCTCCCCTTTCCTGTGGAGAGAGGCTTGCCCCGTAGGGGTCACGTGAGGTTGCACCGGCTGCGCCCCGGACACTGAACTGAGAACCGCTCTAAATAATTTGCTTGGTGTTCTTTACCATGTCGTAGAGCAATTCGCGGGCGCGGTGAAGCTGGGCTTTCACGGTGCCAAGCGGGGCCTTGAGCTCGGTGGCAATTTCTTCGTAGCTGAGCTCGTCGAAATAGCGCAGCGACACCAGGCGCTGGTATTTTTCGGGCAGGCGCGACACCACGTGGCGCATAATCTCGATTTTCTGATTGCGTACGGCGTGCTCGGCCGGGTTCAGGTCGTTGTCGCGGAAATCGATGGTGATTTCGTCGCCATTGTCCACCTTAATAGCGGAATCTATCGACATGGTTTTGATTTTATTCTTGCGAATAAAATCGATGCAGTTGTTCGTTGCGATGCGAAATAGCCAGGTGCTGAAAGCGTACTCAGGGTTGAATTTGTGCAGGTTCCGAAAAGCCTTCGCGAACGCCTCAATGGTCAGGTCCTCAGCGTCGTCCTGATTGCGCACCATTTTGAGCACCACGTGGTACACCGGCTTTTTATAGATGTGCATCAGCTCGGCATAAGCTTTCTCGTCGCCATTATCGACGGCCGCGCGAATCAGCTTGAAGTCGTGCTTGGCTTTCGCCGAAAACTGCTTTTGAATATCTTGGTTATTTACTTCCATCGAAGAGTGCGATTAAGGAATAGCGAAACGCCCAGCGCCAGATACTGAAAAAAATAAACTGCGTCGAGTACGGGCAGTAGTCCGACGGTTACGGGCTGGTGCAGGCGGCGGCTAAGACGAGCATACACGCCGCCGACAAACAAAGTTCGCAGCGTACATACCACTGCCAAAGGTACCCAATTGTTTGGGGAAAATACTAGCGCAATCGCACTACCGTAGAACAACCCATTGGCTGTCATAAAAATACCAATTCGCAGACGGTCGGCCAGGCGGTACGCTCGCCCCGCCGATAAATGCCGCCTTTTCTGGTGCCACCATCCGCCCCACGTGGGGGCGGGTTCGCTGAGCGTATGGGCCGAGGGGTCAGCCACCACCGCCACGCGCTGGCCCTGGCGCACTGCATCCTGCACCAGCAGGTCGTCGTCGCCGCTAAGCTGGCGGATGTGCGAGGCAAACCCCTTGGTGGCCGTAAAGCAACCGCGGGTGTAGGCCAGGTTGCGGCCCACGCCCATGTAGGGCCAGCCCCGCCAGGCAAAGCTCAGATACTGAGCGGCCGTGACCAGAGTTTCGTAGCGAATTAGCTGGTTCAGAAAGCCGGGGGCTTCGGTGTAAGCCGAGTAGCCCACCACCAAATCGGCCGGTTGGCGGCCGTAGTTGGCGAAGCCCCGCTGCATCAGGCGCAGCCACTGGTTGGTGGCGGGGATGCAGTCGGCATCGGTAAACAGCAGCCGCTGGTAACGGGTGGCTTTGATGCCCAGCGTGAGGGCGTATTTCTTGGGCGCGAAGCCCTCCGGGGTGCTGCTGATGGTGACCAGGCGCAACCGAGGGGCGTAATACTGCACGAGCTGCTGGGCGTAGAGGTAGGTATCGTCGGCGCTGCGGTCGTCGATGAGTATGATTTCAAAGCCGGGGGGGTAGTCTTGCTCGAGCAGCAGCGGCAGCAAACGGCGTAGGTTCTCGAGCTCGTTGCGGGCGCAGACGACAATGGAAACCGGCTCGGTGTCGGGGCCGGGCGCACTCGCCAGAGGCTCGGGTGCCCGCCGGGCAAAGGACCAGAAAAAATACGCCGCGTAAAATCCCTGGACCAGTACGCACGCCAGCAGCAGCCAGAAGAACGGGGAAGAAATGACGGGGGAAAGCAGCAAGACGGCGGGGCGAATGAACGGGCAAAAGTACGGGGGCCGGGGCCGGCCGGTATCTTTGCGGCTGCCAGCTTCCGCTTCGCCTCTGGTTTGGGGAGTGGGTAAACGCTCCCGGGCAGTCCGGATAACATCCTGCTGCCAGGTGGAGCGGCCGGCCCTTTTGTACCTATGACCTTCGACCTTCTTGCCCACGACCCCGCGAGTAAAGCCCGCGCTGGTCGCCTCCAAACGGCCCACGGGGCCATTGAGACGCCCATCTTCATGCCCGTGGGCACGGCCGGCACCGTGAAAGCGGTGCCGCAAAGTACCCTCAAGGAGGATGTCAAAGCGCAGATTATCCTCGGCAACACCTACCACCTCTACTTGCGGCCCGGCCTCGAGGTGCTGCGCGCCGCCGGGGGCCTGCACCAATTCAATGGCTGGGACCGGCCCATTCTCACGGACAGCGGCGGCTACCAGGTGTACTCCTTAAGCAACACCCGCAAAATCAAGGAGGAAGGCGTTAAATTCCGGTCCCACATCGATGGCAGCGCGCACTTGTTCTCGCCCGAGGGGGTGATGGACATTCAGCGGGTTATCGGGGCCGACATCATCATGGCGTTTGACGAGTGCACGCCCTGGCCCTGCGAGTACGACTACGCGGCCCGCTCGCTCGACATGACGCACCGCTGGCTGCGGCGCTGCATTCAGCAATTCGACCGTACGGAAGGGCATTATGGGTATGAGCAGGCCCTTTTCCCCATCGTGCAGGGCAGCACGTTCCGGGATCTGCGCGTTAAGTCGGCCGAGTTCGTGGCGGCGCAGGGCCGCGCGGGCAACGCCATCGGGGGCCTGAGCGTGGGCGAGCCGGCCGAGCTGATGTACGAAATGACCGAGCTGGTTTGCGACATTCTGCCCCCGGACAAGCCCCGCTACCTGATGGGTGTGGGCACCCCCGCCAACATCCTGGAGAACATTGCCCTGGGCGTGGACATGTTCGACTGCGTGATGCCGACCCGGAATGCGCGTAACGGCATGCTGTTCACCACGCAGGGCATTATCAACGTGACGAACAAGAAGTGGGCGACCGATTTCACGCCCCTCGACCCTGAACTAGGCGGGCACGCTAGCACGTTTTACACCCGGGCCTACCTGCGCCATCTGTTTCAGTGCCAGGAAATGCTCGGCCCGCAAATTGCTTCGGCCCACAACCTGGCCTTTTACCTGTGGCTGGTGACAGAAGCCCGCAAGCAAATCGTGGCCGGCACGTTTGCCCCCTGGAAAACCCGAATGGTGAAACAGGTGATGACCCGGTTGTAGCGTTGTAGACCAGAGCCGATGCCGATGTAAAGTAGAAGTAATGAGTCCAGAGACCGTTCTGCCGAGCGCAGCCGGGGCAGCTCGCTCGCCTCGTTGAACCATAGGCTAGCGGAGCTATCTACTGGATTACATTTATTTTCCTAACTTTTAAACTATTCCCGACAAGACAAACTGTTTCAATTTTATCTGAGTTTTTCATAAAATTATATAATTCTCAAATTGATATTAAAATCAAACATGTTAGCTCATTAACACCAATACCATAATTATTATGACTCCCGACCAAGATAATCCTTCAGAGCAAGCTTCTCTCCTTGGCTCAGACGCACTTGCCGTGCAGGAGAAGCTCCAAAATGCCTTGCAAGTATTCAAGGACTGGGGCGTCAATACTGCTCATTTCCAGCCAAATCCAAAAACTAGTAAAGCTAGCGGAGAAATCCTTGTCTTGGAGGAAGACATTGGCTATGAAGACTTCATTAAGGTAGCACAGGGCCAAGGCTGGATCAAGCACAAAACATACTTTCCAGATGAGAATAGTCGACGTTTCGAGGAAGTATGGGCGACAGAAGATAAAGCAAACGCTATTCACTACATAGACGATTCGATAAGCGGCACTTGCTTTTTGTGGGTGCGTGGCCCAAAAATAAATGAGCTTTTGTTTGAGATTGTTAGACGGCTGCCAGCCTATGAACCTGAAGAATTAATTGAGATGGCAAGTGCAGCGAGTGAACATGACGAAATGGTCAGCGCTTTATTTCGAATTGGTGTGGGTTTCCCCAACTTCGATTCGAAAGCATTTCGCGTGTTTGAAGCCTACTTGACAGCCCCTACTCCATTATTACGTAAGGCTACTGTTCAGGCAATTGCTTATCGAATGTGGCCTGAAAGCACCAAGCTGCTCGAGAAGGTGGTGCAGGAAGATCATGACGAAGGGGTTCGGCAGTTTGCTGAAAGTATTCTCAACCAAGTTAAGCACAGAAGTGCGTAAGCTTGATATTTACGAGAAGGATGAATCAATAGCTAAAATACCACAACCGCCTCGATTCATTGCCACTAACTGAAAATGAACATCCTCGACAAGTACATCATCAAGAAATTTCTCGCCGCGTTTTTCTTCTCGGTGGTTATTCTCGTGTCGGTTATCTGCGTCATCGACTTCACGGAGAAAAACGATGACTTTATTCAGCATAAGCTGTCGATGTCGAAAATTCTTTTCGGCTATTACATTTACTTGTTTCCCTATTTCGCTAATCTGCTTTCGCCGATTACTATTTTCATCGCCGTCGTTTTTGTGACGGCCCAGTTGGCGGCCCGCACCGAGATAGTGGCGATTTTAGCCAGTGGCGTGAGTTTCCGGCGCCTGTTACTGCCCTACGCCATGGGGGGCACGGTAGTGGGCCTGCTGATATTCGGGCTCATTGGCTGGGTGCTGCCGATTGGCAACAAGGCCCGGGTGGCTTTTGAGCGTGCCTACATCAAACTGCCTTACCGGTTTCAGGGGCGGAACGTACACATCAAGATCGGGCCGCGGAGCTACGTGTACATGGAGAGCTACGACAACGTCAACAATACCGGCTTTCATTTCGCCCTCGAAACCGTGGACGGCACCGTGCTGCGCCGCCGGCTTACGGCCGATGCCATCAACTGGGATTCGACCAAGCACATGTGGCATTTGTCGCCGCAGCTCATCCGCACCTTCATCGGTTCGCAGGACGAGAAGCTCGAGACCGTACCGGCCCGCGACACCGTCCTGAACCTACGCACCGAGGACTTCGCCAGCAATTATCGGCTGGCCGAAACCCTTACCATGCCGCAGTTGAACGCCTACATCAAGAAGAAGATTGAACGCGGCGCGGACGACACGCAGATTTATTTAAGTGAGAAATACGAACGGTATTCCTATCCGTTTGCCATCGTTATTCTTACGCTGATTGGCGTGATTCTCAGTGCCCGGAAATCGCGGGCCGGGGTGGGCGGTCAAATCGCGCTGGGCTTTGTGCTGGCCTTTGTATTTATCATTTTCGTGATGCTGAGTCGCAACCTGGCGCAGGTCGGCAGCCTGCAGCCACTGCTGGCGGCGTGGGTGCCAAGCATCGTATTCTCGGTGATCGGGCTGGCGCTGTATCGCTTCGTGCCAAAGTAGCCCGCCCCTTTGGCCGGGCACACCGTTAAGCAAGGGCAACTGCTGCCCCGGACCGCACCGCCAGCGCTATCTTTTCTTTAATTTCTATTTGCCGCCTCGCGGCGCTACCATGCTTCGCGACTACCTCAAGCTTCATTTCATCGTGCTCCTGTGGGGCTTCACGGCTATTCTGGGCAAGCTGCTGACGGTGCCGCCGGTAGAGCTGGTGTTTTGGCGTACGCTGCTGGCCGCGGTTGGCCTGGCCGTGCTGCTATTGGCACGCAGGCAGCCGTGGCGGATTCCGGCCAGGCAGGCCGTTCAATTGCTGGCGGTGGGCACGCTGGTGGCGGCGCATTGGATTACCTTTTTTCTGGCCGCCCGCCTGTCGTCGGTGAGCGTGTGCCTGGCGGGGCTGGCCACGCTGGCATTGTGGACGTCGCTGCTGGAGCCCCTGCTACTACGGCGGCGGGTACGGGGCTACGAAGTGGGCCTGGGCCTGATTACCATGGTGGGGCTGTACCTGGTAAGCCAGGCCGAATTCGACCAGCTCCTGGGCCTGGGCGTGGCGGTAGTGTCGGCCGGTATCTCGGCGCTGTTCAGCGTGCTGAATGCTCAGCTGGTGAAGCAGCACCCGCCACTACGGCTTACGTTTTATGAGATGGGCGGGGCCTGCATGAGCATTGCGCTGTTTTTCCCGCTCTATAGCCACTACTTTACCCGGGGCCAGGGGCTGCAGCTGGGCTGGCATGGCTACGACTGGCTGTGGCTGAGCTTGTTGGCTGGGGCGTGCACGGTGTACGCGTTTTCGACCTCGGTTGAATTGATGAAGCGTATTTCGCCCTTCGCCGTGAACCTGACCATTAACCTGGAGCCGGTGTACGGCATTGGGCTGGCGGTGCTCGTATTTGGCCGTGAGGAGCGCATGGCCACGGGCTTCTACCTGGGCACGCTGCTCATCGTATTCAGCGTGCTGATTCACCCCCTGGTAGCACGGCGGCTGAAGGACCGGCCGCCCACGCCCACACCGATTTAAAGCCGCCCCTGCCACACCGTGAACTCAACCGGCCACTGTAGGGGCGCCGGCTCTGACCCAGGAGGCCACAGGCCGTACACCGCCGAGCCCGAGCCCGACAGACTGGCGTAAGCCGCCCCCGCGGTGTAAAGCTGCCGCTTGATGTCGGCCAGCACCGGAAAGGCCGGCGTCAGGGCCTGCTCAAAGTCGTTGCTGACGGTGTCGCGCCAGGTTTCCAGGGGCTGGGCCAGGGCTTCGCGCAAGGGGTGCGTGGGCGGCCCGGGCACGATGCGCCCGTACGCTTCGGCCGTGCTAATGTGCAAGTTAGGATAAACCACCACGCAGGGAATCCCGGCTACCAGTAGCTCGATTTCCTCGAACACGTCGCCCCTTTCCACCGCCAGGACGGGCTGGTTGCGGATGAAAAATGCGCAATCGGAGCCCAGGCGGCGGGCGTAGCTTTCCAGCTTTTCAAGCGAAAGCCCCAGGCTAAACAAGTCGTTGACGGCCTTCAGCGCAAAGGCCGCATCGGCCGAGCCCCCGCCCAGGCCCGCCCCGATGGGCACCATCTTGTGTAGGTAAAGCTGGGCATCTGGCAACGACGGGTAGTCGGCCCGCAGCAGCTCGTAGGCTTTCAGGCACAGGTTGGTAGCCGGGTCACCGGGAATGGGGCGCCCGCTGAGGGTGATGCTGGTAGCCTGGCCCGCCGGGGCGGGCACTATTTCCAGGGCATCCGTCCAGGGCAAAGGCAAGAACACCGACTCGAGCCAGTGGAACCCATCGGGGCGGCGTTCGGTGACGTAAAGACCAAGATTGAGCTTGGCGTTGGGGAAAACGAGCATAACGGGGCGTAAATTTGAGGGCGGCCGCGACCCAGGTTCCGGCCGCGACGGGTTCCGGGAGTTTAAAAGCGCGTCCTGGCCCGCATATTATAGCATTTACTAAATTTCTGTGTTGCTTTCACCTATTGCTGTTGAGCCCTTAGCCCCTGTTATGTCTTTTTTAACTACCCTCGTTGTACCACCCCACCGCTCTCCCAGCCAGCTGGCCGGGGAGCTGCGGGCGGCGCTGGGCTCGGCAAAAGTAGTGCACCTGCGGGGGCTGGCCGAGTGGCTGCCGGCTCCGGAATGGCCCCCGTTCTATGAGGCGCTAACCGAAGCTACCGGGCACTGCCTACACCTCGACGAGGATTTTGCCCAGGGCAGCGCCCGCACCGGCCACAAGTGGATAGAGGTGCGCTACGATGCCGACATCCCCGATGATGCGGCCTACCGCTTCAGCAAAAACGCCCAACCGCTGCATACCGACGAGTCGTACTTGAGCGAGCCCGCGGAGGTAATGTTCATGCACTGCCTGGTGCAGGCCCCGAACGGCGGCGAAACTACGTTTGTCGACGCCGATAAGCTGTGGCAGGAGTTGCAAGCTCGCAACCCGGCCCTGGCAACTCGCCTGCTCGACCACCCCGTACGCTTTGCCAAGGCCGGCGACTCACGCCACCAGCCCATCATCGCCCAAACTCCGGCCGGCTGGCGCCTGAACTGGAATTACCACTGCGTGGACCCCAACGAAAGCGCCGAAAACCAGGCCTTAGCCCAGGAGTTTCGCCAGTTTCTGCTCGACCACATCACGAATACGCCCGCCGAAACGGCCATCCTGCTAGCTCCCGGCGAAGCCGTGGCCTGGTGGGACGACCAGGTGCTGCACGGCCGCCGGGCCTTCCGTGCCACGGCTACTAATGACCGGTTCCTCCTCAAAAGCGGCTTCCGGCTGACGGCCGATGTATGAGGCCAGCAAGCGCCTGTTCGACCTAACGGCGGCGTCCCTGGGGCTGGTGCTGCTGGCGCCGCTGCTGGCCGCGGTGGCGGGGCTGGCCTGGCTGGGGGGGCTGCGCCCGGTGCTGTTTCGGCAGCAGCGCACCGGCTACGGCGAGCAGCCCTTTTCCGTGCTGAAGTTCCGGACCATGACCCAGCGCACCGACGCCACCGGCCAGCTATTGCCGGATGCCGAGCGTCTGACTGGCCTCGGCCGCTGGCTGCGCCGCCGTGGTCTCGACGAGCTGCCCCAGCTGTGGAACGTGCTGCGCGGTGAGCTGAGCCTGGTGGGCCCGCGGCCGTTCCTGCACGAGTATTTGCCGCTGTACTCGGCGGCCCAGAAGCAGCGGTTTCGGGTCCGGCCAGGCATCACCGGATGGGCCCAGGTGCACGGCGGCAACGCCCGCAGCTGGGACGAGAAATTCGCGCTCGACACCTGGTACGTCGCGCACCGGGGCTGGGCGCTGGACCTACGCATTCTCCTTCTCACGCTGGCCCAGCTGTTGGGCCGCCGCCCGCCGGGAGCTGATGCCCCCGCCCCGCGCTTCACGGGGTCGGCCGCTCCTACTATTACCATTCTTGCATGACTCAGCTCTTCTTTTCCGACCACAGCATAATGGAGGCGGCCCCCCCGCTGGTTATTTTCGGGGCGGGCGGCCTGGGCCGCGAGGTGCTGCTACTATTGCAGCAGCTCAACGAAGCCCAGCCTACCTGGACCATTGGGGGGTTCTACGACGACCAGCCGCCGTCGTCGCCCACCGTAGCGGGCCTCCCCTACCTGGGTACCAGTGCCGACCTCAATGCCACTACTGAGCCCCTGGCCGTGGTTGTGGCGGTGGGCAGCCCGAGTGGCCGCGCGGGGGTGGTGCGCCGGCTTACCGCGCCGCAGCTTTCTTTTCCCGTGCTGGTGCACCCCGGCGTAGCACTGGCCGCGCACCAGCGCGTTGAGCTGGGCGAAGGCTGCATCATTCAGCAAGGCTGCATCCTGACTTGCGACATCGTGCTGGGCAGCTTTGTTTTCCTCAACCTGGGCTGCACCGTGGGGCACGATGCTACCTTGGGCGAATTCTGTTCGCTGATGCCGCACGCCAACGTGGGCGGGGCAGCGCAGCTGGGAACGGGGGTGTACCTGGGCACCAATGCCACCGTTATTCAGGGCGTGTGCATCGGCGAAAACGCGCTGCTGGGGGCCGGGGCGGTGGCTGTGCGCGACCTACCGGCCAATGTCACCGCCGTTGGGGTGCCGGCAAGGGTCATAAAATATAACAAATGACGACGACCCAGGATTACTGGTGAATTCTGGTGGGGCCATAAACTGGAGGTTGGCGGAGCTAATGTGGCCTGCGGGGCTTCGTAGGAGCTGTGTTTATTGGACGCTACCCGTTACCGGCGGCCTTGTTCTGTGGTTAGTGGTGTAGTGGTACCACGAAGCTCTTTGGGCAATTCGTGGCACCACACCTGGCTTCTGCCTCAACTTTTCTGCATCCTTTCTCTTCTTAGTCTACCGCCTGTTTTGATGCTTATTTTTTGAATTTACTAGATGCGTAGCCAAGACCACGACCGTTTGTTCCTCTCTCCTCCTCACCTCGGCCGGCACGAGTTAAACTACGTGCATAAGGCCATTGAGGACAATTGGGTAGCACCGGCGGGGCCGAACATCGCGGGCTTCGAGGCCGATATCTGCCAGGCGACGGGCGTAGCGCACTGCGTGGCCCTGACCTCGGGCACGGCGGCTATTCACCTGGGGCTGATTTTACTGGGCGTGGAGCCCGGCGATGAGGTGCTGTGCCCTTCGTTCACCTTCGTGGCCACGGCTAATCCGATTCGGTATCTGGGGGCTACGCCCGTGTTCGTCGACAGCGAAGCCGACACCTGGAATATGTGCCCCCATCGCCTGCGCGAAGCCATTACTGACCGCATTAGCCGAGGCAAAAAGCCCAAGGCCCTGCTGCTGGTACACCTCTACGGCATGCCCGCCCGGCTGCCAGAGCTGCTAGCCATCGCGGCCGAGTACAACCTACCCGTTCTCGAAGATGCGGCTGAGGCCCTGGGCTCGCGCTTTAACGGGCAGCCGTTGGGCAGCTTCGGCACGGTGGGGGTGTTTTCCTTTAATGGCAACAAGATCCTGACCACCAGCGGCGGCGGCGCGTTGGTTACCAACGATGCCGCGCTGGCCCAGCGGGCCCGCTTCCTGGCCACCCAGGCGAAAGACGAGGCCCCCCACTACCAACACTCTGAAGTAGGCTACAACTACCGCCTGAGCAATATCCTGGCCGGCATTGGTCGCGGTCAGATGGAGCTGCTCGACGAGCGCGTGAAGCGCCGCCGCGAAATCTTTGCCTGGTACCAGGAACACCTCGCCAACCTGCCCGGCCTCACCGTCGCCTTGGACCCCGAGCTCCTCGGCAGCCGCGCCAACCGCTGGCTCACTACCCTCCTGCTCGACCCCGCCGCGACGGCCGCCACACCCGAAACCTTGCGCCAACACCTCGAAACGCGCAACATTGAGAGCCGCCCGCTCTGGAAACCGCTGCACTTGCAGCCGCTATTCGCCACGGCGCCGATGTACGGCGGCGAAATATGCGCTGACTTATTCGCCCGCGGCCTCTGCCTGCCCAGCGGCACTGCTCTGACGGAGGCTGACCTGCACCGCGTAGCCGAGGCCGTACGGGAGGCGCTGTAATATGCGCACCAGCAAGCCAGGTATCGGCGGTCGACTGAGCCAAGTTGCTTGCCTCGTTGAGTGATTAATCTATTCCTTCGCCTAAAAGGGAGCATTTCGGTCGACAGAACAGAAAGGCGTAACGCGGACTCTGCGAGTCCGCGCGTGTCCCAGCTATATGGCGGGGGCAGAAATTCAACTGCCTGATAGAGAGCCCTGCTTAGAGATCACGGCGCGGCACATGTGCCTGACCGGAAAACGCACGGACTCGCAGAGTCCGCGTTACGCCTCGGAAGCCCCGCCGGGACTACGTGGCCTTGGGCCATAAGGGGCCACACCGTAGGCGCACACTTTGCCTGAATCGGGCTGGTTGACACTGTAGCACGGAGTTTGCCGTTAAAGGCACATTCATCTCTTTTAATCATGACCAACTCCCCTTTCCTCGCCGCCTTACTGCTGGTAGTGCCCTTGGCTGCTACTGCTCAAACCAAGACGACTCCAGCCTCCGCACCTTCTAAAACATCGACGGCTACCACGGCCGCGGCACCCGGCACCCAACAGGTAACCGAAGTAACCGAAGACCTGGATCCGGCTACGGGCAAAGTCATTCGGCGCACCACCCGCACCTTTACGGTGCCCGCCGGCACAGCCAGTGCCAGTGCAACAACTCCCAGCACCACTACGGCCAGTGCCAACGCCACGGCCAGTGCCGCCACGGCCGAACTTGCTCCCAGTGCTGCCACCGACGCCCAGATAACGGCATTCCTGCGGAAAAAAACGAGCGTGGCCACCCTTACCGCCGCCAGTCTGGTCGATGCCTACACCCGCTTCATTGAGCGAGTGCGGGCCGACCGCCACAACTGGAAAAGCAGCGACTGGACTGCGGCGGCGGCCGTGCTCAGCAGCCTCAACAGCCGTTACGACCAGTTGCGCGCTAACCTCAGCTTCGACGACAAGCTGAGCATTCGCTCCCAACAGGCTGAATTCCAGACCCTTCGCACGGCTCGCCAACTGTCGGACCAAGTATCGGACAAGCTCTGAGCAAGCTGGGGCATCAGCCCCCTTCGATGCTTCTGGCTGCCGCGCCAGTGAGCTAACACCCTAGGCCGGGCCCAGCCCCGCAACGGGGCCGGAGTCGATGCCATGAGCCGGCGACGCGGCGGCCGGACGGCGAAACAGCTTGCGCAGCAGCAAGTGGGTAGGCAGGTAGCACACAATGAACAGCACCGCCATCCAGGCCAGCAGGTACACCGGGCCGGGTAGCCACGTTTGGGCCTTGGCGTCGTCGAAGCCAAACACGTAGTTGATGTTCACGGGAATTTTGGGGTCGGCCATCACCGCGCCGGCGGGTGGCAATAGAAAGTAGGCGATCAGGCACAGGCTCCAGCCCACGGCCGTCCAGGCCAACAAGGCCCGACGGTCGTAGCCCAGCCGCTTCACCAGAAACACCAGCAGAAACGGCAGCCAGCCGTGGAAGAACGACAGCCCCCGCAGAAACAGCGAGCGGTTGGGGTCGAACATATACGCCGTCAGCCCCACCAAATGCACCCCGAACAGCTCGCCCAGAAAGTCGAGGCACCACAGCGCCTGGGGCAGCAAAATGCCTACCGCCGCCATCGAGGCGGGCAGAGCTCGCTCGGTCCACAGCGCGATAAAGCACAGCAACAGCGAAATATCGCAGAAGTACAGGAAGTTGGTGGGCCCGTAGTTAACGTAATACACCGGCACCATCACAGCCAGAAAGGCCGTAACGAGCGATTTGAGGGCAAGTGGTAAGCGGGACGGAGCAGCAGGGGCCATGCGGGTACGGGCTGGGAAGGAAAAAGAAGAAGTCCGTCGTAAAGCCAACCGGCAATCAGTCGGAACCACCGCAAAATACGGCATGCTCCGCTAACTATCACTGATACCTACTTTTACGTCCGGGTTATATCCTATTTCAAAGCCTGCGCCAGGTCCGACAGCAATTCTTCCACGGGCTCGATGCCCACGCTCAGCCGAATCAGGCCTACGGTAATGCCTAGCTCGGCTCGCTGGGCATCAGTCAGGGCCCGGTGCGAGGTGGAGAGCGGCTGTGAGCACGACGAATCCACTCCGGCCAGCGAGGGCGCGAACGGGAAGCGGCGGCTGCGCTGCATGAAAGCGTTTACCACCGCCACCTCATCGGGCAGCCGGAACGAGAGCATCCCGCCGAAGCGGCCCCCGCCCTGCGCGGCCGCCAGTGCGTGCTGCGGGTGCGTCGGCCGGCCGGGGTAATACACTGCCCGCACGGCGGGATGCGCTTCCAGAAATTCCGCCACGAGCCCGGCATTTTCGCTGTGCGCGGCCACGCGCAGCCGCAGGGTTTTCAGGCCGCGCACGCTCAGCCAGCTTTCCATCGGGCTGAGCGTAAGGCCGAACACGGTACCAATTTGCCGCAGGCGGCCGGCATCTTCGGCGGTGCGGGCCACCACGGCCCCGGCCGTAACATCGGAGTGACCGGCGAGGTACTTGGTTACGCTGTGCAGCACCAGGTCGGCCCCCAGGGCCAGCGGCCGGGTGAGTACTGGAGTGGCAAATGTATTGTCTACCACCAGTTTCAAGCCTCGCTGCCGACACTCGTCGGCCAGACGGCGCAGGTCAACCACGCGCAGCAACGGGTTGCTCATCGTTTCGCAAAGCAGCAGCCGGGTGCTGGCTTGCACGTAGGGCGCGAGGTCGTACAGCTCCTCAAACGGCACGTAGCTCACCGCGATGCCCAGCCGCGACAGCTCCAGGTTCAGCAGGGCCGCCGAGCCCCCGTAGATATCGGCCGCGCACAGCACGTGGTCGCCGGCCTGGCAGTAGGTTAGCAGGGCGGCAAAAATGGCAGCCATGCCCGAGCCCGTGGCCACGGCCCCGGCCCCGCCCTCCCAACGGCTCACGGCTTCGGCCAGCTCATCGGAGTTGGGATTGCCGTTGCGCGAGTACAGGTAGCGGCTACCGGGCTCGTCGAAGTACTGCTGCACCGCGTCGAGGTCCTCGAACTTGAAGACCGACGTTTGATAGATGGGCGTGATTTTGGGGTGGATGGCCGGTGGGTTCATACGGGCAACAAGTGGGCAAAGTCCGGCAAAGGTCGGCATTGCCGGGCTTCTTCCCTACACCGAGCCGGGGCGGCCGAGCCGGTTTTCCCGGCGAAATACCTGCATCAGCACCAGCAGATACGATACTAGCAGCGGCCCCACCACCAGCCCGATAATGCCAAAAATCTCTACCCCCAGCACCAGCCCCACCAGCGTCACCAACGGGTGAATGTCGCCCATGCGCTTGGCCAGCACGATGCGCAGCAGGTTATCAACGTTGATAATCACGATAAACCCCACCAGCAGAATACCTATACCCTGCGTGTTGGCTCCCTGCGAGAACTGGTACAGCGCCGCCGGCCCCCAGACTAAGGGCGTGCCGAGCACCGGCAGAAATGCCATAAAGAAGGCCACGACGGTCCAGAACAAGGCATCGGGCACGCCAAAAATCCACAGCGTCACGCCCGTGAGCAAGGCCTGTACCAGGGCGACTAGTACCTGGCCCAGCACGTTGGCGTTCACGTTGTTTTTCAAGGAGTCACCCAGCTCTTCCAGGGTTTGGTTGCGGAACGGCAGGTACCGGTGCAGGCCCCGCAGAAAGCCGTCTTCCTGCATGAACATGTAGTACATCGTGAACAGCATCAGGCCCACAATCACCAGGAAGTTGAGGGCGCTCCCCGCCAGCGTGGGCAGCCAGCGGCTCACCTGCACGGCTCCTTGCTGCAGCAGTTGCCGCACGTTCTGCTGCTGGGTAATCTGGAAGCCGGTGGCCCGCTCCAGACGGTGCAATACATTCAGAATCTGCTCGGGATGGCGCGCGAAGGCCACCAACCGATCAATGAGCAGCGAGCTCAGCGCATAGAATGGGATAACGAGCGTTACCAGCGTTACCAGCAGCAGCATAATGGTTACCAGCCGCCGGTTCCACTGCCTTTTGTGCACCAGCGCCACCCACCACGGCCGAAACACCACAAACAGAATTCCCGCCGCCAAAAAAGCGGTCAGGTACTGCGCCAGCCCCACCACAATCAGCCCCGCCAACCCAAGGAGCGCGGCAATCAGCAGCACGTGCCGCTGCTGGGGCGTGTAGATGTTTTCAATAGATTCGATGGGTTTGAGGTCGTCGGACATAGAGCAATCGTAAGCAAGTAAGGAGAGCTGCTCTCCTATACGTTGGTGCCGCCGTTTTGCCGACGAAAGCACAAAAAAGCCGCTCCTGCCTAACAGGAGCGGCTTCTTAACCGCCTAACGCGGCAGTGAGCGGCGGCTTAGGCCATGGCCCCTTCGGCCAGCACAATCACGTTGTTGCGCAGCACTTCCACCACGCCGCCTTCGATGCGGACGGCTTCGCGGCCAGTGGCGCTGGTCAGCATGACCTCGCCGGCGCGCAGGGCGGCAATCAGCGGGGCGTGGTTGTTCAGCACTTCAAACGAGCCATCGGCCCCCGGAAACTGGGCCGACGTCACTTCGCCTTCGAATACCTTGCGGTCGGGGGTGATGATTTCTAAATGCATGTTCTTTAAATGTGGAAATGTGGATGATGTGAAAATGTGCCGATGAGTTGCTGTGGGTTGGTTGTTCCCTAATCTCCCACATCAGCACATTTTCCACATTTAAGAATCTATTTGGCTTCGGCAATCAGCTTCTCGCCTTTGGCTACGGCATCGTCGATGGTGCCCACCAGGTTGAAGGCCGCTTCGGGCAGGTGGTCGTGCTTGCCGTCGATGATTTCGTTGAAGCCCCGGATGGTGTCCTTGATGTCGACGAGCACGCCTTGCAGGCCGGTGAACTGCTCAGCCACGAAGAAGGGCTGCGACAGGAAGCGCTGCACACGACGGGCGCGGTTCACGACCTGCTTGTCTTCCTCGGAGAGCTCGTCCATGCCCAGGATGGCGATGATGTCCTGCAATTCCTTGTAGCGCTGAAGAATTTCTTTCACGCGCTGGGCCGTGTTGTAGTGCTCGGTGCCGATTACGTCGGCCGACAAGATGCGCGAGGTCGAGTCCAGCGGGTCCACGGCGGGGTAAATGCCCAGCTCGGAGATTTTGCGGCTCAGTACCGTAGTGGCGTCCAAGTGCGCGAAGGTGGTCGACGGGGCCGGGTCGGTCAAGTCATCGGCCGGCACGTACACGGCCTGCACCGACGTGATAGAGCCGCGCTTGGTCGAGGTGATGCGCTCCTGCATGGCGCCCATCTCGGTAGCCAGCGTGGGCTGGTAACCCACGGCCGAGGGCATCCGGCCCAAGAGTGCCGATACTTCCGAACCCGCCTGCGTGAAGCGGAAGATGTTGTCGATGAAGAACAGGATGTCGCGGCCAGCACCGGTGCCGTCGCCGTCGCGGAAGTTCTCGGCCACCGTGAGGCCCGAGAGGGCTACGCGGGCCCGGGCTCCGGGGGGCTCGTTCATTTGGCCGAACACCAGGGTAGCCTGCGACTTGAGTAGCTCCGACTCGTCGACTTTCGACAAGTCCCAGCCGCCCTCTTCCATCGAGTGCTTGAAGGCCTCGCCGTACTTGATGATGTCCGACTCAATGAATTCGCGCAGCAGGTCGTTGCCCTCGCGGGTCCGCTCGCCCACGCCGGCAAACACCGACAGACCCGCGTAGGCCTTGGCGATGTTGTTTACCAGCTCCATGATGAGTACGGTTTTGCCGACGCCGGCGCCACCGAACAAGCCAATCTTACCCCCCTTTACATAAGGAGCGAGCAAGTCGATTACTTTGATGCCAGTGTAGAGAATCTCCGACGAGGTAGCCAAGTCCTCGAAGGGCGGCGCCAGGCGGTGAATAGGCAGTGGGCCGTCGCTCTTGGGCTGGGGAATGCCGTCAATGGCCTCACCAATTACGTTAAACAGACGGCCTTTGATGGCGTCGCCGGTTGGCATCGACATGGGCGAGCCCAGGTCGCGTACTTCGGCCCCCCGGGTCAGGCCTTCGGTCGAGTCCATGGCAATGGTCCGAACCCGGTCCTCGCCCAAGTGCTGCTGGCATTCCAACACCACCACCTGGCCATTGTCTTTCGTGACTTCGAGGGCGTCGAGGATGTTGGGCAGCTTCATGTTTTCACCCGTGAAGCTCACGTCCACGACGGGCCCGATGACCTGGGTGATTTTGCCGGTATTCGCCATTGCGTTGTATTTATGATGAAGATGATGCGTTTTCAGGCCGCAAAATTACGGCAGAAGCACCGCTTTTCCAACCCCACGGAGCATAAGAGCCGGCGCGGGGCGGTTGCGGGCCGTGGGCCGCTTCAGGGGCTGAAAACCAAGCTGAAGGCGGGGTTGAGCGCTTTCGCTGTTGCGGCCGCTGCAATTTTCTTCACATTTTCTTCAGATTTTTTTCGGCAAAACCTTGCCTCGAATTTTTCCGGTAGTACATTTGCACTCCCAAACGGCACGTCGCCCGCTGGGAAACTGTCCGATGGTGTAACTGGCAACACGCTTGATTTTGATTCAAGAAAGTCCAGGTTCGAGCCCTGGTCGGACAACGACAAAGCTCGAGTAAACGCAAGGCGCTGGCTTCTCCAAGTTTCGGAGAGGTCAGCGCCTTCCGCTTTTTCCATTTAGCCTCCCGGTAACCTCAACCATTCAGCCGCCCGCGCATCAACTAATTATTCAGCACCTTCCCCAATGAAACAGGTCAAAATATTCGCTGGGAGCGCTTCCCGAGCCCTCGCCGAAAGTATTGCCGCCGCCTACGGCACCACGCTCGGCGAGCTTACCCTGCAGCGCTTCGCCGACACCGAAATGGGCCCGAGCTTCGACGAGAGCGTACGGGGCTGCGAGGTATTTCTGGTGCAGAGTACCTGCCCCCCCGCCGAGCACCTCATGGAGCTGATGCTGATGGTAGACGCCGCCAAGCGCGCCTCGGCCCACAAAGTGGTTATCGTGATGCCCTACATGGGCTACGCCCGGCAAGACCGTAAGGACAAGCCCCGGGTGAGCATCGGGGCCAAGGTGGTAGCCAACATCATCCAGAGCGTGGGCACTGACCGGCTGATGACCTGCGACCTGCACGCCGGCCAGATTCAGGGCTTCTTCGACATTCCCGTCGACCACCTCGACGGCGCTACCGTGCTGGCCCCCTACATTCGGTCGCTCAACCTCGAAAACCTGATTTTCGCCTCCCCGGACGTGGGCGGCGTGGTGCGCACCCGCGCCTTCGCCAAGAAGTTTGGGGCCGAGATTGTGGTGTGCGACAAGATGCGCGTGCGGGCCAATGAAATTGCCTCCATGCAGGTCATTGGCGACGTGAAAGGCATGGATGTGGTGTTCGTGGACGATATGGTGGACACGGCCGGCACCATTTGCAAAGCTGCCGAGCTGGTCATGGAGCGCGGAGCTAAATCGGTGCGCGCCGTGGTTACCCACCCCCTGCTCAGCGGCCCGGCCCACGACCGCATCCGGGCTTCGGCCCTCACCGAAATAATTACGACTGATACCATACCGCTGCAACAGGAAAACGACAAAATCCGCGTAATTTCGCTGGCCCCGCTATTTGCCGCGGCCATTCGCAACGTGGTCACGCACGAGAGCATCAGCTCGCTGTTCGTGTAAGCATTCGCGGCGACGCCTACCCTATTAACAAGCTGTCGACCTCGGTTGGCAGCTTGCTTTTTTGCCCGCTGCCGGATGCGGGCGCCCGGCACCAACGGTTGCTTTACCACTCCTGAGCGGCGGATTGAAGAGCAGATGCCTCCAGACAGCCTTGGCAGAGTTGGTTTGGCACGGTTTTTCAGAATACCTGGCTACCTTATACCTGCAAAAGTCATGATTAAAATCCTTTACATATCCCTAAGTGCCCTGGTGGCCCTGCTTCTGAGCGCCTGCGCCTCCACTATTCAAATTCAGGCCCTGGCTCCGGCAGCGGTGCAAATGCCCGACAACCTGCAAAGCGTGGCCACGGCCAACCGCATTATTCCCACTTCGAGCCGCAACAAGTTCTTCGATGTGCTGGAGGGCGTGTTCACCGGCGAAGGTATCGGCGTAGACCGGGCGGGGGCCGACGAGTGCGTGAACGTGGTGGGCCAGGCGCTAGCCAACAACAGCTACCGCTTTAAAGTAAAGCAGGCGCAACTCCAATTGCTGGGCCGCTCCCGCGAGTTCTTCCTGCCGCCCCTGGAGCCCCGCTACATCAAAAACCTCTGCCGCCAGAACAACGTGGATGGCCTCGTGGTGCTCGAAGCGTTCGACTCGGACATGGCCCTGAGCCACACCAACGGCTCACGCACCGTCAAGGACAAAGAAGGCCGGGAGCGCCAGATACCGACGGTGTACGTCGAGATGATTATGAAAGTGGTCACCGGCTTCCGCACCTACGGCGGCGCCGAGGGCTTCATCCTCGACCAAGCCAAGCTGGAAGACCGCCTAGCTTTCTCAGCCGAAGGCGACACCTATCAGGACGCGCTGCGCCGCCTGCCCCCTCCCGAGGAATGCATTCGGCGCGTGGCCCAGGTGGCCGGCGACCGATACGCCCGCCGCATCGCGCCGTCTTACGTCAACATAGCCCGTACTTACTTCTCCTCGGCTAAGGGCGATCCGCTGATGAAGCAGGCTGCCCTGCGGGCTGATACCCGGGATTGGAAGGGGGCCGAAGACCTCTGGAAGCAGGCCGCTCGCAACCTGAACCCCACCATCGCGGGCCGGGCCTTCTATAACCTGGCCGTGGCCAGCGAAGTACGCGGCGACTTGCCCAGCGCGGTGGAATGGGCCAAGAAATCAGCTTACACCTGCAACAACCGCCAGGCCCGGGGGTACCTAATGGTGCTGAATAACCGAATGCGGGAGCAGGAGCTGATTCGCGAGCAGCTGAAGAGCTTGCCAATCAATAATTGATTGGATGGTTTGGTAAACGGTTGGTTTTAGCAGCCTTGGGCCGTACCTTTGCGGCCCGATTGCCTCGAAACCAGTGGTAATTGGGTTATTTTTCATTCCAAAAACCACTTTTATGAAAAGCCTCGAGATTGTAGGGTTTAAAAGAGCGAATCTCGGTAAAACGGACGCCAAGGCATTGCGCCTCGACGCTCAAGTACCGTGCGTGTTATATGGCGGCAAGGACACTGTGCACTTCTCGGTGCCCGCGATCCTGTTCCGCGAATTGTTGTACACGCCGGAGGCTCACATCGTGGACCTGAACGTGGAAGGCACCCTGTACCGCGCCATTGTGCAGGACGCCCAGTTCCACCCCGTGAATGAAATGCTCCTCCACGTGGACTTCCTGGAGTTGGAAGAAGGCAAAGAGGTGAAAATGGATATCCCTGTGAAGTACGTGGGCGTATCGCCCGGCGTGTTGGCGGGTGGTAAATTGGTAAGCAAGCTGCGTAAAGTGCGCGTGCGCGCCACCATGGAAAACCTCCCCGACTACGTGGAAGTAAACATCAGCAGCATGGAGCTCGGTAAGTCTATTAAAGTAGGCAGTGTGCAGACGACCAACTACACCATCCTGACCAACGCCGACGCACCGATTGCGACCATCACCATCCCACGGGCGCTGAAGGGCGAAATGGCCGCTGGCAAGTAATAGCACGGATTTAGCCGGATTATTCGGATTTCACGGATTTTTTCTGGTTAGGACCCGGCATATTAAGAAAAGCCGCTCCAATTTTGGGGCGGCTTTTTTAATGAATGAAAAGTTTTTCTAAGGATTGCTGCCACGAAGGCACGCCGCCCAAAATAGTTCGTGCAATCCGGCTAATCCGAATTAAATCCGTGATATGAAGTTTCTGGTTCTTTGCTTGGGCAATATCGGCCCCGAATACGCCGACACCCGCCACAACATCGGCTTTATGGTGGGCGATTACCTGGCGGCTAAATTCGACGCGCCCCGCTTCGAAATTGGTCGCCACGCCTTCACGACCGAAATCAAGCATAAAGGCCACTCCTACACCCTGGTGAAGCCCACCACCTACATGAACCTGAGTGGCAAAGCGGCGGCGCACTGGCTGGCGACGCTCAAAGTGCCCGTGGAAAATATGGTGGTGGTAACCGATGACCTGGCGCTTCCCTTCGGCAAATTGCGTTTGAAAGGCAAGGGCTCGGCGGGGGGGCATAACGGGCTGAAAGATATTCAGGCTACCCTGGGCACTGATGTTTACGCCCGGCTGCGGTTTGGGGTGGATGCGAATTTCCCGAAAGGGCGGCAGGTAGATTACGTGCTCAACCCGTTTTCGGCGGATGAATTAATTGAGCTGCCTACCCGCATCGAAAAAGCCGCCGACGCTGTTTTGGCGTTCGGGGCGCTGGGGTTGGCCCGCGCGATGAACATAGTAAATGTGAGATAGCAGCTTGGCAGTTTTTACTGCAACCATCGAAAGCCCCGGCTCTGAGCAGAACCGGGGCTTTTTACTTTTAAAGCAGGTCGGGAAAGTGGTGATGGAAATAGTACCGGCGCGCGTCGGTGACGCGTAGCCGACTGGTTTTGCATCGGAGACGTGGGCAGATTACAGTGAAGAAGTGCGCTAACAACTCTTCACCGTACTCTGCCGAGGGCCGACTGCACAGGTCAACTTGCCATGTCGGCAAGCTGTAAGCAAGCCTGTTACGCGATGCTGCTGCCATTGCGGACCGGGGTGCTTGGCTGCATTAGAGCCAGGCTGCCGTCGGCGTTTTCAGCCATGAGCAGCATGCCTCGGCTTTGAATACCCTTGATTTCCCGGGGAGCCAGGTTCAGTAGTACTTGCACTTGCTGACCAATTAACGCTTCAGGAATAAAATATTCGGCAATGCCACTGACAATGGTGCGTTGCTCAAGCCCTAAATCGACGGTGAGCTTGAGGAGCTTTTTGGTTTTCGCTACTTTTTCGGCCGCCACGATGGTGCCCACGCGCAAATCCATCTGCCCGAAGTCATCGAACGAGACGTTGGCTTTGGCCGGTGTTACGGGCGTGCTGGCCAGCTGATTTTCCTTTTTGGTATCGAGTAGCTTCTGCACCTGCGCCTCCACAACGGCATCTTCAATTTTGGCGAATAGCAGGGCGGGCTCGCGCAGATCGTGGCCGATGGGCAAGGCATCGGAGCGGCCGGCACTCGCCCAGTTGCCCAGCGTCAGGTTGAGCATTGTCGCCAGCTTCTGGGCCGACTCGGGCAGGAAAGGCTCCAGGAGCGGGGCCAGGGCCGCGGCTATCTGCAAAGCCACGTGCAGCACGGTGCCGGTACGGGCCGCATCGGTTTTGATGAGGTGCCAGGGCTGGGTTTCGGCCAGGTATTTATTGCCCAGGCGCGCCAGATTTAACACTTCCGCCAGCGCATCGCGAAAGCGGTAATTTTCGATTAACTCCCCGATTTTGGTGGGAAACTCCGCCAACTGCCCGAGGGCATCGCGGTCAATCGTAGTTAATTCACCCACTGCCGGCACCTTGCCCGCAAAGAACTTATGCGTGAGCACCGCGGCCCGGTTTACGAAATTGCCGAGGGTAGCTACCAGCTCGTTGTTATTACGGGCCTGAAAATCTTTCCAGGTGAAGTCGTTATCCTTCGTCTCGGGAGCATTGGCGCACAAGACGTAGCGCAGGACGTCGGCCTGGCCGGGGAAATCGGCCAGGTATTCGTGCAGCCACACGGCCCAGTTGCGCGAGGTGCTGATTTTATCACCTTCCAGGTTAAGAAACTCATTGGCGGGCACGTTATCCGGCAGAATAAATTCGCCGTGCGCCTTCAGCATCACCGGGAAGATAATGCAATGAAAAACGATGTTATCCTTGCCGATGAAATGCACCAGCTTGGAGCCGGCATCTTTCCAATACAGTTCCCACTCGTCGGGAAAAGCTTCTTTGGTGGCCGAGATGTAGCCAATGGGCGCGTCGAACCACACGTACAACACTTTCCCCTCGGCGCCGGCCACCGGTACGGGCACTCCCCAATCGAGGTCGCGCGTCACGGCCCGCGGGTGCAGGCCCTGGTCGATCCAGGATTTGCACTGGCCGTACACGTTGGTTTTCCAATCGTTTTTATGGCCTTCCACTATCCATTCGCGCAGCCAGGGCTCGTACTGGTCGAGGGGCAGAAACCAGTGCTTGGTGTCGCGCAGCACGGGGTGGGCCCCGCTGAGCATGCTGCGCGGATTAATTAACTCCGTCGGGCTCAAAGACGTGCCGCAACGCTCGCACTGGTCGCCATACGCGTTTTCGTTGCCGCAATTCGGGCAAGTGCCCACAATGTACCGATCGGCCAGAAACTGCTGGGCCTGCTCGTCGAAGTACTGCTGGGTGGTTTGCTCGACGAACTGGCCGGCATTATTCAGTTTGGTGAAAAAACCGCTGGAAACCTCGGCGTGGGTGGCCGAAGAGGTCCGTGAATACACGTCGAACGACACGTTGAAGTCCCGGAAGGAATCGCGAATCAGGGCGTGATATTTATCGACTACCTGCTGCGGCTTGACGCCTTCTTTTTGGGCCCGAATGGTAATCGGAACGCCGTGTTCGTCGGACCCGCAGATGAATTTTACGTCACGACCCGCCGAACGCAGGTAACGTACATAAATATCGGCGGGTAAATAAACGCCCGCCAGATGTCCGATATGAACCGGGCCATTAGCATAGGGCAAGGCGGCAGTAACTGTGTAGCGCTTAGGAAGAAACGACATGCTAAACAAAGAAAAGAAGTAGTAAACGCGCTCCTGCTTTTTGATAAGAAGCAAGGGCGGCTACGGGGCTAGACAAAGGAACGACAGAAAGAAGCACCGAATTAAATCGGCAAAAAATCGAGTAAAGCGTTTGGCAGTTAATTCGTTTTATATTTGAGCGCAACTAATTAAATATCATCGCGCGAAAAGTAGTATCACACCTTTTTTACTCTTCAACAACCATTATCCCACATGAAAAAACCTACTTCCCCGCCCAAAACGGAAAAGCCCGCAAAACGCACACCGGAAGAAAAGGCAACCCGCAAGTCAGCGAAAAAAGCTGATCGCGCCGCCTCGGATCTAAACGATGACCGCGCCGAAAAAAAGGCTAGCCAGAAGAAGACCCTCAAAACCGCCGCTAAGCAGTTGCAAAAAGAGTTAAACAACCGCATGAACGAAGTGGTGACTCGCATCCGCAAAGAAACGAAGGCGAAGTTGAAGGAAGTAGTGAAAGAGGCGACGCGCCGCCTCGACAGCGATACCGAGCGCATGTTCGAACAGGCCCTGCAAACCATTGTGCGGCACTACGACTCCATAACGGGGAGCGATAGCCGCGCAGATAACGGAAGTGCCAGCGACGGCGCAGCCACCCGTGGCCGCAAGAAAGGCCCGGCCCTGAGCAAGGACGGCTCGCCGGGCAAGGCCCGCGCCAACAGTGCTCCGGACGCTGGCAACGCCGAGGCGGATGCCTCAGCCCCCAAAACTCGCGGCCGCAAACCGGCGGCCCCGGCTTCCACCGATGCTCGTCGCGGCCCCAAGCCCGCCGGGGCTACCGCGGCGGCTAGCCCAGCCCCGGCCGCTCGCCGCGGCCCCAAGCCCGGCACGCCCGCCACGGGTGCTCGCCGCGGCCCGAAACCACGCGCCCAGGCGGCTTCGCAGCCCGCAGGCAACGACGTGCTGAATTCGGCCGGCAGCCCCGGCACTGGGGAAGTAAGCGCCTAGCTTCGCGTATCCACTAAAAGCTCCCGCGGCAAGGGCCCGCTTCCGGTTTAGCCAGGAGCGGGCTTTTTCGTTGGACGATACTTGCCTGAAAACCGGGTTTCCAGTATCTCGGGTACTCAGGGCGCGAAAAAGACAGGGCTGTACGGCACGACAGTTCACGACGTGTGACAGGCCCACCTAAAGGCCGGTGAAGGCAACCTGACAGCTACGGTGCGCTCAGGCTAACGTCGATGCCCAACTCGCTTTGCTGCCGCTACAACATTGCGTTGCGTCAACCCTGGCCTGGGCTTTCTTACGGGCGCCGTGGGTTGTCCACGGGCGGGTCGTTATTGAGGCGCTGCATGCGCGTTTCGGGCGTGGTGGTATTAGGGTCGTTGGTGTTGAGGGTTTCGATGCGCTTCTCACGGTTGATGTCGGCCGCTTGCTCGCCCAGGCGCACGCGGTTGGGGGTGGCGTCGGGTACGGCGGAGCTACTACCGGCACCGTTGCCGTTATAAATGGCGCGCCGGTCGGCATCGGTGCGCACCTGAGTAGGCGTGGCCGAGGGCGCCGAAGTTTCGGTGGTTTGCTCGGCAGCGGTGCAGGCCGACAGCAGCAGGGCGCCCAAAGCCAGTGCCGGGCCCCCGGTAGATAAGCGAATGTTCATCATGGCCAACGCGAAAAAGAGACCGGCCAGCAGAGCCGTCTGCTTCAAACGCGGGCGGGGCCCCGGGGGTTGGCGGTACTACGCCACCGAGCGACGGGGTTTGCTGGTCGAGATCCCATCCCAGAGCTCCATCCGAGCCTCCAAGCACCGAATAACTACGCGCTGGCAGTCGAGCCAGGACTCGGGGTCATCGCCGCAAAGCTCGCGTACCATCTGTTGAGCCAAGGGGGCGTGCACCTCCTCGTCGAGCTGAATATGCCGGTCGAGGTAGTAAATAAAAGTGTCGAGCTGGCCGGGAAACCGGTCGCGCAACTCCCCTACCAGTTGGCGGAACATGGCCGGAATCAGGTCTTCGCGGCCGAAAGTGAAGGCGGCGGCCACGGCGTGCGGCTTACCGGAGCGAATGATATCGAACGTGGTTTCGACGAACTGGCGCACGGAGCCGGGCACCTGAGCGGCCGTCAGGGCCTGGCTGAGGGTGCGGCCCTCGGCCAGGGCGGCCAACAGTTGGCGGATGGGCCCGGTGTCGGCGCCGCATTCCTCCATTGCGCGGAGGTACAGCTCGAAGTGGCTGACCGGCTGGCCGTTCGGGTCGACGTCGGTTTCCTCCTCCAACACTATTTCGTTGATCAGACGCCGCGTGGTCGCGTTGGCCGTCGGCACCCACGGCACCTGCACGCACGTCAGCTCGCGCTGCAAGGACTTGAGCAGCGACATAAAATCCCAAACGGCAAAAACGTGGTGCTCCATGAAACGCCGCAGGTCGGGCAGGGTCTGGATGCGGGAATAGAGGTTGTTGTTGAGCAACATCCAACGGGAGTGCGCCACTTCACGTTGCAGGTAGTCGATGGGGTCAGAGATAGCAGTCATAAAGTGTAAAATTAAATGGCAATAGTCTAACAGAATCTGATAACCTCTTATCAACGATAGTCAAGATAACACCAGAATAGTATGTAAATACGAAGAAGGCCCCTGAAATGGATTTCCAGCGGCCTTCTAATTGTGAATTTCCTAGAAAAATACCAGCTTATCTATTTCTTCTCGAATACGAGCGCGTTGCCATCCATGCAGTAGCGCTGACCGGTGGGCTTGGGGCCATCATCGAACACGTGGCCAAGGTGACCGCCGCATTTAGCGCACACTATCTCGTCGCGGCTCATCCCGAAGGTGTTGTCGGAAGCTACTTTCACGCTGTTAGCCGTAGCGGGCGCGAAGAAGCTGGGCCAGCCGGTTCCCGATTCAAATTTGGTTTCGGAGTAGAAAAGTAGATTATGGTCGGCGGCGCAGTAGTAGCTGCCGGCCGCGTGGTTGTCGTGGTATTTGCCCGTGAACGGCCGCTCCGTTCCTTTTTGCCGCAGAATGTAGAACTGTTCGGGGGTTAAGACCTTTTTCCATTCGGCCTCGGTTTTACGCACGGGGAATTCGTCCGGCTTGCCCGTTACTGGCTTGGGTTGGAAATAGGTTTTGCCCCCTACCGTACGAGTTGGAGGGGTATTCACGGCCACGTCGCGTTGCTGCGAGCAGGCGGAGTTTAGCGTAAGGACTGAGACCAAAAGCACCAGCAGAGAGACACGCATAGAGGGAGAGGTTAAGTGACGAAAGCCCAACATACGAGGGGGCCCGACGGTTCGGTCGGCGGGGTAGCCAAAAACTGCCGGGAACGTTCCGCCTCTGGTAATCAATTCAGGGCGGGCAGCCTCGCCGTACGGGGGCGGTGCAGCCCGCGTCCCGGCCGGGGGTTGGGTTAATACTTGAGTAACACCAGGCTTTGCGCCTTTTTTTCCGTACCTTTGCACCCGCAAAAACCCAACACATGGCCCAGAACATTCGGAATATTGCCATCATCGCTCACGTTGACCACGGCAAGACCACCTTGGTGGATAAAATCATCCACGCATCTAAGATTTTCGACGCGCACCAGCACTTCGACGACCTCATCCTAGACAACAACGACCTGGAGCGCGAGCGCGGCATCACCATCGTTTCCAAGAACGTATCAGTTCGGTATAAAGACGTAAAGATTAACATCATCGACACGCCTGGTCACGCTGACTTCGGCGGCGAAGTGGAGCGCGTGCTGAAGCTGGCCGATGGTGTACTGCTGCTCGTGGATGCCTTTGAAGGCGCCATGCCCCAGACCCGCTTCGTACTCGGCAAAGCCATCGACCTGGGCCTGAAGCCCATTGTGGTGGTGAACAAAGTAGACAAAGAAAACTGCCGGCCCGACGAGGTGCACGAGCAGGTGTTCGACCTGATGTTCAACCTCGGTGCCAGCGAAGACCAGCTGGACTTCGTGACCCTGTACGGCTCGTCGAAGCAGGGCTGGATGAACACCGACTGGAAAGTTAAAACCGACAATATCACCCCGCTGCTCGACGCCGTGGTGGCGTCTATTCCGCCCGCTCCAACCCTGGAAGGCACGCCGCAGATGCAGATTACCTCGCTCGACTACTCGTCGTTCGTGGGGCGTATCGCCATTGGCCGGGTACACCGCGGCACGTTGAAAGAAGGCGCGAACATGAGCTTGATGAAGGCCGACGGCAGCATCAAAAAAGTAAAAATCCGCGAGCTGCACGTTTTCGAAGGCCTGGGCCGCGTGAAAGTAAACGAGGTAAGCAGCGGCGAAATCTGCGCCGTGTCGGGCATCGAAGGCTTCGACATTGGCGACACGCTGGCCGACTTCGAAAACCCCGAAGCGCTGCCGCGCATCAGCATCGACGAGCCGACGATGAACATGCTGTTCACCATCAACAACTCGCCGTTCTTCGGCAAGGAGGGCAAGTTTGTGACTTCGCGCCACCTGCGGGACCGCCTCTTCAAAGAAACCGAGAAGAACCTTGCCCTGCGCGTGGAGGCAACCGATAAGGAAGATACCTTCCTGGTATTCGGCCGTGGCATTCTGCACTTGTCGGTTCTGATCGAAACCATGCGCCGCGAAGGCTACGAGCTCCAGGTAGGCCAGCCCCAGGTGCTGTTCAAGGAAGACGAGAATGGCAAGCGCCTCGAACCGGTGGAGCTGCTGGTAGTGGACGTGCCCGAGGAATCGGCGGGCAAGGTGATTGAGCTGGTGAGCATGCGCAAAGGCGAAATGACTATCATGGAGCCCAAGGGTGACTTGCAGCACCTGGAGTTCAACATCCCGTCGCGCGGCCTCATTGGCCTGCGCAACAACGTGCTGACGGCTACGGGCGGCGAGGCCATCATGAACCACCGCTTCATTGGTTACGAGGAGCACAAGGGGCCCATTCCGGGCCGCATCGCGGGTTCGCTGATTTCGCTGGAAACGGGCCCCGGTACTGCCTACACCATCGATAAGATGCAGGACCGCGGCTCATTCTTTGTGGACCCGGGGGAGGAAGTGTACGCGGGCCAGGTTATCGGCGAGCACACCCGCCCGAACGACTTGACCATCAACATTCAGAAGGGCAAGAAGCTAACGAACATGCGGGCTTCGGGCTCGGACGACAACGTCAAGATTGTGCCTAAGCGCCAGTTCTCGCTGGAGGAAGCCATGGAATACATCCAGAAGGATGAGTACCTGGAGGTAACGCCGAAATCGGTGCGCATGCGCAAGATTCTGCTCGACGAAAACGAGCGGCTACGCTACGCCAAGCAGGCTGATTAAGTCCGGTCTTCGCCAGATTCCACGGATTATTTGTAAGAAGGGTGCGACTTTGGTCGCGCCCTTTTTTGTGGGCATCTCTCTATTTTTAAGCTCTTTTTCTCCGTATGAACTCAGTATTGCTAAAGGAGTTTGTTCAGTTCTTCACCCTCACGGACGCGGCGGCTACTGAGCGCATAAGTGAGCGGCTGAGACTGGGGCTTCGCGACCCGGCCGCCTACCAGGAGCAGTTTGCGGAAGAGTTAGGGGAGCGCGGCATTGTAGCTGAGCTACCGCCCCAGGAACTGCGCGACATTGCCCTGATTGACGCCCTGCTGGCGGAAGACTTGGCCTGGGAAAGCGACTGGAAGGACACGGCCGCGGATATGGCCGAGGGCCTGAACGAAATCCTAAGCTGTCAAAACCGCCCCCACCCTCTGCGGCCGAGCGCGCTGGGCCGTGGACGCGGGGAACCCGGCCCCGAACAGCTCGACACCGTGCAGGACGCTTTGGAGGCGCAGGGCCTGGCTCTTGTGCTATTTACGCTCGATAGCGACTCGTACCCATTGAGCATAGTAGCCGATGAGCAGGCGGAAAACCTACGGCAAAGCGCCCGGGAGCTGGGATTCGGAGTGACGGTTTACTGAGCGAAACGCTGGCTCGGTGCAACTGCAAGAAGGCTAATAATCCCGGCCCTGATGCATCCTGTTTGCCTCCTACCCGGCAGTTGTGCCGCACCTAGCCGTGCGCCAGCGGCAGTGCTATTGCCGCTGGCGCACGGCCTCAAAGGTGAGGACCGCCGTAGCCACGCTCACGTTGAGCGAGTCGATGCGGCCGCGCATGGGTACGATAATGGTTTCGTCGCAGGCCGCCCGCAGCTGCGGAGTGAGCCCATCGGCCTCGGTGCCCATGACCAAGGCCGTGGGGCCGCGAAAATCGCAGTCGGTGTACGTCCGGGCCCCGAGAGCCAGGGCGGCGGCGTAGGAACGAATGCCCTTAGCGCCCAAAAAATCCAGAATATCGGCCACCGGCGCCGCTACCGTGGGCACGGTGAATACGCAGCCAATGCTGGCCCGGATGACGTTAGGGTTAAACAAATCGGTACGCGGGTCGCCGATGAGCACGGCATCGACCGGGGCGGCATCGGCAGTGCGGAGGATGGCGCCGAGGTTGCCGGGCTTTTCCACGGCTTCGAGCACGATAACCAGCGGGTTGGGCGGCAGGTGCAGGCCGGACAGAGTGCGAGTGGGGATGCGCAGCACGGCCAGCAGCCCGTCGGAGCCCTCGCGGTAGGCTACTTTCTCGAAAACGGCGCGGCTGACCTCGAACCACTCGGGCGCGGTCGGGCTGGCGGAAAGTAAGTGGGGCAGGGCAGCAAGACCGGTTGCGCCGGCCAGTTCGGGGCAGGTAAACAGGGTGGCTACGGCCAAGCCGGCCTCCACGGCAATGGTCAGCTCGCGCAGGCCTTCGACCAAGGTCAGCCCCAGGCTGCGACGCTCGGCCGGTTTTTGCTGGAGACGCAGCAGTTGCTTGATGCGGGGGTTTTGGGGGCTGCTGAGGCGGTCGGAGGGAGCAAACGGCATGGGCGCAAAGATACCGGTGGGGCGGCGGGCCCCAACGGTAGCCAGGGCTCCCGCGCAGGGTGGTCCATTACCTTCGCGGGCGATGAAATCAAGAATTGACCCTAAAATTATTGCCGGGTTTGCCCTGGCCATTGGCATCTTGCTCCTCACCGCCGCGGCGTCGTTTTGGAGCGTCCGGGGCCTGAGTGTGCAAACCGAGCGGGTAGAGCACACCTACCAGGTATTGCAGGAAGCCGAAAGCATCACCGCCGCGCTGAAAGATGCCCAGGCGGGCACCCGGGGCTACCTGCTCACCGGCGACACCGCCTACCTGCGGCCCTACAGCATTGCCATCGGCCAGCTACCGGCCAGCCTGGAGCGCATTCAGTCCTTGACAGTCGATAACCTCGTTCAACGGGCCCGCCTCGACTCGTTGCGCCTGCTGGTGGAGCAGGAATTTCGCATTCTGAGGCCCCTCACGGAGGTTAATAAATCCATGGGCCAGGCGGCCATGCAAACCCTGCTCGATACCGACCGCCAAACCCTGCGCCAGGTCCGACTCCTCTACGACCGCATCAAAAGCAGTGAGATGGCGCTGCTAGCCCAGCGGAGCGCCCTGCAAAACGTATTTGAGCAAGCCACGCCCGTTGTAGTCCTGCTATCGGCGGTGCTGGCGGTGCTGATTGTGGTGTTGCTCGTCGTAAAAATCACGAAAGAGCTGGCCGATAACCGCCGCTTGCAAGGCGAGCTGGCCGACATCAACGCGACCGTGAGCC
This sequence comes from Hymenobacter montanus, assembly GCF_014699115.1. GTDB lineage: Bacteria > Bacteroidota > Bacteroidia > Cytophagales > Hymenobacteraceae > Hymenobacter > Hymenobacter montanus. The sequence continues at coordinate 352,555 of NZ_JACXAD010000001.1, forward strand.
GGCGCATCGCGCAAATTCGGGAGCTGGCCGAGCAAGTAGTCCAAGGCGACTACACGGTGAAAATTACCGATTTCAACGACGACAACATCGGCGGCCTGGCCATGTCGCTCAACCGCATGACCCAGACCCTGGATGCCAGCTTCGGGGCCCTGGAAAAACGCAACCAGGAGCTCGACCAGTTTGCCTACGTGGCTTCGCACGATTTAAAGGCCCCCCTGCGCGGCGTAACCACCATTGTGAAGTGGATTGAGGAGGAGCTCGCGGCCGAGCTGTCGCCCCAGCTCCGCACGTACCTCGACCAAATGAAGGGCCGCCTCAGCCGGCTCGAAGACCTGATAAACGGCTTGCTCGCCTACGCCCGGGTGGGTCGCACTGCCCAGCCCACCGAAACCGTGGACGTGGCCCAGCTACTGGCCGAAGTAGCCGAGCTGGTGGTGCCCCCGGATTTCTCACTCGCGGTAGGGCCCAACATGCCGACGCTCCTAACGGATCGGCTGGGGTTGCAGCAGGTGTTTACCAACCTGCTCAGCAACGCCGTGAAGTACCACCAGCGCGGGGCCGGTAACTTGGCAGTGACTTGCCAGGACGAAGGCTCCCACTACGAATTCCGGGTGCAGGACGACGGCCCGGGCATCGCGCCGGAGTATCACCAAAAGATTTTTTTGCTGTTTCAAACGCTGCGGGACCGCCACACGGCCGAGAGCACGGGAATTGGCCTAAGTATTGTTCAGAAAATAATAAACGAGCACCAAGGCACCATTCGCGTTGAGTCGAGTCCGGGCCAGGGTGCTGGCTTTATCTTTACCTGGCCCAAGTGAGGTTGCGCGTCTGTTATTCAGAAGCAGGCCCTAGCTACGGTAAAAACGGGCCCAGACGATTACAAACAAAGCCTCAAAAACCCTTTCCCTGCTATGCGTTCGGTTTTGTTAGTGGAAGATGACATTTTTGATACGATGACTGCGCAGAAATCCTTTGCCAAGTTCAACGTGCCCCACCAGCTGCACACGGCCTTCAACGGCGAGGAGGCCCTGGACTTACTGCTGGGCCGCAACGGGGTCGAGGCCATCCGGCCGCTACCGGAGGTTATCCTGCTCGATTTGAACATGCCCCGCATGAATGGCATTGAGTTCCTGACGGAGCTGCGTTCCACTGATCAATTTCAGGACATTCCGGTATTCATCACCACTACCTCCAGCATGGACGTGGACCGCCTGAGCACCGAAAAGCTGGGCGTGAGCGGCTACATTGTCAAACCCTTGGATTTTGAGACGACCACGGACTTGTCGGACAGTCTAAGCCTGCTGGAAAAGCTGCTGAATTAGACCCAGTTATCGGAATTCGCCCCTGGATGCCAACCTGTCTAGATGCTCCGATATTTGCGGAAACTCGTTTTAGTGCCAGGGCTTGCCCCGGCCCTTCGCTGGTTCTGGCACCAACCGATAAAGAAACCCCGCCGGCCGCCACGCCAGGGCGCTTGGTTTATTCGAACTCCACGAGGCTGGGGCGGAATTTACCTTAATTGCCTGTCGTTTGCGTTGCTGTCTGGTCTGCACCTACTATTGAGCCTTCGGGAGCGGGCCTGGAATAGTTACCGGGCGTTGTTACCTTGTTCAGCCTCATTGCTTTTTCCGTTATTTTCATGAGATTCTCACTTCTTCTTCCGGCACTGCTGGTGGTATTGCTGGGCGGCCGGCCCGCCCGGGCACAGGATGATGGTCCGCGTCAGCTAGGGGCCCCACCGGCTCTGCCCGCCCCGGCCCGTCCGCGGGTTAGCCCGGCCCCCCGCCAACTCGGGTCTGTCCCCGTCGCGCCTCCCGATACGACCCGTCGCGCCGTGGTAACAACACCTTCGCCGGGCCCCACGTCAGCGCCGGCGCCGGTGTACGCCCCAACCCCTGCTGGCCAGTTGCCGGGCAATAACACCCGGGCCGCTCGCTTTCAGGTAGGACTGAAAAATGGCATGGTGTACAACGCCACCGACGTGGAGACGAAGTCTCCGCTGTTCGGGCGCTCCTACCTGTTGCTCGATGGGCAGCGCCGGTTCGACCTCAGCGAAGTAGGTTTTTACGAGGATGAAACCGGCCATTACGTGCGGACTACGTTACCGGGGTCGTCGCGCGAGAGCACCCTACGACGCGAAAAAACCGGGCGCATCAGCCTGTATTCCATCACCACTTCGCAGTACACCGGCCCGAGCGGGTTCGGCTACCCTGGCTATGGCTACGGCGGCTACGGCATGGGAGGCTACGGCGGCTATCCTTTCGGTGGCTACCGCACCATCAAAACAGAGTACTTTTCCAAAGACAACGGCCCGGTTCAGAACCTCAACAGCCGGAACCTGATGCTGGCAACCAGCGACAACGCCGGGGCTCAGCAACTGCTGGCCGAAGCCCAGCGCTACCAGCGGGCAACCCTGGCCAGCTACGTGGTGGGCGGCGGCTTGCTGGTGGCAGGTATGCTGCAGACCTTGCGGCCCAACGACGGTCGATTCAGCGTCTCCCCCCTGATATACGTGGCCATTCCGGTGCTTATCGTGCCCCTCGTACTGCAAGGCCGGCAGGCCGATAACCAGCGCCAGGCGATTGCGCTGTACAATGCGACCCAATGACGCCTAGCGGGCTGAAGTCCAGGAATCAGCAAACGGTCATTTTCCAGCCCACACTTGGCAGCCCTACCTTCTGAACGAGCTTAGTGGGTATCAGTCAGAGGACGGTGGGGCTGTTAAGTCCGGCCAGCCCTCTAGTAGCAGCGAGTACCGGGGATTGTTGGAGTTATATGGCGGCGCCGGGCAACCTCCGCACTACTGACGCGCGTAGGCTGAAGCATGAAACCTGCCACCGCGCCTGCCCCCACCGAAATAGCTGCTGATTTTGCCATCCGCCAAGCCAAGGCCTTGTTGGTGCACGAGCGGCTGTGCGCCGAATACGGGGCGCCGTTTCCCTTTTTCAGCACCAAGGACCCGCTGAGTGAGCTGGTGAGCGCGCTGCTTTCGCACCGCACCAAAAACGCCGATTCGCACCGGGCCTACCAGGAGCTGCGGGCCACCTTTCCAACCTGGGAAGCCCTGCTGACGGCCCCAACCGAGACGGTGCAGCACGCCATCCGGGCCTGCACCTGGCCCGAGCAGAAGGCCCCGCGCATTCAGGCCGTGCTGCGCGAAATCAGCCAGCGCTGCGGCACCGGGGCACCGTGTTCGCTGGACTTTTTGGCCGGGATGCCCATTGCGGAAGCCCGGGCCTGGTTGGAAAGCATCAGTGGGGTAGGGCCCAAGACCAGTGCCGCTACCCTCCTATTCAGCACGCTTCGCATCCCGGCTATGCCCGTCGATAGCCATCACCACCGGGTAGCCCAGCGCCTGGCCCTGATTGGCCCCAAGGTGGGCGAAGGGCCGGCTCACAAGCTGCTGGAGGCCCTGCTGCCGCCCGGCTGGGACGCCCAGCAGGTGTACGACCACCACGAGGCATTCATGTTTCACGGCCAGAAATGCTGCTACTTTAGCGCCCCCGCCTGCCACCGTTGCGTGGTGCTGGCCCAGTGCCCGTTCGGGCAGGCCCGAATTCAGTAATTGTTCGTGTTGCTGGTTGTGAAGGGTTGCCCACCTAACTTCCCAGCAGCTAATAGCGCAGTTGCCGATTTGGCGTCGATGCTCACTAGCGGGAAGTACTTTTGAGCGTCGCCGGGAAACCCCGCCCTGGGAACTGCGGGGCCGCAGGATGTTGCTGGTGCACGGGCTGACGACAAGCGTGCAACCAACGAATCTATTAATCAGCCATTAGCCGCAAGCATGGTTATTCATCTTCGGGCCAAGCCTAATGCCCGGGCCAACCAGCTGTTGGTGGCGGCCGATGGCACCGTAACCGTGCGCCTGAAGGCCCCGCCTCAGGAAGGCCAGGCCAATACGGTGCTGTTGGCGTATTTGGCGGAAGTATTCGGCACCAGCAAAAGCCGCGTGGCGCTGCTGAGCGGGCACGCGGCTCCCTTTAAGAAAGTAGATTTGCAGGATGTCGACGAGAAAACGCTGGCCGCCGTACTCAGTCGCCACCGCACGGAACCAACCTAGCCCGAAAGCAATTTAGCCGGTATCGACGCTGGATTTTGTATATTTAAGGGGTTGTTTGCCGTATCTAACTGCTTCCATCATAAACGCATACCAAATCATGCTCCCCTCTTTCCGTGACTTGCGCTATCTGATAGCCTACAGTGTGCCGCTCACGGCGGCCGTTGGCTTGTGGTTGGGCGGCGCTTTTACCTGGCTTACGCTGGTGTACACGTTTGGCTTGCTGCCGCTGTTGGAGTGGCTGCGCCCCCCCGGCGCGGTTGAGCCGGGTGTGGCCGCGGCGACGGAAACCAAGCGGCACGCGTTCTTCGATGGGCTGCTCTATCTGAACGTGCCGTTGCAATACGGGCTGCTGGCAGCCTTCCTTTACACCCTGCACACGCGCAGCTTTTCGGTTGCCGAAATAGTCGGCGCCATTCTAAGCATTGGCATCTGCTGCGGGGCGCTGGGTATCAACGTAGCGCACGAGTTGGGCCACCGCCCCCGGGGCTGGGAGCAGCGCTTGGCGCAGGCGCTGCTGTTGAGTAGCTGGTACCCCCACTTTTTTATTGAGCACAACCGCGGGCATCACCGCCACGTGGCCACGCCACTCGACCCCGCCACGGCCCGGCTGCACGAGTCCTTTTGGCATTTTCTGCCCCGCGCCGTGCTCGGCGAATACCGGTCGGCATGGGCTTTGGAAGCCGAGCGGCTGCGCCGGCAGGATTTGCCGGTGTGGTCGGTTCAGAACCATTTTTTGCAGTTTCAGGCGGCCCAGGCCGGCCTGGTAGGATTGGTGCTGACCTTTTTTGGCGTGACAGGCTTGCTGGCCTGGCTAGCGGCGGCAGCGGTGGGCTACGTGCTGTTTCAACTCGTAAACTACGTAGAGCACTACGGCCTGCTGCGTCGCCAAACGGCCCCCGGCGTGTATGAGCGGGTGCAACCCCATCACTCCTGGAACTCGGAGCACGCCCTGGGCCGCATCATCTTGTATGAGCTGACACGCCACTCCGACCACCACTACCAGGCGTCACGGCCTTACCAGACCCTACGCCATCAGCCGGCCAGCCCGCAGATGCCGACTGGCTATCCGGGAATGATGCTGATTGCTACTATTCCCCCGCTCTGGTTTCGGGTGATGAATAAACGAGTGCCAGTAGCAGTGAGCCAGCAGTAACTTTTAGGAATTAAAAATGAAGAATTAAAAATCGGCTGGTCAATTTTTTAATTCTTCATTTTTAATTCCTTCCTCCTATGCGAAAATGGCTCTACATAAGGATGCCGGCCGGGGCACCGAACTCTCCGCAGCAGAGGGAAGCCAGATGTTAGGCACGCGGGCCGGAAGACGGTGCTACTCGTGGAACTCTGGTCACCAGTTGCTCCGCTCAGCATGAGGTTTTCGATACTACCTACCTCGTTTCCAGCGGTAATATTTTCGGTACCAGGGCGAGGTTTTTTTGAAGAGGCTGCTGGGGCTTTCGTTGGGGAACATGTTCACCCGAAACACTTGCAGGCGGTCGTCCTCGAGGTGCATGCCGCCGCTGTCAGTGGCAACCCCGAGGGCGAAGCCCGCGGCGCACACTGCTTGTTTCAGGGAGTCGTTGAGGGCGCCGTAGGGGTAGGCAAAGCTGACTACCGGGGTTTGCAGAACCCGTTCTAATTCGGTTTTGCTGCGCTCGATTTCGCTGGTGGCCTCAGCCAGGGGCAAGGTAGTGAGTTTGGGGTGCGACATGGTATGCGCCCCAATTTCCCAGCCGGCCGCCACGAAAGCCTGCTTTTGCGGGAGGTTCATTAGCTCGGCGCGGGGCTCGGTGGGGTCTGCCGCCACATCCCATTTATTATAGCAGACGTTGAAGTCGCCCAGTAAGTAAATAACCCCCCGATAACCGTACTGCTGCATCAGCGGCAGCAAATTCGTGTAGTTATCGGCGTAGCCATCATCAAAAGTGAGGATGATGGGGCGGGCGGGGAATTTTTCTAACGGGAGTTCGCCCTTGGCGAATTTCAGGTAATCGGCAAAGGTGATGGGCGTTAATTTCCGCTTGCGAAAATAGGCCAGGTGCTTTTCGAAGTTTTTTTTGGTGACGAAAATCTGGTGCTTGGTCGCCGGCGGCGCGTCGGGAATTTTGTGGTACATCAGTACCGGGATAAAATTTGGTACAGCCTTGCGCATTCGGGCTGACTCATAGGTTTCCAGCACCCGGGCGGCCACGGTGGCGGAGTTGTAATGCGCCCGCACTTGCTGCTGCAGTTCTGCCGTTACCGGCTGCGGAGCCCGCAGATAGGCCCGGGTATCCGCTAGAATTACCTCGAAATCAACGCCGGAGGAGCCACTCTGCCGGGCCGATATATCGCCAAAATTAGAAGCGGCGGCAGCAGCAAACGACTCGCTGGTTACCAGTCCTTCGTACGTGGCTTCTCCCAGCGCCAACACGGCCCGGCCCGCGCCGAGCGCTTCGATGGCTACTCGCCCCGCGCCGATAACGAGCGTGGTTCGGGCCAACCAGCCCGGGATGTCGGTGCTGAAGCCCACCACCTCCAGCCGTTCCCCAAACTCCGCTTGCAACCGCGCCAACGCCGTTTTTCCTTCCTCCGGCAGGTGCTCCAGCTCGCCGCCGACCAGGGCTACGCGCAGCTGCGGAAACTCCCGTAGTAGCTGCGGGAACACCTGCTGCAACAGCCCCGCGGCCCGTTCGCCTTTGCCCCCGTTGAAACGGCCGATAAACGCAAGCCGGAGAAATAAGGTGGTATCGACGAGCAATTCTCTTTTTAATTCCTCACCACGCGCGGCGTTAAAGTTAATTCCGTTCGGAATACCCACGATTTTGGAGGGGGCCATCTTGACTTCCGCCGCCAGGTGCTCCTGCAGGTTGCGGCAGATAGCAATAACCTTATCGCCGTAGATATCAAACAGCGAAGTGGAAGCGTGCAAATGCTGCCGGCCGTGCACGGTACTCACCAGGGGCACTTGCAGGCCCCGCAGGGCCAAGTAGCTAACCCAACTGGCCGCCCGCGAGTGCGCGTGGACCACCTCGATGCGCTCGCGCCGCACCAGCTGCCGAATGAGCTGGCTGTTGCGCAGCCGTTGCCCGTAGCGGCGGTTGCTGATGGGGGCTTTGAGCTGGGTGGCGGGGGTAGGCAGCTGGTCGGTATCCGACACCAGCCATACGCCGTGCCCCTGGGCAGAATAAGCCTGAGCCAGCTGCAAAGCATAAGCCACGGAGCCGGCGAAGAACTCTGCCGAAAAAACGTGGAGAATACGCATGGCGCAAAGGTATTGCCCTGGGTAACGTCTTGCTCGCAGCCTGTCAGGTCGCCCTTGCGGGGCTTCGCACATCCAGCCCCGGAGAATGGGCGAACCGACCAACCGCTTTAAGCGGCAACTAACTTATAACGTGGGGGATAAAAATTTTTTATTGTTGATTTACAATATATTATATAACATATAAATTAAACTTGAAATAAGGGGCTTGGCGGCTCTTTTTTTACTGTTATATTTCAATTCCCAACACCGCCTCATTTCCAAGGTGGGCGTTCGGCACGCTGGCCTGGACTAACTGCTTTTCCGAGGTATGGCCGTGAGCGCAACCTTTCGTTGCCAGCCCCCCGCCCTTGCCCAATTGGCCTACCCGCAGGGTATTAACTGGTTTTTGCCTCCTTACTCTACTCCCTGCTCTCGTTGGCTTATGGTATTACCTCTACCCCTCGTTTCCTCTGGTTTGTTTCGAGTAGTGCCTGCTTTAGCGGCGCCCGCGATGCTTTCCTGCCATCAGTTCCGGGCTGGCAAGGTCTGGCAGCAAAGCCGGGCTCTCTCCTGCCCGGGCCACCCCGCCCTGGTTGCCGGGCTGGGGCGATACGGCTTTCGCACCCGTGGCACGGAATACCGAAGTCCGGCGGACAACCGAACACCCCTGCGCTAACAGGGGGCCGGTTGTTCCGCCTGGCTGGGATTACCGGGGCCGGACGTATTGCCGCGCCCGCCCCACCCGCTTCGGATTGCCGGTTCCGGTGCCCTCACGTGAAGGCTCCGGAACAAGGACTCACCGCCACAAATACGGCATCCGAAGTTACGAGTTTCCACTTCTAACTTCTTGAAAGCAACATGTACCTTTTTAACCAATTCTTCCTACGCCTGACGCTTATCACCGGACTAGTGATTGCCCAGGCGACGGTCTCCCACGCGCAAGTGGTGGGCAGTACCTGTATTGATTACGTCGCTCCTACGCTAGCTGCTCCCAACCCGACGCAGCAAATCTATACCTACACCTATCAGCTGGGTAGCAACCAAACCTTCGTCTCGTGGACTACCAGGGGCGACGTACAGGTTGTGGGAACATATTCCTCGGGTAACATTTACGCGGCGGACGTTATAGCCACGGATTACGGCCGGGGCCGGATTGAGGCCAACGTCTCGACGGGGGGCTGTGGGGCAACTGCCTATGGGTTAACCGTCAACAAGAGCTTTGCTAAACTGGCGGACACTGCTATCACTATCCCCCCGGGCTGCATCGAGGCCAACAAAACGTATGCCTTCACTGTGCCACCCATCGTCAGTTCCGCCGCGCAAATAGCGGCGCAAATCGGCATTGACTCCTACACGTGGGTGGGATTTCCAGAAGGCTCTAAATCAACCTATTCTGGCGATCGCAGCGCAGTTACTGTCACTATGCCTGCATCTCTCAGTGGTTCTTTCACAGTACAAGTACAAATTGGCACGTGCAACAATGGGCAGATAATGCAACGGACGGTGAACTTTCAGCCCACTCGACCTGATTTAACTTTGGTTGCTGGTACGGCCACGTGCAAGACGGATTTGGCAGCTTTTACCATATCTTATACTCCGCAGCCAGCCGTGAACTATCTGTGGAGCATTCCTTCTGGCTGGACCATTTCCCCGGTTGGAGCTAACACTGGCGTAGGCGTTTCTTATACCTCTGCGCAATTAACTGCCTCTCCAACACAGACTGTAACCATTACGCCTACCACGGCTAGTATTGAGGATATAAGCGTAACAGCTAAGTATGGCTCGGGCTCTTGCTCGGAGACTCCTTCGCTACCCTTTCGAGTAACGCGCCAGCTCACCACGGCTGCCAACCCCATCACGGTTAGCCCGGCTAGCTGTCTAACCCCAGGAACTTCCGTTACATTCTCGGTAGCAAACGCACCAGCCAATGCGGCCCTAACCTGGACATTGCCTGGCGCTGACTGGGCTATTACCAGTAGTACAGCCACTTCCATCATGGCTACGGTTGGTGCCAGCGGGGGCAACGTCACCGCGACCGCCAGTGGCTGTACCGGCGGCAGCGTGAAGAGCGTGGACGTATCACCGCTAATAACCACGGCTGCCAACCCTATCACTGTTAGTCCGGCTAGCTGCTTAACTGCCGGTAATTCCGTCACTTTCTCGGTGGCGAACGTACCAGCCAACACGTCCCTAACTTGGACGCTGCCTGGCGCAGACTGGGTTATTACTTCACCTAGTTCTACGGGCACTTCCATCACGGCCACGATTGGCGCCAGTGGCGGCAACGTCACCGCGACCGCGGCGGGCTGCGGCGGCGGCAGCGTGAAAAGCGTGGCTGTATCAGCGCTGATAACCACCTCTGCCAACCCCATCACGGTTAGCCTGGCTAGCTGCTTAATCGCCGGTAATTCGGTAACCTTCTCCGTGGCGAACGTCCCGGCTAACACGACCCTGGCCTGGACGTTGCCTGGCGCGGGCTGGGCTATTACCAGTAGTACCGCTACTTCTATCACGGCCACGATTGGCGCCAGTGGCGGCAACGTCACCGCGACCGCGGCGGGCTGCGGCGGCGGCAGCGTGAAGAGTGTGGCTGTTTCACCGCTGATCACCACTACTGCTAACCCCATCACGGTCAGTCCGACTGGCTGCTTAGCCCCGGGTAGTACCGTGACGTTCTCACTGGCTAACGCACCGACCAACACGACCCTAACCTGGACTTTGCCTGGTGCTGACTGGGTGATTACTTCGCCTAATTCGACGGGCACTACTATTACAGCCACGGTTGGTGCTACTGGTGGTAATGTCACCACGACCGCGGCCGGGTGCACCGGGGGCAGCGTGAAGAGCGTGGTTGTATCGGGCGTAGGTAACTGCCCGGCTAGTACCTATTCCGTCTACCGAGGGGGACCCAAGTACTTCTACTTGGATAACGCCAACGCGGCCTGCTTGCCCGACGGGAATGGCGCTGCTAATTCTGGCATTACGTATACGTGGACCGCTGGCAGTCAAACTACCACTGTTGCCAACGGTGGACCGGCCGTTCTTTTCCCGCAGACCGTGCCCCCGAACACCGCCATCACGGTACGCATTCAGGATGCCAACACCTGCCTGGATGTGACGGTGGGTGGTGTAGCCCGGATGGCGCTGGCGAGCCGTGAGGCGAGGAAGGCGCCCGCCCCGGTGCGGGGCGAATCCCTGAGCAGCTACCCTAATCCAACCAAGAGCGAGCTCCACGTCGACCTGACACTCGAACAAGGCACGGCGCAGCTCCTGGTGACCGACATGCTGGGTCGCACTGTCCAACAGACCACCACCGAGCAGGCCCATACGCAGCTCGATGTGAGCAAGCTTGCCACCGGGGCTTATATGCTGCGGGCCATCCTACCGAGCGGCAAAACCCTGAGCCAACAAATTCAGGTCCAGCACTAACAGCACATAATTATCAGCTATATTGCTGATTCTATTTCATACCGCACCCTGTAGCCAGTGGCTGCGGGGTGTTTGTATGAGTAAATACAACCTATGGGCCTATGCTGCTAGCTGTTTACTCCCGAAAATCAGTTTATTCCATTGGACGGCTCGTGGCGGGCCTGCTGGCCGCCCTGGTGAGCCTGCCAACCTTGGCCCAGGCCCCTACCTACCCGGTAGCGGACCTGCCCTACTGGGAATGGCAGTCCCCCCGCCCTACCGGCTACCCTCTGCAAGCCGTGGCCGCGCTCGATGACCAGACGGCCCTGGTGGGGGGCCAGCGCGGAACCCTATTCAAAACCGCTGACCAGGGACAAACCTGGACCCCCTTGAGTAGCGGGGCTCTTTACGACATCAAAGCCCTCAGCTTTATCTCCCCACAAGTGGGCTGGCTCGCTAATAACACCCCCAACGCGTCTTTCGGGAATGACTTATCGGGCCCGGGCCAAGTTCGCAAGACCATAGACGGTGGGCGAAACTGGAGCCCGCAGGCCATTGGCGAGGCGGACTTTGTCGAGATGCAGGACCTACGGTTCTTTTCGGCCACCCAAGGCTACGTCTTCTACTATTACAATGCCCCCGGTACTGGCCGCCCCCCCCGGCTGCGGGTAACGAATAACGGGGGCCAGACCTGGAACCCAGTAGTTATTTTCGCCGGTACTACCGCCCTGCAGTTCGTCACCCCGCAGGTTGGCTATTTTACGGCCAATGGAGGTGTAACAAAGACCAGCAACGGCGGGCAGAATTTCGAATTGATAACGCCCGCGCCCGGCATCAGCTACAACAAGGTACACTTTGTCGATGCCCAAAACGGCTGGGTGGGCAGCAGCACAGGGGGCAGCAGCCCTAACCTGTTTCGCACACAGAATGGGGGGACGACCTGGACCCCCGTGCGTCTGCTCGGATCGGCCAGCAACTCCTTTCCCGGCGTCAATAAAATCGCGTTTGCCGACCCACTTCACGGTGTGATCAACAACTACGTTACTTCGGACGGCGGGCAGACCTGGACGCCCGGCACCGGCACGCTCTCTACTGGCCCAACGCAGCTCCGCCCATCCGGGGTAGGTTTTTCGGTGGGCACGGCGGGCAACATTCGAACTACAACTGACTTTGGCCTGACCGGGCAGGCCCGCACTACTGGGGCAGAGGCCTTCTTTGGCACCATTCATTTTCCCGAGCCCGTCCACGGCTGGGCGATGGGCAAGCCTTCTTACAATTATAACCAGGTGTTCGTGACTCACGACCGGGGTACTACCTGGCTGGGGCTGGACCTGACCACGCGAGCGGCGGGCGTCAACTGGCTCGACAGCCGGCTGACGGCTGGGGCCTTTCCCGACCGGGATACGGCCTATGTCGCCGGCATCGACTACACGGCCTCTCCCAGGGCGTTTATCTTGCGCACCGTGGACGCTGGCCAGACCTGGAACCGACAACTGCTAGGGCCGGCTACCGCTCTCAATGACCTTAAATTCAGGGATGGGCAGAACGGCATCGCGGTGGGCAACCAAGGCGTCATTTTTTACACCCGGACGGGGGGCAACAGTTGGCTGAGTGCTACGAGCGGCACCACTACTCACTTACGTAAGGTCTGCTGGGCTGCCCCGCAGGTGGCGTACGCCATGGGCGATGCGGGAACCCTGCTGACCACTCAGAACGGGGGGCAGACCTGGCAGACCATCGTGTCGAGCACCTTTGCCGCCCACCTGCCCGAAGCAAATTGGGAAAACCTGTATTTCAGCTCGGCCACGACCGGCTTTTATGGCAACGCAAGCGCCATCTACCGCACCACCAACGGCGGCTCGACCTGGGCAGCCACGGGCCAGGGCACCTACACCTTCGGCCGACCGCTGGTTGGGGCAGCTTTTTCCTCGGCGAGCAACGGGTGGGCCTTTGGGATGGAGCTCTTTCAGACCAGCAATGGGGGCCAGTCCTGGACTCCCAGGACCCTGGGCCTGCAAGCGACGGCGGGCAGCTTCGTAGACGCCTACAACGGCTGGGTGGCGGGGGAGAACAACATGATTATTCATTACTCTGAGAAGTTTATTCAGACGGACGCGGCCCTGACGCAGCGGCTGAGCTACTGCGCCGGCGAGATGCTGGACCTGGCTTTTACCACGGAAGGCAGCCTGAGCCAGCTCCCTACCGACTATCGGGTGCAGCTCTCCAACAATATGGGACGCTTCCGCGCCGGGGCAACCTTAACCCTGACGCCCACGGCCGGCAGTACTGCCCGCCTGCTACGCGTGGTGCTGCCGACTACGCTAGCGGCCGGTACTCGCTACCGAGTGCGCGTCATCGCCGCCGACAGCTCGGTGTTGGGCGACGACAACAAGCGCGACCTACTGGTCACTGCCCTGACTACGGCCACCATCACCCCGGCCGACCCCACCCTGAACCTTTGCCAGGGCAGCACGGCCACGCTCACCGCCCCGGCCGGCCTAACGCAATATCTGTGGAGCACCGGTGCCACGACGCGCAGCATCACCGTGAGCACGGCGGGCACATATACCGTGCGCGGAGCTCTGGCAGCGGGCTGCCTGGGACCAGCCTCAGCCCCGGTTACCGTCGCCCTGGTACCGCTGCCCGCGCAACCAGTGCTCCAACGGCTGGCTAACGGCCAGCTCAGCGTCAGCGCTCCGGTTAGCGGCGCTACGTATCAATGGCTGCTCAATGGCTCCCCCATTCCGGGTGCGACGGGCGCTACGTACCCCACAACGGGGGCGGCTCCGGCCGGCATCTATACCGTGGTAAGTAGCGTGAATGGCTGTGCCTCTCCCGCTTCGGCCCCGCTGGCTGTGGTGCTGGCCGTGCGCTCGGCACAGGCGGCGGGAGTGGCGGTGTACCCCAACCCGGCCGGGGACGTGCTGCACGTGGCTTTCCCGGCTTTCAACGGTTGGGCCCACGTGGCATTAGCCGACTTGCTGGGCCGGACCGTGCGGGAACTGGTGGCCCCGGCGACGGGCGGCACACTCGACGTAAGGCAGCTACCAGAAGGGCTGTACACGCTGCGGGTAGAGCTACCTAGTGGGGAGATGCTTGCCCAGAAAGTCCTGGTGCGCCACTAGCCACCGTGAGACGAGCCCCGGGCCTGGGGTGGCTTTTTTCCGGTGGACGCCACGAACGTGTCCGCCTTTACTCCTATGCTCTATAATTCCAGCAGCGCCCCGTAGACCCCATCCACCACTTGGGCCATGCGCGAAAAATCCAGCGTGTCGATGGTGTCCGTGGGTTGGTGGTAGTTGGGGTTGCGCAGGAAGGACGTGTCGTTAATCATGACGGCGTCGTAGCCCTGACTCCAATAGTTGCGGTGGTCGGACAGGCTCGCCAGCCCCAGACTCTCAGGCAGGTTGATGCGCTGCACATCGAGGCTGCCGGTGTGAGACCGCATGAGCTGCTGCACCCGTTGAGTGAATTTTTCCTGCCCCACTTTGCCCACGACCACGATAAAATTGCCGGTATCAGGGTACTGTTTGGCCAGGGCCTCGTTGGGAAATTTTTGGGAGCCGGGCTGGTCGCTGAAGTAGCCAATCATTTCGTAGCAGATCATAGCCCGGACTTTTACCTGGTTCGCGTGCAAGGACTTGGCGTGCACGGCACTACCCATGTGCTCGGTCGCGAAGTAGGGCGGCTCCTCGTTGGCGTAGGCCACGAAATCGATGCGGTGCGTTAACAATGCCTTGCTGAGGTGGAGTAGGCGCGCAGTTTCAAGCAGGCCGGCCACGGCGCTGGCGTTGTCGTCGGCCCCGGGCTGGTCGCCGCACACGTCGTAATGGGCTCCCACGATGAGGCGGTCGGCCTGGGGTGGGCCAAACGAGGCAATAATGTTGCGGTAGCGGCGGCCGTCGGCGGTGAAGGGCTGCTCCGTGACGGTGCCGTGGAGCTTTTGGAAGCAGCCTTTAATGTAGTCGGCCGCCTTGTTTAAGGACGACAGGTTGTAGCAATTGCGGGCCGGGTGCAGGTTGGTCAGGAAGGTGACATCGGCGTGGAGACGGCTTTGGTCGGCGGGCATGGCGGGTGGGGCTAGGTAAACAGGCGAATTATACGGCGTGAAATACGGGCAGTAAATCCGCCGAGCTTAATAAAATAGAGCGACGCGTTTCTCACACCTACCTTAGCGGCAGGATGTTAATCACCAAACCTACTCTACCCTTTCGCTCCTGAGCGCAACCAACAACACTATGTTTACCAGTAATTTATGCAAGATAAAGGCAGGGTTGCCGACCACGGCTAGTTGAGATTTTATTGGCGGACGCCTAATTATGCACAAACTTGAAAAGCCAAATTAAAAAAGCTAAAAATTATATCTACCTTTCCAGCCCTTTAATTCCGCCGCTTTCATGCTCCTCTCCTCCCTGCGCCGCTTACCGGTGCTCACCCTGTTTCTGGCGCTCCTGGCCACTGCTTCCTGCTCGAAAAAAACGGCCCAGGAGCAAGCCGCCGAGCAAGCCGACGGCGAAGAAATTGACCCCTACTCCAACCTGGTATTCACCTTCGACGAAGCGGTGGTGAACGACGCCCAGCTCAACCGCTGGGACACCACGCAGTACGTGAAGTTCACCCCGGCCGTGCAAGGTAAGTTTAAGTGGACCAGCGACCGGGAGCTGACGTTCTCGCCGTTGGAGCCCTTCCGGCCCAGCACGGTGTTCGATGCAGCCCTGCGAAGCGAAAACATGCCTAGCGACAAGCAAGCCCTGGCGCTGAACCGGCGGCGTTTCCATACGCCCTACCTGAGCATGGCCACGCCGCAGGTGTTCTACGGCCGCTCGGCGCGAGCTGCGGGCACGGCCGAGCTACGCGCCAACCTCGTATTTAACTACCCCGTGCGGCCCGCCGACTTGCGCTCGCGGCTGCGCGTAACCCAGGACGGTAAGCCGGTGGCTGTGCAGCTCATCTCGTCGGAGCCGGATAAGCTACTGGGTATCAGCTTTACGCAGGACATACGCGTCGGCTCGTCCCTGACCGTGGAAGTAGCCCCCGGCCTACCACCCGCCGTGGGGGGCAAAGCCACTGATAAACCCCTGACCGCCCAGCTCGAAGTGCCCGAGGCGCAGGTGCTGGAGGTGCGCGAGTTGACGGCCACGCTGGTAAACGGCGAGGCCGTGGTAACGGTGCTTACCAACCAGCCGGTGGCCGTGGACGATATTCAACCCTTACTGACGGTGACGCCCAGCTCGTCGTTTGCCATGGAGGCGCTGGAAAGCGGCTTTGCCCTGAAAGGCAGCTTCGTGGTGGGTAAAACCTACCAGGTAAGCCTGGCTGCGGGCGCCCGGGGCATGCTGGGCGGGCAGCTGCTCAACGCCTACAGCCAGTCGGTGTCTTTCGCGGCGGAGCGGCCCAGCCTCAGCTTTGCCAGCGCTGAAAAAGCCATGTACCTCGATGCCTTGGGTACCCGCAACCTGGGGCTGCGCATCAACGAGGTGCAGAAGGTAAAGGTGACCATCGCCAAAGTGTACGCTAACAACATTCAGCAGCTGCTGCGCGGCGAGCCCTCGTACGGCTACCCGGACTCCGACGATGGCGAAGGCAGCAGCGAGGGCGAAGATGGCGAGTACGTAGACCGTAGCTACCGTTACTTCGACACCGAGAACATCGGCAACGTTATTTCCGAGCGCACCATTTCGGTGAGCGGCCTACCCAAATCCGGCGGGCTGCGCCTGCTCAACCTCGACCTCAAAGCCCTGGAATTCCAGGGGGCCATGAAAGGGCTGTACGTGGTGCGGGTGCAGGATACCGAGCGCCAGTGGCTGCAAGTAAGCAAGCTGGTGGCCGTGACCGACCTGGGCCTCATCGTGAAGCACGGCGCTACGGGCGGCACGCTGGTCTTTGCCAACTCCATCCGCACAGCCCAGCCGCTGAGCGGCGTGACGGTGAACCTGATGAGCAGCAACAACCAAGTTATCGGCACGGTCACGACGGACGAGGCCGGGGTGGCGGCCTTCGACTCGGCGGCCAGCATGAAGCGCTTCCGGCTGGGCATGGTGACGGCGGTGAAAGACGCCGACTTTACCTTCCTGGACTTGGGCAAAAGCCGGGTCGAGACTTCGCGCTTCGAAGTGGGCGGGCTAACGAGCAACGCGGCCCGCTATCAAGCTTTTCTCTACGGCGACCGCAACCTATACCGGCCCGGCGATACTGTGCGCACCAACACCGTGGTGCGCACCGAGGACTGGCAGACCCCACCGGCCAACCTGCCCGTAAAAATTCGTCTGCTGCTGCCCACAGGCAAAGAATATAGCAGCCTGCGGCAGAAGCTGAGCCCGGCCGGCTCCTTTGAAAGCCGCTTTATCCTGCCGCCAGCCGTAATGACCGGCCTCTACACGCTGGAAGTGCTGACCGGCAACGATGTGCTGCTGACCACCCGGCAAGTGAGCGTGGAGGAGTTCATCCCCGACCGGCTGAAGGTAACGGTGGCCGCCGCGCCCACGGTGCTGAAACCGGGACAAACCGTGACGGCCAGCATCAGCGCCCAAAACCTGTTCGGCCCCCCCGCAGCCGACCGGAAATTTGAAGTGGAATTCTCGCTGAAGGAAAAAACCTTTCAGCCCAAGGACTTCCCCGGCTACTCGTTCGAGATCAACCACGGCGACCGGCGCAAAACCACCTCGAGCAGCAACGATAACACGACTTCGCCCACCTCGCGCTTCGAGAAAACCGTGCGCGAGGGCGTGACCGACGCCACCGGCCATGCCACGGCCACCTTCGACGTACCCGAGCTACGCGACCTGGGCATCCTGGAGGGAGCAGCGTTCGCCACGGTGTTCGACGAGACCGGCCGGCCCGTGAACCGCCTCGCCACCTTCGACGTGCACACCCAGGCCACGCTGTTCGGCATTGAGCGCTTGTCGGAGCTGGTGAGCACGCGGGAGGCTACCAACGTGCGGCTGCTGGCCCTCACCCCACAGGGCAAAGCCACCAACGCCTCGGCCGAGGTGAAGGTGGTGCGCCTGCTTTGGGAAACCGTACTGGAGCGCCAGGGCGGCCGCTACGTGTACAACTCGCAGCAACGGGAGCAAACCATCCTGAGCCGTACGCTGGTCGTGGGCAATGGCACGCCGTTTAGCTTCACGCCGCTGAACTCGGGCGAGTACGAGGTGCGCATTGCCCGGCCCGGGGCCGTGAGCTACGTGGCCCAGCGCTTCTACGCCTACGGCTACGGCGACACCCAGGCTAATTCCTTCGAGGTGAACAACGAGGGCGAGGTAACCATCGAGGCCGACAAAGCCAAGTACGAGCCCGGCGAAACTGCCAACCTGCTGCTAAAAACGCCCTTCGCCGGCCGCTTGCTCGTAACGGTGGAGCGGGGCAGCGTGCTCGACCACTTTTACGTGAACACGGACCAGAAATCGGCCCAGGTTAAAATCCCCATCAAGGCCGAGCACGTGCCCAACGTGTACGTAACGGCCACGGCCATCCGCGCCATCAACGACAACCGGGTGCCGCTCACCGTGGCCCGCGGCTTCGTGCCGCTGACCGTGGAAAAGCCGGGCGCCCGCCTCGCCGTAGCCATTGCCGCACCCGCCACCAGCCGCTCCCAGACCTTTCAGACGGTGGAAATTACCACCGCGCCCCTGGCCCAGGTCACGCTGGCGGTAGTAGACGAGGGCATCCTGCAAATCAAAAACTACCAGACGCCCGACCCCTACGGCTACTTCTACCAGAAGCGCGCCCTAGAAGTAGAGGCCTTCGACATGTACCCGTTCCTGCTGCCGGAGCTGGGCACGAGCAGCAGCGGGGGCGACGCCGCGGACCTGCGACGCCGTACCAACCCTGTGCCCAACCGCCGCGTGAAGCTGGTAGCCAAGTGGAGCGGCGTGCTCACGGCGGATGCCGAGGGCAAAGTGCGCTATAAAGTGCGCGTGCCGCAGTTTTCGGGAGCGCTGCGCGTCATGGCCGTGGCGTATAAGGACGATGCTTTCGGCAACGCCGAGCACACGATGAAGGTGGCCGACCCGGTGGTGATTTCCACGGCGCTGCCGCGGTTTATGAGCCCCGGCGACACGATTGACGTACCGGTCACCTTCACGAATACCACGACCCGGAATGCGCCGGGCACGGCCAGCGTAGCGGTTACCGGCCCCCTTAGAATGGTGGGTGAGGCCAACCAGAATGTCACGCTGCCCCCGAAGGCCGAGCGCCGGGTACTCTTCAGAGTGGTGGCCCCCGCGGGCATCGGCGAAGGCCGACTGACCACGACAATGGCAGCACTCGGAGAAAAATTCTCGGAGAACATCGACCTGCCCATCCGCCCCGCTTCCTCGCTCGAAAAGCGCACCGGCAGCGGCGTACTGGCCGGCGGCTCTTCGCTCCCGCTCAACCTGAGGACCGACTTCCTGCCCACCTCACTCACCAGCCGGCTGGTTATCAGCCGCTCGCCGCTGACCGAGTTCAGCAAGGATTTGCGCTATCTACTGCAGTACCCCTACGGCTGCCTGGAGCAAACCGTATCGGCGGCTTTCCCGCAGCTGTACTACGGCGACCTGGCAGCCTCGCTACAGCAGAAAACGGGGGCCGCAGCCAAAAACCAGCGCTATAACCCCAACTATAACGTGCAGGAAGCCATCCGCAAGATTGAGGCCATGCAGCTCTACAACGGCAGCCTCAGCTACTGGCCGGGCGGCGACTACGACAACTGGTGGGCCACGGCCTACGCCACCCACTTCCTGCAGGAAGCCCAGCGGGCGGGCTTCGCGGTGAACAAGTCGGTGCTCGACAAAACCCTGCGCTACCTGCAATTCCGCCTCAAAAAGCGCGAAACGGAGTCCTACCAATACTTCGATGCCAATAACATCGCCCGCGAGAAAACCATTGCCAGCAAGGAAATTGCTTACTCACTCTACGTCCTGGCCCTGGCTGGCCGGCAGGACGCCGTGGCCCTGAACTACTACCGCGCCAACCGCGAGATGCTAGCCCAGGACTCGAAGTTCCTGCTGGCCTGCACCCACGCCCTGCTCGGCAACCAGCGTCAGTTCCGAGCCTTACTGCCCGCCCGGTTCGGGGGCGAAACTGCCGCCCGCCGCGCCCTGGACGGGTCCTTCTACTCGCCCATCCGCGACGAAGGCCTGGTGCTGAACGCCCTGCTCGAAACCGACCCCAATAACCCGCAAGTGCTGGTACTGGCCCGCCAGCTCAGCCGCCAGCTCCGCAACGCCGGGTGGCTCAGCACCCAGGAGCGGGCGTTCGCCCTGCTGGCGCTGGGGAAGGTAGCCCGCCGCGATGCCAGAAGCACCGCCACGGCCACGATCTCGGCGGGCAGGAAAACCATCAGTAGCTTCACGGGCAAGGATATAACCATCAGCAATGTGGCCAATCGCAGCTTCAGCTTGCGCACGAGCGGTAGCGGCAACCTCTACTACTTCTGGGAGGTGGAAGGCATCTCCCCCAGCGGCTACGTGAAGGAGGAAGACAGCTACCTGAAAGTGCGCCGCCAGTTCCTGAACCGGGCCGGCCAGCCCCTGGGTACGCCCACCTTCCGCCAGAACGATTTGGTGGTGGTGAAAATCACCATCGAAGCGGGCGACGCGGCTGGCACCGTTAAGAACGTGGCCATCACCGACCTGCTGCCCGCCGGCCTTGAAATTGAAAACTCCCGTATCGGCGCCGTGCGCGAGCTGGACTGGGCCAAGAATGCCGCCCAGCCCGACTACCTCGACGTGCGCGACGACCGGATTAACTTCTTCACCACGGCTACGGGCGAGCCGAAATCGTTCTACTACCTGGCCCGGGCAGTAAGCAAAGGCACTTTCAAGCTGGGCCCGGTGAGCGCCGACGCGATGTATAATGCTGAATACCATTCGTACAATGGGGCCGGCACCGTGCGGGTGCAGTAACGTTGATGTGGGGATGGACCCAACGAGCTCAACGGCACCACAATGGAGACGTATCCGGTCCGGCTTAATTACTTGGCCGGGCCGAATACGTCGCCGTGAGGCCCGTGAATGAATCGCCCCTGCACGAGGGCAAAGGCAAGCTTGATTTCGGCTAGCGGGTCAGAATCAAGGGCTCGGAGAAGTGGCTCGGCAACGGCCGGGCGTAGCCTGGCTCTACCTTGCCTCCGATATTCTTCTGCCCGGAGCTTTGCATTTTTCTGCCCTGGAAAATCGGCTACACGGGGCCGGGAATAGCCAGGAACGCGCCGTAGGCCGACCTTTGCAAAACCGGTAGGAAATGATCCCGGGTCCCTCCTGCCTACTTATCCTTATTGTCATCGTCGCACCGCAATGAGAGCCCGAAACCCATCGGTTGGCAACAATGACCAAGGCCGCGGGCGGCGCGTTGTTACCCGACGCGCTGCCAACCGGCTGGGGGTCGCCCTAATGGCCGTCGTGCTCCTGGCTTTTGCTCTGGACCGTCTTTTTCCGCTGCCGCCCACCCCGCAGTACTCGCCCGTGGTGCTGGCGGCCGACGGCACCGTGCTCCACGCCTTTTTAAATCCCACGCAGAAATGGCGGATGAAAACCGAACTATCGGAAATAACGCCGGCCTTGCAAGCGGCCATCATCAACAAGGAAGACCGATATTTCCGCTTTCACTGCGGAGTTAACCCCTTCGCGATCCTTCAGGCGGCGGGCCGGAATATTTTCCGGCATGGCCGCACCACCGGGGCCAGCACCATCACGATGCAGGTAGCGCGCCTGCTGGAGCCCAAGGAGCGCACGTTTAGCAACAAGCTGCTGGAAATGCTGCGTGCCCTGCAGTTGGAAGCTCATTACAGCAAAGCGGAAATTCTGCAGCTGTACCTGAACCTGGTGCCGTACGGCAGCAACATTGAAGGAGTAAAGTCGGCCGCGCTCCTGTACTTTCAGCAGCCACCCGACTACTTATCCCTGGCCCAAACCGTGACGCTAGCCATTATTCCCAACCAGCCGCGCGGGCTGGTGCTGGGAAAGAACAACGCCACCATCCTGGCCGAGCGCAACCGCTGGCTGCGGCGGTTCGGGGCCCAGCAGCTGTTTGCCGCCCAGGATATTGCCGATGCCCTAGCCGAGCCGCTGGACGCCCACCGCCACGCGGCCCCCACCCTGGCGCCGCACCTGGCGCGCCGGCTGGTGACGCAGCTGCCCGGGCAGGCCATCATCCGCTCCACGCTGCGGCGCGGCCCCCAGACCCAGGCCGAGGACCTCACCCGCAACTACGTGCGGCGCCTGCACGAGCTAGGCATTTCGCAGGCCGCCGTGCTGGTGGTGAACAACCGCACCCGGGCGGTGGAAGCGTACGTGGGCTCCGCTGATTTTGGGGAGGTGGCCAGCGCCGGGCAGGTGGATGGGGTCCGGGCCATCCGCTCGCCGGGCAGCACGCTCAAGCCTTTTCTCTACGCCTTGGCCGTGGACCGCGGCCTGGTGACGCCCAAGCTGAAGCTGCCCGACGTGCCCACCAACTTCAGCGGCTTCCGGCCCGAGAACTTCGACAAGAGCTTTAGCGGGGAGGTGACGGTGGAGCGGGCCCTGACGTACTCGCTCAACATTCCGTCGGTGCGGCTACTGGCGGAGTTGGGCGTCGGGACGTTTACGGAAAAGCTGCGCGACGCCGGGTTCCGGCGGGTGGCCCAGGATGCGCCCCGCCTGGGGCTGAGCACGGTTTTGGGCGGCTGTGGCACCACGCTGGAGGAGCTGACGGGCCTGTACGCCGCGCTGGCCGATGAGGGGCGGTACCAGGCCGTGCGGCTGACCTCACCCCCCGGAGCCTCCCCCCCCAACCCCCTCTCCTGCGGAGAGGGGGTTGGGGGGGGAGGCTCCGGGGGGCAGCTCGTCTCGCCTGCGGCTGCCTTCCTCATCACCGAAATGCTGGCCCAGCGCACCCGGCCCGACCTGCCGGTAGGCTACGAAAACAGCCGCCACCTCCCCAAAATAGCGTGGAAGACCGGCACCAGCTACGGCCGCCGCGACGCCTGGAGCATCGGCTATAACCGGGACTATACCATTGGTGTGTGGGTGGGAAACTTCAGCGGGGAAGGCAGCCCGGCGCTGACCGGGGCCGACGTAGCCTCACCCCTGCTATTCGACTTGTTCAACTCCCTGGCGTACAATTCGCCCAACCGCTGGGCCGCGCCACCGGCCAGCCTCGATTTTCGGCTGGTGTGCGCCGAGAGCGGACTGGTGCCGGGCGAGCACTGCCCCAACCAGCTGATTGACTACTACCTGCCGGGCACCTCGAGCGCCCGGCATTGCGAGCACCAGAAGGAGGCGCTGGTATCGGCCGATGGCACGATTTCCTATTGCCGGGCCTGCGTGCCGGCCAGCGGCTTCCGACGCCAGCTGTTTGCTAACCCGCTGCCCGAGGTGCTGGCTTTCCGCGAATCGCAGGGCCTGCCCGCCACCCGGCTGCCCCCGCACAACCCCGCCTGCCGCCTGGTGCGAAACCCCGATGAGGAAGGGGGCGCCGCCCTGGCCATTACCTCACCCGTGGCCAATGCCGAATACCTACTCAACCGTCGCGAAAAGCAGCAGTTGCTGCTCAGCTGTGCGGCGGGGAGCGAGGTGCGGCAGGTGTTCTGGTACGTGAACGACCGGTTTCTGCGGGCGGCTTCGGCCACCGAGCGGGTGTTCTTTCAGCCACCGAGCGGGTCGGTAAAAATTTCCTGCGCCGACGACCACGGGCGCAACGTCGACATTCACTTGCAGATTGCCGAGCTGTGAGCCGCACGGGCTACCCCACTGGCCCCCACTAACTAGGCTCGGTCATAGCGCTTGAGTGGGCAGCAGGTAAACGCCCTTGCTTTTAGAGGTTCGGGCCAAAAGTTAATAGATGGCCTGCCTGCCGTTAGCTTTCAGTACGCGGCGCCAATGGATGTAGCCGAAGAAAGCTGAATAGACGGTCTGTTCGTACCGCTGCCCGAGCTAACATGGCGCCGGTTATGTACGCAAGAAAGCTGAATAGACGGCCCGTACCGGGCTCGTTCTGCTTACCACTTCACGGCCACCGTCAGAAAGAAGCTGCGACCATCGCCGGGCAAGATGCCGGGGCCAGGGTAGCCGGTGGCCCGTCGGGTGAAATAAATGGTGGATGCGAGGTTGTTGATGCTACCTTCCAGCTTGAGCCAGCGCCGCTCCCAGGAGGCCGAGACATCCAGCACGGAGTACGCCGGGATGGGGCCAATAACGGCCGAGATGCCGCCCAGTTCGGCGTTAGTGGCATCGGAGTACTGCTTCGAGAGGTGCGTTATCTGCACCGAGCCCTTGAACGGACCGTAGCCGGCGCGGGCGCCGGCCTTGAGGTTGACGGCTGGCACAAACTCCACTTGCTTGCCCGTAACACCGGGGATTTCGCTTTGCGTGTAGCGCCCCCGGGTTAAAGCCAGGTTACCTAAGACGGCCAGCGACCAGCGCCCGGGCTCGGCCGCGGGGCGCCCGGCGCGCAGCAGGTCTACTTCAGCGTAGGACTCCACGCCTAGGATGAGGGCCCGCCCGATGTTGCCACGGCGGCGCAGCACCCGCTCGAGGGCATCGTAGGTCTGCACCTCGCCGATGCGGTTGCCGTACTGCAGGGCAAACAAGCTCACGTCGTAGGTAAGCCACTGGCCCTGCTCGCCGCGCAAGCCCAGGTCGGCCGTAAAGCCACGCTCGTCCTGCAGGTTGGGGTCGATGACGGCCGAAGGGTTTGCAATCCGCATGTCGCTGAAAGTGATGGAGCGGTAGTTCTGCGAGATGTTGCCGTAGAGCTCCCGTGTCTCCACCGGCTTGTAGCTCAGCCCGATGCCGCCGAGCACGAAGCCACGGGGGCTCAGGCGCTGCTCTTCGGTCTGCCTGATGGCGTCGATGTTGCCGGCGTTGTCGCGAATCACGTTGCCGTAAGAGCCCCGCGAGGTGGTGCGGATGTACTCGTAGCGCACCCCCGGCGTGACCGAAACCTTATCGCTCAGGTAAAAGATGTTCTCAGCGAATACGGCCACGTTTTGATTGGGAAACTCAAAGTCGGAGAAGCTGTTGGTGAACGTCACGCCCTCCGGGCCCACAAAGTGGAAATCGGCTCCCCGGCCCTTGGGGCCGAAGCCCTGGATGCTGTGGTTGTACCCGTGGTAGTAGCGGGTACCGAGCAGCAGCACGCCCGTTTTCTGGCCCAGCGCGTAGCGACTCAGGTAGCGGGCTTCCACGCCGTAGTTGCGGAAGTCGCCGGTAATCAGGTCGCGTAGGTAGCTGTCGTCGTCGGGCAGAGCCACTTGGTTGGGCCGAAATCCGAGTGACTTCCGCGTAGCCCGCAGCCCGAAGGCTAGCACGTTGAGGTTGGCTTGGGGGCTGAGCTTCCAGTCGGCCGAGGCGTTAAACAGGTTCCAGTCCACGGCAAACCAGTTCCGCTCGCGGTTCGACTGCCGGGCATCCGCGGCATACTGGGCGTCGCTCAGGCCGCCGGGCTGCTGGGCCAGGTAGTCCAGGTGGGTGATTTGGGCTCCGACCTTGAAGCTCTCGGTAAACTGATAGCGTACGTCGGCGTAGGCCGTCTTGGAGTCGAAGTGGGAGTTGGGGCGCCAGCCATCCCCGCGCTTGTACTGCGCGAAGGTGTAGTAGCTCAGCCGCTTAATGGTGCCGCTAACACTGTTAAAGGAATTGAAGAAGCCGTACGAGCCCGCGGTCTGCCGCGACACCACCGACACGGTTTTGTCGGGTTCGGGGGCGCGTAGCTCGAAATTGAGCAGGCCGCCGAACTGGGTGCCGTACTGCAGCGAAGCCGCCCCGCGCACCAGCTGAATCCGCCTGATGGCCTCGATGGGCGGCGTGTAATAGCTTTCCGGGTAGCCCAGCGCATCGGCCGAGATGTCGTAGTTGTTCTGACGCACGTTGAAGTTACTGGTGCGGTTGGGGTCCAGCCCCCGGCCCCCAATGCTGAGCTGCAGGCCGCCCTGGTCGTTTTCCCAGATGTTGAGGCCCGCCACCCGCGCGTACACCTGCCGGGCATTGTTGGTGGCCAGGTTGGCCACCAGGTTGTCGGGCACAATGACATCCGATTTCTTGGCCGCAAAAATGGCCGTGCCTTCCACCTCGCGCAGGTGCTGCGGGCCAAAGCGCGTGGCCGGGGCGGCCACCACTACTTCCTTGAGCTGCCGCTCCCGGCGCGTAAGCGTAAAATCCAGGACCAGGCCATCCGTCGGGGCCTCTACCTCCGTCTTAAAAGGCTCGTGGCCGATGGAGGAAAACTGCAGCTGCTGGCGCCCGGCCGAGAGCCGGGCAATGGTGAACAGACCAGCCGAGTCGGTGCGGGCAATCTGCCGGGAGCCCCGCACGTACACCTCGCAGCCCGCTACCGGCCGGCCCGTGTCGGCTTCGCGCACCCGGCCCCGCAAGCTGGCCTGCTGGGCCAGGGCCGAAAAGGAAGCCAGCACGCTCACCACCAGGGCCACGCTAGAAACCGGAAATCTCATCGTTAAAAGGTAAAATCCAGGGTTTGGGCCGTAGGTCGTCGGTGACGCGGGCCAGGTCCACGGCAGGGTCAATGAAGGTTTTGCCCAGGCGCCCATTCAGGCTCACGTAGGCGTCGGCGTATACTTTAGGTGCGTGAACGCCGCGGCGGGCGTAGTAGTCGCGCAGGTAGTGAGCAAACTGCACCAGCATGTCGGGCTGGGTGCTCATCATCTTTTCCTGCAGCACGCTCAGGTGCTCGTCGTTGTTCACGAGCCGGGCCCAGCCAGTGGCTGAATCCACCACCTTGAACTGCACCTGGCCCATCTTCTCCATCAGCATCACGCGCCAGGAGAAGCGGTAGCCCTCCTCGGTCCAGAACAGCTCATGGGGGTAGAGCAGGTAGCGGAAGGGCAAAAGCAGCTGCACCGCGAAAAACGCGGCCAGCACCAGGAGCAGCAGCCGGCCGGTCCGCCGCGAATAGCGCAAGGGAAGCTCGGCAGCGGGCTCCGTCGGGGCCTGCTTCCACCAGCCCCGCACCCGCGCCAGCACGTGCGCGTGGACTTCGGCCGGGAAGAAGACCAGGGCCACTGCTATCATCACGTAGGGAAACATGCCGATGGGAAACAGCACGGCCGTAAGCCCGTGAAACACCACCACGGCGGTGTAGGCCCAGGCCCGGGTGGGCCGGTAGAGCAGGAAAAAGGGCGTCGTCAAATCGTAGAAGGCCCCGAACCAACTGAACACGTAGGCCACCCACGGATAGTTGAACAGCGGCCCAACGAGCCACAAGTCGTTTTTGGCCGGCAGCCAGATGCGCAGGGGCATGGCGTGCAGCAGCCAGTCGGAGTTGAGCTTGGCCAGCCCGGCGTAGAAGTAGACGATGCCCACGAGCAGGCGCAGCGCATCCACGGTCCAGCGCGGTACCTGGCTGCGCCGAAGCGCCGGGTTCCGGTAGGCATCGAGCGAGCAAAAGCGGCCCGCCGGCAGCAGCACGAGCAGAAACGCCGCCAAGCTCACGAAGTAGTAGTGGTTCAGGTAGGTGCTCTTATCCATGAGCTCGATGTAGGTGAAGCTCCCGAACAAGCCCACCGCGGCCCAGCGGTACCACCAGCCCAGGGCCAGCAGTAGCGCGCACAGTCCACAAACCACAAACAGCCCGTAGGTGTACGATCCCAGGGGCTTCACCCACTCAAAGCCGTAGTAGGAGAAGAAGAACTTCGGCTTGAGGTATAGCTCGGCAATCCAGCCCTTGGCCCAGAAGCGCACCACACTGACCAGTACCAGCAAGCCAAACGCCATCCGGAACGTAGCCAGCGGCGCGGCAGAAGTGTACGTCTGAAAGTAGCGCCGGAGCCTATCCCCCATTAGTCGCCGTCGTTGTCGACGTAGGTCACCGTGATACCCAAGGCCGAAGTCATGTCCACCTTAATCAAGCGCACGGCCCTTTGCATCTCGTTGTAACAGGCCACCGCATCGGCGTTGCGCGCCGTCATGGTCGGGAACAAGTCCGGGCCGAGGGAGTTGAGCCGTTGAAACGCAACTCCGAATTGGTTATTGAGGATGTCAGTCAGCAACTGGCCCGTGCGGCTGTCCTTGGCGCCCAGCGCGTCCAGGTAGCTTTTCAACGAAGGCCGGCCCGCGCGGCCGTTGAAGAACTGCTGCACCGTGGTGTGAGCCGTGGTGGCCAGTTGCAGCGGCAGCGAACCCTTCAGGTAATAGGCCTCAATCTTTTCCGGGCGGCTAGTACCGGTCATGACGCCGGCGGGGATTCCCACCTTGCCCGCGCGCAGGTAGCGCTCATAGTACAGCGAGTAGGCATTGATAGCCCGCGAAAGCGAGGAGCTGGCGTCGGTGCCCGTGTTATTGATAAAGGCGTCGCGGTAGGAGCCATTCCACTGCGCATACACCAGGGCGAAGGTTTGGCTCATCTTAGCCACCACGTCGGTGAGGTAGCGACGGTGATTGGCCGAAGCCACGTACTGCTGCACGATGGCCGCGTCGTTCAAGGCCACGCCGTTGAGCAGGTAATCTAGCGCCGGAAATCCCTGCTGCGGAATAGCGGTAGCCAACTCAAAGTTGTAGGAGCCCGTGCTGATGTTTTGGTTGATGCCGGGCGCGTCGGTGGGGTAAATGTTGAAGTGGTTGCGCAGGCTCACCGACTGGGCCGGGCCAAATTCGAACAGCTCCACCTTCTGCCATTCCAGGTAGGCGGCCTGCCAGGCCTGGCGGGCCTCCACCAGCGAAGCCGTGGTGGGGGCCGTAGTAAATGCCGCCGTCTTGGCGCTGAGAATATCCAGCTTGTCGTTGAAGCGCTGGTAGCCGGGCTTCACCAGGCTGTCGGCCCACTGCGTAAGCAGGGCCTTGCGGTCCAGCGACGGGTTAGGGCTGGGCGGATCGCCGCTGGAAGTTTTCTGGCAGCTGAACACGCCCACGGCCGTGAGCAGAAGCAGCAGGGCAAACAAAACGGGCTTTTTCATCGGGGCTTTTTTCGTGGTGAAGGCCAACCGACCACCCAACCGGGACGGCCGGATTCGTCGTCTTGAGCCGCTCAGGGCAAGCGGACCGGGAATTATAAAATACTGAACTTGGCTTTGATAGCGTTGATGGCCACGTCGGCCTGGGCGTTGGTCAGGCTCCAGGCCCCCTGGCTGCCCGATGTCAGGCCGCTGAGGAGGTTATCCGAGAAGGTCGCATCCACGCCGTACTTGGTGCAGAAGCGCAACGAGTAGACGAACCCGAGTCCTTCGCCCAGCGCGTGGGCCTTTACGTCCAGTGCCGAGGCAGCTTTCCAGTTGCTCAGGTAGGATACTGCCGCCAAGGCAATAGTTTTCTCCAGCTCGGTGCGGATAAATTCGGCTTGGGTTCTCACGCCGGCCGCGTCGTTGTTCACGATGGCCGCGCGGCCCTTTAGGAAAGCCAGGTAGACGGCGGGGGAAGCAGTCCCGTTTTTCTCATTGAGGTAGCTCGCCAGGAACCGCTCGCGGGGCGTGTCGTTGATGTTTGTGGTCATGATGGGATTGGCCGTGAGCAGCCCATAGGCCAAATCCCAATTGTGCTCCAGCTCCGAGTAGGGCTTGCCGTCGACCACCTTGCTGTTGTTGGCTTGCAGGCCGTTGTTGCTTAGCAGCACGTTGTCGATCTGGTCGAGCAGCACGGCGCCAATCAGAACCTTCTGAATAACTTGGTTGACCTCGTAGCCTTGGCCGTCAACCAGGTAGCGGCCCAGACGACCCGCAGTGCCGGGCGTGGCCACTTGGTTGACGGACTGGCTGGCGGTGGCCAGCTGGGTAATCTTCTGGTCCAGGTAGGTGCGCACGGTCTCCGCATTGCTAGCCGGGAACGAGGCCGCCGTGGTCGTGCGCAGCTGCAGGCCCGAGGCGTTCAGGCCCGGGCCGGTGAAGTAATTGCCGGTGTTGGCATAGAGCCCCCGTAGCCGGGCTACGTCGAGGACGGTTGGTGAGGCGGGCGAGGCCACCGCCACCAGGGCCATGTACGAGTTAAACTCCGAGAACATGTCCAGACGTTGGGTGGAGGCGGTCATTTCCACAGTCGACTGCCCATTGGCATCCTTAAATGATTCCGTGTACCTCGACGAGGCCGTCAGAGTGCTGGCATCCATTTTAGGGCGTAGCGACGGCGTGGCCTCTTTGTCGTTCTTGTCGCAGCCAGTAAAGCCAATGGCGAGAGCGAGGAGCAGCGCGGGAGCGTACTTAAAAGTCATTGGGATGTAATGAACAGGAAGAGTAGAATGATGCCCCAAAGGTAGCAAGCTTATTTGGAATGATTACAAATAAGCTTTCGATTTTAGAAAGATTCCAATTAACAAAAACTATGTGCTCGCTATGCAAAACACAGTCAGCTACATAAGAATGATGCTAAGCTGATAGCTTGTCAGCTAGTAGTCTGCCAGTTGTATCATACCTAGCCAGTAAGCGGGCTTGATTCTAATCAGGCTAATGTGATTCTAATGGCGGTAATCCCGTTAAAAAATCAACGAACTCTGATCTAGCCTATATAATGCGACCTTCAATTTCCCCTCCGGTCCCGTCTGCGGCTTGCATGGCGCCGTCCTCAAGCCTGCTCTAATTCTTAAGAGACAACTTCAGCGAGCCTTGAAGCTACTGTTCTACAACATCTTATCTCCCATAATTTAGAAACTATTTCACCTGTTCATGAAAGTCTGTTGTTATGCTTCAACCGCGCAAACTTGTTCTTTGATAGCGACTGCTGGACTAATCTGCTATTCAAGGCCAGAGTAGCTGCGCTCGACAGGGTGTTTGGCTACAATATAAAGTTCGATACAGCTCCGCTTTAGCTCAATCATTCGCAGGAAATGAGTGGCGGCTTTGCGGAGTACGCTGCAGGCAGGCAGTACCTTTGCCCCGGCGAACCCCTTGCTGGTGCGCAGTGTTAAGCATTTAACATGAAGGTCACGATTGATAAAAATTCCGGCTACTGCTTTGGCGTTGAGTTCGCCATCCAGATGGCTGAAGACGAATTGGCACAGGGTCAGCAGCTGTATTGTCTGGGCGATATCGTGCACAACCGCATGGAAGTAGAGCGCTTGCATCAGCAGGGCCTGCGGATTATCGACCGCACCCAACTGGCCGAGTTGCACGACTGCAAGGTGCTCATCCGGGCCCACGGCGAGCCGCCCGAAACGTACCAGTTGGCCCTGCAAAACAACCTGGAGCTGATTGACGCGAGCTGCCCGGTGGTTCTTAAGCTGCAAAACCGCGTGAAGCATGCCTTCGACCTGAGCCAGCGCCAGGACGGCCAGATCGTGATTTATGGCCAGCCGGGCCATGCCGAGGTTGCCGGCCTCACCGGGCAGACCGGCAACCGCGCCATCATCGTGCTGAACGAAGCCGACCTCGACCAGATTGACTTTTCCCGGCCGGTTACCCTGTTCAGCCAAACGACCAAAAGCACGGCGGGCTTTTACAAAATGAAGGGCCTGATGGAAGCCCGAATTCAAGCCGCGGGCGGCGCCCTCGAAAGCTTTGACGCAAACGACAGCATTTGCCGGCAGGTAAGCAATCGGGAGCCTGCCTTGGCCCGGTTCGCGACGGAATACGACGTGGTGCTGTTCGTCAGCGGCCGGAAAAGCTCCAACGGCAAAGCCTTGTTCTCGGTGGTAAACGCGGTAAACCCGCGCAGCTACTTCATCGAAAGCGAAGCTGAAATCAACGAGTGCTGGCTGGCGGGTGCGGGTACTGTCGGAATCTGCGGGGCCACCAGCACTCCCCTCTGGCTGATGCAGCAAGTGGCCCAGCGGGTGGAGGGAGTACAAGAAATGGACGCGGTGAGTTGAGCGCGAGCGGTACATTCTGCTCTGCCGCTTTCTTTACGCTTGAGCTGGCAATCGGAGCACTATTATTGAAGTTTATACTTCAACTGCCTGACGCAAATGCCTTATTAACAGGTGTTTTCCTTACCGCTAATTTTCTTTTGTATTATAGCAATAGTTCCAGTCAAGCCTTGTCCATAATCCCGAATATTCTTGCAAAAATTCGAATTTATTATTCTCAATCAATATTTCTATTTCTAAATCATAGATACTCCCTTTGATTTTCCAATTTGTATCAGCCAAAACCAGTACATACTTCTTCGAAGTCCTACTCTGCTTAGGAATAATAATCGCTCTAAAATTCAGCTTGTATGCAGTTGGTCCAACAATGCTCTTTTTTGTAATTCTTTGGTCGGAGATTAGCTCAGATGCATATTTTTTTAGGGCAGCATATATTTTTTGAATTTCTACACTATCTATAGCCAGGAAGTTATCAAAAGCTAATTTTTGTTTTCTGCTAAATAAAATTTGCGCTTTACGTTCTTTATTTATCCAAATTTCAACCTGGCTTTCGATTGGCGCGATATACACTTCTTTTGAGGCAATCAGCCCATATTCGTGACTTTGCCAGTCAATTTGCAATATTTCTAAAGGGCCATCTTTCTTCATCGGAAAGGGTAATCGTTATTCAGCTTTTTAATTAGCAGCTAACGTGCTGCGGGGCGCTACACTTCGGTGCCCACCTGCAAGTATTGTTCCGACGCGTCGACCATCGAGCGGGTTTTGGGCAGGCACTCGGGGTAATGCTGCTGCACGAAGGCCACCAATTTCTCGCGCACTTCGCAGCGCAGCTCCCAGATAGCGCCCGCATCGGCTGCGCTCACCAGGGCGCGTAGTTCCAGCGTGCGCTCCTTGGCGTCGGTGACGTGCAGCGCGCACACCCGCTTATCCCAGCGCTCGGTGTCGGCCACGATGCGCTGTAGCTCGGCCCGCACGGCCTCTACCGGAATAGTGTAGTCGACGTTGAGAAGCACCGTGCCCAGCAGTTGCGACGACGAGCGGGTCCAGTTTTGGAAGGGCTTTTCGATGAAGTAGTTGAGCGGCAACACCAGCCGGCGCTCGTCCCACAGGCGGAGCACCACGTTAGTGAAGGTAATCTCCTCCACCCGGCCCCACTCCCCTTCCACCACCAGCACGTCGTCGATGCGCAGCGGCTGGGTAAAGGCGAGCTGAAAGCCGGCCAGCAAGTTGCTAATGGAGCGCTGGGCCGCAAAACCGACGATAACGCTGGCAATGCCGGCCGAGGTGAGCAGGCCCGTACCGATGCGCCGCACGGTGGCAAAGCTCATGAGTACCATGCCCACGGCGACGAGGACGATAAGCGAAACCACCAGCTTCTTAACGAATTGCAGCTGCGTAAAAAGCTTGCGCACCGACAGGTTATTTTCCCGCGACAACTGGTAGTGGCGCAGCAGGCTGTCCTGAACTACGTCCACGGTGCGGATCAGCCCCCAGGCGAAGCTGCCGATGAAGGCTGTTTCCACCAGGCGGTGTAGCACCTCGAAAGGCCGCCCATCAAGCGGCATCAACGGCACCAGCATCGACAGCAGTAGAATAGGCAGGAAGTAGCCCAGGGGGGAACGCAGGTGCTGGCACACCGAGCGGGCCAGGGCCGATTTGCGGCGCCGTTCGTAGGCCCGCAGCCCGCCAAACAACAGCCCTCTTACCAGCAAGCCCCCCACTATGCTGCCCACCACGATGAGCAGCGTCGTCAGCGCGTCGGGCAACTGCCTAAATAAGAGAAGGATGTTTTCTTTCATGCCTTACCAGCCGTTCTGCCCTACTCCAGACATCGCGGTTTGTACCCCGGTCTCCCATGAAAGGTTGGCTTCTGAGCCGTAAACTATACGGCTAAGTCCGGCTGGCTCTGGGGATATCCAGTTGGCAGTTAATTATTTCAGGCTCATATAAGCCAGGCAATAACCTACCTTGGGCAGCCACTTCGCCGAGCCTCTCGGGGCTACTCCCTCCTTCGGCCTAGCTGCGTAGCTCCTGCTCGTAGTAGCGCCGGCTCTCGTCATCGAACACCACGAAGACCACCGTTTTCGGTAGCGGGCTCTGGGCCAGGAATGCCCGAACTGTTTGCAAAGCAATAACGGTGGCTTCCTTTTTCGGGTAACCGTAAATGCCGGTGCTGATACCGGGAAAGGCTATACTGTCGAGGCGGTGCTCGGCCGCTAGGCGCAGGCTGTTACGGTAGCAGTTGGCCAGCAGCTCGGGTTCGCCCCGGTGGCCGCCGTGCCACACCGGGCCCACGGTGTGGATGACGTGGGCGGCCGGCAGGCGCCCACCGGTGGTGATGACAGCCTCGCCGGTTTTGCAGCCGCCCTGCCGGGCCCGAATAGCGCGACATTCTTCCAATATGACTGGGCCGCCAGCGCGGTGAATGGCGCCGTCTACGCCGCCCCCGCCGAGTAGGCTGGAGTTGGCGGCATTCACAATGGCGGCGACTTCTTGGCGGGTGATGTCGCCTTGCACGAGCTGAATGCGGTCGGAAGAAGAGTTGGTGGACATAGCGGAGCGTTGAGAGAGTAGCCGAACGGATGCCTTGGTAATGGACTCGGACTGAAGCCAGTGAGCGCAGTTAACGAGATCGGTCGCGGTTCGTTCCAAAGCCAGCCTGCCCGCGCTTCGGCCATCTCCAACAACGCTTGAGCGGGGTAATGCTACACTTCGGCAACAGGAATTGGCTCTTCCCTATCGTGACCCGGTAGCTTTGACCAGCAAGTTTAATCACTCCACCCTTAAAACTCTTACGCTCATGGAACCCCTGAACCGCGACCCTTACCTGTGGCAGAAGGCCAAAGCCCGCGCCAAATTTAAATCGCACCTGGTGGTGTACCTGGTCATAAATACCGGTTTTTGGGTAATCTGGGCCCTGACCGACCAGGGGCGCGACGGACTGGTGCCGTGGCCGGTGTGGGCGGGGGCTTTCTGGGGGCTGGGCCTGGCAATGAACGGCCTGGCGGCCTACGGGGGGTTGAGCGAGCCCCAGCGCACCCAACGGGAATACGAGCGGTTGTTGCGCGAGCAGGACGGCCGTAATTCCGTGCCCCAGGCGTAACCTTCGGTCGTGGGAGGCAGTTTGCCCAAGTATGAAAACCAACTTGTCGCACCTACTGGCTCCCCTACTGGCCGGGTCGCTGCTGGCGGCGGGCCCGGCTTTGGCTCAGGCGCCGCCCGGGGCCCGGCCGCCCGCGAAGGCGCCCGGCAACCTAAGCAACATCAAGCTGCCCAAGGGATTTCGGATTAGCTACTTCGCCCGGAATGTGCCCGATGCGCGCGAGCTGGCCCTGGGGCCCGACGGCACGGTGTACGTGGGCACCAAAAGCGCCGGGGGCCGGGTGTACGCCTTGCCCGACAAAAACCACGACGGCCAGGCCGATGCCGTTATCACCATTGCCACTGGCCTGCTGGCTCCCAACGGCGTGGCCGTGCGGCAGGGCAGCTTGTACGTGGCGGAGCTCAACCGCATCATCCGCTTCGACAACATCGCGGCCAATTTGCGGAAGCCGCCCAAGCCCGTGGTCGTGTACGACCAGTTGCCCGATAACCCCTGGCATGGCCCGCGCTACATTGCTTTCGGGCCCGATGGCCTGCTCTACGTGCCGGTGGGCGCGCCCTGCAACTCCTGCGAGCCCGCGCAACCCATCTTCGGAACCATCAACCGCCTCCGGCCCGACGGAACCGGCTTTCAAAACATCGCCACGGGCGTGCGCAACACCGTCGGCTTCGATTGGCACCCCGTGACCAAGGAGCTGTGGTTCACGGATAACGGCCGCGACCTGCTCGGCGACGACCTGCCCGCTGATGAGCTGAACCGGCTGGCCAAGCCGGGACAGCACTTCGGCTTTCCGTATTTCTTCGCCGGCGACGTTCCAGACCCCGAGCTGAGCGCCGGCAAAACCGCCGATATGTACACCCCGCCCGCCCGCAAGCTGGGCGCGCACGTCGCCGCGCTGGGCATGAAATTCTACACCGGCACCCAGTTTCCGGCCCAGTACCGCAACCAGATCTTTATTCCCGAGCACGGCTCCTGGAACCGCAGCAAAAAGAGCGGCTACCGCATCTCGATGGTGAAGCTCGATGCCACCGGAAAGCAAGCCATTGCCTATCAACCCTTCGCCGAAGGCTGGCTGCAGGGCCAGCAAAGCTGGGGCCGCCCGGTGTGCCTGCTGATGTTGCCCGACGGCTCCATGCTGGTAAGCGACGACCAGGGCGGGGCCGTGTTCCGGATTTGGTACGCGGGATAGACGCCCGCCAGTTGCTAGGTAGTGGCCAGAACAGAATCTGCTGGTTCTCCGGCGACGGGCCACCGGTGGTAAAACAGTAGTTGGCCCTGAATCACCATCCAGGCTATCACCATGGGCACAGCCTTGAGCTTGTAGAAATCGAAATAAGCCTCGCGCAGGGCGTGGGGCAGCAAGTCGGTAGCCGAGAGGGAAGTGAATAAAAACACAAACCAGAAAAGCAGCCAGCCCGGCGCGGAGCGGCGTCCGTAGTGCAGAAACCAGAACATGAAGCCCGCTACGGCAATAATGAAGGTGGGCGACTCCGCCATCTGGTTGAAGATGACCACAAAGATGAGCAAGGAAGCCAGGTAGAGACGACGGTAAGCGGCTTCGCCCCAGGCCCGCCGATAGAGCACGGGGAACACCAGCAGGCCCAGCCCCACGGCTTGCACCACGCCCCTGAGCCGCAAGGGGAAGCCAAACCAACTTTGCAGGATGCCAATGAGGGAAAGTTGAATGCCCGTGGCCGACTCGCGCACAATGGCGTACCACCCCTGGTAAAGCATCAGAAAAGCTGGCCAGGAAACCACCAGCAGCGGTGCCAGAGCCAGCAAGGCTAGCCACGCGGCCGCCCACAGCGTATTGCGCCAGAAGCCGGGGTAAAATAAAAATAGCAGGCCAATGGCGATGCCGTAAACTTTGATGAAGGCCGCCAGGGACAGGCACAGCCCAGCCCAGGCGGCTTGCCGGTTTTGCAGGTGGATGTAGGTCCATAGCATTAGGCCGGCAAGCAGGCAGTTGGCTTGGGCGTTGTGCAGGGCCGTGAGCACGTCGATAAGCACGAGCACCAGGAACAGGGCCTGCCGGCGGGCCTCAGGGAAGAGCCGCCGGGCGGCGAAGTAAAACACGGCGTTGTTCAGCGCATTCCATAAGAAAAGGCCAAGCCAGGTGGGCAGCACGGCCAGTGGGCCCATAAACAGGGCAAAGGTGGGGCTGTACTTGTAGGTATCCTGGTAGTAGTTCGGGTATTCGAGATAGAGATTCTTCTCGCTCAGCAGGTTGAAAAATGGCTTGACGAAAATCAGGTAATTATTGTAAGAGCCCGGGCCCTTGAGGTAATGCTGAGCCGTGATGAACACAGTGAGCACGGCATAAAGCCAGCCCATAGCGTGGGGGCGAAGCCAAAACGCAGGAAAGCGGGTGGTTAACGAGGGCACGGTGGAAACGACAAGAGGCGGGCGGCAAAGGTAGCCACATTGCCAGACCACAGTCCGGATGCTCGTATTCTTTTACCTGGCAGAAGCCTTCGAAACTTGCACCAAGCTCAGGGGCTTATCAGGTGTCACCCTCATTCTTAACTATGAAGAAGATGCCGCCCTGCCGGGTCCGGGTAAAAGGCGTGCTGGGAAGCATGGGGTAAGCTGCCAGTTGATCTTCAACGACTGCTCACGCCATGAATGCCTGAGCTTACTTGCCCTTGCCCCGACACCTGGCGGAATAGCCGCGCCAGCGGTAGCTACAACGCGCCGCTCGAATGTTATTTAAGCGGGCATTCGTGCATCAACATTCGGGCAATGCCGTAGAAGGACGCTGCAAAGCCCGCCCGATCTACCTGGCCGGGTAGTGCTGGTGGGCGGGCCGGAGCCGCGCTCACGCGGCACTACCCGTATCTTGTACTGGGCCGAGTCTTGCACTCATACTCCGGGTAGAAGGGCCGCGCCCGGGCGGCTTACCTTATTTTTGAACGCAGGGAGCTCACTATTGCTTCCGCCTCTCTTTCGCCGCATGACTTCTGCTCGTTCTCCTAAGCGCCTGCTCGGTCGTCGCGAGCTAGTCAACTTCCCTACGTTCGCGCTGGGCGGGATAGAGGCCAAGGTGGACACCGGAGCTTATACCAGCGCCATTCACTGCGCTAACATCCACATCGAGACGGATGCTGAACAACGCCCCGTGCTGGTAGTGTACCTGCTCGACCCCGGTCGCGACGGTACCGACGGCCACCCGCTAACGTTTAGCGAGTTTGCCCTGCGCGACATCCGTTCGTCGAACGGTGAGGTGCAGGAACGTTATGTTATCCGGGCCGTAGTGCAGCTGTATGGCGAAAATTTTGAAGCCGACTTTTCCCTCTCCGACCGCTCCGACATGAAGTACCCCGTGCTGCTGGGCCGCAGCCTGTTGCGCCAGGGCCGCTTCGTGGTCGACGTAGCTAAGCGGAACCTTTCCTACAAAGCTTTGGCCCGCGCGGCGGCCCGTCGTACCCGCTCCTGAGCCGGTTTATGCCGTAGTTTGTTGCCATTTCTTCTCCTTCCTTCCACCCAACCGCAACCTTCCCGTGAAACTGGCTATTCTTTCGCGTGAGCCGAAATCATATTCCACCCGGCGGCTAGTGGAGGCGGCCACCATACGGGGCCATGAGGCGCTGGTCGTCGACCATCTGCAATGTAACCTGGTGCTGGAGCAAGGGCAGCCCGGCATTATCTACCACGGCCAGCGGCTGGAAGGTTTCGACGCCATTATTCCGCGCATCGGGGCCTCGGTAACCTTTTACGGCACGGCGGTAGTACGGCAGTTTGAGATGATGAAAGTGCGCACGGCCGTCGAAAGCCAGGCCATTGTGCGCAGCCGCGACAAGCTGCGCTCCATGCAGATTCTGAGCCGGGCCGGCGTGGGCATGCCCAAAACGGCTTTTACTAACTACTCCGAAGACGTGCCGGCCATGATCAACCAGGTGGGGGGCGCGCCGGTCATTATCAAGCTGCTGGAGGGCACCCAGGGCCTGGGCGTCGTGCTGGCCGAGTCGGCCAAGGCGGCGCAATCGGTTATCGAAGCCTTCCACAACCTCAAGGCTCGCATCATCGTGCAGGAATTTATTGCCGAGAGCAAGGGGGCCGATCTGCGCGCCTTCGTGGTCGACGGCGAAATAATAGGTGCCATGAAGCGGCAGGGCCGGGAGGGCGAGTTTCGCTCGAACTTACACCGCGGCGGCGTAGGGACCCTGGTCAAGCTCAGCCGGGCCGAAAAAGCCGCGGCGCTGCTGGCTACCAAGGCGCTGGGCCTGGCCATTGCGGGGGTCGATATGTTGCAGAGCAAGCGTGGCCCGCTGGTGCTGGAAGTTAACTCCTCCCCGGGCCTGGAAGGCATCGAGAAAGCCACCCAGCACGACATTGCCGGCCGCATCATCGAATACACTGCTAACCTGGCGGGCAAGAAAAAAGCCAAAGCAAAGGCCAAGGATACCGCCCGCCCCGTCGACGCGCAGTCGGACGTGCCCACAGAGTAATAAAGCTTCAAACGCTCGGCGGGCCTTAAGTTCCTGGATTGGGGTGAGCAGGACTCTGAGTCGGAAGCCCTTGGCCTAGCCCGGCCGGAACGATTCTTGAATAATGCGGGCACGGGCAGTTCCGTCTGCGCGCCTTCTTTCGGCCTACGCCCCCTGCTTTATTTAATCAAGTAGGGGGAAGTCATTATCCCACCAGTACTCCGGGTTATGCCCCCTGCATCCTCGTTTCATCTCAACGGCTACGCCATCAAACCCGGCGAGCAGAAACTCACGCGGCTGGTCATTTCCAAGCTGCCTTCGGGTACGGTGATCGACGTGCCCGTGCACGTTTTCCGCGCCGTGGAGCCCGGCCCTACCCTGCTGCTAATGGGGGGCATGCACGGCGACGAGGTGAACGGCATCGAAATCATTCGGCGGCTGGTGCGGCGGGAGCTGTTACGGCCGTTGCGGGGCAGCATCATCGCCATTCCCATTCTCAACATCTACGGCTTTCTGAATTTCAGCCGCGAGGTGCCCGACGGCAAGGACGTGAACCGGTCATTTCCGGGCTTCCCGCGCGGGTCGCTGGCCGGGCGGGTCGCCCACCGCTTCATGCGCGAAATCATGCCGCTGATTGATTACGGCATCGATTTCCACACTGGCGGGGCCGCGCGGGCTAACTACCCGCAGGTCCGCTGTCAGCTTGGCGTCGATCCGGAGGTGGATGCGTTGGCGGCGGCCTTCGCGGCCCCGTTTACCCTGCACGCCGCCCTGCGGCCGGGCTCGTTCCGGGAGGCGGCGCAGGGGCTGGGTAAGCGCACCATCGTGTACGAAACCGGCGAAAGCCTGCGGCTTGATGAGCCGGGCATTGAAGAAGCGCTGGCGGGCACCTTGCGCGTGATGCACCACTTGGGCATGGGGCCGGCCGGGCCGGAACCGGTCCGGCCCAGCATTGTGTGCCGGCGCCATACGTGGCTAAGGGCCCGGTTTGCCGGGTTGTTCCGGGCTCACGTTGAGAACGGGCAGTTTGTGGAAAAAGGTCAGATTTACGGCTCCGTGGCCGACCCGTACGGGCAGCAGTCCGTGCGACTGGAATCGCCCGTAAGCGGCTACGTTATTGGGCTGAACCACATGCCCGTGGTTAACCAAGGCGATGCGCTGCTCCACCTTGCCGTGCCGGAATAAGGCCGCAACCAATTTTTCAGAGTGGTTGCTGGGTTGGGGTGCTGGGGCAGTCGTGGGGCCCGCTCGTGCCGATTGCCGGGGCGTACCCGGCCAGCCCCTGCTTAGCCGGATTCGCGAAGCACGGAGAACGGGGGCCGACCACAGGCACCCAGGCCGGAAATCGAAGGTATAAGCCTTATTTAGAGCACCTAGAGCAGTTCTCGGAAAAGAATTAAGAATTAAAAATTAAAAATGAAGAATTAAAAATTGACCAGCCGATTTTTAATTCTTCATTTTTAATTTTTAATTCCTAAAAAACCGTACCCTGACTGGAGAACCGCTCTAACAAAACCTTTGGACCTGCTTCAGAAAACAAGCGGCACACCCGATAGTGGCTCCAGTCGCAGCGTCTCAAGCAGTTTTGTCAGGTATTCTTAGCGCCAGGCAACCTGTCTGGCTCCTTCCGCCGAATATCAGGCAGGCATTAGGAACATGCTCGCTCTTTCGCATCTGGACGCCAAGAGGCACGTCTTGGCACGCTTTTCTGGTCCTTCTTCGGCAAGGAGGAAACCAGTACTTGGGCCATTGGGATGGTCGTGGCGGTTCCCGCCGATGAGCAATGTTGGCCTTGGGTGGCCGCGCTACTGAAGGCGGCGGATGGTCGGCACGACTGAGGCGAAGCGTTACTTTTGTCTTTTCTTCATCTTCTTTCGTCAATGAGAAACCCGATTCAGCTTACCATTAACGGCGTGCTGCTGCTGGCCGTGGCCATTTTGTACTACCTGCATTTCAGCCGCGGCGCGGCCGGGCCGGCTACTGCCGCCAACAAACCCGCGGTCGTAATGGCTTCGCCCAGCCTGAACACTGCCGATAGCACGGCGGCTCCCGACGCTCCCACAACGGCTCAACCCGTTGCCACGACGGCCCCTGCCGGCAGCACCGAAGGCAAAATTGCCTACGTGGAATCCGGTAAGATGCTCGACGGGTATCAGGGCATGAAAGACGCGCGTAAAGCGTTCGAAGCCAAGGCCCGGGGTTGGGAAAAGCAAAATCAGGGCATGCTAGCCACGTTCAAAACAGCCGTGGAATCGTACCAGAAGCAAGCTCCTACCCTCTCGGCCGAGCAGCGGG
Organism: Hymenobacter montanus; assembly: GCF_014699115.1. GTDB lineage: Bacteria > Bacteroidota > Bacteroidia > Cytophagales > Hymenobacteraceae > Hymenobacter > Hymenobacter montanus. Next base: position 393,768 of record NZ_JACXAD010000001.1, read on the forward strand.
CCGCTACCGAGCAGAAGCTGCAGGCCCAGCAGCAGGAAGTTGGCCAGAAGCAGCAGCAGCTCCAGGCCCAGGCCCAGGAGGAAGAAGCCAAGCTGACGCAGAAAGTGCTCGAAAGCATAAATAAGAAAGTGGAAGCCTACGGCAAAGCCCACGGTTACAAGCTGATCCTGATTGCGGCCCCCAGCGGCACCATTGCCTACGGCCAAAAGGACCTCGACATCACCACGCCGGTACTGGCGTACCTGAACGCCGAATACCGCAAAAAGTAGCTGCCCTGGCCGGATTTCCGCCAGGAGCCCCCGCGATAGTATTGTATTTGAAGCTAAGGAAAGGCCCGATTAAACCCAGGCGTTGGATTTACGTCTATTAGCCATAATTATCCTTACTATCATTTACTGACGCGCGCTGCGCGAATTATTATGCGGACGAAAACCTTGTTTTTTGCTTTCAGCCTGGGCCTGCTCTTACTGGTCAGCCAGGCGGCCAACGCCCAAGTGGTAGGGTGGGGTGGCTATTACGGACCGCCGCGAGGGTATTACTGCCCCCCACCCCGTGGGTACTATGGCCCGCGATTCTACTATCCGCCCCGCCCGGCCGTGGTCTATGCCGTGCCCCAACCAGTGGTAGTGGTGCCGGCCCCGTACTACCCCCCGCGGAGATACTATGCGCCCCGCCCCTACTACCGCGGCCCTGGCCGTCGCTGGTAAACCTGGTTGACACGGCCGTACGTCTAAGTGAAAAGAGCCCCGCTACTTTGGTAGCGGGGCTCTTTTCACTTAGACGTACGGCCGTAAGTTGTTCAGGGTCGGGGGCGCGCATGGGCACTGAAGGAGAATAAAGAAAGTGGGCTTTCAGGGGCATATTGTCCGGTAATTATGCTTACCCTTGCGTAAACAAAAGCTTTAGCTATGTTCTCCATGAAATCTTGTTCTCTGGTTTTGTGCGTCGCCGGACTGCTGGCGGGCTGTAACCAAACCGCTCCGGTCACCTCCGCGCCCACGGCTACGGCCCCGGCAGCAAGCTCCGCAGTTGATAGCTCCACGGCCGATAGCTCTGCGACTGCTTCCCCCGCGGCACCTACCGCTGTGGCGCCGTCCGCCGATAAAACGGCCACGCCCAACGCCCCGGCACTACCAACCAACGAAACGCTCAAGGCTTCCTTCGCCTTTAAGCCGGTGCCTAATCCGGCCGACCCGGCGCACCCCCAAACGAGTGTCCACCTCCTGATCCAGGGCAGCAAGCCCCTGAATGTTGACCTGGGCAAGTTTGCCGGTCGGCCCGACCTGGTCGACGCCACCAAAGCCAAGCTGGCGGGCTTTCCCAGCGGCATGCTCCTGGGCTTTCGGAGCTACCAAGCCTCGTCGGGCATCAGTTCCGATCTGGCCGTGCTGCAAGTGAAAGGCCGCTACCTGCGCATTGTGCAACGCCGGGTCGATGAAGCTGCCGCCGAACCCGGGACCTTTGAAACCGCACGCGAGCTTCCCCTCCCGGCCAACACGACGGTGGTGGCCGCACCGCTGGCGCAGAAATAGCCACGCCAGTACGCTGGGAAAACGGGGGCGCTACGCCGTCGGCGATATTTCCTGCAGCACCCAGGTATTGCCGTCGAGATCGGCAAAGCTGGCGTATTTAATGCGACCCAGGTCCTGAACCTCACCCATGGCTACGCCCCGACCAGCCAGCTCTCGGCGCGCTCCATTGATGTCGGCCACCACTAAGTGCAGGCCCCGGAGCGATCCCGCCGGCATGGCCATACCGGGCAGGCCGGCGCCCAGCACAATGGAGCAAGCCGAGCCCGGCGGCGTAAGCTGCACCACCCGGACCGTCGCACTGGGCCGCACATCATGGTCCAAAATGAAGCCGACCTGTTCGACATAGAACGCTTTGGCGCGGTCGATGTCGGCTACCGGCACGGGGATTAGTTGAAGCTCTAGATGCATGGCTCTGCTAGACAGTGGAGTGGGCTATGGGATGGATGTTGAAGGCCGTGAAGGTAGCGTTAAAGCGGCCCAGCGGCGGGGTGGTAAGTGAGAATGAGTACGCCCGTCCTGCTGGGAAGTATTTTCTTTAGCCTGAGCATCACATCCTGATCTTCAAATAGCGTAGCCAGTGGTCAGTAGAGGTAGGCGACAGTGCGTGGCTTTGGGGCTGGGCCTGGGGAGCAGGCGTAGATTAAGCCAGACAGGCTAGCCGCTTAAGGATTGGCCTCGGTTAAAAGTTTGGTACAAAGGTTAATTGTGGAGCTTGTCAACCGCCACTTTTCTATACGAGAATAGATATTGACAGTGAGTTCGCACAGCAAAAAAGCTGATTTAGTGCATTCAGACGGCCATTTTCGGAGTTAAAGTACAGTTTTCCTGTCGTACAGGCAGGGTTCATTGTAGTTCGATTGCTGAACAAGGTATCTGAACCAATTTGGTGCGTTTCCTGCCCAGGTTGCTCGGTACTGGCCTTTGAAGTATCGTACAGTTATAGGGAGATTTCACTGAACAAACGGCCCTAACAAACTCTAGATGCGGGTTTTTAACATATAGGTGCCTCGTTTGGAAGTGACCCGCTTAACCTCTATACCAAACTTTTAACTGAGGCCACTCTTGACGGTTTGCGCCTGAGCCAGGGCGGGGCCGACCATTAATAACAGGAGGAGAAGTCGCTCATGTAGAATGAGTTGAGTTTAAGCGCCCAAATGTACCAGCGTATATAGGGGAAAGCATGACTCGTTCGGTACTAGCCGACCATTAATTATCCCTCCTTTCCGTGTACGGAGGGACTCACCCTATTCTTTGCTCTCTTTTCGGTTCGCTTTCAAGTGCGCGATGTCGACACGGTCTTTTGGTCGCGCGTTCGCGGCTTTATCGGTGAGCAAATCGTCGAGGCTAATCAGGGGAATGGCCACGTCCTCCAGCGCGAATACCTCCCGGTTCCGATACGACGCCCCAAACAACAAGGGGGCTTTCAACGCGGGCAACAAATCCAGCGTGAATTGCTCGAACTCGTACTTGAAAAATGACTTTTTGGGGTTGGGCGCTTGCTCCTCCCGGAAGGCGCGCACGTCCTGCCCGAGCGCTTCCAGGGCCTGGAGCAGCCGAAAGTAGTTGCCGTAGGTGGGGCGGTACCACAGGTCCACGTCGGGTTTGTCGGTCACCGCGCCGGCGGGGGTCGTCGAGAGGCGGTAGTAGCCGTGCAGCGCGACGGCCGTGCCGCCGACCGTGAGGTATTCCACGCCGTGGTCGTTGAGCACGCGGCACACGGCCAGCAGGCGCTCCAGTAGGCTACCGTTCATCGGTGGGCCGGGGCTTGGCGCGTGCGCGCTGCGCTTGCCGGATAAACTCCTCGAACGCAGCGTGGGCTTGGCCGCGCGCCGCGGCCGGCACGCGGACCGGGGGGACGTCCGATTTCAAGGCCTGAAAGCTTGGGTGACGCGTCAGCTTTGCCATAACGGAGGGAAGGAGGCCAGCGACCGTGCCGGCAACGGGATAAAGATACGCACGACGCTAACCACGGGGGCACGAGTCGCGTTCCCGGGCGGGGGTTCACGCAGGCGCCACCGGACTGGACAAGGGCTGAACGTGCAGGGCCACGCCGCGGTGGTGCAGGTACTTGTAGAAGGTGGCTTTGCAAATGCGCAGGCTCCGGGCCATGTCGTCGACGCTGAGCTCGCGGGCCTTGTAGAGCAGCTCGGCCGCGCGGGCCGTGCGCTGAGCTTCGTCCGATAAGCCCGGCTTGCGGCCGCCGACGCGGCCCCGGGCACGTGCCGCCGCCAGCCCGGCCAGCGTGCGCTCGCGGATGAGTTCGCGCTCGAACTCCGCGAGCGAGGCAAACAGGTTGAGCACGAGCCGGCCTTGGGCGGACGAGGTGTTGATGGCGTCGGTCAGCGAAATCAACCCGACGCCGCGGCGCTGCAGGTCGGCCACCAGGTCGAGCAGGTGCGTGAGCGAGCGGCCCAGCCGGTCGAGCTTGTAGATGTAGACCGTGTCGCCCGCTGGCGCTGCGCTTCCTGCTCGAGCTGCGGGTTGAGTTCCTTCACCAACCCGTAGAAGCGCTTCACTTCCTGGTCCTGGGCCTGGCTGCCCTCCACCCCACGCTGCAGCCCGAGTGGGGCCAACTGGGCGGCAAAGCTGGTTTGCATACTGCGCATCTTCTGCCGGTCGCCCAGCATCGCCCGGCAATTGAGCTTGCCAGCCGCGTCGATGGGCACGACCGTGGCGTGGATGTGCGGAGTCTGCTCATCGAGGTGCAGCACCGCATTCACAACGTTGGCCTCGGTTAAAAGTTTGGTACAAAGGTTAATTGTGGAGCTTGTCAACCGCCACTTTTCTATACGAGAATAGATATTGACAGTGAGTTCGCACAGCAAAAAAGCTGATTTAGTGCATTCAGACGGCCATTTTCGGAGTTAAAGTACAGTTTTCCTGTCGTACAGGCAGGGTTCATTGTAGTTCGATTGCTGAACAAGGTATCTGAACCAATTTGGTGCGTTTCCTGCCCAGGTTGCTCGGTACTGGCCTTTGAAGTATCGTACAGTTATAGGGAGATTTCACTGAACAAACGGCCCTAACAAGCCCTAGATGCGGGTTTTTAACATATAGGTGCCTCGTTTGGAAGTGACCCGCTTAACTTCTGTACCAAACTTTTAACCGAGGTCAGGACTGCTGCCGTGACAGCTGCTGGCCCCTGATGGTACGAAGATAACCTCACATCATCAGGGGCCGACAGTTGTCGTAAAGCCTAAGTACTAGCGGCAACGTTCTCGGGTGCGGCTAGTGGGCGGCCGAGGCAACCATTTCTGAGGCTAGGGCTGGCGTTAGCTCGCTGACCAGGATGGGAGCTTTAGGCTGGCTTGGCACCTGCACGGTGTAGCGGTAGCGCTCACGCCCTATGCGTAGCAGGACGGCATAGTGTCCGGCGGGCATCCCGTTAAAGTTTAGTTGGCTGCCGTAAGACGACTGGTGATTCACTTCATCCACCAGGCAGGTGTATTGAGGTTGGGACAAGGAGAGAACCTGCATTTGCAGCCGCTGCTGCGTGGGGTTCTCGATGGTCAGGTACAAGCTGTGAGCGTTGCCCTGCTTCGCTTTTACCGACGGACCTTCCTGGGCCAGGGCTGAGCCGATACTGCCGATCAAAACTAGGCCGCTGAGCAGCGCGGCCCGCAGATATGGCTTTAAGGTAAGAATTTGAGTACGGGTCGTAGCAGTTGCAACGGCCATCGACTGAGCGGAACGGAGGAGGATTGAGCGGTTCATGAGTACAGAGAAAAAAGTGAAATGAAAAAATGAGAGGTCCCTTTTGGTTATAGTACTGGGTCAGGAACAGTACAAATGTATGGTAGGTACTTTGTAAAGCAAGGTACTGTTTCAAAAACTCTACACGTTCCGACAATCAATCTGTATTACTTACTGATTATCAGCGATAAAATTTTTCTGGAAAATTTGTCGGATGAGTTATAATTCGCCTTTCCTAAGCTAACCGGCTCCCAGCTTGGCTTAAAAGAGACCGTCGTTCCAGCGAGCCGGCTGAGAACATCAACTGACGTTTGCGAGAGAGGCCGCGGTGGGAGAGCATCATTCGTACAGCGAAAAGATTAATAGGCGCTTTCAAGAGTGGGTACCGACGATAAGAGAGAACGTTACAGCCTCCCGCATTTTTTTTAAAGAGAGCCCTGGAGCTTATAAAGCCAGACCGGGGTGAACTGGGTAAGACGAGCATGCCCCCGAAAAAGCGTAGCACGGCCGAGCGAGATAGTAGCGGTGCAACCAAGACGCGCCCGCACCGGTCAGGCGCTCAGAGAGTGGCCTTGGGTGGCCACAACTCTATTTTACAACCTTACTCCTTTGTATCATGCTCACTTCTTCTTCCAAGCTGTTCCTGCCCAGTTTATTGGCCGGGGCACTGCTGTTCACGGCCTGCCAAAAAAATGGCGCCACGCCCGACCAACCGCCGTACGTGCACCAGCTGAGCGACGCGGAGAGGAGTACCGTAGCCAACGCCAACGACTTTGCGTTTCGAGCCTTCGGTACGCTGCGCGGCGCGGCACCGGCCGATAACCTGTGCATCTCGCCGCTGAGTATTTCGGCGGCCCTCACCATGGCCTACAACGGCGCCGACGGCACCACCAAGACCGCCATGAAACAAGCCCTGGGCTTTCAGCCGCAGACCGACTCCGAAATCAACGAGTCGTTTCGTTCGTTGTTCAGCTGGCTGGGCAGCCTGGACCCAAACGTGACCTTTACTACTGGCAACTCCATCTGGTACGGGCAGCAGTACCAACTGCAAACGCCGTTCGTGCAGCAAAACCAGACCTATTTCGGCGCCACGGTGCGGGGGGTAGATTTCCGTTCGTCCGCCACCAAGGACGTTATCAATAATTGGGTGAATACCCAAACCGGCGGCAAGATCCCGACCATTGTGGAGGCGACCAAGCCCGATGATGTGATGTACCTGATCAATGCGCTGTACTTCAAAGGCACCTGGGCCTACCGCTTCGATCCGCAGAGTACCCAGCCCGGACCATTCTACCGGGAGAATGGGAGCCCCATCACCAAGAACTTCATGAGCCTGACCAGGGGCCGGTACCGGCGCTACGCCGATGGCCAGAAGCTAATAGTGGACCTGCCCTATGGCAACCAGCATTTTAGCATGACGCTGGTGGTGCCGCAGGGCCGAAGCACTCTCGCCGACGTCGCTGGCCGTCTTACGCGCTCCCAGCTCGATACCTGCCTGGCCGCAGCCAACGTGACCTCTCTCGAACTGCGCCTACCCAAATTCCGGCTCGAGTACGCGCAGAAGCTCAACGATGCCCTCGCCCAGTTGGGTATGGGCGTAGCCTTTACGGACCAGGCCAATTTTGGTCGTATGCTGGCTGGTAGGACCATCAACTTGCAAATCAGCGAGGTTCAGCACAAAACGTTTCTGGAAGTGAACGAGGAAGGCACCGAGGCGGCGGCCGCGACCTCGGTTGGCGTCACGGTCACTAGTATACCCGAGGTAGTGCTGGTGAATCGGCCCTTCCTGTTCCTCATTCGGGAGAAGTCGTCGAATGCCATTCTGTTTATCGGGCAGATAATGAACCCTTAGTGGGGAGCCGTGCGGGAACTCCCCACGGGGTGGCCGCCCGGGCCGCGAAAGCCCGGGCGGCCCCAAGCGCAACCATACGGCGTGGGGCTGAGTAGGGATAAGTATTTCCGCTACCCCAAACTCTCTCCGCACCATGGCAGCCTCTTCCGACTCGGGCAACATCTACGCTTCCTTCCAGCACGACGTCAACATGACGGCTTCGGAACTAGAAAAATGGCTTAAAACCGACGAGTCTAAGTCGGTGGGCCAGGATAGTAGCGACGGCAGTAGCATTGGCCACCACTCGGGCGAACGCATTGTCAGCATCCTGCACAAGTCCAAAGCCGACCTCACGCCCGACGACGAGGCCCACATGCACAAGGTACACAGCTACGTGAGTCGCCACTCGGCCCAAGGTCCTCACCACGCCGCCGACGTGGAAACCTCCCGCTGGCGCTACTCCCTCATGAACTGGGGCCACGACCCACTGAAGAAGAGTAAACAAGGCCAGTAATTGCCCAGCCCGACCGGTGCCTCGCCCCCACCCCTCTCCGTAAGAGGAGGCAGCGGCCGGTTACTATAGTAAGAGCTGAGAAAAAAGCCAATCAATAAAAAGCCCCGTCAGCAGCTGACGGGGCTTTTTATTGATTGGCTGGAGCCGGAATCAGCATCCGGCGCAAAAGCAGCTAGAAGGTGTAGCGCAGGCTTATCGCGGCGTCGTTGTAAAACCCGGTATAACCATTGAAGACCTCGAAAAACGGCTTGTAGTCGACGCCCACCACGAAGGGCAAATCCTGGAGCTTGTACTCTAAGCCCAGAATCAAGTCGGCACCAAACGCGATGTAAGTAGCCTCGTCGTAGCGGTAATCGCCCCGAACCAAATAGATGTCGCCTTTGCGACCTTTGTAGTAGTAGCGGTCGTCGGCGAAGTAGTAGCGCCCCTGGTAGGCCCCGGCGTGAAAGCCCGCCCCGTAGTAAAACTGCAGCCCTTTCGCGTCGGCGATGCTTTTATGCTTTTCGCCCAGAATGGTGAGGCGGGCCCCGTGAGCTTTGTACTCTGTCGTGATCAATGCTTCAATAGCAATCCCGTTTTTACCGCTCAGAAAATGCTTGAGGGTAAGCCCCGAAGAGTAGCCACCGCCGCGTAGGCCGAGGCCCGTGTTATAGCCGGAATTGCTACTGCCACCTCCGGAGCTGCTTTTCTTTTTGGATTGGGCCTGAGCCCCTAGACCGGATAATAATAAAAATAGAAAAAATAAGGTAAACTGTAACTCTCTCATATGGTAGCTAATCGGAATAACTGATAATTTGAACAAAACTAAGCAATCAGCCGCAGACTTTTCGCATAGTCTACCCTCGCGCCGCGATTTTATTGGATAGATGAACGTGGGCGCCAGCCCCTTCTTCCTCGGCGGCGCGCAGCATGGCTGCGGCCACGGTAGCGGCATCTACCGCCCGGTATTGCCGCAAGGGCCCGCGCATCAATGGCCGCAACACCCGTAGCGCTACCGCCGCGACGCGCTCACCCAAGCGGAGCTGCGCGCGCTGGCCTAGCAGCAGTGAGGGGCGGAAAATATGAATGGCCCGAAACGGCAACGAGCGCACGGCCGCCTCCATTTCGCCCTTCACCCGGCTGTAGTACACCCGCGACTCGGCATCAGCTCCCAGGCTCGACACCACCAGGAACTGGGCGGCGAAATTACTGGCCGTTAGCGCCGCCAAAGCCACCACGTACAGGAAATCGACCCGGTAAAACGCTTCCCTAGAGCCCGCCTGCCGCATGGTAGTGCCCAGGCAGCAAAACACATCGTCGGCGATGAGCCGCAGGCGCACATCTTCCAGTCGGTCGAGCTCCGTCACCACCTGCGTCAGCTTGGGGTGCAGCAGCGGCACGGGTCGGCGCCCCACCACGATTACCTTGGCGTAGCGCTCCGAGGCGAGTAGCTGCGGCAGCAAGTGCGAGCCGATGAGGCCACTAGCCCCGGCGAGTAAAGCAGTTTTGGGTACGGAGGGAGTTGCTCGTTCCACTACTTCAGCACCGTTGCTTCGGGCTCCAACAGCACCAGTCCTTCCCGAAACAGGGCTCCCAGGGCTTTCTTAAATACTTTTTTGCTCATGCCCACCCGGCGGTATACGTCTTCGGCCAGGCTCTTGTCGCCGAGCGGCAGGCGCCCGCCCGGAGCGGCGCGCAGGGCCGCCAACAGGGTGCTGGTAGCCGATTCCACCTCGCCGTAACCTTCGCGCTGCAGGCGTACATCGAGCTTGCCGTCGGGGCGCACCTGGCGCAGAAAGCCGGGCAGCGCCTCACCCAGGCGCAGGGGCCGGAATACTTCGTTGTGAAACAGCAATCCCTGGTGCGTGCCGTTCACGATAACGGGGTAGCCCAGCTCGGTTTCATCGGCCACGAGCAAGCGCACCGCGTCGCCGGGCTGCCCCGGGAAAGGCTCGTTGCTCAGGAACTGCTTCCACTTGGCCGAGGCCACCAGCCGGTCACTTTCCTCGTCGAGGTACACGTACACCAGCACTCGCTCGCCCACGCGCAAGTCGCGGCGCTGGTTGCGGTAAGGCAAGAGCAGGTCTTTCTCCAGCCCCCATTCCAGAAAGGCGCCGGCGGGTCCGTGGTCTTTCACGGCGAGGGCAGCGAAAGAATTGACCAGGGCCAGTGGCCGCAGGGTGGTGGCAATAAGCCGGTCTTCGGAGTCGCGGTACACGAACACGCGCAGCACGTCGCCTACGCGGGTACCGACGGGCACGTATTTTTCGGGCAGCAGCAAGTCGCCGTCGTCGGAAGTGAGGTAGAGGCCGATGCTGGTTTCGCGGGCCACTTCGAGGTCGTTATAATCGCCGAGGATCATAGTGGGGAGAATGGATGACGGAGAGCGGGCAAAGGTCGGTCGAAAATGTGAGGCCCTTGGTTACTGCCCCCCCCGTGGCAAGGCATCCCCCTTTATTCGGATACAGAGAGTTTTTGGTTGGGTCTGCGCCCTGGTTCCTGGCAGCTGGTTGAGCAGCTTTGCTAGCAATTCTTAAACAGTCGAACGAAGAAGGTCCTGCCCTTTGTCAGCCTGTTTTTAATTTACTCAAACAGCCTCTACGGAGTGCAGTGATGTTTGCGTGTTGCTCAAGAACTATTACTCCAAAGCAATTCGCAAAAAGGGCCTTCGGTTCCCCTTGTCGAGGAATCGAAGGCCCTTTTTGAGGAAAAAACTATTCTCATTATCCCGCTAGCTGGGGGATAGCATAAATAATGAGATTGTTCACGAGTGCACCATTAAAGCAGCCCCACACCTGCCCACGGGCCCCGCCAGCAGTCGGGGGCTGCCCCAAACCAACGGGGCCGAAGGACTTGCAGGGTTAGGACTCTCGCTTCTTACTAGCAGTGCCAGTACCTGCTGATCAGGTTGCACACCCGCCGGAACTCAGCCGACCCTAAGTGTTTAGGATCGGGAGTTTGCCAGTTGCGGCGCTCGTGAACAGCGACTAACAGGCATCGCCGCAGCCTATACAAGCAACGTAATCACGAACAGGCCGACGAAGCGGGGGAAGTCGAGGACTGCAACAGGCGGTTGACGACTACCGCCAGCAAGGCCCCCGCCACTGGCCCCACCATGTATACCCAGACCGTGCTCAGGTGCCCGCTCAGCAAGGCCGGCGCTAACGAGCGGGCCGGGTTCATCGACCCTCCGGTGAGAGGCCCACCCACCAGGGCATCTAGGCCCACCGTGGCCCCAATGGCAACGCCCGCCAGTAGCCCTTCTTCCTTCGAGCCCGCCGTGACGCGCAAAATCACGAACATCAGCCAGAAGGTGAGGATGACTTCGATGCCCAGCGCTTGGCTCGGGCTATGAGCCGGGAGCGTGGCTCCCAGGGTCGAGTCTCCGGTGGCTAGCAAGCTCACTAGCCCGCTGCCAGCCAGGGCCCCGGCGAACTGGGCCCCCAGGTAAGGCAGCACCCGCTGGCCGGGAAAGCGCCCCGCGGCCCAAAAGGCTAGGGTTACGGCCGGGTTTATGTGGGCGCCGCTTACGGACCCCACGCTCTGAATCACAATAATAATTACCAGCCCGAAGGCCGCGGCCACGCCACCGTGGCCCAAGGCGTGGGTCTGCTCGTTCACCACGGCCGCGCCGGTGCCGAAGGCCACCAGCATGGCCGTGCCTAAGGCTTCGGCCACCAGGCAGGGACGGAGTTGCTGCTTCATAAGGCAAGGGGGGCTAGGCCCACTACGGTACTACGCACTTTGCCACGCCACGCACTCAATTCGACCCGGCCCGCATACCCGCGCCCTCCCGAAACGAGCGACCGGGCCGCCCAACCCAACCCCGCAGCAGGGGCTGTCTGGCTCAGGGCCACCCGCGGGCTCCCCAGCAAATGACTGACATCCCACTCCGACCAGTTGGGTCGCTCGGTGGTGAAATTGATATGGCGAGGAGCGAGACCCTCGGCATAGATGGCGCACCCGGCGGGCCAGTGCACGGCCGTCCTTTGCAGCATAATCATAGGCTGAACAGTTAAGGTTAGAGCCGTATTATACAATTAAATAATAAATAAGTTGCATAGTGAGCAAGAAAACGGTATTATTCGGGTGGCCTTATTTCAGCAGCCCATTTACCTGGCCTGGCAGCAGTGGCCGTTCGGCGAGCTAGCCGGTGCCAGGGTAGCTGGCACAATGGCTTGAAGAAGACGGCCGCTCTACGCCTCATTCTTACCACCCGCCCCAATCAGCTCACCGGTATTCACTCGTGCCAGGCTGCCCAAGGCCAAAATCGCTGAACGTGACGGTTTCGCGCGTCGACTCGAACATCCGTATGCCGTTGGGGGTGTTCAGCCCACGCGGGTAGTAGCCAAGCAGCAGCTGGAAAGTGCGCAGAACCGTGAACTCGTTACGGAAGCGCAGGCCCAGGCCAAAGCCCGTGTAGGGCGCTCCGGTAAAGGGCGAGCCGCCGCCGGTCCGGTCGGTCACCCACGCAGCATCGGCGAAGGCAATGCCCGCCAGCCGGAAGCCCAGCAGCGAGAGCGGCGTGAAAATAGTGGTTTCGTAATTAAGTACGAAGCGGCTGGTGGGCAGCACGGGCGAACTGGGCGTGAACCCCCGCAGTCCACGGTCGTTACTCACGCCACCCAGCAGCACGTCGCCCGGCCGCCGGTTCAGGCCCACCGTGGTTTTGCTACTCAGAAAATGCCGGTACTGCCAGTTGCCCGCCCGGTAGAGTTTGGTAAAAGACGTAAAATCAACGGTGAGCACGCCCTGGTCCCAGTCATGGCCTTTGTTCAAAAGTTGAAAAGAGCCCAGGGTGACGCCCCCGTACAAGTAGCCACTGCCCGTGTTGAACCCGGCGGCGGCCAGGCGCACGTCGAAGTAGCGGCGCGGGACCACCCCGTTCATGTCGTAACCGGCCGTAAAGCTAAGCAGGGTGCCGGTCGGCACGTCCTCGGTGCGGCCAAAGCCGAACAAGTACCGGTCCTTGTAGTAGCGGCGCACGGAGTAGCCCACCGTACCCAGCAGCAGCGTGCTGTTGCGGTAGGCGTTTTGGTAGCCCGGCAGCACGTTGGCGTCGGGTTGGGGAACGGTACTGTAGTTAGTATGGAAAACCCGGGCCGACACAATCACGCGACCCGGGTTTTCGTAGCCCAGATCGTAGGAGCGCAGGCGCAGGGCCCGCCCCAGCCAGGCATCCTGCACGGTGTAGCGCAGGGGGTAGAAAACGTAGGGCTGCCCCTCGGGCGGAGCCGTGAGGCCGACGTTTTGGCTGACGTTGCTCAGGGTATACGCCCCGGCATAGCGGGCACTGGGCGAGTAGAAGTCGCGCTTTACCGACACGGCTCCCGAGCGGTAGTTGTACTCGTTGCGGTAGCGGGCCTGGGCGTACACAAAGTGGGGAAAGGGGGCCGTGTAGCTGCCCTCGTACGCCCACTGCTGGGGGGTTTCGTTGCCATTGGGGCTGAGGTCCCGGCCGTAGCGGTAGGAGTTTTCGAGTTGGTGGCCCAGGCCCAGGAAATTCTCGTCGCCGAAAGTAACCAGGCCCGCGGTGGCCGAGCTCAGCTCGTGGCCGGCCGTAATACTGAACACGTCGGTGGTGAGCACCTCAATGTCGACGCTGTCGCGGGTGGTCGTCAGTTCATTCACGAGCACGCGGGCGTCGAGGATTTCGGGCGTTTGGCGGAGCAGGCGCTCGGACTCGCCCAGCGCCTGGGGCTCCAGCACCCGGCCGGGCCGAAACAGCAATACTTGGCGCACCCGGGAGCGGGCCGTTTTAATGTGCAGGATGTTGCCGGACTTTTCCCAGAAGGTGCGGGGCACCCGGGCCGAGTCGGTGAGGCTGTAGCCGAAAGCGTCGAGCGTGCGGATGTTCACGTGCCGCACGATTTTGAAATTGTGGCGGTCAAACTGCCGGTCCAGCAGCACGGCGTCGAGGCCGGCCGTCTCTTCCTGGGGCCGGGTGAAATTGAACAAGGCCGAAGCGGCCCGTCCGGCAATGGTTTTACGGCGCGAGTAAGCCCGCAGGCGAGTAATCATCCGGCTCTCGTCGAAGCGCTGGCGTAAGGAGTCGGCACCGTGCGGTAGCACCGCCGGGCCGGCCCGCAGCGAGTCGGGCGGCACGGCCGAGCGCGGGTCAAACACCTGCGCCCCGGCCGGTCGGGCTCCTAAACCGACCAGCACAAATACCAACAGGAAACAACCGCGAAAGCTCATAATGGGACGCAACGCCGCAAAATACGAAAAGGAGCCAGCGTGCCCTAGCTATTGGGGCCCGGCCAGCCCGGAACGGAGCGTTTGTTTTTTAGCTAAAGAAACTATTACCAAAAAAATTAGCTTAAGAACTAGTGCCTATTTGGCGGCTGTTTACTACTTTTAAGGCCGAAAGCCAGCCCTCCCTCATGAACGAGCGCATTCAAGAGAAACTAAGCATATTAGCCGACGCCGCGAAGTACGATGCTTCGTGCAGCAGCAGCGGCGGTAAGCGCAAAAACGAGAACAAAGGCTTGGGCAACGCCGAGGGCATGGGCATCTGCCACAGCTACACGGAGGACGGCCGCTGCGTGAGCCTGCTGAAGATTTTGCTCACCAACCACTGCATCTTCGACTGCGCCTACTGCGTTTCGCGCCGCTCGAACGACGTGAAGCGCGCCGCCTTCACCGTGGACGAAGTGGTGGACCTGACCATCAACTTCTACCGCCGCAATTACATCGAGGGGCTGTTCCTGAGCTCCGGTATTTTCTCCAGCCCCGACTACACCATGGAACGCCTGGTGCGCATCGTGAAGAAGCTGCGCACCGAGCACAAGTTCAACGGCTACATCCACGTCAAAACCATTCCGGGCGCCTCGGAAGAACTTATCCAGGAAGCTGGCTTGTATGCCGACCGCCTGAGCGTGAACATCGAGCTGCCTTCGGAGCTGGCCCTCACCACGCTGGCCCCGGAGAAGAACTACCAGGAAATCCTGACCCCGATGGCCCAGATTCGGGATGGCATCACCCAGAATAAGGAGGAAAAGGCCTTATTCAAGAAGGTGCCCGCTTTTGCTACCGCCGGCCAAACCACCCAGCTCATCGTGGGCGCCAGCGCCGAGACCGACCTGCAAATCATCAAACTCACCGACTCGCTCTACCAGGGCTACGGGCTGAAGCGGGTATACTACTCCGGCTATATTCCGGTGACCGACGACGCCCGCCTGCCGCAGGTTACGCAACCCCCGGTTATTCGGGAGCACCGCCTGTACCAAACCGACTGGCTGATGCGCTTCTACGGCTTCCACGCCGACGAAATCCTCGACCCCGCCCACCCCCACCTCGACCTGGAAATCGACCCTAAGCTGGCCTGGGCCCTGCGCAATCGCCACGTCTTCCCGGTCGACGTGAACACGGCCGAGTACGAGATGATCCTGCGCATTCCCGGCGTGGGCGCCCGGTCGGCCCGGCGCATCGTGGCGGCCCGGCGCTTCGCCACGCTCACCCTCGACACCCTGCGCCAGCTGGGGGTGGTACTGAAGCGGGCCAAGTACTTCCTCACCTGTCAGGGGGAGGGCCAGCCCATCCTCGGCGAGCTGAGTGAGCAGCAGGTGCGCCGCCAGATCTTATTTGGCGCCGGCTCGGTGCGCGCGGCCCTGGTGACGCAGCAACTGGACCTTTTTGCCCAAGCATCCTAATGGCGATGAACTACGACGCCCTGTTTTCGAATAGCTCCGCTCCGCAGCCAAAAAGCAGCTTGGGCGGCGTGCAGCACGACATTTTCTTCTCAGTTATGAAAATCATTCACCGCCAATCCCAACCGGTGCCCCCCCCACCGTCGGACAAAGTAGCCCGTCTCTCCTGCTGCTGCCGCATTAGTGAGCTAATGCCCCTGGTGCGCCAGCTGCACGACGAGGCCCGCGCCCAGGCCCAAGCGCAAGCGCAGGCGAGCTCGGATGCCCAGCAAGCCGCTTAAGGCAACTTCTGCCCGGCTCCGGCAGTACAGCCTTGCATGTCTTATGCTTTCGAACACCACCGCGTTGCTACCAATGGCGTGCAGCTGCACGTAGTGCAGTGCGGGCCCGCCACGGGGCCGCTGGTACTGCTGCTGCACGGCTATCCCGACTTCTGGTATGGCTGGCGACACCAGCTAACGGCCTTGGCCGAGGCCGGCTTCCGGGTATGGGCTCCGGACCAACGCGGCTACAACCTCAGCGACAAGCCCCGCCGGGTGCGTAGCTACGCTATCAACGAGTTGGCGCTCGACGTTTTAGGGTTGATTGACGCCGCTGGCCACCCCACGGCTACCGTTGTGGGCCATGACTGGGGCGCGGCCGTAGCCTGGCACCTGGCGGCTCACTACCCAACGCGCATCCGGCGGGTGGCCATTCTCAACGTGCCGCACCCGCGGGTACTGGGCGCGGCGCTCTTGCGCAAGCCCGGCCAATTGCTTCGCAGCTGGTACATGTTTTTCTTTCAGCTGCCGTGGCTACCCGAGCAACTGATGCGCCGGCGCGGCTGGCGGCTGATGGGCCAATCGTTGCGCCGGAGCAGCCACCCGGGCACGTTTAGCACCGCGGATCTGGTGTTGTACCGGGAGGCGTGGTCCCAGGCCGGGGCCATACGCAGCATGATTAACTGGTACCGAGCCGCCGGGCGGCAGCCCGGCCGGTTGGGCAGCACTGGCCGGGTACGGGTGCCGGTCCACATCATTTGGGGAGAGGAGGACAGCTTTTTGAAGCCGGAATTGGCCCGCGAAAGCCTCGCCTTCTGCGACAATGGCCAGCTCACTTATTTGCCCGCCACGCACTGGGTGCAACAAGAGCAAGTGGTGGCCGTGAATAAGCTGCTGCTAGAGTTCTGCCAGTAATTAATTAAAAATGAAGAATTAAAAAATGAGCCCAAGAGGCTGTTTTTTAACTCCTCATTTTATTGGAGAATAGACTCAGTAAAACACCTTTTTTAATTCTTCATCTTTAATTTTTAATTCAACACACTACTCCGTGGGGGTCACGTGAGGTTCTCGCAAAACGTTTAAACCACCCTCACTCTCCATGAGCAAGCTCACTCCCATTCGTCGTTCCACTGCTCCGGCCCGGCCCAACGCCCGCCGGCCGGCGCCGGAGCTGACGGCTGCGCCCCGCGACTATACCTACGACGGCACGTTTGAGGGTCTGCTGACGGTGCTCTTCACCATTTACGACTGGCGGGCCGCACCCAACAGCATTCAACCCGAGGCCACCGCCCAAACGGGCTTGTTTGCCCAGCCGGCCCACCGCGAAACCGACGAGGCCCTGGCTGCCCGGGTGTGGGAGGGCTTGCTGAAAATAATGGATAAGGAGGCCCGCGCCCGCCTCTACCACGTTTTCCTGAGCGAAGACCCGGACCGCGAGCTGCTCATTTTCCGGTATGTAGACCTAGCCCTGCGCACGGCCCACGACGTTTCCGAGAACTACGCCAACGCCGACGTGCGCCGCGTCCAGCGCCTGGCCCAGCAGATGTTCCGCGAAAAGCACCGCATGGAAGCCTTCGTGCGCTTCGAGAAAACCGCCGACGAGTTGTTCCACGCCACCATCGAGCCCGACTTCGACGTGCTGCCGCTCCTCGCTGCCCATTTCACCAAGCGCTACGCCGACCAGCGCTGGCTGATTTACGACCGGCGCCGGCACTACGGCCTGTATTACGACCTGACGCGCCCCGACGTAGTGCGGTTTGAGCCGGAGACTCCGCAGAAGTCCACCGAGCTTTCCGCCACGGTGCTCGACGAGCGGGAACCCCTGTTCAAGCTCTTGTGGCAGGCCTACTTCGACCACGTGAACATTCCTGAGCGCAAAAATATGAAGCTGCACCGCCGCCACATGCCGCTGCGCTACTGGAAATACTTGAGCGAAAAACAGCCCCGTGAAGTGCGGTTCGAGCCCATCAGGAATAAACGCCCACCCGGAGAGGCTAACTTGCGGCTGGAATAAGATTTTTATCCAAGCACATTTTGGGTGATGAGGTGATGGATCAATGACTGGATTACGGCAATAAGATCAAGGTTTTACTACGTCTAACCCTTTCATCATAAGAGTTTTATTCCCCAAGCCTCAGCACCCATGACTCCCCTCTCCCCTACCAAGTCTAGAAAGTAACCTTCGATGGGCAACATACTCGTTTTTGGAGCCTCCGGGCAATTAGGACAGTGCCTGGCGCACGTGGCGCGGGAGCGAAACACGCCGGGCCTGCAGTTTCTGCCCGAGGACCAAGCCAATATTCTGGACCTGGCCGGATTACGGGCCCAGTTCGCGCGTTACCAGCCCTCGTATTGCATCAACTGCGCCGCTTACACGGCCGTGGATAAGGCCGAGGACGAGGTGGAGCTGGCCCGAAAAATTAACCGCGACGGCGTAGCCAACCTGAGTCAGCTGTGCGCGGAGTACGGCACGACGCTCATTCAGATTTCGACCGACTTTGTGTTCGCCGGTACCGGCAACCAGCCCCTGGTGGAGACCGATGCTTCGGCGCCACTCAGCGTCTATGGCCTTACCAAGCTGGAGGGCGAACAGGTGGTGCCGGGCTACACCAGCCAATACTTTATCCTGCGCACCAGCTGGCTGTATTCGGAATACGCCAACAACTTCGTAAAAACCATGCTCAAGCTGGGCCAGGAGCGCGACGAGCTGCGGGTTATCTGGGACCAGGTAGGCACCCCGACCTACGCCATCGACCTGGCTGGCTGCATCCTCACCATCATCGAAACCCAAAGCCGGGAATTTGGCCTGTACCATTACAGCAATGAAGGGGTGACCTCCTGGTACGATTTTGCCACGGCCATCTTCGAGCTGAGTGGGACTACGGTGAAAACCACCCCCATTCGCACCGCGGAGTATCCCACGAAGGCCACTCGCCCGGCCTATTCGGTGCTGGACAAGACCAAAGTCAAAACGCAGCTCGGCGTAGTCATTCCGCACTGGCGCACCAGCCTGCAAACCTGCCTGGAGCGCTTGCAGCAGGCCGTGAGCGCGGCCTAGCGCGGGCTCAGCTCTCCAAGTGGGCCAGCACCTGATCAATCGTCAGTTCGCCGCGCACGAACTGGTCGAGCAGCCGACGCTCGTAGGGATCGGCGGCTAGCGGGGTGCCGGCGGTGAACTTCAAAATGTTGTCGACTAAGCACCGACGGGTTTCCTGAGTCTTCAGGGCAAAGCAGACTTCATCTGCTTGGGTGGAAAGGGCAGAGCTCATGGCTGTTTGCTTGAGCCCAGCGCCACGTTCGGGGCGGCGCCGGGGGAGCTGTAAAAGTAGAGCGCCTAAAAACCAGCCGTAAGCGTATTTAAACCTATTTTAAGGGGGGGGGCAATACTTATCCTACTGAAAATACTACTTACTGCCGACCGTTTTTTGGCCCCCGGTGGTGGTGAGGGCCCCGGGCCCCGCCGGGGGCCGACCGTAGTAGCGGCTCGCGAGCAGGGCTCCGGCGGTCAGCGCCCCGCCTAACAGGCAGACGCCGGGCCAGCCGCCGTGCGTCCAGGCCAGCCCGCCCAGCACCGAGCCCAGCGAGCCGCCCGTGAAATAGGCCGTCATGTACACCGTGTTCAGCCGGCTGCGGGCCTCGGGTACCAGGGCAAATACCATCGACTGGTTGGAGATGTGGGTGGCCTGCACCCCTACGTCGAGCAGGATAACCCCGACTACCAGCCCGGCTACGTAGCCCCCGCCGAAGCCCAACACCCCATAAGCACCCAGGGCCAGCAGAATGCCCAGCGTAATGGCGTAGGCGGGCCCTCTGGTGTCGACGGTTCGGCCGGCCAGGGGGGCAGCCAGGGCTCCGAACGCGCCAATCAGCCCAAAGGAGCCGGCCACGTCGCTGCCGTAGCCATACCCGGGCCCTTCGAGGTAGAACCCCAGTGTAGTCCAGAACACGCTGAACGCGGCAAACAAGCTCGCGCCCACCAGTGCCGCCCGGCGCAGCAGCACCTGCTCGCGGGTGAGCGTGAGCAAGGACCGCATCAGCGAGGCGTAGGAGCCGGCGAAGGTGGGCTGGTCGGTGGGGAGCTTCCAGGCCAGCAGGGCCACTAGGAGGAGCATCAGCCCGGCCCCGAGCTCGAACATGGCCCGCCAGCCCAGGTGCAGCCCCACGTAGCCGCTCACGGTGCGCGAGAGCAGAATGCCGATGAGCAGCCCACTCATTACCCGCCCCACGATGCGGCCGCGGCTGGCTTCGGGCGCCAGGTGCGCCGCCATCGGCACCAGCAGTTGCGGCACGGCCGACAAGATGCCAATCAGCACGCTGGCCCCCGCGAGTACCGCGAAGCTGGGGGCCCAGGCGGCCAGGGCCAGGCACCCGGCCGCCCCCAACAGCATGAGCAGTACCAACCGCTTACGCTCCAGCTTATCGCCCAGCGGCACCACGAACAGCATGCCAAGCGTGTAGCCCACCTGCGTAGCCGTGGCCACCAGGCTGGCGTTACTATCGGAAAGGCGAAACGTGCGGCCAATGGCGGCCAGCAGCGGCTGATTGTAGTAGATATTGGCCACCACCAGGCCGCAGGTAATGGCCATGAGCCACACCAGGGCGGAGTCGAGTGGGCGCAGGACCACGGGTTGGGCCGCTGACTTAGCAGCCAGCGCAGGAGCGTCTGGGGAAGACAATAAGGTATTTCCCACGAGGGAGGATTTCATAAAAGCGAACGGAACCGGGCGACGGCTGGCCTAAGCCACCGCGTGGCCTAACCGCCAAAAGCCGGCCAGGGTTACACCGAGCGCATAACCCGAGCGCCCAGTCTGCGTTCAACTTCCTATGAGCCGAGGATTTGTGAAAGAAGATGACGCGCAGACGCCGCCCATCATTCCGCCCCGGGCGGCGCTACCGCCGGGCACTCCCAACTACGTCACCCCTACGGGGCTGGCCCAGCTCCGGGCCGAGCTGGCGACCCTGGAAGCCGAGCGCGCCCAGGCCGAGGCCAACCGCGACAACGATACCGACCGCACCCACCGGCTCTCACTCTACAACGGGCGCCTGGCCTTGCTCACCGCGCGCCTGGCCAGCGCCAAAGTGGTGGACCCGGAGGGCCAGCCGCCCAAGGAGGTGCGCTTCGGCGCCACCGTCCGGCTGCGCACCGTGAGCGGCGGCAAAGTAGGATTGGAGCGCCAGTTCACCATCGTGGGGGTGGACGAAGCCGACATCGCCCTCGGCAAGGTAGCCTTCGTGGCCCCCATTGCCCGGGCCGTGCAAGGCGCCAAGCTAGGCGAAACTGTTACGCTCCGCCTGGGCCCCCAGCCCGAAGAGGTAGCAATAATCGCCATCCGCTACGACGGAGCTGGTAGCGGGCAGGCCGGGAGAAGCCGCTGAGCGTGCACCGTACCAGGCCCGGAAGGCTTGCCCCGGTAATTCCCCACCGGGGTTTGGGGCTTCGCTCTGTTGGCGGCTCTATTCCTGAGCCTTTCGCGCCACGGTTCACGCGCAAGAAATCCTGGGCGTGAACTTGCACGAGGATATTCGGGCGCTGGCCGATGCTCCCTTTTAATACCTGACCCTGCTGACCCTGCTTAACCTCACCCCCTAACCCCGCATCTGCTTTATATGCAGAGTCCAAAATAGAGAGGGGACGGGTTCGGCGCGAATGTGCAACTGATCTCTAAGGAAGTCAGCAAGCCCGATTTTGAACGACTTTTTTACTTGATTCCCGCCTAGCGCATGTCCGGTTCCCCCTCTCCGGCGGAGAGGGGGTCAGGGGGTGAGGTTAAGCAGGGTCAGGTTCCTACGCTACCATCTGCTTCCGGTATGCTCCCGGGGTGATGCCCTCGTACTTTTTGAACAGGGCCTGGAAGTGCGACAGGTTATTGAACCCCGCCCGCAAACACACCTCGGCCACGCTGGCCAGCGGATGGCGCAGCAGGCGCTTGGCCTCGGCCAGCCGCTCGCGAATGATGAACTCGACCGGGGTTAGGCCAAACTCCCGCTTGAAAACCCGGAAGAAGGTGGCCTTGCTCATGCAAGCCAGCGCGCTGAGCTTATCGATGCTCAGGTTTTCGGCCAAGTGCTGCTTGATGTAGTCGACCACGGCGGCGAAGCGGTGGCTGGTGAGGTAACGGGCGTAATCGTGGAAAATAAGCTGGCGGGCCTGCGTTTGCATCAGGCGCACCAGCAGCTCTTGCAGGGTAAAACCGGCCAGCACGTCCTTGTTGATGTCGGTGGTGCGCGACACGGCCACCAGTCGGCTGAGCGTATCGGTGAGTTCGGGGGTGTTGGTGAGGTGGGCGTAATCGGGCGGCGGAAGCGCCCAGGGCGTGTGCACTTCAGCGCGGGGGTAGCGCTCATTCAGCAGGTCGACGGTGTGGCGAATGGTGTCGGGGGCGACAACCACGGCCAGGCACTGGGTGGGCTGGCCGTGGCAGGCCTCGGGAAAGTCAATTTCCATCCGCTCGTTTTTGTCGACCACCACCGACTCGCCGGGCAGGTAGTCGAAAGCGGGCCGGCCGGGTAAGTGCATCACCTTTTTGCCGCGCAGCATGGTAGTCAGGGCCAGGCCGTCGAGGCGCAGGGCCACGCGGTAGGCGGCGTGGTGGGTTTCGAATACGTTTAGCTCAAAGCCATCGAGCGCATATACGGTCCGGTTTTCAACCAGACTGTGCAGGCGTTCGAGGGCAAGCGGGGCAACGGCAGCGGGCAAGTGGACGCGGGAGCGCATGGCAGGAAAAGCAGTAAGCAGCGTGGGGAGTTAGTCTCAGCAAGTTGCGATTATTCCCGCACACTTTAAGAGGATACCACACCCGGCGAAGCGGTTAACCCGAGAACTTTACCGCGTTCCTACTTACTCACCTTTCAATTCTTTACATTCTTACATTTATCACGCAGCGTCATGGCAGAAACCCTCGAAGAAACCACCACTTTGGTGGCCCGCCCCCAATTCAAGTCCTATTACGATAACTTCATCGGCGGCCAGTGGGTGGCCCCGGTCAAAGGCCAGTACTTCGACAACCCCTCGCCCATCGATGGCAAGGCCTTTTGTAAAGTAGCCCGCTCTACCAAAGAAGACATCGAGCTGGCCCTGGATGCCGCTCACGCAGCCTTCCCCAGCTGGAGCAAGACCTCGGCCACCACGCGCAGCAACATACTGCTCAAGATTGCCGACATCATGGAAGCCAACCTGGCCCACCTGGCGGCCGTCGAAACCGTAGAGAACGGCAAGGCCATCCGCGAAACCATGGCGGCCGACCTGCCCCTGGCCATCGACCACTTCCGCTATTTCGCGGGCGTGATTCGGGCCGAAGAAGGCTCCGCTACCGAGTTGAACGAGCATACCTTGTCGTTGGTGATTCAGGAGCCGCTGGGCGTCATCGGCCAGATTATTCCCTGGAACTTCCCGCTGCTGATGGCCACCTGGAAGATTGCTCCGGCTCTGGCCGCTGGCAACTGCGTGGTGGTGAAGCCCGCCGAGCAAACCCCGGCTAGCATCATGGTGCTGATGGAGCTGATTCAGGACGTGGTGCCGGCCGGCGTGCTCAACGTGGTGAACGGCTTCGGCCTGGAAGCCGGCAAGCCCCTGGCCAGCAACAAGCGCGTGCAGAAAGTGGCGTTCACCGGGGAAACCACCACCGGCCGCCTCATCCTCCAATACGCCGCCGAAAACATCATCCCCGTCACCATGGAGCTGGGTGGCAAGTCGCCCAACATCTTCTGCAAGTCGGTGATGGACCACGACGACGACTTCCTCGACAAGTGCATCGAAGGCGCCGTGATGTTTGCTCTGAACCAGGGCGAAATCTGCACCTGCCCCTCGCGCCTGCTGGTGCACGAGGACATCTACGACGCGTTTATGGCCCGCGTGATCGAGCGCGTAAAAGCCATCCGACTTGGCAACCCTCTGGACCCCAACACCATGATGGGCGCGCAAGCCAGCAACGACCAGTTTGAGAAAATCCTGAGCTACCTGGAAATCGGCAAGGCCGAAGGAGCCGAGGTGCTGGTGGGCGGCGAAGCCTACACCCAACCAGATGGGGCCCTAGCTGAAGGTTATTACATTCAGCCGACCATCTTCCGCGGCCATAATAAAATGCGGATTTTCCAGGAAGAAATCTTCGGGCCGGTGCTATCGGTCACCACGTTCAAGAGCAACGAGGAAGCCCTGGCCCTGGCCAACGATACCCTCTACGGCCTGGGCGCCGGCCTCTGGAGCCGCGATGCCCACGAGCTGTACACGATGCCCCGCGCCATTCAGGCCGGTCGCGTGTGGGTAAACTGCTACCACGACTACCCGGCCGGCGCGCCCTTCGGCGGCTACAAGGCCTCAGGCTTTGGGCGCGAGAATCATAAGATGATGCTCAACCACTACCGCCAGACCAAGAACCTGCTCATCAGCTACAGCCAGCAGAAACTGGGCTTCTTCTAGGCCGAAACCCTTGCTGAATACCTGTTGAACAACGCCCGGGCCAGCGGCCACCGCTAGCGGCCCGGGCGTTTGTGCAGTGGCTATTGAGCACTGTAATTTTAACAGAGCATAAACCTTCTACCCTATATAACAAATTACTTAGGGCTGTTATAGAATCAGTTAATCTCGTTAGTTGCCCACTCCTCATTCACCATTCCCATGCTTACTCCCAGAGTTCTCGTGACGCCAGCCGCCGAGGCCACCATCGACCTGCTTCGCGACGAGCACGGCCCGCTCATGTTCCACCAAAGCGGCGGCTGCTGCGACGGCTCTTCGCCCATGTGCTTCACCAAGGGTGAGTTTCGCATTGGCGGCAACGACGTGTGGCTGGGTCAGATTCACGGCTGCGACTTCTTCATGAGCACCAGCCAGTTCGAGTACTGGCAGCATACCCAGCTCACGGTGGACGTGACCAAGGGCCGCGGGGCCAGCTTCTCGCTGGAAATCCCGCTGGGCGTGCGGTTTCTCATCCGCTCGCGGCTGTTCACTGAGGAAGAGTCCAGGAACCTGGAGCCCGTGCGCGTGGGAGAAGAATACCTGGCCCAGCAGGCGGCCGAAGCCTGAGCACCAACGCCAATCGGCCCGACTCGGCAAAGGGGCCACTATGTAAAACCTTTCTCAGTTCAATTCCTGTCGTCAGGCTCCCCTCTCTTGCGGCTTCGCGCATGAAGCGAACCGGGCTCGTACCCGCTAGGGCCCGCTCCGCAGGGGGCACGTGAGGTTTCCCCAGTGCACCTGCGCGCTTCTTCAGCCCAGAAAGTGGTAGAGGAACGTAACTACGCCCGTGTAAGCCGGCTTTTTGAGGCCATCCACTTCCATCGTTATGCCCACCCGGGCCTTGGCAATGCCGCGCAGGTTAGTCACGGAAAGCAGGGTGGCCCGCAGATGCACCGAGCTGTTCACCGCCACGGCTTGGTTGAAGCGCAGGGTCTCGACCTCGTAGTTCACCTGCATTTTCAAGTTCTCAATGACCACGATTTGCTGCCAGAGGTAGGGCAAGAGGGCCAGGGTGAGGTAGCCGTGGGCAATAGTGGTCTGAAATGGCGACTCGGCCTGGGCCCGGGCGGCATCCACGTGAATCCACTGGAAGTCGAGGGTGGCGGCCGCAAACTGATTGATCTGCTCCTGGGTGATGAGGTGGAGCGGCGAGACGCCCAGCTCCTGGCCCACGCGGGCTTCTAGCTCGGTCAGGCTACGAATGATTAGTTTGCTCATGGACGGTGGTTAGCAGGCGGATAGAGGGCCGCAAACATACGCCCGCCACCCGTTACCGGCGGCCTGCCCCTAGGCTTTTTCATTACTCGACGGCGAGCGGCCACTGTAGGCCAGGAAGCTGGCTACTCCGCGATTACAGCTGGTCGAGCCGGCCGCCGTCGATGCGTACTTCGGCGCCTTGCACGAAGGCGGCGTCATCCGATGCCAGGTAGGCGATAACGGCGGCCACGTCCTCGGGCCGGCCCACGTCGGCTTTGTTGAGGGCTTCGACGCCGCTTCGCACGTTGGGGTTTTCCCAGAGCATGGGCGTGTCGATGGCCCCGGGCAGCACAGCGTTGGTGCGGATGCCTTTGGCCTTGCCTTCCAGCGAGGCCGAGCGCGTGAGCGACAACAGACCAGCCTTGGCAGCCGCGTAGGGGGCTACCAACGGACTGGTCTCCACGGCGTGAATGCTGGCCACGTTCACGATGGCGCCGCCGGGCTTCATGTGCAGGAAAGCCAGCTTGGTGAAGTAGAAGGCCCCCAGCAAATCCACGTTCAGGACGCGCAGCCATTCGTCGCCGGTCAGTTGCTCGAGGGGCTTGAACTGCATGAGGCCGGCGTTGTTCACCACCACGTCGAGGCGGCCGAACCGCTCCAGGGCCCCGTCTACGGTGGCTTGCACCTGCTTTTCCAGGGATACGTTGCAGAGGCTGGGCCACACGTCGGGGGCACCGGCGGCCTGCACCGCCGGCACGGCGGCGTCAAGGCTGGCCTGGTTATAGTCGGCCAGCACGAGGCGGGCACCTTCGGAAGCCAGGCGTTTGGCGACTGCCAGGCCGATGCCACTGCCACTACCGGTGACAATGGCCACTTTGTCCTTGAATCTCATAGGGTTGGTTTTTGGTGCTTGGTGCTTGGGGCTTGGTTGTTGGATTTTGGTTGTTGCTGCTTGGTACCTGGGTTTTAGTGTTTAGCATGGAGGCTTACGATAACTCATAATACCAGAACATCCCAAGCACCAAGCACCAAGCACCAAGCACCAATAACCAAGCACCAAGCACTAACAACTATGAACCGTCAGCCGAGGGCGTATTGGCGGCGGCGGTGGATTGATCGGAATTGTTGGATTTTACATTGGCTTGCTGCTGTTTGGCCCAGCCTTGCTTGATCTCGCTGGGCATCACGATGGGCACTTGCAGGCAGACACTTTGGGCGGGCAGCACCTGGTTCCAGTCGGCGATGAGCTGCTTGTAGGCCGAGCCCACGGGGCGGATGTTGCGGCTGAGGTCGTAAAGTCCCAGGGGGTTGACGATGCCATTGGGCTCGCGCAGGGCGGTATCCCAATCAACTTGGTCGGTGAGCGAGTACCAGGTGAAGCCAATCACGGGCACGCCGTCGTTGCGCACGCGGAGCACGTTGGCCCATTCTTTCCAGAGCCAGTTCACGGCCTCGTCGCCTCTGGGGCCTTGCCAGAGGTTGGTTTCGGTGTGCATCACGGGCAGGCGGTAGCGGTCGTGATATTGCCGGGTGATGACGTGGTAGCCAAACACCTCGCCCGCCGCGCGCGTGGTACCATCGGGTGAAACGCGGTGCTCGTTGGTTTGGTAGTAGTCGTTACCCATGATGCAATGATGCTTCAGGTTGTTGTGCAGGAAGAAGTGGTACTCCTCACGCGTCATGCCGTTGTCGAGCAGGTATTCGTACATCTCGGAGTTCACGCGGCGCCCGTAGTTCAAGTCCAGCGATAGAAACCGGCGGGCGTTCATGATTTCGGCGGGCCTGATGGCCGCCGGGTTCTCGGCGTGAAAGTACTCCGACGACTCACTCTGAATAAAAATGGCATCGGGTCGCACTTCCAGGATGGCCCGCATGGCCAGCACGTTGGCCTTCACGAGGTGCTTGAGGGCCGTTACGAAGCCCTGGTCGCTGGTGAGCTGCTCGTTCCACCAGCCGTACAGCGCCGAAAACTGGGCGCAGATGTACATCTCGTTTACTGGGGTGTAGAGCTGCACCCACGGAAACCGCCCGGCGAAAGCCCCGGCGTACTGCGCGAACAGTGCCGGGAAGTCGGGGTTCTGGAAGTTGCCGATCCAGTCGGGCACCCCGAAGTGGCACAAGTCCACGATGGGGGAAATGTCGCGCCGCCGCAAGTCCTGAAACGTGGTGTCGGCAAACGACCAGTCGTACTTGCCGGGCCCCAGAAACGTGGTGTGAATGGGAGGGCCGTAGCGCAAAAACCGAATGCCCAATTCCTCGACCAGGTCGAAGTCTTTCTGCCAAAAGGTGTAGTGGCCGCATTTTTCCATTTCATCCACCCGCAGCTTACCGTTCCGGATGGTGGGGTTGCTGTTTTCGATGCCAGTAGCGAAAAGGAACTGAGGACCCATGCAAAACGAGTAAGGCACCCGCCGGAGCTGGCGCAATGGAAGAAGCCGGCGGGCCCCGCTGCAGCCCGCCAACCCGTTTACTGTATTTGCTACGGTGGCGTTGCACCGACATGGGCAATAAGCACGGCGGCTCCAGAATGGCGGCGCATCGAAGCGGTGGAAGCGCCCGCCACCAAGTACCATCTCAAGCACCCTCGCTGACTACTGCGGTCCTTTCTGTAGCCCTCTTCTTGAAATTCGAGCACCATTTCCAGCACCCCCGCGGGCCGCCCCGTCTTTGGCGACCGGGGCCGCCCGGTGGCCAGCGGATGAATGACTAGCTAACCCAAGTTGCGGACTAGCCGCGTGGCGGCGATAGGTTGGTAGAGCATGGTACCCCGGGCCAATCCAGAGCCGCATAGCGGTGGCAGACCAACGCCACCCGCCGAAGGTGTCACCGCTACGCGGCTCTCAACCACCTGACCTCTTTTAAACTACTACCAACCTCCCGCCGCTACGCGGCTCTCAACTGCATGGCCTCTTTGAAATATTACCGACCTCCCGCCGCGATGAAGCTAGTTCGCAACTCGGGTTAGCTATTAGCTACAGGCTTTTACCCAGACGTTACCCTCGCCAGGTCTCTCCTGGTGCCAGCCACGCCGTTATCGCGCTTGGCAAAACCGGGGTTCGTAAGCTGTTTACGGTCCTCACATTCTGATACTGGCTCGCGTTTAACGTTGGTCCGCTCGGCATAATGCTTCTTGCTCAAGCAATGCCGACGCTGGTTCTACGTCCTAGGCGTGCGGCGCAAACAGGGCGGCCGACACCCGTTCGAGTACGAAGTCTACTTGCTCGTCAATCACCAGGTGCGTGGTGTCGAGCAGCACGGCATCGGGGGCGCGGCGCAGGGGGCTTTCGGCGCGGGTTGAGTCGAGGTGGTCGCGCTTGCGCAGGTTCTCGATGATGTCGTCGAGCGGGACCTGTTCGCCTTTCTCGGCCAGCTCGATTTGGCGGCGTTGGGCCCGCACCACCACGTCGGCGGTCATGAACACCTTCACTTCGGCATCGGGGAACACCGTGGTGCCGATGTCGCGGCCGTCCATCACCACGCCGCGCCTGCGACCCATGCGCTGCTGCTGGGCCACCATGGCGTGCCGCACCAGCGGGATGACCGACACCTCACTCACCGAATTGGAAATAACCATCTGGCGGATGTCGTCCTCCCGGTTCACGCCGTCGAGAAAAACCTCGTTGCGGCCCGTGCGCCGGTTACGGCGGAAGCTGATGTGCAGGGCGTGCAGGGCAGCTTCAACCTGGTCTAGATTTTCAAACGAGATGTTATGCTCCAGCAAGTACAGCGTTACGGCGCGGTACATGGCCCCGGTATCGACATAAGCGTAGTGCAGCGCGGCGGCAACAGCTTTCGCGGTAGTGCTTTTGCCACACGAAGAATAGCCATCAATGGCGATAACGAGTTGTTTCATAACGACGCGGGCGGCCATTGGCCCCGCAAGATTACGAAATCCAGGCTTTACGCCCGGCGGGCGGGGCCTTCAACCGGTTCGGAACGGACGCAAAGAAAGCCGCTACCGACGCGCTTTCTCCCTCATTCAGTTGGGTATCGACCAAACGAAAGGGATTAAAAAAAAATCTCCCGGCCAGCCCGACACCGGTCGTGCCATCGCGCCCGGTGCCCCACTCGCCCCGGTACACCTGCACCAGGCAATGCCCCAGATAACACCCCAGCGCCATGATAAAGCCCGGCCGGTCGGCCGCCCCCAGCTCGCCGCGCTGCGCCTGAATGAAATTGGCCAGATGGGCCACGCCCTCGGCATCGAAGGCTTTCAGCTTCAACTGCACGCGCACTTGCTCGGCAGCAGCCTGAATGGAATCGAGCGGATTAGCGGGGCTGTCGGCCATTCGGATTAAGGGTTAAGGGCACTATTCATCATGTTTAGAGCAGGAATGGCTCAGCGCAACGGCATACCGCAAGAAAGCAACAAAAGCTATCTAGTGCAAGGGGTTGGTGCGCCGAAAATCAGCATATTCCTCAACGATTTTCACTACCTCGTCACGCCCCAGCTTGCCGCTGGCAATTTTCGCGCTCAAGGCCGGCGAGTCTTTCACAATAGCCAGCATGGCCGTTTTAAACTCGGCTCTTCCGGTAGGCAATAGCTGCATAGAAACGTGGGGACGAATCAAAAAATAAGTCGCCCGACCTGACTCATAGTAGAGTGCTAACAGTCGTATTCCTTGCCGATTAACACACGAATGTAAAAAATCGGGCTTCGGGGGCGCGACCTTTCTGCCAGGCAAATCTTTAACGACTAAAAAGGTGTCCTGTTTTACAACCAGTTGCTGTATTGTTTCAGAGGTAAAGCGCTGTTTATGAGCCGTACTATCCTTCGGGGTCAGTTGATTTCCATCAAATATTAACTTGGAGCAACTATGCCAGCTCCCATCTGGCAATTGGTAGCTGCCTGCCCCCTTACGATAAGCTGGCGACTTACTATCAGGAAAATACATAAAGCGTAGCGTCATGTCTGTTGTAGGCAGACGCGCTGGCGGGTTGTAGGTGGGCATTGTCATCGGCCCCGTCTGGGCCAGGCTAGCACGACTCAACAATAGCGCCGCCACCAGCAGGCTCAACTTTACGAAACTAGCACAGCTGCGCATCAGGTATTATCTGTTCGATATAGGGCTGCATGCCCCTAATTTAAAGTGAGATCTTATTCCTACCGTTCGCACGGACAGGGTTGCTTCTTGCCGTTGCGGTGGTGCTTGTACCACGCGGTTTTTTTCTGCTGCGCGGTGCGGCGGGCACAACTGCTCAGGGTGCTGGCGCCCAGGGTCAGCAACAGCACGAGCAGCAGCACAAACGATGGGATTTTCCTCATGACCGGGTATTTTATTCAAAGTTAAGGTTCTTTGTCAACTGAGCCACCTGGCTTGCTGCTCCTATCTCACTTCCTACATGACTTCTGCTGACTTCTCGCTCCTCGCTAACGTCGTCGACATTCCGGCTCGTTCCGTGCGCCCCGCCACCATTACGGTACGCGGGGGCCGCATTGCCAGCATTGCCCCCACTGGGGCTGCCACCCCCAATACAGCCCTTCCCTATGCCCTGCCAGGCTTCGTGGATGCCCACGTGCACGTGGAAAGCTCGCTGCTGGTGCCCACTGAATTTGCCCGGCTGGCCGTCACGCACGGCACGGTAGCCACGGTGTCGGACCCCCACGAGATTGGCAACGTGCTGGGCGTCGCGGGCGTGGAGTTCATGCTGGAAAACGCCCGCCTCTCGCCTTTCAAGTTCTGCTTCGGGGCCCCTAGCTGCGTACCGGCTACCCCGTTCGAAACGGCGGGCGCCCGGATCACGGCCACCGACATCGCCCGGCTGTTTGAGAACCCCCAGATTGGCTACCTGGCCGAAATGATGAACTGGCCCGGCGTGCTGCACCGCGACCCCGAGGTGATGGCTAAAATAGCCCTGGCCCATGCCGCCGGCCGGCCCGTCGACGGCCACGCCCCCGGCCTGCGGGCCGACGAGGCGGCCCAATACGCCAGCGCCGGCATCAGCACCGACCACGAGTGCTTCACCGCCGCCGAAGCCCGCGACAAGCTGGCCGTGGGCATGAAAGTGCTCATCCGCGAAGGCTCGGCCGCGCGCAACTTCGACGCCCTCATCGAGCTGCTGCCCGAGCACTACCCTAACCTGATGTTCTGCTCCGACGACAAGCACCCCGACACCCTCGTGCTGGGCCACATCAATCAGCTGGTGCAACGCGCCGTCGCCTTGGGCCACGACGTGTTCGACGTGCTGCAGGTAGCCTGCGTAAATCCCGTGTACCACTACCAGCTCCCCGTGGGCCTGCTGCGCGAAGGCGACCCGGCCGACTTTATTATCGTAACCGACCTGCGGGATTTTTACGTGCGGCAAACCTACCTCAACGGCCAGCTGGTAGCTGAGCACGGCCGCACGCTGCTGCCGGCGGCACCGGTGGCGGTGGTCAACAACTTCCACGCCCAGCCCGTCGGGGCAGCGGACCTGGCCTTGGCAGTCAATCGGCCCCCGGCCCCCGATAACCAGCAACCGGTTCTGCGCGTCATCGAATGCTACGACGGCCAGCTCATCACGGGCCGGGTGGATCTGCCCGCCCGGGTCGAAAACGGCTGCATCGTGTCCGATGTTCCGGGCGATGTGCTCAAGCTCGCCGTTATCAACCGCTACCAGCCCCACGTAGCCCCGGCGCTGGCGTTTATCCGCGGCTTTGGGCTGACGCACGGCGCCCTGGCCAGCAGCGTGGGCCACGATTCGCACAACATCACCGCCGTGGGCTGCGACGATGCCAGCCTGGCGCGCGCCATTAACCTCGTAATTGCCGCCAAGGGGGGGCTCGCCGCCGTGGGAGCGGACGGGCAGGAAATACTGGTTCCGCTGCCCGTGGCGGGCCTGATGTCGGACCAGGAGGGTCCCGTCGTCGCCGAGGCTTATGCCGCTGTCGATGCCCTGGCCAAGCAGCTCGGCTCGCCGCTAGGGGCCCCGTTTATGACGCTCTCCTTCATGGCCTTGCTTGTGATTCCCAGCCTGAAGCTGAGTGACAAGGGGTTGTTTGATGGCCAGGAGTTTGCATTCGTGGCGGCCGTAGAATAGCCCGGCCCGATTGGTTTACCACGCGCAAAGACAATTTTCGGGGCGCTGCCTGCGTAGTAGATTCTCAGACTGCCCGGGGTTAGCCGACCGTACTGAGTGCGGGTTTGCTCCGAATTCTTCGAATTTATGACCTTGTTGCTTTTATCTCAGCGGCTTTCTTGGCTTACGGACGGGCTGCGCGGGAGAACTATTCGCCTGGGAATGCTGCTGGTGGCGGGCCTGGTACAGCCGGCCCTCGCTCAGAAGTACCGTACGGCCGTTGGCCTGCGCAGCGACGGGAGCAATTATGGCATCACCATCCAACAATTGGTATTGCCCAAAACTACCCTGGAAGGGCTCGGCATGCTGGCCCCGCGCGAACGAAGCGCCACGCTCCTGGCCGAGCGCCACTTCGGCATCCTGGGCCCCAGCCTGAACTATTATTTCGGCGCCGGCGCGCACGTCGGCATACACAAAGATGACGGCAACTTCTGGGGCCTCGACGGCGTCGTCGGGGCGGAGTACAAGATTGCCTTCTTTCCCATCGTGCTGTCCTTCGACTTCAAGCCAACGGTAGAGTTCAACTCCGGCGACTGGAATCGGTTTCCCACCGCTTTTTCGGTGCGGTACATTATTATAAAACGGAAGAATAATGGCCTATTCCACGGGCTAATCGACAAGATTAAAGGATTAAAGCCCTAGCAAAACGCCCCGCTCGGATTGAGCAAGGGCGTTTGGGTAATAGTCAGCAATGGTTAGCGGGTACCAGGCGCGTGAACCTCACCCCCGGCCCCAGTTCGCTTTATGCGCGAAGCCGCAGGAGAGGGGAGCCTGACGGTCACAGGGTAAGTTTATTATCAGGCTTTTTTAATTTCTCCCAGCAAAGCGTGAGCCTAGTTGGGTAGAAACCCGAACCCAGAGACCGGGCTAAAACCGCTTTTTCAGCAGTTTTCGCATTTTCTCCTCAGTAAGCGGCTTGGTGAGGTACTCTACGTTGGGGTATTTGGCTACGCGGGCCGTGTCGGCGCCGTGCATGGAGGTAGTGAGCACGGCCATTACCGTTTTGTCCTGTACGGGCTGCGGTAGAGCGTTGTACAGCTCCAGAAACTCGAAGCCGGAAACCCCGGGCATTTTCAGGTCAACGAACACCAGGTCGGGAGCCGGAGCTTTGTCGTCACCGGAGTTTCCCCACAGTTGCTCAAAGGCTTCATCAGCCCGCGAAAACGTGCTCACGTGTTCGGCGACGGCCAAGCGGCCCAACAGACGATTATTGAGGAAGCTCGTCGTCTCGTTATCGTCTACCAGTACAATATGATTCAGATTCGCAGACATGAAGATGGATTGATAGGTAGAAGTTTACGAAGATACCGTACCCGGCGCATTCCAACAAGCGCCGCCTGGTTTACAGCCAGCCCTGGGCCCGCATCCAGTCGTCGTTGTAGATTTTTCCCAGGTAGCGGGTGCCGTGGTCGGGCAGCACGATAACCATGGTGTCGTCCTCTTTCAGGTGCTCACGGGCGTATTCCAGCGCCCCGAACACGGCCGAGCCGCACGACCAGCCAACGAACAAGCCTTCTTCCCGAGCCAGGCGGCGCGTCATCAGCGCCGAATCCTGGTCGGAAACTTTGATGAACAAGTCAATCAAGTCAAAGTCTACGTTCTTGGGCAGAATGTCCTCGCCGATGCCTTCGGTCTTGTAGGGATAAATTTCGTTCTCATCGAAAATCCCCGTTTCCTTGTACTTCTTGAAAACCGAGCCGTAAGTATCCAGGCCAATGGAAACAATGGCCGGGTTCTGCTCTTTAAGGTACTTCGCCGTGCCGCAGATAGTGCCGCCGGTTCCCACGCCGCAGGCGTAGTGCGTGATTTTGCCTTCGGTTTGCTCCCACAGCTCCGGACCCGTGCCGGCGTAGTGCGCGGCGGCGTTCGAGAGGTTATCGTACTGGTTGGGGTAGTAGGAGTTGGGGGTTTCCTGATTGAGGCGACGCGCTACCGAATAGTAGGAGCGCGGGTCGTCGGGCGCCACATCAACCGGGCAGACGACCACTTCGGCGCCCACGGCCCGCAGAATATCCTGCTTTTCCTTGCTCTGCTTGTCGCTCATCACGAACACGGTTTTGTAGCCTTTGGCGATAGCCGTCAGGGCCAGGCCCATGCCGGTGTTGCCGCTGGTGCCTTCGATGATGGTACCGCCGGGCTTGAGCAGGCCGGCCTTTTCGGCGTCCTCAATCATGCGCACGGCCATGCGGTCCTTCACCGAGTTGCCGGGGTTGAAATACTCCACTTTGGCCAGAATGGTGCCTTTAATGCCGGCGGTAACCTTGTTGAGCCTGACGAGTGGGGTATGGCCAACGGCCTCGATGACGTGGTTGAAATACATTGAAAAAATTAGGAGGAACAGGGTTCGGGTGAGGCTACAAAGGTAAGGATTCCCGCGGGGCGGCACGGTTCGAGCAATATCCCGGGCGGTTTAGCCCAGCTTACCAGCCGGGTTCCGGGCGCCCTTCTTCTGCCGCAACACGCTGAATAACTATATTTTTTTGCCCCTTACGGTCTCGCCTGCGCGCACTTTAGGCGCTGACTGCCGGCCCGGCTGCGCGGACAAGGGGTGCAGGGCACTGGTCTGCTTTACACACAGAAAGGGGTCGTAGCGGTGCGGCCCCGCTTTCCTTGATTGGGTCGGGCCTTGTGAGCCAGTTGCTTGCTACTCTGGCCGCCCGGAGAAACGGCCTGGTCAGGAGCCCGGCCGCAGTGAACGGCACCACTTGAAAAACCACTTCTGGCGGGCCGAAGATTCCTTGCGGCGGCGGAATTCAGTAGTTCTCCCGCCGGCCGGGGGTCTTTATGCTCCCCTCCGTCTTTCCACGGATAAGTACCTTGCCGCGGCCTCAAAAAGCCCTACTTTTGCACCACCATTGCCCGCCTGGGCCTCTCTCCCTTACCCCATCAATTTCCTTAAAATCCCTAAGAATGAGCGTTCTGGTCAATAAAAATTCCAAGGTCATCGTACAGGGCTTTACCGGCTCCGAAGGCTCGTTCCACGCCCAGCAAATGATGGAATACGGCACCAACGTGGTCGGCGGCGTTACGCCCGGCAAGGGCGGTACCGAGCACCTTGGCCGGCCCGTGTTCAACACCGTGGCCGAAGCCGTGACCCAGGCCAGCGCCGACACCAGCATCATTTTCGTGCCCCCGGCCTTCGCCGCCGATGCCATCATGGAAGCGGCCGATGCGGGCATCAAAGTCATTATCACCATCACCGAAGGCATTCCTACTAAGGACATGATTGCCGTGAAGCAGTACCTCGCCCAGCGCCCCGGCGTGACGATGATCGGCCCGAACTGCCCCGGCGTGATGACCGCCGGCGAGTGCAAAGTGGGCATCATGCCCGGCTTCATCTTTCAGAAAGGCAAAATCGGCATCGTCTCTAAGTCGGGCACGCTGACGTACGAGGCCGTCGATCAGCTCACCAAAGCCGGTCTGGGCCAGACTACGGCCATTGGCATCGGCGGCGACCCCATTATCGGCACCACCACCAAACAGGCAGTAGAACTGCTTATGAACGACCCCGAAACTGAGGGCATCGTAATGATTGGAGAAATCGGCGGTGGCATGGAAGCCGAAGCCGCCCGCTGGATCAAGGAAACGGGCAACCAGAAGCCCGTGGTTGGCTTTATCGCCGGCCAGACGGCCCCCCCCGGCCGCCGGATGGGACACGCCGGCGCCATCGTCGGCGGGGCCGACGACACGGCCGCCGCCAAAATGGCCATCATGCGCGAGTGCGGCATCCACGTGGTCGATTCGCCGGCCGAAATTGGTGAGACCATGCTGCGCGTGTTGAGCGGCAAGTAGGCTGGTCCTCAAAGCTTATAAAAAAGCCCCGGCTATGGCTGGGGCTTTTTTATAAGCTCTGCAAATGAAAGCTGCTTCCACTGTAAGTCTGAAATGATTTTAGCTTATTTGCGGAGCTCAAGCAGCCAGAGGCAAGGATTTGCTGAAAGGTATAAAATCAACCGATGGATTACAGATTGACAAGAGTTTGTAAAGACTGTGGAAATACTGATTATTTCAGTTTAACGAAGACAGAGGCAGCATTCAAGTTGTATGATTGGGCTAGATTTTGGAATTCGCCCTGCACTAATTGCGGTTCAACTATTTGTCAATCTCTTAGCAGTCCGCTTGTACCAATAGACCAACATCTTCTAGATATGTGGGGGGATGATCCAGGGCTTAGGTTTCTGGATCAGGATGAAGAG
The DNA here is from genome assembly GCF_014699115.1 of Hymenobacter montanus. Taxonomy (GTDB): domain Bacteria; phylum Bacteroidota; class Bacteroidia; order Cytophagales; family Hymenobacteraceae; genus Hymenobacter; species Hymenobacter montanus. The sequence continues at coordinate 430,130 of NZ_JACXAD010000001.1, forward strand.
TTGATTCTTGCTGAGTTTGAATATCTGCCCATGTTGTTGAATGCGATAGACGATTCGAGCTATACAGGAGCCAAAATCAACATCTTGATTGAAGCTGTTTGCATATTACTATACAACTACAGCCATGAATCAGAGGAGTATTCTGATTCAGAGAAAGTAGAGCGGGAGCAAATCGCAAAGCAGATCAGGCAAGAGTTAACAACGAGAAAACAGATAATTCTTGAGTCGCAAGCGTACATGAGAGACTACGTAACGGAAGTTGTCTACCCACAAATAGGAATAGCAGTAGATGGACAAAGTCTTACCTAACTACTTAGATTACTTTCCTTGGCATAGCTGACAGACAGCTATTTAATAACAAGCCCCGAGCAGCGTCGGGGCTTGTTATTGCCTGAGGCTCGCCTAGCAAGGACGATAGCGTGCCTTGAGAATCTCTGGCAGGAGCCGCAGTGTGAACATAGCAGCGGGCTTGGCGCTACGAGTCTGGTAGTGGTCGCTACCACGGGCACATTAAGTTGGCGCCGCACGGGTCGAGGGCGCAGTAGGCCCATGTGCACGGCCTCAAAGGTTTCGAGCGCTAAAACCGAAAGTTGGTCATCAGCACCCCATAGTAAGGCGGCAGAAACAAATCGTACTTGCCGTTAGCCTGATAGCCGGCTTGTAAACCGACCTCGACTCTATCAAAAGAATGTGCGATGCTGCCTCCAATGCGAAACGTGGAGGCCGTGAACTTGTACCAGCCGTCTTTGGCCTCGGCGTAGGCCAGGCGACGGTAGCGGGCCGAGTGCGTGAGGTGGGTGGCCCACCCCTGGCGGTAGAGCACATCGGCGCCGTAGGTCCAGCGGGCACTGTGCAGTTGGGGGTGCAACGACAGCTCCGTCGAGACGTTCACGGCTTTGTACAGTTCATTATCGGCGAAGGCCGTGGAGCCAATCAGTCGCACGGGCAGCCCGAACCGGCCAGCCGTTAACACATCGTATTGCAGGCCACCATACACCCGGCTGTTAGTCAAAAACTTGGGCACGGCCGCGGCATCGGCGCCCACAATGAGTTGGGTTCGATCGGCGAGGCGGCGCTGATAACCAATCGTTCCGGCCACGATGGCCTGGTTGAGGCCGACGTTGACAAACACGGCATTTGGACTCTCGGCCGTTACGGGCCGCACGGTTTGGGCCTGAGCCCCCGCCGTGGAAACAACGAACAACCAGCTCAGGAGAAGTGATTTAATAGTTTTCATGCAGAAAAGTCTTAACCTGATTGATGAGCACGGGCACGTTCTGCGGATTGGTGAACATTTCGGAGTGGTCACAATCAGGGAAGGTGTACACCGCCCGGTTAGGAAAGAATTGAAAATTGTACTTCTGCTGAAAATCTCTGCTTATTACCGACTTATCACCTTGCAGAAATAACGCCTTGCCCGTGAACTCGTGCAACCGCTGCGAGAAGTCATAGGTGTTGTTGCTCAACTCGTTCAGGTTCACGTAGTAGATGGATAAAAATCCCGAACGGGCAAAGGGAGTTTCGAAACGCTGCTGCTCCCGGATGAAAACTACCCGCACCTGGTAGTCGGCCAGCTCGTGGTTCTTCCCGGTCAGCACCCCCCGGGTCCAGGCAATGTTTTGAATATCCGTAAAATTCGGTCCACCCACGTCGGTTCCGCCCACTTCCTTGTTAAAGGTGCCTTTTGCCCCGTCTGGCTCCATTAAAATAGCTGCCTTCACCCGGCTGGGGTGGGTATTGAGGTATTGCATCGCGTGCGTCCCCCCCCAGGAATGGCCTAGCAAGGCCACGGGGCCATTGGGCGAGTACCGGTCTACAATCTCTTCCAGGTCCTTCAACATCAAGCCGGTATTTAACTCTTCTTTGCCGTGCCGCCGCGACTGGCCCGCGCCGCGCTGGTCGTAGAAGACGAAGAAATAGTCGTCGGCCAGGCTGTAGCCATTCACGCGCCGCATGAGGGACAGCATGAGGCGAAAGTCAGCGCCTGGCCCCCCGTGCAGCACGATGACGGGCTTCTTGCTGGGGTCGCCGAAGGTTTGGTAGTACAGCTTGGTGGACGAAAGCGTGAGCGCCGGCAGGCTCGGATCGTCGTCCACGGTTTTGGGCACCAGGTTGCCCGGCTGGGCCGGGTCCTGCAGCTCGCAGCCGGCCACGAGCATACCGGCTAGTGCGAAAGCGGCCAGGCGCTTCGCGGGTCGCATTAGTTGCATCATTAGTTATAAGGGGATGGGTGAATCGATAGGCCGTGGGCCAAACAAGCGCTTATTCGGCCGGCGCGAACGGCGCGGCGGATAAGCGGCACAAACCTCTCGGCTTGCCCCCGGGCAAGCGCCTATCTAGGCCGGTTCGGACGTCCTTTTAACAATTCGGACCTCTTGTGTGCCGTTTTAGGCCATTTGATGGTCCGTATATCTGGCGGCGGAGTCCGTCCTTAGCTTGGATTGAATTACCCGTTGGGAGCCAGCGCGAATGACGGGCGGGGCAAGCTTCGCCGCTACAAAGCCACCCGTCCGCAGTTATTGAAGCTGCCCGATCGCGCTTAGGTGCGCCGGTTCTCCTTCTGAAACTCGGACGGCGACAGCCCAGTTACTTCCTTGAATATTTTATTGAAAGTAGACTTGGAGTTAAAGCCCGACTCAAAGGCGATGCCTAAAATGTTGTAGTGCTTTAACGCGGGGTCGAGCAATAGACGCTGGCTCTCTGCCACGCGGTAGCGGTTCACGAACTTATAGAAATTCTCCCGGAACCCCTCGTTCAGTACCTGCGACAACTGGTGCGGGGTAAGGTTCAGGCGCTCGGCCAGTTGAGTCAGCGTTAGCCCATTGACGAGATATGGCTTGGATTCCTGCATGCAGGCTTCCACCCGGTGCATCAGCGGTTGAATATCGGCTATGGCTAAGGGGGAGTTGCTGTAACGCACCGTCGGCTCCGCTTCCGCCATTTCGAACACTTGAGCGGGCTGCGGAACAGGGTAAATGGCTTTTTGGGTCAGGGCTTGCCAACTAAGCCAATAGCTCACGAGTACCGCAACAACGCCCAGCAGGGTATTGGGGATGCCGCTTACGCCCACTAGTACCCAAGCAGCAAATAATGCGAATAAGGCCAGCAGCAAGGAGCGTAGCCACGCCAGGGTAGCCTGCTCCACGGAAGACATCAACTCTCGAATAACCCGGTTGTGCCGCTCTACGCGATAGAAACACAGTAGCAAATAGGCTACCAACTGCACCTTCGGCAGGTACTCCAATACCGGGGCGTACGCAAAATTCTGGTAGCGCAATATGGGAAAAGCCTCGAGTTTAGCCAGGCCATTCTCTTTCCAGAAGCTCCACGCTATCAGCGCGTGAGGCACTACTATAACAAAATGCCCGCAAAACCGTGGGCGTAGTTGGAAGTAGGGTTTGGTTAGATAGAGCACATAGAGGTAGAGCAGCGGCCCCAGACAGAAGATGAGCCAGCGGTCGTACTCGTATAAGAAGGGGAAATAATCAAAAGCATGATTACTTCCAAGTACATCGTTGAGCAGCGTAGCTGCCAGCAGCAGTAAAAACAGCGCGAAAACAGTGTTAGCGTTATGATTTCGATCCTCGCGGATAACGAAGAGAAGGTTACTCGTAAATGCTAAAATAACAGCAGCAATACCCAATAATAGCGTGTATAAATTCAGTTGTATACTCATTACGGGTTACGCTGTTTTCGTGCTTAACAAAAATAACGGAGCATATAAAGAGAGAAGAAAGGTTCTGGGTAAAACAGAACGGCATGTTGAGCTGGGTTAAGCATCTTCCCCGCTTCGTGGTATCGACAGTATCCTTGCGCAGCAGCGAATGCTTTGGCTATGCTCGCTTAGTCTAACGCCATCAGAACAGAAAAAGCAGTATGTGATCCTACCTATCTACTCTAATCCAAGGTCGTATTCTTATCCAGATTAATTACTATTCCTACTTGGAATACCGAATTCGCGGCCTTCAGGTATTTATTGTTTCGAAAGCCCAAAATCTGGCCGCTGATTATCTGCAATTGAATGGGACCCGCTATTTGGGTGCGGGTGAAAGTAATGGGCTCGAAGAATACATTGTTCTCACCCGGCGTGGCCAGGCCGTTGATTTGGAAATTGTTGAGCTGCATGTAGCTCAGACGCAGGGCCGCCCCGTAGGTCAGCGGGAAGTCGCGCTTGAACAGATGCAGGTTGTTGCGCTTCTTGCGGGCATAGTTAACCTGGGCGAACACCTTCGACAGGCTGCCTTGCAAGATGCGGGTGGTAATCTGCTCGTCGTTGCGCTCGATGCGCCGGGTGCTGCCACCGCCGCCCCCCACGTACACTTCGAGCACCCGCTTATCGGGCAGGCGGGTGAAGTAGCCGAGGCTGGCTTCGCCGAAGTCAATGTCTTCGGTGCGGTCAGACTTTTTGCGGTGCAGCGACGAAAAGGTGCCGGCAACGGCCAGGTGGTCGGTAAGCCCATAGGCGCCTTGCAGAGCATAGTTGGTGTGCTGGTTGGTGCTGATGGACCCGTAAACCTCGCCCTGGTGCGTGAGCAAGGGCGCGTGGGGCGGGGGCGGAAAATACAGCGAAGAACAGCCGGTGAGGCCCGTTAGAATAAGCAAAAGGGCAAAGCGGAGCGAATGCTTCATACAGGGAATGGGCGGGATGGAGTAAGGCCGTTTAGTAAGGCAAAGCGAAGGTTCTGCTTCGCTGACTCGGCAAAGCAACACCAGATACGACAATTTCGGGTTTTCCGGCGGACTTTTCGCCTCATTTCCAGCTTTGCTCAGTCGGTCTGGTAAACCGAAACGTATGCAATAGTACCATTCACCTACCGCTCGCGCCAATGCCCGCCACTATTTTCGACGCCATCATCATCGGCTCCGGCCAGGCCGGCAACCCCTTGGCTACGGCCCTGGCCGACGCTGGGCGTCGGGTGGCCCTTATTGAAGAGAACCTGCTGGGCGGCTCCTGCATCAACTACGGCTGCTCGCCCACCAAGGCCCTCATCGCCACTGCCGAACGGCTGCACCACCTCCGTACCGCCGCTGCGGTAGCCGCCCCCACGATGCCCCGGGCCAACCATTTATCAGTCGACCTAGCGGCGGCCGTGGCTCGCAAAGACGGCATCGTTCAAACCATGCGCGCCGGGGTGCGCGACAACCTCACCCACAAGCACGACAACATCACCCTGCTGGCTGGCCACGCCGCTTTCACGGCCCCGCGCACCCTGCGCGTGGCCCTGGCCGATGGTGGCAGCCAGGACCTCACCGCCTCACTTATCTTCATCAACACGGGCACCCGGGCCGCCATCCCCGACGTGGCCGGGCTGGCCGACTCCGGCTACCTCACTACTACCCAGCTGCTCGACGTGAAGGAGCTACCTGAACACCTGCTAATCCTGGGCGGAGGCTACATCGGCTTGGAGTTCAGCCAGATGTTTCGGCGCTTCGGCAGCCGCGTCACCGTCATAGAATCGGGCAAGCAACTGCTCGACCGCGAAGACGACGACGTGTGCCAGGGCCTGCAAGCCGCCCTGAGCGCGGAAGGGATTGAGTTTGTCCTCGACGCGCGGGCCCACCGCGTGAGCCGCGGGGAAAATGGCCAACTCACGCTCCTGGCCCACACCAGTACGGGCGAGCGGCGCCTGCGGGGTACTCACTTACTGGTTGCCACCGGCCGCCGCCCCAACTCCGACCAGTTGGGCCTGGGCTTCGCGGGCATCCGGACCGATGACGAAGGCTACATCCTGGTTAATGACAAGCTGCAAACCAACGTGCGTGGGGTGTATGCGCTGGGCGACATCCACCCCGGCCCGCAGTTCACCCACCTGTCTTACGACGACTACCGGGTGGTGCGTGACGCCCTGCTGCACGGCCGCCGACGCTCGGCCCGGCAGCGCCCCCTCCCCTACTGCGTATTCACCGACCCGCCCCTGGCCCGCATTGGCCTCAGCGAAGGCCAGGCGCGGGAGCAGCAGGTACCTTACCGGGTGGCTACCATGCCGGTGCGCACCATCGGGCGGGCCCAGCACACGGGCGAGTCGCAAGGCTTCTGGAAGGTGCTGGTCGGCGACGACGACCGGCTGCTGGGCGCTACCCTGCTGGGCCCCGAAGCCGGCGAGATTATGGCCATCATCGAAGTAGCTATGGCCGGTAGGCTGAAGTACCAGCAGCTGCAGGACATGGTGTTTGCCCACCCCACCTGGGCCGAAGGGCTGAACAACGTGTTCCGGGATTTGCGGCGCGGCGGGAAGTAGGCGGTTCCGCTAGCGTGGGTTTAGCAACGCGCAACTGCGCCAGCCCGACGTTCTCCATGAGAGTCACATTTTGGCTAACTTTTAATAGCCAACTACGCTACTCGGCTTTCGTCCAGTGGAAAACGGCCGGACTGCACCATTATCACCGTCAGTTGCCCATCAGGCATTAGTTGGTAGATGATGCGATATTGCCGGTAGAATACTTCCCGAACCGTGGGTCGGCCGAGCTCTGGTACCATACGACCCAGTTGCGGAAACGAGAGTAGTTGCTCTACTTTGGCAAAAATTCCATCCACGAACTGCTGAGCGGCGACTGGAAGTACTCCGCAATAAATTCGCGGTTGCGCTGAATATCGTTCAGGCACTCAGTCAAGAAGTTAGGCCGCATCCGACCGCTCATTGGGATAGAAGCGTTTACGGGCTTCCTCAAAAGACACCGTATCATTATGCGCGGCCTGTTCTAGCCGACGCTCCAGCCGCTGCATGAACAGCAGGCGCTCGAACAGGTCTTCCAGGTCGAAGTTGTCGGGCAGTTGCTGGACGGTTTCGAGGATTTGTTCTTTGGTCATGGTGGTGATAGGCTTAATAGTCGTTCCCTAAACTACACTTCGGGCTGCGAAGGTGCTGGCTGGGGGTGGCAACTCTTTTTTATCATGTTTTGCGCTGTATCTGCTTAGGCAGTGTCTGAAAAGTGCTGGAGCTTAACTTAGGGGATGGCAGCACGATACGAATTAACGGATGCGCAGTGGGC
>NZ_JACXAD010000020.1 GCF_014699115.1 Hymenobacter montanus
ACCAGGCCTGCGCGGCCCTGCTAAGAGCGGTGGCGCACGTAACCGCGGAGCCTTCGCCAGCCGGTTAAGTGAGTCGGCCCGCCGTACCCGACCGCCAGGGCGGGGCACGACGGGCCGGCGCGGGCCGCGGCGAAGCGCGAGCTAAATCGCCACGTTGGGGCGAGGTAGCTCGTTGTAGTTGAGGAAGGCATTACTTTCCTCTTTGATGCGCTCGCGGGGCAGGCCATCCTTTACACCTTGCGAGATTTTGCGCACGAGCACGCCCACGATGGCCTTGCGGAAGCCGAGCTTCTCGGCCATCATGATGCAAAATTCCATCTCGGTTTCGTCGACCACGCCATCGGCGAGCATCATGTCGACCAAGTCGAAAATTTGGTCAAATCGTTCGGAGTCGGTGGTGGGGAGGTCGTTGCTAGCCCCTTTCGCGCCGGATACCAAGGCCTTTACCTCGGAGGATCCGATGCCGTTTTTCTTGCCTACGGCCAGTATAAAGTTCATTTCTCGAGCATCGATGTGACCATCGGCTTTCGCCAGGGCCGCGAGGTTTAGTAGATGGCTCTTGATTTTCTTGGACTGGTCATTCTCAAAAAAGCCGAACATAAGAGGTAGGAATTAACGAGTGAGGGATAGATGATGAGCCCTTAGGCCGATGCAGGCAGGTAAGTTATACTGAAAACCGGCTAGTTGTTCTTTAGGGCCTACGTGAGATGTAAAAAAAAGATAACCTCTACGCTACCGAATATTTGGGAAAGGGGGAGCGGGTTTGCATTCGTTTCGCCAACTTTGCGGGGTTTGGGCGCCACCGGAGTGTCCGCTTGCTCATAAGAAAGGTCAAATGAAGAGAATAGGAGTATTTACCAGTGGCGGCGATTCGCCGGGCATGAACGCGGCCATTCGGGCGGTGGTGCGCACGGCGACGTATCACGGTATTGAAGTATACGGCATTATGCGCGGCTACAGCGGCATGATTAAGGGGGAGTTCGTGCGCTTGGATTCAGCCTCGGTATCGAACACCGTGCAGAAAGGCGGCACCATCCTGAAATCGGCCCGCAGCCAGAAGTTTATGACCAAGGAAGGCCGTCAACAGGCTTTCGACCAGCTCGTGAACCATGGCATTGAGGGCCTGGTGGCCATCGGCGGCAACGGCACGTTTACCGGGGCCATGATTTTTGAGGAGGAGTTCGGCATTCCGACCGTGGGAGCGCCGGGCACCATCGACAACGACCTGTTTGGCACCGACTACACTATTGGCTACGATACGGCCGTGAACACGGCCCTGGAGTGCATCGATAAAATCCGCGATACGGCCGACTCGCACGACCGCTGCTTTTTTGTGGAAGTAATGGGCCGGGACTCCGGCTACATCGCCATCCCGTGCGCCATCGGCGGCGGCGCCGAAATCGTGATGATTCCGGAAACCCAGATGAGTGTGGACGTCGTCATCGAAACCCTGCAATCGGGCTGGCGCCGCTCCAAAACTTCTTTTATCGTCATCGTGGCCGAAGGGGAAGAGGAAGGCAACGCCACGCACACGGCCGCCCGCGTGAAGGAGGCCATTCCGCAGCTCGACACCCGCGTTACGGTTATTGGGCACATTCAGCGCGGTGGTTCCCCCACGGCCGCCGACCGCTTGCTGGGCTCCCAAATCGGCATCGCCGCCGTGGAAGGGCTCATGAACGGGATGCGGAACGTAATGGCCGGCATTGTCGATCGAAAGCTGGTATACACCCCGTTCGTGGATACCATCAACAAGAAAAAGCTGATCAACCAGAGCTTCATGCGGATGGTGGAAATTCTGTCGGTTTAAGTAGCCGGTCAAAAGTGATGGTATAGAAAAGCGGTCATGCTGAGCATGGCGTTCTAATGAGCATGGCGTTCTAAGGGGCATTTTAGCAAAAGCCAAACACGTTCTAAGGCTACACACCGGAAGAACAATATCCCGCTGAGCCGGCGTCCGGAGAGTCACGGCCGGGCGTTCTATTTTATTGCCTACTTGCCTAGCTCTACCCATTGGTACGCCGCGTCGCGCCGCAGCCACGTGAGCTGACGCTTGGCGTACCGGCGCGTGTTCCGTTGCAGCAGACGTACGGCTTCGGCCCAGTCGTAGGCGCCGTCGAGGTAGCCGAATATTTCCTGGTAGCCCACCGTTTGCAGGGCGTGGTGGTGGCGATACGGGAGCAAGCCCCGTACTTCCTCAAGTAAGCCGGCCGCCAGCATGTGCTCCACCCGTTGGTTGATGCGTTCGTACAGCTCGGCGCGCTCGCGGGTGAGGGCCACTTTTACCGTGCGAAAGAGCGGGTCTGGGGGGGAGGGTTCGTGGGTGTGGAAGCTGGAGAATGGCCGGCCCGTAGCGCGGGTAATTTCCAGGGCTCGCACCACGCGCTGGGGGTTCTGGCGGTCGATGCGGGCGTGGGCCACGGGGTCGGTGGCGGCTAGCTCGGCCACCAGGTGGGGCAGGCCGTGGGCGGCCAGCTCGGCGTGCAGCCGGGCCCGAATTTCGGGAGGTACGGCGGGCAGCTCGTCGAGCCCATCGGTTACGGCTTGCACGTAAAGGCCCGAGCCCCCGGTGAGAATAACCAGCGGGTATTGCTGAAACAGGGTCGTGAGCACCGCCCGGCAGTCGGTAGCAAAGCGGCCGGCGCTGTAATCCTCGCCGATGCTGTGGCTGTCGATGAAGTGATGGGGCACCCCTTGCATCTCGGCCGGCGTCGGCTTGGCCGTGCCAATGCTCAGCTCCCGGAAAAACTGGCGCGAGTCGGCCGAGACAATTTCGGTCTGGAAATGCTGGGCCAGCTGCACGCACAAGGCCGTTTTACCCACGGCGGTGGGGCCGGCAATGGTGAGCAGCACCGGCCGGGGGTCGGCGGCGGTGGGCCCAAGAGGGGGAAGCTGGGAGCTTAACTCTGGAATGGACATGAGGCGAACTGTTGGGGTGGGGGACCTTACCCACCTTTCATCTTCAATGCTTAGGGGCGAGGAGCTCCTGATACAATTTCAGGAGTACCTGCTCTTCGTGCTGCCAGCTGAGCTGGTGGCGCGCCCGGCGGCAGTTGGCGGCCAGGTGCTGGTAGCGGGCGGGCTCGTCGCGCAGCAGGCGGTTGAGTGCCGCCGCCAAGGTGGCCGGGTGCAGGTCGGCCACCAGCTCGGCCACGTCGAACTGGTCATTCAGGGCCCGGTATTCGGGGAAGTCGATGAGCACCTGCGGGATACCAGCGTGGACGTAGTCGAAGAACTTGTTAGCCAGAGAATAGTAGTAGCTCAGGCCAATGTTTTCCAGCAGCATGATGCCCACGGCCGCGTGGCGGGTTACCTCGCGCAGCGCTTCCGGTAGCACGAAGCCGCGGAACTCTACCTGCCCTACCGGGTCCGAGCCCGAAGCCAGCAGCCCTAGTTCGGCGGCCTGGGCCCGCAAAGCCGCCGACAAGTCGCCTTCACCGCAAATGACCAGCCGGCCGGCCACCTGGGGCATGGCTTGGAGCAGGCTCTCCAGGCCGCGGCCCACGTTCAGGGCCCCTTGGTAGAGCAGGTAGCCGCCCGAGGGGGGCGGCGGCTCCGACCCGGTGGGCGGTCCGGGTTCGGGCTCGCGCAGGCGGCTCACGTTGCGTACCACCGCGAAGGGCCGCCCGTAGCGCTGCTCAAACACCTGCGCCAGGGCCGGACCCACGGTGTAGGCCAAGTGGGCACGGGGCACGATGAAGCGCTCCACTGCGCGCCACAAGCGCTGCACGGCCGGCCGGGCCACTACTTCGGGCACTTCCGTAAACAGCTCGTGGGCGTCGTACACGAAGGGCTGGCCGCCGAGCCGGGCCCGCAGCCACACGGGCAGGGCCGTGTCGAGGTCGGCGGCGCACCAGGCGGCGGCTTTTTGCCCCAGCAGGTAGAAAAACAGCCGCAGGTTATATTCCAGATAGAAAAGCTTGCCCCGCTGGAACCATCCGCGCAAGCGGTGCTGCTGGTAGGGCTGCGGGGTGAGGGGCGGGGAGGTGGGGCGCTGCCAGCCCACCAGTTGTACCTGATAGCCAGCGGTGGCCAGGCTGCCGCAGATACGTTGCATGCGCTGGTCGAAACACAGGTCGGTGGTGACGGCGAAGAGCAGCCGCCCGGGAGAATTGGGCAAAAGTCAGAGAGCGTAAACCGCCGGAAAGCAGATGCACATTATTTATTTTAGCCAAATTTACGCTCGAGCTCGTTGGTCAGACGGCTATCTTAGCAGGAATATTCGCAGAATACTACATTGGCTATGACTCTTACGCCTTCCTCCTCGGTCGTTTCCTCGGGCCAACCGGCTGCTCCGCCCCTGGGCTCGGTGCTCGACCAGCTGGGGCAGGTGTACGCCCTGCTCGACGTGCAGGGAATCGTTTTGGATACCAACGAAGCCCTGCTGACCATGGCCGGCTACTCCCGCGAGCAGGTGGTGGGGCAGCCCTTCTTCGAGCTGTTTACGCCAGCGCGAGAGCGCGCCGCCCAACGGCAGGAGTACCTCGACTTCGTGGCGCACGGCGCCCTGGCCCCGAGCTACGAGCGCACCTTGGTGACGAACGGGGGCCGCCCGCGCCAGGTGCATTGGCGGGCCGGGTTCACGCGCGACGCGGCGGGGGCCGTCACGGGCGTGTGGATGGCCGGCCAGGAGCCCAGCCGCCGCCTGACCAGCCCCGCGCTCGACGGCGACAGCACGCACTTGCAGGAATTTCTTGACAACGCCCAGGACTTGGTGCAGCACCTGAGTGCCGACAACAGCTTTCTGTTCGTGAACAAGGCCTGGAAAGAAAAGCTGGGGTATACCGACGCCGAGCTGACTACCCGCACCCTGGCCGATGTGGTACACCCGTACTACAAGGCCAAACTGCTCTATCAGCTGCGCAACCTCTACGACGGCGAGCCGGTGAACAAGGTCGAAACCGTGTTTTTAACCAACTTAGGCCGGCCCGTGCACCTGATTGGGAGCATGAGCGTGGTGCGGGAGCAGGGCCAGCCGGTGAGCAGCCGCGCCATTCTGCACGACATCACGGACCGGATTAAAGCGGAGCGCCTGCAGAAGGTTTATTACAGCATCGCCAACCTGGCCATTAGCGCCAAGGACCTGCCCAGCCTCTACGGGGCCATTCACCGCGAGCTGAGCAAGATCATCGAGACCAGCAACTTATTCATTGCCCTGTGCGACGACGCGCGCACCCAGATGCAGTACGTTTACCACGTCGACCAGCATCCGCAGCACCGGCCCCAGAGCCCGCTGCCGTTTGCGCTGGGCGTGGCGGAGTACATTATTGCCGGGGGGCAGCCCCGCTACCTTACTCACTCCGACTATCAGCAGCTGATTGAGAATGGGACTATTACCGCCTACGGCCTGGTGCCGGAGGTGATGCTGGCTTCGCCCCTGAGCATTGGCGACCGCATTATTGGCGTGCTGGCCGTGCAGGACTACAGCCGCGCCGATGCCTACACGCCCAGCGACCTCGACGTGCTGCATTTTATTTCCAACCAAGTAGCCCTGGCCATCGAGCGCAAGCGCAATGAAGAACAGATTGGCAAGCAAACGGCCCGGCTGAATGCCATTTTTGAAAGCGGCACGCACGTGATGTGGACGGTGAACACCCAGGGCCAGCTGATGAACTTCAACCGCAACTACGCGGCCCTGTTTCTGCGGCGCAACGGCTTTTACCCCGTGCGGGGCATCAACCTGTGGGAGTTCGACCTGGCCCACATGCCGAAGGCCGAGCGCGACATCTTTCTCCAGTACTACGACGCCGCGGCCCAGGGCCACGCTCAACGCTTTGAGATGCGCCTGCGCGACGCCCGGGGCTTCGACTTGTGGACCGACATCCACCTCAACCCCATTTATCTGGGCGACGGCTCGTTTGATGAAATCTCGGCCATTGCCCACGACATTACCGAGCAGAAGCGCGCCCAGCTGGCCCTGGAGGCTCAGGAGGAGAAATTTCGCTCCATCTTTGAGTCGTTCCAGGACATCTACTACCGCACCGACGAGCACGGCATCGTCACTATTGTCAGCCCCTCGGTGCGCGAAGTGTTGGGCTACGAGCCCGAAGAAGTACTGGGCCAGCCGGTGGTGAACTTTTACGTCGACCCCCAGGAGCGGGTCCGGGCCGACGCCGAAGCCCGGCGCAACGGCGGGCTGCGCAACTTCGAGACCCAGATGTGGCACAAGGACGGCTATCCGGTGAGCATGCTCGTGAATGCCCGCCTCGTGCACGGCAACGAGTATATGTTCAGCACGGAGGGCATTGGCCGTGACGTGACCGAAATTCGGCAAATGCAGGACGACCTGCGCCAGGCCAAGGACGCGGCCGAAGCCGCGCTCGAAGCCAAAACCCAATTTCTGGCCAACATGAGCCATGAGCTGCGCACGCCCATGAACGGCATCATCGGCATGATAGACCTGCTCGACCAAACGGTGGAGACAGAGGAGCAGATCGACTACGTGGATACGCTGCGCAAAAGCAGCGACGCGCTGCTGACCATCTTGAACGACATCCTGGACTTGTCGAAAATTCAGGCCGGCAAGCTCCAGATCCACGAAACAGCCCTGGAGCTGCGGGCCGTGATGGAGCGCATCCGGGCCCTGTTCATCTACCGGGCCGAGCAGAAGAACCTCCGCTTTACCTACCACATCACCCCGCACACGCCGCGCTACGTGGTGACCGACGAAGTGCGCCTGCTGCAAATTCTGTCCAACCTGGTCGCCAACGCCATCAAGTTTACCAACGAGGGCACCGTGGCCATCATCGTGTCGAGCGTGAGCACCGACGGCCGGGTGCACACGCTGCGCTTCGCGGTGCAGGATTCGGGAATCGGTATTTCGAGCGATAACGCGAGTCTGCTCTTTACCAATTTCACTCAGCTCGACACCACCCCCAGCAAGGCCTACGGGGGCACGGGGCTGGGCCTGAGCATCAGCCGCCAGCTGGCCGAGTTGCTGGGCGGCGAGATTGGGGTACTCTCCGACGAGGGCGAAGGCAGTGTGTTCTGGTTCACCATCTGCGTGCGCGAAGCCCGCCCGGAAGACCTGCCCAGCGTGGCCCCGGTTGGTGAGCCCGAGCCCGAGCCCTTCGCGATTTCCCCCCGCGTGCTGCTCGTCGACGACAACGCCATCAACCAGAAGGTTGGCCAGCGGCTGCTCACCAAGCTGGGCTGCCAGGTGGAAGTGGCCGGCGGCGGCCCCGAAGCCATTCGCATGGCCACCACCCCGGGCGGAGGCTACCACATTATTTTCATGGACATTCAGATGCCCGACATGGACGGCGTGGCGGCGACGGCCGAGATTCGCCGCCTGCTGGGCCCTGCCTGCCCCCCGGTGGTGGCCATGACGGCCTACTCGATGCAGGAAGATGCCGGCCGCTTTATGCGCCAGGGGCTCGACGACTATGTAGGCAAGCCCGTGAAAAGCCGCCTGCTCTACGAGGTGCTCGACCGCTGGCTGCGCCCGCTGCTGGGCCGGGCCGGCGCCCAACCGCCCGTGGCCGAGCCAGTCGAAAACCCCGAAAACCCCGCCGAGCCAGTGGCCGCGCCAGCTCCAGCCGCGCCCCTGCCAGTCGTGCCGCAGTCCGCCGAGCCAACGCTGGACGAGGGCGTCCTGCTTCAGCTCGTGGCGTTGGGCGGGCCGGAATTTACGGCCGAGCTCTATCAGGAGTTCGAGCAAGAAGCCGGTAGCCTGCTCGGCGATGCCGCTCGGGAGGTTGCCGAAGGCAACTTTCGAGGCTTGCTGCCCATGCTCCACCAGCTTAAGGGTACCGCCGCCACCTTGGGCGGCGTAGCCCTGGCCGCGCAGGCCCGGCGGCTCGAGCATCAGTTCAAAGAAGGATATTTAGAAGAAGGTCCTGCGGGGTTTCAACTTCTGGAATATTACTTTGCGCAGTTCGTTGCCGAATACCCCAGTGCCGTTGCCCGAGCTACTAATGCTCCAGCTGTCTGATGACGGCGCTTTTCTTTTAATCTACCCTATGTCACCACTCTTTAATCCCATGACCATGTCCGCCGACTCCCCAGCCAAAACCATCCTTATTGCCGAAGACAGCTCGGTTATTCTCAACCTCACCCGTAAAATTCTCGAATTGCAGAAGTACAAGATTGTACTGGCCAAGAACGGCGGCGAAGTCATGAAGCAATTAGAAAATAATCCTGTTGACTGCGTGTTGATGGATATTAATATTCCTATCAAGGATGGAATGCAGTGCACCCGCGAGATTCGCGCCCACGCTGATGCGAAAATTAACGCCCTGCCCGTTATTGCCATCACGGGCAACGCCAACAACTATTCGATGGAACAGTTTCGGGAGGCTGGCGTAACCGACTACCTGCCCAAACCGCTCGACTTTGATGCCCTGGTGCGCGTGGTGAGGCAGTACGTGAGCTAGTTGAGCAGCCAGGAGGAACAAGCGCGGAGGCCGTCCGTCCGGGCCGATAGCTTTGGTTCCGGTCCACGGAGCTAGCTTGGGGCTTTACGGCGTAAGCCAGCCTTATTGGCTCCTGCGTTTTACCTCCTGGCTTTCACTTTCTGATCGACATGCAAGTAACGTTTTTAGGTACTGGTACTTCTTCCGGGGTGCCGATGATTGGCTGCACCTGCGAGGTATGCCGCTCGCTCGACCACCGCGACCAGCGGCTGCGGGTGTCGGTTCACCTGGCCATCGGGGAGCGCAGCTTCGTTGTTGACTCGGGCCCGGATTTCCGCCAGCAGATGCTGCGCGCCCGGATTACCCACCTCGACGCGTTGCTTTTCACTCACGAGCACAAGGACCACACCGCCGGCCTTGACGATATTCGGGCCTTTAATTTCCGCCAGCAGATGGACATGCCGGTGTTCGGCGAGCCCCGCGTATTGGAGCAACTGCAGCGGGAGTTTTCCTATATTTTCGCCGAGCATAAATACCCGGGCGTGCCCCGCGTTATTCTGCATCCCATTGAGCGCGACGACGAGCCGTTTGAGGTGTTGGGCGTGGCCGTACAGCCCCTGCGGGCCCTGCACCACAAGCTGCCCGTGCTGGGCTTCCGCATCGGAGGGTTCTGCTACCTCACCGATGCCAACCACATCGGTCCCGAAACCCAGGCGCAGCTGCGCGATGCCGACGTTATCGTGCTGAATGCGTTGCGACGTGAGCCGCATATTTCGCACTTCACGCTGGCTCAGGCCATTGAGGTACTGACCGAGGCCAAGCCCAAACGGGCTTTTCTCACGCACATCAGCCACCAAATGGGCCGGCATCACGACGTGGAAGCCGAGCTGCCGCCCTGGATTCGGCTGGCGTACGACGGGCTGAAGCTGGAGGTGTAGCACCCATATCACAGGCGGCGGCCCCACCAAAGCTCAGAATGAGTAGCCCCGCCCTGCCACGACGCCGCGCCGGCAACACCCTGTTCGTGCTTCTATCCCGCGCCTATGCACACCAATTACTACTTCCTGCGCCAACTGGCTTCGGCCCTCACCGAGCGGCTGCGCGGCTACCGCGTGGCCGTGTGCTTCTCGCAGGAAAAAGACGAGCTGGTAATTGGCCTGGCCAACGGCACCGCCGAATTTTGGCTGAAGGCTCAGCTGGGGGCAGCCTTCCCGGCGCTGGCCCTGCCCGAAACCTTCCAGCGGGCCCGGGCCAACTCCGTAGATCTATTTCCGGATTTGCTGGGCCAGCAAGTTGAGACCATCGCCGCCTGGCCGCAGGACCGGGTGCTGCAAGTGAATTTCCGGAGGGGGGCCCGCTTGCTGCTTAAGCTCTACGGCCCGCGCCCAAACGCCATTTTCCGAACCGCGCCGGACGCCCCCGCCCAGCTTTTTCAGCAAAAGCTGCTGGCCGACGGCACCCTGTGCCCCGTATTTGCCCTGCCCGCGCCATCCATCCCATTCGCGCCATCTATCCCGCCCGCGCCGTCCACAAAATCCGACCAATCCGAAAAATCCGAGCGAATCCGTGGTTCAGATCCCGGCAAGCTCCCGCCCCCGCTGGCGGACCTGCCCGCCCGCTACCTGCGCCTGAACGGCTACGACCCGGCCCCACCCGAAACCAAAACCCGGCTGGTGAACCAAGTGCTGGCCCAGCTGGAAAAGCCGCCTCACTATTACCTGCTGCGGCTCGACGGCCGCACCCGGCTCAGCCTGCTGCCCCTGGGCGAGGTGCTGGCAACGCTCCCCGGCGACGACCCCGTCGGGGCGTTGCGCCAGTTCATGCCCCTGGCCCTGAGTCGCCGCGCCCTGGAGCAGGAAACCAAGCAACTGCGCCAACTGCTGGAGCGCCGCGCCGCCGAAGCCGGCACGGCGGCGGCCCACGCCCGGCGGCGCCTGCACGCCCTGGCCCACGAGGGCGGCTACCGCCACACCGCCGACCTCATCATGGCGCACCTGCACGCCATTCCCGCCGGGGCGACCCAGGTTGAGGTGCTGGATTTCTACACGAACCAGCCCCGGCTCATCAAGTTAAAACCCACCGAAAAGCCGCAGCGCACGGCCGAAAACCTCTACCGCAAAGGCAAAAACCAGCAAATTGAGGAGCGCCAGCTCACCGAGCGCGTTGCTCGGCGCGAAGCCGAAGCCCTCACGGCCCTGGAGCGCCTCGAAGAGCTCGACACCCTGCCGGCCCTGGCCGAGCTGCGCGGCCTGCGGGCCTGGCGTAAGCAGCACGGCCTCGACCCGGTGCCTACCGCCGCTAAAGCAGCTGCCGAGTTGCCATTCAAGGTATTTGAAGACCGGGGGTTCACCATTCTCGTGGGGCGGAATGCGGCCAACAATGACCTCCTGACCCAGAAGTACGCCCATAAGGACGACCTCTGGCTGCACGCCAAGGACGTCACCGGCTCGCACGTCGTCATCCGGCACCGGGCCGGGCAGCCGGTGCCCGAGCCGGTGGTGGAGCACGCCGCTATGCTGGCCGGCTGGTATTCCCGCCGTCAGCACGACTCGCTGTGCCCGGTGACGGTGACGCCCAAAAAATTCGTACGCAAGCCCAAAGGAGCCTTGCCCGGCCAAGTCGTGGTGGAGCGGGAGCGGGTAGTGCTGGTAAAACCCGGCAACCCCTTCGACACCCCGTAGCCGCTTTTGCGGCGCCCTGTTCAAGGAGCACGCGGCCAACCTAGTGCACGGAATTCCGTGCGGCCATTCTGGCAGGGCCCGGGCCCTCAGCAATAAGGCCCGCTCCGGGTTAACGGAACGGGCCTTAGTTGTTTGCGTGCGCGCGGGGAGATTCGAACTCCCACACCCGAAGGCACCACCCCCTCAAGATGGCGTGTCTACCAGTTTCACCACGTGCGCAAAAAGAGCAACTAAACCGGGCAATTCGGCCGAAACCGGCTTCGCTGAGGCGGCGAAGCGGGTGCAAAGATAGCCCATGCATTTGGGCCACACAACCATCAAAGTGCCTTTTTCATCAATTCTCCACCATTCGGTACCTTACCTTGCACATCCGTAGGGCGATACGGAATAATTTTCCCTAAACGACTCCCAGCCATGAATCCCTCTGAAATTCCTTCGAATGACTCTTTTTTTGGCCGTTTCGCCGAGCGCATCACCAAGTTTTCGGGCTCTACGGCCGCCTTTGTCGGGGCGGCGGGCACGGTGGTAGTGTGGGCGGCAACGGGGCCGTTATTTCATTACTCTGAAACGTGGCAGCTGGTCATCAACACGGGCACTACCATCATCACCTTCTTGATGGTATTCCTCATTCAGCGGGCCCAAAATAAGGATTCTCTGGTGTTGCACCTTAAGCTGAACGAGCTGATTGCCGCCACACGGGGAGCCAGTAACCGTCTCATCAATGCCCAGGATTTTTCAGAGAAGGAAATCGCAACCCTGCACAACTTCTACTGCCGGCTGGTTGAGTTGGCCAAGCAAGACGCCGATCTGGGCAAAACGCACTCCGTGGAAGAAGCCGAGGATAATCACAGCGAGAAGCTGGCTGCGCATGAGGAATGAGGGGCCTTTCGATTCACTGAAAGCAAGAGTGGGCTTAATGCCTGGAGTGCGCAATTCGCACAACTCAAGCATCAAGCCCACTCTTCGAAACCAGTAACTCGTTTGCTTATTCAGCCTGAATGAGCGGCGAGTCCACCACGTGTTCCGACACAAACCACACTTGCATCTCATTGGTGCGGATGAGCTGGCTCACGATGAGGTCGTTGGTGCCATCGTCGCCGCTCTTGTCGGCTTTGTCAGCGTAGTCATGGCAGTTTTCCAGCAGAATGCGGTGGCCGTCGAGCAGGCGCGATACCTGCACCGGCGCTTCCTCGCGGTCGCGCGGCACCCGGGGAATGCTGCTCAGCTCGGCTACGTCGTGGGCCATCGCCACGGCTACGCCCCCCAGAATTTGAATGCGCTCGGCAATGGCGTCGACCAGGATGGCTTGCTCTTCGTAGTGCTTGTCGAACAGTAGATGTAGCTGATAGAAAGTAGGCCCGACCACTTGCCAATGGTGTTTTTTGTACATGTCGCGCAGCGTAATGGTGTCGGCCAGCAGTTGGTTAAGCATGGTCACGCTTTCCTGGCGGGTGGCTTCCTCCAGGCCGATGGGCAGGCGCTGGCTCACGGTGCCGTAGCGCTGGGTGGGGGAGGGGGCGTGCTGCTGCTGGTTCAGGCGCGGCTGAATATCGACGACGGCGTTGCTGCCCACGCCTTTGCCGACGTTGCCGCCGGCAATGCTTTTGCCGTTGCTGCTGGCGCCGGCCGCGGTTTTCTTGGCGGCCGGAGCCGGGGCGTTCTTGAGGGCTGCGCCTTTGGGGGCCGTAGCTTTGGCGATGGATGCCATAGGTATGAAAAACGAGTGAAGTGAGAAAAAGCAACCGAAACAATTCGGTGCCGAAGAGGCTATTCTTGCGTACGTAAAGCACTACGCCGGGTTAATCGCCCCGCCCTGATTTTCCTACATGATTACCCCCACCAACCCCCCGCCCCCCGCCGGCTCGCACCCCGAGCACCACTCGACCAGCTCGGCCATGCTGCAAGACATCGTAATTGGCTTATCCGATGGGCTCACAGTGCCGTTCGCCCTGGCGGCGGGCTTGAGCGGGGCCGTGACTTCGTCGGGCCTGGTGATAACGGCCGGGCTGGCCGAAATCGTGGCCGGCAGCATTGCCATGGGCCTGGGTGGCTACCTGGCGGGCCGCACCGAAGTAGAGCACTACGAGGCCGAGCAGGCCCGCGAGCGCCGCGAAGTGCGTGAGGTGCCCGACGTCGAGCGGGCCGAAGTAGACGAGCTGCTGGCCGAGATGGGCCTTTCCGAAGGCACCCGCCGCCAGGCCGTGGCCGAACTCACAGCCGACCCCGAGCAGTGGGTGAAGTTCATGATGAAGTACGAGTTGGGCCTGGAGGAGCCCGACCCCAAGCAGGCCCCTAAAAGCGCGGCTACTATCAGCACGGCCTACGCCCTGGGCGGGCTGATTCCGCTTAGTGCCTACTTCTTCACGGCTACTCCGGCGCAGGGGCTGGCGTGGTCGGCGGCCATCACGCTGGTATGCCTGCTGGTGTTTGGTTTTTTCAAGAGCCGCCTGACGGGGCAACCGGCCGCCGCGGGGGCCATCCGAATGGCCGTCGTGGGTGCCCTGGCCGCCGCCGCGGCTTTCGGGGTAGCGCGGCTGGCGCGGGGGTAAGAAGCTATTAGTGTTAGAACTCAGAACCTAGAACAGGGATTTAAGTCCTAAGCCGGTTCCTTTCTTCAGTCTAAGTTCTAGTTCTGAGTTCTCCGTTCTAAGTTCTAACGCAGGAACCGTCGAATCAGCTAAGATAACCAGCTTCTAAGACGTTGGGGCTTGCTTTGCGTACAACCAGCTTCTGCTTTTACGCTCGAACGCTCCCCATGAGATTTAACCTGCCCAAAACCCCGGCTGTCCACGTTAAGGGCAAAGCCTTCCGTCTGGCCGACGTCGACCCCGACGCTACCAAGCCCTTCACCCGGAAACACCTCGACAAAGAAGCCGCCCAGCCGCGCCTGCAGGCCCTGCGCCGGCGACTCAGTGAGTTACAAGAGCTCCTCTACGCGGAGCACCAGCGCAGCCTGCTCATCGTGTTTCAAGCCATGGATACGGGGGGCAAAGACGGAGCCATGGAAAATCTGTTTACGGGCGTGAACCCGGCCGGCGTGCAGGTGGCCACGTTCAAGGCGCCGTCGACCGAGGAGCTGAACCACGATTTCCTTTGGCGCATTCACGCCCAAACGCCCAAGCGGGGCCACATTGGCGTGTTCAACCGCTCGCACTATGAAGACGTGCTCATCACCCGGGTGCACGGCCTGATTGACGAAAAGACCTGCAAGCAGCGCTACGAGGATATCAATAATTTTGAAGCTCTCCTGACCCACAACGGCACGCGCATCCTCAAGTTCTTCCTGCACATTTCCAAGGAAGAGCAAGCCCAGCGCTTGCAGGCCCGCCTCGACGATCCCGCGAAAAACTGGAAGTTCGACCCCAACGACCTAAAGGAGCGCGCCCGCTGGGACGACTACCAGCAGGCCTACGAAGACGCCGTGCGCCACTGCTCGCCCAACCACGCCCCGTGGTTCGTAGTGCCCGCCAACCATAAGTGGGCCCGCGATTTGGCCCTCACGGAGATTGTCGTGGCCGCCCTGGAGGAGATGGACCCCCAGCCCCCGAAGGTTGCTTTCGACGTGACGAAACAGGTGATTGAGTAGGAGCTGCCGTTTGTAATAACCCAATGCGAACCGCCATCTAAATACCCGTGCCCGAGGCTTAAGCGGCCACTGCCTTAGCTGTTACAGAGCGCACGAGCGCCTGGATACGAGTGACCGGGTAAGGGCTTCCCTTCGTTGCCTGAATCGAATCGGTGTCAGCAGAAATAGACGCAGTAGTCGCCGGAAGTCCTGGAATGCAGCACCACCCGATTCTTACTGAAATCACGATAACACCATAAGCCTACGTAAATTACTACACGTAGGCCGTTTCCTTGCGCTCGCCAATCTGCTGGCGCCACATGGCATAGTAGAGGCCTTTTTGGGCTAGTAGCTCGTCGTGGTGGCCCTGCTCGGCAATGTGGCCGCGTTCGAGCACGAAGATGCGGTCGGCGTGGAGGATGGTGCTGAGCCGGTGAGCGATGAGGATGGTCATGTGCTGGCGCGAGCCCGAGAGCTTGCGCACCGTCTTGCCGATTTCTTCCTCGGTGAGCGAGTCGAGCGCCGAGGTGGCCTCGTCGAACACCAGGAGCGTGGGCTTGCGGAGCAGGGCGCGCGCGATGCTGAGGCGCTGCTTTTCGCCGCCCGACACTTTTACACCGCCTTCGCCAATCACCGTGTCGAGGCCGAGGGGAGCGCGGGCGAGCAGGGTGTCGGCCGCGGCCTGGCGTAGGGCGAGCAGACATTCGTCGTCGGTGGCGTTGGGAGCCACGAAGCGGAGGTTTTCGCGAATGGTGCCCGCGAACAGCTGGGTGTCCTGGGTTACGAAGCCAATCTGCTCCCGCAGCTCATCCAGGTCGATTTCCGAGCCGGGAATACCGTTGTAGAGAATCTGGCCCGCCAAGGGCGTGTAGAGGCCCACCAGCAGCTTCACCAGGGTGGTTTTGCCCGAGCCCGAGGGGCCGACGAAGGCAATGGTTTCGCCGAGCTGGGTGCTGAAGCTGATGTTGGACAGCGCCGGCGCATTCGCCGTGAGGTGCTTAAAGCTCACCTGCTCGAACGCCAGGTTTTCGATGTGGGCGACCGACTTGGGCTGGGAGGGCTTCACGTCCTTGGGAGTATCGAGAATGTGCTGAAAGTTGCCCAGCGAGATCTCGGTTTCGCGGTAAATACCGATGATGGCGCCCAGCTCCTGGAGCGGCCCAAAGATGGAGAACGAGTAAATGAAGAACGAGAAAAATTCGCCCAGGCTGATGTGGTTCTGCACCCGCAGGTACAGCAGGAGCAGGATGATGGTATTGCGCAACAGATTCACGAAGGTCCCCTGCACGAAGGAAAGCGAGCGCAGGTAGCGAACCTTGCGCAGCTCCAGCTTGAGGATTTTGCTGGTGATGCCGTTCAGTCGCTGGGTTTCCTGCTGGGCCAGGCCCAGGCTCTTGATGAGCTCGATGTTGCGCAGGCTTTCGGTGGTGGAACCGGCCAGGGCCGTGGTTTCGCCCACGATGGTCCGCTGGATGGTTTTGATGCGCTTGCTCAGCGCAAAGCTCAGGATGCCCAGCAGCGGGATGGTGAGGAAGTAGCCCGCCGCGATGGGCCAGTACACGGTGATGGCGTACCACATCACGAAGATGATGCCCACCAGGGCCGTGAACAGCACGTTTACGAAGCTTTGAATGAGCTTCTCCACGTCGACCCGCACCTTCTGAAGCTTGCCGAGGGTCTCGCCCGAGCGTTGGTCTTCGAATACTTGGTAGGGCAGCTCCAGCGAATGGCGCAGGCCATCGGAGTACATTTTGGCGCCCAGCCGCTGGGTGATGACGTTGACGTAGTAGTCCTGGAAGTTCTTGGCAATGCGCGACACCATAGCCACGCCCAGCATCATGGCCAGCAGCGGCATGGCCTCGCGGAAGAACGGCCAGAACGGCACCAGGCGCAACCCACTGATGCTACCGTTCTTGGGCACGAAGTGGTCGACCAACTGGCGGAAAAGGTAGGGGTCGAGCAGCGAGAAAATCTGGTTGATGGCTGCCAGCACCAAAGCCAGGGCCAGCAAGCCCCAGTAGTTGCGTAAGTAGCTGTAGAGAATCTTCATGAAGCAAAGGGAAAGCTTGAGTCACGGCCCAGCTTGACTAGCAACCCCATGGGCTGCTATTGGTTCGGTGGCCTTGGTAGACGCTCGCGGGTCGACTATACTTTACCCGGAGCCCAGTCCGCTGAGGCGGTGACGCCCGGCCCGGCTGCGTTAAGCAGCTGTTGCGCTCCGCTCCAGGCAGTTGAGCCGTCGTGGCGCGTTGGCGTACGGCTAGGCCCCGGGCGCGGGTCTGGAGTTAGCGTCGCTTCCTTGGCCAGCGCAGTAGTACCACGACGGCCAGCAGCCCGAGCAAGACCAGGGCCGGTACGCCCTTCGCCAGACCACCCGGGATTTTGGTGGCGTGCAGCACCGCGGCACCGATCATGATAACGATAAGGCCCAGCGCGGCCGGGCGCACGGTGCGCGGAATCAGCAAACCAATGCCGCCCAGCAGCTCGGCGCCGCCAATGAAGTAGGCAAACCAGCCCGGGAATCCCAGGTTGCTAAACATTTTCACGGTGTCGGGCCCGTGGCTCAGCTTACTGAAGCCGGACATGATGAAGGCCGCAGCGAGCAGGGCTTGCAGAATCCAGGCAATGATGTTGCGGGCGGAAGGGTTCATGGTAGTGTTAGTAGGTGAGTAGAGAAGAAAGAAATGAGAAACCGCGAAAGTAGGGGAGAGGCCCTAATAAGTAGGACCAGTAAAGGCCACCAGCCGCTGCGGCTGCTTTCAATGCCTCGAAATTGGGCGCCAGCAAGGACCTCCCCTGGACTTTGTTTGGAATAAGGCTAGCTCAGTCATTTTGATAAGCCAGAAACAAGCCTGCTAGTGAATTGATGTTAAGCTATTAGTAATCAAGTAGAATTAAGAAATTAAACCTACTTACGTTTAATTTCAAGGTGCACAAACCGCCCGTTGCCCGCCGGTAAACATTGAGCGTCGGGCGGGTACTGCCTCAGCCCGACGATGCGGATGGCTGGCCCAGGCAATATTATTTATGTGCTCCCTCGAGACGCTACGCTTCGCGGCGGCCTGCTGCGTGAGCTACCGAGAGTTCTTCGCCAGCGGCGATGTCGAGGGTGGGGCCTACCAGTGCCGGGTCACCCTCGCCGACCCCAATGGCTGGCCCTGGCGACCCGGCGGCCCCTCTGCCCCTCCGCCGCTGTCGATAGAGGAGCCTATTGCGCCGGCCGAACTCGGATTATGCCTCTTCTATCCTACACCTACTCAGATGTGTGGGCTTTCCAAAGTGCTCTATAAAAAAGATCTGAACCCTTAGAATGCGCCAAAAAACGCGATTTTTGCAGTTGTTTGAGGTGCCCCAGGCCTAATTGTTGCTTAAGTTGCGGCCGATGCTACGTCCTCTCTATTTCCTAGTGTTCCTTGCCCTCGGCGCTACTCAACTTTCGGCCTGTGCCCAGGCTCCGGAGAAGCAGGCGCCCATAACCGTTGCGCCACCCCCGGCTCAGCGGCTGCCCTGGTTGCAGGGACTGCTCGACAGCTCGGCCATCCTGCGTCAGCACCAAGTAGGGCTGAGCTTGGCCGATGCTGCTACCGGCGAAGAGTTGTTTGGCTACCAGGAGGCTAAATACTTCACCCCGGCCAGCACCATGAAGCTGTTCAGCTTCTACGCCGGCCTGCACCTGCTCGGCGACTCGCTGCCCAGCTTGCGCTACTTTAGCCGCCACGACACCCTCTTTTTCCAGGGCACCGGCGACCCCACGCTGCTGCACGGCGACGTACCCAGCCGCCGGGCCTATCATTTTCTGCTGAACCGGCCCGAGAAAAAGCTGGCCTACTGTGCCATTGCCTGCGTGCCCGCCTTCGGCCCCAGCTGGAACTGGGACGACTACGGCTATTACTTCCAGCCCGAGCGGGGGGCGTTTCCGATTTATGGGCATACCGTCCGTTTTTATGCTTCCGCGCCGCTGCCCGCGCGGGCCGGTGGGGTGGCCGCCGCACGTCCGGCGCTGCCCGCCATGCCCCGGGTGCGCGTGTTGCCGCGCTTCTTTGCGCCTTTGGTCAGCCCGGCCCCGCCCAACCTGCTCACCCCCGGCCTCGACGAGGACGTTCACGTGCTGCGCGCACCGCTCGAAAACCGTTTCTACGTGCTCCCTGCCACTAAAAAGTGGGTTGATGAGACGCCCTTCCGCACCAGCAGCGGGCTGATGCTGCGGCTATTGGGCGACACCCTGCGCCGGGCTACCACCGGCGCCGAGTGGCGCCCGCGCCCCGGCCTTGATTCCATCCGCACCCTGTACGGCCTGCGGGTAGATTCGCTCTACCGCCGCATGCTGCGGGTGAGCGACAACTTCCTGGCCGAGCAACTGCTGCTGATGTGCTCCACTAAGATTGGCAACCACGACTCGCTGAGTACCGGGCGCGTAATTCGATACGTCCGCAAAAACTTCCTCCCCGGCCTGCCCGACCCTGTTTTCTGGGTTGATGGCTCGGGGCTCTCGCGCCTCAACCTGATCACGCCCCGCACGCTTACTGCGCTGTTGCTCAAGCTGCATCAGGAAGTGCCGGAGCGCCGCCTGCTCAGCCTGCTGGCGGCCGGTGGCCGCCAGGGTACCCTGCGTAAGCGCTACCACGACGCGGCCGGCCCGTGGGTATGGGGCAAAACCGGCACGCTGAGCAATAATCTCAACGTGTGCGGATACCTGCGCACAAAAAGCGGCCGGCTGGTAGCGTTCAGCTTCATGAACAACAACCACGTGGTCGACAGCTACCCCATGCGCAACGAAGTAGAGCGGGTACTGCGGCAGGTGCGGGACCGGCTGTGAGGCTCCGCCAATCTGGCCTTGTCCACCAATGGAAGAAGAGGATTTACATCTACTGCACCACTTCCGCGCCGAGGGCGTTGAGTAGGTAATAGTGGGCGATTACGCCGTTATTGCCCACGGTTTTCCCGGCACTAGCGGCGACCCGGATCTGCTGGGGCGCCCCAGTTCTGCCAATGCCCGGCGCGTGATGCGGTTCCTGAAACGCTTCGTCCGCACGCCGGGCCGTAGCCCTCAGCTAAAGAAATCCAGCAGACTATTAAAAAAGCCGCGCTTTTCCGAGGATGAATTCTTTTTATTATTTGCCCCTGGGGCGGGCAACTGCTCCAGCACCGCGTCGAAGCCGGCGTGCTGAAAAGATTTTTGCAGCTGTTGTTCAAAGCCCGCCAAGGTCTCGGGTAGCTGCTTAGCGTCGGTGATGTGTACGGCCCGCTGCTCGTAAAATTGGCTGGGGACGAAGGCCGATGAGTTGTGCCGCCATGCCTGCCACAGTGCCTCTGCGGTGGGGGTGCCATACAGCGGCTGCAAATTACCCGTGAGCAACCAGCGCAGGCGGCCGAAGTCGGTATTATCGGCGCGGCATTCTTTTTTCAATGCCTCCAGGGCGCGTTCCCGGGTAGTCTCATTAAACGACGGGTGCCTGACCAGATGCAACAAGTCAAATAAGTCCTTGAAGCGCGGGCGAACCAGGGTCTGGTGTAGCTTCCAGGCAACTTGCAGGGCCAGCGGTGGGGTGTGGGGCAGGTAAAAGGCCTCCCCCTGCAGGGGCTGATAAATCAGGGGCTCACTGGGAAGCTCAAGGGGTAGGTTGAACGAGATGTCCAGGGTGAAGTTCTCGAAGTGCTCGCCGTCGACCCAGCACTCCAAATCGGTGTTGATGGTGGGGAAGTCGTCGGCCATCGCGTAGTCGATCATGCGCCAAAACGCGTTCTTCTGAAAGCTTTGAAACACCACCCCGTCGTCCTGCGCAAGCTCTGTCACGCGGGTGGCCCAGTCGTCGAACACGGTTTTGGCCTCGGCCGGGCTCCCGATGCGCCCCGTGTATACCCAGTCCAAATCTTGGGGAGTCCGGTCGGTGGGCTGCGCAAAGTATTGGCGGGTCACGTAGCTGCCTTTCAGCATAAAAGGAAAGTCCAGGGCCGCGGCGCGGCGAATAAATGCTTCGTAAGCACGCATTTCAAGTTCGGAGTAGGTCATGGGCGCAGAAGTTTATTGGGGTAGCCAGCCCGCGTCCAGAGTCGTGTTGCTATCGTAAACGCAGCACTCCGACTCCTGCTTGAGCAGCGGCCACTGAGGGTGTAAAGCGGCAGTCAGGGCGGCTACCCGCGCCTGAAAGATAGCCGCATCGCCAAATTCCCGCAGCGTAACGAAGCGCGTAGTGCCGTTGTGCTTCAGGGCATTCACCGACAAGTGCGCCCGGTGCTCGGCACAGAGGGCTAGCAGTACTTCTACCTGTTGGTAAGGCACCTTGCCGTGCCATTCAAAATAGGGCCGGAACGCCGCGCCACCACCCGGAGTGGCCAGGTGGGCGTAACTCGCTGGCGTTTCAATTTTCACGCGAACCGCCGACAAGTGCTGACGCTCCAGGTAGTCGGCCGCGGCCGCCGCCGCGGCCAGTGCCGCATCGAGGTTGGACTGGTGGACTACCTTGCTGAGCATGGGCTGGGTAGTGGAACTGCCCTGAGCCAGCTCAATAAGCAAGGGCTTAGCCGCCAAGTAGTCGCAGGCTTGCACAAAGCTGGCGAGTTGGTCAGCCGACAGTTCACGGGTAGTCAGATGAATCTCAAACGGATACATCATCGGGTTATGAGCCAGCTGCTGCTCGCTGTTAGCCATGAGCTTTTGTCTTGTGGGTAATGTAGGGAAAGCCCTAGAGTACGATTAGTTCCGGAGGTTTCTACAAACAGTATACTTGCAAAAATAAAAAAGTGCTAATAATTAGCAATTTAGTAAAAACAACGAAGCGTTACTGGCGGCTATTGGGCTAACGGCGGGCTACTGGCAGCCGTGTTAAGGCAACGCAGTTGCCGTGACTGCCAGCCCCAGGAACGGATGCAGTCTCCAGACTGCCGTAAACAGACCGGCCTAAACCAACCGCAACACTGGCAACACCGCCTCCAAACCCGCATAAAACGAAGCCGAGGAGTATAGATAATCTTCGTCGCGATAACAGATACCCGCTCGCACGGGGTTGGCATGGGTATAGGCTAGCCGTTGTCGCACCATTTCCGGGGTGCGCAGTTCCACGCCATGGCTCCGCTGCTGCCAGAGCTGAAAGTGCTGGTTGCTTGGGTTGCGCTCCCCCTCCTGTCTTAGGAGCCACAGGAGCCAGCCGCGGCGGCTTTCAGTGGGCGCGTTAGTAATTTCGTTGAACAGCTTGGTGGCGGTAAACTTCTTGAAATCCCGCACAATGTTCGACAGTTCGTGACCATCGGCCGCACGGGCAATGAGGTGCAGATGGTTAGTCATCAAGCAATAAGCAAATAACTCCAGGCCTTTCTTCTGCTGGCAGTACCGCAGGCTGTCTATGATGATGTCTTTGTACTGAGGCCTGGTGAAGATGTCAACCCAGCCCACGACGGTAAAGGTGAGGAAGTACAGCGCCTGCTGGTCGCGGATTGGGTAACCCATAATTTATGAGGTTCCTGCTGGAAAGAATAAACAAACTGCTAACGCCAGACGTCTGACGCCTGGCGGCAGTCTTAGTCGCGTAGCGACGCGACTGCCAGCCCTGAGAACGAGGGCAGTCTCCAGACTGCCGCCCTAGATCCGCAGCTTGCACGTTAGCGTGCTGCTTGCCCTACGGCAGTCTGGAGACTGCCCCCGTTCTTGGGGCTGGCAGTCACGGCAACTGCGTTGCCTTAAGACTGCAGCCAGAAAACGCCAGAAAAGTACTAAATATATTAGTACAGGACCCGGAACTTGATGGTGTGCTCGACTTCGCGCAGGGCCTGGATGACTTCCTGGTCGTATTCCTGGTTGATGTCGGTAATCACGTAGCCGATGAGCTCGTTGGTTTTCAGGTACTGACCCAGGATGTTGACGTGGTGCGCGGCCAGCACGTTGTTGATCCGGGCCAGCACGCCCGGCACGTTGGCGTGGATGTGGATGAGGCGGTGAGCCTGCTGCACGGGCAGCTGAATGTTGGGGAAGTTGACCGACTGCTGGGTGTTGCCGGTGTTTACGTACTGGATGATGCGTTCGGGCACGAACTCGGCAATGTTGCGCTGGGCCTCGGCGGTGCTGCCGCCGATATGGGGCGTGAGCAGCACGTTGGGCAGGCCCCGCAGCTCGTTTTCGAAGCTTTCGTGGTTGGTTTTAGGCTCGTAGGGAAACACGTCGACGGCGGCGCCGCCGAGGTGGCCCGAGCGCAGGGCGGCGGCCAGGGCCGGCACGTCCACCACGTGGCCCCGGGCGTTGTTGAGGAACAGGGCGCCGGGCTTCATCAGCGCAAATTCCTGCTCGCCGATGAAGCGCTCGTTTTCGGGGCGTCCGTCGATGTGCAGGGTCACGACGTCGGCCTGGGTGAGCAGCTCTTCCAGCGTACGGCACTTCACGGCGTTGCCGAGCTGGAGCTTTTCGGCGATGTCGAAGTACACCACCTTCATGCCCACCGCTTCGGCCACCACCGAAAGCTGCGCCCCGATATTGCCGTAGCCCACGATGCCCAGCGTTTTGCCGCGAATCTCGAACGAGCCCTGGGCCGACTTGTCCCACTCGCCCCGGTGCATTCGGGCGTTCTTTTCGGGAATGAGGCGGGCCAGCACGATGATTTCGCCCAGGGCCAGCTCGACCACTGAGCGGGTGTTGGAAAAGGGCGCGTTGAACACTGCCACGCCGCGTTCCATGGCCGCGTCCAGGTTAATTTGGTTGGTGCCGATGCAAAAGGCGCCGATGGAAATCAGCCGGTTGGCCGCGTCGAGCACGCGCTTGGTAACCTGGGTTTTGGATCGGATGCCGAGAATACTCACCCCTTCAATGCGCTGGATGAGCTCCTCCTCGTCGAGGCCGCCGGGCACGGTTTCCACCTGGTAGCCTTCTGCGCTGAACAGTTCCTGGGCGCGGGCATCCGGGTTTTCGAGGAGGAGGACTTTGATGCGGTTTTTGGGGTAGGAAAGAGTCATGGGAAGCTTTAGCTGGTACAAAAACTCGTCGAAGCTGGGCAGCACTTCGTCGGCGCGGGCCACCACGGTGGGGCGGGCCACGTTCTCGGTATACGCGTAGAAGCGGTGGGCCAGGCCGGCTTCGCGGATTTGGTAGTCGGTGTAGCCGTCGCCGAGCACGTACACGGGCCCGTCCAGGTCGAGCAGCACGAGCTGGCGGATTTTGCCGCCGTCGCGACTCAGCACGTTTTGCGGGTCGCAGCCGGTAATGCGGCCGGCGGCGTCAAAGGTGAAGGTGTTGGCCAGCACGTGGTCGGCCGTAATGCCGAATTCGGCCACTACGGGTTCGATGAACTCGCGGAAGCCGCTGCTCACCACGTAAATCCTATCGGCGAAGCGGCGGAAGAAGTCGCCGTTGCGCCGGATACTCTCGCTCACTTTGGTTCGCAGGCGGGCTACCAGCGGCGCCAGGTGCTTTTCGGTGGCACCGAGCAGGGCCAGCCGTTTCGCCAAGGACTCCTGAAAGCCAATTTCGCCCGCCATGCCCTGGTCGGTCAGCGCCCGAATTTGAGCTACCACGGCGGCCTGGTCGGGGTGGCCTTGCAGGG
This sequence comes from Hymenobacter montanus, assembly GCF_014699115.1. Lineage (GTDB taxonomy): Bacteria > Bacteroidota > Bacteroidia > Cytophagales > Hymenobacteraceae > Hymenobacter > Hymenobacter montanus. The sequence continues at coordinate 24,122 of NZ_JACXAD010000020.1, forward strand.
CAATGTCAGCCAGCTCATCGAGGCCCTCCACCTGGGTGAAGGTAGAGTCAAAGTCGAAAACGAGGTAGGGTAGGGGAGCAGCAGTTGGATTCATTGGCGCAAAGATGAGGTCAATAAGCCAGTGTAGCAGTTGTAGTGACACTCAGCCTTGACGTTTCGGCACAATAGAATATGGCCACGGGAGTTATGCTCACCTCTGGATTTATCAGCGCTACAATGAGAACTCTTTTTACGCTAGGCTTGGTAGCGCTAGGCTGCGGAGTAGCCATGATAATGGCTTTCATTACTTTTTGGGGTCTGTATCCGCTTCCAGCTAGGGGGCCACAGGTAACTGTTAACCGAATCCGGCAAGTGCAGTTGAGGATGACCCCTGCGCAAGTAGTAGCCCTCCTGGGTCGACCCTATCTGATTGACTCCTACCAAGGAAACGACGCGCATAGTATGGCGAACTCCGCTGATTTCGACGCGACCCAGAAGAGTGTTATAGCGGCGGATACGACCAGCATAGCTGATCTTTTTCTTCGGGCGGCCCTCGATACCGTTCCGCACGTGTGTGACGCCAACGATGAGCGTAAGCACTATCGAAGAACCAAGTTTACGTACACCCTTGAGGGAGGCTTCATGAGGACCTATCCGATGCTTTGGGTGTACTTCGATGAGCAAGCGCGGGTGAATAACGTCTATGCGAAAGAATACGCAGGTGATGACTTTTGCATCTATTCATTGTCCGACAATAGTAGCCAAAGGATGTACAACGAAGAGGCGATGAACCGGCTGTTTGATCGTCGTGAGGAATGAAAATAAAGGTGTTTACTTGGTTTGAAACGAGTTTGGTGGAGCGTATTGAATTCCGGGCGGGGCAAAACCTCCCCTGACCCAATACACCTACAGGAAGTAACGAGGCTGGGTCACTTCCTAGCATGGTCATAGCCAACGTCCACCCCGGCCGTTACGTTAGCTTACGCATGACGAAAGCCATTTTTATTGTCGCCGCCGAGCCCTACAGCGGCAAATCACTGGTGGCGCTGGGGCTGGTGAACATGCTGCTGGGCCAGGCCCGCAAGGTGGGCTACTTCAAGCCCATCATCGACTACGACCCCGCGCAACAGCCCGACCCGCACATCGAAGCGGTGGTGAGCTACTTCCGGCTGCCGCTGGCCGATGCGCCCACCCACGCCTACACGCGCCCCGAGGCCCTGCGGCTGCTCGAAGCCGACGCCCAGGGCGAACTGATTGATACCGTCATCCGCAAGTTCAAGCAGTGGGAAGACCACTACGACTTTACGGTGGTGGAGGGCAGCGACTTTCTCGGGCCGGGCACCGCCTTTGAGTTCGACGCCAACTTGTCGATGGCCAAGAACCTGGGCGTGCCGGTGGTGCTGGTGGTGTCCGGCGAGGGCAAGAGCACGGCCCTGCTGGTGAGCACGGTCCTCACGCTGCTGCGCAACTTCGAGGGCCGCGAGGTGCCGGTGCTGCTGGTGGTGGCCAACCGCGTGGCTCCCGGGCAGGCCGACGACGTCCGGGCACTATTGCGTAGCCAGCTGCCGGCTGAGGTACTGCTGGCCGTCATCCCCGAAGACCCCCACCTGCTGCACCCCACCATGCGGGAAATTCAGGCCGGGTTGGGCGGCAAGCTCCTCTTTGGCGAGGCCGGCCTGGGTGGGCAGGTCGACAACTACATCATCGGGGCCATGCAGGTGCCCCAATTCCTGAACTACCTCAAAGAAAACGTGCTGATTGTGACACCCGGCGACCGGGGCGACATCATTGTATGCGCCTTGCAGGCTAATCAGTCGGCCAGCTACCCGCGCGTGGCGGGCCTGGTGCTCACGGCCGGCACCGAGCCCGAAGCGCCCGTGATGCGCCTGCTCGAAGGCCTGCCGAGCGTGGTGCCCATCCTGGCCGTGCCCACGGGAACCTTCGAAACCACTACCCGCGTCAGCGCCATTAAGTCGCGCATCACGGCCGATAACCCCAAGAAAATTCAGTTGGCCATCAGCACCTTCGAGCGGTACGTCGACGTGCGGGCCCTGGAAGAAAAGCTGGTCAGCTTCCAACCCGAAGGCATTACGCCGCACATGTTCCAGTACCGGCTGCTGCAGTGGGCCAAGCGCTCGCGGCGCCACATCGTGCTGCCGGAGGGCAACGACGACCGTATTCTGCGGGCCGCCGCGCAGCTGCTCCACCAGGACGTGGTCGACCTGACCATTCTGGGTGACCCTGGCGAGGTGGCAGCCTCGACCAAACGGCTGGGCCTAAACCTGCCCGCCGGCCACGTACGCATCATCGACCCGGTGAATTCCGCTTATTATGCCGACTACGTGGAGACGTTTTACGAGCTGCGCAAGGACAAGGGCGTGAACCACGACATGGCCCGTGACCTGCTGCGCGACGTGTCGTACTTCGGCTCGATGATGGTGTACAAGGGCCACGCCGACGGCATGGTGTCGGGGGCAGTGCATACCACGCAGCACACCATCCGGCCGGCGCTGCAGTTCATCAAAACCAAGCCGGGCGTGTCGGTGGTGTCATCGGTGTTTTTCATGTGCCTGCCCGACCGGGTGGCCGTGTTCGGCGACTGCGCCGTGAATCCTAACCCCACCGCCGAGCAGTTGGCCGAAATCGCCATTTCGTCGGCCGAGAGCAGCGCGGCGTTTGGCATTGAGCCGCGAGTGGCCCTGCTGTCGTATTCGTCGGGCACGTCCGGCGCGGGGGCCGACGTGGAAAAGGTGCGCCGTGCCACCGAGCTGGTGCGGCAGTTGCGCCCCGACCTGAAAGTAGACGGACCCATTCAATACGATGCCGCCGTCGACCCGCTGGTGGGCCGGCAGAAGCTGCCCGGCTCAGAAGTGGCCGGCCAGGCGAGTGTTCTCATCTTCCCCGACCTCAACACCGGGAACAACACCTATAAAGCCGTGCAGCGCGAAACCGGCGCGCTGGCCATTGGCCCGGTACTGCAAGGGCTGAACAAACCGGTGAATGACTTGAGCCGGGGCTGCACCGTGGATGATGTGTTTAATACAGTGGTGATTACCGCCATTCAGAGCCAGCAAGCCCAGCACCAATAAGAGGTGGGTAGCGAACGGGGTTCGTACTGCGAAGAACAGCACACCGAGCATGACGTTCTCTTCGGTATAACGGAACGTTTGGTGCTGCACCACGTTTTTTCAGCTCGGCGTGACGAACTGATGCCTTATTATCTACTAATTCCGCATGAACATACTCGTCGTCAACTCCGGCAGCAGCTCCATTAAATACCAACTTTTCCGCTGGCCAGCCGAGCAGCCCGTGTGCAGCGGTCTGGTGGAGCGCATTGGTTCGGCGCAAGCCCGCATCACCCACCGGGTTTTCGCCGCGGCCGTCCCGCCCACTGAGCAGCACCACCCCCAGCCGCTGCCGGACCACGAAGCCGGCCTCCGCGAAGTGGTGCGCCTGCTAACTGAACAGCCCGGGGGCGTCATTCAGGACCCCGCCGAAATTGCCGTGGTGGGGCATCGGGTGGTGCACGGCGACGAAGCTTTCGCTGCCACCACCCTCATTACGGCCGAAGTAAAAGCGGAAATTCAGCGGCTCTTTGCGCTGGCCCCGCTGCACAACCCGGCTAATTACCGGGGCATTGAGGTGGCGGAGTGTCTCTTTCCGCAGGCGCGGCAGGTAGCAGTATTCGACACGGCCTTCCATCAGACCTTACCCGAACACGTATTTCGCTACGCCTTGCCTACCGCCCTTTACACCGGGCCGCGCATCCGCAAATACGGGTTTCATGGCACCAGCCACCAGTACGTGGCCGCCCAGGCGGCCGCCTATCTGGGCCAGCCCGACGCGCGGCTCGTCACCATTCACCTGGGCAACGGGTGCAGCATGGCGGCCGTGCGCGGCGGCCGGTCGCTGGACACCAGCATGGGGTTCGGCCCGCTCAGCGGCCTGGTGATGGGCACCCGCTCCGGCGACCTCGACCCCTCGGTGGTGCTGCACCTGCTGGGGCCGTTGGGCTATTCCGCCGAGCAAGTGAGCACCTTGCTCAACCAGGAGAGCGGCATGCGGGGCCTCACCGGCTTCGGTGATATGCGCGACATTGGGCAGGCGCTGGCCGCGGGTGATGCCCGCGCTGAGCTGGCCTACAACATCTACGCCTATCGTATCCGCCACTACATCGGGGCCTATGCGGCTGTGCTCAATGGACTGGATGCCATCGTGTTTACGGCGGGGGTAGGGGAGAACGACGCGCTGGTGCGCGCCCGGGTTTGCCGGGATATGGAGTTCTTCGGCTTGCTATTGAACGAGGCTAAAAACCAGGAGCGCCTGCCGGGCCTGCACGATATAAGCCAACCCGAGTCGCGGGCCCGTATTTTGGTAGTCCCAACCAATGAGGAGCTGGAAATCGCCCGGCAGTGCGCCGAGCTATTAGCTTGAAGGTTGAACTGTGAGCGGCATAGAGGCAGGGCAAAGTTGAAGTTGGATTGACGCCTTCGCCGCTCCGAGTAACGGAGCTCCCCGCCAACTTAGGATTAGCGCCGTATTCCGATTAAGAAAACACCAAGCACCAACAACCAAGCACCAAGCACCAACTGATCGAGACAAGGGATAACGTAAATGGGCAGCAGCTTTCCCACCGACCTTTGCGTATGCTTGCGGCCCAGCGTCTGCTTTTCGTGTACAATACCGATGGCGGCTTGCTGCCCGGCTTGAAGGACTTGTTCCACAAAATTCTGTCCCCGGCCACGTACCCTTGCTCGCTGTGCGCCGTTACCTACGGCGCTACCTCGATGCAGCCCGAGTGGAAAGCATTTGTGCAAGGCCTGCCCGTGCCGGTCGAGTTCCTGCATCGCGACGAGTTTGCGCGCGCTTACCCCCAGTGGCGCGGGCAGGCGCTGCCGGCCGCTTTTGCCGCGGCCGAGACCGGCGAGTTGACGCCATTCATTGAAGCCCCGGAGATGGATGCGGCCGACCTCAACCAGCTAATGGCGTTGGTGCGCGCCCGGCTGGTATAGCGGAAGAAGCTTCGGCGAGTACTTTTGATAAACCAGCGACTTCGCTCGCGAACCCGTGTTTTCTTCTGATTTTTTCGCATGAAACTGAATCTTCTGTCCCGTGGGCTGCTGAGCGCGGCGCTGCTGGCGGCCGGCCCGGTCGCGGCCCAGCTCCCAACCAGCGGCTCCGGCGCGGCCTACGACGCCCGCACCTTGTTCAACCCCTCGTTTATTGAGCAGCTGGCCACCCCCACCCGCACGGCCGGAGGCCAGCCCGGTGCCGCCTATTGGCAAAACGCCGCCGACTATAAAATCAACGCCCGCCTCGACGAGAAAGCCGCCCGCGTAACGGCCACCGTCGACATCACCTACACCAACAACAGCCCCGACAACTTGCCCTTCGTGTGGCTGCAAGTCGATCAGAACCTGTTCCGGAACGACTCGCGCGGGGCGGCCGCAACGCCGGTGGCCGGCGGGCGCTTCGGCAACTCGGCCCGGGCCTTTCGGGGGGGCGACAGCCTGCAAGCCGTAACCATCTCCCTGCACGGCAAGAAGCAGCAAGCCAACTATCGCGTTACTGACACGCGGCTGCAGATCATCCTGCCCGAAGCCCTGAAGCCGAACGGCGACCAACTCGGCATCCGCATCAGCTACGCCTTTAACATTCCCGAGTACGGCGCCGACCGCCTCGGCCGCCTCAAAACCACCAACGGCGAAATCTTCGAGGTGGCGCAGTGGTACCCCCGCATGGCCGTGTACGACGACGTCGAAGGCTGGAACACGCTGCCCTACATGTCGGCGGAGTTTTACCTGGAATACGGAAACTTCGACTACACGGTGGATGTGCCCGCCAACTACCTGGTGGGCGGCTCGGGCGAGCTGGTGAACCCGGCGGAAGTGCTGACCGCCACCCAACAGCGCCGCCTGGCCCAGGCCGCCGGCTCCGACCAAACCGTGCCGGTGCGCAGCGCCGCCGAGGTAACGCAAGCCAGCTCGCGGCCGACCGGCAAAAACGGCCGCCTCACCTGGCACTTCCGCTGCCTGCGGGCCCGCGACGTGGCCTGGGCGGCCTCGGCTGCTTTCATCTGGGATGCGGCGAAGATGAACCTACCCAGCGGGCGCAAGGCGCTGGCTATGTCGCTTTACCCCACCGAGTCGGCTCAGGATACGGCCTGGAACCGCTCGACGGAGTACGTGAAGAAGAGCATCGAATACAATTCCAAGCAGTGGTACGAGTACAGCTACCCGGTGGCGACCAACGTGGCCGGCGTGGTGGGCGGCATGGAGTACCCCGGCATCGTGTTCTGCGGAGCCAAAGCCCGCAAAGCCAACCTCTGGGCCGTAACCGACCACGAGTTCGGCCACAACTGGTTTCCGATGATTGTGGGGTCCAACGAGCGCAAATACCCCTGGATGGACGAGGGCTTTAACACCTTCATCAACATCCTCTCGAGTCAAAACTTCAACAATGGCGAGTACAAGTCGATTAACGACACCACCCGCCTGGTGGCCGGCCTCGTGCGCAGCATTCTGGACCCCACCACCGACCCGCCCTACACCGTGCCCGACGTAACGCAGGCCCGCAACCTGGGTTTCGCGGCGTATAGCAAGATGGGCTACGGCCTTTTTCTGCTGCGCGAGGAAGTGCTCGGCCCGGAGCGGTTCGACTATGCTTTCCGCACCTACATCAAGCGCTGGGCGTTCAAGCACCCGCAGCCCAAGGACTTTTTCCGAACCATGAACGAGGCCAGCGGCGAAGACTTGACCTGGTTTTGGCGCGAGTGGGTGTACAACAACTGGGCGCTCGACCAGGCCGTTAGCACCGTCACCTACGTCAACCAGGACCCGGCCCAGGGTGCGCTCATCACCCTCGAAAATCGCGGCCCCGCCGCCATGCCTGTCACCGCCGACGTGACTGAAGCCAGCGGCAAAACCACCCGCGTGCACCTGCCGGTGGAGATATGGCAGCGCGGTGGCACGTGGACGTTCCGCTACAACTCCACCACGCCGCTCGTGCGGGTGCGGCTGAACGCGACCAAGCTACTGCCCGACGCCAACCCCGGTAATAACCTGTGGCAGGCGCAGGTGCTGAAGTAAGCTCATCCATTTGCTCACGGGCCAGACCCAAGGCCGCTTCTCCTGAAAAGTCAATCATTCCTGGATCAAGCTGGCTGCTCTAGCTATTGGAGTAGGGGCCAAGTACGGATGCAATTGTGCTAGGGTAAATACTTATTCAGCAACGGAATAGCTTCTTCAAGTTTTCTTTCATCAGTTCACATGCCCTTCTCAGAAATGCCTCAGAAGGTTTAAACCAGATAGTCAGGCCAAAAAAGCCAGGGAAAGAATGGTACGCAAGGCACCTAAGTGCGGGCTGAAAGCTGCCGTACTTAGGTGCCTTGCGCAAGGCCTTGCAGCAGATAGGCGTAAAAGCCGAAAAATTCCCGGACCAGCGAATACAGATCGCGGAATTCAAAATAGGGCGCGTGAGCCGAGTAAACGTTCTCCATCCCCAGATTTCGCAGAGCCAGCTTGGTGCGGCTGAGGTGGTAGTACTGAGATACGACTATGACTGACCGAAACCCGAGCTTCTTCCGGATCTGGTTGAAGTTCAGGGCCGTCAGCTGAGTCGTATTGCCTTTATTATCCACGATTACCCTGGCCGCCGGAACCTGCTGGGCCAGCAGGTAATTTTTCATTACCTCGGCTTCGTAGAACCCTTCTTTCCCCAACCCCCCACTTACCACTATTGTCTTCACGCGACCAGCCCGGTATAAGTCCAGCCCTTTTTCCACCCGGCTTTGCAGCCGGGCCGACATCTTCCCGTTTTCGTGGACTGTATTGCCCAGGATGAGCGCTACATCGGCTTTTCCCGGAGAATCCATCAGGCCATCCACCACGATGAGCATGGTGTGAATGAGAAACCAGGCCAAAGCCAGCAAAAGGACCCTTTTAATAGCTTTGCTCATTCCCTTTGCTCGCCTTAACACCTGCTTTGCGGGTTATCAACGTCATCCTAATACCTTGGACTATAGGAGTAGATGATGCTCGCCCAAATTTAGCCCTAATTCATCCGGGTCTTGATCCGAATTTGCTTTTGTCTGTTTTGGCGGAGTTTGTAGAATGCACTCTGTGGGAGGAAAGCCCCTCTTTTTGGATAGGGGCCCATCCCAAGGAGACATGTGAGGTTACGCCACCCGCCCCCGCCACTTGGGGTCGTAGCGCGCCCCCCCGAACCAGTACAGCATCAGGGCCCGTGAGTAGCGCAGAATGGCGGGCGTGAGCAGCAGCGTCAGCCCCGTGACGACGACGACGTACACCCTGGTATCGGGGTTGCCGAAAAAGTAGTAGAGCAGCACCCCCACCACCATCAGGGTGGCCACGTTGAAGGCGAAGGTGATGTACATGGAACCATAGTAAAACCCGGGTTCCGGCTCGAACGACTGCTCGCACACGGGGCACTGCGCGGGCATATCGGCAAACTTGGTGACCTGGAAGGCCGAATAAGTGAAAAGCTTGCCTTGGTGGCAGCGGGGGCAGCGCAAACCCAACAGGGCGGTGGCGGCGGAATCGGAGGAGGTAGCCATAACCAAAGAAGGTAAAGGAGACAAATACAGAAAGTATACGGGCAAACGCGCCGCTCGCCTACTAACGCGGAGCTTGCTGACGGCTTTGGCCCTCTTGCACGACAAAACTACCGGGGCGACGGCCCCTATGCGCAGCCCCTTTGCGGGCCCTTGCAGGACAAATCAACGCTGCTGCCGAAACCCCTCGGGCGTGGTGCCGACGTATTTGTGGAAGTAGCGCACGAAGTACGAAGCATCCTCAAAACCCAGCTCGTAGGCCACCTGCGCCACGCTCAGGGCCGAGTGGCTGAGCAGGCGTTGGGCTTCGACCACCACCCGCTCGTGAATGAGCGTGCTGGCCGTTTTGTTAAGGGCCCGGCGGCACAGGGCATTGAGGTGGTTGGCGGTGAGGTGGAGCAGCTCGGCGTAGTCGCTCACGCTGCGCTTGGTGCGAAAGTGCTCGTTGAGCAGGGCCCCAAACTGCCGGATTTGCCGGAGAGCCGGGCTCGCCTCGGCGGCGGGCAGCGCGGGGTAGCCGCGGGCCGCCAGCTCCAGGCACAGGTGCAGGTAGCTGCGGAATACCTCAGCCTGGTTGGCGTGAGACGCGCCGTATTCGGCAAACAGGCGCTCGACCAGCGGGCGGATGTCCGTTTCGGTCGGGGGCAGGTACAGCACCGGCGGGTGGGCACTGTCGAAAAATGGGTAGGCGTAGAGGCCGCTGCCGGGGTAGCGGAAGAGGTAAAAGTCGGTATCGAAGAACACCACGAAGCCGCGCGTATCGGCGGCCAGCTCCCAGTGGTGCACCTGCCCCGGCGCCAGGAAAAACAGGCTGCCCGGCCGCAGCTCGTACGTCACCAGGTCGACCGTGTGCCGGCCCGCGCCCTCGGTGACGTAAAGCAGCAGGTAGAAGTCGTGGGTGTGGGGCACGTTCACGTGGGGAAACTGGACCACGTGCGTTTCGAGCTGGGCGCAGTAGTACGGTGTACGGGCCGCCGGCTGGGGAAACGAGGCGAGGGCGAGAACCGGCAGGCCAGCAGCTTTCATAGGCAGGGAGTGAAAAGGCCGCGGGGCCTTTTATGATTATGAGCGCAAAACCCCTTCTCCTTTAGGCAAGGGGATTACAGCGAACAGTTGAACGGTCGTTACCACGAGCTTCGTGTTAGCCTTGCCAGGTAATGTACGGCCGCACTGTATCCGTTGAGGCTTCGCCGGTTGAACATACAAAATACCCATCTGAAAATACGGTGCGTTCCTTCCAGAAATAGCGAAGCAAATAGCCTTCGTACTGCTTCCAGCGCCGGAACGTGCACCGAGTTGCTGAACCAGCACATCGGCGCGGCGCGGTTTGTCTACAATCTGGCGTTGGATACCAAGCAGCAAGCCTATGCCCGGTTTGGAAAAACGCTCTCTTGCTTCGCCTGATTAACCAGTTGCCCGACCTCAAAACCGAGTGTCCGTGGTTGAAACTGGTCAACTCGCAAAGCCTGCAAATGGCATTGCGTAATCTGGATAATACTTTCACCAACTTCCTCAAAGGACGCGGGGACTATCCCAACTTCCGCCGCAAAGCCAACGGCGGTTCCTTTCAGATTCCCGCCAACGGGCAAGTAGACTTTGAGAAGGGAACCATCAGCTTACCCAAATTCAAGTCGGGTATCAAAGCGGTGTTGCACCGTAGATTCAAGGGCACTGTCAAAACCGTCACGATTCGCAGAACGCCAACGGGTAAGTTCTTTGCCTCCGTACTGGTCGATCCCAACCAACAAGCGGAAACGCTGGTACCACCCACCCCTGATAACGTGGTGGGTATTGACCTCGGCATCAAGGACTTTTTGGTGACAAGTGAGGGCGAAGCCGTAGCCAATCCCAAGCACCTACGTAAGAACATCGCCCGGTTGAAGGTGTTGCAGCGCCGGGCTTCACGAAAACCACAAGCTGGCGCAAGCCATATCAGACGTGAGCTGGGCAGAATTTCGGCGGCAGCTACAATATAAATGCGAGTGGCAGGGTAAACAGCTACTTGTAATAGGTAGATTCCAACCATCCACGAAGCTCTGCTCAACGTGTGGCTATACCAACCACACGTTGACCTTAGCCGACCGGGAATGGGATTGTCCAAGCTGCCAAACGCACCATAACCGCGACCATAACGCTGCCATCAACATCAAACAGATGGCGCTTGTAAGACATTCAGGGGCGGAACGCTCCAGTGTGCCTGTGGAGACGCTGACACTAGTCAGGTCGATGAAGCAGGAAAAGTTCTCCGCACTTGATGGAGAAGCCCCTATGCCTGTAGGCTAGGGGTAGTTCACTCGGCTAATCAAAGCATGATTAAGCAAACCCACGCCGTGTAATAGCTGCCAGCCGCTACCATCACCCGCGGTGCGCCACTGGTTGAACCAGTATTGAATCAAGAGAGTGATGCGTGCGAGTAGGGGTGGGGCTTGCCCTATCGCGTCTGATTCAGCCCTAAGCCGCGAGCCGGCCGTACCTTTGGGTACTGCTGGGGTCTGGTTGGCCCTGACTGGCGGGCGCTGCTGCAGCGTCGCGTCAACGGGCAGGGCCCCGCGCCTTGGCCGTTGAGTGGGAGCCCGAGGGTTCCCATCCAGCTTGGCCGACGCCCGCCAGCAGCGTTTTAGTGGCCAGTTGTTGTGAGTACCCGATTGATGAATCGCTCAGCCGTGCGGGTTGGGTGGCTGGGCGCGTCCGCGCTGTTGTTTAGCCTTAGCGTAGCCCGGTCCCAGCCCACTGTGCCGGCGCCACGCAGCCGCTCGTTCGTGCTCACCAGCACCGCTACGGTACCCGTGCCCCCGGCCGGTACCCGGGCCCTCGACCTCTGGCTGCCCGTGCCGCACGCCGACGCCAACCAGGACGTGACCAGCCTGAAAATCGACTCGCCGGTGCCCTATACCATCGAGCGCGGGTCCTTCGGTAACCAGATGCTGCACCTGCGCCCGGCCACGGTGCCTACCGCGCCGCTGGTGGTCCGCCTCACGGCCCAGATTACGCGCCGCGAACACCTGAACCTGCGCGTCAACCCCGCGGTAGCCGCCCGCCCCGAGTCCAGCAAGCAGGAAAAGCCCGACCCTGACCTGGCCCGCTGGCTGGCCCCCGACCGGCTGGTGCCCCTCGACCCGCAAATCCGCCAGCAGGCCCGCGACGTGGCGGCCCAGGCCCACGCCACCACCGACCTGGAAAAAGCCCGCGCCATTTACGAGCACGTGGTGAGCACCGTGAGCTACGATAAAACCGGCCAGGGCTGGGGGCGGGGCGACATCTACTACGCCTGCGATGCCCGGCGCGGCAACTGCACCGATTTTCACGCCATCGTGGTTGGCTACTGCCGGGCCCTGGGCATCCCGGCGCGCTTCAGCATTGGCCTGCCGCTGCCGGCCGAGCGCGGCAAGGGCGAAATCAAAGGGTACCACTGCTGGGCCGAATTCTTCACGCCCGAAACCGGCTGGGTGCCCGTCGATGCGTCGGAAGCCGCCAAGAACCCGGGCCGCCGCGCCTATTTCTTCGGCGCCCATGACGAAAACCGCGTAGAATTTACCCGTGGCCGCGACGTAAACCTCATACCCAAACAAGCGGGCCCCCCGCTCAACTACTTCGTGTACCCCTACGCCGAGGCCGATGGCCAGCCGCTGGAAGTAGGCCGGACGTATGAGTTCGTGGACCTCACTGCGCCGTAAGGCCATCTTTCAGCCGCAAGCCATGCTCCTCCTAACAGGGAAAAGCCGCAACTCATTTACCTGATTTTCGGGAGCAACTGCCAACTGGGGTTACGGTGCCAGCACCAGCTTGCCGAAGTTCTCGCCGGAAAACAGCTTCAGCAGCGCGGGCAAGAAGTTTTCAATGCCGTGCTCGACCTGAATTTTGGGCGAGCGCAGCTTGCCTTCCTGTATCCAGCCGGCCATCTCGCGGGCGGCGCGGCCGTAGTTGGGGGCGTTGTCGGACACCAGGATGCCCTCCATCCGGGCGCGGTTCACGAGGAGCGAGAGGTAGTTGCTCGGGCCTTTGATGGGCGTCGTGTTATTGTACTGCGAGATGGCCCCGCAAACCACCACCCGAGCCCGAAGGCGGAGCTGCGCCAGAGCCACGTCGAGTACGTCGCCCCCCACGTTGTCGAAGTACACGTCGATGCCCCGGGGGCAGGCGGCCCGTAACGCGCCGAACAAGTTGTCGGTTTTGTAGTTGACGTAGGCATCAAAGCCCAGTTCGCTCACGCAGTACTGGCCTTTGGCTTCGTCGCCGACGATGCCCACCACGTGGCAGCCGTTCAGCTTGGCAATCTGGCCCACCACGCTGCCCACCGCCCCGGCCGCCCCGGATACCACCACGGTTTCGCCCGCCTTGGGCTGGCCGGTATCCAGGAGGCCAAAGTAGGCCGTGAGGCCCGGCATACCGAGGGTGGCCAGGTAGGCTTCGAGCGGGGCGATGCGCGTATCCGCCGGCACGAGGTATTCGGCGCTGCCGGGGTCGGTGACGGCGGTACCCACCACCGCGTATTGCTGCGCGCCGAGGTTGCCGGTCACGTAGTCGCCCACGGCGAAAGCAGAGTTCTTGGATGCCACCACCTGGCCCGCCGTAAGCGCCCGGAATACCTCGCCAATCTGCACCGGCCGGATGTAGGATTTGCCCTCGTTCATCCAGCCGCGCATGGCCGGGTCGAGGGAAATAAAGCTGATTTTGACCAGTACCTGGCCTTCGCTGAGCGGTGGCACTTCGACGGTATCAATTTCAAAATTAGCCGGCTGCGGCAGCCCCACTGGGCGCGACGCCAGCTTGACGCGGGTGTTGGTAATGGTCATGGGATGGTAGGAGGGGTGGGAGGTAGCAGGGTAAGGGATGGAAAGGTAAAAAGAACGTCTGCCGAGCGGAGCTATTCGCGCCGGGAGCTTCCCCAATTGTGAGGACAATGCCCGCCAGATGCTCTACTCGGCATAACTGAGAAGGTGACTTGATAAACTGAAGTAATAAAGCTCTGATAATGATAAAGTTATATCGGAGCGAGTCTAACAGGCGTTCTGCATTTTCAGATACGTTCCAGAATAAGATTAGTATTTAATACTCTTCTTTTAAGGTATAACCAGAAGCTACTAGCTCAATGTAGCTGTCGTAGCAAATAATCAGATAGTGCTTCAAGTTTAGTCTTTTTTGGGGGTCATAAACCAAGCTCATCTTATTTAAGATTTCTGAATTGCTTACCGAATAAAACCCGTTTTCATAGGTATGAGCATACTTTTGCCAATATTCAATTCCAGAAAGGGTATCTTCCATTCTCAGAATAGAATAGTTATCGTAGTTGAATTCGTAAAAGTTTAATTTTATGCACTTTAATTCAGCTACTATATCAAATGTAATGTGAGTCCTTGTGTATCTGTCTGTAGCAAAATAATCACTCCTTTTTTGAGTATCTAAAGTGATTATTGCGCCGCCAGCCTCTGTGTATAAAACTTCAACTCCAGTTGTCGATATCCTGAAATCTACCTTTTCTGGAATTAAATGTATCATGCTATTTGCAACTCATTGTTTCCTGATAAAGCCAGGATTATCTGGTTGGCTGTTGAATTAATTGACTTTAAAGGGGCTTTTTAAAACCGGTAGCTACACTGGAGTTGGCTTTATCATAAGAAATCATAAAAGCCTTCTCTGCGGAATTTCCTTAAACCCAGCGCCCAGATGGACTACGCTTGGTCCAGCGTCTGCAAGTCCTGGGCCGAGAGTTGCAGCTCCGCGGCTTTGAGCAGATCGTTGACTTGCTCCACGCTGGTGGCGCTGGCGATGGGCGCGGTTACGCTGGGCGCCTGCATTAGCCAAGCCAGGGCAACCTGGGCGGGCGTGGCCCGCTGGCGTTCGGCCACGGCGTCGAGGGCGTTGAGGATGCCGAGACCTTTCGCATTCAGGTATTTCTGGCCCACACCCCCGCCACGGGGGCTTTTCTGCAAGTCCGCTTCCGAGCGGTACTTGCCAGTGAGGAAGCCGGCGGCGAGGCCGTAATACGGAATGGCGCTGATGTGCTCCTGCTCAAGCAAGGGCGCGAGGTTCTTTTCAAAGTCCTCGCGGTCGTAGAGGTTGTAAAGGTTTTGCAGGGTTTCGTAGCGCGGAAAACCGTGCTGCTGGCTGGTCGCCAGCGACTCGCTCAGGCGGGCGGCAGTGAAGTTGGAAGCACCAATGGCCCGCACCTTGCCCTCTTTCACGAGCTGAGCGTAGGCGGCCAGGGTTTCCTCGACCGGGGTGCTGGGGTCGTCTTTGTGGGATTGGTAGAGGTCGAGATAGTCGGTTTGCAGGCGCTTCAGCGAGCCTTCGACGGCGCGCAGGATGTAGTCTTTGCGCAGGCCTTTGTTCTCGGCGTTCACCTCCCAGCCGACTTTGGTGGCGATGACCACGTCGTCGCGCCGGCCGCGGCGCCGCAGCCATTTGCCGATGATGGTTTCGGACTCACCGCCCACGTGGCCGGGCACCCACACCGAGTAGCCGTCGGCGGTGTCGATGGCGTTGCCGCCGCCGGCCACGAAGGCGTCGAGCACGGCGAAGGAAGTGGCTTCGTCGATGGTCCAGCCGAAGACGTTGCCGCCCAGCATCAGGGGCGAAATGGAGAGGCCGGAGCGGCCAAGTTCACGGGTTTGCATAGCTCAGGTGCGCTAAAGGGCGAGGCGAAGCCCCAGGGGCGGGGCAGGTTGTTTAACTGACACCCGGGCTGGCAGGTTGTGCCAAGCGGCCTTTTTTGTACTTTGCGGCCTCATTTCCCGCCCATGCGCGTTTTTTTATTCCTGCTACTGTCGCTGGTTTTCTCCAGGTTGTACGGACAATGAACGCAGCCAGAGCAGGGTAGAAACAGAGTGCAGTATGCCCAAGCAGTTACCGGGCATTTTCTCGTAGCGACCCGGCGTGCTAACGCATTCATGCAGCAACGGCGAGAGCCGGCTGACATCTTCCGAGAGTAGCGGTTCGTCCGTTTCTTGCCACTGTTCCAGGCTCAGTTGCTGGCCCCCGCGCTGGGTGATGCTGTACTTGTCCTCGTGAAGCGTTGACGTTTTATTGATGGAGTGAGTATGGGCTATTAGCTGGGTGCCGGGGCAGGGTTGATCAGTATCTCTCTCCGCTTTCCAAGAACACCATTAAACGAATGGGAAAATGCCGATTCAGGCGTGCGCAGGCTGGGTCGGCGTTCTCTCCGTTCGTTTTGCAACGCCCTAAGTCGCCGCCTGTAGTCGGCGAAAAAAGTCATCCCGGTACGTGCGGCCAATGGGTAACTCAGCGTGAGGCAACGCCACAATATTGCCGTGCACCTTGCGTATTTTGTCCAGGTTCACGATGTAGGACTTGTGAATGCGGGCAAACTGTTGCGCGGGCAGCTTCTCCTCCCAACTTTTGAGATTGTCGAGGAACATGATTTTCTGCTCGGGCAAGACGATACGCACGTAGTCCTTAACCGATTCCAGGTATAGGATGTCGACTAGCAGCACTTTGTGCAGGGTTTTGTCAGCGTTGACAAAGAGGGCCGGTCCAACTGCGGAGGGGAGTTGGACTGGCCCAGGGGTGGCCGCGAAACTACGCACCTTGTTAATGGCCTTGAGAAACCGTTCAAACGAGAACGGCTTGACCAGGTAGTCTACCACATCCAACTCGAAACCTTCCACGGCGTACTCAGGGTAAGCCGTGGTGATGATAACGTTGGGTTTGGCCGAGTTAACCAGGGTTTTCAGGAAGTCGGTCCCCGATAGCAGCGGGAGCCGAATGTCCAGAAACAGCGTGTCTACGTGGGTGCTCTGCAAGGCTGCGCTGGCTTCGATGGCTGATTGATAAGTACCCACCACCTCCGTGCCCGGAATCAGGGCTAGGTATTTTTGCAGTACCCGTTGCGCTGGCAACTCGTCTTCTACAATGAAGCACCTCATAATGGATCAATAATAAGCTCCGCCTGAAACTTGCCCATTACCTTCGCGGTCATGAGGCGTTGTCGGGGACCGTACGCGAGTTCCAGCCGTTTGCAGACGTTTTTCAAGCCCAGGCCTCCTTCAGCGGGCGGGCAGGGACTCGTCTCTACGGCTTCGGGCTCAGTGCAATCGTTCTCGCACCAGAAATGTAATTTCGGGCCCGCAACCGCAATGCGAACGGTGATTTCGCTTTCCCGATCCAGATACTCGGCGCAGTGCTTGAAGGTGTTTTCCACGAAGGCAACCAGCAGCAGCGGGGTAATGGTTTGTCCGGCTACAACGCCTTCAACCGAGAAATCAACCCGGACTCGCCCTTCCAGTCGCAGCTGTTGCAGGCTGATGTAGTCGTCCAGGTGTTGGATTTCCTGGGCCAGATCTACTCGGTCCCGCTCGCTGTCATAGAGCACATAGCGCAGGTTGTGGGAAAGCTTGAGCAGCAGGCCCGGCACCTTGACTGGGTTGTCGAGGGAGCAGGAGTAAATCGTGTTCAGCGTGTTGAATAGATAATGCGGGTTTACTTGCGCCTTGAGGTAGCCGAGTTCAGCTCCCAGCCGTTCCTTCTCGGTGTGTTCCAGTTCCTTTTGCTTCCAGTGGTGCTGCTTGAAAGCAAACACCGCACTGAAGAATAGCAGCAGCGAAGCCTTTTCCGGTGTGGTATTGAGGACGCACAGCTGCAGGCTGCACGGACAGTCTGTGAGAAAGGCGTGACTCAGGTAGCAATCCAAGCCGGCAAACAAAGCGGCCAGCCCCAAGCCACCCAGACCTAGCCCGGCGTACTGCTTGGCGGCGAAAAGCCGGGGTAGGGCCAGCAGGTAAAACCCGTACACTGGCAGAACGGACGTTGCCGTTTGCAGCGCGGAGAGCCAGTAGTTGAATTTATGGTCAGCATGACCCGCGAACTTGGCCAGAGGGTACACGAAATACAGAGCCCAAAATAGCAGATGCAGCCCCAACTCGCCGTGGTTGGCCAGCCAGTGGGAGGGTTGTTCAAAACCGTCTCTTCCGTTGGGTGCTGCACGTCCGGACTCGACTGTTCTCTTGCCAGCGAGCGGCCCCTCCTCGGCTGGAGCTTCCTTCTGGATAGTGGCTACGTTTACGTGCTTTATTCCACTGCTACTGTGCATGGGTTCTTATTTGGGCTGGCTCAAAAGCCAATCTACAGCTTTGGCAAGGGTTGCTTCTTTAGCCGTGACAATATCCGGGATAATGCCATTGTCGTATTGCTTGCCGTGTCTGTCCGCGTACACCGCCGTGCTGACGTAGAGCTTGGCTCCGTCGCTCAGTTCATACTCGCTGTTTGCGGTAGAATAGCCACCTGTCTTTTGCCCGATAATTGTGGTGTTCTCTTTGCCGATGAAGGCTACGGTAACTGCTTCGGCGGCACTCGCTGTATTTTCGTTCACTAAAACAGTTACTCGCGCGTGCGGCAGTGTTTTCGCGGGTGTGGTTGAAACCCGCACCGCGACGACCCGACCTTTGGGAAATGCTTCGCCTTGGGCGTAATACCAAGGGGTAGTTTTCGAAGTAGCAGGGGTAACGAATGAGCCCACGGCGCCTTCGCCCAACAGCGGGCCCAGGCCGGCCAGCATGGGCCACATGTTTCCCCCGTCGTTATCGCGCAAGTCCACCACCCAGCCCTGCACTTTCTTTTGGCTAAGTGCTGCAATGATGCGTTGCAACTCGGTAGCATATTGCAGCAGGACGAGTGAGTCAGAAGTAAGGCATTGAGGAATTTTTAAATAACCGACTTTTTTAGATAGTATTTTCCCTTGCGGCATCTCTACTTTGGCTTTTTCGATAGTATCAGTGCTTCGTGCTTTGCCTTTGTAGGCTCGTACCTGCTCCGGATTGCTAAAGGAATGATGGCGTAGATTATTGCTCTTAATTATTTCGGTGATGAAGCCATACACATCGTTGGGTTGATCGGCCTCCTTGGCTTTGAGAAGATACTTCGCTTCTAGCTCAGGCCAATTGATGCGACTGGTGTAAAGTGATTTTTGCTTAAGCAGCCGAATGGCCGTCAGCAAGTATTGTTGTCCGGGAGTAAGCCCTGTTGGCTGTCTATCCACTGGATGAGCACTAACCTTCGAAGGCGCAATGACAGGTGAGTTTGATTGACCTTGCGCGGTAACCTGCGGGGCAGCATTGACGAGAAGAAGCAAGGTAACAAAGGTCTGTTTCATATACAGTTAGCTTGGGTTAATTACTGCCCGCAAGTTATTGGGGAAAGTTACCAAGCCCGAAAAACATAGACCAACGACAGCTACGGGCAGACAAACACCTCGGGAGGTAGGACAACCTTCCAGAAAGCCTGCTGTGCAATCTTTTCCATCGCGCAGAGAAAGCGCTTATGGCCTTGCTTAGCATCTTCTATGAACACTCAATCACCGAGCAGATTTTAGCCGAGCTAGGCTTGCTGAAAAAGTAGGCGGCACCCGTTATCGGGCTTGGCGCGTTCTTGCTACGGCCCGGGCAACTCTGGGCCTTGCCGGTGCTTTGGGCGGCGGGCCCGTCGGTTACGCCACGCGGCGGGCCGTGCAGGCAGGTAGCCACTGGCTTTTCCGGCACACCGGGCAGGCTAAGGCGGCCTGGGTGGGCGCCGTCAGCACGTGGCCACAGGTGGTGCAGGCGTGCGGGCCCGCCTCGGTAATGGTTGTGCTGGCCTTGGCGAGCTCATCGGGGATGATGGACAGGCCGGGGCGCACCTCGTCGGCTTCGTAAAAAAAGACGCTCATCTCGCCAGTGGCTTCGCTGTACACGGCTTTTAGCTGGCCCAGGTGTTCTACCTGATACTGCCGCAGGGCGCCAAACAGCTCTTTCTGGGTGAGATTCTGCCGGTGAAAGTTGTCCCACTGCAGGTGGCCGGATTGCAGCAGCAGCACTTCTTTGCCTTCCATCCAGTCGCTGAACTTGGGCGAAACCTCGGTGCAGTAGTTGAGCAGCCAGTACAGGCCCATGACCACCCCGAACACGATGAGGGCGTGGCTCAGCGGCACCTCCGGGTAAAACATGGTGTCGCCGGCAATGGAGCCTAGGCCGATAACGATGCTCAGCTCGAAGAGCGAAAGCTGCTTCACGCTACGCCGTCCGGTGATGCGCAAAGCCGCCAGGAGCATCAGGTACGTGGCGATGCAGCGAAATACTACTTCCAGGGCGTAGAGGGGCGAGTGTTCGCCCGGCCACCAGAGGCGCGGCCAGTCGAAGGGCATAACGGGTTCGGCAAGCAGAGGCATAGGCAAGGAAAGTGAGTAGTATCCCAACTACTTACTCACTTCATTGCAATTTGTTCCCATACCTGATAGCCGTGGGG
Organism: Hymenobacter montanus; assembly: GCF_014699115.1. Classification (GTDB taxonomy): domain Bacteria; phylum Bacteroidota; class Bacteroidia; order Cytophagales; family Hymenobacteraceae; genus Hymenobacter; species Hymenobacter montanus. The sequence goes on from NZ_JACXAD010000020.1 coordinate 43,905, forward strand.
TGGCAGGGTTACAGTGCTGTTATTATCGAAAACCGAATACGCGCGGCCGTCGAACACCGAGGCGTAGTGCCAGCCCAGCGAACTAGGCGTTTTTGGTAAGGTCACCCGTTGGGGCTTGTTGCTCAAATTCACGGCGACGACGATACCATCCAGTTCTTTACGACGGTCAAAAAGCACCGTTTGGGGGGGCTGGGCAGAAGCCGGAAAGTGCTTGTCGCGTCAAAGTTCCGCAGGGCCGGGTGCCGCTTTTTCAGCTGCAAAAGCGTCGCGTAGAAGCTTTGCAGCGGGTAGTTGTGCCAGGCAATGGTGTCCTTGTCGAAGAAGCGCAGCCGCTTTTTCAGGGCGGCTTCCTGGCCGCTGTAGAGCATGGGAATGCCGGGCCACAGGGTGGTGAGCACGGCCAGGGGCAGGGCGTTGTTGCCCAGGCGCTCGTACTCACTGCCGTCCCAGGCGTTGATGTCGTGGGTGCTGGTGAAGGTCATCAGGTTCACGCCAGGCGGGTAGCGCTGGCGCTCGGCGGCCCAATAGCGGGCCAGCTCTGTAGTGGCTTGCTGGCACCGGCCCAGGCTGTCGAGCAGGCCGTGCAGGCGCAGGGCGTAGGCGGCATCGAAGGCTTTTTCCAGCAGGCGGGTGTTGGGGTCGAACTCGTCGGGCTTGAGGAAGGTGGGCAGAAACAGCTCGTCCCACTCGGCCAGCATAAACACCGGTTTAATTTTTTCCAGCTCAACTCGCGTGTCGTTCCAGAAGTCGGTGGGAACGAGCCCGGCTACGTCGGCCCGGAAGCCGTCGATGTCGGCATTCTTCACCCAGTAGGCCATGCTGGCCGTCATGTATTGGCGCAGGGCCGGCCGGGAGTAATCAAGGTCGATGACGTCCTGCCAGTCCGCCACCGGCGGGCGGAAGCCGTTGCGGGCGTCGTGGGTGTACCAGTCGGGGTGCTCGGTGGTAAGGGCGTTGTCCCAGCTGCTGTGGTTGGCTACCCAGTCCAGAATAACGTGCATGCCCAGCTGGTGGGCTTCCCGGACCAGGTGCTGCAAGTCGGTCAGCGTGCCCAGGTCGGGGTTCACCGCGCGGTAGTCGCGCACCGAGTAGGCACTGCCCAGCGTGCCCTTGCGGTGGGTTCGGCCGATGGGATGGATGGGCATCAGCCAGAGAATGCCAACGCCCATGGCGCGCAGCCGCGGCAGGTGGGGCTCAAACGCTCGAAAGGTGCCCTCCGGCGTGTACTGCCGCACATTTACCTGGTACAACGTGGCGCTGGCGGCCCACGCCGGATGCTTGACGGTGAAGGACGAGGCATCGGGCGCGGTCGGGGCCGCCGCGCCCGCCTTATCGGCAGATTTAGGGCCCGACTGGCAAGCGCCGAGCACGAGCAGCGGCAGGAGCAGGGCGCATCTCAGGTAGAAGGACGGAAAGTGAGTCATGGCGCAAAATAGGGGAAATCGCCCCAGCGCCGTCGGCTGCATCTTTGCACCGGCCCGCTGCCCTCGCGCTTCGCTTATGCAGATTACTTTCTCTCTCCAAACGGTGGCCGCCCTGGCCGTGATTGCGCAGGCGCTGTTTGCCGCCGGGCTGCTGTTCTGGGCTCCCCAGAACCAGTTGTCGAACCGCTTTCTGGCCTTGCTCATGCTGGCCATCGCGCTGTGGCTGGTTGATGGATTTTTTCGCGTGTCGGGCCTGTACCGCCAGAGCGCTGAGCTGTATTTCTCGCCCATCTATTACTCGCTGGCGTTTGGGCCGTTGCTGTATTTCTACGTGCGCAGCCTCGTCAACCACGGGTTTCGGTGGCGGGCGCGTTACTGGGCGCACTTTGGGCCGGTGTTGGCCCAGGCCGGGCTGTATTGGTGGCTGCGCTTCCAGCCCTACCAGGTGCGCAACGACTTCTGGCAGCACGTGCACCAGCCCGTCACGTATCGGCTGGAGTTCATCGGCACCTGGCTTTCGCTAATGGCGTACCTGGTGCTGAGCCTGGGCCGGCTGCGGCAGTACGGGCGCTGGCTGGAAGACAACTTTTCGGAGGTGTCGCGCCTGCGGTTGCGCTGGCTGCTCGTGCTGCTAGCCGTAGTCAGTGGGCAATGGCTGGTGGAGCTGGTGCTGCGCGAATTCTTTGGGCTGTATTACCGCTACGACTACTCCAGTGAGCTACTGGGTGCGGTAGTGTTCGTTATCGGCGTTGTCGGCCTGCGGCAGGCCGACATGCGCGCTGTGCATTTCGCCCCGGAAGAGGACGCGGCCGCCGAACCTGAAAAAGCCACGGCACTGGCGGCACCCCAGGCTTCCGCCGTGCCCGAAGCAGGGGCGGCAATGCCCGAATTCCCGGCGCCCCCAACGGAGCAAAGTCTCGCGGATCAGGGAGCCCGCGCCACGGCGCCCGACCCGCTCGTGATGGAGCGCATCCGCCGGGCCCTGGTCGATGACCGGCTGTATCAAAACCCCACCCTGACCCTGGCCGAGCTCTCGGCGCACACCGGCTTGCCCCCGCGCCTGATTTCTTTCACCGTGAACGCCGGCTTCGGCCGCTCGTTCAACGACCTGGTGAACGGCTACCGGGTGGCCGAAGTGCAGCGCCGGCTTGCTGCGCCCGATGCCCGGCGCTTCACCCTGCTCGGCATTGCGTTTGAAAGCGGCTTCAATTCCAAAACGACTTTCAACCGCATTTTTAAGCAGGTAACGGGCGTGACCCCGCGGGACTACCAGGCGTAGGAGAAGGACCTTGCGCGCATTGCGGGCATCAAGCATTCGTGAAGCACCAAAGCGGGTGAGCCAGTTGCCTAACACTTGCTGGCGAGTCTAAGAACAAATGCGGTACTTGGGGTTGCTTGTAGCAAGCCGATGCCCCTGGTCGGTCGGGCTTCCGCGTACCAAACTCCCGACGTGCGCCTGAAAAAAGCCGGCTAGCCAGCCCTTAAGTTATTGTGCTATATATGCCCCAAACTCTCGTCGCCTTTCCCGCGGCCCTCACCGCACAACTAAAGGCTATGCTGCGCCTGAGCGAAGCCTACTGCGCCGCCCTGCACGTCTTGATGCAGCCGCGCCGGCTCGCCAAAAAAGAGCTACTGCTACGCGAAGGGGAAGTGTGCCGGGCGGCGGCCTACATCGAAACCGGCGCGCTGCGTTACTTCTACCACGTGCAGGGGGAGGAGCACACCGGCCAATTCTTCTTCGAAGGCGAGTGGTACGCCGACTACGACAGCTTTCTTGACCAGCGGCCCTCCACCCAAAACATTCAGGCGCTGGAACCCACGCGCGTGTGGCTGCTGCCGCACCAGGCTCTCTACCGCCTCTACGACGAGCAGCCCGCGTTCGAGCGGTTCGGACGGCTCATGGCCGAGCAGGCCTACCGGGGCAGCAGGGCGCGTAGCGCGGCCCTGCTCAACCAAACGCCCGCCGAGCGCTACGCGCAACTGGTGCGCGAGCGGCCCCAGGTGGTGCAGCGCGTGTCGCAGCGGCTCATTGCCACCTACCTGGGCATCAAGCCCGAGAGCTTGAGCCGCATCCGGGCGCGGAGCTAAGGCCGGCTGCGTTTTCTTAACCCAAATCATCGTTTTCGCCTCCGGGGCCGCAAGACATTTGTAGCGAAGCATTCACTCACCAATCCTGCTTCGCCCCACATGATGAAAACCGTGTTTTTTGCTGCCGTTCTGGTTGTTGTTGCGGCCATCACTCCCCCCGCGCACGCGCAAGAAGCCCCCACGAAAGTGCCGGTCTACGGCGAAATTGGGGTTGGCTTGAACAAAGCCCTTTACTTCGGCGATACCCGCGCCAAGCTCGCGCAGGCCCTGGGTGGCAGCGCCAAGCCCGGCACGGGCAACAACATCCTGGCCGGCTTCTACGTGGCCCCCGCCAAATGGCGCGGCCTGGGCTTGGGCACGCGCATTTCCGGCTCCTTCGGGGCCCCGGTCGTGGGCGACTACGGCGATGAATACATTTTCAACTACTACAACTTGGCCGCCGCGGCCAACTATTACGCCCCGAGCCGGGAGTTTGGCCGTGGGCTGTACCTGCGCGGCAGCGTGGGCTTCGGCCAGCTTACCACCAAGCGCTTCGACGAAAAAGCGAACTTCTACCGTCACCAATACGCGCTGGGCACTTCTCTGATGGCGGGCGTGGGCTACACCGTGCCGCTCCGGGGCTGGAGCTTAACCCTGGAAAGCGAGTTCGAAGCCGCCTCGCGCTCCGGCACCGTCGACGGGCTCGGCGCGCAAATGTTCCGGAGCGGGCAGGTGGGCCTGAACGTGATAGTAGGGTTTTGAGTGGCGGCCAGCTCTGGCCATGCTGCTGGCGCCTTTTCGACCGGATCCAGGGTGGACGTTTCGGCTTCCGGTCTCGCTGGGGCGCGGCTTACTGCCGTGAGGCCATGCTCGTACCGGGCGGTACTGGGGCGTACCCGCCGCGCGTTCCTCACTCGGTGTTGCCAGCGAGTGGGGTGTAACCACTCCTAAGCCATTCCAATGATCCCACATCTGGTTTTGCACGGTCGTGGCGGTTGCGGAACTTGGCTAGGAGCATTCAGCCAGCACCCGAGTGCTCCTAAAAGCACTAAACAGCAGCGGGCCCTTTCCCAAACGTGAACGGTAGCTAAGGCGTCTCTTTGGCGTGTTCCGCAACAGCCCCGATGGTTCTGCAATATCCCGCTGGTGTTTGGGTCAAGCGGGAAGGGTTATGCAATTTGATAAGCCTGCGCCCGGGTGAAAGCAGCCCCGTAGCCGCTGACGGAAACCTGGACACTGCCCGTGTGATGGTCGACCTGAGCAGGATTTCCGGTTAACTTTTGCGGTGGCGTGGTAGCCGCCGCGGCCTTGGCAGCAAACGCCGCGCCGCCGCGCTCGTAAAGCCGCCGTCGGGGGATTCCCGTCTCGCGCCTTATCCGCTTGTTATGCCGCTTGATTGGTCTTGGAAAAAAGTGCACAATGGCCTGAGCCGGCGCCGAAAATTGTTGGCGGTGGTGCTTGGGGGCTTCGTGCTGCCGTGGGCCGGGTTCGTGCTCCTGGCGCAGAAGGTCAGGCTCGCGGGCGGCTTCGCTCACGACAAAACGGTACTCGCGTTTCTGCGCCAAAGCGCCACGCCAGGGCAGGATAAGCTCGCCGTCGCCCTCACCGACCTTGGCGACTCCGGGCCCATGATTACGCTGGGCGTGCTGGTGGCGCTGAGCCTGACGCTGCGGCGCCATCGGCGGCAGGCGGTGGTTTTTACCGCGGCCGTGGGCGGCAGCATGGTGCTCACGCAAGTGCTGAAGGCCCTGTTTGCCCGTCCCCGTCCCGACTTGTGGGTCAGCATCAAGCCGGTTCACACCTTCAGCTTCCCCAGTGGGCACGCCATGGACACGGCCGCCCTGGCGACGGCTGGGATTTTCTTGCTGTGGCAGTTCCGGGCGCGCTGGCTGGCCTGGCCCTGGCTGCCGCTGTTTGCCCTGGGCGTGGGCTGGTCGCGCATGTACCTGGGTGTGCACTACCCCTCCGATGTGCTGGCCGGCTGGTTGAGCGCGACGGGCTGGGTAACGGGCGTGTACTTGCTGTTTGCGCCGGTTTTTCAGGAACTAAGCCAAGCGCCCGAGGCGGTTAATGAGCCGCCCCGGGCGGTTTAACTCCCGATGAACGCCGTCGTGGAGGCTCTGTGCAAATCGGAGTAGTGGGCCAGCCGGGGCGCTGGCTTCAAGAACCGGTATTATCGGCCTCGTACCATACGCAGCGCACACCTTCCTCCACAAACTCATTGCCCCGCTGCAAGCCCACTTTCTCCAGGATGCGGCAGGAGGCCACGTTCTCGGCATCGGCATACGCGCAGATGCGGGGTAGCTCCAGAGTCTGAAAGCCATAATCGAGCCAGGCCTGGGCCGCTTCGTAGCCGTAGCCCTGCCGCCAGTATGCGGGGCGGAAGCGGTAGCCCAGGTCGTAGAAGTGGTAGTGGCCGTTTATCGGACCGGGCACTAGCTTCAGGCCGGCCCAGCCCATGAACTCCCCGGTGGCGCGTAGCAGCACCGCCCAGCGCCCGATGCCGTTGGCTTGATATTGCGCTTGAATATAGGCAATGGTTTCGGCGCTCTGGGCCAACTCGGCCGCGGGCCGGCCACCAATGCCGCCGAGGTAGCGGTGCACGGCCGGGTCGGAGTCAAGGGCAAACATTCCCGCCGCATCGGCTTCAGTAAGCGGACGAAACAGCAGGCGGGCAGTGGTGAAAGGCAGCATTTTCTCAACAGTCACTCGTTGGGTAGTCAGGTAAAAGTAGCCATTTGATGATTGAAGCTCAGTTCAGAGCGCGGTATGCCTACCTGCTCATAAATCAGGTAAGAAGGCCACAAGGTGCTGTACCTACTCAAGGAAAGCAAATCAGCCCCTGGGAGAGGCACCTTGGCCATGTGATTAAGTAAGCAATCCCTTCATTTATTTGATTGCTTCAAAGTGCTGGTCCTGGGCATCGATGGCCGCATTCAGTGCGGCAGACGTTACTGAACCCGATAAAATAGTGCGTTGATCATAAGGGCTTTGTAGACAGTAGAACGCCTTGCCCGCTTGTAAAAAAAGGCTGCGATTAGTTTATGATAAAATATTGCGTTTAATTTGTGCAGATATCTGCCATGCCTTCATCGGTTGCCTAAATAGTTCTACTCGAATGGTATTCGAACCGACACCGGGAGCTTGCCGCAGCCCCTGGCTGCCCGTAAACCCTGGGCTTGCCACTGAAGGCGAAATGATAGCTACGCAACTGATTGGCGAGGCTGATGGCCAAGTTCTGGCTCAGTCCTATGGCTAGTCAGCTCCTTAAATTAAGCAAGCATCCGCGCTTTTCCCACTTCCTTTTACAGTAGTTGCTTGCTGCGCTCGTTCGCAGCTATCCCCACGCCGCAAGCTGAAGCCGGCCCGCGCTGCTGGTACCAGGCCATTGCGCTATAAACCTGCCATTTTCAATTAGCCTTGTATGAACGCACACTTACGGCTTTTATACCTAGCCACCGTCTTGCTTCTTTTTAGCCGGCCCGCCAACGTGTGGGCGCAGACGGTGTACGAAGCAGAGGCTGCCCAGCTAGCGGGCGGAGCCAGCGTCAGCAGCTCGGGGGGGATCACTTATGCCGAGTACCTCACGCAGCGCGGTACTGCCTTAACCCCCGGATCGTCCGTCACCTTTACTTCAGTGGTCGTAGCGAAGCTAAGACGTACGCGGTGGATTTCCGGTATGCGGCGGCCCGGGCCTCGGCTTCGAGCCTGAGCATCTACGTTAACGGTACGGATGTGACTCAGGGGCTGTTCCCTTCCACTGGTTCCTGGTCCCTTTGGGGCACTCACACCGAGGCGTTGAACCTGCGGGCGGGTACCAACACCATCATGATCCGCTATGATGCCGACGACAATGGGTGGATTAACCTCGATTACGTTCGGGTACGGCCGGAGACGGTTAGCGCGGGGTACAAACTGGGGGCGCCGCCGACCGCCGGGTGGTTTCCCAAAGAGATTTCGGTGGACAAATTCACCGGTACGGCGCAGCTATACTTGCCCCTGCATACCGTGCAGGCCAACGGCGTGGCGCTGCCCATTGGCTTGTCGTACGCCGCCACCGGGGTACAAGTAGACGACCGGGGAGGGGAAGTCGGCGTTAATTGGGCGCTGGCCGGGGGGGTGAGCATCAGCCGGGAAGTACGGGGGCTGCCCGACGACCTCACGAAGTTAGCCCCCGGCGAAAATCGATACGGGTGGCTCACTTACCCCGCTGGTACGACGCCCCAGGATAAAATCAGTGCCGTACCGAATGCGCCCGCGACTTTTTCGGCAACGACCTGCACGGGGGATGAGTTGACGGCTTGGGAGCAACTCACTCAAATCGGCAGCTTGGAGCCGGGGCTTGCTACCCGCACCCTGTACGATACGGAGCCAGATGTTTTTTATTACTCGCTACCGGGGCATTCGGGCAAGTTCGTGTTCGACGCCCAGGGCAACGCGCGCACTATCCCTTACGACCACCTGACCATCACGTATCTGCCCTTCAATGCCAGCACCGGGATAACCAGCTTTACCATTCGCACGGCCGATGGCACGCGCTATACGTTTGATGAGCAAGAGACCATTACCAAAAAGGTGGTAGGTGTGAACGCCACCCCGACGTGCTTCCTGCGGGAGTACTGGCTGTATAAGCTGCCGGCGGACCAGAAAGTTACCTATACCTCTGCCTGGCAGGCCACGAACATCACCACCGTGGCTGGCGACCAGATCCAGCTCACCTACCAGACCATCTCTCCCCCGGCGCAGCCGGGTACATCGGCGCGCCTAATCGCACGGGGGGACCGCGCTAATTCGGCCGTGACAGAGTACCGCACCGAAACTTCCGCCACGAAAAAATACCTCATCCGGGTTAGCTCTCCGACGACCCAGGTGCAACTCGACCTGGCACAGGCCACCGAAGACGATTATTATGTCCGGTCGGTGGATGTGTTGGCCACGGCCGCGCCCAATGCGCCGCTTATCCGCAAGTATCTGCTCGACTACCAGAACGCAGAGGCCAATTCGTCGATGCATCATAGCGGGTACGACAGCCAGGGAAATCCCATTGAGTTCAGCCAGACCCGCCGCTTTCTGCGGCGCGTTCGGGTAACCAACGGGTGCTCAACCGAGCCCCTGTATGAGTTTGGGTACCACCAACTGGAAGAGGTGCCCGCCTACCAGGGCTTTGCGGGGGCGCTCAAGTCAGTTGTGGCCTTGCCCGAGGTCGGCGTAAACGACCGGGACTATTGGGGGTTCTACACCCCGAACGGCAGCCCGACCCTGATTCCAAAATTATACGTGTACCCCCAGCTAGCGGGCCGGACTCCCGCTGTTCCGGGAGGGCCGTACCGGCTGTACGAAATAGCCGAGCCCACCGGCGCCAGTGGCGGCTTTACCCTGCCCGGGGCCGACCGCCGACCGGCGGCCTGCTCTGACTTTCAGGCGGCGCTGGCCGGTACCCTGACTTCGGTGACGCTGCCCGGCGGCGGCAAAGCCCTGCTGGAATACGAGGCGCACCGCTTTTACGACCCGGTGGCCCAGCAGTCTTACCCAGCCGGGGGAACCCGCATCCACGCCATCCGGATTCAGGATGCCATTACTAGGATTGAAGCCCGGCGCGAGTACGGCTACCAGGAAAACGACGGCCGGGCCAGTGGGGTGCTGCTGCGGGCGCCGCGCTTTGCCTTCGCGCTGCCGACCACCGGGGCATCGCAGCAGCAGTGGACGGCTGCGACCGTGCGCTGCGGCACGGATTTGACGGAAGACCCTTTTGAGTTCCGCTCCATTGGCTACCGCCAGGTCAGCGAGCAGATGACCGGCACGGGGCAGGTAGTAACCGAGTATCAGGTGCCCGGCAGCGCCGATGAGAGCGCCGTGGCCGCCGACCCCGCCAGCGGCCTGAACTTCGCCTGGACGCGCGCCGCCGTGGGCATCGCCCGGCGCTCCTGTCCCTCCGTGGCGCCCCTACAGGCCGGCCCCGACCAGTATCCGTTTGCGCCCGCGACGAATTACGACTTTCGGCGGGGATTACCCCAGCAGGTTACTTACCTGAGCGAGCCCGGTACTGGCACTCCCGCGGCAGTGGTCCGCCGGGAAATCTACGCTTACGAGTACCGCAACCTGGCTCCGACCCGCTCGTCGCCGGTGGTCGGGCTGGCTTATGAGCAGCTCAGCAGCGGAACCAGCAGTGCGTACGCCTACGCCAAGTACCCCATTCTGACCGAGTTTCTCTACGCCATCCGCCACCAAACGGAAATCGTTAGCTCCGCCGGGGCCGCCGACAACCAGGCCGACACCTGGTACAACTATAACGCCCAGGGCTGGCTCTCGGCCCAGGGCAAAACCAACAGCGACGGCAAAGCCTACCGGACCCGCTACAAATACCTGACCGACTATCCGCTCACGGCGACCCCGGCGCCGAGCCCCGGCGGCTTACGGTACCAGGCCATGAAAGAGCGGCTCACCCGGGCCGGCGAGCAAGCCGGGGCGACCGCCGTGGAAACGATTTCCGAAGTGGTGGTCCGCCCCAACGACGTGCGGTTCGCCGGGGCCACCCTCAATACGTATGCCGTGGCTTCGCAAGTGGCCGGCCGGGCAATCCCCACCCGGCCTTACCAAGTGCTGCGCTGGCAGCCGGCCGACCCCTTGCCCTCGGCCTCCAGTTACGATTCCACCCGGGTCGAGCTGACCGCCGGGGGCGCGGAGCTGCACGTTAGCCCGAACTTCCGGGTGGCCTCCACGCTGCTGGAAACCACCCCGCGGCTCGCGCCGCTCTCCACCCGAACCGAAGCGGGCCGGCAGCTTTCTTCGGTGCATCTGGGCTACGACGACAGCACGCCGGTGCTGCAGATTACCGGCGCGCTGGCCTCGGAAGTGCTGTTCTCGGACTTCGAGTCGGCAAAAAGCTTCGCGTTCAGCACTGCCGCCGGCGCGGTTACGGGGCCCGCGGCGGCGCGCACGGGCCAGGCCGGCGTCGCGCTGGCCGCCAATGCTTCCCTAAGTGCCCCCCTGCCAACGTCCGCGGCCCCGAGCTATCGGCTGAGCTTCTGGGCGCGCCCGGCGGCCGGGAGTGCCGCGACCATTACGGCTACCATCGCGGGCGGCAGCGGGGGCACCCCGCCCGCCCCCCAACTGGTCAACGTTGGCTCCGCCACCGGGGCCTGGCAGCTCTACGAAAAAGTGTTCGACCTGAGTGGCATTCCCGCGGCCGCCCGGAGCAGCTATGGCCTGCGGCTGGTAGCCAGCTCCGCGGTGCAGGTCGACGACGTGCTGTTTCTGCCGGCCACGGCCGCGGCGGCCAGCACCACCTACGATCTGACGAAAGGGAAGACCTCGGAAACCAATGGGCGGGGCCGCACCCTGTTCTACGAGTACAACGCGTTGGGCGCCCTGGCGCGGGTGCGCGACCATAATGGGGACATCGTGAAGCAGATGGAGAAAATAGTGGCCGGACGCCCCCCCGAAATAAGCCCTGCGTTCGTTACCGAGGGGAATGCGTACGATGGGGTGGCCCTGACGCTTCGAGCCAATACGGACTGCGGTAACAACCTATCCTACAGCTGGGACTTTGGCGATGGTTCCCCGACCGCGCAGGGGGTGGCTCCCAGCCATGCTTTCAATACCGGGGGGCGCGTCCAAACGTTCGCGGTAAGGTTATCGGCTAACGTGCCCGGACAAACCAAGATTTATACTTCAGTTCAATACATTGAAATCCGCCCGGCGCCCGTTTCGGTTACTTCGTGCCTGAACGGGGTGGTATCAATCGATAACTGCGGCATCGAGCCCGATGTACTGGAAAATTCGTGCAGCCCGGGTAACACTCCGCAGACAGGGAACAATACCTACGCGGTTACGGCTGCCGGAGGAAGCAACCTGGTGTACACCTGGTATTACCGGGAGGCCAACGGGGGCCCGTGGCTGCCCACCGGCCAAACGAGCCCATCTATTACCGTGCCCATCAGCGCCAACCCGGTAGCCGTGGACCGGCGGAGCTACCAATGCATCGTCACGAATAGCAATGGCGTGCAGCTGGGCGTTTCCCAGGTTTTTTCGGTCCAACGGTACAGCAGCCAAGGCAACGCTGCACACCCTTGCCCCACCCCCTAGCTACGGGGTAATTCCAGCGTTATATAAAGACTTACTCATTTTGCCTACCTGGCTATGAAACAACTGCTTCTTCGTGCTCCGTTATTCCGTTGGGCTTGGTTGCTGCTGCTGGCAGTGGGCTTGTTTCACGCGAATTCGGCCTGTGGGCAAACAGGGCCGATTGATCCCCCGACCCGCTTAATTCTCAGTGGCCCCAACCAGGCTTGCGTGGGAACAGCCGTTACCTTTAGCGTGTCCGAAATCGACGGCATCTGTGATAGCTGGGACTGGAATGCGGGCGATGGCACGGTTACCAGTCCGGGTGATGGCCGGGAGGTCACCATTACCTGGAACTCACCCGGCATTCGTCGGGTTTCGGTCAGTGCCACTTGTCAGAATGAGACCTCCGGCCGGACATCTTATCCAACTGCCTACATCGACGTCAACGTCGTTGCTCCCCCACCGAATCAGTTCATTACGGTGCTCAACAACCAGGCCGCCAACATCACGGCTTCCAGCGCGACCGTATGTCCTAACCGCAGTTTTGTACTGATGCCTCCGCCCGGCGCCACCAATTGCGTGTGGAGCAGCAATCCCGCTACTACGACCAACCCTACTATTGGGGGCGGAGTCCTGGTGAGCTCGGCTGGGGCGGCGCCCTACAGCAGCGTCACTTATACCTTACGCTACCACCTAGCCGGTACCTGCCCGGTCGGGCCGCTCACCTTTACGGTGAACGTGGCCCCGCTGGGCTCGGCCGTGGTGACGGACACGGCGCGCTTCGGGCCGGGTAGTCTGGCACTAACGGTTGCCAATTATCAGCCGGCCTATACCTATACCTGGTACGAAGCGGCCACGGGCCCGGCCGTGGCCTACAGGGGCGGGCCGACGTTTACCACCCCGGTCCTGAGCCAGAGCCGCCGCTACTACCTGGCCGTGACTTCCTGCGAAGAAGGCCCGCGGCAAGAAGTACAAGTCCTGTTGCGCCAGGTGCGGATTCTGGTCGACGGGCAGGAGCCGACCCAGCCCGTGACGGGCACGCGCGTGGTGCTGCAGGCCGAACTGGCGGGCGGGACGTCTCCCGGGCCGTATAGCTGGTGGCGCGATGGGGAGCAGGTGAGCGGGGCCAGTGGCCCGCAGCTGGCGGTCACGGAAGCAGGTACCTACACCGTGCGGCTGGCCGACCGTTCCGGGTCCGAGTACGAATCCTTGCCCGTGCAGGTGCTGCCGCTGACCCAACTGAAGGAGTGGACGGTGCTTAGGCCCCACGTGAGCGACCCGCAGCAGGTGCCGCAGCTCGGGGCCAGCGAGCGGGGCTATACCGTTACCTACGCCGGTGGCCTGGGCCAACCCATCCAGCAGCTGGGCGTGCAGGCCGGCCCGCAGCAGGAAGACGTAGTGCAGCACCTGGGCTACGAAGGGACGGGCACCACCTCCCAAACTTTCCTGCCCTTTCCCGTTGACGTCGCCGCCAAGCCCAGCGGGGCGTACGAGGCCGACGCGCTGCGCAAGCTCGACGCGTACTACGCCGGCAAGGGGGGCGCGCCGTTCAGCACCAGCGTGAGCGAAGCCTCGCCCCTGGGCCGCCCGTTGGAGCAAACCCAACCCGGCCAGGCCTGGGCCGGCCATGCCGCGCGGCGTAGCTACGCCACGAACGCGGCCGGGGAAGTGCGCCGCTGGCGGGGCGTCGATGGCCGGGAGTGGTACGCGGCCGGGCAGCTGAGCAAGGAAACCCGACTCGACCCCGATAACCGGCGCACGGATGTCTTCACCGACCAGCTCGGGCGGGTGGTGCTGCAGCGCCAGCTGGCCGACGACCAGCAGCTGGACACCTACACTGTGTACGCCGACGCGGGCTACGTGGAGTGGGTGATTCCGCCGGCCGCCGTGGCGGCGCTGCGCAGCTCGGGGCAGTGGAACATCCAGGACGCGGGCTTCCAGGACCGGTGGCTCTACCACTACACGTATGACGAGCGGGGCCGGGTGGTGGAGCGCAAGTTACCCGGCGCGGCCCCGGTTTACCTGGTCTACGACGCCTTCGACCGACCCATCCTGGTGCAGGACGGCGCCCATCGGGCCGCCCAGCAGTGGCTCTTTACCAAGTTCGACGCCCAGAACCGGCCGGTGGTCGAGGGCATCTGGCAAGATGGCCGCGGGCGCGCGGAGGTGCAGGCGGCGGCCCAGTCGCAGGCGCTGGAGTACGAAACCCGCAGCGGGGGCAGCTACACCACCGGCAATACCTTCCCGGCCCTGCAGGACGGGGTAGCCGGAGCCACGCTGCTCTCGCTCACGTTTTACGACGACTACGACCTGAATGGCGACGGCACGCCGGATTATGCCTTCCGGGCGGAATCGCGGCTGAGCGGCGGCGAGCAGCCGGTGACCACGAGCCAGACCCGGGGCCTGGTGACGGTGACGCGGCGCCGGGTGGTGGAGCCGGGTGGGGCGTACGGGGGATGGCTGAGCACGGCGCTGCTCTACGACGCGTATGGCAACGTGGTGCAAAAGCAGAGTAATAACCTGCTGCAAGCCAGTAGCGAGCTGGGGGACCAGACCACGCTGGTGTACCAGGGAGAAGGCTTCGTGCCCCGGGTGCTGCGCTCGGTCAAGCAGCAGCGTTACGGGGCGGCCTGGCCGGTGGTGGTGCGCAACCGCTTCAGCTACGACGCGGCGGGGCGCCTACTCGACACTTGGCAGCAGCACGAGCTGCAGGGCCGGCTCGAGCCAGAAACCCTGCTCAGCCGCCAGCACTACACGGGCCTGGGCGAGTTGACGCAGAAGCAGCTCCACAGCCGGGACTGGGGGCGCACGTTTCTGCAAACCGAGGACTTTGCCTACAAGCTGCTAAAATAACTAACTACGAGAAGCCCTATCCAGCTACTCTGTTACAATCAAGCGTTGGTGCTGTTCGCCGGCCTCGGCTACGTACACGCCGCGGGGTAGGGGGTGGCGCTGTTCGTCGAGCCCGTCCCAGGCCAGCGTATGGGCTCCGGGGCGGTTTGCCAGGGGAAACGTGCGAACCACGGCGCCTTGCGCGTTGCGGATCAGTAGCCGCTCCGGTGCCCCGACGCCGTGCCGGGTGTAGTGCAGCCGGGTGCCCCCGGCTCCGAACGCGCGGCTGTCGGGGGCCTCAAAAGTTAGCGTCTCGGGGTCGGCAGTGGTCGCGGGAGCGGTGAGCAGGCGCAGGCCGCGCAGGGAAAGCGTTGCGCCTGGCGCGGGCAGGACAAACTGAACCCGCAGCTCGCGGCGGGCCAAGTCGTAAGTTACGGCATGGGGAGCCAGGGGCTGCCCGTCGAGCATAACGGCGGCGGGGGCGGCGGCTACGCGCTGCACCAAGAGCTGGATGGTGCGCTGGGCCGGCTGGCCGGGGTAGCGCCCGCCATCGGAAGTAAATACAATATCGGTTTGCGCAGCGGTGTGGCGGCCCCTTAAGGTCAGCAGCGCGAACTGGTGCTGGGCCAGCGCCCGCGCCGAATGGCCATCGTCGTCGTAGAGCGTGAAGGCTGATTCCGGGTTTTCCGGGTCGGGGTAGTAGCGCAGCAGCAGCGTGTCGGGGCGGTAGAGCGCCGTGCTGGGCCGGTAGGCCGTCATGGGCAGGAAGGCCCCGGCGCGCACCAGCAGCGGGGCGTGGGCCAGCGGGGCTACCACGCCTACCGTGCGCCCGCCCCGGTAGGTTTGGTTGGAGTGAAAATCAACCCAGTTGCCGCGGGGCAGCGCCACATTGCGCCGTCGCTGGCTGGGGTTGAGCACGGGGGCAACCAACAGGCTGGGGCCGAGCAGGTACTGGTCGTCGGGAGTTGCCGTGGAGGCGTTAGAAGCTAAAATCCGGTTGCCGGACAGCTCACCGGCTCCCTGGCTCGGTGCCTCACGGTCGGGTTCGTGTCCGTAGCGCTCTTCGTAGTCCAGGGCCCGTACCAGCGGGGCACCGGTCGTGCTGTTCTGCCAGGCCAGGGTGTACAAGTACGGCAGCAGTTGGTACCGCAGCTGCACGGCTTCGCGCACGCTGCTCTTGTACGGGTCGGGGTAGTAGTAGGGCTCCGGCGGTACGCCCTCGCCGTGGGGCCGGAGGATAGGGCAGA
This sequence comes from Hymenobacter montanus, assembly GCF_014699115.1. Classification (GTDB taxonomy): domain Bacteria; phylum Bacteroidota; class Bacteroidia; order Cytophagales; family Hymenobacteraceae; genus Hymenobacter; species Hymenobacter montanus. The sequence goes on from NZ_JACXAD010000020.1 coordinate 59,539, forward strand.
GGCTGGCCATTTGCAGCCAGCGGGTGTACAGCTCGCTGTCGATGCCACCCACGCAGAAGCCGCCGGCATCGGAGTGCATGTAGCCGACGCCGCCCTGGCCCATGCCGAGCATCACCGGAATCTGCGCCTGGTAGCCGCTCCAGGAGCGCTGGATGTCGCCGGACCACGGAAACACCGAGTTGCGCTGCATGCCCGCCCAGCCCGAGCGGGCCAGGTTGAACACCCGCTCCTCGGGAAACTCCTTGGTGTAGTTCTCCTGCAAAATGCTGGCCCACGTCTGGCCGTAGGCGTTGTGCACGGCCCGGGTGGGACCCATGGCGTGGTGCATGGCTTCGGGGTGGTTTTCGGGCTCGCCGAGGTCGCTCCACCAGCCGGCGGCACCCTGGTTGTGCAGGGCGCGGTAGTGGCCCCACAGCCAGGTGCGGGTCTGGGGCTTGAACACGTCGAGGATGCTGGCCGGCCCGGCCCAGAACGAGGCCACCGTGAACGGCCGGCCCGCCGCCGTAGTGCCCACCAGGCCCTGGCTTCGCACAGTGCTGTCGTTGCGCGAAGTGCGCATCACGTAGGGCTCCGAAATCAGGATGGTGTGAACTCCCTGCTTTTTGAGGCTGCTCATCATGCCGGCCGGGTCGGGGAAACTGGGCTGGTACCAGCTGAAGTCGCCCTGCTTGGTGGTGCCCCCAAACCAGTACAAGTCTAGCACCAACGCATCGAGCGGAAAGTTTTCGCGCCGCATGCGGGCCGCTACCTGCTGCATCTCCCCCGCGGTCCGGTAGCCGAAGCGGCTTTGAATGAGGCCCAGGGCCCAGCGCGGAGGCAGGGGCTGCCGTCCGGTAAGGGCGGTGTAGCGGTTTAAGATTTCCGCCTGGTCGCGGCCGGTGATGACGTAGTAACTGAGCGAACTCAGGCCCTCACCGCCGTATTCCAGCACGTTTTTATCGGTCTTGCCCAGGTCGAGGTAGCCCGCAGTGTGGTGGTCGAAAAACAGCAGGTAGCCCCGGCTGCTGAGCACCGTGGGCAGGGTGATGTTCAGGTTCGGCTCGTTATTTTGGGAGGCGTAATGGGCTTGGTTGTACAGCTCCAGGCGGTAGCCGCGCCGGTCTACGGGCAGGGCGCGCGAGCCCGTGCCGTAGAGGTGCTCCCCCGGCGCGAGGCGGAAGCGCACGGCCGTGCCGCCCGGGGCTGGTAATACGCTGGCAGCGGTAGGTGGCTGGGCGACGCGGCGAAAAGCCCCGGCCGCTTCGGCCACCAGCGTATCAGTGCCCCGCAGTATACTGATCCTTAAGGGATTTTTTTCGACCACGGCGGCTAGCGAGCCCGGCAGCCGAAACGTAAGGGTATTGCCAGCGGCTTCGACCGGGGTTCGGGGCTGCTGACCGCGCCCGTCATCCGTCAACCCGTTCAAGGCCAAGCTGGCCACTGCTGGTATGTTGGATTGCGGTAGCACACTCACTGACGAATCCGGCGCCGGCCGGCGGCCAGTCACGAAATATTCCACCTTTACTACGTTGGTTGCCCAGGGGCGCACCCGGAGCGTGCTGCCATCGGTGGCCCGGATGGTCAGGATGCCGTTGGCCAACGCATGGGACTGGTATTGCCCCCCCGGCACGGCCCGCGCCGGTGCGGGCCGCTGCCCGAATGGGTCGGGGGCCGCCCCCTCGCCATCGACGCGCTGGGCGTGAGCGGCGGTGACCAGCAATACCATCCCGGCGGCTGAATAAATGGAAAAGCGAAAAAATAACTTCATCAGTAACGAGCCAGGTGGGAAGCGGCAAGTTACCGACGAAGTTGTTAGGTGACGAAGGCGGAATAAGGCCGAACTGCCCGGGAGCATAGCGAATTCCGGCTGATACCCATTCTCCTTGGGGAAGATCAGGGACACCCGTGCACCAACCTGAGAACCACTTTAGCCCCCGGATTCGTATTGAAAGGAGTTCAACAGTAACCTTAGAAAGGGACAATTTTCCTTTCCGGACCCAGTAGCTTTGTCAAATGTCGCCCAAGTCATCTACCACCTCCTACGCCGCCGTTTTCATCGATTTTGAAAACGTTTATTACTTCCTTAAAAACCATTTTCAGGATCCGCCCGATCTTAACGACTACGTGCTCGACATTGTCCGCACGCTGCGCGAGCAGCTCGGCCGTCGGGGCCTCGACTGCCTGATCAGCTACGCCTACGCCGACTTCGAGCAACTGGCTACCGCCCCGCAGGGCGCCCTCTACCTGATGGGCGTGAGCACGCGCAACGTGTTGGGCACCAACCATAAGAATGCCGCCGATATGCAGCTCTGCATCGATGCCCTGGAAGTTATGTACACCCGGCCCGACATCGGCACCTTCGTGCTCGTGGCCGGCGACCGCGACTATATCCCGGTGCTGCAGCATTTACGCCGTCAGGCCCGGCAGGTACTGGTAGCCGGTTTCCGCGAGTCCGTATCCGGCGACTTGCTGCAGAACATCGGCGCCGAGCAGTTCCTCGATGCCCGCGAGTTGCTGGCGCCCGAGCGAATGGAGCAACTCGAAAAACGCCGTACCAACCGCCTGCAAGCCGCCGAAGAAAGCCGTCGGCTGCGCGAGCAGGGCCTCCCCGGCGGACCGGCTCCGCTGCCCGCCCGCACTGCCGCCGACCCGGAGGCCCCGGGCCGGGCGGGCAGCGCCGGGCCCGGACCGAGGGCCGGGGCAGCCACGGCGCCCCGTTCGACCACGGCGCGCCCCAGCGACGAGGTCCCGGATTTTGCCCCGGTCCGGCGGCTTTCCCGCGACCTGGAAACCCGTACGTTGTCGTTTATGCTAGGCGAGTTTCAGAAGCTCGAGGCCAAGCAGCAGCGCCGGGTGCCCGAGCTGTGGCTGGGCCCGTTTATGCGCCTACTTACCGACGAGCTGCCCGAGCTGCCCGACTACGAGCGCCGCGATTTGATTAACCGGCTGCGCGACGCGGGCACCATCCGCATCGAAAAGCGCGAGGGTGAGCCGCACCCTTTCTCGGTTATCGTGGTGAATTACAACCATCCTGACGTGATAGAGCTGCACCCCGGGGCGGAGTAGGGCAGCAGCGGAACGTTGTTCATTTGGGTCCGGCTTGGCGTCGGCCAATGCGGTAGGGCAGGGAATGTCGCACCGTTAGGGCGGCATTCTCTGCCCTACCACATTGCCTTGGTTTTATTTTCGCCCTTGGAGTACAAATTTTGATTACCTGGTTAAATGGGCTTCGGAATAGGATCAGGAGACGGCCAGTTTCTACTATATCACGAATGGAAACCAGACTCTGCTCCCGAATCCTGAACTTGATAGAACACCTGTATATTGAAGGTTGCAACAAAGTAAAGGAGCCATCTGATGGTGGAAGAAACAAAACAACTAATGCTATCCCTTAAGGAAAGATGGCAATCACCAGCGGGCAAGGATATGCTAGCGAAGGTCTTGTCATCGATGCGGTCAGGACAGCCTTGGAATTCATTTCTATCAACTTTGCCAGCCGTGGAGGATGTGCTAACTGGACGGGATCTACGAGGAGCACCTTTAAATGAATTAGAGCTTGACAATCTGGATTTCAGGGACGCCTCACTGGATTTTGCTGAGCTACGAGGCGCAAGTTTAGAATATGCGGATTTTAGAGGAGCACAACTCAATCATGCCGATTTATCAGGGGCTAAATTGGGCAGGGCAAATTTTGCGGGATGCCTAATGATTAGGGTCGACCTCACAGGGGCTAACCTGGCTAGCGCTACTTTAACAAATGCTGCTTTGACTGGCGCAAACCTGGTGGGAGCGAATTTTTCTCAAGCAGATCTAACTAATGCCGGCTTGTTCGGAGCAGAGATTAAAGGTGCACTATTTGAGGGTGCGATCTTGACCAATGCTCGATTTGATAGGTTTGCAGGCTGATGCCAAGCTATCAGACAAGCGCAACCACTGAATACTGATTGGCCGTCTATACCTGACTTTAACAAGGTTGTAAATCTGAAGTTTTCTGATGTACAGATTTTTAATAATTTAAAATCCAGATTATCCCTGGTCTGTTCCTGACGGTTGCCCGAGTCCTGACCAACGAAAACAACTCATCTCTTGCCCTCAAGGTTAGCCTGGAAATCTACCAGCCGATTGATACTAAGGATTATTCAATCTCAAGCCACAAGTACGCAGCTCTATTACTAATGGTGTTCCTGCCTCAGATTTATAGCTGGAAATTATGTCCTTCTGCGATCGCACAAGCAGGTAGTTCCAGAAAGAAATTTCTGATGAAATTGTTAGTTTCTTTCTTCGCTATTAAAATCTCCCCCGCCCGCGCATGACCCACCCCATTTTTACTCCCGGCAAAAGTTTATTGGCCGGTGTTTGCCTTACGCTTAGCCTGGCCGGCTTTATGGCGCCGGCTGCTGCCCGGGCCCAAACCGCCGCGGCTCCGAGCGCGCCAGCTGGCCCCAACCCGCTGCTGAGGCCCTGGGACGGGCCCTACGGCGGGGTCCCGCCTTTCGATCAGGTGAAAGTCGAGCAATTTAAGCCGGCTCTGGAGGCGGCCATGGCCGAAAACCTGCGCGAGGTTGAAGCCATTGCCGGCCAGACGCAGACGCCCACCTTCGAGAACACCATTGCCGCGCTCGAACGGGCCGGCCGGCGGCTCGATGAAGTGCGGACCGTGTACGGCATCTGGGCGGGCACGCTGAGCAGCCCCGAAGTGCAGGCAATTGAGCGCGAGATGTCGCCGCGCTTGGCCGCTTTCGCCGACCAAATCAGCCAGAATGAGCGCCTGTTTCGGCGCATCGAGGCCGTGTATACTTCCCCGGCTAAAAAGCAGCTTACCCCCGAGCAGCAGCGCCTGACCTGGGTGCACTACAACAGCTTCGTGCGGGCCGGGGCCAAGCTCGACGCCGCGGCTAAAGCCCGGCTGTCGGCCATCAACCAGCAACTGGCGGGCCTGTTCACCCGGTTTAGCCAGAACGTGCTGGCCGACGAAACCGACTCGGTGCTGGTGCTCAAAACCCCGGCCGACCTGGGCGGCCTGCCCGCTTCGCTACGCGACGACGCGGCCAACGCCGCCACCGCGCGGCAGCTGACCGCGGCGGGCGCCATCACCAACACCCGCTCGTCCATCGAGCCCTTCCTGACGTACTCCGACCAGCGCAAGCTGCGCGAGAAAGCCTGGCGCATGTTCGTGAACCGGGGTGATAATGGCGGCGCGCACGACAATAACGCCATTATCACGCAAATCCTGCAACTGCGCGCCGAACGGGCCCGGCTGCTCGGCTACCCCACCCACGCCCACTGGCGCCTCGACAACACCATGGCCAAAACGCCCGAAAAGGCCATGGCCCTGATGGAGGAAGTGTGGACCCCCGCCGTGGCGCGGGTGAAGCAGGAAGTGGCCGACATGCAGGCCCTCGCCAATAAAGAAGGCGCTACCTTCAACATTGCGCCCTGGGACTACCGCTACTACGCCGAGAAGGTGCGCAAAGCCCGCTACGACCTCGACCAGAACGAGGTGAAGCAGTACTTGCAGCTCGACAAGATGCGTGAAGGCATGTTCTGGATGGCCGGCGAGCTGTTCAACTTCCGCTTCGCGTCCGTTACCAACGTGCCCGTGTACCACCCCGACGTGAAGGTGTGGGAAGTGACCGACCGGACCTCGGGCCGGCACGTGGGCCTGTGGTACTTCGACCCCTACGCCCGGCCCGGCAAGCGCTCGGGTGCCTGGATGAACGCCTACCGCAGCCAGCAGCGCCTCGACGGCAAGGCCGTTACCACCATCGTGTCGAACAACGCCAACTTCGTGAAGGGCAAGGAGGGCGCGCCAACCTTGATTTCCTGGACCGATGCCATCACGTTGTTCCACGAGTTCGGCCACGCCCTGCACGGGCTGTCCTCCAACGTGACGTACCCCAGCCTGTCGGGCACCAGCGTGGTGCGCGACTACGTAGAGTTTCCTTCGCAGGTGCTCGAAAACTGGCTACCCACGGCGCCCGTGCTGCAACGCTTTGCGGTACACTACCAAACCGGCCAGCCCATTCCGCAGGCCCTGGTCGACCGCCTGGAGCGGGCTGGGACCTTCAATCAGGGCTTTGAAACCACCGAGTTTCTGGCCAGCGCCCTCCTCGACATGAAGATGCACCTGGCCGGCAGCCAGAAAATCGACCCCGATAAATTCGAGCGCGAAACCCTGGCCCAGCTGGGCATGCCCGGCGAGCTGGTGATGCGCCACCGCACGCCGCAGTTCTCGCACGTTTTCGCTTCCGACGCGTATTCGGCCGGTTACTACAGCTACCTGTGGTCGGTGGTGCTGGCGGCCGACGCGTACAGCGCCTTCACCGAAGCCGGTGGCCCCTACGACAAAGCCGTGGCCCAGCGCCTGACCAAGCACGTGTTCTCCGTGGGCAACACCGTGGACCCAGCCGAGGGCTACCGGGCCTTCCGGGGCCGCGACCCCCGGATTGATGCCCTCATGCGCAAGCGGGGCTTCCCGATAGCGGCTAAGAAGGCCCCAGCGCCGACTAACAAGGCCGCTGGTAAAAAAAGGCCCGCCGGGAAATAGATTCAGCTCATCAGCGGCCCCATCGATGACGTGGTAGTTTGGCTGCACGGTTCAACTGCCTCGAAAGGGCCGTTGATGAGGGAGCATCGAATGCGTCAGATATTCCGGCCACCCGCACAGTGCGCGGCGAAGCCCGGCATCGCATCTCCACAACCAGATCGCGCAGCGTTTCGGCGAGAAGCTGTCGCCGTCAGCCTGCCGACCAATTCCAACCCAATAGCAAAGAGCCCCTCCCATTTCTGGTGAGGGGCTTTTTGTAGTTGCTAAGCCGGCTATCCGAGCGTTGCGGCTACCGCTTAATCTGCCGGTTGATGGTCTCGTCCGTGATCTGGTTATCGTCCATGAGCAGCAGGGCTTTGCTGAGGATGATGGAGAGTACGGCGTCGCCTTCGAAGGGCAGAAACACGTCGGTGGTGACGGCTTTGGCCGAGCGGTCGGGCACGATGCACAGGTACTCGTCGTTGGGCTCCATGAGGATGTTGCCCGAGCCCAGGTGGATTTTGTAGGTGCGCAGCTTGCCCTTCACCACCAGGAACCGGTCCTGGATTGCACTCACCTTCCCAATTTTGAGGCGGGGCACGAGGCGCTCAAGGGCCAGCTTGCGGTTTTTGGCCACTTCCCCAAGCTCGCCGAAGCTATAGTTTTCCCAATAGTTGCGGTACTGCACCAGCCCGCCGTTGTCGCGCCAGAGCGGGTCGTTGCCCACGCTGGCCACGCCCACGAACAGGTCCACGTCGCGCATCACCTCCGAAAAAACCACGGGCGGTACCTGGGGCAGGGGCACCGGAGCGTCGCTCCGTACGAAGCGCACCTGATCGGTACTGATGTAGTTCCAAATGCCCGTATCATTCCAGGCGGCGTCGGCGTTCACCTCACTCACCCAGAACTCGGCCTGCAGGTTATGGGCTGGCAGCGCCAGGCTGGCCTTGTCCGACTCGTAGCCCTTGTCGTAGGCGCCCAGCAGGCTGTATCTCCAGCCGCGCAGCTTGGCCAGGGAGTTGAACTGATGCTGCTTGAGAATATGGGCCGCCATGCGGTTGGAGTAGGTGGCCGTGCGCTCCTCGGGTGGGGTAAGCAAATACACTTCGCGGAACGCCTGCTTCAGGGGCTGGCGCAGCTGGTGCTGCTCGAGCAAGGCCCGCCAGGCCAGCACCTGGTCAGGGGAAGCCATGACCGGGTGCCAGAGCTGGAGCTGCGTTTGCTCGTCGGGCGCGGGCACGGGCTGGCCGTGGGCATCGCGCCAGGCCTGGTCGAGCCAGAGCGCGTCGGTGTAAGCACCATTCGGGTGCTGCAAGCGCCAGATGAGCGGGCGCACCAGGCCGCTGAGCAGGCCGTGGTGGAAGTAGTACTGCGCAAACCAGGGCCAGGGGATGCGGCGTTCCTCCACGAAGCTGCGGTCGAGCCGCTCGCGCTGGGCCGTGTAGGTTTGCTGGGCCTGGGCTTGCGTCTCCTTCAGCTGCTTGAGGTCGGCAGCATGAGTAGCCTTTAGCGCGGCGGGGGCCGATTTGAGCGGCTGGCCGGCTTTCTCCCAGGCTACATCGGCCTTGCCTTGCGTGAGGGTCAGCGTCGCGGTGTACTCGCCGAATGGCACCACGGCCCGACCCTCGTGCAAGGCACAATCGGGCACGGCCATGTCCTCCACTTCGGCGGGGCTGACGCCGAGTTCCCGCGCAGCCTTTTCGATATGACGCGCAATCAACTCCTGCGTGTTGGTCTGCTTGATTTTGGGCCGTACCCGCGCCAGCAGCGCCACCCCGGGCAAGCCGCCCTCGGCCAGGGTCAGCAAGCAGGCGTTGCCCAGGCCCGCCGCCAACGGCCCTTTACCAGGAATCTTCCGGTAGCACTTCACAGCTAAGTTGGCCAATAAGGGCTGGATGGTATTGTCGGCTAGTGGCTGCATGGCCCATACTAAGCCTTTGGCTACAATTGCGTTAGCCTCCATCAGAAAGGTGAGAGACGTGTACGTATACGAGCCCATGTCGTGCACTTTTTCCTCGACGGGCATTTTGATTAGCAATTCCAGCCACCCGCGGGCGTGGTGGCGGAGGGCCTCGACGCCTATGGCGGCAATGGCAGCCTCCAATTCCTTGCGTAGTTTGGCCGTGGGCTGGCCGCCATTCGCCTTCTGCCACAGCTGAAGTAAGCGCAGCCAAGCGCCGGTAGCCGACGAGGCCACATCCAGGTGCGCCACAAACTCATTCAGTTGTTGGCCAAAAGGATCACCATCAGCGAATACAATAGTGGGCAAGGTTTCGACTCCCGTCACCTGATTCAGAATTTCCTGCACTTTGAGCGCGATTTTACCTTCATCACCAGAAAGGCCGGTGGTGTGTTGCAGCAGCTGATTTAAGAAGGTTAACATGGGCGGGCTCAACTGGCCCTGCTTTTTAGCCAGCCGGCCTACCTGGGCCAGGGTCAAGCCCACTGGGAAGTACCACAGATTCCGGCAGGGATGGGCATGTGAGAAATCCAAGCCGTACAGCTTAAACAGCCGCAGATAGTCGTCCTCCTCCAGGCCTAGCGTACCTCGTAGTAATGCCCCGAGCACTTCACCCATGTTGTACCGTACCCGCCAGTGCTCTTCGTGGCTGCAGCGGTGCATCGCCGTGGCAATGGCCAGCGCCAAGCGCCCTTGGTAAGCCGCATCCGTAGCTCGCACCGCTTGGTAGGCTGGCAACTCGTTGAGTTTCGTCCTATACTTTTTATTCATCACCTCGGGAACGAGCTCAATAAGCACGGGTTTCATCTCGACGGCCTCAGCACAGGCGTCATCGAGCAGCTTAGACATTGCGACTTCTTCTTGGGTAAGATCTTTTGTAAGAGCCATTTCTACGCGATATAGTAAGAATTGAACGCAGTCAACAACCTGGTGCGCCTCCTCACCCACCTACCAGCGGCGTGAGCTTAATGAAGCTGGCGGTCGCCCCCTCACCAAGCCATACTTCCTCGTCGAGCGTTTCCACTTGCCGCTCGTTTACCAGCACGAAGTAGCGGTTTTGCTGAAATCCTTCCAGGGCCTTGTACAATTGCTGCTCGGCATCAATGGGCTGGAACCTCCGCCGGCGGTAGCCATTGAGCACCCGCTCCGACTCGCTGGGCTGGACTAAGCCCTGGAAAACATCCGACTGCTGGGCGTTGTAGGCGGCGACTTCCTGGCGCACCCGCTGCTCAATCAGCTCCCGCACGGTTAGCATTTCCTGAGCTATTTCCAGTTCCAGCCGGTGGAGGACGCCACCCGTAGCCGTTTCGTCCTGAATAGTAAGTACCGACATATACCTATGCGCAAAATTAAAATGGGAGGATTGGTTTATGCGAATTGCTTTAGCAAGTTGCCAAAATTTCTCAGATCAGAATGGGCTCTCTCAACCCAGTACATCTTAGTTGCGCCTTCCAAGGTTAAATGCCTGCTCCGTCCGCCGAGTCGGGAAAAAGGTCAAGCATCTGCCCAGCGTATCTTCACCCACTCGTTTTACGATGTCCAGATTCAACCCGGCTTCCCCGGGTCCGGCGCTTGATGCGGCTATCGAGGCCGTTAAAGGCGATTTAACCGGGGCTCCCGCAGCCAGCTTGACAGCTGACGGAGTTTGCTCGACGGGCGGGAATGGTGCCGGCGCGCCGGGTGCCATGCTGGTTGAAATGACCAACCTGAAAACCACATCAACCATTCGCCCCATAGCCTGGGCCAGCTTACTTATGTACAAAAAATTAGTTGCACTTAAAATACCAGGTGGTTGGGCTGTTATTCATAATTCTTTTGGAGACGAAGATCCAGTTCTTCTCAATGGAACTATTGTTAATGATGGATTTTATAACGAGGATTTATTATCAATAGAACGTCTTCAGTTCAATGGAACAGATTGGGTTAGGGCTCAGAGGGCACATGTACTAGACCTTGGCTGGTATCCTGAGTCAGATCCTCAAGGCTGTTATCGCCTCACACTGCTTCGAAGGGATTGGAATAATGTAGTAGTGCGATTTGAGTCAAGAGAGCGGGAGAAGATTCGCGCTGTTATTGAACGATGTTTTGATTTAGTTACTCAAGGTATTGATGATCATGATATTTCGCGCTTAATAGAGCTAGATTAATCATTTCAGCTAACAACCCACCAAAGCCGCCACCGAGGCCGACCTTGACGAAGAAATCAGCAGCAAGCTGCGCTGGCTTGGCGAGGCGCTGTGGGCGGCCAGCACCCCGTTGGTAGGGTAGGGGAAGCCGCTGTGCTGGGCCGTCCCTGCCCGGGACGTTGCGTACGGCCAAGAGGCGGCTCAGGGGCCGGAGCATGGGATTTTGCCTGCCCCTTTGCGTACCTTCGCCGCCACAAACCCGGGCCCTGTGGCCGCGCCGCGCCCGGCCTCTCCTGTTTTTATTCTCCTCCAATTCTTCTCATGAGCTTTATTTCTGAAATAGAAGGCAGCATTCAAAACCTGTTTGCCGCCATTGGCAACGGCTTCCAGATGGACCCCAGCGCCGGCCACGCCCAAATTGACAACTGGGTCCAGCACCTGCGCTCCAGCGACCAGCCCGCGCTGCGTCCCATCGTGAAGGAGTTGGAAACGCTCCGCACCTGCATCAACAACAACGATGCCGCCGGCATGTCCGTGGCTTTCCAAAATTTGGGTGAAATGACGGCCCAGTCGGTCCTGTCGGTGCACAACTTCAGTGGCAACGGCGACAAAGCCCGTGAGCTCAGCCAGAAGCTGATTTCCGCCGCCGGCAACCTGCGCCACCTGGCCAGCGCTCCTAAACACTAGCAGCTTTTCGGTAAGCAAATAAGGTCCAGCGGCAACGAGCGCGGCTAGTAGGAGCAACTGCCCTTGCGACTTACGCCCAGCCCGGCCCCGGTGCGGCAAACCATTCCGCTGGTTTGCCGCGCCGGGGCCTTTGCTATTCTGGAAGTGGTGGCTTAGCGCCCAAAGCCCACGGCTGCTTTTGCTTCGTTCCCGCGATTTTTTGCCGACTTCCCGGTTTTTTGGTTGGTCGCTCGGTGCCGCGCCACTAGCCTTGTGGCGCAATCACCTAATCACTAACCGGCATGGAAAAGAAAATACAGCAGGACGTACGCTTTTTGAAAGCGTACGCTGGGCTCAGTACCCTCTTGCTCGGGGGGCTGCTCGTAAGCAGCTTCACCGGCAGCGAAACGCCCACCACGTTTGGCGAAATCAACGTCGAACGGATTAACGTGGTCGAGAAAGATGGCAAGCTGGGGATGATTATCGCCAACCATGAACGCTTTCCAGACGCAGTTGTGGGAGGAAAGCAAGTGAAACGATCAAATAATAGTAATCTAGGCGGTATGTTGTTCTTCAACGACGAGGGCGTGGAGTGCGGGGGCCTGTCCTTTGCGGGCAAGAAAGTGAATGGTAAACCACAAGCCGGGATGAACCTGTCATTCGACCAGTACGATCAGGATGAGACCATCTCACTATCCTACGGAGAGCAAGGAGGGCAACGGATAGCCGGCTTGCTCATTAAGGATCGTCCCGACGCGCCGATATCGGAAAATATAGATGAGCTATTGGCAGTTAGAGCGCTACCGGATGGGGCCGAAAAAACGGCCGCCCTGAACAAGCTTCGAGCAAAAGGCCTGTTCGGCGCCGACCGGATTTTTGTGGGCAAAGAGCCCGATAAGACCGCCGCCGTGTACGTTTGCGACGTGAAAGGCAATCCCCGTATCAGCCTGACCGTGGAGGCTAGCGGCCAAGCCAAGCTTAACTTCCTCGACGCAACGGGCAAAGTGACCGACAGCTATCCTAAGACCAGCGCCCGCCCAACACCGGCTCGAAAATAGCCTGGCCGGTACCAGCCAGGCGGGGCTGATTGCCTCGCTCTGCGCCGTGAGCTTAAGTTCTTGTGCATAAGTAGTCTTATTAAGTCAGAAAGCCCTGCTCTATCTGGCGTCCGCTCGCCGAAGCGGTAGCGACGCTTCGGCAAGCGGACGCCAGATAGAGCAGAACCGCCTTTTTGTGTATCATTACTTTTGACCGGCTACTTAGAAGCCTGGCCAACCGGTTCTCCATTAAGTAAACCACCTCTACTGTCAATGCCTTGGGCATGAAGCGCCACCCGAAAACCTACTTACTAGTCGCCCTCGGCTTGCTGGTTTTCTGCCTGCTCCTGGTGCTGCTGATTCGGTTGCTGGTGGCGGGCTCGTTCGAGCAGTTTCATTACTATTGGAACGCCGTGGCTTGTATGTTTTTCTATGGCCTGCTTTCCATTGGCGTCGTCCGCGCGGCGGACCGCCGGGTGGGATGGGTCAATTCCGTGGGTGGGGGGTGGCGTTACGCCCGGCTGTTCGGTGTTAGTGCGGGTTTGTACGTAGCCGTGGCCGTAGCGAGTAGCATTGGCTTCGAGTGGTGGGTAATGGCCAAACCGCCTACTCGCTTCGGTACCTTGGTTTTCATCCTGGTCTATTTTATTATCCACGCTGTGCTGGGCAACTGCTATATCGCGTACCGCTACCTGGCCGAACTACTCAAAACCCGGGAGCTGTTCTTGCTGGCTCAGCAAGCCCAGACGGAAATGCAACTGCGGCAATTGCAGCAGCAGACCAACCCCCACTTTTTGTTCAACAGCCTCAATATTTTGTCGGCGCTGATTGGCAAGAGCCCGGCGCTGGCGCAGCGCTTTCTGACCAACCTTACCGAGCTGTACCGCTATAGCTTGCAGCATCAGGATGAGGAGGTGGTGGCGTTGGCGGAGGAGGTGGCATTTGCCCAAAACTACGTTTACCTGCTGGAGCAGCGCTTTTCGGGGGCCTACCGGTTCAATTGGCAACTCGCACCCGCCGCGGTAGCTGCGGGAGGCTTTGTGGTGCCGACTACGCTGCAAGGGCTGCTCGAGAACGTCGTTAAGCACAACGAGGGCAGCTGCAAGGTGCCCCTGGAGGTCAGCATCGCCCTGGACGAAGGCTGGCTGGTGGTCCACAATGTGGTACGGGCGAAGCCGGCGGTTGGCGGCTCGCTGGGCACCGGCCTGCGCAACCTGCGGCAACGCTACGCCCTCTTAACCGACGAGCCCGTTGACATTAGGCCCGAGCCGGACAGCTTCACGGTGCGCGTGCCACTGCTTAAATTGCTGGCCGCATGAGGGTCCTCATTATCGAAGACGAGCCGCTGGCCAGCGAAAAGCTGCGTGACTCTCTGCGCCGCTACAACCCCGCCATAACCGTGCTGGCCGTGCTGGAAAGTGCCGCCGATGCCATCGGGTGGCTGCGCGAACACCCGTCCCCAGACCTGATTTTCTCGGACATCGAGCTGCTGGACGGGCCCGTTTTCCGCGTTTTCGAGGAGGTTTCCCTCACTTGCCCCATCATCTTCGCCACGGCCTACGACCAGTTTGTGCTGCGGGCGTTTCGGGAAAACGGGATTGCGTACTTGCTCAAGCCGATTGAGTACCCGGAGTTGAGCAGCGCCCTACAAAAGTTTGAGCGGCTGCGAAGCAGCTTCGCTCACCTCAGCCCCGAAGCCGCGCAAATGCTGCAAACCGTGCTTGGCCAGCCAACCTACAAAGAACGCTTCGTGGTAAAAGCGCGCGGGGGCATCTACCTGCTGACCACGGCCAACATCGTCTGCATCGAGCTGATCAACGAAGTGGCCGTGGCCTTCGACCCCAAAGGCAACCGGCACGTGCTACCCGAAACCTTGAGCCAGTTGGAAAGCGTGCTCAATCCGCGAGATTTTTTCCGGATCAGCCGCAGCGAGATTATCAGCATCCACTACCTCGACAAATTAGAAAACTACGGTTCCGACCGGTTAGCGGTGCATTTGCAAGGCGTAAGCAAAGTGTTTATCTCCAGCGCAAGCCGCACGCCCGGGTTGCGGAAGTGGTTAGGTTAAGGCCCTGCCGGCGCCCGGAGCAGTAGCACGAAGTTAGAGCGATATGGTGAGCCGGGTAGCTGGCGTGACCCGGCGGACCTGAACTGCCTCCTACCGGGTACGACCCGGCAGGGGTGAGCGGGGCCGCGCCGGGCACTTGGTTCACCATATCGCTGTAGGAAGGGAGATTAGTGGTGACCCGCGAGCTGCTTCGGCTGCGCGGACGCCTGACCAGACCGGGCCCTGCTGGTTTGGCCGGTGGAGGAGTGGTCTTCCAGCTTTCCTTCTCAGCTCACAGAAGAGCAGACGGCTGCCCGGTCATACAATACGCCCCGCGTTAATACCCCAGCGCGGTATCGTCGCCGCGGGGGTCGGCGCCGCCCTCCAGCTTGCCGGTGGGCTGCACACGGATGATGTCGAGGCGACCCCAGGGCAGGCGGGGGTTGAGGTGGTAGCCCCAAGCCCGCAGGGTGTCCTGCGCGGCGGGGAGCAGCGCGCCGGCTTCTACGTCGATGACGTCGGGCAGCCACTGGTGGTGCAGGCGCGGCGCCGTTACGGCCTGCTGGGCGTTGAGCCCGTAGTCGACCACCCCCAGGATGGTTTGCAAGACGCTGGTGATGATGGTGCTACCACCCGGCGAGCCCACCACCAGGGCCACCTTCCCATTGCGGGTAAGAATGGTCGGCGTCATGCTGCTGAGCATGCGCTTGCCGGGCGCAATGGCATTGGCCGTGCCGCCCACCAGCCCGTAGGCGTTGGGCACGCCGGCCTTGGCGCTGAAGTCGTCCATTTCATTGTTAAGCAAAAAGCCAGCACCGGGCACCACCACGCGGCTGCCATAGGCGCCATTGAGGGTGGTGGTGCAGCTCACGGCGTTGCCCAGGGCGTCGACGATGCTGTAGTGGGTGGTTTCGCTGCTCTCGTAGCCGGGCAGGTTGGCGCCGGCCGCGACCTCGCTGCTGGGCGTGGCCCGGCCCTGGGCGCGTAGCGATGCCATCCGCTGGCGATTATAGTCCACCTCGAGCAGCTTGCGCACCGGCACGTAGCCAAAGTCGGGGTCGCCGAGGTAAGTGGCCCGGTCGGCGTACACGCGGCGCTCGGCCTCGGTGATGAAGTGCACCGCCAGGGGCGTGTGGTAGCCCGCCCGGGCCAGGTTCACGGGTTCCAGCATTTGCAGCATTTGCAGCAGGGCCACGCCCCCGCTGCTCGGCGGCGGCATGGTGATGACGTCGTATTCGTGGTAGCGGCCCCGCAGAGGTTCGCGCCACTTGGCGCGGTAGCCGTCCAGGTCGGCCTGGCTGATGAGCCCGCCGCCGCGCTTCATTTCGGCCAGCAGCAGGCGGGCGGTTTCGCCTTGGTAGAAGCCCGCCCGGCCCTGGTCGCGCACGCGCGCCAGGGTCCGGGCCAGCTCGGGCAGGCGCAGGGTGTCGCCGGCCTGCCACTCGCCCCCGCCCGGGCGCAGGTAGGCGGGGGTGCTGCCGGGGTTGTACTTCAGGAAATCGGCGCGAAAGTGGTTGAGGCCGGCGGCTTCTTTCACCGTGAGCTGGAAGCCCTTGGCGGCCAGGTCCACGGCGGGCTGCACCAGGGCCGGCCACGAGAGCTTGCCCAACTGCTGGTGCAGGGTCACCATGCCGGCCACGGTGCCCGGGGTGCCTACGGCCAGCGGGCCGGCGGTGCTCAGGCCTTCCACTACCTTGCCCTGACGGTCTAGGTACATATCGCGTGAAGCGCGGGCGGGGGCCGTTTCGCGGAAGTCCAGGCTGCCGGCCGAGCCGTTGCGGTCGCGGTAGAGTAGGAAGCCGCCGCCACCGATGTTGCCCGCTACGGGCAGCACCACGGCCAGGGCAAACTGCACGGCCACCGCGGCGTCGTAGGCGTTGCCGCCGCGCCGCAGGATCTGGGTGCCTATTTTCGACGCCTCGGGGTGGGCCGATACTACCATGGCCGAATCGGCCAGGCGCGGCGCGGCAGCCTTGGGAATAGGCGTAGCCAGCGGTGCTTCAAAAGCCGTTGAGGTAGATGTAACGGAGCGCTCGGTAGAGCAGGCCAGTAACAGGCCGAGCGAAAAGGGTAGCAAACGGTATCTCATCATCGAACAAAATAACGCTTTTATTAGCCAGCTTGCTACTGAGGGCGGGCCCTTGTTTCACAAGCAGGAATAAGGGCTTAAAGGGCGGTGCGCGTTAGTCCGCGCAAGGAAGGCGCCGGTTGGGCAACTCGTCGTTGGAGCTGATGAGTAGTGCACCGCTAATCTTTAACCCCCGACGTACACGACGTTGCTAGTGCTTCAGTGATCAGCTTCCGTTAGTGTGAGCGTCTTTATCCGCTCCGATAGTCTATTAGGCAACTGAAGCAGTCTCGTCTTCGCAAGCTCCTTTATGGCTCGTTCTTGATTGCTGATTCCTCACTCAGGGCCGCGTCGTGTCGTTCCCTTACTTTTGGGGTAAACCCCCTTCCTCATGGCTAAGTCAAAAACCCCTGCTTCTACCATTCCTCCGGCCCCGCGTCGGCCTTCGCTGGCTCTCGCCAAGAACGACCCTTGGCTGGTGCCCTACGAGCCGGTGCTGCAACGGCGGCTCGAACGGCTGCGGGCGCGGCTGGCCGAGATTGAGCAGTACCACGGCTCCCTAAGCCAGTACGCCACCGCCCACCAGCAACTGGGCCTGAACCACGACGCCAGCCGCGGCGGCTACGTGTACCGCGAGTGGGCCCCCGGCGCCGAAGCGCTGGCCCTGATTGGCGATTTCAACGGCTGGGACCGTCGGGCCAACCCGCTCCAGCGCCTGGATTTTGGGGTGTGGGAGGTGTTTTTGCCCGACAGTGAGTATCTCGACCGCCTCGCGCCGGGCAGCCGCTACAAGGTGCACGTCGTGACGGCCGCCGGCGGGAAAGACCGGCTGCCGGCCGCGCTCCGGCGCGCCGTGCAGGACGAACAAACCAAAGACTTTGCGGCCCAGGTGTGGCGTCCGGCTGCCCCGTTCGTCTGGACTGACCAGAAGTTCAAAATTGCCGCCGCGGTGCCGGAGCCGCTCATCTACGAAGCCCACGTGGGCATGGCCACCGAAGAAGGCCGGGTGGGTACCTACCGCGAGTTTGCCGAAAATATTCTGCCCCGCATCGCGGCGGCCGGCTACAACGTGGTGCAGCTGATGGCCATTATGGAGCACCCGTACTACGGCTCGTTTGGCTACCACGTAGCCAATCTGTTTGCCGCCAGCTCCCGCTTCGGCACGCCCGAAGACCTGAAGTTTTTAGTTAATGAGGCGCACCGCCGCGGCATTGCGGTGCTGCTCGATATCGTACACTCGCACGCCGTAAAAAACGAAGCCGAGGGCCTGGCCGATTTTGATGGCTCGGGCAACCTCTACTTCCACAAAGGGGCGCGGGGCAACCACCCCGGCTGGGACAGCAAGCTATTCGACTACGGGCGGCCCGAAGTGCAGCAGTTCCTGCTCAGCAACCTGCGCTACTGGCTCGAGGAGTTCCACTTCGACGGCTTTCGGTTCGATGGGGTGACGAGCATGCTCTACCACCACCACGGCGAGGGGGTGGCCTTTGTGGGCTACGACAATTACTTCGGCCCGGCCGCCGACGAGGATGCCATTCTCTACCTGCAGCTGGCTACTACGCTGGCCCACGAGTTCAAAAAAGGCAGCCTGCTGATTGCCGAAGACATGAGCGGCCTGCCGGGGCTGTGCCGGCCAATTAAAGAAGGTGGCGTGGGCTTCGACTACCGCCTGGCCATGGGCATTCCCGACTTTTGGATCAAGCTGCTCAAGCATACCCCCGACGAGCACTGGCCGCTCGGTGACCTCTGGCACACCCTCACCAACCGCCGGGTAGGGGAGAAGACCATTGCCTACGCCGAAAGCCACGACCAAGCCCTGGTGGGTGACAAAACGCTGGCCCATTGGCTGTTTGATGCCGGTATTTATACCCATATGCAGGCCCACGACCCGGACCCCGGCGCGGCCCGCGCGCTGGCCTTGCACAAGCTCATTCGCCTGCTCACGCTGGCGGCCGGGGGCGAAGGCTACCTCACCTTCATCGGCAACGAGTTTGGCCACCCCGAGTGGGTCGACTTTCCGCGCGAGGGCAACAACTGGAGCTACCATTTTGCCCGCCGCCAGTGGAGCCTGGCCGACAACCCCGACCTGAAGTTCCAGCAACTGGGCAACTTTGATAAGGCCCTGGTGCACCTGGCCCGCGCCCGGCACCTGCTCGCCGCCGGCCCGGCCACCTTGCTCAAGCACGACGAGGAAAACAAGGTGCTGGTATTCGAGCGCGGCGGGTTGGTGTTCGTAGTCAACTTGCACGTCGAAAAAAGCCTGACCGACTACCGTTTCTGGGTGACGGAGGAGGGCAAATACCGCGTGGTGCTCTCGTCGGATAACCGCCAGTTCGGCGGCTTCGACCGGCCCGACGAATCCTTCGAATACGAAACGTACGAGCACCAACTCAGCCTGTACGTGCCCAGCCGGGTGGCGTTGGTGTTGGCGATGAGCTAACATCGGGGTCCCTTGGGCAATAAGGAGTTCGGTAAATTGAGAAGCTGTTTGAGTAAATTAAAAGCGATCCTGCTTCGACCAGCGGACGCCAGATCGAGCAGGATGTTCAAAAGTGCTTTTTCACTAACGCAAACGGCTTCTAGAGCATTTTACCAGTCAGTGTACCCAATGTTTGGCTCCCCTCTCCTGTGGAGAGGGGTTAGCCCCGTAGGGGTCCCGTGAGGTTTCAACGGCTGTGCCCTGTACACTGATGTTAGAACCGCTATAATACAACTCGAATAAGCACCTCTAGGCTGGAGCCAAGTTGTAGGAAACCCACTACCTTGAAGCACCATATACCCAATGCTCAAACAGGATGCGAACGGAAAAAGGAGACCTAGTGCGGAAGGCAAAAGCTGGCGAATTCGACGTCATCGTGCATGGCTGCAACTGCTTTTGCACCATGGGCGCCGGCATTGCCAAAACCATCAAGCAGGTATTTCCTGCGGCTTATGAAGCGGATTTAGCCACCCCCGTCGGAGATAAAGCCAAACTCGGACACTATACCGTGGCGAACGTGCAGGTTGGAGGCAAGGCGCTAACCATCCTCAACGCTTACACCCAGTACCACTGGCAGGGCCGGGGGCGCAAAGCCGATTACGATGCCTTACGCCAGGTCTTCCGCCGCATTAAGCAGGAGTACGCCGGCCAGCGCATCGGCTATCCGGCTATTGGGGCCGGGTTAGCCGGGGGCGAATGGCCGGTGATTGCCGCTATTATTGAAGAAGAATTGGCGGGGGAGGACCACGTATTTGTTGAATGGCAGCCGTGAAAGTGGCCTTTTGTCTATACTACACCGCGGCTTGGCGAAGTCCCGATGAGCTGATGAGCAAATTATTCGCCATTGAGTAGCTGCTGAAAATCCTACTATGAAAAATTTGCGTCGTAAAAAGCGATGGTTACCTTTGTTTTTATCTAGAGTGTCTAGTCAGTCCAACCATGCCTTCTACTTCTAAAATCATCGACGCAGCTTTGCGCCTTTTCGTGGAGAATGGCTTCCACGGCACCCCAACCAGCCGGGTAGCGTCCGAAGCAGGGGTCTCTAATGGTAGCCTTTTCAATGCTTATAAAACAAAAGACGACCTGATTGTAGCCGTCTATATTTACGTGAAGGACGAGTTGGACGCGCACCTCAACCAGCATACCTGGGCCACCCAGTCGGTTCGTGAGCGATTTCAGCAATTTCTTACCGAATCGGTCCGGTGGGCCCTGGCGAACCCCTTAGCGTTTCGCTTCATTCAGCAATTTCAGGCATCGCCCTATCAAAGTAAACTGTCCGCGGAACAGGTACAACGCCAAACCCAACGGCATTTGGAGGCCTTGGCTGAGGGCGTAGGCGCCGGGCTGTTGCGTCCGCTACCCGTGCCATTGTTGTTTTTAATGGTCAGCAGCCAGGTCTTCGCTCTCTTTCATTTCTTGCTCCTTAATCCGGCTACCGAGCAGGAGCAGAACCATCTGCTGGAGCAGGCCGCTCAGGCAGTCTGGGAAAGTATTAGCGTTTGAACGTACAAGCGTAGCGGTATCTGGTGCCAGACCTATACCCATTTTGGGAAAGTATTAGTGTTTAAACCCCTTTTTTAACCAAAATTTGACTGACTAGTCAATCATAAACATGGAACCAACTCCTCAAGTTGCGCTGGTTACGGGCGCTTCCAGTGGCATCGGTCGAGCCACTGTCCAAACCCTGCTTAGCAAGGGTTTTTGCGTGTACGCTGCCGCCCGGCGCCTTGCGGCCATGCAAGATCTGGAAGCGTCCGGGGCTACGCTGGTTTATTTGGACCTGACTGATGCCCAAAGCATCGCCAGGTGTGTTGAGCAAGTATTGGCCGAGCGCAAGGGCATTGCGCTGCTAGTTAACAATGCTGGGTACGGCTCGTACGGGGCGCTGGAGGACGTTCCCCTGGAAGAAGCGCGTCGGCAGTTCGAGGTGAATCTTTTTGGCTTGGCCGAATTAATCCGGCTCTTTCTGCCCACCATGCGCCAGCAGCGAGCGGGGCGCATCATCAACATTGGGTCCATTGGCGGGCGCACGTGGTCCTTGCTGGGCACTTGGTACCAGGCCACCAAATTCGCCCTCGAAGGCTTTTCAGACTGCCTGCGCAACGAGTTGCGGCCTTTCGGCATTGCGGTGGTGTTGGTTCGGCCGGGCAGCATCAAGACGGATTGGGCGGGCATTGCCGTCGAGCACTTGCTCCGGGTTTCCGGGCACGGGGCCTACCGCCAACTGGCTCACACGGCCGCGCAAGTGTACCGCGATACCGACGAAAAGCAGGGGCCAGCCCGCAGGTGGTGGCCGATGCCATTTGGCGAGCGGCGTCGGCCCGCCGGCCGCGGGCTCGGTACACGGCCCCGGCGTCGGCCCGCGTCGTCATCGGCCTGCGCTGGCTGCTACCCGACCGCTGCTTCGACCAGCTTTGGGGGGCATTCTTCAAAATTCCGCAAACTATTTAAAGCGTAACTCCTTTACCACCAATTATCATGAAAAAACCAGCTTTAATTTGGCTCGGCTGGCTATTGCTGCTGCTGCTAGCCGCGCCGGTACGGGCTCAATCGTCCGTGCCGCCGGCCGACCGCATCTTGGGCATTTGGGTGTCGGAAAGCAAGGACGCTCGCATGGAAATTATGCGCTCCGGCAATTACTACGTCGGCAAATTGCTGTGGGGCAACCGAGTGGTGGAAGCCGACGGCAAAACGTTTAAAAAAGATGTTAACAATCCTGACCCCAAGCTGCGTACCCGCTCGTTGCAAAACATCATCCACTTAACGGGCCTGACCTACCAGGATGGTCGCTGGACCGACGGGAAGATTTACGATCCGCCGAGCGGACGCACATATAATTGCCATATCGAGTGGAAAGACGGCAGGATAGCATTGCGCGGGTACCTTGGCTTCTCCATGCTAGGCCGGACCGTTCTGTGGGACCGGCCCGGCAAATAGACCGCGGTGGGAAAACTGACACGGACTCACCTAGTTCATCATGCTGGTCCTACCAAAGAAGGCTACTTAGCGGGCAATAGGCAAACGTGGAGTCGTCCACTTCCAGGTAGGGTCAGAGCGGTGTTCAGGTTTGGGTACTGGGCGCAGCCGTGAAAACTCCGTCCCCGGTTCGCTTGAGGCGCGAAGCCCCAAGAGCGGGGAGCCAAATGGTATCGTGAAACGAAGCGAGCCGGATGTTTGCCTACGGCCCTCAGAAGAAAGAAGCCAGACGCAGGGACACGGGCTGGGAAAGGCTCTAAAATTTCAGTCGGTCGTCATGCCGAACCAAGATTTGCAGAAGGGCGCTCTGTGCAGCGGCCCGGCAGGGGTGGGGCTTCTATCTTAGCCTTATAGCCTTAAGCACTTGTGCCCAAGTACTCGTGTATAGCAGAACGTCCTGCTCTATATCAGTACTTTTGACCGGCTACTTACCAACCTTGGTTTACCGCATGATTCCCGTTTACAACCTGCCGCAAGGGCCCACCGAGTTGGCAGCGAGCGCCGGGTTTCGACTGTTTTCGCACCACAGCCTGCTGCCCGACCTGCCGCCGGTGCGCATCATGCAGTACGCCTGCGGCTTGACCCTCAGCGGAACGGCCCGGGAAACTATCGGCTTGCAGTCCTACGAGCTGCAGCCCCACACCGTGGTGTGCACCTTTCCGGGGCAGATTATCAGCTACACCGACCCCTCCCCGGATCTGGGGTTCGTGTACTGCGTTTTCGACGACGACTTCCTGAACAGCCCACACCTGAATCGGTCGCTGCTCGACGGGTTTGGCTTCTTCCAGGCCGCCGGGTGTCCCGTCGTGAACCTCTCGCCCGCCACCGGCCAGCGGGCGCAGGAGCTTTTCGCCAACTTGCAGGCGGAGTGCACTGCCCAACGTCCGGACCATGCCTTGCTGCTGCGCCTGTACCTGCTCGAGCTGTTCGTGCTGGTTAACCGGGAGTATGCCCCGGTCGGTACGCCCGCGGCCGGAGTGCCCACCCGGGGGGAGCAAATCAGCCGACAGTTCAAGGAGTTGGTCAGCCAGCACTTTCGGCGCCTAAAGCAGGTGCGGGACTACGCCGACCTGCTCTGCATTACCCCGCGCCACCTGAGCCAGATGGTGACCACCAACACGGGCCGTGCCCCCAGCCAGTGGATCCGGGCCATGGAAGTGCTCGAAGCCAAGTACCTGCTGCGCTACGCCACCACCCCCGTCGCGGCCATTGCCCACGAATTGGGCTACGAGGACCCCGCCTACTTCAGCAAGGTGTTCCGCCAGGCCGCTGGCTGCTCACCGCAGCAGTATCGCCAGGGCTAATTCTTACGTTTTTACCAGCTATTCCCACGTTTGCCCCTCACGGCCCGGGCGATGAAGCGGCTTCCTTTGCCTCTGTCAAATCATCTAACCTACTGGTCGTTATGAACACGCGCAAACTGCTGCTCTCCCTGGTGCTGGGAATCGTATTCTGGTTGTTCGCTGCCCGGTTCGTGCGCTACTTCGGCCCGTACTTTTTTACGGGGCACCCGCCGCGACTGCTGGCCCTCTACGCGGCGACGGTGCCCCTGAGCTGGCTGTTTATACAGATTGCGAAGCGGTTGGGGCGCTTAACGCCCCCGGAGCTCTACGACTCAGCCGTGGTCATGACCGGCGTGGCCACCCTGCTCGATGGCCTGGCCCTCACGTTTCAGCAATCCCTGTATGGCGAATCGTCGGCTGTAGTCCTGCTTGGGGCGGCCTGGATTCTGTGGGGCGTGGGCTGCGGCCTGGCGCTGGCCTACGGGTTGCGGGGGCGCCATTGGTCACAAGCCGTCGGAGAGCGTTCCCGAGACCTGATAACCGCTGGGTAGCCAGCCGGCGCTTACCCTGCCGGGAAGGCTCGCCCCGAGGTAGCGACTCCCGATTTTATTTATTTACTCCATCATGGTATATGGCTAGTCACTCTGCCTTTTTTCTGGGGTTCTCCCTGTTGCTGCTGCACGAGATGGATGCGGTACGGTGCCGGGAGTGGCGAATATTTCCGGGCCTGTCGGGCCTGAGCGATGCCTGGGGAAAACGGCTGTTTTTCCTGGTTCATATCCCTATCTACTACTTTATGCTGGTCGCTTTGGCCGGTGAGGCGAGCCGTCCGGGCTTTATCCGGGGCATGAGCCTGTTCATGCTCGTGCACGGCGGGCTCCACCTGCTGTTTCTGTGGCATCCACAAAATGAATTCACCGACCGGGGCTCCTGGAGCATTATTGCGGGGGCCGCTGCCGCCGGGGCCCTGGAGCTGTGGGTGGGGTAAGCCCTTAACGGCAGGCTGGTTTGCCAGGCTAGCGTGGGTTACTCACCCGAAGTCTTGTGGGTCGTAGTGGTAGTGCTCCTGATTGGCAGAAGTGAATCGCTGAATAAAGCTGGCTTGGGTGTGTTCAGGCTTGGAAGGTTGAAATGCTTGCTGTTCCAGCGCCCAATCGTACACGCCCTGGTCCAAGGGATAGCGGGTCAACACGCCGGTTAAGCCGTGGTGTTCAATCCACGCCTCGGCTTTCTCGCGGGTAGTGAACACCCCACTGGCAAAATGCCCGCCCACTCCGTGAAAGACCCACACGCCAGATCCTGTAGCTACTTGCGCCATGATATTCCAGTATGGTTCGAATGCGTAAATCTACAGCAGGCACCCTAACCGTGGCCTGACCCGTGCTGAATAGCTACCCCTAGTTGCGGACTAGCCGCATCGCGGCGGCAGGTTGGCAGAAAATAGAACACCTGCCCGGATAAAGCCGCGTAGCGGTGACAGGGTGGTCAGACGAGTCTGTCACCGCTACGCGGCTCTTACCTTCTCCTTCTTAGGCTACCAACCTGCCGCCGCTACGCGGCTATTCCGCAATTGGTGTTAGCTACTTCAGCAACTCCAGCACCACGGCCGTTTTGGCGGGCAGGGCCAGGGTGGAGATGTCGTTCAACGTTTCTCCCGTCAGCACGTTACGAGCCTTGCTGAAGCCCCCGGTGCGCTCCACGAAGCGGGCGGTGGGCAGCTTGGCAGCCTTATCTGAAGTGTTAGAAGCTACCATCACGGTGTTGATGGCGTCGTAGCGGAAATACACGTAGAGGCCATTTTCGGGCAGGTACTGCATCAACTTGCCGGTGTGCAGCACCTGATGGCCGCGGCGGTAAGTGGCCAGTTTCCTCACAAAGTCGAAGGCCTCGTTTTCGCGGGCCGAGCGGCCGGCGGCGGTGAACTTGTTTTCCTTATCATCGGGCCAGCCGCCGGGGAAGTCTTTGCGCACCTCGGCATCGGTGGGGTCCTTGAAGTTCTTCATCAGGATTTCGGTGCCGTAGTACATGCTGGGGATGCCGCGCGTGGTGAGCAGCCAGGTCAGGCCCATCTTGTACTTGTCCAAGTCGTCGCCGACTTCGGAGAGGAAGCGGTTTTGGTCGTGGTTGTCGAGCAGGGTGACCAGCCTGGTAGGGTCCTGGTACACCGCGTCCTGAGCCAGCGTCTGGTAGAAGCGCTGCACCCCGCCGTCGTAGCTGACGGGTTGCTTCAGGGCGTCGAGCATGCCGTATTCGAGCACGAAGTCGATGCCCCCCGGCTGGTTCGACTTGAAGGGAAAGCTGATGTTGTTGCGGGTGTAGTACGCCTGGTCCACCACGTTGTTCACCATCGACTCGCCAAAAATGTGGAGGCGCGGGTACTCGGCCAGCAGGGCGGCGTTGCAGCGGTTCATAAAGGGCTGGTCGTTGTACATGTACGTGTCGATGCGCCAGGCATCAATACCGAAGTTTTCCACCGACCAGATAGCGTTTTCAATCAGGTAGTTGGCCACGTAGGGGTTCTGCTGGTTGAGGTCGGGCAGGAAGGGCACGAACCAGCCATCGAGGGTGATTTTGCGGTCGCTCGGCGCGGCGTAAGGGTCGGTAATGGGCTGGTAGCGGTAAGAGGTGTTGGTGTAGGTGGGCCACTGGTGCAGCCAGCTTTTCATGGGCAAGTCCTGCAAAATCCAGTGCATACTACCCACGTGGTTGTACACGGCATCCTGCACCACGCGTAGGCCGGCTTGGTGAGCCTGCTGCACGAAGGCTTTATAGGCCTCGTTGCCGCCGAAGCGCCGGTCCACGTTGTACTGGTCGGTGAAGCCGTAGCCATGGTAGGAAGCGCGCATGCTGCCGCCCTCGTTGGTCAGGGGCTGGTTGTTTTCAATCAGGGGCGTGAACCAGATAGCCGTCACCCCGAGGTCTTTGAGGTAGCCGAGGTGCTGGGCCGCCCCCGCCAGGTCGCCGCCGTGCCGGAAGAAGGGGTTGGCCCGGTCCATGTTGGGGTCGCGCAGGTCGGCGAACTTGTCATTGGTGGGGTCGCCGTTGGCAAACCGGTCGGGCATGGCCAGGTAGATGAAGTCGGCCGGGGTTACTCCCTGGGCTTTGGGCGTGTTGTCGCGGGCCCGCAGCTCCCAGGCCTCGGTGATGGTTTGGCCATCTTTCTTACCCACCAACTGCACCTTCCCCGGCTTGGCCGTGGGCGCGATGGTCAAATCCAGAAAGGCGTAGTTGGGGTTATCCACGGTGCTGGCTTTCACCAGCTTCACGCCGGGGTAGGCAATGCTGTAGGTGAGCGTACCCGCGCCGGGGCCGTGGACGAGCAGCTGCACGTTGGGGTTTTTCATGCCCACCCACCAGTTGGTCGGGTTTACGCGGTCGATGGTAACGGTCTGGGCCCCCGCCATCAGGGGAAGTAGCAGGGCCAGCAGCAGGTAGCTCTTGTGCATGGGAATGAAGTTGAATGAAGCGAGAAACCAAGGGGCTCGGGAAACAGAACAGTGCAAAATACGTGGGGGCCCGCTATCGGCCACGCTAGCCCCGCTTGCGGCCCTGGGCGAGCATTTCCACAATTTGGCGCCGCCGGTCGGCCCGGGCTTCGGGCTTTTTGGCTCCTTCGAGCCAGCGCACGTAATCGCGCTGCTGGGTGTAGGCCAGCTTGGCAAAGTAAGCGGCTGCTTTGGGCACGGTCGCCAGCTGTTCGGCGAGGTCGGCCGGCGCTTCCAGTTTGCGCTCGGCTGCGTCGCGTGATAGGGCCACCCGTACCGTATCGCCGAGAGTTTTATCGATGGCGCGCCGGATTTGCTTGGGGAGCAGCAGGGCGTGGTGCCCGTCGCCAAGCGGCGTGAGCTGGCCTTGGTATGGGTAGCCATCGAAGGTGGCCCGTACGGGCAGCCGGCCGCGGGTACCATACGCCTCGGCCACGCTGAACGGCAGCACTACCAACACCCCGCCCTCGGCCTCACCGGCTTCTAAAACCGCTTCAAATTCGTGTTCGGGCTGCATGCGGGGGGATTGGCGGCGTAAAGGTGGCTTGATCCGACAAAGGAAGCCATTTTGCGGTAAGTCAGCGCCCTGACCAGGGTTTAGCGTCGAGCGCGCGATGCCGGCCCACTAACGGGCGCAGGTGCGCGCTCACATGGCCCAAACAGCTCACCCCAGCCCGCTTTGGCTAGTGGTTCGGTGCTGCTTTACTGGCTTACTTCGCTGAGCACGCGCTGCACGGCTGGCTCATCAGCGGCGGGTACCACACGCACTTCGGCGATGGTAGCGCCGTACTGCTCCTGGAGCCGGTAGCGCAGGCTTTCGTCCGGCACTAAAATTACGCGGGCCCGGCGGAGGGTCATTCGCTCAACTTCCAGCAGCCAGCCGCGCTCGGCTGGGCCGCCAAAGTCGGCGGCTAAGCCGGCCGCGTAAACCACCAGGGGCCGACCGGTGCTGTTGCGAATTTCTAAAGCGGCCAGCCAGGCCGGCCAGTTAGGCGCGTAGATGACGCCGAAGCTGGTGTGCCCCCGTACCAGCTGCGCGGCTTGGCGGGCATACTGAATCATGCGGTAATTCAGCCCGTCGAGGGCTGGGCGTAATGGTACGGGTTCGCTGGGAGCAGGCGGGGCCGACTGCGGCTCCGCTGCCGGCGCGGGGGCGGCGGTTGGGATGGCGACCAGTGGCGCATCGGGCGTGATATTATCCTCCGAGGCCAGCAGATCAATGGCTTCGGCGGGGCCCGGCTCGTCCGTGGGCTCGGCGAACAGCGTCGGCTGGGCTACGGGGAGCAACTCGGGGCCCGGGTCGGGAGCCAGAGTCGAAGCCTCAGCTGCTGGCTGTTCGCTGGGTGGGGCCGCGGGGGTAGGCACCTGAGCGGCGGGTACCGAGGGCGCGATTTCAAGGGTTACTTCGGCCGCTTCACCCTCCACAGTCGCGGGCAAGCTATGAACCGAGGGGCCCGGGGTGGGTTCGAAACAGGCTCCCACGTAGGGGGCCGCCGGTACCTGGGCCCGGAAGAACGAGGGCGCATCGGCACCCGTGGGCCATTGGCTGCGAGAAGCCGGCGGGGGAGCGGCCGCGCTTAGGGCAGGTGGTGGCAGCAGGGCGCCGGGCAGTGGCGAGGGGCGGTCGGGTGCTAGGTCGTCCAGGCCAATGATGCGCGACGACAGGATCCGGAACCCCATGGGTGCCGCTGCGCCGGCGACCGTTGCCGCGGGCTCGGGCAGCAGCCGTACTCCCGCCGTAGTAGCGACGGGCAAAGCATCGGTAGTCGTCGCGGAGGGGGGGGCTTTCGGGTTCGGAGCAGCAGCGATGGGAGTAGCCGTTTCGGGCGTTGGGCGGGCTGCCGCTTCCGATTCGGTGGGCAGGTGCGGGTACAGGGCCACCACGGACTGGTGCGTGGCTAGCTGGTATACCAAGGGCAGGGTAGGGGGTAGAGCCGAGCCGCCGAGTACGGCCACCTTGGGATCGGCATCGTCCCAGGCGAGCAGTAGCACAGAAAAATCGGTCGGGGTAGTGGGTAGCATGAGCGGTAGTATCTGGTCAGTGGAGTGGCCGGGCGGGAACTAATCAGTCGTCAATGCTACGCAAGCCGGCTCACATATCCGTGAAAAGCCGGCCTGGAAAAAGTAACTTGCGCTCTTAAGCTCCGCCCAACCGGTCGCGCCGATCTTTTTTTAACTGGTTTCACGGCCGTTTCTGCCTTTTGCTCAGCATACACTTTATGGACTCCTCAATTCAGGGAAATAACTACATGGTCAACGACCTGGCGGCCCAAAGCCACCAGGAGCACTACCCCGGCGAAGTAATACGAGCGGAACAGCTCGACGGTAACCGGTTTCTGTTCAATTGTCAGAATGGCGTGCGCCTGCTGCTGCACGTGCTCAGCGACAAAATTCTGCGCTTCCGCTACCTCACCGATGGCCCGCTGCTGCCCGATTTCTCCTATGCCGTCTCCGTCGATACCCGGCCGCGGCCCGCGCCCGAGCAAATCGAGTTCCGCGAAAAGCCCGACCACTACCGCCTCACGACGGCCCGCCTCATCTGCATCATTCAGAAAGAAAGCCTGAAAACCCGCGTGCTCGACCGCTCGGGTACTATTCTGAGCGACGACGAAAAAGGTTTTCATTGGGAGTACGACTACGACACCGGCAACGACATCGTGAAGATGAGCAAGCAGGTGCCCGCCGGCGTCCACTACTACGGCCTCGGCGACAAGCCCGATAACATGAACCTGCGCGGCAAGCGCTTCACCAACTGGGGCTCCGACACCTACGGCTACACCAAGGGCTCCGACCCGCTCTACAAGAACATTCCATTCTACCACGTGCTGCACCAGAAAATTGCCCACGGCATTTTCTTCGACAACACCTTCAAGGCCAGCTTCGACTTTGCCGCCGAGCGGGCCGACGTAACCAGCTTCTGGGCCCAGGGCGGCGAGATGAACTACTACTTCATCTACGGCCCCACCCTGATGGAGGTAACCCAGGAGTACACCCTGCTCACCTGCCCGCCCGAGCTGCCGCCGCTCTGGACGCTGGGCTACCACCAGTGCAAGTGGAGCTACTTTCCCGAGAGCAACGTGAAGGAAATCGCCGCTGGCCTGCGCCAGCGCCGGATTCCCTGCGACGCCCTCTACCTCGACATCGACTACATGGAAGGCTATCGCTGCTTCACCTGGAGCAAGGAGCACTTCCCCGACCCCAAGCGCATGGTGCGGGAGCTGGCCGACGATGGCTTTAAGATGGTGGTCATCATCGACCCCGGTATTAAAATCGACCCCGAGTATTCCGTGTACCAGGAGGGCCTGGCCAACGACTACTTCTGCCGCCGCGGCGACGGCCCGCTGATGAAAGGCTCCGTTTGGCCCGGCCTGTGCAACTTCCCCGACTTCACCAACCCCACGGTGCGCGACTGGTGGGCGGGCTTGTTCCGGGAGCTGGTGCAGGACATTGGGGTGAAAGGCGTGTGGAACGACATGAACGAGCCGGCCGTGTTCGAGAAAGGCACCTTCCCGCCCGACGTGCGCTTCCACTACGACGGCCTGTGGGCCTCGCACCAGAAGGCCCACAACATCTACGGCATGCAAATGGCCCGGGCCACGGCCCAGGGCATGAAGCAGTTCTGCCACCCCAACCGGCCGTTCACTATTACGCGCAGCACGTACTCGGGCGGGCAGCGCTACTCCTCGGGCTGGACCGGCGACAACATTGCCTCCTGGGAGCACCTCTGGCTGGCCAACATCCAGTGCCAGCGCCTGAGCATTTCCGGCTTCAGCTTCATTGGCTCCGACATCGGGGGCTTTGTAGACAGCCCCACCGGCGAGCTGTACGCCCGCTGGATTGCCCTGGGAGCCTTCCACCCGTTTTTCCGCACTCACAGCTCCGGCGACCACGGCGACCAAGAGCCCTGGAGCTTCGGCGACCCGGTGACCGACCTGGCCCGGCACTTCATTGAGCTGCGCTACCGCCTGCTGCCCTACATGTACACTACCTTCTGGCAGTACGCCGAGCAGGGCCTGCCCATGCTGCGCCCGCTCACCTTCCTCGACCAGAACGACACCGAAACCTACCTGCGCATGGCCGAATTCGGCCTCGGCGATAACCTGCTGGTGTGTCCCATCACCCAGGCCGGCGCCGAAGGCCGCTGGATGTACCTGCCCCGCGGCGACTGGTTTTACTACTGGACCGATGCCCCCACGGCCGGCGGCAGTGAGGTGTGGGCCGCCGCCGACCTCACCCGTATTCCGCTGTTCGTGCGCGCCGGGGCCGTGGTGCCCATGCAGCCCGTGCTGCAGTACGTGGGCGAAAAGCCCATTGAGGAGCTCACCCTGCACGTGTACTACAAAAATGGCACGGCCGAAAGTGTGCACTACGACGATGGCGGTGAGGGCTACGCCTACCAGGAAGGCCAGAAAACCGTGCGCCGCTTCGCCCTCACCGGCTCCGAAACCGGGCTCACCCTCACCCAGGCCATCGAAGGCGACTACCAACCCAGCTACGCCACCTACCGCGTGGTGCTGCACGGCCTGCCCGGCCCCATTACTGTTTCGGCCGATGGCCAGCCTGCCGTCGTCACCGAAGCCACCCTGGAAACGGGCCTCACGCTGCCCAGCCTCGTAGTACC
Source organism: Hymenobacter montanus (assembly GCF_014699115.1). Classification (GTDB taxonomy): domain Bacteria; phylum Bacteroidota; class Bacteroidia; order Cytophagales; family Hymenobacteraceae; genus Hymenobacter; species Hymenobacter montanus. The sequence continues at coordinate 90,792 of NZ_JACXAD010000020.1, forward strand.
GGTCAGCTTCGGCGAGGTGCGGGTGAATGTGGTGCCGCCCGTGGTGGCGAAAGTAGCCGCGCCGGCTACTCCTGTCGCTTAGGCTTTCTAATAGATTCAGACTAAAAAGGCGCTCGTAGAGCGCCTTTTTTGCAACAACTTTCTATTTTCCTTTACTGAACAAGCAGTGGGAGCATGTTCCTGTCATTTATCAATGGTAGTCGTACTTGCTTTTGCATCATTTCTCCAGCCAAGTGAGTGCCACACAACGAAAGGGGCACTCCGCTGAGCGCCCCTTTCGTTGTGTGGCGGTGTAGGGTAATGCGCTTTAGCGCACGAGCTTGCGGGTGACCAGCCCGCGCGGCGTGAAGAGCTGCACGGTGTACAGCCCGGCGGGCAGCTCGCTCAAGTCGAGGGTGCGACTGGTGGCGGCGAGCCGGGGCGCGTCTTCGCGGTGTACTTCGCGGCCGAGGGCGTCGCGCACGGCCAAGGGGCCGGCCAGTAGGCTGGCCTCGGGGGAGCTGAGCACGTAACGCCCGCTGGGGCTGGGGTTGGGCGCCGCGCTGATGGTGCCAGCTAGGGCGGCGTCACGGGTAGCGGTAGCCGTACCCGTGAACGAAACCTGGTCGATGCGCAGTACGGTGCTCGTGGACAGCGGTTGAACGCTGCCCGAAATGAATACTATCGACACCGAATCGGGAACAAGGGCTGACTGGTAGTTCAAGCCCAGGTAGACTCGGGTGTAGGTGTTTGTGAGGGTAGTGAAGTAATAGCCCGCGTTGGCTACTACTTGGGTCCGGCCGTTTACCCAGCGGGTAAGTTGTACCAGCGCCGCCGGCTTGTTGGCCAAGGCCTCCGCCCCGCTGAGCTGATAATAAAACTCCAGCGCGGCCGGCCGGCCGGTGAATGGTATCCCGCCGGGTACCTGCGCACGCCTTTTGGTAGTAGGCCCGAGAATGACGATGCCCGGGATTGTCTGGCCCAGCAGAGATTTCGTTTGCAGCTGCGCGGCGAAAGGCCCGCTTGCGCTTTGCACCACGTTCGTTTTAACCACCGTATTTGTAATTAGCCGGATGCGGAGCGAGTCCTGGATCACGTCGTCGGTTGTGCGCCAGCCGTCGGGGGCCTCCGCGCCGTTGCGCGTGGCCCACGTGTCGAAGGAGTTGTTCGGAAATGTTTGGGCTTGGGCCGGTGCCAGCAGGCCCACAACCGCCGCGAGGGCAAGCAGAGGGTGGAAAATTGATTTCATTAAGGGGAATTGAAGGGTAAAAATGAGAATGTAAAAGATTAATGTAGAATAAGTAATAACGAAATCCCCGATGTGGTGATTCGTTGCGTTAAAGTAAGCACTGAGTACGGGTATGTAAATAGCCGATGGCCCAAATGGCGGTAGAGCAGCAGGCCAGGAGTCGTTCGTTTTAGGCGGCGAGACGGGTTCATGCGAACCTCCCGGCGCTAAAAAGGTCAGACCTGGTAGAGCGCTAACAAGCGGCCGGACTTGTAATTACCGCATGACTTTTTCGCCGCATTGACCAGGTTTCCGAAACGGTGCGCGTGAGTGGACATGACCAATAACCTTGAAAGAGGTAGTCAGTGGCTTCCAGCCGGCGCACCGCACCAAAAGCCTTAGCGGCTCCGATGACGAACCTACCCTGTTGGCGCCGGTTCGGGCCAGGGAACGGGTACGCGAGCTGAGTCGGTGGCTGGGCCCGTATTGCATATGTAGCGGCCCAATTGCATATGCGGCGCATTGGGCCGTTCTTCGTGGTTCCTTCCCCAGCTCCATGCCCGGCACTACCCTTGAGTCTATCAGCATCTACAAGCTGCTCGTGCCGCTGCGCGAGCCATTCGTTATTTCGCTCGGGCCCCTCACTGCGGTGCAAAATATTGTGGTGGTACTGCGAACGGCCGATGGCCACACGGGCTACGGCGAATGCAGCCCCTTTCTCACCATCAACGGCGAAAGCATCGACACCTGCTTCGTCGTGGCCCAATACTTCGCCCCGGCCCTCAAAGGCCGCGACGCCCTGGACCTGGCGGGCTGTCTGGCCGAGTTGGACCGCATCATCTACGGCAACACCAGTATTAAAAGCGCCTTCGACGGGGCCCTGCACGACATCGCGGCCCAGCACGCCGGCCTGCCGATTTACGAGTTTCTGGGTGGAAATAACCGCAAGGTGCTAACTACCGACATGACCGTGAGCCTCGGGCCGCCCGCTAAAATGCGGGCCGACGCCGTGCGCTTTCAGCACGAGGGTTTCCCGGCCATCAAGGTGAAGCTGGGCGATACACTGGCGGCCGACGTGGCCCGAATTCGGGCTATTCGCGACGGCATCGGGCCCACGCACCCCTTGCGCATTGATGCCAACCAGGGCTGGAAAACGGCCGACGCAGCTATTGCGGTGCTACGCGCCTTGGCCGAATTCAACATTGAGCACTGTGAGGAGCCCATTCTGCGCCACCACTTCATGGAGCTGAGCCGGGTATCGGCCGCGTCGCCCATTCCAATTATGGCCGATGAAAGCTGCGGCGACGAGCACGACGCCGCCCGGCTCATTGCCCTAAACGCCTGCCAGCTGTTCAACATCAAGCTCGGGAAGTCGTCGGGCTTTCACCGGGCCCGGAAAATTGCGGGCTTCGGCCAGGCGGCCGGCCTGACGCTGCAAGTAGGAGGCTTTCTGGAGTCGCGCCTGGGTATGACGGCCGCCGCCCACCTCGCCCTCACGAACGACGCCATCCGGCACTGCGACTTCGATACGCCCCTCCTGTTTACCGAAGACCCCGTGGTGGGCGGTATCCGCTACCGTCCCGGCGGCGTGGTGGAGGTGCCCACCGGGCCGGGCCTGGGTGCTACCATTGATGAGGCCTACCTGCGCCGCGCCGAGCAAGTTCATTTCTAATGATAAACCCCCTGCTTCGAACCCTAACGCTGGCGGCCGGCCTCTGGGCCGCGGCGGGCCCCGTGGCGGCCCAATGGGGCAATCCGTTGCGCCAGGTGCTGCGGCACGATACTGCGGGCCTAAGCCGCGTGCTGGCCCATCCCGACGCTTATCGCCTCCAGATTCTCTACACCCGCATTCGGCGCGACGCCGCCGGCACGCCACATTTCCGGAGCTACGGCTACCGGCTGCGGCCCCGCGAATACTTCTACCCGGCCAGCACCGTGAAGCTGGCCGGCGCGGCCCTGGCCCTCGAGAAACTGCGGGCGCTGAGCTCGCAAACCCCCGGCCTCACGCCCGAATCGGTGATGCTGACCGACTCGGCCTTCGCGGGCCAAACGCGGGTGCGCCGCGATACCTCGTCGGCCACCGGCCGGCCAAGCGTAGCTAATTACGTGCGCAAATCCTTGTTGGTAAGCGACAATGATGCTTTTAACCGGCTCTACGAATTCGTGGGGCCCGCCGCGCTGAACGCGGGCCTGGCCCGGTTGGGCCTGCGCCACAGCCGCCTGCTGCACCGCCTTTCGGTGGGCGACCAGGAGCCGGGCAGCCGCCACACCAACCCCGTGGCGTTCTACGCCGATACAGCCGCCACGCAACTGCTTTACCAGCAGCCCGCCGCCTTCTACTCCGGCCCCTGGCCTCGCGTGGCCATGCGGGACGAAACGATTGGGCAGGCCCACCTGGAGGGCCGCACTTTCGTGCCCGGTCCAGTGGATTTCAGCCAGAAGAACGCGTTTTCGTTGCTCGATTTGCAGCAGATGCTTCGGGCAGTGCTCTTCCCCGAAACCCGGCCGCCGACTCAGCGCCTGCGCCTGGCTGCCGAAGATTACGCCTTGCTCCGGCAAGCCCTTTCGCAGCTGCCCCGCGAAAGCGTACACCCGCGCTACGACGCGGCTCACTACCCGGACACCTACGTGAAGTTCTTACTGGGTGGGGGCGGTACCACGCCGTTACCCCCGGGCGTGCGGGTGTTCAACAAAATTGGTGAGGCGTACGGGTTCCTCATCGATAACGCCTACATTGTCGACGCAGCGCAAGGAGTAGAATTCCTGCTCAGCGTCGTGCTATACGTTAATGCCGATGGCGTGCTCAACGACGACAAGTACGAATACGATGCTATCGGCTTCCCCTTTATGCGGGACTTAGGCCGCCGGGTGTACGAAGCCGAGTGTCGCCGAAAGAAAAACCGGTAAAAAGGACCGTGCGAACCTGCCTGACCCTTATTCCAGAGCCAGGCGCCGGGACTGGCCGCCCCCGCGCACCACGTAGATGCCCGCGGGGATGCTGGCGGGCAGCACCAACTGCAGCGGCCCGCGGTGCGGCGCGGGTGCCGTTAGAATCAGGCGCCCCGTTAGGTCGTACAGCTGAGCCACCTGGCCGGGCGCCAGGCCGGCTACCTCCACGGTGTGGCGGGCGGGGTTAGGCCACAGCCGCAGTTGCGAGGCCGGCCCGGCTTCAACGGCCGCCGGTTTAACGGGTAGGAGGGAGCTAATGGTAATGTTCGCGTTGTTAATGGCAAAGAAAACGTTGTTGATGGCCTGAATCTTCAGGCGACCCTGAGTAGTGTTCAGAGGAGGCAGCGTTACCTGGGCCGAGCCATTGTTGGGGGTACTGGCCAGCAGCACGGTGAGAAAGGTCAGACCTCCATCAGCCGAGAAAAGTATCTGCACATTGGCGCAACTCACGGGGGCTTGATTGGTGCCTTGCACGTCCCAGGTGACGGTGAAGGGGCTGCCGGGGGCCGCGGTCAGGGGCGTGTTGGGCGCCGTCACGCGAAACGGCCCGGTGGCGGCCACGGTCAGCGTCAGGTTGGCGGCGGCCACGCCGGCGCGGTTATCGCGGGCCGTGAGCCGGAAATTGAGTGAACGGGGCACCAGCGGCAGGATTTCCCCCAGCGAAGCCGTATTGCTCAGAATAGCCGACAGCATGGGAAAGGTACGTTCGGGGCTGACTTCCGGCGCGAAGCTGCGGAATAAGGGCGGCTCCGAGACATCGGTGGCCGCGACGGCCAGGCCCCCGGCGTTGCCGCGATCGAGCTCTTCCCAGGAATACGTTAGCGCATCGCCATCGGGGTCGGAGCCGCTGCCGGCCAGGGTAAAGGGGGTGCCCTTCGGAATAGTGTAGGTGCTGGGTGGCACGGTCAGGCTGGGCGGCCGGTTGTTGGTACTGGTGAGCGTGCCGCAGGTCAGCAGGGGCATGATGGCGCTTAAGCTACCGGCGTGAAAGAAAGAGATGCCACTGCCCACGTTGTCGGGAGCACAGCGTTGGTCGTACGACATGATGGTATTGCCAGCGCCCGGCTCGAAGGCGAGGGTGCCATTGCGGTTGCCGCCGCTGCAGTTGCCCTGGTCACCGTTGAAGGTGTGGCTGGACCCTAGTTGGTGGCCTAGTTCATGGGTCAGCACGGTGGTCATCGAAGATAGGGTCCCTGCGGTGGAGGCGCCGCCCGCCGCTCGGTTATTAGAATTGGCGGTATTGGTGCACACCACGCCCACGTACGCTACACCTGAGTAGCCGTTGCTACGGTAGCCGAGCACATGGCCCAGGTCGTAGTTGCCCGCACCAAGAGCGGTCTTAACAACGGCGTCGTTGGCATTCATCATGGTCGTCGGGTTGCTGTTGTCGTAGGGGTCGGAAGCGGCATCTAGATAAATGAGCCGGTTGTTATCGTTCACCAGTTGCAGCCGGAGGGCCAGGTCGCGCTCGTATACGGCATTTAACCGGCTTACGAGAGTTGCCATACTGGCCAGGGTACCGGCCACGGTGCCGCCACCCAGGTTATTGCTGTATTCGGCCGTGGCTGCTAAAGCCAGGCGCAAGGTGCGCAGTTGAGCCCCATAAGGTGCCGGTGCGGCGGGTGGGGGTGTACCGGCAAGTTCGCGTTCCGCGACCTGCTTCACCAGACATTCAAAATCGCTGGGCTTATCGGCTCGGCTTTGGTAGCGGTGGCTCGCGGTGGGGTCGGGCCCCACGCTGAAGGCCCCGGCCAGGGTGAGGACCTGAGCCTGTAAGCCGGAGGGGGAGGTTTCCAGCCGCACCGTCGTGGCCGGGTCGTCGAGGGCCCAGCCAGCGTAGGTTTGCAGCTCGGGGTAGCGGGCGGCCAGGGCGGGCGCCAGCACGGGTACCCGGGTAATGGCGAAGCGGTGCAGAGTGCCATTGGGATAGGGCAGCTCCACGGAGATAGCTTCGGCGCGGAGAGTTTCGGGAGGTGCCTGGGCCAGGCGGGCTGTCAGCTGGGCAACATCCAGGGTAAACCAGCTGGTGGGGCCAGGCTGAGATTCCAAGCTGTGGGCCACGGGCGCTGCGGCCTGGCGCCATAGCGGCGCCGTTTGGGCATGGGCTCGCTGAATTAATAGGGCAGCAATAAATAGAAATAATATTCGGTGTTTCGTGCTTGCCATTTTTATAAATATTTTTAACAGAAATATAATTTTAATATTAATTAGTGTAATAAATGCACCCGCTCATTAATGTGAGCTGTGGTTAACTCTCGGTAACTGCTTATCGCCGGCCGGTCCCGACCCAATTTACGCAGAAAATAAGGAGTTTAATTGATCAGCAAGCCCAGGCCAAACCTAACCCTTAGTAGCCGTGAAAATGTTAGCTGGTGTATTTATGTGCGAGAATAGTAAAGCAAATAATAGCCAATGGATAAAATCTGTGTTTATGAGAAAGATTATATTTTCGGTCTCTAATTTAGGGCCGTAGAATTGTTGTTAAAGTTAGTCTTAAGCACGAACGCCAATCTGCAAGTTACCGCAATGAAACAAGTGCCAGCCAACCTAAAATAGCTCGGGTGGTTTTATAGAAAACGTGCTTTAAGCGCTGGGGTAGGCAGCAGGCAGCTTTCCTGCCGCCCGAACCAGCGGTAGCGGTGGCGGGCCACAAAGCGGTAGAGGGCATCGCGCCAACTCCGAGGTAGCACCCACCCCATTTTCATCAGCTGCCATCGGCCGCCCAAGATGTGGGCAATGTGTAGCACGGCCGTCGAGTGGGAGTACAGGCGGCCTCCACTGAGCAACAGCACCGATTCGGGTTCGGCAGCCCGGACATCCGGTAACAGGCCGTGGGTCCGCAGGAGGCTTTGGGCCGCTTCGCTTTGCCAGGCGGCGAAACGGAAGCGGCTCTGCGGATCGTGACGAATCACGAATTGCACGAAGCCGTTACAGAGGTTGCACACCCCGTCGAACAGAATAATATCAGGCAGGGGAGAAGGGAGAAACATAGATTCGTATACGAGGCGCAGGCTTTGAAATTCGGGCCTAGCGGCTCACTAAGCTTATTGGGATAACTGGCGGTAGCGGTTTGCTGGTGGATGAGTAGCCAAGATCCTAAGCGGCCTCTACGTAGTTATATCAATAAAAATACGGGTTTTTTCAACAGTTATCCACTCAATATTGACCGTATAGCCTACCAAACCAACCAACTCTTTAACATGATGTTTACTAAAAAACCTTCAGCCTTCGTTGCTACGCTGGTGCTGGGCACCGCACTGATGGGAGCTTGCCAAAGTAAAACGAGTGGCGAATCTGGAAGCTCGAACAGCGGCGGCACGGGAACAGAATCGGGCACTGGCATGAGCACTGACTCAGCGGCTACTGGTTCTGGCGCCATGGGTGGGTCGGAGTCCACGGGCGGTTCTGGCTCGATGGGTGGTGAGTCCACGGCCGGTGGTGCTGGAGGCTCAACCGCGGGTGGGTCCACGGCCGGGGGCTCGACTGCGGGCGGCGGTTCTACGGCCGGAGGTGGCTCGACCGCGGGCGGCGGCTCCACGGCGGGTGGCGGTTCGACCGCTGGTGCATCCACAACTGGCGGCGGCTCGACGGCCGGCGGCTCAACGGCGGGTGGCATGAGCACCTCGGGTAGCACCGCTGGTGGCTCAACCGGTGGTGGCTCAACCAGCGGTAGCGGCGGCGGTTCGACCTCGCGCTAATCGGCATTCCGATTACTACTTTTCGCAAGGCGAAAAGGTGAGTCATTTGTGTGGCTCCCTTTTCGCCTTGTTGAATTTAGGCCCACCCGGGCCCCGGACTAACCACTATTTATGGCCCCGAGCACAGGTTTTTGGGAAGTATTACGACGGCCTTTCGTGCTGGATCTGCGGGCCTTGGCCCTATTGCGCATGGCCACGGCCGCGGTGGTGCTGACGGATTTAGCCATCCGCAGCACCGACCTGGAGGCCCACTACGCCAATATGGGCGTGCTGCCCATGGCGGCCGTACTCGACCACCTCTGGACGCCCTACCAGTTTTCGCTACACGCTGCTACCGGCCTGTGGCAGGGGCAGGCGGCGCTGTTTGCCATCGCGGCGGTCTTGGCCGGGGCCCTGCTGCTGGGCTATCATACCCGGCTGGCCACTATGGCCTCGTGGGTGTTGCTCGTGTCGGTGCAAAACCGCAACCCCCTCATTGAGCAGGGCGGCGACGACCTACTGCGGATGCTGTTGTTCTGGGGCATATTCCTGCCCTGGGGCCGGGTGTGGTCGTGCGATGCCCGCCGGCAGCCCGCCCCGGCACGCTACGAGTACTTTAGCGCCGCCACGGTGGCCTACATTGTGCAGCTGGCCCTGCTCTATTGGTGCACAGCCCTCCTTAAAAATGGCGCGGAGTGGACCCGCGACGGCACGGCCCTTTACTACGCCTTCAGTCTCGACCAGGTGCTGATGCCCGGTGGCCGGCTGCTCTACCCGTACCCCGAGCTGCTGCGCTTCCTCACCTTCGGGGCTTATTTCACTGAGCTGCTGCTCCCGTTCGTGCTCTTTATTCCGGTGGGCGTGGCCTGGTGGCGCTTGCTGGTGGTAGTGGTGCTGTTCGTGTTTCACCTCAGCATTAGTCTTACTCTGTTTGTGGGCCTTTTTTTCCTGATAAACTGGGCGTCGATTGTGGGCCTGCTGCCCCCCGTGGCGCTCGACTGGCTCACCCGCCGCTTGGCCCCCCGGGTCTCCCGGGTTGAGCGCTGGTGGGCCCGCCTCCCGAAATGGCAGGCACCCTGGCGGCTGCGCCTCGAGTACGCGGCCGAACCCTCGGCCGGTAGCCGGCGGGTAGTGCGGGCCGGGCGCGAAACCTTCGTGGTGGCGGTGCTGGCCTACGTGTGCTGGTGGAACCTCGATGATGTAGCTATTATCCGACCCAGCGGCGAGCTGATGTCGGCCTCCATGCGCTGGTTTGGTTATTTGTTTCGAGTTGACCAGCACTGGGGCATGTTTGCCCCAACGGTGTTTAAAGATGATGGCTGGTACATCCTGGAAGGTAGCACCAGCACTGGACGCCAACTCGACTTAAATCGGGCTGGTGCTCCCGTAACGTACGCCAAACCAGCTTCGGTACTGGCTTTATTTAAAAACGACCGCTGGCGCAAATATTCTGAAAACTACCTGTTTGTCAGCAACGAGTGGATGCGGCCCTACTACTGTAACTACCTGCTGCGGATCTGGAATGAAGACCCGACCCACCCGCCCGTACGCCGCCTGTCAATCATCTACATGAAAGAGGTGTCATTGCCTGATTATAAGCTCGCTAAGCCAACTCATGAAGTGCTGTGCAACTGCGGAATCACGGAAGCCAGCAATCGATAAGAGTGAGAGTACTACTTTACCAGCACATCAGGCACGGTGTTGGTAGCTGGCATATTGGACCGTTTTCTGGTCTGTGGACTGGACCCAGCGGGGACACCTCACCCCCAGCCCCTCTCCTCAGGAGAGGGGAGCCAGACGACTGGGATACGGACTGAGGAACCAAATTTGAGCAGCCATATGCTAGCGCTATAGCAGTGCCATGCTCCAGATGGGTGTGGTTCTTTTCCTTGGAACTGGAATTCCGGCCTGCGCCCCTGTCGTCAGGCTCCCCTCTCCTGCGGAGAGGGGTCGGGGGTGAGGTTTCTCCGTACCAAGTCGACTAGGTATCTATTATCAAGGCATTAGCCCCCTATACCCATTGCTTGAGGTATTGGAACACCTCGGGGTGAGTGAGTAGCCCGCCGTGGTGCTGCTGGCTGAACACGGCGGTGCGTACCCGGGCTCCGGTCGGCAAGGCGGCTTCATTGCCGAACGTATTGTGCCCGCGGGCGCTGTCCTGGCCTACCAGCCCATCACCGAAATACTCGCGCAGGGCCGAGGGCCGGGTAGCGCGCAGCCAGGCCCCCATCAGAATGTGGTACTGCACCCCGGGCAGCGGGGGCACCGGCGTCCGGGGCGGGGTAAGGTCGTCGGCGTGGGCATCTTGCCAATCCTCATCTACTAAAATAGCGTAGCGCAGGTCTTTGATGCCGTTGCTGCGCTTGTTGAGGGCTTTGCTGAGAAAGCGAGTGGGGAAGAGGTTGATGCGGTGCAGCAGGCGGGCCGTGAAGTGGGAGTTTTGCTCCAGCCACGAACCATCGTTCGGGGTGCCGAGCAGGAAAACCGACCGTAAATGCACCAACCAGGGAGCTTTGGTAATTAAAAATTGAGAATTAAAAATTAAAAATGAGTCGTTGGATGGCGGGTCGGGCGACTGGTCGGTGGTGGGTATAGACCGCTCGTTATCAGTTTCTGCTTTCTGATTCCGCACTTTTAATTCTTCATTTTTAATTTTTAATTCGTCATCCACTGAAGCATAATACCCGGCCGAGCGAATAATCAGCCCGCCCATGCTGTGGCCCACCAGCACCAGTTCGCCAATCGCATCGGGGTAGGTATCGACCAGCTCGGTGAGCAGGCGGTTAAGCTCGCGGCCGTTTTCGGAGAGGTGCAGGCCGGAGTTGAAGCGCACGTAGAGCGACCGAACGTGCGCCTCCTCGGCCAGGCGCGGGCCGTAGCGCCGGCTGCCGGGCGGGTCCTGAAACCCGGTTTGCCAAATGAGCTCGTCGCCCATCAGTCCGTGCACGAACACCACCGTTTTCTGGTGCGGCTCACTGAGGCGCAGGTCGGCCACGGCCACGTCGTGCCCGCCCCGTCGGAAGCTCATGCGAATGGCTCGCGGGTCGTAGCGGGCGGCCAGCTGGTCGCCCAGGGCCCCGTTCAGCACGGGCAAAAAAAAGTGCTGATGGGCCTTGCCCGACCGTATGAGGTACCCCACCCCCCGGACGGGCAACAGGGCCGCCCGGCCCACCGCCCCGAGGGCCCGGCGGAAGCGGGAAGGCTGATTAGGGCTGGATTCAGACATGAGCAGGAGAGGACAGCGGTGGGAGAATACCCCGAAAGTAGCGCCGTCGCTGACATTACGTTGACCTTACACTTGAAATCAACGTACTTTGCACCACTAATCCAAGCACTACTTCATGAAGCTATCTTCCCGTTCTGTCCTGGCCCTGCTGCTGGGCCCCGCCTTGGCTGCCGCGGTTTCGTCCTGCGATTATCGCTGGAGCCCCGGCAAAAACCCGCAGTACCAACACGGATTCGTATACCCGCCGCCCGCCTGGCGCAGCTTCGACGTAAACCGCGACAGCATCAACTATAAGCAACGAGTAGAACTCCCCGGCGGCGTCGGTTCGGCGGCAGCCCTTAAGAAGGGCACCGTGCAGGACCAACTGAATTCGGCCCCTGCCGGGAAGAGTACAGCCTCACCCCAGGCTGCCAGCGGCACCCTGGCCGCCCCCGACAAATCGACGAACGGCGTCGGTAACCAGAACGACCAGCAGCAGCCCAAGTCGCCGCCGCAATAGGTTTTTGATTTCCCAAAAGCCCGCTACTTCCCCGGTAGCGGGCTTTTTGCGTTCGGGGCAAGCTCGTCGGGCCCTCGCTGAAAACGGGTGAGCACCACCGGGCAGCATGCGCTGAGCTTCACTAATAAGCTGTTTGAGTTAGCAAAAACTGGGTACGCGTCGGGCGTTGGCCCCAGTATACAAGCGTTGGCAGGCATCAGCAGGCGGTCGAATTCTTTCGACAAGCGTTGGTCCCGACTGAGCCAAGGCGGCGTACGTTCCATGAGCCAGCAGTTTTATGAATGAAAAGGATGTTTCTTTTCAGCACGATATGCGCTGGCTTCCCAACGCGCCGGCCGTACCGCTGGGCCAGGTGATCCGTGAAGAGGTCATAAACGCACTCTAGCCGATCACAACTTGCTCCTGGCCGTATTTTACCGGTATAGCACCGACCTTACACCCGTTAAATTGACCGCCTAACGGGTGATGACTGGCCTTTGACAGACTTACTGCCCGATACACCTCAAGACGAATACTATGGAACTGCAAACTGGCCAATACATGGGAGAAGTACCGTTCACTGCGTCGGTTGGTGGTATTGTGCTGGCTACATCGCAGCATTTGCCCCGTACCAGCATTCCGGCGCATCATCACGTCAACCCTCATTTCACCTACGTACTGGAGGGGAGTTACACCGAAGTGCACAACGGCCACCAACGGCACTGCCAGGTGGGCGACTTGCTGTTTCATCCCAGGCAATGGGAGCATACCAATGCGTTCCAGTACCAGTCGGCGGCGTGTTTTAACGTGGAAATTGGGCCGGATTGCCTGCCCCTCGGGACGGCGCTGAGCAACACCCGCTCGCATCAGCTCGTCGCCAGCCCGCCGCTCAAAGCACTGGTACGCAGCATCATCAAAGAAGTGCGCCAGCCGGACTGCTTTTCCGAAGCTATTGCCTTTGGCTACGCAGTGCAACTGGCCGGCACCTTTTTGCGCGGCCAACGCCCGGGGAGGGTAGCCTCCCGCGCCATCCGCCGGGTACAGGCTTTGCTCGACGACACGCCCCAGCACACTCCTACGTTGCCGGAACTGGCCCAGGTGGCTGGCCTCTCGCCTGATTACCTCTGCCGGGATTTCAAGCGGGTGACGGGCATGACCCCGGGAGAGTACCTGCGGCACAAGAAAATAGCCCGCGTGTGCGATCTGCTGGCGAAACCGGGCCTCAGCACGGAGGAAATAGCGTTTCAAGTAGGGTTTGCCGATGCCAGCCACCTAAGCCGAGTGTTCAGGAAAGTGATGGGCCAGCCCCCCGCAGCGTATCGAAAGGCCTTGTTGTGACAAACCGGTACCAGTGAGGGCAAGCCGGTCCAAGACATTCCTGCGACGAAGGCAAGTCCTTTGCGCCGCCGTCAGACTAGCGCCGGCTTGCCCGTATGAAATGGCTTCTATTGCTGCTAAGTGCCCTCTGGCTGGGAACTACTCCGGCCCCCGCCCAACCAACCCCGGTTGTGAAATACGAGTTACTGGTCGACGCCAATTTAGGGGCTCGGCAATTGACGGTCCGCGGCACGGCCGCCTTCGTAGCCGCCGAGAATTTCCGGGACTCCGTAGATGTGGTGCTGCACAAAACCATGGGAAATCCGGCGTTTCGACTGCTGTCACCGAAGCGTGATAAGTTTATAATCAAGAAACTGGAGGCTGGTGATGGCCAGACAACTTACCGCTTCGTATTCGGCCACCGGCTGGCAGTTGGCCAGCCGGTGCGCATTGGCTTTGCGTACCGGGGCGGCCGGTTGCCGGCTTTCCAATTTTTCCTCGACAGCTCGTACTGCCTGGCGGGGGGCTACAACGTGGCCTGGTACCCGCAGGTGCAGGCCCGGCGGCGCGACAATACCACGACTGCAATGGAAGGCACCGGCACCATTCGCGTGACCACGGCCCGTGCCTTTACCCCGGTCATCATGGGCTGTGAGTCGCGGCAAACTTTCCAGGGCCCGCAGCGGGTGACGCGGTTCACGGTGCCCAGCCCGGCCATATTTTCCTTGTTCGTGGGCTGCTACCAGCGCACTGATTACGCCGGCGCGGTGCCTACCACGGCTTACCGGCTCACGCGCGACACAGCCACGGCGGGCTATCTGCACCGTAGCGCCGCCATCATCGGGGCGTTAGCCGAAGAATTCGGGCCGTACCCGTTCCGCAGCTTCAGCCTGCTGGAGTATCCGGAGGACGTTTCTAACAAACTCAGTATCGGCGGTTCCAGCGAATACGCCGGTATTACCCTGCCTTCGTCGGCTTTTGGCAGCCGGTTCAACTACGCCCTGTTCGGCCATGAGCTGGCGCACCAATGGTGGGCGGTGGCGGTGGAGGCGGCAGGCGCGAAGGGGACCGGGATGCTCAGCGAAGGCATGGCGCAATTCGGGTCGCTGCAGGTGGTAAGCCGGTTCGATTCGGCCCACGCCGAGCAATACCGCCGCACCGGCTACCCCGGTTACGTCCGCGACCAGTGCGGGCTGGGCTACCTCACCCTGGCCCTCAGCGGCCACGACGCCGCACTGGAAAACGTGAATGGGGCCAATGCTCACGCCCTGGCCAACAGCAAAGGCTTCTTGGTGCTGGACTTGTTGGCCGAAACCATCGGCCGCGACCGAATGGGGCAGGGACTGCGCGCCATCGTGCAGCGTCACCGACACGAGCCCCTGACCTGGGAAGCGTTTCTGGCCGAAATTGAACAGGCCGCCGGCCAGGATTTGAGCTGGTTCTACGAGCAGTGGTTTCAGCGCCAGGGCGCGCCTGACTGGTCCCTGACCTGGGCTCAGCACGGGCCGGCGGTGGCCTTGACGATTGTGCAGCCCGCCCCCTTCTACCGGTTGCGCCTGGAGTTAGAGCTGTTGGGCGTGAGGGGCGAAAGGACCCGTCAATTCATCGACCTCACCAGTCCCACGACCCAGGTATCTCTCCCCGCGGCCTTTCCGGTGCAGCAGGTGCGACTGGACCCCGCGTTTCGCGTGCCGCACTGGGAAGAGCAGTACCGAGCCCCGGCTCAGGCTCTAGCGCCGGTGGTCGGCGTACGCATCCTGCGCCTCGCGGGCAAAAAGGAAGAGGCTAACACGGCAGCAGAGGCTGCACTAAGTCGGTTAACTCAGCCCGACTGCTACGGGGTGGAGTTTGCCTTGTGCTACGAGTTGGGCCGGCTGAAGGTCGGGCAGGGACCTCCCGGGCGGGACGCGGCGATGAATTACTTTTTGCGCGCCATTCAAAGCCCGGTGCGCGACCCCAACGCGCTGGTCCAAGTGTATTACCGCCTCGCTCAGTTGGCCCATGCCAAAGGCGACCGAGCCGTATTTACGTGGGCCAAAACCAACGCCCTAACCGCCGACGCCCTCAACGGCAACGCCGCCGGCATGGCCAAACTACTGGTCGGGTATCAATGATTTGGCGCGCTAGCTGACCAAGCCACAGACCTATAGCGATTTTCAGCTCCGTGTACCGGGCGCAGGCGGGAAAACCTCCCGGGACCCCTACGGGGCTGACCCTCTCGGGTACGACCCCGGTTCGCTGGAGGCGCGAAGCCCCTGGGGAGGGGAGCCAGACGGCGGGTACACGGACTAGGAAACGGCTCTAAGGGCGTTATACAGCTAAGGCGTTGCCCGGCGGGCCCTAGCTGTTTAATCCGGGCGGTATAACCTCCGCGCTACCGAAAAAGCCCCATCCCTGGCCGCTTGGTTGCCGTAATACACATGGCGGTTGCCGCTTTCCGTTTTTCACCACCTTTCCTTATCCGTATGCTCTCTAACGAAGCCACTCGGGCCAGTACGCCCGCCTTCAACCCCGTAGTGCCGGGGTTGACCATGCTGCGCGACGTATTCGCCAACCTCTACTACGCTTTTTCACCCGACCAGCCGCAGGGCCCGTGGGTGCTCATCGACGCAGGGCTGCCCGGCTCGGCCGACAAAATCAGGCGGCACGCCGAAGAGCTGTTTGGCGCTGATAACGCGCCCGCCGCCATTCTGCTCACGCACGGCCACTTCGACCACGTGGGGGCCCTGGACGGCTTGCTCGAAGCCTGGCCGGGGGTGCCCGTGTACGCCCACCAGTTGGAGCTGCCCTACCTCACGGGCGTTTCGAGCTACCCGCCGCCGGACCCAACCGTGGGCTGCGGCATGATGGCTTACTTGTCGTTTGCCTACCCCAAACACCCCTATGATTTCCGTCCCCGCGTGCAGGCCCTGCCCGCCGATGGCAGCGTGCCCGGCCTGCCCGGCTGGCGCTGGGTGCACACGCCGGGCCACTCCTTTGGCCACGTGTCGTTTTTTCGGGAGCACGACAAAGTACTGGTAGCCGGTGATGCCTTCACCACGGTCTTCGCCGAGTCGGGCTGCGGCACCTATACGCAGAAGCAGGAAGTGCACGGCCCCCCGGCTTACTTCACCCCCGATTGGGATGCCGCCCGCGCCTCCGTAGAGCTGCTGGCCCGGATGGAGCCCGAAGTGGCGGCCACTGGTCACGGCATTCCCATGCACGGCACGACCCTGCGAGACCAACTGGCCGATTTAGCCGCTCGGTTCGACGAGGTTGCCCGGCCCAGGAAAGGCCGCTACGTGCCCCAGCCCGCTACTGCCGATGCCGGGGGCGTACGTTCGGTGCCCCCACCCGTAGTGAAACCATGGCTGGCGGGCCTGGCCGTGGCCGGAGTAGCCGTTGGGGCCGTCGCCCTGGTTTGGGCCGGTAATGAAAAAAAGAAGCGCCGGCCGAAGGCCCTAAAAGACCAAGAAGGCAAAAGCAGCCGAAAAGAAGACAGCCCCTCCCGGGCCTGGTACCGCGATAACCCCGCCGAGCAACGAGCCTCCGGCCCGGATTGGCAGTATCGCCGCCCAGGGGCCTACACCGACCAGCCAAACCAGCCCCAAAGCTCCGGTTCATCTTATGCCGACCGCCAGTATTCCGACCAACGTAGCCGGAAGATAGAAACGCAGTACCCGTAGTTGGAGCTTGGTTGTTGGTTGTTAGTGCCTGGTAGCGCGACCAATAAAAGCCTGTCGAATAGGGAGTTCTACTTCGTTGAAGGGTGCATAACGTCTTTCCGACTTGAAGAACGGCCATCATGCGAGCATCCAGCACTAACAACCAACAACTAACAACCTACTGTGCCACGGGCAGCTGCCCCGGCCGGGCGTAGCCGAAGCGGGTTGGGGGCAGGACTTCGTGGTAGCCGTCGAGGCCGGAGATGCAGGCATCGCCGAGCGCGACCAGGTCCAGGGTACCATCGGGCCGCAGGGCTTCTTCGCGTAGGTACACGTGCTCCACGGTGCCTACCAGTAGCACCGTGCCGTTGGAGATGGGCAGCTCTTCGCGCAGTCGCAGGCCGATGCTGAGCGGACTTTCGACCACGTAAGGGGCCGGGAAATCATCGCGGTAAGCGGCGGTGAAGCCACAGGCGTCGAACTCTGAGATTTCCGGCCCGAAATCGGCGGATGTGTAATGGGCTTGGGCGGCCAGGGCTACGGGCACGTGGTTCAGGGTGTAGCAGCCGCTGCTTTTCAGGTTTTGGTAAGTATGGCGGGGTACGGTGGTCGGCCGCGTTACGATGCCGAGCAGGGGTGGGTCGGAGCCCAGGTGCAGGGCCGAGCTGAACACGGCCAGATTGGTGGTATCGTCGGGTGCGGCCGTGCCAATAAGGTTGGCTGGCTTGAAGCCCGGCAGGCCGTTGACGAGGTTAAGACGGTAGATCCGCTCAAAGTTCTTGATATCGGTGGCGGTGATGTGGCGCATAAAGACTGAATTAAAGCGGTGAATTAAGCTTCGGTTTGTGGTAGCGGCGCTAGCCTACGGGCCGCGTCATTAGTTCCGCTGGTATATGGTTGCCCAGTTTAAACAGTTGGGGTAGCGTGACGAATTCGTGCCAACGACGGTCCAGTCAGATAGCAAACTCAAGTTGCCGAATAGCCGCGTCGCGGCGGCAGGTTGGTAGCATGGGCAGCCAGAACGGGCATGAAGCCGCGTAGCGGTGACAGATTCGTCCGGCAGCGCTGCCACCGCGATGCGGCTCTCGGTAGTCACGGGGTAAATAGGCTACCAACTGCTCGCCGCGGCGCGGCTATTCCACAACGTGGATTTGCTATATAGCGCTAGCCGCCCTGTCGCGGCCAGCAGGGGTGAGCAATTAGGATAGAATGGGTTCTTATAAGGTGGGTCCTGGGCAGGATAAACGGAGTAAGCTATGCCATCTTCAGCGCCATGTCATGCTCCCAAATAAGGTAATGGGACGGCCCGCCCCGATAGGTAGAAAGCCCCATTGCTGGTAGCAATGGGGCTTTCTGATGGATGCATTGAGCTTGCCCGCGTACCCTGGCGGCCCCGCTCTTTGGGAAAGGCCGAGTCGGGGAGGTGCTCCAGTAGCGCTTACTGCTTGGCGGCCCAAGCATCCATCTTCTTTTCTAGTACGGCCAGTGGCATAGAGCCATCGCGCAGTAGCTCATCGTGGAAGCTGCTGATTTTGAACTTGCTGCCAAGCTGCTTTTCGTACTTGGCCCGGAGCTCCCGAAGTTTGAGCTGGCCGATTTTATAGCCCAGGGCCTGGCCCGGGATGGCCATATAGCGCTCAATGGCTGAGGTCGCCTCGTCGGGGCTGGTGCTCAAATTAGCGAGCAGGTAAGCAATGGCCTGTTCGCGGGTCATCTGGCGCGAGTGCAGGCCCGTGTCGACTACCAGGCGGACGGCGCGCAGCATCTCGTCGCCCAAGGCGCCCATGTGCTGGTAGGGGTCCTGGTAGAGCCCCAGCTCCGGGCCCAGGCTTTCGCAGTACAGGGCCCAGCCTTCCACGTAGGCGTTCTGGCCGCCGAAGCGCCGGAACTTGGGCAGGCTGGCGTTTTCCTGCTGCAAGGAAATCTGGTAGTGGTGCCCTGGAATGGCTTCGTGCAGGAAGAGCGACTCCATGCCCGAAGTAGTCGCAAACGTAGTGGCATCGGGAATCGGCACGTAGAAAATACCTGGCCGCGAGCCATCGGGCGAGCCCTGGTTGTACTCGGCCGAAGCCGAGGCCTCGCGGAACTTCTCCGTTTCGCGGATTTCAAAGGGTGTTTTGGGAGTGCGGCCGAACAGCTTTTGCAGGTTGGGCAGCATCCGCTGATGAATGTTCTCAAACGCCGCCAGCACCTCGGCCGGCGTCTTGAAGGGGCGGAACTTGGGGTCGGTGTTCAAATACTTGAAGAAAGCCAGCAGGTCGCCCTTGAAGCCAACGTCGGCTTTGATCTTCTCCATCTGGGCGCGGATGCGCGCCACTTCGGCCAGGCCAGTCTGGTAGATTTCGGCCGGGGTTTTGTCGGTCGTCGTTTCGTACTTCACGTCGTAGGCATAAATCTCCTTGCCCCCCGGCACGGCGTCGATGCCGCTCGTGGCGCGGGCTTTCGGCAGGTATTCCTTGGCCAGGAAGGCGCCCAGCTTCTGGTAGGCCGGCACCAGGTCAGTCATAATGGCTTTTTTGTAGGCCTCGGTCAGCCGGGCTTTGTCGGCGTCGGAAAAGTCCTTGGGAAAGCGCGTAATCGGGCCATAGTACAAGCTCTTGGTGGGGTCCGTCACCACCATGTCCTTCGCTTGCAGCTGCGGAATCATCCGCACCACCAGGGCCCGGGGCAGTACTACGCCCTGCCGCATGCCCACCCGGAAGTTGGCAATGGCCGAGTCGGTCCAGGCCGTGAAGCCGTGCGCCCGGCCCAGCCAGTTCTCGTAGTCTTTCACGGTTTTAAAGGGCTGGTTGCCCTGGCCCGACCCGTACTGGGCCAGCGTGATGGGCAGGCCGTAGAACTGGTTAGTCGGGAGCATCCAGGTGTTGAGCTTGAGGCCCGCCAGTCCGTGCTCCATCTCGTATTCGAAGATGTCGTAGCTGATTTTATCGTTGTCGCTCAACGGCTCGCGGTCGTATTTATGCAGCCGGTCCAGGTAAGTCTGGTAAAAGACGCGCATGGTATCGCGGAAGGCCCGGGTCTGGTTGTTGGGCAACTGGTCGTTGTAGCGGTTGTCGCCGTAGGCCGTGGCCGCGAGTGGGTCCAGGCGGGAGAGCTGCTCCCAGTAGCTGTTGAACAGGCCATTCAGGCCGCTGGTTGAGTCGGCCGCGACCCCAGCCGTACCACTCGCGGCCGTGTCGGAAGTTTTGGTCTGGTTGCAGGCCGTAGTGAGCGCCGTGGCCACGAGGCCGGCGAGGATAAGTCTTTTCATGAAGCGGACGTCGGGGTAAGTAGAATGATGAGGTCAAATAACGGAAGAATACCCGATGGGCTGCGTTTGCCGCCCATCCCATACTACACCTGCATCTGGCTAAGCCTTGACTAGCACACCTAGCGTGAAAGCTACTGTTGCTCCGGTGAGCTTTGACCGTGCGGCCTACCAAATTTGGCAAAAAGGCTTCTCCTGGCCAGCCGAATAGTCGAGCTTAGCCAAATGCGGGTAGTATGGCTTTTCCCTGGCCGCCTGCGGCTATGGTCCGTCCTGGTCAGGCTGCGGGCGTCGACGTTCCAGGGGCGGGCGGAAACAAGAGCCGGAACGAGGTGCCCAACCCCTCGATGGAGTTCACCTCGATGCCGATGCCGTGCAGATCAGCAATGGTCTGGACGATGGACAGGCCCAGGCCGTAGCTGTCGGGATCGGTGGCGACGCCTTTATCAAACCGATTAAACAGGCGCGGTAGCTGCTCTTTGGCAATGCCCAGCCCGGTATCCCTAATTTCGAGCACGTAGCCACTCCCGGTGGGGGCCGGGCGCCCCAGCACGAAAATCTGGCCGTCCTCACGGTTGTACTTAATGGCGTTGGTCACCAGGTTGTACACCAGCGTGAACAGCAGGCCCCGGTTGCAGTTTACGACCTCAAAGTCGGGCTCTAGCTCGTGCTTCATGGTCAGGTTCCGCACGGCCAGACGGTCCTGCACTTCCTCGCTCACCTCGGCCACCAGCTGGCCCAGCCCCGTGCTTTCGGTGCGCGGAAACTGGTCGTTTTCGATTTTTGAAATCATCAGCAGCGACTTGATGATGGTGCGCAGGCGATGTACCGTACGCTGCGAGTCCACGATGCGCAGCAGGTTTTCGTCCGACATGCTCTCGTCGCTAAGCATGTTATCGAAGCGGTACTGCAGGGCCGCCAGCGGGGTGAGCAGCTCATGCGAGGCGTCGGCGATGAACTTGCGTTCCTTGGTGAACGAGGCCTGAATGGTGGCCATCATCTCCCGCAGGCTCTCGTCGAGATAGCGAAAGTCGTCGGTGCTGGTCGGGATGGGGGCAAAGTTGAACGCGGCCGGGTGGTGCACGTTTTTCAGCCGCTGGCGGATGATGGTGTAAAAAGGCGTGAGCAAATAGCGGAAAAAGGCCAGGTCGGCCAGGGTGGTCAGGGCCACCGCCAGCAGCAGCACGTAGAGGGCGTACCGGCGGAAGTTATCCTCGGTTTCGCCGATGGAGCCCGTGCTGCGCCCGATTTCCAGCAAGTAAGACTGCTGCCCCTGCGTAAAAGAGTAGCTCAGCACCCGGTAGGCGACAATCTCGTCTTCCACGGCCCGCTTCGAGTCCTCAATCTCATCAATGTGAGGGCCGGGCTGAATGGCCTCCAGCGAAATAAACTCTTCCTTGAGCAGGTTGTAGCTGCCGTAGGAGGATTGCCCGCCCTCGATGAAGGCCGAGATGCCGTTCCGGCGAATCAGGCGCAGCACTTTTTCCTTGGTCTGCACCAGCCGCTGGTCCGTGGTGAGCAGGGCCAGCCGGCTCATCACCAGGGGTAGTCCCCCCAGCAGCAGCAGCAGAATGGCCACCCGCGAGAACCCGTTGAATAAAGAAAATTTGGTGCTGAGCTTCATCGTCGGTTGGTAAGCGCGGCCCGGCTGGCTGGGCGCCTGGCGGGCCGGCATGAGCCGTTCTTTCTACCGTGGGCGCGGTGCTACAGCCGCACCCGGTAGCCCATGCCGCGCACGGTCTCCAGCCATTCCACGTCTTCGTACTGGCCCAGCTTGCGACGCAGGTTTTTGATGTGCGCGTCGATGTAGTTCGAGTCGAAGCCCGACTCGGGCAGGTTGCCCCAGATGTGCTCGGTCAGCTGCAGGCGGGTCAGCACCCGGTTTTTGTGCAGCACCAGATAGCTCAGCACGTCAAACTCCTTGATGGAGAGCGCCACTTCCTGCCCCTGGTGCAGCAGGCGCCGGGCTTGCAAGTCGAGCTGAAAAGTGCTGACTGGCACCAAGGGCTTGTGCAGCCCGAAGCGGCGGCGCGTGATGGCGTGCATCCGGGCCAGCAGTTCGGGTAGGGAAAAGGGCTTGGCCAGGTAATCGTCGGCCCCCAGCTCGAGTCCCCCAATGCGGTCCTCGACGCCACCGCGGGCCGTGAGGATGATGACAGCCGCCGTCAGCTCGTTTCGTTTGGCTTCGGCCAGCACCGACAGCCCGTCGCCATCGGGCAGGCCCAGGTCCAGCAGCACGAAGTCGAAAGCATTATCGGCTAGCTGCTGGCTGGCCTCGCGGGCCGTGCGGGCGATGGTGCAGGTGAAATTTTGCTGGTAGAGGAAGATGCCCAGCTCACGGGCCAGGGTACGCTCATCTTCCACAATTAGGACGGTCATAGCTAGGGTAGGATAGGGTAGGGCTACAGGTTCAGCGACAGGCTGGTGGTAAAGAAAGACCGGGGCCGGGAGTCGTCGTCGGGCAGCAGGTTAACGGGAATGAAGTAGCGCCAAGCTACCTGCGCCGAAATTACTCCTAGGGAGTACGTCACGGGGAGGCGCAACTCATAAGTCAGAATTTGGAAGCGGGTGCTTGAAGTTGTCGTCACAATCGTACTCCCCGTGCTGGTACCACTCCCGTTGCCATTGCCATTGCCGTTCCCATGGCCGTTGCCGTTCCCATTGCCATTCCCGTTGCTGGTTTTAGTCTTGCCATTGCCGCGCCGGGTCTGTTGCTCCATGCTGGTTTCGATGAAACGCTGGGTGCCGGCCGTCAGGCTCAGGCGGGGCACAATGGATAGGTAGCCGTCCGGCGTGAATACCCGGTTGATCTCGAAGTTGCGCGAGTTGTCTAGCGTCAGAAATACATCGCTTCTCTCCCCAAACAAGTAACTCGCGTTCAACCGCGAGTACACATATTGCCAGTCCCAGCCCACGTAAGCATCTACCGAGTTGTTGACGCTGGATTTAATCAGGGGGCTGTTGGCCGCGAACAGAAAGCGCGAATAGCTGAGGGAGGCGTCCACGGTTCTGGACAAGTCGCCGTCCCAGCCCATCGACAGGTCGGTTTCATCCACGAGGGAACTGGTATCAAACAGGTCGTAGCTCATTACGGAGCCCCATACGCCAAACCGGCTTTTATACGTTAGCTCGCCCGCCATGTAGGGATAGCGGGTGGTTTGGCTGCGCCCAAAAAACGAGGAATTACTACTGTAGCTAAGGGCCGCCGTAAACCCGCCATGCCCGACGCGCCCGGCGGTGGTGTCGGCCGGTGCGGCTTGGGTGCTCGGCGCCCGGCTGCTACCTACCGCCCGGCCAACCGCCGAATAGCAAGTCAGGAGGAAGCCACCGAGGAGAATAAGTCCGGACAGTTGGTAATTGCTGCGTAATAGGCGCATGCGTAAACAAATAGTTGATATAAATTACTGCCCGCGGCCCCGGCCGTGGCCTCCGCCACCCCCAATGGACCGGCCGCCTTCGGCCCCGCGGCCTCCCCGGGCCCCAGCTCCCCGAGCGCCATCTGAATCGCGGCTGCCGCGAGCGCCCCGGGCACTGCGCTCGGGCCGGTCGCCGCGCGCCGAGGAAGTGTTGTCGCGCGCCGAGGGACTGTCGTTGTCGTCGCGGGCGGAAGTATTATCCGACGAGCCCTCGGCTTGCTCCTCCACCTGTTGGGGCTTGTTTTTGCGCCCGGTCAGGGGCACCGCCTTCACGGGCGGGCTGCCTTGCTCGGGGCCTTGGCTGGCCGTGGTCGGCTCTTCGGTAGATGCTAATTTAGAGGCCACGGTTGTAGTCGGCATAAAGTACACATGGGCTTGGACCTGGGTAGAGGCCAACCCCAACAGCAGTGCAAAAAAGAAATGGAACCTGCTTTTCATAATAAAGTTCGGCTAAGCTCCACCGGACGGGGGAGCAAATTACTGAATTTTCGGCAGCAAATAATGCTGCCGGTCTAGGCTGTACGGACAATTATCTTTGGGTTCGTGAGCAATCTGGATGAAATCAGTGACCGGGCATGGGCGGCGTTGG
>NZ_JACXAD010000021.1 GCF_014699115.1 Hymenobacter montanus
GGGAGAGTCGGTCGCCGCCAACCTTTTGTCAATGCCAACCGCCTGCCGCTTTCACCAGCGGCAGGCGGTTGGCGTTTCTACCTATTCCACGTTAGCCTAGGCGCGAAAGCAGAGCGGCTGACCAGTTGTATTTTTGTTGCCTATCTTATTGTAGTTCTTCGTGCAAGTTTCACCAGCGCGTTATAGCCGAAGCATTGACTGGCTGACTGTCTTGCTCTACGTAGTGCTTGTCGGGCTGGGATGGGTCTGTGTATATGCCTCAAGCTATTCACCCGACGCCCCGGCAAATCCTCTAAGTACGCTGAGCTTTGATAAGCTTATGGCTTTCAACTGGTTCAAACAGTTGCTGTGGATTGCTACGGCTATCGTATTGATAGTGATATTATTGGTGGTCGACTATAAGGCCTATGATACTTTTGCCTACGCGATGTACGCCGGGATGATCGTGTTGCTGCTGGTGACAATGGTGGTGGCCAGACCTATCGCGGGTTCCCGCTCTTGGTTGGAGCTTGGGCCCGTGCGTTTGCAGCCGGCGGAGTTCGCGAAGTTCACCACTGCATTAGCCGCTTCCCGATTTATGGCGAGTATCAATCTGAGATATCAGAATTGGCGTGACCAATTAGTACTGGCCGGTATCACGCTGCTGCCCCCGCTGCTAATAATTGCATCGAATGAGTCTGGGCAGGCATTGGTATTCGGGGCCTTGCTGCTGGCTTATTTCCGGGAGGGAATGTCGCCTCTGATACTGTTGCTATTAGCAGTCGCCGGGGTAATATTGATCCTGGCTCTACTCGTGCCAAAGCTATGGCTATTTACCGCATTTACGGTAATGCTGCTCCTGGTTCTGGGATTGAATAAACGCGTACTGCGCCACCATTTGGTATTAGCGGTAAGCGTATGGCTGACGGTGACGTTGATGGTAGTTGGGGTGGACTTCTTTTACAATAAGGTGCTACAGCCGCATCAGCGACAGCGGATTGAAATACTGATTAACCCATCGGCAGATCCTTTGGGTAAAGGATGGAATGTAACCCAAAGCAAGATTGCGATTGGCTCGGGCGGGTTGGTTGGAAAGGGCTTTTTGCAGGGCACTCAAACGAAGTTCGACTTTGTGCCCGAGCAGAGCACCGACTTTATCTTCTGCACCGTAGGCGAGGAGTTCGGGTGGATAGGAAGCTTGGTGGTTATTGCCTTGTACCTAACCCTGCTCTGGCGGATCGTTTACGTAGCTGAGCGCCAGAAATCCGTGTTTGGACGGACGTATGGGTACTGCGTTGCGAGTGTGCTATTCTTTCACATTACCGTAAACATGGGCATGACGATAGGGCTAGCCCCCGTAGTGGGTATTCCCTTGCCATTTTTTAGCTATGGAGGGTCGTCGTTATGGTCATTCACCGTACTGCTGTTTAGTTTGCTGGCCTTAGATGCTTACCGCAAGCAAGATCTGGTGCGCTGATGGCAAGGGGGCAGGTGCCGAATTGGGTGTGGGCAGTATTGGTGAGCGTGCACGCGCTGGCGCTAGGGTGGGCTTTGAGCACGGGCAGGTGGGATTTCCCAGATTCGGGACGGTACTTGCAGGCTGCTAGCAATCTAAAGCTTCACGGCGAGCTTTATGCTCGGCCCTGGCCAGCAGCTCCACCCCGGGGCCAAGCCATTCAGGAGTTTACCATCCGGCCAGTAGGCTATCCTACCGTGGTGCTGGGGTTGGGCGGAACAAGGCTGGGCCCGGCATTACTACTGTTTTTTCAGAATCTGTTGAGTCTGCTCAATATAGGAGTTGTGCTGCAGTGGTGGGCCCGGCGGGGTAAGCCCACCGGGAAAGAATGGGCCTGGGCAACCGTTGCGGTTTTGTCTTTTCCTGCCCAGCTCATCTATGCCAACGCAGTAATGAGTGAAGTCTTCCTGCAAACGGTAGTGCTAATGCTGACGGGCTCGGCGCTGCTTTTTGTAAGGCGCTATCAGGCTCGATATTTTGCGGGGGTAGCGGGAGCTGCAATAATGGCGTTCTTGCTTAAGCCGGTTTTCGCCCCTTTCGTGCTAGTGCCAGCCAGCGTAGGAATGGTACTGGGATGGAAGCGAAGGCAGCCCCAACTATTGCTGCTCGGAATTATTCCGCTGGTGATGGTGGGCTTGTACATGGGCTGGAATTGGCGGCGCACGGGATACCTGCACTTTTCCAGTATTGCCGAGATCAACCTGTTGCATTACAACGCAGCCGGTGTCGTGCGCCAAGTCAGCGGGCCAGCCGCGGAAGAGAAATGGGTGGCCGCGGTGCTGCGGGAAGCTAATGCCCAGGGCAACTTCGCCGCTCGGCAGCAGGTGATTCAAGCTCGGGCCGGAGCCTTGCTGTGGGCGCACCCCTGGCTCTACGTGCGGCAGCATGTGCAGGGCATGATTGCGTTGTTTCTGGACCCCGGCCGATTCGATCTGAGCCAGTTCCTGGGCCTGGCATCGCCTGCTGGTGGGGGCTTCCTGGCCCAAACCCGATCGGGAGGATTACTACGGGCGTTAGGGAGCTTACCGTTAGGACTGATGGCAGTCCTAACGGTGTTGTTGTTAGCTAATGCGCTGCGTTTGGGGTTAGCGGTGCGAGGGTTCTTGCTCCTGGGCCAGGGTTCGTCCGTGCCGCGCTACGGGCGCTGGATAGCGGGCGGCCTGCTGCTTTATGTGGCACTGCTGACGGGCCCGCTCGGAGCAGCCCGGTTTTTGGTACCCGTGTGGCCCTTGCTACTGGGCTTGGCTTTGGCAGGGTTGCCGCGTCGAGACGTGTTAAACGTCAGATGCGAAGAAGACGGCGCCAATGGGTGAAGACTAGCGCCAGAGCAGCACAAAAGGCCGGAGCAGCCAGGTAGCCCATGCGCCCTAAGTCTCCAGAAAGCAGCATGTGGATAGCTACGACGACAACCAGGATAACTTCGGCCCAGCCGAGAGAAGTATAGAATGCGGAAGTACGCGTGTTCCGCCTGCTTTCCAGCCAAAAGCCGATGGGAACCACTAGGGTAAAAAGACCGAAGATGCTCAGTAATTCGCCTAGTCCTTTCGGTGAAGCCGCCCGGCGCAGCGAGTAGCCGATGTTCTCAAAATGCTGCAAAGCATTATAAACTGATTGGCTGGCGGGTGCTCCTAGACGACTATCAACAAGATAGTGCACCGCGAGTAAGATGGCCGTACCACCGGCTAGCGCCAGGAGTTGCTTCGGCCAAGCGAGCGTTTTACGGCCAAACCAGAAGAGCCAAGGCACCAAAATGAAGAACGATTCTTTGGCGAGCGAACCAAGCACTAGCACCACGAGCAAGGCCCAGGCGCCACCGGGGCCACGCCGAACCGCATAGTAGGCTAAGCCAAAAAGTAGCAGATACAAGCTATCGATGAGCGGCAGGCCGGCGGCGTACTCGGCCCAACGGCTTGTGAGCAGCGCCAGCATGGCCAGGACTGCCCCTTCGGGCGAGGCCCCAGTAAGCCGGGCGGCGTTGAACCAGCAGGCCCCCGCGGCAGCTAGCACCAAGCAATTGACCAGATAAAAAGCGAATCGCAGCGGCCACAACCCTGCGGGGCGCTGCGGCCAAACGCGGCCGTACACGGTAGCCACGGGAGCAGCTACCACGGCCGCCGCCGCCGGTACCAGCACCCGATACCGATGCGTTACGCGAATACTATCGAAGTGCCCGGCGGCCATACGCAGGTAGCTGCGTGTATCAGGCGAATGCGAGAAGTCGAAGTGCACGTACATGGGGTAGGCCAAGTTTGCCAACACCGCTAGGGCCAGCAGCCAGGGCAGTAGCCAGCGGCGGAGCCGCGCCTTCAGGAGGGGATGCGCGTAAGGGGAAATCGGCCTAAGCAAACTTGCGCTCAATGAGCTTCAAAAGCTTGTTGACGTGCTCTTCTTTGCGGCTCCAGTCGTAGCGCGGCGATAGGTTATCGGTAACGTAGCTGCGGGCCTGGTCGGCGCTGGGTAGCGAGTCGAGGTGCTGAATAGCAGCGTGATATTCCATGTTCTCGCCGTTGAAAAGCTCGTTAATGAAGCTGAACCGCTGATTAATGGAAATGGCTTCGCGCAGGGTTTCTACTTTGGGGCCGGCGCGTTCGGCTAGCGGGGGCGCGGCTGCCGTAGCGCGTAGGGTTTCGGCCAACGGGGGAGCTGCTGGCTGGCTGGCTTTCAGTTTTTCGTAGAGAGGGACACTGGGCGCTTCCGTATTGGGCAATGGGCGAGCGGGAAAGGGCGGGCCAGGGGTGGGCACCCGGGGCTCCGCTGGCACCGCGAGTTGGGAGGGCAGCGGCGGGGCAGCGGTAGCCGGGGCCGCCACAAAGGAAGGAGCAGAAATCGACGCCGGGGCCTCGGCGGGCGCCCCAACCGGTGACGGCTCCGGAAGAGGGGCGGCGGTAGGAGCCGTTGATACGGGGCCGTCCTCGAGCAAGTCGGCGGCGGTGAGGGGCAGCAGGGGACTAAGTTCGCCCACGAGGCGCTGCATGGGTTGGTGAGCTTTGTAGTTGGCGGCGTGATGCAGCTCGAAACGTTGAGTCAGAGATTCATGGCTCAACTCGCTGCTGGCGGGTAGGTTGTCGATAAAATCCTGGTAGAAGCTCTTGTCCACGTCGATGTAGCGCAGGTTATCGCGCAAGCCAGCCAGGGTGAACGGTCCCGGGCCGCCCAGAAGCAAGCGCTGAAAACTCCCGGCGGGGTCGGCCACCAAGCCAAGCGTGTCGGTGGTAGCCTGGGCCAGCAAGGGCTCGAAGGCTGACCGGCTTAGGCTAATATGGCGCGACAGAATATTCATGAACTGCGTGAGGGCAGTTTGCACGGGCAGGGCTTCGAAATTAAAGTAAGGGCTGCGCAGCCGAGCCATTTCAGCTTGCCACTGCACCAACAATTGCCGGACCACCAATAGGTTGATTTGGCGTATAGGGGTAAACTTGAGCACCGCTGGTCCATCGAGCGTAGCCGTGGGCTGGGGGCCGAAGTACTGGTCGCAGAGCCGATTGGCCAAGCGGTGACCGTATTGTGCGCACTTGGTAAAGCTATATTTGTCGTTCATACGGAAGGCCGGATTTCAGTGGCCGAAGTTAGGCACAAATGGCTCTGTTGACGATTGAAAATTTACCTGGAGCAACCGTAGAGGTGCCGGCCGGGGCTACGCTATTAGCGGCGCTACAAGCTGCCGACCACGATTGGATGCATGCTTGCGGAGCCAAGGGCCGCTGCACCACTTGCCGTTTGCAGGTGCGTAAGGGAATGGAGAACCTGAGCCCGCTATCCGCGGCGGAGCTGCGCTACCGGGCGGCTGGGCGGCTGCTCGACCACGAGCGCCTGACGTGCCAGGCTCGTCTGCTGGCGGGCGAAGTTACCGGTAGCGTGCCCGAAGCCACGCAGCTGCCCCACGTGCAGTACGGCTGAGCCTGAGCGGCAGCCAGCATTGGTGGTGGGGTGGAATCGCAAGGTAGCAAGCGGTTTGCGGGCCCAACGCGGGAAATATGGCCGGAACAAGGGGGCCTGCTCCGCGGTTCGTTCCTAACTTTAGGCTTCCAAACCCTCCCAAGCCCGCTGTATCTTGTTTATTGAACCCCGCGTCGGCAATCGCCACAACGCCCCTCGTCGGGGCTGGATTGAAGTAGTGTGCGGCTCCATGTTTTCGGGTAAGACCGAAGAGTTGATTCGCCGACTCACCCGGGCCCGTATTGCCCGGCAACAGGTCGAGATTTTTAAGCCCGCGCTCGACACCCGCTACGATACCGAAGACGTGGTGAGCCACAACGCCGCCCGAATTCGGTCGACCCCGGTGGCCATTCCTTCGGAAATCTTGCTGCTGGCCGCTGGCTCCGACGTGGTGGGAATTGACGAAGGCCAGTTTTTTGACAACTCACTGGTGGAGGTGTGTCAGCAGCTCGCCGACAATGGTACCCGCGTCATCGTGGCCGGATTGGATATGGACTACCTCGGCCGTCCCTTTGGCCCCATGCCGGCGCTGCTGGCTACGGCGGAATTCGTTACTAAAGTGCACGCCGTGTGCGTGTGCTGCGGCGAAATCGCTTCCTATTCTTACCGCATTGCGGCCAGCGAAAGTCAGGTACTGTTGGGCGAAACCGATTCGTACGAAGCCCGGTGTCGGCCGTGCTTCCTGGAAGGGATGCAAACCAAAGCGCTGCCTTCGGCCACCCAATCGGCCGTCACGCACTAAACCGGCCAACTGCGCGTTGGTAAAGGCTGCTTCGCCGCTGGTGTTCAAATTATGTTTGCTGAGTATATGCCGCACATCTTCCGTTTTTTGCTTGGAGTAATTGGTCTGTTGGTATTCACTGGGGTGGCCCGGGCGCAGAATACCGCCGGCTATGGCGACTGGCAGCTGCACTTACCAACCAACCGCCCGCTGCGTTTGGCAGATGCCGGGGACCGAGTGTACGTGGCCACGGAAAATGCCTTTTATTTCCTGGATAAAAAATTAAACACTACCCAAGTACTATCGCGCCGCGACGGGCTGAACGACGTGGGGGTGGCGGCCTTGGCTTATGATTCCGTGACCCGGCAAACGGTGGTTGCCTATCGGAATGGTAACATCGATATCTTACAACCCAATGGTAGGGTGCGCAACCTGAACGCCATCCTGCGAAAGACGATTTCGGGGAGCAAAAACATCAATCAAGTCTCAATAGCAGGAGACAAAGTTTACGTATCAACGAGCTTCGGCCAGGTGGTGGTTGACTTAATCAAATTTGAAATCAGCGATACGTACAGCAACATCGGTCCGGGCGGTGCCGTGGTAAACGTGTTCGACGCGGCCCAGGCAAACGACGATCTTTTTTTGGCCACTTCGGTGGGGCTATTGCGAGGGCGGCTAGCCAGTAATTTGCTTGATTACCGCAATTGGACCCGCTACCAGCCGGTGCCGCTCAGCGCCGATCCCACCGCGCCACCCATCTATACTGCTGTGGCAGCTTCTGGAGGAGAGGTATACGCCGCGGTTGGGGGCACGGGTTCGGCCGTCTACAAATTCACGCCCAGTAGCCCGAGCGGGTGGCAGGCAGTGCCCGGCACCTCGACCGCGCAGTTCCGGGGCCTGCGGGCCAGTAGCGTTGGCTTATTAATCATCGACGATGCGGCCGGTGTGCGCCGCCTCGACCGGAATGGCGTAGTAACTACCGTAGTTCCACCTACCCCCGCTACCTACCTGTCGGATGCGATGCGCTCGCGCGACGGCAGCTATTACGTGGCCAATTACCAGCTCGGCTTGCAGCGAATACGACCTAACTCTGGTCAGGCCCCGGAGCTGTTTGTCGCCAATGGCCCCGAAACGAGCCTGGCTTTTAGCGTCTTGGCTGATGCCCGTACCAATAAGGTCAACGTGTTCACGGGGGGCTACTCCGAGCGCTATAATCCGTTGGGGCTCCGGGCGGGCTTTTATGAATTTGCTAACGGGCAATGGACGAATTTTACGCCAGCGGCTTTGCCGGGGGGCACCAATTTCCCGGACCTGCAAAGCCCCTCGCGCGGCACCCGCACCCCGGACGGAACCCTGTATGTAGGCGCCAACGGGGGCGGCCTGCTGGAGTGGAAAGGCCCCGGTCAATTTCGAAGGTTTGTCGAAGGCAGCCCGAGCGGTAGTCCACTAATTAATACCTTTAATATTAGCGACCGAGTAGAAATCACCGACCTGGCGGCCGACGCTACGGGCAAAGTCTGGGTGGTAAACCGGCACCTGAAGGCTCCCAATTCGGGGCTGTTTCTGTTCGATCCAGCAGCCAATACCTGGCAGACGATTCCGTGGGTGTCGGGCCTGGAGACGCTCGACCGCATTGCCTTGGACGACAACGGATACGCCTGGGTATCGGTATCGCGTAAAACCGATGGTTCCAGCCTCAATGGCTCAGTCATTGGCCTCTTCGCCGTCGACCCGACGGGGACCAACCCCCCCCGGCTTTTCAGCACGGCGTCAGGGTTGCCGGACAATCAGATTTATGAATTAGCCAAAGACCGGCGCGGCTACATCTGGGCCGCGACTATCAAAGGGGTTGCCGTATTCAACGACCCTAGTGGGCCCTTCCAATCCACCGCGGGGTTTACCCTGCCGAACGTAACCCGAGGCGAGGGCACGGGCTTTCCGGCCCTGTTTAGCGAGGCCGTCCGAACGCTGGCAGTGGACGGGGGCGACCGCAAATGGTTTGGCACCGACAACGGCCTGTGGCTGTTCAGCCCCGATGCCGATGAGGCGCTGCTGCATTTCACCACTGCCAACAGCCCCTTGCCATCGAACCGGATCGTAGACGTGAAGGTGAACGACAAGACCGGCGAAGTATGGGTAGCTACCGATGCGGGAGTCGTTGCCTATCGCGGGGCCGCCAGCGTTACCGAAGGCGCTCCCCAGTGCGCGGCCGTATTCCCCAACCCGGTACGGCCCGATTTTACGGGTCAGGTCGGCATCACGGGGGTTGCTAATAATGCGCTGGTGAAAATTACCGATGTGGCCGGGCACCTCGTGTACGCCACCAAGGCTAACGGCGGCACCATTACCTGGAACCTGACCAACCCTGAAGGCCAGCGTGTTCGCTCGGGTATTTACCTCGTCCTGTCGTCGGATGCGGACGGTAAAAATAGCTGCGTGAGCAAGGTAGCCGTGCTCAGTAAATAATTATTGGAGGGCCGAAGGGGCTGATTTTTGCTGGGCTGACGGCGTCATATGCTACCTGCGCCCATTTAGGGAATGGCCTTAATACTATTCGCGTGGTGTTAGCCTGAACCCGGTAGCCGAAACAGCGTGGCCCGGGGCATCAACACTTTACTGAGCCCGCACTTCCCGCGATTACTCCTTTCCGAACATGTTAATAAAAACCCGGGGCATCGTTCTCAGCTACCTGAAATACCGCGAAACGAGCATTATCGCCCGGGTCTACACCGAGCGGCTGGGCCTGCAGAGCTACGTGGTGAATGGCGTGCGCAAGGCCAAGCCGCCGGGCCGCATTGCCTTGTTCCAGCCATTTACCCTACTGGAGCTAGTCGCCTACGTGGCCCGGGGCAGCGGGGGCCTCACCCGTCTGTCCGAATTTCGCTGTGCCGAGCCCTTTCGGACCCTGCCCTACGAGGTGCAGAAAAGCAGCGTGGTGCTTTTCCTGTCCGAGATAGTGAGCCGGGCCGTGCGCGAGGAAGAGCAAAACGAGCCCCTTTTTCAGTTTTTACACGATTCCATCCTGGCGTTCGACCAGCAAACCGTGGGCACCGAAAACTTTGCGCTGGTCTTTTTGCTGCGGTTGACCAGCTATTTGGGCTTCGGGGTGAGTTCCGGGGGCGAGCTGACCGACCAAGTAATCATGGCCGGCCATGCTCCCGCCGCCAAGGGCACCACGGGCCCGGCCACGTTGCGGTTGCGCGAATTCGAAATCTACTTCGATGAGCTGCTGCGCGACCCGGCCACCAGCACTATCCCCAACGGTCGCGTACGCCACGAACTGTTGAATGTGCTCATCCGCTACTACCAGTTGCACGTTGAGCAGCTAGGGGATATTCGTTCGCTGGATATCCTCTCGCAAGTGCTAGCGGAATAGGGCCAGGGGTGGTAGGAAAGTACCGGGCAGGATGCTTCTCACTTAAAATCTACCAACTCTACCTCAAAGCGAAGCACCGCGTTGGCCGGAATATCGGCCCCGGCGCCCCGCGGGCCGTAGGCCAAGGGCGAGGGAATAAGGAGGACGGCCTTGCTGCCCGCCGGTAGCATCGCGATGCCCTGGTCCCAGCCCGCAATAACCTGGCCCACGCCCAGCGGAAAGGAAATGGGCTCGTTGCCGTGCTTGGCCGAGGAGTCGAACTCTTTCCCGGTGGCCAGTAGCGTGCCCCGGTACAGCACGCGCACCGTTTGACCTTTTTTGGGCGGCAGGCCCTTGCCCGGCCGGGTGACGATGTAGTAGGTGCCGCCAGCTGTTTTTTTGGCTACCAGCTTATTCTTTTTTAGGTAAGCCTGAATCTGCGCATCATCCTTGGCGGTTTGGGCCACGGCCTGCGCCTGGGCTCGCTTGGTGTACTCCGCCCGCAGCTTTTCCTGGCGAGCCGTCATTTCGGCCGTGGTGAGCAACTCGCGGGCGCTGGCCAGCACTACCAGCGCGTTGCCGCTCTTCCGAAGAAAAGGGGGAACCGGCTGGTGGAAGGTCTTAGCAAAAACCGTATCGGCCCGGAAGCGGAAGACGGCGCTGTCGCCGGGCAGGAGCAGCCCCAGGGCTTCTTCCATGCTCCCGGGTAAAGGCTGGGCGGGCAGGGCAACCGGCTGCGGTGTGGGCTGCATCTGCCGCGAGTTCATGATTACCGAATCGCGACTGGTGCGAAACTCCATGAAAACCAGCAGCAGTTGCCCCGCCCGGCTGGCGTAGGGCGCATCCGTGGGGACCAGGGCCCGGGGCTGGTAGCGGGCCGTCGCATCTTTCCGAAACAAGCGATATTCGGTACCGCTGGGCAAACGGGAGAATTCGCTGCCCGACGTTTGCGCGTGGGCCGGTTGCCAAAGGGCCAGGAGCGCGGCAGCCGCGCCAAAAAGAAAGTTTCGCATTGAGGAGTAAGCAATAAGTAAGCCCGGTGCGCCGTGCGGCCGTGGCCTCAAAAACATGGTTATCAAAAATTATCCGGAAAACTACCTGGGTAGCGCCCTGCCAAAGGCCGCTTACCTGGATTTACGGCCCGTTGCCCCTTCAGAAAATACGTAGCGCATCCCACTCCACGTATGCCGTGGCGCGAGATGCGCTAGATTACTTGGGCCCCGTTGCTGCCAGTCGCCGGTTCAGCCCCACCTTAGTTTACGTCGATAATTTCCACGTCGAACAGCAGTGCCGCGTCGGCAGGGATACCGGCCTGTTGAGGAAAGGGCCCGTAGGCCAAGCGCGAGGGGATAAGCAGCAGCTTGTGGTCGCCTTTGCGCATTAGCAAAAGCCCTTCGCTGAAGCCCGCAATTGCTCCGCTACCCGCCGTGAAAACGAGGCAGCCACACTCGGTACGCTTATCGGCTGAATTATCGAAAATGCTGCCCGCTGGGTAATTAGGGTTGCCCGGCGAAGCCGGGAATCCCGACGACTCCGGATGGGCGCCGTTGCTCAGAAACCGCCCGATGTACTTTATCTGCACCTGCTTGCCGGTGGTAACCTGCGGCCCTGAGCCCTCGGTGAGCGTAACCACATACAGGCCCGAGTTGGTGCGCATCGCCCTGCTCTGCAGGTTGTTGCGCCTCAGGTAGCTCTGAATGGTATCCTCATCAATGGCTTTCAGCTGGTCTTCGTGCTCGCGCAGGTTTTTCTGAGTAGTCGTGTCGCCGCAGCTCCACAGGGCCGGAGCCGCCAGCAGCAGGCCCAGCGCCAGCAGCAAATTGCGCGGACCAAGCAAAAGGTTTTTCATGGCGAAGAGGAATAAAGAAATTCCGACCAACGGGCAGAACCAGGCAATTGTGCCGCCCCGCCCGTTGGCCAGAGTTAATAGCAGGTAAGCCTATTGAATGTTAACCAGCTCCACTTCGAAGCGCAGGGGGGAGTCGGCCGGAATGTCGGTTCCCGCGCCCCGCGAGCCATAAGCCAGCGACGAAGGAATGAGCAGAATGGCCTTGCTGCCCTTGTTGAGCAGGGAGATGCCTTCGTCCCAACCCGGAATCACGGCTCCTTGGCCAATTGGGAACTCAATCGGCTTGCCGGTTTTCTCGGAGGAGTCGAACAGCTTGCCGCTGAGCAGCGTGCCGATGTAGTTCACGCTCACCGTCTGGCCGGGCTTAGGGGTTGGCCCGGTGCCGGGCTTCAGCACTTGATAGTAGATGCCCGAAGGGGTCTTCTGCACCGTCAGGTTATTTTTCTTGGCGTATTCCTGCAAAATAGCGTCGTCCTTCTTCAACTGAGCCTGGACGGCGGGCGTGGCCAGCATTTTGGCTTGCTCTGCTTTCTGAGCCTGCATCTGCTTCGCGTATTCGGGCGAGGCCATGCGCTGCTTCATTTGGGCGGCCATGGCGCGTTTTTGCAGCTCGGGCTGCATGGCTTGCGCTTCGGCTTGGGTGATGAGCTTATTGGTAGTGGCCACGTACATCATCACGACGTTGCCCCCTCTTTTCAGGAAGGGCGGCACGGGCTGGCCCGACTTAGGCTTGATAAGCGAGTCGACCTGAAAGCGGAACACGCCGCTGTCGCCGGGCTGAAGCAGGGACAGAGCCTCGTCGGGCATGCCTTTTTGCTTGAGCTCTTGCAGGGGCAAGGGCACCGGCAGACCTACATCGCGGCGGGTATTCTGCAGCACCGAGTCCTTGCCGGTGCGGTACTCCATGTGGCCCAGCAGGAACTTGCCAACCCGGTCCTTATACGTCGGGTCGCCGGTGGCGGCAAGCTCGCGCCGCTCATACTTGTCGCCAACTTTCTTAAAGATCTTGTACTCGATACCGGACTTGGTTTTGGCATAAGCGCCGCCGTCTGTGTCTTTGTTACAGGCCGTGAGCGAAGCGAAGCCCAGCAGGCCGGCCGCCAGGGCCAGCTGCCGCGCGGAGCGGGAGGAAAAACGCATGAAAATAAAAGAAGTGAAGAATCAGAAACGGTTCAAAGTTACGCCAGCGGCGGGGCTACAGCGGCGGGCATGCCCGTTAATTGCTCTTTGTACTCGGGCAGGATGCTCAGGAAGCGCTCCACCGTTGCATCCAGCGGCTCGTAGCTAACGCCACCGGACGCGTTGTGGTGCCCCCCACCGTCGAAATGGCGCCGTGAGAAGTCGCTGACGGAGAAGTTGCCAACCGAGCGAAAGGAAATTTTGACGGCCACGCCACGGTCGATGAAAACGGCCGCGAAAACGATGCCTTCGATGCTCAGCGCGTAGTTAACCAAGCCCTCGGTGTCGCCGGTCTTGCTCTCGTACTGGCGCAGCTCGTCCTGCGTGATGGCAATGTAGGCGGTGTTGAACTCGCGGTTGACCACCAGCTTATCTTTCAGAATAAAGCCCAGGAAGCGAAGGCGGATTTCGGAGTGCGAGTCGTAAATGCGGCGGTGCACCGACGACAGATCGATGTTGACTTTCAGCAGCTCGGCGATGATAAGGTGCACGTTGCGCGAGGTGCTGGGGTGTCGGAACGAGCCCGTATCGGTCATGATGCCCGCGTAGAGGGCTTCGCCGATGCCTTTGGTGATGAGGTCCTGGTCGCCCAGGTCCCGAATAATTTCGAAAATCAGCTCGGCCGTAGCGGCGGCGCTGGGGGTCGAGAAAACGATGTCGGCAAAATTCTCGGGCTGCTGGTGGTGGTCGACGAGGACCTTGGTGCCCGAGGCTTGACGCACGTACTCGCCCAGCTCGTTGATGCGGCCCAGACAGCTAAAGTCCAGGCAGCAGATGACCTCGGCCCGGTTCACGAGGTCGCGTACCTGCCGGTCGTTCTGGCGGCGGTCGTACACGACCACTTCATCGTTGCCTTCCATCCAATTGAGAAAGGCGGGGTAGTCGGAAGGAGTAACCACCGTCACGTGGTGGCCTTTCTGCTTAAGGTAACCAGCCCAGGCCAGCGAGGAGCCCAGCGCATCGGCATCGGGCTTGTGGTGGGTGGTGATGACAACCTGCTTGGGTTGCGCAAGCAGTGCCCGCAGGGCGGAAATGGAAGTGGACATCGACAACGTGAAAGGCCCGGAAAAGAACTAAGGGCCGGTGGGTTACGAATAAGAGCGGGGGGCAAAAGTCGGAAGAAATCTTTTCTTAACAGCCGGTCCCCCCCGGAAGGTTCGGCCAAGCTTGTCGAACAAACCAGCAAACCCAGTGCGTAAAAGCGTCGTTTTTCTGCCTAATTACCCGCTTCTCCACAGTAAAAATAAAGACGCAGTTTTTGGGGTTGGATA
This sequence comes from Hymenobacter montanus, assembly GCF_014699115.1. Classification (GTDB taxonomy): domain Bacteria; phylum Bacteroidota; class Bacteroidia; order Cytophagales; family Hymenobacteraceae; genus Hymenobacter; species Hymenobacter montanus. The sequence goes on from NZ_JACXAD010000021.1 coordinate 13,807, forward strand.
GATCAATATGGGGCGCAAATTAGCCCGACAGTACGACGGGAACGCTCATTAGTAGACTTCGCTCAGTTTCGCTTCGGGTTTGCGCAGGCCTGGAGCCATGCTTCCCGGCTCAGCTATAGCTGGGTTGCGGCTCATACGTGGGGCGGAGCGATAAAATTCCAAGACGAGGCTACCTTCTAACATTGCTTCGGAAGGAAGTTTACCTCCCAATGGCAAGCGGGCCGGATGAGCCCCGGCCCGCTTGGTTGGGTACCGGCCGGGGATTTGGTAGTTTTGTCGCTTCATTCTCTCATTTTCATTCGAACTCCCCAATGGCCACCAACCGCACATTTACGATGATTAAGCCCGACGCCGTCCAGGAAAACCACATTGGTGGCATCCTGCACATGATGGAAGAAGGCGGTTTTCGCATCGTAGAGCTCCAGAAACTCCTGCTCACGCCCGAGCGCGCCGGCCAGTTCTACGCCGTGCACGCCGAGCGCCCCTTCTACAACGACCTGGTGAAATATATGTCGAGCGGCCCCATCGTGGCGGCCGTGCTGGAAAAGGACAACGCCGTGGCCGACTTCCGCACGCTTATTGGAGCTACTAACCCCGCCCAAGCAGCGGAGGGCACCATCCGGAAGAAATACGCCAAGAGCATCGAAGCCAACGCGGTGCACGGCTCAGATTCCGACGAGAACGCCCAAATTGAGGCCGATTTCTTCTTTGGCTCGAAGTAATTGAAGTAAGAAGCTGTGGGTTAGCAGTACTGATCAATGGTGTTGGTACCTCTGTCACTTCTGCTATACAGCTGACTAGCAGCTAGTAAAATAAGAAGCCCGGTCTGCGATGTGCGGGCCGGGCTTTTGCGTTGTGCCAAAAGCAGACTTTTTTTGTACCAAATTTGTGCTGTCGAGCTTGTAAATTGCAGGGCAAGCCAACGAAATCGTCTGGTAACCAGGAACTAATAAGCGACGTGAGTAAGTATTTAAATGCTAGTCGTGCCGGCCAGTCTGGGCTAGTGAGTGGCAATTGGTTGGTTCGCTACTGCCTTCCCAGAGTCTCACGAACTCTGGATTGATGACCAGCTTAGTCTCTCTCAAGCCCAAGAGCCCCGCAACCTGCGGGGCTCTTGGGCTTGAGGCGTAGAGAGCTCAGCGCAATGGTTTTAAGCCTGTCCCACCGAAAGAAGCGGATCAGGTTGGGCTTCTTCCGTTGCCTGGGGGGTGTGCTTGTGTTTGAAAATGATAACGAAAAGTACCGCTATTACCAGCGCGTAGGCGGCAAATGTTAGCCAGATGCCGTGCCAGTCCTTGGTGTTATCGGCATAGGTAAAATACTTCTGGATAATGATGCCACTCAGCGAACTACCCAAAACGGCCCCAAAGCCATTGGTCATCATCATAAACAAGCCCTGCGCGCTGGCCCGAATGGCTGGCTCCGTCTGAGTTTCGACAAACAAGGAGCCCGAGATGTTGAAAAAGTCGAACGCCATGCCGTACACAATGCACGACAGGATAATCATCCACAGGCCGCTACCGGGGTCGCCGTAGGCAAACAGGCCAAAGCGCAAAACCCAGGCCAGCATACTGAAAAGCATTACCTGCTTGATACCAAATCGCTTAAGAAAGAAGGGGATAGCCAGAATAAACAGGGTTTCGGAAATCTGAGAAATGGACATGATAATGGCCGGATACTTAACGGCTATCGTGTCCTGGTAAAGGGGGGACGCGGCAAAGTCGTGGAGAAAGGTATCCCCATAAGCATTGGTCAATTGCAGGGCTGCCCCCAACAGCAAAGTGAAAACGAAAAACATCGCCATTTTCGGGCTTTTGAACAGGGTAAACGACTTAAGTCCCAGGGCATCGGTCAGGGTTTTACTGGGCATTGTGCCTAGCTGAGGTGGGCACTTGGGCAGCGTGAAAGAATACAGGCCTAACAGGAAGGCCGCGCCGCCCGCTACATAGAATTGCTTAGCGGAAGTCTCGATGTGCAAGAGGCTAACGGTCCAGAGCGCGACAATAAACCCAATGGTCCCCCACACCCGGATGGGCGGGTATTCTTTCAGCACGTCCCGCCCTTCCTGTTTAAGAACCGAATAGGAAACGGCAATGGACAAGGCCAGCGTGGGCATGTAGAAGATCATGTTGAGCAGCATCACCCAAAACATGACGGAAGGACTATCAACCAAGGGCACCATACACAGTACGAGGCCCCCCAGAATGTGCAGGATGCCGTACAGCTTTTCCGCGTTCACCCACTTGTCAGCCACAATGCCCATCAGAGACGGCATAAAGATGGACGCAATGCCCATAGTCGAAAATATAGCGCCAAACTGCGCGCCCGACCACTGCTTGGTTTGAAACCAGTAAGCCCCAATAGTTATCAACCACGAGCCCCAAATAAAGAATTGTAGGAAACTCATTACAGTGAGGCGCAACTTAGTATTCATGTAGAGTCAGGAAAAGCAAGGTGGAATTTTGCTGAAAGATACGTGCCTTCCTGCCAGGAGTAGAAAAACCATGTTGAGAGGCTTCTTTTCCCATATTTGATTAGTCATGCTTCTTCCAGTGGGGTGGATCGTAATCCGCAGCTAATTGGTAAGGCCCTGCTTGCTATAGTATAACCAAACAGAAAAAGCCCGGTCCACGTCGTGGACCGGGCTTTTTCTGTACCAGTTTAGTGGCTGTGAAGCCGCCAGCATTCTTACATAGGGGTGGCTTCGGTGAAGCGCCGGTTCACTTCGTCCCAGTTGATGAGGTTGAAGAAGGCGGCAATGTAGTCGGGCCGGCGGTTCTGGTATTTCAGGTAGTAAGCATGCTCCCACACATCGAGGCCGAGCACCGGAGTGCCTTTGCAGCCCGCGTCCGGCATCAGGGGGTTATCCTGGTTGGGCGTGGAGCAGATTTGCACGGACCCGTCGGCCTGTTTGCACAGCCAGGCCCAGCCCGAGCCGAAGCGCGTAGTAGCCGCTTTGGTGAATTCCTCTTTGAATTTGTCGTAGCTGCCGAAGGTCGCCGTGATGGCGTCGCCAACCGGTCCCGTGGGCTGTCCGCCGCCGTTCGGCGATAAGATGGTCCACCAAAGCGAGTGGTTCCAGTGGCCGCCGCCGTTGTTACGCACGGCCGCGGGGGCCGAGGCTACGTTGTGGAGGATTTCTTCGAGCGACTGGTGTTCCAGCTCAGTGCCGGCGATGGCCGCGTTCAGATTCGTGACGTAGGCTTGGTGGTGCTTGGTGTGGTGAATTTCCTGGGTCTGCGCGTCAAACGTGGGCTCCAGCGCATCGTACGCGTACGGAAGTTTGGGGAGTTCGAAAGCCATAGCTAAAAAGTATGTGGATGGTGGATGGAATGAGAAAGCAGTACTAGTACGAAACAGCGGGTTGGATGAAGGAAGAGCGACACCCTCTGCGGCCCCAAAAGTATATTAATTCCGTTTCAAATTGAAAAAGGTGCGCATTAGTGCGGCACAGGCGGCGGCTTGCACGCCCCCGCGCAACTGCGTGCGCGGGTGCAGCAACTGCCCGTACCGTCGAAACCCTGCTTTAGGCTCATCCGCACCGAACACAACTGCTTTTACTTGGGCCCAGTAGCTGGCCCCCGCGCACATCACGCACGGCTCGATGGTGACGTATAGGGTGCAGTCGGCCAGGTACTTATTGCCCAGGTGATTGGCTGCCGCGGTCAGGGCCAGCATTTCGGCGTGGGCCGTCACGTCGCGCAGCCGCTCGGTTTGGTTGTAGCCGCGGCCAATGATTTGCTTCTCAAATACAACGACAGCCCCAATGGGAATCTCATCAGCCGCCAAGGCTTTTTCGGCTTCCGCGAGGGCTTGGAGCATAAAATAGTCGTCGGTCATGGATGGTCAGCGGGCTGGTGCCGTCGTTGCAAGCAGGCCCGGCGAAAGCAAGCAAAGTTCCGCATGAGTCACTCGTTTGCTCCAACAAGCCTTTAAAAAGGCGACAAACTTACGAGTAAGTAAAAGCTCCGGCTCGGGCAGAACCAACCCCGGATTGACTTAACGTGCCGAACTGCTTAATGCAAGTCGCAGAACAGCCGCATAGCGGCGACCGGTTGGTAGAATAGGCAGCAGGCAGGGGGTAAAGCCGCGTAGCGGTGACAGAGCCGCCAGACGAGTCTGTCACCGCTACGCGGCTCTCATTCGGCCCGGGTGACCATTCTCTACGAACCTGCCGCCCTACCGGGTATGACCGCGATGCGGCTATTTCACAACTTGAATTGCTTAGACGACGGTTGCCGAGGCCATATGGGTTCCCCCTACTGGTCATTAGCCCGGCTGCCCACAGGCTTACTTCAGCGTAATGGCATTCATCACGGCCAGGGCCGTGGGTTTCCACTGGGCCTGCTCCTCGGCCGGGGCCACGAAGGTAAAAACGTACAGCTGCTGGCCCTTAATGGCATACTGCACGGTCTGGTACCGCTTAATGGGCGCCAATTGGATGTTGCGCCGCTCATCCGTCACCGACGATACAAACTCGAAGTAGATAAAATCGCGCCCGTTCACCGTGCGGATGTCTTCCTTCAGAAAATCAACTTTCGTGTAAAGGCGCTGAATGCTGGACTTGTAAATTTTCAGCAACACGCCATAGTCCATGCTCTCGAAGGTGGTAGGCCGCACGGCCACGCTGAAATCCACGCGCCCGCTGGGGTTGGTGTACACGGCCAGCGGCCTGCGCGGCGAGGGGTATTTTGCCGCGATGCCATCGTCAGGCAGGGCCGTGAAGCCTGCTGGCACCCCCACCGCGAGCCCCGTGCCGAGCTTGACAGTGGTGAGCCTGGGAGTAGGAGCAAAGGCCGTAAGCCCAAGGAACAGCAGCAGAAACGAGGCAATTTTCATAGCAGGCAGAACGATGAGGGGGCTAAAAGTAGTGCCACGACTTTGGGGTCGTGGCACGGCCGGGAAAGCTTGCTAGCGCCGAACAGTGGGGTATTTAATTCGTACCTTCTTCCAGTATACGTAGTTGCCGGTTTTGGCTTCGACCAAGTAGGTGCCCGCCGGAATCTTGCCTAAGTCGACCGGCGCGCCGGTGTTGTTGGCGGGGTCCAGCTCGGTTTGGTAGATGACCCGGTTCTTGTAGTCGGTCATTACCAAGGTGCCGGGCTTGGTGAATTGCTGGGTAAAGCTCAGCAGAATGCTGGTCGAGTTGGGCTTCGGAAAGACGTCGATGCCCGAGAGTGTCTCAATGCGCTTAATGGGTCCGTCGAGCGTCACGGCGCCGGCCGTACCCTTGGATTTGACGACGGTGCCCGACTCGTCGGACTTGCTTTTGATTTTGACCTTGGTTTGGGCCTGGGCAGTGCCGGTTAGCAACAGCATGGCTGCGAGGGCGAAAGAAGATAGGATTTTCATGGATAGCTAAAGGGGTTGAGACAGCAAAGAAAGGCGGTTACGGCTGGCCTTTGCATACTCCGTACCAAAGTTCGCGTTTTCGACCCGCCGTGCCAATGGCTACCTTCGCGGCGTACTCATTATAGTCAGGTATTCGATTAACATTTAGCAAGAGCCTGGTAATCGGCAACTCTTAAGGTAAATAGCCTGCGGGGCCGGTTGGAGAGCCGCTGAATATTCGCCGCTAACTGATTAAATGCTAACTGCTAACCCATCCATGTTAAGAACTCACACCTGCGGCGAGCTCCGCGCCGAGCACATTGGTCAAACCGTTACCCTCTGCGGCTGGGTACAGCGCACCCGCGACAAAGGCGCCATCCTCTGGATTGATTTGCGCGACCGCTATGGCCTCACCCAACTAACCCTGGAAGAAGGCGTGGAAGCCGAAACGGTGCGCGAGACCGCCCGCCACCTTGGCCGCGAGTTCGTGCTGAGCGTGAGCGGCAAAGTGGCCGAGCGTTACGCTAAAAACGACAAAATCCCAACCGGCGCCATCGAGATCCGGCCCGAAACGCTGCAAATTCTCAACGCCGCCAAACTGCCGCCCTTCCTGATCGAAGATGAAACCGACGGCGGCGACGACCTGCGGATGAAGTACCGCTACCTCGACCTGCGCCGCGCTCCGGTGCGGAACAACCTGATGCTGCGCCACAAAATGGCCCAGGCCGTGCGCCGCTACCTCGATGGCCAGGCGTTTATTGAGGTCGAAACGCCGGTCCTCATCAAGTCTACGCCCGAAGGGGCGCGCGACTTCGTAGTGCCTTCCCGCATGAACCCCGGCGAGTTCTACGCCCTGCCGCAGTCGCCCCAAACGTTCAAGCAGCTGCTCATGGTGTCGGGCTTCGACCGCTACTTCCAGATTGTGAAGTGCTTCCGCGATGAGGATCTGCGGGCCGACCGCCAGCCCGAATTTACGCAGATTGACTGCGAGATGGCGTTTGTTACCCAGGAAGACATTCTGAACACCTTCGAAGGGCTTACCCGCTACTTGTTCAAGGAACTCAAAGGGCTCGACTTTCCCACCGTGCCCCGCATGACCTACGCCGACGCCATGCGCGACTACGGCAACGACAAACCCGACACGCGCTTCGAGATGAAGTTTGTGGACCTCACCGCCACTGCTCAGGGCCAGGGCTTCCCCGTTTTCGACGGCGCGGAAATCGTCCTGGGCATCAATGCCGCCACCTGCGCCGCCTACACCCGCAAGCAGCTCGACGAGCTGACCGATTTCGTGAAACGCCCGCAAATTGGCGCTACCGGCCTCGTGTACGCCCGCGTAGAAGCCGACGGCCAGGTGAAGTCGTCGGTCGACAAGTTCTACTCCCAGGATGAGCTGCGCAAGTGGAGCGCCGCTTTCCAGGCCCAGCCCGGCGACTTGCTGCTGCTGCTGGCTGGTCCGGAAAGCAAAACCCGCAAGGCCCTGAGCGAGCTGCGCCTAGAGATGGGCCAGCGGCTGGGCCTGCGCAACAAGGACGCTTTCTCGCCACTTTGGGTGGTTGATTTCCCCTTGCTCGAATTCAGCGAAGAGGAGAACCGCTACTTTGCCATGCACCATCCCTTCACTTCGCCCAAGCCCGAAGACCTGGCCCTGCTCGACTCGCCCGCGACCATTGGCCAGGTCCGCGCCAATGCCTACGACCTCGTGATTAATGGGGTAGAAGTGGGTGGCGGCTCCATCCGCATTCACGACCGAGCCGTGCAGGCCCGGATGTTCTCCTTGCTCGGCTTCACCCCCGAAGAAGCCCAGGCGCAGTTTGGCTTTCTGCTCGATGCCTTCGAGTACGGCGCCCCGCCCCACGGCGGCATCGCCTTTGGCTTCGACCGCCTGTGCTCCTTGTTTGGCGGGGCCGATAGCATTCGCGACTTCATTGCCTTTCCCAAGAACAACTCCGGCCGCGACGTGATGATTGATTCGCCCTCACCGATCTCGGACGCACAATTAAAGGAGCTAAGCATTGCTTCGGTAGCGGGAAAGTAGGGAAGAGATTCACTCCGGTGTTGGCTGAAGCGTTTGCCAGGCCAAGCGTACTAAAGAACTAGGCAGAAAGCGGCAACCGAAGTATCGGTTGCCGCTTTCTGCTTTTTTAAAGCAGCTGTTCAGCCCTGGCTATGTAAACGTTCCGGCACGGAACTGAAGGGGCTTAGCATTCGGAAGCATCTGCTTGTGCTGCTCCCCAACGCAAGGTCGGTCGTAATTACTCGCGAGTGGGGTTTGGGGAGAGCAGCAAGTTGTCTGAAAATAGGATAAAAATAATATTGTGTAGAATCGGAAATATCCGGCAAAACAGGGGTCGCCGCTCCTGCTGCCCCCCACTTGAGAGACTGGTACGGTAAATGACTTAGTTCGGCGTGTTATCACCCTCGTTCGGCTAGAATTTACCCCAGGGGGTGGTCTACTATAGTAAGTTTGAGCAGTTAATCGATTCAGATATCGGCCAGACGGGCCGGATTTTACCTCTCTTCCATATCCATACCAACACCAATAATTACGAGTAATTCAGTAAAACATTATTACCCCTTACCTACTTATAACATTACCTATTATAAAACTATTTACCTACTTATAAAACTATAGGCCTGGTGGACAAACAGGTCAACTATTTTATCATTATCGATTGATTAAGTGTTAGAAATTATGTTATCTGAAAGAGCTGCACTAGCTAGGTGCAGCTCTTTTGCGTATTAGCCAGCGGGCTTGAGCTAGGGCCCTTTACCCGAACCCCGCGATAGCTTCTACCCATCGTAGCGGGCTCATCAGCTTGTGTGCTAAAACCAAAAGAGCGTCCGCTGGACGCTCTTTGAATCAGGTGTTGGGGAGGCTACGCAGGAAGGCGTCATGCCAGGGGAGTAACCCCTTTGTGTGGAGTAAGCGGGGGAACGGTTGAGCGTAGTGCAGTCTGCTTGATAAGCAGGGGGAAGCTAGAAGTTCCGCTCGCCTGTTTCGCGCTTGCCCAACATCACGGCACCCACCATGGCGGCTAGCAGCAGCACCGAGGCCAATTCAAACGGCAGGGCGTATTGTTGAAACAGAACCAGCCCGAGCCGGTCAACCATGCCAATTTGCGAGTCGAACGTGGCCGGGTCGTAGCCGGCGGGGTTGATGTTACGCATGGCTGCAACCAGTATCAGCAGCAGGGAGCCCCCCGCAATGGCCGCCGCAACCTTCGCTAGGGTGGGCTTGTGCGGCTCGGTTTCCTCGTTCAGGTTCAGGAACATAATCACGAATAGAAACAGCACCATGATAGCCCCGGCGTACACGATGATGTTCACGGCGGCCAGAAACTGGGCGTTCAGTAGCAAGTAGTGCCCGGAGAGCGTGAAGAACGTAAGAATGAGGAAGAGCACGCTGTGAACCGGGTTTTTGGCCAGTATCACGCCCAGGGCACTGAGCAAGGCGACGAACGAGAGAAAGAGGAAGAGAGGAGACATACGGTAGCGCGGAGGTTGCAGTCCGCGCGTAGAGTGCTGGGAAAAGGTACTTGCAAATGCGGACTGCAAGGCCCGCGTTACTTTAGGTTAGCTGCTTTTGGCGCAACTTCTCGGCCTGCTCGGGCGTGAGCTGGATGCCGCGCTTCGAGCGCTTATCCGGCGAAACGGGCTCCACCAGCCGGTCTTTGCCGTAGATGAACTCATCGCGCTCGAAGCGGGGCGGCGCCATTTTGTCGGCTTGCAGATACACGGCGGCTTTGGGGCAGGCTTCCTCGCAGAGGCCGCAGAAGATGCAACGGAGCATGTTCACCTCGTAGCTCACGGCGTACTTCTCCTCGCGGTAGAGGTTCTCCTCGCCCTTCTTGCGCTCGCCAGCTACCATGGTAATGGCTTCGGCAGGGCAGGCCACGGCGCAGAGGCCACAAGCGGTGCAGCGCTCCCGCCCCAGCTCGTCGCGCTTAAGCACGTGCAAGCCCCGGAAAACGGGGGAGAAGGGCCGCGTTTCGTCCGGATAGCGCACGGTGACTTGCTTCTTGGTAGCAGCCCGGAAAAAGTGCCGCATCGTAATGGTCAGGCCCTGGAAGATAGCCGGCAGGTAGGCCCGCTCGGCCAAGGTCATAGGCTTCTTTTCGAGAACTTTAGCTCGCTTACTTAAGGATTCCATGGTCGTTATTTAATCACCCCGAACGTAATCAGGCCGCCCGTCAGCATGATGTTGAAGATAGCCAGTGGGATGAGAATCGTCCAGCCCAGACGCATGAGTTGGTCGTAGCGGAAGCGCGGTAAGGTCCAGCGCACCCACATAAAAAAGAAGATGAAGCCGAATATTTTGGCGAACAAGCCCACCAGCCCCAGGATGGTGATGATGTTTTGGGCAGTTACCAGCTCCAGACCCTGCGATGATACCAGCCAACTGCGCAGGTCGTATTGAAAAGGAAAGTTAAAGCCGCCGAAGTAGAGTACGCTCATCACGGCCGACGCCACGAACACGTTGATGTATTCCGCGAACAGGTACAGGCCCATTTTCATGGAGCTGTATTCGGTGTGGTAGCCGCCGATGAGCTCGGTTTCGCACTCCGGCAAGTCGAATGGCGTCCGATTCGTTTCGGCGAAAGCGCACACGATGAAGATGATAAAGCCCAGGGGCTGCTTCATCACGTTCCAGTTAAAAATATCCTGCCACACAAAAGGGGCTGCGGATGCCTGTTGGATCGTGATTTCACGCAACGACAAGGTCTGCGAAATCATCAGGACGGCAATTAGGGCCAGGCCCATGGCGATTTCGTAGCTAATGTTCTGCGAGGCCGCGCGGATAGCGCCCAGCAGCGAAAACTTGTTGTTCGACGCCCAGCCACCAATCATGATGCCGTACACGCCCAGCGACACCATGCCGAACACGTAGAGCATGCCGACGTTAATTTCAATGCCTTGCAGATGAACCACCGTCTCGCCAAACTGCAGCACGTTGCCGAACGGAATAACCGCCGATGACATTAGGGCCGTCGTCATGGCTAAGCAAGGCCCGAACACAAATAGCGCCCGGTTGGCACCCGCCGGGAAGAATTCCTCTTTGGTGAAGAGCTTCACGGCGTCGGCCAGGGGCTGGAGCAGGCCAAAGGGCCCGGCGCGGTCCGGGCCCACCCGGTCCTGCAGGAAGGCGGCGATGACGCGCTCGGCGTAAGTAGAGTAAGTGGCAATCAGCAGCGAAACGCCGAAGACTACCAGAACGACGAGGCCTTGCCAGCCCAGAGCGGGGAGAGTCATAATTTATTTTAATGAATCAAAATGCCATGCTGAGCGCCGCCAGGCATGACCAACGATTATGATTTTCAATTAGCCATTAATGCCGCCCAGGCGTAGCGGCGGGTTGCGTTCCAGTTCGCGGGTGGTGCTTTCGGGTAAGTCCAGAATTACCTGCGGGTTCACCACCGGCAATTCGTAGTGGTTGGCCGAGATAACCGAGGCGCGGCTGATATGCGCCGGCCCTTCGAGCACCCAGTCCGAAGTTTCCTTTTTGTCGAAGCGGCAGGTATTGCAGATCCACTCTTTCACTTCGCCGTACTGGTCTTTGCGGGCCGTTACCCGGAGCACGTCCTTGCCTTTGTACCAGAGGGTGACCCGGCCACAGCACTTCTCGTTTTCGCAGTCGCGGTGGGCGTTCACGGGTTTGGTGAACCATACGCGCTGCTTGAAGCGGAAGGTCTTGTCGGTCAGCGCGCCTACCGGGCATACATCGATAACGTTGCCACTGAACTCGTTGTCGATGACGTTTTCGATGTAGGTGCCGATTTCCGAAGCATCGCCGCGGCCCAGTACGCCGTGCACCCGCTCGGGGGTGAGCTGGTCGGCGGTGTACACGCAGCGGTAGCACAGGATGCAGCGCGTCATGTGCAGCTGGATGAGCGGGCCGATGTCGATTTTCTCGAAGGTGCGGCGCTCTTCCTCGTAGCGGGTGGTGCTTACCCCATGCTCGAAGGCAAAGTCCTGCAAGTCGCATTCGCCGGCCTGGTCGCACACCGGGCAATCGAGCGGGTGGTTGATGAGCAGCATTTCCACGATGCCCTTGCGCACGTCCATCACCTGCTGGGAAGTCGTATTCTCGACCACCATGCCGTCTTGCACCGTCGTGATGCACGAGGCCACCAGCTTGGGCATGGGCCGCGGGTCCTTGGCCGAGCCGGCGGCCACGCGTACCAGACAGGCGCGGCATTTGCCGCCGGTGCCCTTCAGCGGGGTGTAGTAGCACATGGCGGGCGGCACCACGCCCCCACCAATCTGGCGGGCCGCGTTCAGGATAGTGGTTCCATCCGGAACTTCTACCTCAATGCCGTCGAAAGTTATTTTAGCCATTTTTATAGAGAGCTTAGATGTTAGAGCTCAGAACTTAGAATTTAAATGTTAGAGGCCAGAGCTCAGATGTGGGGGCTTGAAGGAGTAATCGATTGACTTCCAGTGGAACTCAAAATTAAAAAATCTAAGTTCTGAACTCTAGCATCTAAGCTCTAAGAGCTAGGCCAGCACGGGGGCGTTGCGGTACGCGGCGCCGGGCATGGTGGCCTCTTGGGGATGGGTTACGTGCCACTCAAACTCGTGGCGGAAGTGACGGACGGCGGCAGCTACCGGCCAAGCGGCGGCTTCGCCGAGGGGGCAGATGGTGTTGCCCTCAATCTGCTTGGCTACACTCACGATCAGGTCGATGTCGTGCATGGAGCCGTGGCCGTGTTCGAGGCGGTGCAGCACCTTTTCGAGCCAGCCGGTTCCCTCCCGACAGGGCGAGCACTGCCCGCACGACTCGTGGTGGTAGAAGCGGCTGAAGTTCCAGGTGTTCTTCACGATGCACGTGGTTTCGTCCATGGCAATAAAGCCACCGGAGCCCAGCATGGTGCCCGTGATGAAGCCCCCGTCGGATAGCGACTCGTAGGTCATTAGGCGGTTTTCGCCGGCGGCGGTTTTCAGGATAAGCTCCTTGGGCAGAATCGGCACCGACGAGCCACCCGCTACCACGGCCTTCAGGTCGCGGCCTTTCCAGATGCCGCCGCAGTACTCATCCGAGTAAATGAATTCCTCCACCGGCACGCCCAGCTCGATTTCGTAGATGCCGGGCTTGTTCAGGTGGCCGCAAGCCGAAATCAGCTTGGTACCCGTGCTTTTGCCAACCCCCAGCTTGGCGTATTCGTCGCCCCCTTCGTTCACAATCGGAACCACGGCGGCAATCGTTTCCACGTTGTTGACTACCGTGGGGCGGGCGTAAAGGCCCTGCACGGCCGGGAAGGGCGGCTTGTTGCGCGGGTTGCCCCGCTTGCCCTCCAGCGACTCGAGCAGCGCCGTTTCCTCGCCGCAGATGTAAGCGCCGGCCCCCGGGTGCACGTGCAAATCGAGCGAGTAGCCCGAGCCGAGGATGTTCTCTCCCAGGAATCCCGCCGCGTAAGCTTCGGCAATGGCCTTTTCCAGAATGCGCAGCACGTACAACAACTCCCCGCGGATGTAGATGTAGCTGGTGCGGGCGCCCAGGGCGTAGCTGCCCGTAATCATGCCCTCAATGAGCAGGTGGGGCAGCTTCGACATGAGCTGGCGGTCCTTGAAGGTGCCCGGCTCCGATTCGTCGGCGTTGCAGACGAGGTAGCGCGGCACACCCTCGGGCTTGGCCAGGAAGCTCCACTTCATGCCCGTGGGGAAGCCCGCACCGCCGCGGCCGCGCAGGCCCGACTTCTTCACTTCTTCCACCACTTCGTCGGGCGTCATGGTTTTGAGTGCCTTTTCCACGGAGCGGTAGCCGCCGTGCTTGCGGTATACATCGAAGGTATCGATACCTTCAACGTTGATATGTTCAGTTAATAGCTTGCGGCCCATAGTAGTAAGCGTTATCCCGATGACTTTTAAACTATTTGATGCCGCTGTTCCAGACGAACCAATTGGGCCTCGAAATCCTGATTAACGGTTTGTTGCTGCCCCAATGCTCGGCTAATGGAATAAGTCATGAATTCCATGTTGTTTTTGCTTTCTTCCTGAAAGACCGTCAGGATGTTGTTGGTATGCTCCTGCTGCTTCAGTACTACTTCGGCGGTGCTATTCAGGGCCTCTTTCATAATTCGGATGTCGCTCTGCATGACCCGGATGTCGCTTCGCATGGCATAGATGCTATCCTTCACCTCATGCATTTCGATAAGAATCTCCGAGATGATAAGCGGCAAATCCCGATTCTGGTCAGCCATGAGATTAGTAGTTTTTGAGTGAGTTCGGCAAGCCGGTTTCCTCCCAAGGTAGTATCGGCCGGTGAACTAAGCTCTTCAACTCGTTCAACATGACGTCCACTGCTTCCGGCGTGTCCAGCTGCTCGTAGTATTTCTCGCGCACCTGCACGATGGGGGCAAAGCCGCAGGCGGCCAGGCACTCCACTTCTTTCAGGGTGAAGGTACCGTCGGGCGAGGTTCCGCCCACCTTAGCCCCCGTGATGCGCTCCAGGTGGGCCGTCAGCTCGTCGGAGCCCCGCAGCATGCAGGGGCCGGTCCGGCAGATTTCCAGCACGTGCTTGCCCACCGGCTTGAGGTTATACTGGGTGTAGAAAGACGCTACTTCGTACACTTCAATCGGCTTGAGCCCCAGGGTTTCAGCCACCAGGTCCTGGACTTCGGGGCTTACCCACCCGCCGAACTCGGCTTGGGCAATGTGCAGAACCGGCAGCAGGGCCGACTTGCTGCGGTCGGCCGGGTAGTGCGTGAGCAGGCGCTTGATTTCCGCCTGGGCAGCGGGAGAAAATTGCGGTTTGGGGGGCGCGGTGGTCGGCTCCATATCAATCAATTTCAACAAATACTAGGCGTCCAGCTCGCCAGCAATGACGTTCATGGACGAAAGAATGACAATGGCGTCGGAGAGCGTAGTGCCCACGGCCATTTCCGGGTAAGCCTGGTAATAGATAAAGCACGGCCGGCGGAAATGCAGGCGGTAGGGCGTGCGGCCCCCGTCCGAAATCAGGTAGAAGCCCAGCTCGCCGTTGCCGCCTTCCACGGAGTGATACACTTCACCCACCGGCGCGTCAATCTCGCCCATGATGATTTTGAAGTGGTAAATCAGGGCCTCCATGTTTTTGTACACTTCCGGCTTGGGGGGCAGGTAGTAGTGTGGCGCATCGGCGTGGTAAGGGCCTTCGGGCAGGTTTTCCAACGCCTGGTTGATGATGCGCAGGCTCTGCCAGATTTCCTCATTGCGAACGATGAACCGGTCGTAGGTGTCGCCGTTGGTGCCCACCGGAATGTCGAACTCGAAGTCTTCGTAGGAAGAGTAGGGGTTCATGGCGCGCACGTCGTAGTCGACGCCCGCCGCCCGCAGGTTAGGGCCCGTGAAGCCGTAGTTCAACGCTTTCTCCGCCGAAATCGGCCCCACGTTCACCACGCGGTCCATGAAAATGCGGTTGCGGTTGAACATCGACTCAAACTCCTTCATCACTGTCGGGAAGGTCTTCAGCCAGTCGCGCAGCTTCTGCAGGGCCACCGGGGAGAAGTCACGTTCCATGCCGCCCACGCGGCCCATATTGGTGGTCAGGCGGGAGCCACACACCTCCTCGTAGATTTCGTAAATCTTCTCGCGCTCCTGAAACACGTACAGGAAGCCGGTGAACGCACCGGTGTCCACGCCGAGGATAGAGTTACAAATCAGGTGGTCGGCAATACGGGCCAACTCCATCATAATCACGCGCATGTACTGGGCCCGCTTGGGCACCGTTACGCCGAGCAGCTTCTCCACCGTCATGTGCCAGCCCATGTTGTTGATGGGTGACGAACAGTAGTTCATCCGGTCGGTGAGGGGCGTGATCTGGTAGAAGGGCCGGCGCTCCGCAATTTTCTCGAACGCCCGATGGATGTAGCCGATGGTGGGCACGCCCGACACAATCCGCTCGCCATCCATCTGCAGGATGTTTTGGAAAATGCCATGCGTAGCCGGGTGCGTGGGGCCCAGGTTCAGCGTCGTCAGCTCCTGGCTGAAATCGTTGAGCAGGGGCATGAGTTGGCCGTGGCGCTGCGCGGCGGCCTCTTCGTGTATTTTATGGGTGCCTTCCAGCGTGTCGTTTACTGCCATGGGTATTGGTGCATGGTTGTTAGTGCTTGGTGCCTAGTGCATGGTGCTTGGTCCTATATCCTATGCTCTCTGTCCGTTTGCGCCAAGCACCAAGCACCAACAACCATGCACCAAAATAATTAGCGGCCGAAGAACAGGTCGGTTTTATCTTCGCGGGTACCATCCTCGAGCGGGTATTCTTTCCGCATGGGGTGGTAGTCCATGTCCTCGACGTTGAGGATGCGAATGAGATTGGGGTGGCCGGTGAAGATGATGCCGAAGAAATCATAGGCCTCGCGCTCCATCCAGTTGGCGGTGGCGTAGAGGTCGGTCAGGGTTGGCACCACCGGGTCGGTGATGGGGAAAAAGATTTTAATCCGCAGGCGGATGTTCTGGGTCAGGCTGTGCAGGTGGTAAATCATGCCCAGCTCCTGGCCTTCCCGTTCCGGGTAGTTGATGCCGCACATGGTCGTCAGGAAGTTCAGCTTGATTTCCTGGTCCTGTTGCAGGCCGGCGATGATTTCGTGGATGCGCTCCCGCGTGGTAGTCACCGTTAGCAGGCCGTAGGGCTCTTCGACATCGGTAAAGGTGCCCTCGCCAAACAAGCGGGTGAGCAAAGCCAGTACCCGCGCATTCTGAACCTTGATGGGGTCTTCGGCAACAGCGGCTTCGGGAGCAACAGCAGATTCCTGAGGATTCATTTATTAGAACTGAGAGCGTAGAACTGAGAGCTTAGAAGGAGCTGAGTTAGAAAGAAAGCCGGCTTGCGGTCTATGATCTAAGCTCTAGGTTCTAAGCTCTCAGTTCTAAAAGAAAGCTACTTGATGTTGTAAGATGCCAGCAGGGCCTGATATTCGGGCGCGTTGCGGCGGCGGAAAGATTCGTTCTTGGCCAGATCCTGCACCCGCATCAGGCCATCGAGCACTTGCTCGGGGCGGGGCGGGCAGCCGGGCACATACACATCGACCGGAATAATGCGGTCGATGCCTTGCAGCACCGAGTACGAGTCGAAGATGCCACCCGAGCAGGCGCAGGCACCCATGGCCAGCACCCAGCGGGGCTCGGCCATCTGCTCATACACTTGCTTCACGATGGGGGCCATTTTCTTGGCGATAGTCCCCATTACCATCAGCAGATCAGCCTGGCGGGGCGAGAAGCTGGGCCGTTCGGAGCCGAAGCGTGAGATGTCGTAGTGCGAGCCCATAGTGGCCATGAACTCGATGCCGCAGCAGGAGGTAGCGAAGGGCAGGGGCCAGAGCGAGTTAGCCCGGGCGATGCCCACCACTTTTTCGAGCGAGGTGGCAAAGAAGCCAGCGCCTTCAATGCCCTCGGGGGCCTCGACAGTTTTGATTTCCGGAACGCGGGTATCCATAGGTAAGATTGGTCAGATTTGAGGGCCCAATGGCCTAATTGCCAACACCAGCGGCGCGGCAAAAGTTTGGCTGGATCAGGCTTCGTTCCAGCGCAGGACGCCCTTTTTGATAATGTAGGCGAAGCCCGCTAGTAGGAAGGCCATGAACAACACCATAGCAATAAAGCCCTCGTTGCCCAAGGCCCGAAAGTTCACCGCCCACGGGTACATGAAGATGACTTCGACGTCGAATAGCACGAATACAATGGCCGTGAGAAAGTATTTGACCGAAATGGGCGTTCGGGCATTGCCGATGGATTCGATGCCGCACTCAAAAGCCTCATTCTTCACTTTGCTGGTCCGCTTGGGGCCGACCAGGTGCGAAACAATCATGGCGAAGGCCACAAAGGCCAGCGCCAGACCAAATTGAATGAGAATAGGAAGGTAATCGGAAGGCTGATAATTGGCAGCCGGCAGAGCTAATAGCATAGCAGTCAGGTTAGAAGGTAGCAGCTCCCCAAGGCGCTGAAGAGCAAAGGTAGCGCTTCGGGGCTTGGGGCGCAACGCCGAAAGCCCCGCGGCTGTTCAAGCGTATCTTTGAGGAGCAAACAAGACGTCATGGAACAGCAAAGGCGCTACACGGTAGAAGAATATTTTGCCCTCGAAGAGCAAAGCGAAACCAGGTACGAGTATGTTGATGGCGAAGTGTTTGCCAAGGCCGGAGCCGACGTTGCGCATAACTTAATCGGCTTAAACTTCGCGACATCATTCCGGCAGTCCTTGCGTGGCCGCGCTTGCCGCACGGTAATGGAAAGTGTACAGCTAGCCGTACGGGAAGGTAGCCACTATACGTACCCCGACGTGATGATTAGCTGTGACCCGGGCGACCAGCAGGCTAAGCGCATCCTCCGCGCGCCAGTATTGCTGATAGAAGTGCTGTCGCCTTCAACTGCCGAGTACGATCGGGGCCGGAAGTTCAATCAGTACAAGCAGTTACCTTCTCTGCAGCACTACCTGCTGGTCTCGCAGACTTCCTGGCTGGTGGAGTGGTTTCGCCGCGAGGCTAATAATATCTGGAGTTTTACACCTCTGGTAGAAGCTGACGAAGCACTGGTCATTCCCGCCTTAAATATCAACCTGACGGTGGCCGAGATTTATGAGGGAACGGGTATCGCCCCGCTTCGGATTGTGGAAGAGCCGATACCAGGTTATCGTGAGGAGCATCCCTAGCGCCGGATTACGGTCTGTGTACCTGTCGCCAAACCTCTGCGTCCTGGAGCTTCACGCATGAGGCGAACCGGGGTCGTACCCGGGAGGGCTCGCCCCGTAGGGGTCACGTGAGGTTCCCCTACGGCCGCGCCGGCTACACTTATCCGGAAACCGCTCTAACAACAAAAGCCGCCCCCGTAATAGAAGCGGCTTTTGTTGTTGCGGCTAGCCCGAAGAATAGCCGGTAAGAGGCTTTTAGAAACCACCAGCCGCCACATCCAGCGTCTCGTTGGTGGCGACCCCCAGGAAGGGGTAGCGGTAATCGACCGGCGGCACGAAGGTTTCCTTAATAGCGCGGGGCGACACCCAGCGCAGCAGGTTCAAGATGGAACCAGCCTTGTCGTTGGTGCCGGAGGCCCGGGCTCCGCCGAAGGGCTGCTGACCAACCACGGCCCCCGTAGGCTTGTCGTTGATGTAGAAGTTGCCCGCAGCATTCTGCAGACGCCTTGAGGCCAGGTCGATGGCATAACGGTCTTGCGAGAACACGGCCCCGGTGAGCGCGTAGGGCGAGGTGCTGTCCACCAGGTCCAGGGTTTCCTCGAACTGGTTGGCGTCGTACACGTGCATGGTCAGCACGGGGCCGAATAGCTCCTCACACATGGTTACATACTTTGGGTCCTTGGCTACGATGATGGTGGGCTCCACGAAGTAGCCTTTGGACTTGTCGTAGTTGCCGCCGGCAATGATTTCAACCGCCGGGTCGGCCTTGGCCCCGTCGATGTACTTGGCCAGCTTATCGAAAGAAGCCTCGTTGATAACGGCATTGATGAAGTTGCTGAAGTCTTCCACGTCGCCCATCTTGAACGACTTAAGGTCTTCCACTAAGTAGCCCTTCACTTCCTCGTAGAGGTTACTGGGGAGGTATACCCGCGAAGCCGCCGAGCATTTCTGGCCCTGGTACTCGAAAGCCCCGCGGGAAATGGCCGTGGCGACGGCTTTGGCGTGAGCCGATGGGTGGGCCAGAATGAAATCCTTGCCGCCGGTTTCGCCCACGATACGGGGGTAGGATTTGTACTTGTGAATGTTTTGGCCGATGGTCTTCCAGATGTTCTGAAACACGCCCGTGGAACCAGTGAAGTGGATGCCCGCGAAGTCGCGGTGGTTGAACAGCACGCTACCGGCCGTAGGACCGTCGACATACACCAGGTTGATAACCCCGTCGGGCACGCCCGCCTCTTTAAACAGCTCCATCAGTACCTGAGCGGAGTAAATCTGCGTGTTGGCGGGCTTCCATACCACCACGTTGCCCATCATGGCCACGGAGGAGGGGAGGTTGCCGGCGATGGAAGTGAAGTTGAAGGGAGTGAGGGCAAACACAAAACCTTCGAGCGGACGGTGCTCGAGCCGGTTCCACATGCCCGGCGACGACTGCGGCTGCAGCTCATAGATTTCCCGCATGAATTGCACATTGTAGCGGAAGAAGTCGATCAGCTCGCAGGCCGAATCAATCTCCGCCTGGAAGGCGTTTTTACTCTGGCCCAGCATGGTGGCCGCGTTCAGGCGGGCGCGGAACGGGCCGGCTAGCAGTTCGGCCGCCTTCAGAAAAATGGCGGCGCGGTGCTCCCAGGGCATTTCCGACCAAGCCGGACGAGCGGCCAGGGCGGCGTCTACGGCCTGCTGCACGTGGCTGGCCTCGCCCAGGTGAAAGTGGCCGAGGGTGTGCTGATGGTCGTGGGGCGGGCTGATGCGCTGTAGCTTGCCGGTGCGTACTTCCTGGCCGCCGATGTGCATGGGAATGTCGAGCTCCAGTTGCTTGAGGCGCTTGAGCTCGCGGTGCAGCTCAGCCCGCTCGGGCGAGTCGGGGGCATACCCTTTTACCGGTTCATTTATTGGGGTCGGGACGTTAAAAAAGCCGTTGGCCATAAGGTTCAGGTTAGGTTGATGTATTTTGGATGGGATGCGGCAAAGGTAGGGTGATATGGCATCTGCTATAAGGCCGGGATGATGCAATGTCAGAGAGCATAACTACGGCTCCAGCCGCGCTCAATGAGTGTTTTTGCGGTCATCCTCTCGCCCGACCCATAGGTCCACGTCAGGGCCACATGGCCGGCTGGTTTCGCCTCGGCGACGCAAGCAGTGCGGGAGAACCAGGCGTACAAATCGGGAAAGATTGATGACGTTTAGCGCGCATAGTACCTGGTGGAGTCAAAGTGCAGCTCGGCCCAATTTAAGTTAGTGGTACGCTTCCACCAGCCCGCTACCCGGTTTAGCTCGTCGATTTGCTTTTTGCTGCGGTTAATCAAATATGCTTGGGGCAAGCCCGCCCCAGACTCATTGTAGTGAAGCTCGATGGTATCCCCGGATAAATGAAAGCGGCCTGACTCGTACGCGGCGGGCAGAGTGATAGTAAATTGACCATCCTTAAATAGCGTCAATCCCCACATGCCCAAAGCATTATCCGAATACGCGTAGAGGATGACCGGCCGCAGCGGGGTTGGCCAGAAACCGTAGGCCAGCAGTAGGATGCCTGCGCCGAACAGGAAAAGCCTTCGCTTACTTTTTACCGTGCTCATACTCCGCCGAATGAGATTTTGGGATTAATGGTGTGGCCAGAAGCTGGCTACTGCGGCAGTTGATTTCGTAGCGTCTGCACTTGCCGCTCCAGGTCCTGGAAGGAGCCCTCGTTATGAATGATGAAGTCGAAGTGCGGGTAGTCATCCAGGGCCGTTTCACTCGGGTGGTTGTCGTCGCGGGTGCCGTCGCCGCGCTGGTGTAGCGGGTCGCCTTCGATGCGCAGCATCAGGCCACCGCGAGCCCGAATGAGGTCGGCTTCGTTGGGAAAGCGCACGTCGGGCACCAGTACATTGGCATTGGGGGGAAGCCGGGCGAAGAACGCATCAACCCACACCAGGGGCTCCCAGGCGCGCAGGGCCTGACCCACTTGCTGGAGCATCTCGCCCCGGGTACGCTGGAAAACGGGCACAATTTGCGCTTTGCCCTTTTGCGAGTAGTAGGGCGCCACGTCTTCGCCCGTAAGAGCGGCGCAGACTGCCTTGATGGAATCGCCAAAGGAGCGGATTTGCCAGTTGCGCTCGGGTTGCTGCCGTTGCAGCAGGCGCGCCACGGTGTCCTTGCCACTGCCCCGGCGACCAGACATGCCAATAAGTCGAATCATGGAATTAGAACTTAGAATTCAGAGCCTAGAGCCTAGAGCTTAGAACGGAGAGCTTAGATTTTTAGAAGAGAAGGTAAAGTCCCTATGCTCTTGCTATAGTCTAAGCTCTGAGTTCTACGTTCTAGGTTCTCAAAGAATGTTTTTCAACTCACTCAGGCAGCTGATTTCGTGCGTGGTCTCGGTGAAGTGGCGCCGTTTGGCGGGGTTGAAGTACACCTGGTCGATGCCCGCATTGTAGGCGCCGAGTACGTCGCACTCCAGGTTGTCGCCAACCATGAGGCTTTCGGCGGCGGTGGCCCCGGTGCGCTCCAGGGCGTGGGCAAACATGCGCGGGTCGGGCTTGAGGTGGCCGCTGTGCTCGGAGGTAATAACTTCCTCAAAATAGGGCGTCAGGTTCGACGAAGCCAGCTTAAGGCTCTGGATGTCGTTGAAGCCATTGGTAATGAGGTGCAGCCGGTACTTGGGCTTGAGGTAGGTGAGGACGTCGTGGGTAAAGGGAAACACCGCCGACTTCAGCGGCAGGATGCTGGTGAACTCGGCCGAGATACCGACGGGAATTTCGGCCTCGGGTACGCCAAGCTTGCTCAGGGCCCGAACGAAGCGCACGTCGCGGAGTTGCTGCTGCGAAATCTTATTGCTTTGGTACAGCCGCCACAGCGCGTGGTTGATATCGCTGTACACCCGGATAAACTGCTCCGCGGTGAAGGTGCCGTAGCGCGCAAAATTATGTCGCTCAAACAGCGTGTGCAGAGTTTCGTTGGCATTCTGCTCGAAATCCCAGAGCGTATGATCGAGGTCAAAGAAAATATGACGGTAGGCCTTCATGACGGGGGTAGTTTTCAGTTGCTAGTCGCTAGCGGTTGGTTATCAGGCCGTGAGTTGGTACGAGATCCGGTTACATGGTCAAGCCTGCCGCCCAGCCGCTAACAGTTAAAAGTCACCCCACGCCCCCGGCCAACGCCATGCTGAGCACGCCGGCCAGCATAATGGCTTTGCACCAGCTACTAAGGTGTTTGAAGTGACGGCGGCGGTCGGCCCGAACGAGCAAACGCGTGAGTTGGGCCAAGGGAAGCAGCACCAGCACCGTCAACCACAGGCCCAGGGGCCAATGCCCGCTGGCGAACATTCGGGCGGTAGCACCGGTGGTAAGCAGTGCCAGGCAGACCAGAAAAGCGCCCGCCACCCATTTGGTTTGGGCCACGCCCACCACCAGGGGCAGCGTCCGGCAACCGTGCTGGGCGTCGCCGTGCATGTCTTCAACATCCTTCACGATTTCGCGCACCATGGTGAGCAGAAAGGCGGCCAGCGCGTAAGGCCACACCACGCTGTGGCTGCTGTGGCGGGCGAGCTGCAGTTGCAGCTCCGGCAGCAAAACCAGCGCGGCCGTGAGCGTAGCGATGCTGGCGTTGCCAGCCAGCGCCACCCGCTTAAAGCGGGCCGAATAGCCCCACAGCAGCAAGGCCGTCCCCAGGGTAACGACGCCCAGCACCGGATGCAGCCAGCTGGCCAGCAGCACGCCCACGCCACTGAGCAGCAAGTGGGCCAGCATCGCCTTCCGCCGGTTCACCACCCGGCCAATCACCAGCCGGTCGGGCCGGTTGATGGCGTCGATTTTGATGTCGTAATAATCGTTGATGATGTAGCCGCCCGCCGCTACCAGCAGGGTCGCCGTCACCAGCAGCCCAAAGCGCGAACTCAGCAAGGCCGTGCCCAGCGGTTGCTCGGGCAGGAGCAGGCCCGCCCGAACCAGGAGGAGGCACAGCAGCATGATGAGCAAATTAGGCCAGCGCACCAGCTTGGGCAAGGCGGCCCCCAGCCCCCCGGCCGGATGCGGCGGCAGCACCGGAGTTGGCGGCTTGAGTGGGGGCGGGGTCATGCGAGGCGTTGGTAGAAGGCAAAGGTCGTTGAAAGAGCCCGGCCTTCGGTAAAAAGGTGCCCATGAGCAATAAAAAAGCTTCTCCGGAATGAAGAAGCTTTTTAGCTCAGTGAAGTGGTCCGCTGGGGGCACCTCAGATTTTGCGCACGTTTACAGCGTTGATTCCTTTGCGGCCTTCCTGCGTTTCAAACTCTACTCGGTCGTTTTGCTGCACCGTGGCTCCGTTCAGTCCGGTTACGTGCACGAAGAAGTCCTCCTTCGTCTGGTCGTCGGTCACGAAGCCGTAACCTTTTTCTACATTGAAAAATTTAATGATGCCGGTTTTCATGCAAGAAACAAAAATTGGGAAGGTGAAAAACTGTCCGGGTAAAGGCTGCGAGGATGCCTGAAATGGGAGTTGGATGCCATTTCAGGCCAGCTTACGGCGGAAGCCAACGCGAGGTTGGGCATTAATCATCCTATATCCCGGCCGTTATTGATTGTCGCGCCACTCGTACACCCACTTCGCCTGAATCTGCTCCAGATGGCCTTCGGTGGCTTGCTCGCGGGTGCCGGCGAAGTTATCCAGGCTCAGCACCCACTCAATCAAATCGGTAAAGCGGATGCGGTAGATTTTGGCTTCAGTGAAGTCGTCGCCAAACTTCTCGTAGAGCGCCATGGCGATGTCTTCGTGGTCGGCCCAGTGCATGGGGGGCTCAAAGTGGTTCACTGGTGAAATGTGAGAATGTGGGTTGATGTGAGAATGTGAAAATGTGGGTTGATGTGAGAATGTGAAGATGCACAAGAATTGAGAAAATGTGCTTTGCCAATGGCATTTCCACATTTTCACATCATTCATATTTCCACATTAAAAAATTAGTGGCCCAGGAAGTGTTGGGGCGGGATGGTAACCACCAACTGAGTGTTGGCGGCTACTATGCACTGGCAGGCCAGGCGGGAGTTGATACGCGGGTTTTCGGCGCGGTCAATAAAGTCTTCTTCCTTGTCGCTGATTTCGGGCAGGTGCTCGCCGCCGGAGTTGACGTAGATGTGGCAGGTGCTGCAGCCACATACGCCCCCGCAGTTGTGCTGAAGCTGGATGCCATTGTTGAGGGCCACATCGAGCACCGACTCGCCGGGGGCCGCCACGTGGGTTTGAGCCGGCTGGCCGTTGCTGAGCTGGAAGGTGATAGTGGTAGCAGGAACAGACAAAACAAGAAGCTGAAAAGCGAGAAAATACACGGCGTTTGCCGCCGCAAAGGTACTTCGCCCAACCCCGGCATCAAAGGTGGGCTTGAATACTGGCGGTGAGCTGCTCGTAAAGCGCCCGCCAAGCCGGGTGTTCGGCCAGCGCCGTACGGTGCGCGGCCAGCGTAAGCGCATCGCGGCGGGCCGCGGGCCCGGTCTGCACGGCGAAAGGCGGATGGGCCAAGGCTTTGTCAACGGTTTCGCGCACCAGCGGCGCCAGCAGGGTGGGCGACAGGCCCGCCTCGGCTAGCAAGGCATCCGCAACGCCCAACAGGTGATTGGTGAAATTGTTGGCGAACACCGCCGCGACGTGCAGCTTGAGCCGCTGGGCCGAGTCGAGCCGCAACACCTGGGAGCTGAGGCTGCGGGCTAATTCCAGCAGCGTGGCCTCGGTCGCCGGGTCGGCGGCTTCGATGCACAGGGGCACCGTCGGCCAGTCGATGGTCCGGCCCGGGCTGAAAGTTTGCAGCGGGTAAAACACCCCACCGCGCACGGCCGCCTGGCCCGCGAATACATCCAGCGGCAGGGCGCCGGCCAAGTGGGCCACCAGTGCTCCCGCGGGCCAGGTGGTGCTCTGCAATAGCGGAGCCACGGCCGCGTCGGGCACGGCCAGCAGGTAGACATCGGCTGGGGGCAGGGGCGCGGGCAACACGCTGAGTAGCTGCGCGCCAGGTAGTTGGTCAGCCAGAGCGGTGGCTCGTTGGCCGTTGCGGCCCCACACGAACGCAATGCGGTGGCCCACCGCGGCCAGCCCCGGTCCTAACTGGCTAGCTACCTTGCCAGTACCGAGCAAGCCAATGCGCAGCGAAGTAGATGGGCGGGGCAGTTGTGGCATGGTGGTCCGGCCGGTTTTGAGTTCGATGACAAATAAAGAGCAGCAAAAGGCCGTTCCAATAGCTGGGAACGGCCTTTTAGCGAACGAGGAGCCTTTTTGGTGCTTAGCCCACGGGCTGGGGCCGCGCCGTGCGGGCCGGCGCGGCTTCGTCCAGCGGATCGGGAACCGGGGTTTCGGTCGGGCCGCCTTTGCCGCCGCGTTGCCGCACGCTCAAGCCAAAGCCCAGGGCCATGAGCAGGGTGCCGCTCCACAGCAGGTTAATGAAGGGCTTTTCCATGGCTTTGAGGATAACGTAATCCTTCTGGGTGGTGCTCACGCCGAAGGTGAACTTGCCCTTAACCGGGTCGATGGCGTTGAGGCTAACCCGGATGCCGAGGTCGTCCACGTCGTCGGGCACGCGGCCCACCATGCGGTTGCGCAACACAAATACCGGGTGGCAGTGGTATTGGCGCTTCTCGCCGTGCACAATCAGGTCGGCTTGCAGGGCTAGGTCGCCCTTCTGCAAGTTGAGGCCGGCGGTTTCGTGGGCCGGCTCAATGGCCCGGAACACGGCGAAATAATCATTTAGGAAAATGGTGTCGCCCACGCCTAAAACGTGCTCCTTGGCCTCGCTCCAGGGTCTTTCCTTACGGGGGTCGAGCACCGAGCTAACGTGCGTGTAGATGTCGTGGCCCCAGAACTTCTTGATGGCGGGCGAAGCCAGTAAGCCCCCGCCGCCCATCTCGTCGTTGACCTGCGCCCGGGGGTAGAGCACGAATTGCTCGCCCGACTTTTGGTTTTTGTAGGCGATACGGTAATACGTGTTTTCGGGCAGGATATCGAGGGTGTCACCGGTTTTGTAGTAGGTCTTGCCCTCACTGGTAATGGGGGCCCGGGCAATGGCCTTGTAGTCATCGTCGGTGCGGAACAGGAACTGCTTGTCGACGTAGCCCGGCACGCCGGGCACATCCAAGTACTGGCCGGTGTAGGTTAGCTCATAGCCGTGCATGGGCGTGGTCTCGTTGCGCCACAGCAGCACGTTGTCGCGGTTTAAGTCCTCGGTAAACTCCCGTGAATACAGCAGGCCCGAAACGTTGCGCGAAATAATGTTGGAGTAGCCCGAAGAAGCCAGAATGCCCAGCAGCATCAGCGCGATGCCCAGGTGGGCCACCGCCCCGCCCGAGAGGCGACCCCCCCGGCGCAGCAAGGTGAAAATAGTGCCGAAGTTGGCTAACACGCCGAACAAGCTCGCCAGCACCAGCACCACGTAGGCGGGCGCGATGGTGAGGCCGTTGTAGCGCACCAGCAGCACCACCAAGGCCGTGCCCAGCAGGGTCAGCAGGGTGGGCGCGGTCAGGGAGTTGACCAGGGTAGTTTTATCGTTGCGCTGCCACCACATAACCTGGGCCAGGCCCGACAGCAGGGCCACGCCCACGCCCATCCACAGCTGTAGCTTGGTATAGTGGGCAATCTGGTCAGCGGGCAGGGCCACGTTGGTTTTGATGCCTACCAGGCCCATCAGCGCATTATAAACGGGAATGCTGGTGGTAAACAGCACCTGGAAAGCCCCCAGGCAAAGCACCGTAGCCCCCACAAATACCCACAGCTCCGGATTGTAGGCGGTCAGCTCCTTATCGGAGATGGGGATCGACTTCCAGCGCCGGACGAGCAGGGCCACGGCCAGCACGGTGAAGGCGCCGAGGTAAATCAGCAGCTGCCCCGATAAGCCTAAGTCCGTGAAGGAGTGCACCGAGGCATTGCCCAGCACCCCGCTGCGGGTGAGGAAGGTGGCGTACAAAATCAATACAAACGTGGCTACGACCAGCGCGAACGAGGTGCGCAGGCCCGTGCGGCGCTTTTGCCAGAGCACCATGCCGTGCAGCGAGGCCACCAGCACGAGCCAGGGGATGTACACGGCGTTCTCGACCGGGTCCCAGTTCCAGTAGCCCCCGAAGTTGAGGGTTTCGTAGGCCCAGTAGGCGCCCATTACCACGCCCACGCCCAACACTCCCCCGCCAACCAGCGTCCAGGGCAGGGCCGGTTTAACCCAGGCGGTGAGCTCTTTTTTCCAGAGGCCCGCGATGGCGAAGGCAAATGGCACCAGGGTGAGCGCGAAGCCGAGGAACAGGGTAGGGGGGTGAATCACCATCCAGTAGTTCTGCAGCAGGGCGTTGAGGCCAGTGCCGTCCTTGGGTACGAAGTCGGGGTTCATTTTGAACACCGGCAGGTCGGTCAGGAAGTCGCGCAGCAGGATAAACGGTGACGAGCCGACCTTGACTCCCCCGAGCACCACGCCCAAAATCATGCTCACCAAAAACAGCTGCACGCCGCTGAACACGGCCATCACGGGTGCTTCCCACCGGCGGCCGAAACGGATGAGGCAGCAGCCCAGCACGACGTGCCAGAAAATCCAGAGCAGGAAGCTGCCTTCCTGGCCCTCCCAGAAGCAGGAAATCATATACTCCACCGGCAGGTGGTTAGAGCTGTGGCTCCAGGCGTAGTAGTACTCGTAGCGGTGCGCGTGAATGATGTTGAACAAGCACCCCACCACCGAGAACACCGCCGCACCATGCACGAAAAACGCCCCGCGGGCCAGGCGCAGCCAGTTGGCATCGTTGTCGCCCAACGCTCGCCCCTGGGTGGCCTGGAAGTAGCTGTAAGCCGCCACCAGCGCCGCCACAAAGGCAACGATGACGCTCAGGTGGCCGATGTTTCCTACTAATAAGTTCATAAGCTAAGAATATCAGGCAAATTTACCGCTGCGCCACTTGAGGCGGCAGTGCCACTAACCCCAGTTAGTGGAAAAGCGATTGCGCCGCGGACCACAGCCCGCGACGACTCTCGGTGTTATCATTGGCTATCGAGGCTCAGGCGGCCCGCGGTAAACCATTGAAAAAGCCCACTGCCACGAAGAAAGGGGAGTTTCGGTAGCCAGCGGTCCTAGCAGTGCTCGGTCATCAAGATCAGCTAAGCCATTGTTTGCCTTCGCTGCTTCGACGGTTGCTGCGTTAGAACTTAGAGTTTAGAACTTAGAGCTCAGAACATCACCTTATTTTTAGGCCA
Source organism: Hymenobacter montanus (assembly GCF_014699115.1). Lineage (GTDB taxonomy): Bacteria > Bacteroidota > Bacteroidia > Cytophagales > Hymenobacteraceae > Hymenobacter > Hymenobacter montanus. Next base: position 41,894 of record NZ_JACXAD010000021.1, read on the forward strand.
AGCCGGCTCCTCTCTTTGTTCTAAGTTCTCGGTTCTAATGCTAACAGCAGCTTAGTTCGCAGAAGCCGTCGCACCATTTAACTCTTTCTTCACGTACTTGCTGGGGCACTTCAGCAGGATGTTGTCGGCCATAAATACCTGGCCTTTCATGCAGCCGGTAATCACCACCTGCTCGGAAGCGTCGAAGTCCTGGGGCTTGGGGTTGTTATACACTACGCGCTGGGCTACCCGATTCGTGTCAATCAGGGTGAAAGCAAAGTAGTTCGGGTCGGTCGTGGGGTCGTATTCCAGGCCCACGGGCTGCTTCCGGGCATCACGCGGGAGCTTGCCCACGACGTGCACTTTGGTGGTGTTACCCTCGGCGGCTCGCTGCCGGGCCTCGCCAAAGCTCACGTACACGCTGGCATCGGCGGTGGTGCTGAGGATGATGGCGGCGGCTACCGCGATAATGGCCATGATGAAAAGGTGCGACTTCTTCATATCACGAATTGTTCGAATTTGAGCGAATCTGGTGTTATGGAATAGATTGGGGCTCCCGAGGATAACAGCTCATTCTACTGTTGGGTGCCCAGCTATTTTTTTATTTCCTGCTCCAGCTTGCTGACTTTACGGTCGAGTGAGATCAGGTAGAACAGCAGGCCGGCGACGATAATAACTACGGCCGCCACCACCACGTAAATTTTGCCGCTTTGCCGCAGGGCATCCGCCATTTCGGGGGCGTCGGGCGCCTGGGCCAGCGCGGTAGGGGCGGTGAACAGAACGAGGTGTAGCAGGCACCACACGCCGGCCAGGCGCGGCAGGAAGTTATTTTTCATCGATTTTCAATTGCAAAAACGCCAGCCGGCTGCTCACCTGAGTCATCCAGAAGGCAAAAAGAATCCAGCCAATCACGGCCGGGTAAAATACTAGGCGCATGGTGCTGTCGAGGTCGTACTTGTTGAAGCCCGGGTTGCCGGTTTGGCCGGGATGCAGGCTGTTGCCCGAAATTCGGGGCAGGATGAACAGCAGCGGAATGGCCGCCGCAAACGCAAAGATGTTGTAGATGGCCGACACCCGGGCGCGCTGCTGCTCGTCGCGGAAGGAGCCGCGCAGCACCAGGTAGGCGCCATAGATGAGCAGGGCCACTGCTGCGGCGTTCAGGCGGGGGTCGGGGGTCCACCAGGCGCCCCAGGTGTATTTGGCCCACAAACTACCCGTGGCCAGCCCCAGCACGCCCAGCACGATGCCGCTCTTGGCCGCTTCGTGGCTCAGAATGTCGAGCCGGGCCGAGGGCTTGTTCAGGTACTGCACCGAGCGAAACACCGACGTGCACAGAATCACCATCATGGCAAACCACATGGGCACGTGGAAGTACAGGTTGCGAATGCTTTCGTTCACAATCGCCAGCCGCGGCACGGGTAGCAGGAAGCCCGCCACTGCCGAGTACAGCAGGAAAACGACGGTTAAGAGTTTCCACCAGGTAAATTTCATAGCTGCGCAGTTGGTATTGGGTAGTCAGCAGTCCAGTAATAACAGTCGGGCGAGAAGGTAGTTAGGCATGGGGGCTGGAAACCCCGCCCGCTACAACTACTGGAAATCAGCCCCGCCACAGAAAAGGAAACAACACGTACGACACCGCGCCCACCAGCATGTTCAGCGCCAGCAGCGTGAGCAGCGACTGCTGGCTCACGCTCCGGTCCAACCCATCAAGGGCGTTCTTACTTACCTTGATGAGCAGCAGCAGCATGGGTACCATCAGCGGGAAGCCCAGGATGGCCATGAGGGTGGCCCCGTTGCCCCCGGCCTTGGCCGCGATGCCCGATACCAGGGTCAGCGTAGTCGCAAAGCCGATGGCCCCAAGCAGCAGGTTGCCCACAAACAGCGGGGCGTCCTGAATGGGGTTGCCGAGGAACACCGTGTAGAGAAACAGCCCCAGCAAGGCTACGGCCGTCAACAGCAGGGCATTGTACAGCATCTTGGCCAGGATAATGGCCTGGGGCCGCACCAGCGTGTAGTAGTAGAGGCGCTGACCGGGGCTCTCCTGCATAAACCCTTTGGCTACGGCATTAATGGCCGCAAACAGCAGGATAACCCACAGCAGCGCGTTCCAGGCCGGGGCCGGCGGCTGTCCTCCACGCAGGCTAAAGCTCAGGAAGCACACGAATACCGTGCTGCCCACGTACAGCAGCAGCCCACCCAAGGCCGCGCGCTGCCGCCATTCGAGGCGAAAGTCCTTGGCTAACAGGGTGTAAATCTCGCGAAGCAGCGGCACGGGCACGGGGGTGGTTTGGGGCCGCAAAGATACGAACGAACCCACCCCGAACGCATGGCTTATAGTTACTCCAGTGTTCATCTAAGCATACACGTACCAGCCCTGGGGCACCACCATCCTCAAGCGCAACGCCTCGTAGTGGTTCAGCGCCACTGCGCTCAGCTGTTGGGTCTGCTGGCCAATTAGGTTGCTGGCAGCGTCAAAAACGAGCAGGCTCATGTGCCCTGGGGCACCCCACCGCTTGAATGCAAAGAGCGCTGGTGGAGTCGCGTGTACCCAAGCGGATGAGCAGCGGCGCGCCCTGCCCACGTAGAAACCGACCGGGTGCCCACCGACAATTTAAGCGAACCCTAACGGATACCATATACCACGGGTGTGAGGTGAACCCATATTCGGCCGCACATGATTAGCATCGAGGGCGCTTACATCAATATTCTCAGTACAATATTCCACTTCAGGTAACTCTTTATGCGAAAATATTCGTTCCTTAATAAGCTTGAGGGCATCTTCGTAATTGTATGCTGTGACACCAAAATTTCTATTGCTGTATGGTCTTGTGTTAAACCCAAACCAATACCTTGTCAAGAAGGTCTTATGCATTTTGCCGTATTATTAACGTGAGGGCTAGGGCATAAATATAGGTCGTGCATTAAGCGCAAATTTAATTGCGGGCCCGATACGAGGATTGTAAGTGCGCCCAATAATTCCTGTTTGGGTATTAAATTTCGGTAGCTTCCTTCGAGCTTTTGACAAAGCGGGCGTCGTCTGGCGCGTGAGCCCGGCCAGTTCCAGCCCCGTGGGGTGGTACTGCGTTTCCTGCACCAGCAGCCCTTGGCGATGCTCGACGGTGACGTCGTCAAAGAAGACATCGACATTGCTCTCGTTGCCCACATAGGCACTCACGTACCCGTCCTGCGGCACCACCACCTGCAAGCGCAACGCCTCGTAGTTATTGAGCGCCGCCGCGCTCAATTGCTGGGTTTGCTGGCTCACCAGGTTGCTGTCGGCGTCAAAGACGAGCAGCCGCACGTAGCCCCGGGGTACGCCGCCACTCAGCTGTGGTACTGCGGCCAAGCCCGCCGCCACGCCCACTTGCAGCAGCGGCAGCCCCCCACGAGGTACCCCGTCGGGCGGCGTCGGCTGGCTCGGCGCGGGCTGCAAGAGCCCGGTCAGGAACGAAGCCAGCGAGAACCAGAAGTTATGCGGTACCGCCTGCGGATAGAGTCCTGGCGCGGTCACGCGCACCGTATCGCCCCGCTGCACGGCCAGTTGCTTCAGCGGGCCCAGCGGCTGGGGCGTGCTGCCCCCCGCGTTGAGCCGAGCCGCGTACTGGCCCGAGCGAGCCCGGGATCCGACAAGCTGCGCCACGGGCGGGCTGAAGGGAAGTCCCCACCAAGGAGGTAGGGAACCTTCGCAGCCAGTATGGCGGGGCAACTGGTTGGTGCTATCGACACATCAAAGAACGAAGCGGTCCGCATAGGACTACCGGATGCCACTGCTGCTGCAACAATAGCTTTGTGATCAAGGCTTCATAGTTATTTAGAGTAGCACTTATCTATTGTTCGCTAGCCTACCAGTGAGGAGTCCTTAGTGAAAGTCAAAGAGCAACCTACCTAAAATTAGAGTGCCGCCTTTAGTGTTTATAAAATAAGATGCCAGGCCCAGGTGATTCACTTTCATAGTAAGCCAATTTGCCAGGTATAAAGGATAGTATGGAACCAAATGCCCTGCCCAATACTAGCTCTATTGAACCCTGAACAGGAATCTCTTTTCCAGATATAACCTTGTCTTCGGATATAATATAACAACTGTCTTTTTTATAGACTTTATCTACAAATTTGTAGATAAAGTCTATTTGTGCAGTTGGGCTACCTTTAGGTAGTGGTTGAATAAATCTCTCCTCAAATGCATTTAAGTGAGCTAGGCGCGCTGCGAATGACGGCTCTCCCGATTCTAGCAAAGCTAAGCATCTACCTTTTCGTTCCTTGGAAATAAAGGAATTTATAAATTCCTTGGCATGCAGATTATTCGTCATAAGTATAAAAAACGTCAAATTCCGTTGTGAAATTCTTTTGAGATTTTGCTGCAAGTCTATGCAGCTTTTTTGTTTGAAGTGAGTTTTCAGGTTGAAAAATCTCCAAATCATCAATAGATTCTACTCGGAGATAGTATTCACTGAGCTCCTGAGTTATGTTTTTAATTGCAACATCTCTATTTTCAGCATAAGTAACTACATTAACTACAACTCCTTTATAATTTTTAAAAGGGCCAGCGTCAAAATTTGGCATGGCATTAACTGTACTAATCCAAATGGGCATAAGTGATTTCTCTTAGAGTAAGTGCGAGGAAGAGGCTGACTTAATTTGATGAATTTTTAGGATAATGATAGTGGACATTATTGCTCACTTTCCCTGCATTGCTACCATAGTCTTTTGATTCTTTACCTTTTCCTTCTACTCCGTTGCCATTATGAAAGTGATCACCGCCTTTCGTATCCTTAGTATACTTCACCGGCGTTCATCTTCCTCCATTTGCCCTATCATTACGGGCAGCATCTTTGGCTTGTTTAAAAGTTCCTTTGTTAACAGTAACCGGACGGGGTTTTACCCCATCTCCTCCTATTGGTTGCTTGGTCTTTGGGTCCATTGCTCTTCCTCCGTTCGTCTGACTTTTAGGTAAAGGTCTTCCAGTGCGACTAAGGTTATCACCTGACTTGACAGAGTTGAGTACCCACTGCCGCATTAGTGGCACTTCTAAACCTGCTGGCATGCCAGCATCACCACCTTTAAACACTTCTTCTAAAGTTTGTGCAGACGGCATATTGTTGGTTACCCACGTTCCGGCAGCAACGGCCGCTCCGATTAAGCCAATCGCTAAGGATACTTCCTGAAGTGTTTGCACCGTCTCTTCAACAATCCCTGGAGGTGGCATAACTATCTGAGCGACTGGAACTCCTCCTCCTGGGTTGCGGCCATCCGGGTCATTAAAGCGCACGGCGTTATCATAGCTAAAGGCATAGGGCGACAAGGCTTCCTGGCCGTTCTCCACCTCGGGGTCCACCCCGGGCAGGCGGTCAATTTGCGCGTCGAACATGCGCCAGTCGAGCTGGGTCCAGTTCAGGCCCAGATCCGCCTGGAACTCCTTGCCATTCCACCGGTACTGGTTCAGCGGCTTCAGCCCCGGTGTCTCGCGCGTGAGCCCGGCCAGTTCCAGCCCCGTGGGGTCGTACTGCGTCTCCTGCACTTGCAGCCCTTGGCGGTGCTCGACGGTGACATCATCAAAGAAGACATCGACGTTGCTCTCGTTGCCCACATACGCACTCACGTACCCGTCCTGCGGCACCACCACCTGCAAGCGCAGCGACTCGTAGTTGTTCAACGCCGCCGCACTCAACTGCTGGGTCTGCTGGCTGACCAGGTTGCTGTCGGCATCAAAGACGAGCAAGCGTACGTAGCCCGGGGCACCCCGCCGCTCAACTGGAGCACGGAAGTCAGACCTGGCGTACCCGGACCACCACAGGGGCGTGGTTGGGGCCCTCGTGCACGCTCACCGTCTGTACTAGCTGGCTTGTTAATAAAGAAAACGTGTCGCACGTGGCACAAACAATCTGAGCTATTTTGTGTAAATTTCAATATTAACCTGTTGGTGGATTAGAGGATTTATTGGCAATATAGTTTGAGGAATGAGACTAAGCAAAGAATCAGATAGCTCTTTCCTATCTAACGCCTTACTAGGGGCTGCTACTAAATAATATAACGGACTTTCGTAATTATTTAGGATTGATTTATCGTAAGAAAAAAGCCCACGTCTAGCAAAATTTAAAAATGATTCCACGTAAAGATCAAACGATTTTTGATCGGGTAGTGATACAAAGTTACTGAGATCCTCATTTATGATAACCTCAGGCGAAACAATAGGTAATGAAAGCACTTTAGTGGCAAGTTCCGATATATGCTCGTCTACAAAATAAGGGACAAGCCCTCCTGCTGATGCAAAATGTAAAACAGCATTTAAATTATTAAATGCAAACCAGTCGACATCAACTCCTTTAAACATTTGAATTTATTTAGCTGTATAGCCGTAGGAGAAGGGCTTGCGCACGACCACCGAGACGTAAGTTTAACTAGCATGTTTGGCATGTATATAATTCCATCCATAACGATACACTAGCATGATTAATGATTGCATATCAAGATCAGAATTATTAATCAGCTTTTCAAGAATAGGACGAATAGCATTTGCTAGAGAAGCACCCTTTTCATGCATATTAGCTGAAGATATTTGCTCTTCATCTATTATCTTATATAAGTACTCTCTGACTGGCTTAGGTAAACCTTTACTTATAGAATATCCCTCCGCAAAAGGGATCATACGTGCCTGTGGACGATCCGCCAGATACCTTGCCTCTCCTAGTTCAACAAGGGCCTTGAAATCCGAAATCACAAAATCCAGTTTATTAGGACTACACAAGCTACTGAAAACACCATCAACAATAACGATACTATACCAATCGCCTGCGGATTCTTCTATTGTTGGGATGCTGATTCGTACATCTTCTAACTCAGTATACGCTAGGTCTATTTTTATAGACCACCCAGGGTTATCCAAGGTACATATTTTTATTCCATATTCATGCTCCCATTCTTCGTCGCATTGGGAGAGAAACCATTGTTGAAGCCAGGTAAGCATAGCAGTAGGTTGGGTAAGTTCTGGCAGATAAATAAGCCATTGCGATGTTGTGTGTTTAGCTTAACTGACGCGCTTCTGTGTAGAATTAAGCTTAGAACCTTTGGTTTCGAGGTAACTCGTATGTTTTGGGCGGTCTAACGCCTCCTGGAATTGTTTTGCCATTCATGTGAGGTGTGGGTACACCATTATGTGGCGCATGAGGCCTACTCTAATAAATTAACAATCACTTTTTCTGCAAGTATTTCCAGATATACGTCTTCGCAAAAATGCATATAGAAGCAACACCTTCCTTGTGAATCGAAATCTTGCAACGTGTTTTTAAGTTCTATTCTCCCTTTGTAGAAATTGTCCAAAGTTAATGGGCCATTGAAATTAAAGCACATGTTCATTTTAACTATTTCCGCATTCGTCAAAACAATTTCTAGGTTAGAATCATCCCGGCTAAGAAGAGAAATTTTTAGCTCATCTCTTATCATCGAGATACCTACACAATCAAAATCATTGTGTAGATCAATGTTAAAGCCGGGAAAGCTTATGTTCAGAACGCTTTCAAAAAAAGGGGTTGGTGTAAGGTCAATTGATTTCATTATTGTTTCTCAAGATATTTTCTTACCAGTCTCACATCCTGTTTCGTCATAGCTTGCGCTGCATTCACACCTTTAGTCATAGGTGACATACTTTTTTGTACACCATTAACAAAATTCCGCTGATATTTCTGTAGATGAGGTGTGGGGACATTGCCATGGGTTTTTCCAGCTAAATCATATCTAGTTTGGCCCTCTACTGTTTTAATTGTAACGGAGTTTTTTCCACCATTAGCTCTGTCTTTTACATTATTAGCCTGTTCTTTAACCGATGGTGCTTGTCCATTAGAAGCCCTACTCGCGTTATAGCGTCCATTGTGGTCGTTGTTGAGCAAGTTACTCATGCCGTTAGCAGCCGTATTGGCGCCGTGAGCCGCAACGGCTGCGCCCCCGGCCGCTACGGCAAACCCCGCCACGGCCCCCACACCGGTTTCCGCCAGGGCCACCCCACCCACGGCCCCGGTGGTGGCTACCACGGCCCCCTCCCCCATCTGCCAAATCCCTTGCGCGACACTGGCCAAATCGCCGACGGTCTGGCCCGCGTGTGCCGCCGGAGTGTACGCCGCCACACGCGGCACCCCATTGCCAACCGACTGATTGCCCCCAGGTAAGGTCGTCGCATTCGACACCACGGCGTTCACGAAAGCATTGGTAAAGTCGGCTACCGCGATGAGCGCGCCCCCAATGCCTTCGCCCGGATAGCGCCCGTTGGGGTCATTGAAGCGCACAGCGTTATCATAGCTAAAGGCATAGGGCGACAAGGCTTCCTGGCCGTTCTCCACCTCGGGGTCCACCCCGGGCAGGCGGTCAATTTGCGCGTCGAACATGCGCCAGTCGAGCTGGGTCCAGTTCAGGCCCAGATCCGCCTGGAACTCCTTGCCATTCCACCGGTACTGGTTCAGCGGCTTCAGCCCCGGTGTCTCGCGCGTGAGCCCGGCCAGTTCCAGCCCCGTGGGGTCGTACTGCGTCTCCTGCACTTGCAGCCCTTGGCGGTGCTCGACGGTGACATCATCAAAGAAGACATCGACGTTGCTCTCATTGCTCACATAGGCGCTCACGTACCCGTCCTGCGGCACCACCACCTGCAAGCGCAGCGACTCATAGTTATTCAACGCCGCCGCACTCAACTGCTGAGTCTGCTGGCTCACCAGGTTGCTATCCGCGTCAAACACGAGCAAGCGCACGTACCCCCGGGGCACGCCCCCACTCAGCTGCGGCACCGCCGCCAAGCCCGCCGCCACGCCCACTTGCAGCAGCGGCAGACCGCTGCGACGAACGCCGTCGGGCGGCTTCGGCTGGCTGGGTGAGGGCTGCAAGAGCCCGGTCAGAAACGAAGCCAGCGAAAACCAGAAGTTGTGCGCCTGCGCGTAGAGCCCTGGTGCGGTCACGGTCACCGTATCGCCCCGCTGCACGGCCAACTGCGTTAAAGACTTAGCAATTTTTCCTCATACCATACATCCTCATAATCATGAGGAGCTACAAGAAATCGCCATCCAGGCGGTAACGCTAAATACTTTGCGATACGTGGTAAGATTTCTGTGATATGACTAAGGTGAAATGGCAGAAAGAAATCAGGGTCATCTGAGAATTCCTCACCTCCCCAAATATACCATCCAGAAGTATCACCTTCTATTGGATGACGTAAGCCATTCAATGGCATCACTCCAGCCAATGCCCCCTTGCTAATTCCAATTTTTAACTCGGAGTCAACTGCATAGTACTCCGTGTTGTACTTTAGACAAATAAGTTTCTGCTCTTCTGTATTAAAATCCATGTGCTTTCTTCTGTGTTCTAGAATATTGTGACATTTCGGCTCCTTGCTTATCTGAGCAGCTTTTGCATTGTGGTTGCACAGAGTTAACATCACGCATCTTTACTTTATCTATCTTACCAGTTGTGTAATGCTCTTGTACAAGCGGAGTTTTGTGGTCTGCTATCATTCTTTCGCCCTCGATGCCACAACTTACACAAGGTTTTCCTTGAACGGCAGCACGCTGGGCACGTGTAACGGAATAATTAGGCCGCTTATAGGCGGCAGTTGCAACTTGGGGTACCGCTTTTACTTGCTGCACAACTGCAGCCGTTCCCGCTTTACCAGCCGTTTGCTCTAACAGTTTGCCTTCTGAACCACCGCCTGCTAACGATATAGTAACATTGAATACATCCCATGCAGCGGATTTAAGTTCTTGCAGAGGGGCTTCTCGTGGTACTTTCCGTGTTTCCACGTCCACGGCCGTCCCCGCACTGTTCTCCACAAAGTTCTGCTGGTACTTGTAGGGTGTGTTCAATGTTGCAGCCCACGAGAGGGCCACTAAATTGACAACGGACATACCTACGCCAAAGAACCCCCGAGCAACAAAATCATCGGGTAAGCCGCCACCACCGCCTGGGTTCCGTCCGTTCGGATCGTTGAAGCGCACGGCATTATCGAAGTTGAAAACATAGGGGGACATACTTTCCTGCCCATTCTCCACTTCCGGGTCCACGCTCATCCAAACCGGGCCACGAGCCAAGTCAATAAAGCGCCAGTCCTGGTGGTTCCAGTTCAGGCCCAGGTCCGTTTGGAACTCTTTGCCATTGAACTTGTACTGGTTCAGCGGCTTCAACCCTGGCGTCTGGCGCGTGAGCCCGGCCAGTTCCAGCCCCGTGGGGTCGTACTGGGTTTCCTGTACCTGCAGTCCTTGGCGATGCTCAATGGTAACATCATCAAAGAAGACATCGACGTTGCTCTCATTGCCCACATAGGCACTCACGTACCCGTCCTGCGGCACCACCACCTGCAAGCGCAGCGACTCGTAGTTGTTCAACGCCGCCGCGCTCAACTGCTGGGTCTGCTGGCTCACCAGGTTGCTATCCACGTCAAAGACGAGCAGGCGCACGTACCCCCGGGGTACGCCCCCACTCAGCTGCGGCACCGCGGCCAAGCCCGCCGCCACGCCCACTTGCAGCAGCGGCAGTCCCCCGCGACGCACCCCGTCGGGCGGCGTCGGCTGGCTGGGCGAGGGCTGCAAGAGCCCGGTCAGGAACGAAGCCAGCGAGAACCAGAAGTTGTGCTGCACGGCCTGCGGGTAGAGCCCTGGGGCCGTCACGGTTACCGTATCGCCCCGCTGCACGGCTAGCTGCTTCAACGGGCCCAGCGGCTGGGGCACCGTTTACTCAAGTGAAATCAGAAAGTCAAAGAACAAAAAACGGCGTGTTCAGTCAAATGTGATTCGTGCTTCTATAGCAAATGTGCTGTGAGAGCCGTTTGCACTCAGGTCAGGTTTTAATTTGTTACCTACCTTTCCTGATCCACTGGAATTGCTTGCATAAAGCGCATACTGGGTTTGGTAGAAGTAGCCCAACACCTCGGCCCCGGTAGCGGCCAAAAAGGAGAGTGCCCATGTGATATATTTTGCCTGTAAATATCATTCTAGCTATGCTTGTTAAATCTGAAAAACATCTTCTTAGCAAGATGCCTAGTCGACTGAGACAACCACTTAGAGGACATCACATACGATAATAAATCGCTGATTTCCGAATCAAAAGTAAAGCAATTTAGCCAACTTATAGAAAGTTTTACCCAATAATCACTTTGCATTCCAAGTGCAGCTGAAATGATGTATTTTAAGGGAAAGCTATAAGCTATTTCTGCTGACATATTTTTACTCTCTAATTTTTTTTTAACTATAGAAATAAAGTTTTCGCATCCTAACTCTAGAAAAGGAAAAAAAGGGATGACATTAGTATTTTGATGAGCAGAGAATAGCTTTTTATTAGCAATAACACACCACACTCCAGTGTGAGACAAAATGATTTTCCTATCGAACATATCTAATATTTCTACCCCCTTCAACGCATAGAATTCATCAGAGTGATTAAAATCCCATTTGTCACTATAGTCGCTATTGCCCAAGTCAGTTTCCATTTGACACACAATTGGTGAGAGATACAAGGTATATATACTTTTTTAATTACCATGCAGTATGGTCTACTGTTTTGCCAGTTTTTGTTTCCATGTAGCTTTTAAACTGCTGCCTTATGTCAGGAGTCCAATTTGGTCCGTAATGTCCACTGTTCTCAGAAGTGCTAATGCCAGTGGGTGTTCGCGACATTATGCCTCCTACCAAATTATTAGGTTCAGCCCCAATAGCTTTTCCTAACTTTTGATGAGGCGATGCACTTCCTTTCGTATTACCGGCAGCGAATCTATTGTTGCTGTGGTCAAAAACGAATTCTGTTGAGCCTTTAGGCATACCAACTTCAGGCCGTGCTTTGGGGTTGTAACTATTAAATGCTTTAACAGATTTCACCCTATCGCTTACTTCGAATACACCTGCAACAGGGCCACTTCCTTTGAGACTCGGTCGCGTAGTCGCAGTGGTTCCTTCTCCTGCTTCATTTACTCTTGATGATATTCCTGGAACGTTTCCTGAGCGGGAATATAGGTTAGATGCTAGCTCATATCCTTTCCCCATCTGTATAACAGCTGCGATGACCACATCACCAACCGTTTTAGCGTCCCCACCATATGCCGCGTACGCTACTCCATTTGCGGCGCTATTTGAAACGGGCGTGTCCCATACGTTTGTAGCGTAGTTAATAACCGCCGTCGCTACCGTTCTCAGGTTTGCCGCCGGGTTAGTATTAGGGGCAGGAACCCCTTGGCGTCCATCGGCATCGGCATACCGGATAGGATTATCATAATTAAAGACATAAGGCGACATCGTTTCCTGCCCGTTCTCGACTTCGGGGTCCACGCTGAGCCAGACCGGGCCGCGGGCTACGTCAATGAAGCGCCAGTCTTGATGGTTCCAGTTTAGGCCCAGGTCCGCCTGAAATTCCTTGCCATTGAACTTGTACTGGTTCAGCGGCTTCAGCCCTGGGGTGGTGCCCGTCACGCCTGCTAGTTCCAGCCCCGTGGGGTCGTACTGGGTTTCCTGCGCCTGCAGTCCTTGCCGATGCTCGACGGTGACATCATCAAAGAAGACATCGACGTTGCTCTCGTTGCCCACATAGGCACTCACGTACCCGTCCTGCGGCACCACCACCTGTAAGCGCAGCGACTCGTAGTTATTCAACGCCGCCGCGCTTAACTGCTGGGTCTGCTGACTCACCAGGTTGCTGTCGGCGTCAAACACGAGCAGCCGCACGTAACCCCGCGGCACGCCGCCACTCAGCTGCGGCACCGCCGCTAAGCCCGCCGCCACGCCCACCTGCAACAGGGGCAAGCCTCCACGACGTACCCCCTCGGGCGGCGTCGGCTGGCTGGGTGAAGGCTGCAAGAGCCCGGTCAGGAACGAAGCTAAGGAGAACCAGAAGTTGTGTTGCACCGCCTGCGGGTAGAGCCCCGGCGCCGTCACGCTCACCGTATCGCCCCGCTGCACGGCTAGCTGCTTCAATGGGCCCAGCGGCTGGGGCGTGCTGCCCCCCGCGTTGAGCCGAGCTGCGTACTGGCCCGAGCGGGCACGCGCCCCTACTGGCTGGGCCACGGGCGGGCTGACCGAGAGCGAGTCGAACTGCCGCCGCTCTCGCTCCGCCTCGCCTGGCTCCAGACCGGCCACGTACGTGCGCACCTGCCCCAAGCGGTAAGCCAGGCGCAAGTTGCCCAGGTGGTCCTTGAGCGTGAACTCCCGCTCGTAACGCACCTGCCCGCTGCTGGGGCTCACCCAGCGCAGCACGCGCCCTTCAGCGTGGGGGAAGAAACGCAGGCTGTCCTGCTCGTACTGGTACGGTCCTAAGTAGTCCGTCCGCTGCATGGGCTGGCCCGTCTGGTACACCAGCTTGGCCACTTTCTGCCCCGCCGCCGAGTAGCGGAACACCAGCGAGTCCGCCCCCTGCCCGAAGTGAATGCGCTCCGGCAGGCTCAGGTGGTTGTAGGCAATGCCACTGATGCCCTTGTTGCGGTCCTGCGTCAGGCTCCCGTTGGCATCATACACATACTCCTCGCCCAGGCGCGTGCCGCCCTCCTGGAAGTCCCCCGCCAGCGAGCTCGGCGCTCCCTCATAGCCCCGCGGGCGCGGCAACTGGTTGCTCGTGACCTGGTCGTCAACGGCCAACAACCGGTTGCCCGCATAGCGGTACGTGAGTGCATCCACCGGCCCATACTGCGCCGGAGTCGTGCGCGTGGCCCCCGCCAGCAGCCCCCGCCGCCGCAGTGTGGCCAGGTTGCCGTTGTCGTCGTAGCTGACAAAGCTGAGCCGATAGCGGTCTTCCTCCGCCCGCCACGCTCCGTTCAGGCTGCCGCTGCCACCCGTGCGGGCCACGAAGTCGCCCTGCCAGAGGCGGTTGAGCGGGTCGTAGACGTAGCCGTAGGCCCGCTGCACGCCATCGCGCCCCCGCCAGGTCTGCCCCGTCAGGTTCCCGGTGTATTGCTCATAGCCTTGGGTGAAGCCCCGCTCGTAGTGCAGGCTCAGGCTGAACAGGTCCCCTGGGTCCGGCGCATAGGGGTTGTTCACGCTCGTCAGCCAGCCGCGAATGTTGTAGGCGTAGTCCACCGCTTGCCGCAGCCGACCCGTGCCCACGGTCTTCGTCAGCGACTGCCCCAACTCATTGTAGCCCAAGCTCGCCAGCGGGGTGGGGTGGGCCTCGCCGGGCAGTTGCTGACGCGTGTTCACCAGCCGCCCCGTGTGGTCGTAGCTGAAGAACTCAGCTACTTGCACGGGGGCGTGGTTCGGCCCCTGGTGCACGCTCACGCTTTGCAGGGGCTGGCCCGTGAAATTCAGGCGGGTGGTGACCAGGTCGAGCCCACCCCGGGCGTTGGTGCTTTGCACCTGCACGGGGCGAGCGCGCTCGTCGTAGAAGGTCGTCGTCGTCAGCCACGCTCCCGCCTGCGTCCCCTCCACGCCCAGCACCCGGGTCTTGGTGCGGGTCACCAGGCCCGTGGTGCGCAGTACGTCCGCCACCGGGGCCGTGCCCGCCGGGAACTGCCCGTCCAGGCTCGGGTCGTAGGCCACGTCGGCCGTGCCCTGGGCGTCCTGGTCGAAGTTATAGTCGTCGTAATAGGTAACGGAGAGCACCTGCCCGGGCCCGAAGCCCTGCTGGCCCAGGCGCGGGAAGGCCTGGTCGGTGGTGTAGAAGTGGGCATAGGCACTGCCATTGCTCGTGCGCTGCTCGTACTGCTGGGCCGTCTCAGGGGTGGCGTCGGCCTGCGCCTGCAGCGTCTCCCGGTCCACGGCCTGGGCGTGGATCACCAGGCCGGTGAGCACGACTCGGCCCAGCGCGTCGTACTTGCTCCAGCTCCACTCCCGCCGCCCCCGCTGGGCCGCGTCCTGGCTCAGCACCGGCCGGTCCAGCTGGTCATACACCACCCACGTCTCCCCCGCCGTGCCCGGCACCTGCTTGGCGATTTGCCGACCGCGGCCGTCGAAGCGGTAGTGGAACAGGAAGGGCGCGGCGCTGGCCGGCAACGGGGCCGGCCGGTTGCCCAGGGCCAGCACGCGCTTAGTGGCCTCGGGCTGGAGTACGTAGCGCTGATGGCCGAAGTCGTCGTAGCCATACGCCGTGCGCAGCCAGCGCGAGCGCAGGCTGGCCCCGCTGCCGGTGCGGGCCCCTTCCACCTGCCGCAGCACGGGCTGCCCGAGCTGATCTTTCCACTCGATCGTGGCGTAGCCCCCGCCCCCGGGCCCGGTCTGCTCGTCGGTGGTGTGCACGCCCCACAGCTCGCCCGGGGCATAGTAGCCCTGGTAGCCGGGGTCGCGGTCCTGGGCCTCGTAGCCCGGAACAAAGCGCGGCACCGAGTCCTGAGCCGTGTTCGGCCGCTCCAGCCGCTGTTGGGCGTGGCCGCTGGTCAGCTGCCAGCCCTCGCCGGGCGCGGCTTGGGCCAGCACCCGGTTCAGGGGCGAGGGCTCGAACAGGGTCTCGGCATAGGCCACGCCCGTGCGGGCCACCCCCCGCGTCGGGTCGGTGGCCGGCAGCGGGCCCAGCGGGCCGGGCAGGTAGAAGGCCTGCTGCTGAGCCAGGGGCCGGGGGTGATAGCCCTGGGCCGTGGCCTGGGCCGTGGCCTGGGCCGGGTCGGCCGGGTAGGGCAGGTACTGGCGGGGCTCGCGGCCCAGCCCGTCGTAGGCCTGGGGCTGGACCAAATCCCGCCGCTGGGGCGAGGCTTGGTGCTGCACCGTCTGCACGGGCCGCCCCAGCCCGTCGAGGTACACCGTGCGCATGGCCACCGAGTCCACCGGGGCCCGCGGCACCCGACTCGAGTCGGTCAGCGCCTCGCGCGGGGTCCACGTGCGCACGAAGTTCACGTCGGCCAGGGGCCGGGCCGTCGCGTCGGGGGCGGGCGGGGGCGTAACCAGCGCCTCGTGCTGGTTGGCGTCGTCAGGGCGGTTGCGGGCCAGCGGGATGTAGGGCAGCAGGTCGGCATAGACTATTACCGAGTAGAGCTCGGTCGGGGCCAGGGCCCCGTCGGTGAACCAGCGGTTGTGCTCGGCCCGGCGGTAGAAGCCCTGCTCGGCGGCCGTGGCCGCTTCCCAGCGCCTGCTGGCCAGCGTATCGCCGGGCAGGTTCACCCATAGCCCGGCCACCCGCCGCTGCCACTGGTAGCGGTACACCTGCCGCGCGGCCGAGGGGCCCACGTCCAGCACGAGCGGGCCCCCGGCCTGGTAGCGGGCCGTGTCGACCCGCTCCGGCGCCCGCTGCCAGCGCACGTCGGCGTCGCTCAGCCGCGCCTGCCCCGGGCCTTGATAGAGGCGCTCGAGGCTGGCGAAGTCCAGCCGGTTGTCCTGCACGCCCAGGGTAGCGGCCAGGCCCGTGGCCCCGCCCAGCTCCTCGACCCCGGTCAGCTCGTTGGCCGCCAGCGTGAGCAGGCGCAGGGCCGGGCGGGTGAGCACAGCCGCCGGCAGCGTGCCCGAGAGGCGGTTGCCGTGCAGGGTCAGGTGGAACAGGGTGCTCTAGGCCCCAAGCGTGGCGGGCAGCGCCCCGCTGAGGCGGTTATTGCTCAGGTAGAGATAATTGAGCTGGGTCAATTGCCCCAGCTCGGCCGGCAGGGGCCCGCTGAACTGGTTGTCGCTTTCATTGGTGATCGCCAGATTGACCAGGCCCACGAGCGGTCGCAGCGAGCCAGTGAAGCGGTTGTGGGCCAGGTCCAGGTAGTTGAGCCGCGTGCACTGGCTCAGGGCGGCGGGCAGGTCCCCGCTGAGTTCGTTATAGGACAGGTTCAGGTTGGCCAGGGCCGTGAGCCCGCCCCAGGGCTCGGGCAGCGGGCCGGTGAGCTGGTTGTGGCTCAGCTGGAGCAGCTCCAGCTGGGTGAGCCGGCTCAGGTCGGCCGGCAGGGGCCCGCGCAGGCCGTTGTTATTCAGCACGAGCTGGGTCACATCGCCCTCGCTGACCGTCACCCCGTACCAGGTGGCAGCTTGGGCCAGGGTGGTGCCCGTGAGCCAGTTGGTGCGGGTGGTCCATCGCGGGCCAGCGGTGGCGTGGTAGAGCTGGCGCAGCACCCGCAGCTCCGTGGTGTCAGCCACCTGACCCTGCCCCGGCGGCACGGTTTGGGCCCGGGTGCCCAGGGCCGCGACTAGCGCCAATAAAACAACCAGCGCCAAGCGCCGACCGACGCGCAAGAAAGGATAGAAGACAGCCATAACGATCAACGAAGGAAGCCGGGCGAAGGAGCGAAAGAGAGTTGGCCGGCGCTTCGAATGGTCGATCATCGACCCCGGGCTTGTTGGCTCGGGCGAAGTCAGAAAGCAACATTGCCCAAGCGGAACTCCGGCTAAGATGACCGCAAGATAAGATGCCTATTAATCTTTCTTAGAATAATTTACATTGTTAAGAGTTAAAGCTTAAGCTTTACCTTATTTAATGATATGATAATAAGTGATATAGTATAGAGCAAATTCATCATATGCTTTGTATTTGCTTTCAATTAGCAAGCGGTTATTTGCTGCTGTCCTGTTTCGCCCCTTGCCTCGATGGGGTTCTCGACCCTGTCTCCATTCAGCGCGGATTGGGCAAGTCCGTTGGTATAGGTAAAGTATTATGGAATAGTACTGGCGTGCGTCTGCGCCACGCGACTGCTGGCGCCTGGTTTCGCGTTTGTGACGTGAGCAGTGCCTGAGACCCGTTGCCGCGGGCGGGACGTTACAGACGCGCCCAACGCCACTCCCTCCAGAGGATGTAGGAAAGAGCAGATTATCTGCTATTCTTACTTAGTGGGCTTATAGAGCAGTTGTTCGCTTCAATAACGGTTCAGCTAAGACCTATTTCTGAGAATAGGACGACTATAGACCTGCAAGCCGAAGCAGATGGTACTGAAATATTTTTTAAAAAATACGCTGAGAAATATTCTCGAAGAATATTTCTCAAAACAGAAGACCCCACCCCTAACGGCTGTGCGCGTGAAATCTAAAAGTCGTAGCCCAGCGAGAAGTAAAACTTCGGGCCTTTGGTGACGTAATCTTGCTGGCCCCAAGCTACATCGACCTTGCCGTAGAAGCCCAGCAAGGTGGTACGGGCCCCCACGCCGTAGCCAATAAGAAACGGGTTACGGAAGTTGGTCACCGTGGCCGAGAAGTAATTGCCAGGGGGAAAAACCGGCTGAGTGTTGGCCGAATTGTCGGTGCTGAAAGGATTGTTGCCCGAATAAGCAGTGCCCGCATCAGCAAAGCCGGTGAGCTGCAGGTTGCGGAAGAAGCCTGAATAGATGGGCTTACGGGAGAAATACTGGATAATGGGAATGCGTAGCTCGCTATTAAACAGTAAGTAGTGTGGCCCAGTGCGGGCACTGTAGTCAAAGCCCCGGAGGTTGGTGACAAATTCCTGGTTAAATATCTGGTCGGGAGCCGTATAGCCTTTTAGAAAGCGGCCTCCTTCGTACCCAGCGTTAAACCAGTTGTCCATGCCCCCCATTCGGAAGACCTGGGGCCGCGGCCCGAAGAAGTGGCCGTAGCTAGCCCGGTTGGCCCAGATGATCGAGCGGCTGACTTTCTGGTAGTGCCGGAGGTCAACGATAAACTTATTGAAGCTGTACTGATTGTCCTTCAGGCTACGCTGACTCATAAAGCTGGCCTTCAGGCGGGTACCACTTACCATGTTAACTCCACTGGCAATGCTGTTGTCAAATACGAGCTCTCCGGTGTAGCCGAGATAATTGCGGCTCTCATCCTCTTCGGTAGAGGTGTCGCCGAGCCGGGTGCGGGAGATGGTAGTGAAACGGGGCCCGCCACGTACGCTAAGGTTGTGCGTGAGCGGGTACGCGATGGTAGGCGCTACTTCGTGGCGGCCGTAGCGGTAGCCGTTCGAGTTGATGTCGAAGAAGTACGCTTGCTTCTGGTAAGAAATGCTCCAGTCGTAGCGCCGGGTGAGGTTGGTATAGGCTACGCGGATGTTGCTCGTACGTAAGTCAAACAAGCCAAATAAGCTCGCGTCGATGCGCTGGTTTTCCAGTACGTCGGTCAGGGTGGCTTTGAGTTGCAGGCCCAGGCCCAGCAACGGATCCACGTACACCGAGGTCGACACGTTGTCAGCCATGAAGCGCGTATCATACCGGAAAGGGCCGGTGAGTTGGGCCGCGTTGGCTTGTGCCGCCTGAGCGGCCACCGAAGCCGCGGTGGGAGTGAGGCGCTTTCGCTTAGTCGGCGCCGGTTGTACTGGCGCGTCTTCTTCAAACTGATAGTCGCTGGTGTTTACCGTGCTGCTGGCTTTGCCGGGCTCACGCCGCTGGGGCGGGCGCGTAGCCGTCGAATCGGCAGGGGCCAGGGTATCGGCCAGCGCGACAGCCGGCGCGGGCGCCGGCTTGGCCGTAGTGGCCGGAGCCAGGGACCGCTCTTCGAGGGTTTGCTGGCGGGCCGTTTTGGTGGGCGGCAGCGACGCGGGCAGCGGGTACTCGGGGTAGACGTACAGAATGTCGCGGGCCTGGGCTGGCGCGACAAACACCAGCGCGGAGGTCTGCGGACTGTAGTCAAAGTCCTGCGTATTGGGTAGCCAGTTGGTTAGGCGCGTGCGCTCTTTGGTTTTGAGCGAATACCGATACAGGGCCCGCACGCCGCTTTCTTCGCCGAGAAACAGAATTTCGTCGTCGGAAATAGCCCGGGGCCGGGTTTCGTTCGAAATGGTGCTTACCAGCGTCTCGACCGGGATGTCGCTCCCGTCGAGGTGGTACATGAATAAATCGTAGTTATTCACCACATTCTGGAACGTGGCCGGGCGGGCCCGCCCCGTCGAGTCGAGGTAGCGGTTAGAGCTGAAAACCAGGCCTCTTCCGCCGGGCAGAAACACGGGCTGCACATCATCGAACAAGTCGTTGGTCAGCTGCTCGACATTGCGGCTACCAGCCCGGAGTAAGTAGAGGTCATTCTGGCCATTGCGCACCGCGCTGAAGACCAAAGCCTTGCCATCCGGTGAATAGCTCATGCTCAAAATCTGGTCGTAGTTCGCAAACAGCGAAGTGGGCCGCGAAAACCGAATAGCCTCCTTTATCCGGCGCAGCAGGCCGCGGCCATCGGCATCGTGCAGGTGCAGGGCCATCTCGCCGTGGTTCATCTCGGCCACCGCCACCTGGGAGTTACCCCGCCAGGCTAACACCGGCAGTCGGGTTTCTATTTGCTGATCGGGCGTTTTATGGCCGCCGCGGCTTAAGGTGCGGCGGTGCGAGCCGTCGCGGTTTACCACCATTACACGGTAGCGGCCTTGCTCGTTTTGAGCATAAGCGACCAGCTGCCCGTTGGGGCTGATAATAGGTTGCGAAAACACGTCGGCGTGGCGATTACGGCCGCTCTGCCGGAATTTTTTGTCCGGCTCGACCAGCGTAGCCATGGGCTGGCCATTGAGCTCGCGGTAGTAAGTCAGCCAATCCTTAAGAAAAACCTTATAGGGTACGTTCAGCGACGAGCTGATGCCCACTTCTACGTCGCGGGTGATGCGCGTCAGGTTGAGGATGTTCTGAATGGTGGTGTAGCCGTAGCGCTCGGCCACGTAGTTCCAGATGCTCTGGCCGGCCAGGGTGGAGCTGCGGAGGAAGAAGGGGGCCGTCCGGCTGCCGGTGGGGTACTGCTTGCTCATGTCGCGCATGAACCCATCCATATCCACGCTCCAGCCCTCGGCCGCGTAGGCCGCCGCGCCCCCGATAAACCAATCGGGCAGCTGCAGCAGGTAGGTGCTCTGCAGCACTTCCTTCAAGGAGCCGCCGTACATCATGTCGTTGAGCAGTACTTCGGTAATCTGGGTGCTCAACTCCCGCTTGAAATCCGTTTCCTGGCCGCCGAAGGCAATCTGCACCTTGCTCATGCGGGCCAAGGGCGTTTCGCCGCCATTTATTTGCTGCTGCGTAGCCGTCAGGCCGATGTTGCTCTGCCGCAGGTCGCCCACCGAGTTGTAGAAGAGCAGCGTGGTTTTGGAATAAGGGTAGTAGCCAATGAGGGCCGTAATGCGCTGCAGCTCCTTCTCCGCGTATTCGGCGGCCCGGCGGGCACTGGCCTCGCCCCCGTCGTAATACATGACCGTAAAGTTCTGCGTATTGAACTGCTGCCACTGGAACTGCTTGTACTGAATGCGTACCCGTCCAAACGGCTCCTGGGCCGTTTGAGCCTGGGCCGTGGGGGTGAAGAAGCAAGGCAGCAGCAGGGCCAAGGCTCCCAGCGTGCGTTTCATGGATAAAAGAATAGTCATAGGATTAAGCAACGCGCAACAACGAAATTTAGTCCGCCCAAGGGCTAAAAAAATGTAGTTTCCGTAAAGGTTCCGCTTCGCTACGAAGCGACCTGTGGGTACTGAAGAGAAGGTGTTTACGGCGAAATGGTCGTCAAGCTACGTTTTGAGTGTGCAAACAAACTAGTGGCGCCAGCGAGCCGGTCTCAATAGTCCTTACTTCAAATTACGCCCGCCGGCCACAAGGCGTTGTATCGTTGCAGGCTGACTTCGGGCCAGATTTCAGCCCGGCCTTCCAGCCAGTCGGCCAGGAGCACGGCCATCCGGGGGGCCAGCATTACGCCTTTGGAGCCGTAGCCGCCGCAAAAGCTTAAAGCGGGCACCGCGGGATGGGGCCCGAGCAGCGGCCGCCGGTCGAGCACGGCGGGCCGAACCCCCGCCTGCTGCCCCACTACCCCGAAGGGTAGGTCGGTTATCACGGCCAGCCGAGCGGCCAGTTCCTCGCGGCCCTCCGCCGTGGGGCCCTCAGTAAACGGTGGCCTGCGGTACGTGGCACCCACCCGAAACCGCCCTGCCCCCATCGGTACCACGTAGGCACCCCGGTTGAGTACCTGCGCCGCGCTCAGCTCCGCGCAGTCCACATCGAGTACCTCTCCGTGGTTGGAGCTAAGGGGCAGCCAGTTGAAGTACGGGTTGCGCCCGGCCGCGGCCCCCTCACAGCAGATCACGTGGCGGGCCCGCACCTGCCCCGCGTAAACAGCGCCGGCTGGGCCGGTAACGAGGCGGGACCAGTCAAAAGTTTCGCGCCGCAGCCAGCCTTCGCGGGTGCCTTCGGCGGCCAGGGCGGCTAGTAGCGGGCGCACGGCCACGTGCCCCCCGTGTTGCAGCCAGGCCCCGCCAAACGGAGCATTTACCCCCGGCAGACCAGGGTTCGCCGTTGCGAAGCCGGCCACAAAGTTTTCCCAGGGGGTGTCGGCGCTGCGGGCCAGGACGGCATTTTGCTCTTCGATTGAGCTAAACAGCTTTAGAATAAGGGCTTCGCTGAAAAAGGACTGCCCGTAACGCTGTTCCAGCTCCCGATAGAAGGTGCCCGCAAAAGGCAGCAGGTCGGCCACCCGCCACGACAGCGCGAAGCGTTTCCCGGTTACCGGGTTCATCAGGCCGGCCGCTACGTTCGACGCGGAGTTGTCCTGGCCCGGGTCGTACACCAACACCGCGTGACCCCGTTGGCGCAGCACGTAGGCCAACGTGGCGCCCGCAATGCCGTGGCCCACTACCAGAAAATCACAGTTAGTCATGGCCGGCAAGGTAGGAATGCCCTGCTGAATGAGCCATGAGCCAACCAGATTATAGCGTTTCTGCAGTCCGTATCCAAAGCCCCGCCGGGGCAACTTCACGGGGCCCTATTCATCTGGCAGGTGATACTGAGCCACATCCAGAGTAAGCTTTTGGGTCGTTAGGGCGAAGCCGGATAGACGCGTTCTACTCTCAGCATGCCTAAGGAGGTGGCAAGCCTTCAGGTCGCATTAAGTGCGGTGTCGTACCTTTCCGACTGGTTTAGAAGCTTTGTTCTGTATGACTGTCGCTGGATTTACCTTCAACGCTTTTTCCGAAAACACCTACTTGTTGGTTGACGGCGCCACGCGGCAGTGCGCCATTGTAGATCCAGGCTGCTATACGGTGGCTGAGCAGCAGGCCCTGCGGCGGCATATCGAGGCCAATGACTTGCAGGTGGCCCTGCTGCTGAACACCCACGCCCACGTCGACCACGTCCTGGGAAACCAGTTTGTGCTGACTACCTGGCCCGGTACCCCATTTCTGCTGCATCGGCTCGACTTGCCTACCCTGCGGGCGGTGCCGGCTTACGCGCCCAGCTACGGCTTCCCGCAGTACCAGCCCGCCGAACCCACCGGCGAACTCGTGGCCGGCCAGCCCGTGCGCTTCGGCACGACCGAGCTGGAAGTCCGCTTCACGCCGGGCCACGCGCCGGGCCACGTCGTGTTCTACCACGCGCCCACTGCCACGGTTATTGGGGGCGACGTGCTGTTTCAGCGCAGCATCGGCCGAACCGATTTGCCCGGCGGCAACTACGCCACCCTCCTGCATAGCATTGAAACGGAATTGATGACCCTGCCCGACGCTACCACGGTGTACCCTGGCCACGGCCCAGCCACTACTATCGGGGAGGAGCGCCACGGTAACCCTTTTTTAATTGGCTGATGCGCGAGCAAGCGCCAGGGTGACGAAGTTGTTGTTACAGCACGCCGTTATTTTATAATAGTCCCTCGACCAACCCTATTATTTCCTTCCTTCACTCTTGAAAAGACATCTGCCCAACGCCCTCACCTGCCTGAACCTGTTCTGTGGCTGCCTGGCTTTGACCAACATCTTTGCTGGGCGGCTGGAGGTGGGAGCATGGCTGGTGGCGGCGGCAGCCGTGGCCGATTTTGCCGATGGTCTGGTGGCCCGGGCTCTGCGCGTGTCGTCGGCCATTGGCAAAGACCTGGATTCGTTGGCTGACATGGTATCGTTTGGCGTGGTGCCGGGAGCAATCTTATTCAAGCTGCTGCAAATGGGGCTGCCCACCGCCGAAAGCGGGTGGGAGTGGGGGATCATGGTGCAGTACGGGCCCTACCTGGGATTTGTCGTTAGCATCTTCTCGGCTTTGCGACTGGCCAAATTCAACAACGATACCCGGCAGACCACTTCTTTCATCGGGCTGCCCACGCCAGCGTGCACGCTGGTAGTGGCCTCGCTGCCGCTCATCCTGGCCTACGACCAGTTTGGATTGGCAAGCTTCCTCCTCAACCCTTGGCTGCTGCTGGGCCTGGCGGGGCTGCTTTCGGGACTGCTCGTGGCGGAACTGCCACTATTTGCTTTGAAATTTAAGACCTTACGATGGGCTGATAACCGACAGCGGTTTCTATTTTTGCTGTTGACGGCCGGACTGCTGCTTGCGCTGCGGGCCGCCGCCGTGCCGCTCGTGGTGCTGCTCTACGTGCTGCTGTCGGTACCAAAAGCGGCAGCTCGGTAGTTAATTCAACTCCGCAACCACAACTGCCCGACGATAACAATAAATAGAGTGTTTGCTAGTTAAGAGCCTACCACCGGGTGAACCTGACGGGCAGTACCGCTGTTGCGAAGCCACCACGGAGCAGATCGCAGACTAGCACAGGCGTCAATCAAGATAATGCGTATGCGTCTTTTTTTTCTTTTCATTGCTTTTGCGGGGATAATCACGGGCGCTACTACCCCGGCCCGCGCCCAGTCGGGTGAGCCGGGCGTGGCGCATGGCATCATCAAGTGGGGCGGATACGCCCAGGTACCTACGCTGGGCGCCCGTAAGCAAAAAGTGCCGACCTTCGACGAAGCTCATCAGGCGCTGGACGATCAAGTGGGTTGGTTTAGCCTGCGGCTGAACGGCCGGGTGACCGAGGGCGAACTAACTAATCTGGTGTACGAGCCCTTCTCGGAGGCCGATGCCAAGCTGTTCAACGTGGGCCAACTGCCAACCGGGCCCGAGCCTAAACTCAGCTCCGGCAGGGAGATGAAGCAGGTTGTAACGCACCTGAGTTTGCGCCCGGTACGCCGTAGCCCCCAAACCGGCCAGCCCGAACGCCTGGTTTCGTTCGATTACCGCTACGCGCCGACTTCTGAGGTGGTGGCAGCCCGGGGCACGGGCACGGCGGCCCGCAACCACGCGCCCCATTCGGTACTGGCTACCGGCCAATGGTTTAAGATGGGTGTGGCCGAAAGTGGCATCTACAAGCTCGACAAGGAAGCCTTGCGCAATATGGGTCTTAACCCCCAGGAAATCAATCCGAACAACCTGCACGTGTACGGCAATTCCATGGGGATCCTGCCCCAGGCCAATAGCGTGCCGCGCCCCGACGACCTGGCGGAGAACAATATTCTGCTGGTGGGCAATGGCAATAACGTCTTCGAGGACAACGAGTACTTCTTGTTTTACTCCCCCGGTGCTCATACCTGGGTGGCGCAGGATGGCGTGTTCAAGCACCGCAACAATATTTATACCGACACCACTTATTACTTCGTGACGGTAAATAATACGGCGGGACTCCGCGTGCCGACGGCCCCGGCGCTGCTGCCGACCAGCCGCACCCCTACCATCAGCACCTTTACGTACCGCGATTTTTACGAACACGACCTGGCTAACCTTCTGCGTTCGGGGCGCAACTGGGTTGGCGAGTCTTTCAACCCCGGGCAACCGCGGGAGTTCGCTTTTACCAACATTCCCGACCTGGTAGCTAATGCCCCGATTCGAGTAACCTCGTCGCTGGTAGCCAACTCATCCCCCGCCAGCTCTTTCCAACTTAGCCTGAACGGGGCGGCTTTGGCCACGCAACCGTTGGACCCCCGCCCTAGGTACGATTTTGGTCCCATTGCTACCGTGAGTACCGTTACCAGCCAGTTGGCCCTTAGTAATCCGGGAGCCGATTTGCGGGTGGGTTTAACCTATAACAGCAGCGATCCTGGGGCCATTGGTTACCTGGACTATCTGGAAATCAACGCGCAGCGTCAGTTAAAGCTCCGCGGGGCGCAGCTGGAGTTTCGCTCCCTGGTTAATATTAATTCGACGGACCTCAACCGCTTCGTGGTGGATAACGCCACGGGGGCCGTGGTGTGGGACGTTACCAATCCGCGCCGGGCCGTGGCCCGCCCACTGGAGGGCGGGGCATTTATAGGCCTGTCCGACACGCTACGCGAATACGTGGCCTTCCAACCCAGCGGCAACTTCAGCCCCCCCCGCCCTTTTGGCCGGGTAGTCAACCAGGACTTGCACGCGCTCAACGGCGACCCCGGTGCGCTGATTGATTTAGTTATCGTGACGTACCCGCCGTTTAAGGCGGCGGCCTTGCGCCTGGCTGACCACCGCACCCGCCACGACAACCTGCGCGTGGCCGTGGCGACGACGACTGAAGTGTATAACGAGTTTAGCTCGGGCGGGCAGGACGTTACCGCCATTCGCGACCTGATGAAGCTGCTTTACGACCGTGCGCCGGCGGGCAAGCAAATGCAGCTCCTGCTGTTCGGCGATGCCTCGTTCGACTACAAGTCCGACCCCTACAATAACAAAAGTTTCGAGCCCCAGTGGTGGAAGGATGAACGGAAGCCATTCAAGTCCGACTCCGACTTCGATGCCTTCAACCAAAATTACGTGCCGACTTATGAGTCGCGGGAGTCGCTGGCCCCATTTTACGGGGGCGCGTTTGGCCAAGCCAGCTACTCCTCGGATGATTACTATGCCTTACTCGACGACGACGAAGGCGAATGGGAGGAACAAAACCCCGGCACCGAACTGCTCGACATTGGCGTGGGCCGCCTCCCGGTGCGCACGCCCAAGGGCCAGCCGGCGAACGACAATCAGGCCCAGCAAGTAGTTAAAAAGCTGATGGATTACGATGCCACGTCAGCCTATGGGAAATGGCGTAATCGCATCACACTGGTATCGGATGATGGCGACAACGATTTGTTTGTAGGGGGTGGATCGGAAAGGATGGCTCAAATTATCCAAACCAATCACCCAGTATATAATGTGCACAAAGTATACCTGGATCTGTACCCACAAGTGGCAGTATCGGCGGGCCAGCGCTCTCCCGAAACCAACCGCGCCATCGACCAGTCAATAGAACAGGGCTCGCTAATTGTCAACTACCTCGGGCACGGCGGACCAAAGGGCTGGGCCGACGAGCAAATCGTAACCAATGCCTCCGTGTTGGCCCTGCGCAACCCCAATAATTTTACTTTCTTCACCACTGGAACCTGCGATTTTAGCACCTACGACGACCCAAACTTCACCTCGGCGGGCGAGCAGTCCCTCACCGACAACCCAACCGGTGGGGCAATTGGCCTTTTTACCACCACCCGGGTAGTGGAAGCCAACCTTAACGCCGGCCTTAACCAAGCGTACTTCAACCGGGTGTTGAGGCCCGTGAACGGCCAGATGCCGAGCATCGGCACCGTGGTAATGCTGAGCAAGAACGATTATCCCGGGGCCGGCCAGCCTGGCGTAATCAACAACCGCAACTACGAGCTGCTGGCCGACCCCAGCATGACGCTGGCCTACCCGCGGCAAACGGTGCAGCTCGATAGTGTGCGCCAGCGCATCAGCGGCCAGTGGCAGTCTACCAACATCCTACAGGCCTTGGCCCGGATTCGGATTCACGGCCGCTTGCTGAACAATGGCGTCGAAAACACGGCTTTCACCGGCCGGGCTCAGGTTACCATCTTCGACAAGCCTACTACCGTGATGACCCTTGGCAACGAGGCAAGCCGCTACCCTGGCGACGCGCCGCGGCCGGTGGTGGTGCAGGAAAACGTGATTTACGGGGGGCAAGCGGAGGTAGTAAACGGACAGTTTAGTTTGGTATTCGTGGTGCCTAAGGACATCAACTACAACGTTGGGCTGGGCAAAATCAGCTTATACGCTTCCGACCCTACCCGTAAGATTGATGCGCAGGGCTACGAAATAAGAGAGGTGGGTGGTGCCGCAACCGATTTTTTAAGGGATACTACTCCCCCGGTCATCAACCTGTTTATGGACAATGAGTCGTTCGCTTATGGCGGTCTCACCGGGCAGGAAACCACGCTGCTGGCCAAGCTCAGCGACGAAAGTGGCATTAATACCACCGGCACGGGCATCGGCCACGACATTACGGCGGTACTCGACCGCGACCCCAGCAAGCTGATTGTGCTCAACGACAGCTACGAGTCGAACGTAGGCGATTTTACCTCGGGCCGCGTGAAAAACCTGTTCAAAGAGCTGCCTACTGGGCCGCACTCGTTGACCTTAAAAGCCTGGGACACCTATAACAACTCCGCCGAAAAGGAAATCGAGTTCGTCGTGGCCCGCAACGAAAAGCTGGCCCTCGATCACGTATTGAACTACCCCAATCCGTTTGCCAAGTCCACTACGTTTCTCTTCGATCATAACCAGGCGGGTAACGTACCCGACAACCTCGATGTCCAAGTGCAGATTTTCACCATAACCGGCCACTTGGTCCGAACCCTGACGGCCACCGTAGCGAGCACGGAGCCGCATCAGCGGAGCATTACGTGGAACGGCCGCGACGAATACGACGACCAACTGGCCCGCGGGGTATACGTTTATCGGCTGAGTGTTCGTTCACAGAACAACGGCAGTACGGCTTCGAAGTACGAAAAGCTCGTCATCCTCAATTAATCTGCTTTTATTTGCGCCCCGTTCGCGCATGGCTTTATTCCCCTCTTCTATGCAGTTTTCCTTTTCCCGTTCGCGCCTGACTCTGTGTGCTGGCTTATTGGCCATTGCCGGCACCGCTCAGGCGCAGCTTAATCAAGCTACCATCACGACGGCCGTCCCCATTCTTACCCTCAGCCCCGATGCGCGCGCCTCGGCGATGGGCGAGGCGGGAGTAGCCACCTCGCCCGACGCCAACGCAGTGTATTTCAACCCCGGTAAGCTCGGCTTTGTACCGTTCAAGTACTCCGCTTCGCTTTCGTATTCGCCCTGGTTGCGCAACATCACCGACGACATGAGCCTGTCGTACCTATCCGGCTACGCCAAAGTGGGGGAGCGCTCAGCTTTCGGGGCCTCGCTGATGTACTTTGACCTAGGCAAAATCGATTACCGCGACGGCGATAATCTCGAAATTGGTTCCTTCAACCCGAAGGAGTTTGCTATTACGGCTTCCTACGGCTTGCAGCTAACCGATAATTTCGGGGTTGGGGTTTCGGCGCGGTACATCCGCTCCAACTTGGTGGGGGCTTATAATAACAACGACGCGCAGTCTGGTAATGCCGCCGCCGTTGATCTGGGCGCTTACTATTCTAAAGATGCCACCATTGGCACCGGTTTGTACAACCTGGCCTTTGGCGCTTCTATCGCTAACATCGGCAACAAGATTGCGTATAGAGACCCCAAAAATCCGAGCTTCCTGCCGACTACGCTAAAGCTGGGCACGGCCATTACCCGGGAAATTGACCAATACAACAAGATCAGCGTAGTATTTGACGCTACTAAGCTGCTGGTTCCTTCGCCGTACTACAAGGAGGGCGCCTCTGCCAACGATCCGGACGTTAAGGCTAGAAACCTGGAGATTGCGGGTAAATCATTGCCCAGCGCCATCCTGGGCTCATTCAGCGATGCTCCGGGCGGGTTCAAAGAAGAGCTGCGGGAAATCAACCTCTCGGGAGGGCTGGAATACAACTACAACGACCTGTTGTACGTGCGCGGAGGGTATTTTTACGAGGCCCCCGACAAAGGCGACCGCCAGTACGCCAGCCTGGGCCTGGGCGTGCGCTACCAGGTATTTGGGCTCGATGGGACTTACTTGGTACCCACTGGCTCTAACTCGCAGAATAATCCCTTGGCTCAAACCATTCGGATATCGGTGCACTTCAACTTTAATAAACTGTCGGAGGCTTTCGATGAGCGAGGTGCCGGCGGCACCAGCGGCGAAGCGCCCACTAATTAACTGCTGACTAATTCGTTGCTACGCTGACTCGCGGAACGTCATGCCGAGACTTTTCGGCATGACGTTCTTGTTATGCATTTAGGCAATTCTGCCGGCAACCCACAGGCTTACGTAACCAGGAACTACCCCTATGCTCGACCGCACCGTCGCTCCCCCCGTTCAGCCGCTTGCCCGTGTTACCTTGCCAGCGGTGGCTGTACAGTCGCTTGCCAGCGGCGCCCGCCTGCACGTGCTGGCCAACGACGCCCAGCCCGTCGTGCGCCTGCAAGTGGTGATCCGAGCCGGCAAAATAGCCGAAAGCCGCCCCGGCCTCGCTTCGCTCACCGCCCGGATGCTGCTGGAGGGAACGACCACCCGCACCGCCCGTCAAATTGCCGATGAGGTTGCCTTCTACGGCGCCTCGCTGGAGTGCGACGCGGGCTTCGACCGCGCTACCCTCACCCTCTACTGCCTTACCCGGCACCTGCCCGCGCTGCTGCCCTTGGTGATCGACGTGCTCACTAACCCGGCTTTTCCAGTCGCTGAGCTGGAGCAGCTGAAAACCCGCACCATTCAAAACGTGCGGGTCGAGCGCCAGAAGACCAGCTTTCTGGCCTCGGAGCGGTTCAACGAGCGGCTGTTCGGGGCTCGCACGCCGTACGGCCGACCCTTCGACAGCGAGGCGTACCAGGCCCTGACGGCCGACGAAGCCCGGGCGTTTCACCAAGAGTTTTACGCCTTTAGCAACGCCGAAGTATTTCTGTGCGGCGATGTAGCGGCCGAGCAGGCCGCCGTGGCCGCCGCGTTCAGCAAGGGGGGCTCCGCCGCGCAACCGATTTTTCACGCTGCGCTGGTTACCAATGCAGCTGAGGAAGCCGTTGGCGCGGTTACCCACCGGGTGCCGGTGCCGGGCAGCCTGCAGGCTTCGGTGCGCATGGGCCGTGACTGGCCAAGTCCCACCCACGCCGAGGCCCACCGCCTCAAGCTGCTGGTGAACGTGCTGGGCGGCTATTTCGGCTCGCGCCTGATGCGCAACATCCGCGAAGAAAAAGGCCTGACTTACGGCATCTACGCCAGCGTGGCCCCGCGCGAATATGGTACCTCGCTCATAATCGGAACCGACGTAAAAGGCGAAAGCGCCGATTTAGCGGTGAGTGAAATTAAAAAAGAGTTGCGCCGCTTGCGGGAAGAGCTAATTCCCGCCGAGGAACTAGCCACGGTTAAAAATTACCTGCTGGGAAAGTTTGCCAATGAGCTGTCGACTGTTTTTGAGCAGTGCGATAAATACAAAAACACGGTTTTCTTCGGCTTACCGGCCGACCACTACACAACGTTCGTGCAGCAAACGGAAGCCGCCGACGCCAAGGCCTTGCGCGACCTGGCCGGAGAATACCTCGCGCCCGAATCCATGCAAATAGTGATTGCCGGCCCCGTTGGGGAATAGCGGCTGACGCGGTCTCGTCCGCTCCCACCGCGGCCCGCAACTGCTTGCCGCCGCCCCGATTTGCTGGGGTAGGGGAAGCAGCGGCGGGCCTAGTAGTAGTGGCAGCGAGCTTAGCCGGCCGCCGGCGCCTGAATAGCGGGGGGCGGAGCGTTGTACTGGGGCGTGGCAACGCGGTGCTCCGCGCTTTTCTTGCCCTTGTCGTCCTTCAGATCTTTACGGCTGAAGGGGCGGATGATAAGGCGCAGGGCCTGGTCGGAGCTGAAGTAGCTGAAAGCCCAGTCGACGAAAGCCACTACTTTGTTGCGGAAGCCCACCAAGGTCATCAGGTGGACGAACAGCCAGGTAAACCACCCGAAAATGCCGTTGAAGTGAATATTTTTCGGCAAGTCCACGACGGCCTTGTTGCGGCTCACGATGGCCATTACTCCTTTGTTGGTGTACACGAAGTCCTTGGGCGTTTCGCCGCGTAGCAGGCGCTGGAGGTTCGCGGCCAAGTGGTCGGCTTGCTGCTGAGCCACAGGCGCGAGCATGGGCAGGCCGCGGGGCATCTCGTCGGTCACCATATTGGCCACGTCGCCGATGGCGAAGACGTTGGGTAAGCTGGGCACTTGGTTCCAAGCATTTACCGTGATGCGCTTGTTGCGGGCCACTACCTCGGCCGGCAGGCCGGGTACTTCGGCTCCGTTCACGCCGGCGGCCCACACCAGGTTTTCGGTTGGAATGAATTCCGTATCCGAAAAATAGGCCCGGCAGTTTTCGAACCGCTTGATGGACGTGTTAACCATCACCCGTACGCCCAATTCGTCGAGGTAGCGCTTGGCGTCGGCCTGCGAGGCGGGCGACATGGGCCCGAGCAGGGCCGGGCCGGCTTCGACCAGGAAAATCTGCATGGCTCCCAGGTTCAGTTCGGGGTAATCTTTGGGCAGCACGTGCTTGCGCATTTCAGCCAGCGAGCCGCTGATTTCGACTCCGGTCGGGCCGCCGCCCACTACCACGATGTTCATCAGGGCCTGCTTTTCCTCGGGGTTGTCGGTGAGCAGGGCTTTCTCGAAGTTCTGGAAAATGAAGCTTCGCAGGTTCAGCGCGTTGGGGATGCTTTTGATTTGCATGGCATTGCGCTCGATGCTTTCCAGGCCGAAGAAGTTGGTGAGCGAGCCCGTCGCCAACACCAGGTAGTCGTAGCGGATGTCGCCCACGCTGGTGACCACCGTGTTGCTCGTCGGGTCGACCCGCTGCACGTCGGCCATGCGGTAGTAGAAGTTTTTCTGGCCCGCGAAGATTTTGCGAATGGGGTAGGCTATGCTGTCGGCTTCGAGCGCCCCGGTGGCTACCTGATAGAGCAGCGGCTGAAAGTTATGGTAGTTATTCCGGTCGACCACCACCACCTGAACGGGGGCGTGGCGCAGTGATTTAGCTAAGCGAAGGCCCCCAAACCCGCAGCCGATGATGACCACGCGGGGGTTGCCTGAAACAGGAAGATTCGTATCCATAGGACCACAGATTAAACAGACGTTGAGCCATTAAACGGATTTTTGGGGTTGCCGTCTAGGTTCAACCAGCCTGAAGCCCTATTTCCTTGGATCAAAATGACAGCCGGGGCCCGGCAAGCCTCCTCACCTGCCTGACGTAAAGAAATAGCGCTTATTTCCTTACCGTTACGTAAGTTCAGTTAATCACAAAAGCCTCGTTTGGTTAGTCACTCCCTGTTTAACCCAATTTTTTAACCCAGGCTGGGGACTAGCCGCGTAGTGGCGGCCGGTTGGTAGAATGTACCATTGGCGCGGACAAAACCGCATAGCGGTGACAGATTCGCCAGATGAATCTGTCACCGCTATGCGGCTCTCAACCCTTTCCTTAATTTATACTACCAACCGGCCGCCGCTACGCGGCTAGTCCGTAACCCGACTTTTTAATCATCGTAGTTGTCTTTCTTCTTGAGTTCGCCATTCTTCACTTGCTTAATCAATTTCAGCCAGCTGAACGGGTTGAGGAGGGGGTTGCTGGTATATTGGTTTGGTGCCATGCCTTGGCGCCGGTCGTAGTCGTACTGTTGCGTTTGCATGGTTTGGCGGAAGTTAGCCACGGCGCCCATGGGCTGCGTATTGAAGATGCGGCGCATCAGCTGTTCATTCAGGTTGTCGGCGGCGGCGCTGCCGCGCTCAGTGGGCAGGCGCAGGGCC
Organism: Hymenobacter montanus; assembly: GCF_014699115.1. Classification (GTDB taxonomy): domain Bacteria; phylum Bacteroidota; class Bacteroidia; order Cytophagales; family Hymenobacteraceae; genus Hymenobacter; species Hymenobacter montanus. The sequence goes on from NZ_JACXAD010000021.1 coordinate 75,055, forward strand.
AGAAACGCTTTCTTGAAATCGCGCTCGGTGGTGTAGGGAAACACGCGGACTTCCCCCAGCATGGTGGCGTCTTCCCGCAATTGGATGATGACGGAGTAGCTTTGTCGCTGGAAGTCAGCGGGAATGATAATGGTTTGATTGGCGTACCCCAGGGAGCGAATCACCACGCTGTCGCCGGCCAGCACGGCCATCGAAAAGTAGCCGTAGGCGTTCGACGACGTGCCGCGGCCGGCTTTGGGCACGTAAATGGTGGCGCCGGGAACGCCGAGCAGGCTGTCGCCACTGGCTACGATACCGGTGAACTGAATCACGCGGCGTTTGCCCTGGGCCCGGGCTTCGGGAGCGGCCAGCAGCAGCAGCCCCAGCAGGGCCCCGGCAATGAATAGAGAGAAGGCCCGCAGGCGCAAGAAGTTAGGCATGTTCAGGTCAGGAGAGCAAATATACGGCGGCGGGTGCGGGGCCGATGGTAACTTAGGCGAATGGAAGGAAGGGCGCTCGCCCTCCACAGACAGCAGATGCGTTTGAAACATTTCACGGTTGCTTTTGGGCAACAACTTTTTAAATCCTTGGGCGATGAAAGCCGGGTGCGCATTCTGCATTTGCTGTGGCGCAACCGGGAGATGGTGGTGGCCGATTTAGAGCAGGTGCTCGACTTCACCCAAACCAAAACCAGCCGGCAATTATCATACTTAAAAAATGCCGGTTTGGTGAGTGTGCGCCGGCTCGATAACTGGATGTACTATTTCCTGAAGGAAGAGGCTGCGGAATTGCTGCAAACGTTGCTTGCCTTCATGGAAAAAGACCCGCAGCTGCTGCGCGACCAGCAGGTGTACCAAACTTTGTGGTCGAACCGCGAGCTCGCCGCGTATAAACTACAAAACCGACACTGGTACGGGGGGAAATGAGGGCCTGGGCGGCTGCTCCGACACCAGTATTTCGTACTCGGATTCGGTGCTACGCGCTAACTACCAATTCATCATGAGTCAGATCCGCCGCTTGTTCGTGTGCACCCATCAAAAGTCCGGGGTGGGGGACGACGTCGCCAAGGCGCTCAAGAAAGAGCTGAAGAGCCAGGGCCTGAAAAAGCGGGTGGCAAACGGCCAGAAGCAGCACGCTCAGGTGCAAACCTGCAACTGCCTGGACTTATGCCGCAATTGTAAAAAGGGACCAGGTGCTGCCCTCATCGTGTACCCTGAAGGCACGGTATACGGCAACGTCCGGCCCGCCGACGCGGCCGAACTGGTAGCCGAACACGTGGGTCGGGGCCACGTGGTGAAGCGCTTACGTATTGACGAATAGCTGGTTCGAGCAGCTAGGGTTCAGTGCGTACAGCCTAAAGATCAAGGCTGATTCCAACCGTAGCTAGGTTTAATCCGTTGTTAGGCCATTTGCTTGCTTTTTCATCTCTCCGCCCATGTATTCTTCTCTCACAGCTCTGTTGCTGACCGGGCTGACTTTCGTTGCGGCCGCCCAGCCCGTCGCGCCGCCTGATTCTGCTTACACCGCTCCCTCATCTTATACCGCTCCTTCCGCCGGCCTCGCGCCACTGTCCAGCCGGGTAGCCGGTCCCAAGTCGTTTGGGCAGATTGGTAAGGACAAACAACTGACTCTACTGCCCATCCCCGTCTTGTTTTACCAGGCCGAAACGGGGCTGGGCTATGGTTTGGGCGGGCTGCTCAGTGGCCGGTTCTCGAGCGACACGCTCACCCGACCTTCCAATGCCCGGGTGCAGTATTGGACCACCACGCAGGGCCAGTCGCTCATTCAGCTGGTGCACACGGTGTACACGCCGGGCGAAAAATTTTATCTAAATGGCGAAATCAGCGCCTACGATATCCTGCTCTACTACTATGGCATCGGCCCTAAGTCGGCCAGTGCTGATGAGTCGGAAACGGCATACAAGCTGTTCATCATCAACCAGCGCATACAGAAGCAGATTGCGCCCAAAATGTTCTTTGGCGCGCTTTACCGCCTCACCGACATCAGCCAGTTCGACATCAAGCCGAGAAACCGCAAGGACGACGCACCCAACGTGTTCCTCACCGACGTCACTGAGCGGGAGCGCCGCGGAACGCGCATCTCGGGCCTGGGCCCGGTGTTCACCTACGATACCCGCGACCTGCCGCTAGCGGCCTTCAGCGGCAACCTGGTCGACGTTAGCGCCACCTTTAATGGTACCGGGCTGGGTTCCGACTACCGCTTCGTGCGCTACCAGCTCGACGCTCGTCACTTCCGGCCCATTGTTTCGAACCGCACCATTCTGGCCCTGCAGTTTCTGGGACAGTTTCATACCGGCGACGTGCCGTTTCGGGAGCTGGCCGGCCTGGGCGCCAACCTCGGCGGCACGCTCTACAACAACGCCAACCTGCTCCGCGGCATCTATGAGCAGCGCTTCCGCGACCGCCAGATGGTTATGTTTCAGGCCGAAGTGCGGCAGAAGCTGTTTTGGCGCATCGACGGTGCCGTTTTCGGTGGGGTCGGCAACGTGGCTAATACCATCAGCAACCTCAGCCTCGGCAACACCAAGTACGCGGGCGGGGCGGGCATCCGCTTCAACTTCATCCAGCGCGACCGGGTAAACCTGCGCCTCGACTACGCGGGTGGTACGGGCAGCTCGCCGGGCTTCCTGTTCGCCATCGGCGAGGCGTTTTAATTTTCGGATTGGCTGGCGGCAAGTGATTGGCTGATTGGCAGGGAGCGATTCGCTGGAAAACCGTTGCTTCTGCCAGTATTCGCTACTTTTATCTTCTGATCTCAGGTGTATGGGTGAGTAAAGCAATCATAGATTATGCAACCGGTCATTAGCGTAACTTCCCTGCTTTACTTGTTGGGCTCCATTCAGGCCCTGTTCTTCGCCAGCATCCTTTTGGCTGATGCCCGCCGGAATGCCGCTAAGCTCATGCTGGCCGCCTTCCTATTGGCGTTTGCCCTCGTCACATTTAACGATTTTCTCGTTGAAACCCGGTACATATTCCTGCTGCCGCACCTAGCCGGACTCTTTCTCCCATTCCTCTTCTTACTCGGCCCTTGCCTCTGGTTCTACATTCGGCTGCTTACCCAACCACGCTTTCAACTCCGGGCCCGCCACGCCTGGCACGCGGTGCCCTCGTTGGCCTGCCTAGCTGCTTTCTTCCCCTTTTACGTACTGGATGCGCCCGCCAAGCTCGGCGCGTTAAAGCAATCTTACGCGATATCGCCTAGTCAGCACCTGAGCCCATTCGAGCTGCTGGCTTTCCTGCACACCTTTGGCTATCTGTTGGTTGGGGTAATTCTATTGAGGCAACACCAACGAAAAGTGCGAGCGGTGTACTCAAACGTGGAAAAGCGTGAATTACGTTGGCTAAGCAATTTACTGATAATGAGTGGTCTATTGTGGGCTTCTTGGGTTTTCAATGTCTTCGATGGGCAGGAATGGGCAGAACAGATCGATGCATTACTTTGTTCACTGACCATTTTCCTGCTGAGTTTCTTTGGCGTCCGTCAAGCCCGCGTTGAAGTTGAATTGGAAGGGCTGGTACTCGCTAATCAGGGGGCCTCTCCCATAGCGCCCAGAGCAGGGCGTAAATACGAACGATCAGGCCTCAGTGAGGAGCAGGCTAGGGCTTACCTAGTAAAGTTAACGACCCTGATGGAGGAAGAGAAACTGTACCGGAACGGCGAGCTCACTTTAGCTGGATTAGCAGAACAGCTGACTATATCTCCGCACTACCTGTCCCAACTCCTCAATGATAAAAAGGGCCAGTCCTTTTACGACTACGTGAATGCCTACCGCGTGGAAGAAGTTAAGGCCGGACTGGCTGATCCCAGTAAAGGGCATTTGTCTCTATTAGGCCTAGCCTTGGAGGCGGGGTTTAACTCCAAGACGGCTTTTAATACAGTGTTCAAGAAAATTACTGGACTCTCACCTTCCGCCTACCGCGCCCAACATCACCCTGCTCGCCCTACAAAGACGGCCGCTCCGATCGGATAGGACGGCAAACCCCTACAAAGATGGCCGCTCCGGTCGGATAGGGCGACACCCCCTTAGCTAGCAGTCTACTTTTGGTCCAAAAACCAATCGTTCAAGACTCATGCTCAATACTTGCCAACTCAAGCCCTTCTCAACCCAATGGAGGGCCTGGTATCTGTTCCTTATGCTGGCGGTCCTGTGTGGCTGCAGCAAAGACAAAGACCCGACCCCTCCCAAAGACTATGGTCCCTTTCTACAGCAGACCGTCGACCGGGCGGTGTTAGGCGACCCACGGGTGCAAAATGCCACATTAATGGTAGAGTCGCCCAAGCTGTCGCTGCGCTGGAAAGGCGCCAGTGGTTTGGCCGACCCCTCTACGGGAACGGCGATGAAACCCGACCAGCCATTCCGCTCGGCCAGCATCGGTAAGACGACCTTGTCGGCGCTGGTGCTCAAACTCAGCGAAGAAGGCAAGTTATCGCTGGACGATAAGCTGGAGCGCCACTTGCCCGGCGCCATTATCGACGATATTCACGTGCTGAACGGGGTATCCTATGGAAGGAACATCACCCTTCGGCAACTGCTGAACCATACCTCCGGAATTGGCGATTATCTCTTCGAATTTGTGGACGAAGCCGACAAAGCTGACGGTCTGCCCCGGATGTTTAATTTGATACTTGCTGACCCGGACAAATTCTGGACGCCCATAGAAACCATTAACTTCTACAAGGAAAACCTGAAGCCTCACTTCGCCCCCGGTACGGGGTGGAATTATACTGACACAGAATATCAGTTACTGGGCCTGGTGGTGGAGAAAGTGACGGGTATGCCCTTGTACCAGGCTTACCGCCGGTGGCTCTTCGACCCGTTGCAAATGCGCGACACGTATATGGAGTTTTACGAGCAGCCACAGGGGAGGGCAGCCGTATCACATTCCTTCTATCAGGACATTGACATTACCAACTTCAGAGCCATATCAGCTGATTGGGCGGGGGGGGGCCTGATTACGACCACTGAAGACCTGAACAAGTTCATGCGGGCCATAGTAAATAATTCATATTTCAGCCGGCCCGTCACCAAGCAGGCCATGTTCGACTGGGTGCCAATAGACCCCAACCTTCCCGGGTGGGTCGCTGGAACCCAGTATGGCTTGGGCATCTACAAGATGACTTTGGCGGGCGAGGAGCTCATCGGCCACGACGGCTTTTATGGCTCAGTTGTTTTTTACTGGCCTGCGCAGGATGCCGTCATCACCGCAACCATCAATCAAGGCGAGCCAAGCTCAGTATATAGGTATGTTAACCAAGCCATTCTCGCGCCGATACTTAATGAGTTGAAAAAGTGATAATGAGATTGTCCTTTGACAACGCCTCAATAGGCTGTCTACTCATTCTAGTAGCCGTTGGTCTGTCGTTTCGAGCAACGAAGGCCGATGGCTGGTAAATGGATGTGAACAAGTTACAGGTTATTTATACCCGGAACTGCCGGTGCAATCTCCTACGGCCGGCCCTGCGAGGCTCTACCAGTGAGGCAGCATCTCTCCTTGAGGGAGGGGAGCCGGGCAACGGCGTGCTGTCTGACCCTATTATAGTATGCTAATTCTGCGTTCCTCGATGGAATCCTCTCAAACGGATCTTCTGCTAGCAGAAGATCCGTTTGAGCATTCGGAGAATTAAACTTCGGGAGGGAAGGGAGGCTGAAAGGAATAAGCTATGCCATGGCCATCACCGTGCGGATAGGGGCCCTGGCAGTCGTTCGGTTGGGGCCGTAACGATTCGGTAGTGACCGGACTAGGAGCTCGCGGAGTCGGAGCCGTACCTTCGCGGCGGCAATTGTGCCCTGCTTATTCACTCGCTTGCTTTCAACTATTATGTCGTCTCGCCCCATTCGCGCCGCGCTGCTTTCCGTGTACCACAAAGACCGGCTCGCGCCCCTGGTGCAGGTGCTGCGGCAGCACGGCGTAAGGCTATACTCGACCGGCGGCACCCAGAAATTCCTGGAGGAAGAAGGGGCCGCCGTAACCGCCGTGGAGGATCTGACTGGTTTTCCGGAGGTGTTTGGCGGACGGGTTAAAACCCTGCATCCGAAGGTATTCGGGGGAATTCTGCACCGCCGGCACGACGAGGGCGACCTGGTTCAGGCCGAGCAGCACGGCATTCCGCCCATCGACCTGGTAGTGGTGGATCTTTATCCCTTCGAGGAAACCGTGGCCAGCGGGGCCGACGAAACCGACGTGATCGAGAAAATTGATATTGGTGGCATCTCCCTGCTGCGGGCCGCCGCCAAAAATTACCGCGACGTACTCGTCGTCAGCGGCCGCGACCAGTACGCGGCGGTTACCGAATTGCTAACGACTAAAAGTGGGGCTACTGACCTCGACGACCGCCGGCACTACGCCGCTGCTGCTTTTGCCACCACCTCGCACTACGACACCGAGATTTTCGGCTACCTCAGCCAAGATACCGCCGTGGCCGGCACCGCCCTGCGCCTGAGCGCCCAGCCCGCCACGCCCCTGCGCTACGGCGAAAACCCCCATCAGGCCGGTACCTTCTACGGCAACCTGGCGGCGCTCTTCGACCAACTGCACGGCAAGCAGCTGAGCTACAACAACCTAGTGGACGTGGACGCCGCCGTGGCGCTAATGACCGAGTTTGCCGACGGGGACCCCGCTTGCGCCATCCTTAAGCACACCAATGCCTGCGGGGTGGCCCAGGCCACTACTCTGCGCGACGCCTACCGGCAGGCCCTGAGCTGCGACCCTGTTTCGGCCTTCGGCGGGGTCATCATCGTGAATAAAGAAGTGGACGCGGCCACTGCGGCCGAGCTGAATCAGCTCTTCTTCGAGGTGCTGATTGCGCCGGGCTTCGCGGCTGATGCCCTGCCGCCGCTGCAAAGCAGGAAAAACCGCATCCTGCTGCGCCAGAAGCCCGTGCAGTTCCCAGCCAAGCAGGTCAAAACCCTGCTCAACGGCCTGATCGAGCAGGATGCCGACCGCCAAACGGAAACGGCGGCCGACTTCCGCACCGTAACCCAGTCGGCTCCGACCGCGGAGGAGCTGGCGGCCCTGGAGTTCGCCGGTAAAATCTGCAAGCACACGAAGAGCAACACCATCGTTCTGGCTCGCGCCGGGCAGCTGTTAGCTTCCGGCGTCGGCCAAACCTCCCGGGTGGATGCCCTGCGCCAGGCTATTGAGAAGGCCCGCAGCTTCGGCTTCGACCTCCACGGCGCCGTAATGGCCTCCGATGCCTTCTTCCCCTTTCCCGACTGCGTCGAAATTGCCGGCGCGGCCGGCATCCGGGCCGTGGTACAGCCGGGGGGCTCCATCAAAGATGCGGACAGCATTAAGGCCTGCGATGAGCTGGGCATGGCCATGGTGCTGACGGGCGTGCGGCACTTTAAACACTAAGGGCCCGCCGTCGGTCGGGGCGTGGTGGGTCGGTCGGGGCGAGCAGGCGCCGTCGCTCGTCCCGGCTCGCCCTGACCGACCTATTTGGCAAGAACGGCGCACTTACTCCGAACAACGGATGAGCTTGGGATGAACACCGATGAATTTCCTGGCCACCCGCCCGGAAGTTATGCTCTGCCGCCGCCCAAACCTTCCGTACCTTTGCCCAATATTTTGCCCGGGCCCTAGCTCGGGAGTCTTCTTATCGCACTTAACTCAATGGGTTTCTTTAATTTCCTGACCAGCGACATCGCCATTGACTTGGGTACCGCTAACACGCTCATCATCCACAACGACAAAATTGTGGTCGACGAACCGAGCATTATTGCCAAGGACCGCACCACGAATAAGGTCATCGCCGTGGGCCGCCAGGCGCAGCAGATGCACGAGAAAACCCATGATAACATCCGCACTATCCGCCCGCTGAAGGATGGGGTAATTGCCGACTTCCACGCCGCCGAGGAGATGATCAAGGGCATGATCAAGATGATTGACACGCGGACCCGGCTGTTTCAGCCCTCGCACCGCATGGTGATCTGCATTCCCTCGGGCATTACCGAGGTAGAGAAGCGGGCCGTACGAGACTCCGCCGAGCACGCCGGGGCCAAGGAAGTCTGGATGATTCAGGAGCCCATGGCCGCCGCCATCGGCATTGGCATCGACGTCGAGCAGCCCGTGGGCTCGATGATTATTGACATTGGCGGCGGCACGACGGAGATTGCGGTTATCGCCTTGTCGGGCATCGTGTGCGACCAGTCCATCAAAACCGCCGGCGACGTCTTCAACCAGGACATTCTCGATTACATGCGCCGCCAGCACAACCTGCTCATCGGCGAGCGCAGCGCCGAGCGCATCAAGATAGAAGTAGGGGCGGCCCTCACCGAGCTCGACATGCCGCCGCCCGACCACGAAGTGCGCGGCCGCGACCTGATGACCGGCATCCCCAAAGTCATCAAGGTAACTTTCTCAGAAATCGCCATTGCCCTCGATAAGTCAGTAGCCAAGATCGAGGAAGCCGTATTGAAAGCGCTCGAAATTTCGCCGCCCGAATTGTCGGCTGATATTTACCAGAACGGCATTCACCTCACCGGCGGCGGGGCCCTGCTGCGCGGGCTCGACAAACGCCTGGCGTCCAAAACCAAGCTGCCCATTCACATTGCCGAAGACCCCCTGCGGGCGGTGGTGCGCGGTACGGGCAAGGCGATTAAGGATATTCAGGCCTTCAAAGGCGTGCTTTTAACTTAATTAAAAATGAAAAATTAAAAATTAAAGATGAGGGCCGGAGTCAACGAAGAGGCGCGGTGTGCCCCCATTTTAATTTTTAATTCTTAATTTTTAATTCAAATGAGAAACCTGTTTCTCTTTCTATTTCGCTTTCGCGGGGCGTTGGTATTTGCGTTGTTGGAAATAATCAGCCTGTATTTGTTCGTTACCAATAGCTCGTATCAGCGACCGGCTTTTTTTAATTCGGCCAATGCCTATGCCGGACTGGTGCTGGCCCGTCGCGCGCAAGTAACCGATTATTTCCACCTGGCCGAGATGAACCAACGATTGGCCGCCGAAAATGCCAGCTTGCGCCAGCAGCTGTATCTGCCCGATACCGTTGGTCGCGAAGCCGATTCGGTGGCGCTGCCCCCGGCCCGGACCGATTCGCTGAAGCGCATCCGCTACCGACGACCCGCGGCCCGGCCCGATACACTGCTCCTGGGCCTGAAGCGCCTGCCGGCCCGCGACCCGAGTTATCCCCTGATTCCGGCCCGGGTTATCAACAATATGCTTCATAATGTGGATAACTACCTCACCCTGAACGTGGGCAGCGCCGATGGCGTACGGCCGGGCCTGGGCGTAGTGGCGGCCGACGGAGTGGTGGGCCGGGTAAAAGTGGTGAGCGAGCATTTCGCCACGGTCACCAGCCTGCTGCACTCGAGGACCAGTATCGCCTCCAAAATCAAGCGCGACGGCACGTTCGGCACCATTCGGTGGCTGGGCGACGACCCGACCCACGCCCTGCTCGATAATGTGCTGCGCGAAACCCGCCTGGTGAAGGGCGACACCGTCGTCACGTCGGGCTACAACGCGGTGTTTCCCGAAGGAATTTTCATTGGCACGATCGATTCTTTCGTGAAAGAGTCGGACAAGAACTTCTGGACGGTGCGGGTGCGCCTAAGCGTTAATTTTACCAACCTCACCCACGTGTACGTGGTAACCAGCCGGTTCAAAGCCGAGCGCGACACCGTAGAAGCCCGCACGGGCTTGAAGCCGGAAGGAGGAGGGCCCGCCCGATGAGCAGCCTGCGTTCCATTCTTGTGCAGGTGCTTCGCTACGTGATTTACGTGGGCGTGTACGTGCTGCTCGTTCACCGGTTGGTGCTGTTCGATTTGGGCTGGTGCTTTTTATACCTGGGCTTTTTGCTGTTTCTGCCAATCAACACGCCTATTGTGATGCAGCTGCTGCTGTCCTTCGCCATGGGCCTGACGATTGATATTTTCTACGACACCGGGGGGCTGCACGCGGCGGCGGCCGTGGGGCTGGGCTTCGTGCGGCCCTGGGTATTACGGCTGCTCACCCCGCGCGACGGCTACGATAGTGTCGATACGGTAAACGTGCACCAAATGGGCTGGCAGTGGTTTAGCGTATACCTCACGTTGCTGGTGCTGCTGCACCACGCGACGTTTTTCCTGCTGGAGCTGGGCAGCTTCCGCCATTTGGGCCTTACCGGGGCCAAAATGCTGGTGAGCGCGCTCTTTACCAGCCTCACGCTCTTGATTGTGCAGCTGCTGTTTTCCCCGGTGCGGCGCGGCCGGCAGTAAGCCCGCAGCCCTTGGCGGGTCAGCCATGATGACTTAAGAAATGTCCTCGAAGCGTATGCCGCCTTTACCCTGCGCGCTTGTTGTTCTAAATAAACCCGGATACTTGACGTAGCGAAGCCTGCGTTAGTACGTTATGCAATACCTGGAAGGCCGCAAATACGTGGTGCAAGGCATTTTTTTGGTGGTGGCGCTGATTTTCCTCACGCGCCTGTTTTTCATGCAGGTACTGGATGGAACGTATAAGCTGGCCGCCGACCGAAACACCCTCCAACGCCTGGTCCAGATTCCGTACCGGGGCCTGATTTACGATCGGAAGGACCAGCTGCTGGTGCAGAATACCCCCGTATACGACCTGATGGTGGTGCCCCGCGAGGTGAAGCAGCTGGATTCGGCCCGCTTCTGCGCCTTGCTGCAAATCCCGATTGAGGACCTGCGCGCCGGGCTGCTGGCCGCCAAAAAGTATTCCCGGGTGAAAGCCTCGCCGCTGGTCCAGAATCTGACTACGCCCGAGATGGGGTCGATTCTGGATAAGCTGATGGATTTTCCGGGGTTTCGGCTGCAGGCGCGCATGGCCCGGGTCTACCGCACGCCCAACTTGGCTCACGCCCTGGGCTACGTGGGCGCCATCACCCCGGCGTTTCTGGAAAAGCCGAAGTACGCCAAGTACCAACCCGGCGAAAACGTGGGCATTTCGGGCCTGGAAGCCTATTACGAGCAAACCCTGATGGGCCGGCGCGGGGTGCAGTACAAGATGGTGAACGTACGCGGCATCGAAAAGGGCAAGTTCCGGGACGGCGAGTTCGACACGCTCTCGGTGGCCGGGCAAGATTTGCACCTGAGCATCGACACCGAGCTCCAGGCCTACGGCGAGAAGCTGCTAGCGGGCCGGCGCGGCTCCATCGTGGCCCTCGACCCCAAGACCGGCGAAATCCTGGCCTTCGTGTCGGTGCCGAGCTACGACCCGAAGCTGCTGACGGGCAAGGGCTCGGGCAACCGCTACATGGCCCTGCTCCGGAACCCGGACCGCCCACTGTTCAACCGCCCGCTGATGGCCACCTACCCGCCGGGCTCGGTATTTAAGCTGGTGAACGAGCTGGTCGCCCTGCAATTAGGGGTGGTCCGCCCCGGAACCGGGTTCGAGTGCAACCAGACGCTGGTGAAGTGCACCCACCGCCACGAGTATCCGGCCAACGTGAGCCTGGCCATCAAGAATAGCTGCAACCCTTATTTCTACCAGGTAATGCGGGCTGCCGTGATGCGCGGGCTGTCGCGCAACAAGTTCGAGGACGCCCGCCTGGGCCTGGGCCAGTGGCAGAAGATGGTGAAATCGTTTGGCTTAGGCGAGAAGCTGGGGGTGGACGTGGCTCAGGAAAAGCGGGGCCTCATTCCCTCGCCGGAGTATTACGACAAGCGGCGCGGCTACCACCACTGGAACTTCAAATCGGTGTATTCGCTCAGCATTGGCCAGGGCGAGATTGGGATTACCGGCTTGCAGATGGCCAACCTGATGGCCATCATTGCCAACCGCGGCTATTATTACACCCCGCATTTCGTGCGCGGCATTGGCAGCGGCGGGCCGCTGCCGCAGTTCCAGGAGCGGCACTACACCGCCGTCGACACAACCCTGTTTAAGTACGTCATCCCCGGCATGCAGCTGGTGGTGGACAGCCGGGGCGGTACGGGCTACCTGGCTTCGCTAGCGGAGTTTGGGATTACCATGGCCGGCAAAACCGGCACCGTCCAGAATGCCCACGGCTTCGACCACGCGACCTTCGCCGCCTTCGCCCCGGTGAACGACCCCAAGATTGCCATTGCCGTATTCATCGAAAACAGTGGCTTTGGGGGCACCAGCGCCGCCCCGGCCGCCGGCCTGCTGATCGAAAAATACCTGCGCGGCAAAGTGGCCCCTTACCGCCGGAGGTGGGAAGACTGGATTATGCACGGCAACTTCACGATGAACCTGCATTAGCAGCAATAAGCGGTTGGCGCCCGGCCCCGTCGCTTCCGGAAATAAGCTTGCACCTCATAACCCAACGCGCTTTTGGGGGTTGTACGCCGGTATAATCTCCACTAATTCGATTTCCACATGGAATCTCTGCAAGGAAAAACGGCCCTCATCACGGGCGCGGGCAAAGGCATCGGCCGCGCGGTAGCGCTCGCGCTCGCCCAGGAAGGAGTGAAAGTGGGCTTGGTGGCCCGTACCGATAACGACCTGCAAGTGGTGGCCGCCGAAATCATCGCTGCCGGGGGCACCGCCGCCACGGCCGTAGCCGATGTGGCCGACCGCACGGCCGTAAACGTGGCCGTGGCCAGCATTCAGCGGGAATTGGGGCCCGTCGACATTCTCATCAACAACGCCGGCATTGCCACCTTTGGCAAGTTCCTGGACCTGGAGCCCGCCGAGTGGGAGCACATCATCCAGGTAAACCTGATGGGCACGTACTACGCCACCCGGGCAGTATTGCCGGGCATGATCGCACGTCAGGCGGGCGACATCATCAACATTTCGTCCACGGCCGGGCAGCGTGGGGCCGCTCTCACCAGTGCCTACAGCGCCTCCAAATTTGCCGTGCTCGGCCTCACCGAATCGTTGATGCAGGAGGTCCGTAAGCACAACATCCGCGTGTCGGCCCTCACGCCCAGCACCGTGGCCACCCCGCTGGCGATGGAAAACAAGCTCACCGACGGCAACCCCGACAAGGTGATGCAGCCCGAAGATCTGGCCGAGTTCATCGTGGCCCAACTGAAGCTGAACCGCCGCATCTTCATCAAAGAAGCCGGGATGTGGTCGACCAATCCGTAACCTGAGAGGCCCAAACGAGCCTCGCTGCTTTGTGGCCTCTTGCTGGCGCGCGTCGGTGACGCGCTGCCCACTGGCTCGACTTTTTCAAACGCGCCGTGAGCGGTTCGGACCCGAGTCTTTCGTGCTACGTGTCCCAGACGCGCCAGCAGGGGCACTGGCGCAGGGGCGATGCTGAGCTGCCGGGCAATAACCTAGAGTTGAGCGCGCTATAGTTGGCTAAAAGGGATATTCTGAATGCGGTAGGATTTCCAGTCTTTATAGTCGAAATGCCACCACTCGGCGTCAAGACCGGTAAACCCGTTTTCTTCCATTTTGCTTCTGAGCAGGTCCCGCAGGGCGCGTTGCTGAGGCGTGCCACCCGCGTAGCTGGCGTAGGAGCGCTCACTCATCTCATCGTACTCGCCGGGCATCGCGACTTCTTTCCCGGAAGCAATTTCGTAAAGGCTCACGTCGACTGCGCAGCCGCGGTTGTGGCGTGAGCCCTTCTTCGGATTGGCAACAAACTGCTTGCCGGTCGCCGGAGTTATATCCCAGAATATTTTGGTTACGCTCCAGGGGCGATACCCATCGAATACCAGGAGCCGATAGCCAAGGAGCTCCAATGCCTTGTTGGCCCGGCTCAGCGCTTCGGCGGCCGGGCGCTGCAGAAACGCGCGGGCTTCGGTGTAAACTGGTCGGCCCGCCAGGTTTTTGCTGGTAGCGTACCGGATATCCAGCTTAATGGTTGGATCGAGCTTAATCAGTTCGACTAAATCCGAGTTCTTAAAAGTGCCCTTTTCCCGGGGTGGCTTCGCGACGCAACTGCTGAACAGGGCCGAGAAAAGAACGACCCAGCGTATCCGGTCGCGCTGCTTCGGGAGAATAAACATCGCAGGGAAGGGTTACATTAACGGGCTAACGTTCGGGGCGCTTTACCAAAGCCCGCGGCTACAGCAGTCCACTCAGGAAACCCGGGGCAATGCCCAACACCAGCGTGAGCAGGGCCAGCAGGGCCAGGGTCGCCGTTTGAATGCCATCAACCGGCACCAGAGTAGCATCTTCTTCGGCTGGGCGCAGGTACATGGCAATCAGGGGGCGCAGGTAGTAGTACAGGCCCACCATGCTCATAACCACGGCGAAAACGACGAGGCCGATGTTGTGTTGCTCGGCCGCGGCGGCTAGCAAAAAGAACTTGCCAAAGAAGCCGCCCGTGAGCGGAATGCCGGCCAGCGAGAGCATGGCTACCGTCATGGTAAAGGCCAGCAGGGGGTTGGTTTTGCCGAGCCCGTTAAGGCCGGCGTAGTCGTCGCGCTGGCGATGTTCGGCGACCAGCTTCAGTACCCCGAAGGCGGCGATGGTTGCGATGGAGTAAGCCAGGGAGTAGAAGAAAATACCATTAGCTGCGGGGCCGGTGAGGCGGCCCTGGCTGGCCACGAGGCCAATGAGCAGGTAGCCGGCGTGGCTCACGCTGGAGTAGGCCAGCATGCGCTTGGCACTGGTTTGCGCGGCGGCCCCCACGTTGCCGAGCAGCAGGGTGAGGGCGCACATGGCCTGAATGGTGGGCAGCCAGAAACCCTGGGCCGTGGGCAGGGCCACGGCCAGCAGCTTGAGGAAGGCGGCAAAACCAGCCGTTTTCACCACGGTGCTCATGAACGCGGTGAAGAAGGTGGGCGTGCCCTCATACACGTCGGGCGTCCAGAAGTGGAACGGCGCGGCCGATACCTTGAAGCCGATGCCAATAATCATCAGCAGAATGCCGATGTAAAGCATGGGCGCGAGGCTGACGTTAGCCGGGGCCGCAATGGCCGCGGCCAGCTGCGAGAGCACGAAGGTGCCCGTAGCGCCATAGAGTAGCGCAATCCCGAAGAGCAGAATACCCGTGGCGAAGGCCCCCATCAGAAAGTACTTGAGGGCCGCCTCGTTCGAGCGGGAGTCGCGCTTGCGCGAGCCGGCCAGCACGTACATGCAAACGCTCAGGATCTCGATGCCTACGAAGAGCATCAGCAGGTGGTCGTAGCCGACCATCATGATGGCGCCCACCAGCGAAAACAGCAGCAGGGCATAATACTCGGCCAGGTTGGCTTCGCCGGCCAGCACGTAGCTGCGCGAGAAAGGCAACAGCACGATGGTAGTGAGCAGCACAATACCGGTGAAGGCCACCGTGTAGTTGTCGACCACCAGCATGTTGTTGAAGTAGGACTGGGGGGCGGGGAGCACGCTCCAGTCGGCCAGGTTGGCCCCCAACACGGCCAGCAGCAGTAGCATGGCGCCGGGCAGCAGCACCTTATTCGAGCGCAAAAAGCCCAGGAACAAGTTAAGGATGCCGAAGACCGAGAGAAGAATGATAGAGATCATAGTGTTTTTTAGTGCTTGGTGCCTGGTTGTTAGTGCTTGGTGCTTGGGTGTTGGTGCTTGGGTGTTGGTGCTTGGTAGATAAGAGGCCTTCGCTGCCCCACTATTTCAATATCAAAGCCAATCGTCAACAACCAAGCACCAGGCTCTAAGCACCAAGCACCAATAACCAAGCACCACCTATTAACGCCCAACCAGCGCCAGGATAGAAGTTACGGCCGGCTCGGAGAGCTGCAGGAAGGTATTCGGAAACAGGCCCAGCCAGAATACCAGCGCGATGAGTGGCCCCAGCACTAGCAGCTCCCCGCCGGTCAGGTCGGTGATGGTGGTGGAGAAAGTCGAGTCAGGCCCCAGCATCACGCGCTGGAACATGCGCAGCAAGTACACGGCCGAGAAAATGATGGTGAGGCCGGCAATGGCGCCCGCCCAGGCGTTGTATTGGTACACGCCCCCCAGCAGCAGAAACTCCCCCACGAAGCCGCCCGTCAGGGGCAGGGCCACGGTGCTCAGCAACATCACTAAAAAGCACACCGAGAGTACGGGCGTGCGGCGGGTGAGGCCGCCCAAATCGGGAATGTAGCGGGTGCCGGTGCGGCGCTCCAGGGCGTCGGCCACGAAGAACATGCCCACCACGTTCACGCCGTGGGCCAGCATCTGGATGACCGCCCCTTGCAAGCCAATCTGAGTGAGCGAAAACACCCCGGCGCCCATCAGCCCCACGTGGGAAAGCGACGAGTATGCAATGAGCCGTTTCAGGTCGCGCTGCCGAATGGCAATGACGGCACCATAGATAATGCCGATAATGGCCAGGATGATAACCAGCTTGCCCCACTGACTCGTACCCAGCGGGACGATTGGCAGCAGCCAGCGCATGGTACCGTAGACGCCCATTTTCAGCATGATGCCCGAGAGCAGCATGGTAGCCGGGGCGGGCGACTCCGTGTACGTATCGGGCTGCCAGGTGTGAAACGGGAAGATGGGCATCTTCACGGCGAAGGCCGCAAAAATCAGCCAGAATAGCCACGACTGCTCCGACGCGCTGAGCTTCAGGCCATAGAAAGCGGCTAAGTCCGCAGAATGAGCCGCCAGGGAGTTCGCGGCCGGGCCGGTTTGCAGGTACAGATACACGAAGCCCGCCAGCATGAACAGTGAGCCAACCACGGTGTACAAAAAGAACTTCAGCGTAATGGCAATTCGCCGCTCCCCGCCCCAGGCCCCCGCCAGGAAATAAATCGGAATCAGGGCCACTTCCCAGAAGAAATAAAACAGGAAGGCATCGAGCGAGACAAACACCCCCAGCAAGCCCGTTTGCATGAACAGCACCAGGGCGTAAAAGGCCGCGGGGTTGTCGTAGTCGCGCTTGAAAGCCGCCAGCAGAATGAGTGGTACCAGAAAGGTGGTGAGCAGCACCAGGAGCAAGCTCAGCCCATCGAGGCCAATGTGAAAATTGAGGCCGGCCGAGGGAATCCAGGCGTAGTTGAGGTTGAAAAATTCAGAGCCGTGGGCCTGGTAGGCAAACGCCGCGTAGGCGGCCAAACCAAATTCGAGGAGGGCCGCGCCCAGGGCCAGGGCGCGGGTGGCAGCTCCCTTAGTGAAGTACAGCAGTACAGCGGCAGCAAGCGGGAGGAAAAGCAGAACGGCAGTCAGCATGAACGAGCGGGTTGGGCGCGTTGCGGCACGGGAGCACCCGCATCGCAAATTGACCGCAAACTTACGCATTGAGGCGTAAGGCCCCGCCGTATTTTTTGAACTTCTCCGGTCGCGCCATCTTCCACCTCAGTAACTCCGTCGGATCATCAGCCCGTCGTTGATAGCACCCAGCTCCTCCGGGCGGCGTGGAGGCCCACCAGCTTGGGCAACGACAGCCGTCGTTTCTATTCTGCTTGTTCTGCTCATGGGCCGGCCCACCAACCAACTGCCCGCGCTGCTGCGGTTTTATTGCGGCGGCCCAAGTCTGCGGCCGCTAGCATCTTGTGTAACAAGCCCTTGAAGGCCATAAGGCGATCCTCAAGGGCTTGGATCATATTTCTGAGCCGTCCGGCCCGCTTGGGCACCAGAGGCGTTCACCTCTGGTGCCTCGCGGTCGTGGCCGGTGCGGTTATCCGGTTATTAAAGCACGGAGAGGCTGCGGGCGCTCACGCGCTGTCCCTCGCGCACGTGGCAGTAGTAAAGCCCGGCCTTGAGGCCGCTCACGTCCACCGGCACCTGACACTGGCCCTGGGGCATCGCCCGGTCGAGCACGCGGCGCACCTCACGGCCCACCACGTCGCGCAACACCATCTGCACGTGGCCCCCCTGGCACTCAAACGTGGCCGTGGCCCGCTCGCGGGCCGGGTTGGGGAACACGCTGAAGCCAGTTACTTCCAGTTCAGCCGCCGGCGTCGAGCCCGTAACCGTGCCCTGGCGAATGACGGGCACGTACGGGAACTGGCCCACACTCGAGGGCAGCAGCGCGTTGATGGTGGCCTGCGGCACCTGGAACCAGTCTTTGAGGATGCTGGCGTAGACAGAGCGGAAGTCGATCTGCATGGGCAGGTTGTCGACGAAGGTCGTGTCCGCTGGGATGGTGGGGTTGGGGCCGTGGATGATGGGGTTGACGCTGGTGCCAAACACGATCATCGGGCCGGCCTCGCCGTGGTCGGTGCCGTTGGCTGAGTTGGAGACGATGCGGCGGCCGAACTCGGAGAAGGTCATGCCCACCACCCGGTCCTGCACCCGCAGCCGGCGCAGGTCGTCCTGGAACGCGTCGAGGGCTACTGAGAGCTTGCCCAACAGCGTAGCGTGCTCGCCCGTGGTGTTGCCATTGGCTCCATCCACCTGGTCGCTGTGGTTATCGAAGTCGCCGAGGCTGCAGATGTAGACGCGGGTCTGCAGGCCGCCGGCCACCAGCTGGGCCACGATCTTGAGCTGATCGGCCAGCGCGTTCTGGCGGGCTGCGGGGTAAAGGGGGGAGAGGTTCTGAGCCCGGGCGGCGGCCTGCTGGATGGCCGTCACGTACACCTGCGTTTGCTGCACCACCTGCCGGATGAAAGTCAGCTCATGGCCGAACGGCGTGTTGGGGGCCATGTCGACGGCGCCAGTAAGCAGTTGCAGAAAGGAGGTAGTACTTCTAATGGCCATGCCCATGTTCACGGCCGGTCCCTGCACGACGTTGCTCACGACCGAGCCGATGGTGATGGCCAGCGGGTGGGGAGCCTGGGCGTTGGGATAGCCGATGGGGAAGCCGGGATACTCACCATCCAGGTAACGCCCGGCCCAGCCCGAATTAAGCGTCACGTCGGAGTCGGCCGCCGTAGCCCAGATATCAAAAGAACGGAAGTGGGAGCCATTAGCCTCGGGGTAGCCCACGTCCTGAACAATGCCAATCTGGCCATTGTCGAAGAGGTTCTTGACCTTGACCATGGCCGGGTGAATGCCCGTGGCGCCTCGTAGCGTCAGCACGCGGTTCTGGGCGATGGCCACGTTGGGGCGGGCGCGCATCAGATTGGTGTACTGGTCGAGGGGAATGATGGTGTTGAGCCCGTCGTTGCCGCCGCTGAGCTCGATAAGCACCAGCACCCGATCAGTATTGGTGGCGCCGCCCGTGAGTTCGAACAACTGGGGCGAAAATCCATAAGCCCCGATGGGCATGCCACCCAGCAGCGTGGGCAGCACCGTGGCGGCGGCGGTGGTTTGAAGGAAATGTCTGCGTTTCATGGTTATTTTAATGATTAAGTGGCTGGTTGTTGAATTGCTATGCGGTGCCTGGCTGGTTTCTCAGAGAAATCAGCCAAGCGACCATTTAGCCATCTAACCATTAAGACAAATGATATTCAGCCATATTGATGATCTGACGCACCAAGGCCCGAAGCTTAGTTTCCAAGGCGTTGCGTATGGTCATATCGTTTGGCGCGGCCAGAAAAGCCTGCCACTCCACGGTCCATTCAAAATCGGGCAGGGTCCCTATCAGCTCAGTTTTGAGAGCGGCTAGCTGACTGGCCGTGAGCGGGAGGGGCAGCAGCAGCTGGTTCAGCTCCGCAATCATCAGATTGCAATCTGAGGCGGTGGCGGCAGGCAGGCTCCGCACGAAGGCAATGACGTCAATCCTGAGGGTGTGCCGGCCCGTAGGATAGCTGAAGGTATAGCCATCCTGCCTGATTAGCGCTTGAGTGTATCGGCTACGTTCCAGTAGCGTCGTGGCATTGATCCACATCTCGTAGTATTGCGGGGTCTGCCAGTAAGCGGCCCACCCCGCCACGTTGGGCGGGTCACCGAGTAGCTGCTGCATTCTATCGGTACTTTCCGACATCCAATCCCAGGAGTAGTATAGCCCCTCGATATTGGATTCGGGCGGGAGGGCGACGGCTAGCTGCCGGACGGTGCCGACTACGAAATCAACCGGGCTTTTGATCATGCAGCCCATGTTGACCATATCGAAGAAGTGCTCGCTGCCGAGTAGGGTGCGCAAGATCGGGGCCACGTCGTAGCCATTGTTCTTGAACTGGGTGGCCAGCGGCTGGATCACGTTGGCTTCGGTGGTGGCGTCGATGACGTAGTAGACGAACCAGCGGTAGAGCTTGCGCACGAGGAAGGCCGCCGTTTCAGGCCGGTCGAAGATCAGGTCGATCAGGGCCTTGTATTCCTGGTCGCCCTGGTTGGCGATGGTGCGGTTGCCAAAGGCGCTGCTGAAGTGCTTGGTACTCGGGTCGTGGCGCGAGTCGGTGAAGAAGCTGCTGAAGTCCTCTTCCGAGTACTGCCAGCCGGTGAGCACGCGGGCGGCGGCCTGCACGTCGGCCTCGGTGTAGGTAGTATAGTTGCCGGGTCCGATGATGGGGCCTTTGCCGATGGTGAAGAGCTCGAGCAACTCCCGGCCGTAGTTCTCGTTGGGGGCGTCAGCCGTGTTGTAGTTGCCGCTGAGGTAACTCAACATGGCCGGCTCGATGGTTACGTCCTTGGCCAGTTGCTTGAAGTTGCCCAGCGCATGTTGGCGCAACAAGGACCAATGGCGATAGCAGGGGCGGGTAATGAATACTTCTTCGAACTCCGTTACGAAGTGGTTGTGCCAGAAGAGCGTCATTTTTTCCACTGTCGTAGTGCTTTGCACCATTTGCCCGATCCACCACGACCGCAGGCTCTCTCTTAAATAGTACTCGACGCCCGTCGAGTCAAAGGACATCGACACCCACTCGCTGCCCAGCGGTATTTCTGCGTCGGAGAAGCCATTGACAGGTGGCGGCGGTGCGCTTGGTACGGTCAGGATACGATCTAGCACCTGGGTGAGCGACTGGCCGGCAGCGGTATTAATCTCAGCACGGGTGGGCCCGAAGGTTGCGCGCCGCAGCAGGTGGGCCGCCTGCTGGGAACCCCAGGGGCCGGTGTAGGGGGCCAGCCCGGCCAGCGAGCGCGGGGTGGCAGGCAGGTCCTTGTTGGCGAACTTGCTCACGGTTTCGCCCTTGCCTGGGGGCTGGTCGCTGCCTGTGGCGGGCTGCTCCAAGAGGGCCGCCACGGGGGCCGCTGGTTTGCGAAGGAAAGTTCTGCGATTCATAGGCGTTGAGGTATAAGATTAAGAAAAAATACAATTGGAAGAAAATCGATAATGAGCTTTTGGTGAAATAGATGTAAATAATATATGCATTATTCCCTGCAAGATTTAATGAAATAATGCTAAATGATTTACTCTTTTCCTAGGCAGCCCTCAGCCCGGGTTAGGACGAAAAAGCAACCCTCTCCCGACAGGTGGGCTGCAGAGTACATAGCTGGCGAAGCGGGCAGCTATTCGCCTCAATTCACTAAGGATGAGCTGACATCCACACCAGGCGCAATAAGCTCTTGAAAGCTGCAAGACAATTCTTAAGACTTTGTATCAAAGAGCACTGCCTTGCCTCTGCTCCGGGGGCTGGGTAGTTAGAGGACGGAGAGGCTGCGGGCACTGACGCGCTGTCCCTCGCGCACGTGGCAGTAGTAAAGCCCGGCTTTGAGCCCACTCACGTCCACTGGTACCTGGCACTGGCCCCGGGGCAGCACCCGATCCACCACTTGGCGCACCTGGCGGCCCACCACGTCGCGGAGCACCACCTGCACGTGGCCCCCCTGGCATTCAAATGTGCAGGTGGCCCGGTCCTGGGCGGGGTTGGGGAACACGCTGAACTCGGCTACTTCCAGCTCCGCCGCCGGCGTCGAGCCCGTAACCGTGCCCTGGCGAATGACGGGCACGTACGGGAACTGGCCCACGCTCGAGGGCAGCAGCGCGTTGATGGTGGCCTGCGGCACCTGGAACCAGTCTTTGAGGATGCTGGCGTAGACAGAGCGGAAGTCGATCTGCATGGGCAGGTTGTCGAAGAAGGTCGTGTCGGCTGGGATGGTGGGGTTGGGGCCGTGGATGATGGGGTTGACGCTGGTGCCGAACACGATCATCGGGCCGGCCTCGCCGTGGTCGGTGCCGTTGGCTGAGTTGGAGACGATGCGGCGGCCAAACTCGGAGAAGGTCATGCCCACCACCCGGTCCTGCACCCGCAGCCGGCGCAGGTCGTCCTGGAACGCGTCGAGAGCTACCGAGAGTTGGCTCAGCAGCTCGGCGTGGGCACCGGTGGTGGTGCTGCCCGCGGCTACCTGGGCCCCGTGGGTGTCGAAGTCTCCAAGGCTGCAGACGTAGACGCGGGTCTGCAGGCCGCCGGCCACCAGCTGGGCCACGATCTTGAGCTGGTCGGCCAGCGGGTTTTCGCCGGCTGTCGGGTAGAGGGGCGAGAGGTTCTGGGCCCGGGCGGCGGCCTGCTGGATGGCCGTCACGTAGACCTGCGTTTGCTGCACCACCTGCCGGATGAAAGTCAGCTCGTGGCCGGCCAGCGTGTCAGGGGCCGCGTCGATGGCTCCATTGAGCAGGTTGTAAAACGAGGACGTGCCGCCAATGGCCATGCCCATATTCATACTCGGTCCCTGGGCCACGCTACTCACGACCGAGCCGATGGTGATGGCCAGCGGGTGGGGGGCCTGGGCGTTGGGATAGCCGATGGGGAAGCCGGGGTATTCGTTGTTGAGGTAGCGCCCGCCCCAGCCGGTGTTGAGCGTCACATTCGAGTCGGCGGCGGTGGTCCAGATTTCGCCGGAGCGGAAGTGGGAGCCGTTGGCCTCGGGGTAGCCCGCGTTTTGGACGATGCCGATTTGGCCATTGTCGAACAGGTTCTTGACCTTAACCATGGCCGGGTGGATGCCGGTGGCCCCGCGCAGGCGCAAGGCCTGATTTTCAGGGATGGCCACGTTGGCGCGGGCGCGCAGCAGGTTGGTGTACTGGTCGAGGGGGATGATGGTATTGAGGCCATCGTTGCCGCCGCTGAGCTCGATGAGCACCAGCACCCGGTCGGTTTCGGCGGCCCCGCCGGTGAGTTCGAAGAGTTCAGGGGAGAAGCCGTAGGCTCCAATGGGCATGCCGCCGAGTAAGGTAGGCAGCACCGTGGCCGCCGCGGTCGTCTGAAGAAAATGTCTACGTTGCATAATTAATGTAATAGTTAAGTGGCGAGTGGTTGACGTGCTAGCAGGCCGCTGGCGGGAAACCTGCCAAACCGGCCCTTATCCGTTGCTCCTTAGGCCAAGTGATATTCGGCCATGCCCATGACTTGGCGTACCAAGGCTCGCAGCTTATTATCGACAGCCATGCGCGTCTCCTCGTTGGTCGGATCGGCCAAAAAGGCCTGCCACTCGACGGTCCACTCGAAATCGGGTAGGGTGCCGAGCAGCGTTCTCTTGAGGGCCGCCACCTGGTTGGCCGTCAGCGGGAAGGCCAGCAGCAGCTTGATGACTTCGTTAATCAGCAGGTTACAGTCGGCTGCCGTGGCCGCAGGCAGGCTTCGCACCCACTCGATAACCTCCATCCGGAGGGTGTAGCTGCCATTCGGGAAGTCGATACCCAGGCCATCTACATAGATTAGCGCGTCGGTGTAGATGTTACGCTCGGGCAAGGTCATGGCATTAATCCAGATCTCGTAGTACTGCGGTGCTCGCCAGTAGGGCGACCAGCCCGCCACGTTCGGCGGGTCGCCAATGTACTGTTGCATTCTCTCCGTGCTGTCGACTAGCCAATACCAGGAATTATATAATGCCTCTAACTCCGAGTCTGGGGGAAAGGGGACGGGAATTTGCCGAGCCGCGCCGATGGCGAAATCGATGGGGCTTTTGATCATGCAGCCGATGTTGACGGCATCAAAGAAGTGCTCGCTGGCCAGCAGGGTGCGCAGCACCGGGGCCACGTTGTAGCCGTTCTGCCGGAGCTGGGCGGCCAGGGGCTGGATCACGTTGGCCTCGGTGGTGGCGTCGATGACGTAGTAGATGAACCAGCGGTAGAGCTTGCGCACGAGGAAGGCGGCCGTTTCGGGCCGGTCGAAGATCAGGTCGATCAGGGTCTTGTATTCCTGGTCGCCCTGGTTGGTGATGACCCGGTTGCCGAAGGCGCTGCTGAACTGCTTCGGGCCGGGTTCGTGGCGACTGTTGGTGAAGAAGCTGTTGATGTTTTCCTCCGAGTACTGCCAGCCAGTGAGTACACGGGCGGCGGCTTGCACGTCCGACTCGGTGTAAGTGGTGTAGTTGCCGGGGCCGCTGATGGGGCCTTTGCCGATGGTAAAGAGCTCGAGCAGCTCGCGGCCATAGTTTTCGTTGGGGGCGTCGGCCGAGTTGTCGGTGCCGTTAAGGTAGCTCAACATGGCCGGCTCGATGGTCATGTCTTTGGCCAGTTGCTTGAAGTTGCCCAGGGCCTGCTCGCGCAACAAGGCTACGTAGCGGTAGCTGAAGCGGCTGTCGGCGATGCCCTCGAACTCGGTCACGAAGTGGTTGTGCCAGAACAGGGTCATCTTCTCCACAATCGTCGTGTTTTGTAGCATGTGCCCCACCCACCACGACCGAATGGAGTTTCGGGTTAGAAAACCATTTTCATCGTCATCGGGACCCGTCACGAACTCGGAACCTACGGGCAGGTTGGGTACGCCCGAGAAGCCCATGACCGGGGGGGGCGGTACGCCGGGGGCGGTGAACAGGCCGTCGAGGACTCGCGTGAGTGATTGACCGGCGGCGGTATTAATTTCGTTGCGGGTGGGGCCAAAAATAGCGCGTCGAAGCAAGTGGCCCGCTTGCACTGGGCCCCAGGGGCCGGCGTAGGGGGCTATTCCAGCTAGAGAGCGCGGTGCGGTCGGCAGTTCCTTGTTGGCGAACTTGCTAATGGTTTCACCCTTGCCCAGTGGCTGGTCTCCGCCCATCGCAGGCTGTTCGAGAAGGGCTGCCACGGGTGCCACCGGTTTGCGGAGGAAAGCTCTGCGGTCCATAGGCGTTAAAATATTGGATTAATTGAGAAAACGTGCAATTAAAGGCGGATTTATAAATAGCTTGTAAGGAAGGGATTATAGTTTACATTCGCAATAGCAGCTTGTGCCATTTCTAATAATAATTCTAAGTGGGTTTGTTTCCTTAGCAATTCTATGCATCAAGAATTATCTGTGCACTTATGAGAAAATGACAAGTGTGTTATTTGAATAATATAAAAAATTATATTCATGATAAAAAACAAGTCACATTGCTACCGGAATAATTCTAAAATAATAGAATTTTTCTAATATACTCTCGGATTAAAACGAAGAAGCGCCCACGCTCTTGATCCGTAAGTAGCGGCGTGTGTAGCCAGCGAAGAGGGTAGGGTTGATGTACCACCAATAAACGACTGGCGTTTAATCATGCACCATAAGCAACAAGCCCTTGAAGGCCAGGTGGCGACCCTCAAGGGCTTGTATCGAGGAGCAGTTCCGCTGCCGCTGCCGCGTGGGCCGGGCAGATCCGGTAGTTAGAGGACGGAGAGGCTGCGGGCACTCACGCGCTGTCCCTCGCGCACGTGGCAGTAGTAGAGCCCGGCTTTGAGCCCACTCACGTCCACCGGTACCTGACACTGGCCCCGCGGCATCGCCCGGTCCACCACCCGGCGCACCTCACGGCCCACCACGTCGCGGAGCACCACCTGCACGTGGCCCCCCTGGCATTCAAATGTGCAGGTGGCCCGGTCCTGGGCCGGGTTGGGGAACACGCTGAACTCGGCTACTTCCAGCTCCGCCGCCGGCGTCGAGCCCGTGACCGTGCCCTGGCGAATGACGGGCACATAGGGGAACTGGCCCACGCGCGAGGGCAGCAGCGTGTTGATGAGCGTCTGCGGCACCTGGAACCAGTCCTTGAGAATGCTGGCGTAGATGGCGCGGAAGTCGATCTGCATGGGCAGGTTCTCGAAGAAGGTCGGCTCGTCGGGGATGGTGGGGTTGGGGCCGTGGATGATGGGGTTGACGCTGGTGCCAAACACGATCATCGGGCCGGCCTCGCCGTGGTCGGTGCCGTTGGCCGAGTTAGACAGGATACGGCGGCCGAACTCGGAGAAAGTCATGCCCACCACCCGGTCCTGCACCCGCAGCCGGCGCAGGTCGTCCTGGAAGGCGTCGAGGGCCCCCGAGAGGTAGCCCAGCAGCTTGGCGTGCTCGCCCGTGGTGTTGCCATCGCCCCCATCCACCTGGGCCCCGTGGGTGTCGAAGCCGCCGAGGCTGCAGACGTAGACGCGGGTCTGCAGGCCGCCGGCCACCAGTTGGGCCACGATCTTGAGCTGGTCGGCCAGCGGGTTTTCGCCGGCCGTCGGGTAGAGGGGCGACAGGTTCTGAGCCCGGGCGGCGGCCTGCTGGATGGCCGTCACGTACACCTCGGTTTGGCGCACCACCTGCCGGATAAAGGTCAGCTCGTGGCCGGCCGGGGTGTTGGGGGCCGTGTCGACGCCGCCGGTGAGCAGTTGCAGGAAGGAGGAGGTGCTGTTGATGGCCATGCCCATGTTCACGGCTGGGCCCTGCACGACGTTGCTCACGACCGAGCCGATGGTGATGGCCAGCGGGTGGGGGGCCTGGGCGTTGGGATAGCCGATGGGGAAGCCGGGGTATTCGTTGTTGAGGTAGCGCCCGCCCCAGCCCGAGGAGTTGAGCACGTTCGAGTCGGTGGCCGAGGTCCAGATGTCGGTCGAGTCGAAGTGGGAGCCGGTGGCGTCGGGGTAGCCCACGTTCTGCACGATGCCGATCTGGCCGTTGTCGAACAGGTTCTTGACCTTGGCCATGGCCGGGTGGATGCCGGTGGCTGCGCGCAGGGGCAGCACGCGGTTCTGAGCGATGGCCACGTTGGGGCGGGCGCGCAGCAGGTTGGTGTACTGGTCGAGGGGGATGATGGTGTTGAGGCCATCGTTGCCGCCGATGAGCTGGATGAGCACGAGCACGCGGTCGGTTTGGGTGGCGCTGCCGGTGAGCTCGAGGAACTCGGGGGAGAAGCCGTAGGTGCTGATGGGCAGGCCGCCGAGTAAGGTGGGCAGCACGGTGGCGGCGGCCGTCGTCTGAAGGAAATGTCTACGTTGCATATGCTAATAAGAATTGAATAACGGAGGAGTAAGGGCTAGCCGGCCACCAACGGGGTCGCCGAAACTGTCGGCCACGGAGCCTATAGTCAGTTAAAAGCTAGCGAAATAGAGGCCCTGTTCGACGCAACAGTCGGCCACGGATCCGATAGCCAGTTGGTCGTTAAGACAAATGAAATTCGGCGAGCCCCATGATCTGGCGTACCACGGCGCGGAGCTTGCTATCCACGGCACTACGTTTAGTCATGTTGTCGGGGTCGGCCAGGAAGGCTTGCCACTCCACGGTCCACTCGAAATCCGGCAGGCCGGGCAGCAGCGTGTCGTTGAGGAAAGTCATCTGGTTGGCCGTCAGGGGGAAGGGTAGCAAGTGTCGGACAAATTCCGCAATCAGCAGGTTACAGTCCGCCGCCGTGGCCGGCGGCAGGCTCTGTACCCAGTCAATGGTCTCGATCCTGAGCTTGACAGTGGCGGGAAAGTTGGTGTCGTAACCATACTCGTTGATGATCCGGTCGGTGAACTGGTTACGCAGGGGCAACGTCATGGCGTTAATCCACATCTCATAATACTGCGGGGTCTGCCAATAAGCTGGCCAACCCGCCACGTTGGGCGCATTGCCAATGAACTGCTGCATCTTCTCAGCACCATCCACGAGCATGCTCCAGGCTGTGTATAATTCCACTGTGTTGGATTCGGGCGGGAAGGTCACGGACATCTGCCGGACCGCACCCACGACAAAATCGATGGGGCTCTTGATCATGCAGCCGATGTTGATGGCATCGAAGAAGTGCTCGCTGGCCAGCAAGGTGCGCACCACCGGGCCCACGTTGTAGCCGTTCTGCCGGAGCTGGGCGGCCAGGGGCTGGATCACGTTGGCCTCGGTGGTGGCGTCGATGACGTAGTAGACGAACCAGCGATAAAGCTTGCGCACGATGAAAGCGGCCGTTTCGGTCCGATCAAAAATCAGATCGATCAGGGCCTTGTACTCCTGGTCGCCTTGGTTGGCAATGGTGCGGTTGCCGAAGGCGCTGCTAAAGCGCTTGACGCCGGGCTCGTGCAGGCTGTCGGTGAAGAAGCCGTTGATGTTTTCTTCCGAATGCTGCCAGCCGGTGAGTACGCGGGCGGCAGCTTGCACGTCGGCCTCGGTGTAAGTGGTGTAGTTGCCGGGGCCGATGGTGCGGCCCTTGCCGATGGTGAAGAGCTCGAGCAGCTCGCGGCCGTAGTTTTCGTTGGGGGCGTCGACGGTGTTGGCGCTGCCATTGAGGTACTTGAGCATGCCGGGCTCGACGGTCATGTCTTTGGCCAGCTGCTTGAAGTTGCCCAGGGCCTGCTCGCGCAGCAGGGCGCAGTAGCGGTAGGCGAAGCGGCTGTCGAAGGTGCCGCCATCCAGGTCGAAGGTGATGACGAAGTGGTTGTGCCAGAACAGGGTCATCTTCTCGACGATGGTTGTGTCTTTGAGCATGAGCCCCAGCCACCAAGCCCGCACGCTGGATCGGGCACTCCAACCCCCTTCATAGTCCCCCGTTACGAACGGCGCCCCGACGGGCAAGAGCGGATCGCCTGGGAAGCCCTGGACGGGTGGGTCGGGCGTGGCGGGCACGGTGAAGAGGCGGTCGAGGACCTGGGTGAGGGACTGGCTGGCGGCCGTGTTGATCTCGGCGCGGGTGGGCCCGAAGGTTGCGCGCCGCAGCAGGTGGGCCGCTTGCACCGGGCCCCAAGGGCCGGTGTAGGGGGCCAGCCCGGCCAGCGAGCGCGGGGTGGCGGGCAGGTCCTTGTTGGCGAACTTGCTCACGGTTTCGCCCTTGCCCGGGGGCTGGTCACCGCTGGCGGCGGGGCGCTCGAAGAGGGTGGCCACTGGAGCCGCTGGTTTGCGAAGGAAAGTTCTACGATTCATAGACGATTAGCATATTGGATTAAGTGAGAAAAGCATACAACTAGAATGAAATCAGTAAGGAGCTTGTAAGGAAAAGTTTATCGTGCAGATTTACAATAGGGACTTATGGAAGTTCACCTAATAGTGTCCGTAAAATGTTGATTTTTCTGGAATTTTATAATTTATTAAAGAGAAGATTATATAGTAAATTATGGCATTCACACTAGAAGAAATCGTCAGCTAAGGAGTTTAGCGCTCATGCTATATGATAAAATTGCAATAGTGTTATGAAAAAAATTTATATGATAGAATTAATATTTTATATTAATTCCTTTGGCTTAATGTCAGGTCCAGATTGAAATCAACAAGCAAATTTGTCCCTGATACTTGGACAGCGGAATGATTATGACCAACCAAGTCGTGTACTATTCTATGTTGCTTTAGGAACACTGAACGAGTGGCCTGCTGCGATGCAGCACAAGCCCTTGAAGGCCGCGTGGCGACCCTCAAGGGCTTGAATTAGCTGGGGCAATCTCTCTGCCTCGTCGGGCCGGGTAGGTCCGATGATTGTTAAAGCACGGAGAGGCTGCGGGCGCTCACGCGCTGTCCCTCGCGCACGTGGCAGTAGTAAAGCCCGGCCTTGAGGCCACTCACGTCCACCGGCACCTGACACTGGCCCTGGGGCATCGCCCGGTCGAGCACGCGGCGCACCTCACGGCCCACCACGTCGCGCAGCACCATCTGCACGTGGCCCCCCTGGCATTCAAACGTGGCCGTGGCCCGCTCGCGGGCCGGGTTGGGGAACACGCTGAAGCCAGTTACTTCTAGTTCAGCCGCCGGCGTCGAGCCCGTGACCGTGCCCTGGCGAATGACGGGCACGTACGGGAACTGGCCCACGCTCGAGGGCAGCAGCGCGTTGATGGTGGCCTGCGGCACCTGGAACCAGTCTTTGAGGATGCTGGCGTAGACAGAGCGAAAGTCGATCTGCATGGGCAGGTTGTCGACGAAGGTCGCGTCGGCTGGGATGGTGGGGTTGGGGCCGTGGATGATGGGGTTGACGCTGGTGCCAAACACGATCATGGGCCCGGCCTCGCCGTGATCGGTGCCCTTGGCTGAGTTAGAGACCATGCGGCGGCCAAACTCGGAGAAGGTCATGCCCACCACCCGGTCCTGCACCCGCAGCCGGCGCAAGTCGTCCTGGAACGCGTCGAGGGCCACCGAAATTAGGCTCAGGAGCTTGGCGTGCTCGCCCGTGGTGTTGCCATCGCCGGTGTCCACTTGGCTGCTGTGGGTGTCGAAGCCGCCGAGGCTGCAGACGTAGACGCGGGTCTGCAGCCCACCGGCCACCAGCTGAGCCACGATCTTGAGCTGGTCGGCCAGCTCATTGACGCCGGCTGTCGGGTAGAGGGGGGAGAGGTTCTGGGCCCGGGCGGCGGCCTGCTGAAGGGTCGTCGAGTACACATCGGTTTGGCGCACCATCTGTCGGATGAAGGTCAACTCGTGGCCGGCCAGTGTGTTGGGGGCTGTGTCGACGCTGCCGGTCAGCAATTGCTGAAACGAGGAGGTGCTATTGATGGCCATGCCCATGTTGATGACCGGGCCCTGCACCACGTTACTGGCCACCGAGCCGATGGTGATGGCCAGCGGGTGGGGAGCCTGGGCGTTGGGGTAGTCGACGGGGAAGCCCGGATATTCGTTGTTGAGGTAGCGGCCCCCCCAGCCCGAAGGGAGGAGCACGTTCGAGTCGGCCGCCGACGTCCAAGTGTCGGTGGATTGGAAGTGCGAGCCGTTGGCTTCGGGGTAGCCCACGTTCTGCACGATGCCGATCTGGCCATTGTCGAACAGGTTCTTGACCTTGACCATGGCCGGGTGGATGCCGGTGGCCCCGCGCAGGGGCAGCACGCGGTTCTGAGCGATGGCCACGTTGGCGCGGGCGCGCATCAGGTTGGTGTACTGGTCGAGGGGGATGATAGTATTGAGCCCATCGTTGCCGCCCGTGAGTTGGATGATGACCAGCACGCGGTCGGTTTGGGTGGCGCCGCCGGTGAGCTCGAAGAGGTTAGGCGCGAAACCATGGGCGCTGATGGGCAGGCCGCCGAGTAAGGTGGGCAGCACGGTGGCGGCGGCCGTCGTCTGAAGGAAATGTCTACGTTGCATATGCTAATAAGAATTGAATAACGGGGGATGAACGGGCTGGTGAGTTCGCTGAAACCATCGCCTGAGGTGCCGATAGCCAAGTGGTCGTTACGCCAAGTGATATTCGGCCAGGCCCATGATCTGACGTAACACGGCGCGAAGCTTGCTATCCACGGCGTTGCGCTTGGCCATATCGTTAGGGTCGGAGAGAAAGTCCTGCCACTCCACAGTCCACTCGAAATCTGGCAGGCCGGGCAGCAGTGTGTCGTTGAGGAAGGTGAGCTGGTTGGCTGTCAGGGGAAAGGGTAGCAGTTGCTTAACTAATTCTAAAATCAGCAGGTTGCAGTCCGCGGCCGTAGCGGCCGGCAGGCTTTGCACCCACTCGATGATCTCGATCTTGAGCGGGTAAGAAACGCCATTGACGATGACCACGTAGCCATAGTTACTGCTGAGCTCGTTGGTGTACTCGTTGCGCCAGCGGAGGGTCATAGCGTTGATCCACATCTCGTAATATTGGGGCGTCTGCCAATAGGCTGGCCAGCCCGCCACGTTGGGCGGATTACCAATGAATTGCTGCATCCTTTCAGCGCTGTCAACAAGCGCATACCAACAGTTGTAGGACGGCTCCAACTCAGATTCGGGCGGGAGAGCGACGGACATTTGCCGGAGCGTACCGAGAACGAAATCCATCGGGCTTTTGATCATGCAGCCGATGTTGACGGCATCAAAGAAGTGCTCGCTGGCCAGCAAGGTGCGCAGCACCGGGGCCACATTGTAGCCATTCTGCCGGAGCTGGGCGGCCAGGGGCTGGATCACGTTGGCCTCGGTGGTGGCGTCGATGACGTAGTAGATGAACCAGCGGTAGAGCTTGCGCACGAGGAAGGCGGCCGTTTCGGGCCGGTCGAAGATCAGGTCGATCAGGGTCTTGTATTCCTGGTCGCCCTGGTTGGTGATGACCCGGTTGCCGAAGGCGCTGCTGAACTGCTTCGGGCCGGGTTCGTGGCGGCTCTCGGTGAAAAAGCTGTTGATGTTTTCTTCTGAGTACTGCCAGCCAGTGAGCACGCGGGCGGCGGCCTGTACATCCGACTCGGTGTAGGTGGTGTAGTTGCCGGGTCCGATGATCCGCCCTTTGCCGATAGTGAAGAGCTCGAGCAGCTCGCGGCCATAGTTTTCGTTGGGGGCGTCGGCCGAGTTGTCGGTGCCGTTGAGGAAGCTCAACATGGCCGGCTCGATGGTTACGTCCTTGGCCAGTTGCTTGAAGTTGCCCAGGGCCTGCTCGCGCAACAAGGCTACGTAGCGGTAGCCGAAGCGGCTATTGAGGATTCCGGCATCGGTATCGATGAGAACGACGAAGTGGTTGTGCCAGAACAGGGTCATCTTCTCTACGAGAGATGTGTCTTTGAGCATGAGCCCCATCCACCAAGCCCGCAAGCTGCATCGGGCAGTCCAGCCTTCGATGTTGCCAGTCACAAACTGAGAGCCGAAGGGAAAGTCCGGATCGCCTGAAAAGCCGATAACCGGCGGCTCCGGCGTGGCCGGCGCGGTGAACAGGCGGTCAAGGACCTGGGTGAGGGATTGGCTGGCGGCGGTGTTGATTTCGTCGCGGGAGGACCCAAAGGTCGCGCGTCGTAGCAGGTGAGCTGCTTGCACCGGACCCCAGGGGCCAGTGTAGGGGGCTATTCCAGCTAGAGAGCGCGGTGCGGTCGGCAGTTCCTTGTTGGCGATAGTATTCACGGTTTCACCCTTGCCTGGGGACTGGTCACTGCCTGCCGCAGGGCGCTCGAAGAGAGCGGCCACGGGAGCCGCTGGTTTGCGAAGGAAAGTTCTACGATTCATAGACAATTAGCATATTGGATTAAATGAGAAAGACATACAATTAGAATGAAGTCATTAAGGAGCTAGTAAGAAAGGATTTATAGTTCAGATTCGCAATAGCGAGCCGGTATTTTCATACAAAAAGTACAAAATAAGACAACTTAAATAGATTAAATACAATTATCAAAGGCGACGTTATAGAATAAACACAAAGATGTCATTCGTTAGAATAGAAGCATCATGCAAAAATGATGTGAAAAAATTTAATTAATTAACTAGGGTGTGTGGACAGTGTAGGGTTAATTTTGGGCTATGCGTCGCCATGAATTAAGTGACCTGGCATGGAAGTTAGTCGAACCGCATACCTTGGGGCGCCCCGGCACAGGCGGGGGTACGGGCCGGGACAATCGACTGTTTGTCAATGCCGTTCTGTACCGCGTGCGTACGGGTATTTCGTGGCGCGACCTGCCCG
>NZ_JACXAD010000022.1 GCF_014699115.1 Hymenobacter montanus
CCCCGAGCCCTCCGCGGCCGGCAAGCCGAGCAAAAAGACTTCAACCACCCCCCCCCCGGCCTTTTCTTACCCAATTTAAAACGGCGCCCCCCCGCCCCGCCCAGAAGCGGCGCCACGACAGAAAAGCCGCGCCACCACTATGCTTCCGAACAACTCATTCCCGGATTCAACAGAATAAGCAAACCGGGGTACCACAAAGCCCAGCCAGCCCTTAGCTTCGCTGACGGGCCCCACCCTGACGCAGACGACCACCAAAAAATCGTGTACTTCGTTTAATTCGTAATTCTATGAAGCTACTGAGCGACAGCATCGCCGACGACGCCGACTTCTTCGTGGAGCAAATCCACCTGGTAGCCATCGTCTTCGACAACACCGATGACGTGACCGTGTGGGCCACCACCTATTTCGACCAGGACGCTCATTTCTTTCATCTGGCCCTGCCGTTCAAGGCCCTGGACACGCTGCTAAGCCTGACCCACGACCGGGCCGAAGCCCTGCAGGAGGAAGTAGCCGACGCCCTGGCGGCCGGCGAGTGGCCCGCCCTCCTCGAATACAATTCCGACGAAGCCCCACCCGTACCCTTACCCAGCGTGGCCCTGAAGCTTTCGGTAACCTACCCCGCCCTGGAAGATGGCGAAACTGCTGACGAAGCCCCCGACGACCCCCAGCCGCACAACATCTTCTACCTCGAAGGCGTGTTTGTGCGCCTCGACTCCTAACCTAACAGCCCGTAGCGGTTTCCAGCCTTCGGCGTAGATCTTTGTATAATAATAATCCCGCCTCACGCGCGGCGAAGGTAGCCACCGCCTATGCTCCCGGTACCCATCTTCTACTTAATTCCGGGGCTGGGCGCTGATGGGCGGGTGTTTCACTACTTGCGCTTGCAGGGCGAAGTGCACGTGCTGCATTGGCTACCTCCGCACGGCGCTCGCGAGCCACTGCCGCACTATGCCGCGCGCCTCGCGGCGGCCGTGCCGGTAGAGCAAGCCTGCTGGCTGGTTGGGGTCTCCTTTGGCGGCGTGCTGGCGCTGGCCCTGGGCGAGCTGCGCCCCCTGGCCCGGGTGGTACTCATTTCCAGCTTGGCGAGTCCGCGCGAGTTGCCGTGGGTGGCTAACCTGGCCCGTGCCACGGGGCTGCATCGGCTGCTGCCCATGCGCTGGCTGGCGCTCGGGCCGCGCGTAGCCCAGTGGTTTTTTAGTGTCGAGAACGACGCGGAGTACCAGCTGCTCCGCGCCATTATCCGCGACACCGACCTGCGGCTGGCGCGCTGGGCCATTGGGCAAATCGTGCATTGGTCGGGTAGTTCTGGCATCCCGGTTGCCCGCATCCACGGGACGCACGACCGGCTACTGCCCCGGGGTGCGGCGCACAGCCACTACCAGCTCCCCGGGGGCCATTTCATCATTGTCAGCCGCGCGGTTGAGATAAGCCAGCTACTGAACTACTTAGCTGCCCCAGCTGCTTTCGCTCCGCAACCCGCCCCGACGGGTTAATCACTCACTGTTCATCGTCCATCATCCCGTGCAAGCCACCTTCCCTTACGCCGGCCGCCTCTACACCTACGACCCCGCCGCGCCCCTTGACGTTTCCCTGCCCCTGGCCCCCGGTGCAGACCAAGTGAGTTGCTTCTGGGCCGAGCCCGTGCAGTTTGATACCATTCGAGTGGGCTCCTTCGTGGGCAGCGTGGCCCTTGGCGGCAGCACCAACTACCAGCGCGTCCACGTCACGCCCCACGGCAACGGCACCCACACTGAGTGCTACGGCCACATCGCGCCCGACCCTGCCGCTACGCTTAACCAGTGCCTGCGGCGCTTCCTGTTCGTGGCCCGGCTGGTAAGCGTAGCCCCCCGTGCCCAGCCCAACGGCGACCTGGTGGTGATGCTGGCCGATGTGCAAGCCGCCCTGGCAAGCCAAGCCGACGGCTCGGTGCCCGAAGCGCTGGTTTTGCGCACCTTACCCAACGACCCGGCCAAGCGCAGCCGACACTACTCCGGCACCAACCCACCCTACGTTGAGCCGGCCCTGGCCCATTTTCTGGTGGCGCAGCACGTTCAGCATCTCCTGCTCGACCTGCCCAGCGTCGACCGGGAAGAAGATGCCGGGCAACTGCTGGCCCACCACGCTTTTTGGCGGTATCCTGCCCAGCCGCGCTGCGGGGCCACCATCACCGAGCTGATTTTCGTACCCGACGAAGTAGCGGATGGCCTCTATCTGCTCAACATTCAGATAACCAGCCTTGAGCTGGACGCCAGTCCCAGCAAGCCGGTCCTCTACAAGCTAAGCCCGATGCCTCCGCCTCCGCCGGGGCCCTGAGTTCATCCCTGATTAGTAGCTCGCCGGGCCCGGCTCTCCTTGGGCCTGCACATTACATTAAGCAAACCGGAACTTACCCGGCCGGGTACAGCCCTACAAGGATTCGGTGGGGTTTCACCAGCTACCTCAAGTACACCACCCTGAAAAATGCGTTAATCTCGTAGCTATCAAGGCGGCAATTACTCCGATGTCTGGACCGGCCTTGCTTCTTGACCTACCAGTGCCGGACTGCCAGCCTTGGGCCTGGGCTCGCTAGCCAGTTTATGCCTAAGCCTAGCGGCACTACGCAGAAAGGGCTGCCCGGTGAGGAGCAGCCCTTTATCCAGTAAGGGGTATGGCGGCAATTAAGCCGGTACCGATACTACTTCGCGGGGAATTACCGTAACGAACGACCGGTCTTTGCGGCCTTTGCGGAACTGTACTTCACCGTCGACCAAGGCAAACAGCGTGTGGTCCTTGCCCATGCCTACGTTTTCGCCGGGGTGGTGCTTGGTGCCGCGCTGACGCACGATGATGTTACCGGCAACGAGGGCCTGGCCCCCGAAAATTTTCACGCCGAGACGTTTGGAATGCGATTCGCGGCCGTTGTTGGACGAGCCGACACCTTTCTTGTGAGCCATATTTTTTGGAATTAAAAATTAAAAATGAGGAATTAAAAATCTGCTGAAGACTAAGCTCGAACAACTTTTAATTTTTAATTCTCAATTTTTAATTGGAATTGGCCTTAGCCGATGCTGTTAATCATTACTTTGGTGAACGACTGGCGGTGGCCGTTCATCTTCTGATAGCCCTTGCGGCGCTTTTTCTTGAAGACGAGCACCTTGTCGCCCTTCACGTGGGCGAGGATGGTGCCGGTTACGGCCACGTTCAACTCGGGAGTGCCGATGGTGATGGTGCCGTTGTCATCGGTCAGCAGGGCGTTGCCTAGCGTTACGGTGTCGCCGACGTTGCCGGCCAGTTTGTGAGCGTAAACGAATTTGTTGGCCTCAACCTTGGTCTGCTGGCCAGCTATGTTGACAATTGCGTACATCAGCTTTCGCGGGTTTTTCTAAAATGGGAAGGCAAAAGTACGACTTCCGTTTGGCATATCCAAGCCTAAGTTGTTAATCGTCATTGGCTGGCCTCCGCGGGAGCTTTCGGAACACCTTGTACGCGAATAAAACGCCGCTCCCGGACCGGGTTAGGAAATGTAACGATTACTAAAAAAAATAGCCGTTACCTGGGTGGGGCCCGCCGTTTTGGGGACAAGTCGGTTTATCCACACGGAAATTGTGGATAAGTAGGGTCCAAAGAGCCTGATTTTGAGCGTCGTTTCCTGGCCTAGCCCGTTAGACCAAGTGAAAAAAGCGGCGGATTACGCTCCTAAAAAAAGTAGCTGGAACCGGAACATAACAAAGAAAAAACCTTAGAGGGGTGGTCATCGGCCTCGGCGGCGGACTTATATTTGGTGTTGGAACGCGACCCACCATTTTAGGGCATCAGTCAAACATCTGCCCAAACCCGGCAGTTTAGTTTGCCGCTTTCTCCTCCGCAACTAGTCATCAAGTCCCTCAGTATTTATGGAGCCTCTCCTCGCCGAAAACCCCAACCGCTTCGTGCTTTTCCCCATCCAGAACGATGAGGTATGGCAGTTCTACAAAAAGTCGCAAGCTTCCTTCTGGACCGCCGAAGAAATCGACCTCTCGCAGGACCAGAAGGATTGGAACAGCCTGAACGACAACGAACGCCACTTCATCAAGCACGTGCTGGCCTTCTTCGCCGCCTCCGATGGAATCGTGAACGAAAACCTGGCCGTCAACTTCATGCAGGAAGTGCAGATGCCCGAGGCCCGCTGCTTCTACGGCTTCCAGATTATGATGGAAAACATTCACAGCGAGACCTACTCCCTGCTGATTGATACCTACATCAAAGATCCCAAGGAGAAGGATTACCTCTTTAACGCCCTCGAAACGGTGCCCGCCGTGCAAAAGAAAGGTGAGTGGGCTCTGCGGTGGATCAACTCCGAGCACTTCACCGAGCGCCTCATCGCCTTCGCCGCCGTAGAAGGCATTTTCTTCTCCGGTTCGTTCTGCTCCATCTTCTGGCTGAAGAAGCGCGGCCTGATGCCCGGCCTCACCTTCTCAAATGAGCTGATTTCGCGCGACGAAGGGCTGCACTGCGACTTCGCCTGCCTGCTCTACGGCTACCTCCAAAATAAGCTGCCCGAGGAGCGCGTGCATAGCATCATTGCCGACGCCGTGCGCATCGAACAGGAATTCGTGACCGATGCCTTACCAGTGAACCTCATCGGTATGAATGCCAAGTCGATGGCCCAGTACATCGAGTTCGTCGCCGACCGCCTGCTGGTGGCTCTCGGGTGCAGCAAAATCTACAATGTCACCAATCCCTTCGACTTCATGGAAATGATTTCGGTGCAGGGCAAAACCAACTTCTTCGAGAAGCGCGTAGCGGAGTACCAGAAAGCCGGCGTGATGAGCGAGCGCAACGATAACGTATTCACGCTGGACGAGGATTTCTAAGCAACTATCGTACAGAAAAGAGCGCCCCAAGGGGTTGGATTACGCTCTAATCCAACCCCTTGGGGCGCCTTTTTAACTGCCCGTGCAAAAGTAAACGTATCAATCAAGCTGTCATACTGAGCTCGCCCCAGCATCTCGCGTGTAGGAGTAACTCAATCGCTGAATGAAGCCAGATGCTTGTCCACAGTGGTCTTCGTTTTGGCCTCCGGGAACGCCAGGGGACTAGGCCCGATCTTGTACGTTTAGTGATGATGGTCCCTCTTTACTACTCTGGCTGCTCATCACTTTGGGCTTGCGATGATGATAAGCTGATCCGGCATGGTTCAGCACAACTGTCGTAGTGCCACGATGCTACTTGGGCCTAACAGTCGCAAGGGCGACAGCTTGGCGCCATAAGCTATATTGGTTTTTAAAGTGAATTTGTTGATTATATACAAGCTCTGAGCTAATGTGTTGTATGCTCAGTGCAGAAAGTGCGCCCTCTTCTTACCTCAATTATTAGGCTTTGCCAGTCTTTTGAAAGTCTGATTTTGTTAAATTTATACTGCTGATAATAAAATATATAAAGCAGGCAAAGGGCCCTAATAACCCTTGCCGTAATGTCCCTGATTACGTAATTTAGTTCTTGCCAGTCTTGAGGCCGCACCTAGTTTTGGTGTAGACATAAAAAGGCCAGGCCGGGAGCGGGGTGCTTTTCTGGCAAAATGCTGGGACCATGCAGGTAGCTGATTTTAGCCCAAATCAAGGTAGCTTTAGTTTAAGATTGACCAGTGCAGCTGCTCTCAATAACACTTTGCTTAACGCCTGACCTTCTGCTGCCGCGCTTCGTCACTTATCAAACACCCGTCGCTTATGCCTTCCATTTACGAGTTGAAGCCCAGGTTTCAGCAGTTGCTACGGCCTTTGGCGACGTTCCTCTACCGGGCTGGTATTACGGCCAATGGCGTAACGGTGGCGGCCCTGTTGGCCGCGCTGGCCTACGGGGCGTGGCTGTTCCTGGCCCCCACCAGCCGCTGGGCCTTGGGCCTGTTGCCCACTTTTTTATTCATGCGCATGGCGCTTAATGCCATCGACGGTATGCTGGCCCGCGAGTTTGGGCAGCAAAGCAAGCTCGGAGCGGTGCTCAACGAGGGCAGCGACGTCGTGGCCGACGCCGCCCTGTATGCGCCCTTCGCCCTGCTGCCGGGCGTGCATGCCGGGCTGGTGCTGCTGGTGGTGTTCCTGGCCGGGCTCAGTGAGTTCATCGGGGTGCTGGGCCAGGTGGTAGGAGGGGGGCGGCGCTACGATGGTCCGTGCGGCAAGAGCGACCGGGCTTTTGCCTTCGGAACAATGGCGCTGCTCCTGAGCCTGGGCCTGCCGGTACAGCCTTATCTTAACTACGTTTTCGGATCGCTAGCCTTACTACTGATTCTTA
Source organism: Hymenobacter montanus (assembly GCF_014699115.1). GTDB lineage: Bacteria > Bacteroidota > Bacteroidia > Cytophagales > Hymenobacteraceae > Hymenobacter > Hymenobacter montanus. The sequence continues at coordinate 6,247 of NZ_JACXAD010000022.1, forward strand.
CCGTGTGGAACCGGGCCCGTCAGGCCTTGCGCGTTTCCTCGCTAACCGCCTAAGAATGTGACTGATTTGCTTTCTTACGCTTTTGGCAGTATCGTCATCCTGCTGGTGACGGCCTCCCTGACCGTGGCCACGCTAATGCGGCTGCACCCGGCACGCAGCTACGTGGAGCTGAAGCTGCGCATCCAAACCTGGTGGTGGCTGACGGCCGGCCTGTTCCTGGCCCTGAGCTTCAACCGGGGGGTGGCCCTCGTGATGATGACCTTGGTGAGCTTTCTGGCTTTCAAAGAGTTCATCTCCCTGATTTCGACGCGACCCATCGACAACGCCGTGCTGATTCTGGCTTACCTGGCCATTCCGGTGCAGTACCTGTGGGTGCACATCGCGTGGTACGGGATGTTCATCATCTTCATCCCGGTTTACGTGTTTTTGCTCCTGCCGCTGCGCATGGTCATCGCCGGCGAAACCCGCGGCTTCCTGCGGGCCGTCGGCACCCTGCACTGGGGCCTGATGACCACGGTATTCAGCATCAGCCACATGGCGTATCTGCTGGTGCTGCCGGCCCACGCCGGCGCCCATGGTGAAGTACGGGGGGAGATGCTGGTCTTCTTTCTGCTCGTACTCACCCAGATCAACGACGTGGCGCAGTTCCTCTGGGGCAAGATGTTGGGTCGGCACAAGGTGGCCCCCAAGGTGAGCCCCAACAAAACCCTGGAGGGTCTGCTGGGCGGCGTAGCCACTACTACCCTGTTGGCCTGGCTGCTAGGGTCGTGGTTTACGCCCATGAGCCCGCTGTACTCAGCCCTGGCCGGGGTGCTCATCAGCTTATTTGGATTCACCGGCGATGTGGTGATTTCGGCCGTCAAGCGCGACATTGGCGTAAAAGATTCCGGCAGCCTGCTGCCTGGTCACGGCGGCGTCCTCGACCGGCTCGACTCGCTGACTTACACGGCGCCCCTGTTTTTTCACTACCTCTATTACCTGTATTACTAGGCCATGCGCGGGGTATTGAGCAAGTCGTTGCGGCTACTGTTCATGGTGTGCGTGGCCTATCCGGTAGTGCTGCTGTGGCTGGGCATTCATGTGCGGCACCGGGAGCGGCTGCCCCGGAAAGGGCCCGCCATTATCGCGGCCAACCATAACAGCCACCTCGATATCCTGACCCTGCTCTCGCTGTTTCCGCTGTTCAGCATTCCAAACGTTCAGACCGCGGCGGCGGCTGATTATTTCTTCAAAACGCGGTGGCTGAAGTGGTTTTCGCTGCACGTCATCGGCATCATCCCGGTGGTGCGGGGCCAGGGCCCGGCCAATCACGAAAACCAGGACCCGCTCACTGATTGCTACCGGGCCCTGGAAGCCGGCAAGGTGCTACTGATTTTCCCCGAAGGTACCCGGGGGGAGCCCGAGCAACTGGCCGAGCTGAAGCCCGGCATCTGGTACCTGGCCAAACGCTTTCCGCACGTGCCGGTGGTGCCCGTATACCTGCACGGCCTGGGCCGGGCCATGCCCAAAGGCGCCCTGATTGCGGTGCCATTCTACGCGAAAGTAGTCGTAGGCAAGGCGCTGAGTTGGGTCGACGATAAAACGGCCTTCATGAACTCCCTACGCGACCAGTTCAATAAGCTCAAGCTCAAGGTGTGCATTCCTGTCGAAGACGATGAGTAGCGCTGCGACCCCACCCCCGGCCCCTCCCCTCCGGGAGAGGGGTGCCAGACGACTGCTCCACTAGAACACCCCCCTCCCCCGGAGGGGGGCCTAACGGCCGGAGCATCAACTCCAATTCCTTGAAAACAACTAACAATCACTACCAGCACTTAACCCTCAACCCGTCCCCAATGCTTGCTCCTTCCTCCCTTGCCCATCCTGCCCGCACCTGCAACGAGCAGCACTTTCCGTCCTTCGACGCAACTTCGCTGTTCTACCGGCACTGGCCCGCTGCGGAGCCGGCGGTGGAGAAAAAAGCCATTGTGCTGTTTCACCGCGGCCACGAGCACGGCGAACGCATGGCGCACCTGGTAGATGAGCTCGCCCTGCCCGATCATGACTTCTTTGCCTGGGACGCCCGGGGCCTGGGGCATTCGCCCGGCAAGCGGGGCTACGCCGACAACTTCGGCGTGCTGGTGAAAGACGTGGACGCCTTTGTGCGGCACATTGCTGCCCAGCATGGTATTGCCACAGAGAACGTGGTGGTTATCGGTCAAAGCTTTGGGGCAGTCGTCGTCGCCACCTGGGTGCACGACTACGCGCCTCGCCTGCGCGGTCTGGTGCTGGCCTCGCCCGCGTTCAAAATCAACCTGATTGTGCCGGGTGCCCGCCAGGCCCTGGCGCTGCTGTACGCGGTGAAGGGCAATTTCTTCGTCAACTCCTACGTGAAGGCCACCCAGCTCACGCACGACGAAGCCCGCATTGCCTCCTACAACAGCGACCCGCTTATTACGCGGCCTATCTCGGTCAATATTCTGCTGGAGTTGAATGAGGCGGCCGACCGGATCATCGCCGACGCGGCGGCCATCCACGTGCCCACGCAAGTGCTCGTTTCGGGCGACGACCAGGTGGTCTACCAAAAGCCGCAGCAGCAGTTCTTCGACGGACTGAGCAGCCCCGTGAAGGAAATTCACGTGCTCGACGGCTTCTACCACGACACCCTCGGCGAGCGGGACCGGGAGCGGGCCCTGGTGCTGGTCCGTGATTTCATTACCCGCGTATTTGCCACGCCGCCGGCTCCTTATAGCCTGCTCGATGCCGACCAGCACGGCCATACCCAACGAGAGTTCAGCCGCTTGAGTGCCCCCCCAACGTCAGCCCTGGCCCGCGGGTACTGGGCCCTGGGCCGGTTCTGGATTAAGGTGGGCGGCCAGTTTTCGGCGGGTATTAAGAACGGCCTGGCTACCGGCTTCGACTCGGGCAGCACCCTCGATTACGTGTACCGCAACCGCAAGCAAGGCCTGACGCCGGTGGGTAAGCTGGTGGATGGCGTTTACCTGAACAGCATTGGCTGGCGCGGCATTCGCATCCGCAAAGCCCATCTGGAAAAGCTCATTGGCCAGGCCATTGATTTGCTGCGGGCCAGCCGCCAGCCGGTGCACATCGTGGACATTGCCGCCGGCCACGGGCGCTACATTCTGGAAGCGTTGGCCGGGCGGCCGGGCCAGGTAGCGAGCATCCTGCTCCGCGACTATAGCCCCGCCAACGTGGAGGCCGGGCGCCGCCTGATTGCGGAAAAAGGCCTGGCCAACGTTGCCCGGTTTGAGCTGGGCGACGCTTTTGACCAGCAGTCGCTGGCTGGGTTGCAGCCGGGCCCCACGCTGGCGGTGGTGTCGGGCCTGTACGAGCTGTTTGGGGATAACCGTCTCGTTGGGGCGTCGCTGGCGGGGCTGGCCGAAGCTATGGCGCCGGGCGGCTACCTGCTCTACACCAACCAGCCCTGGCACCCGCAGCTGGAAATGATTGCCCGCTCCTTAACCAGCCACCGCGAAGGACGGGCCTGGGTGATGCGTCGTCGCGTACAAGCCGAAATGGATGAGCTGTTGGCGCAGGCCGGGTTCGAGAAGCTGGATCAGCTCACCGACCAGTGGGGCATTTTCAGCGTGTCGCTGGCTCGGCGCAAGTAACCAGCGCGGGACGGGCCGAATACTTAGTGCGATAAGGTGGTGTTGCCTTTGCGCTTGGTCTTTTTTTGCTTGGATTCTGCGGCTTTGCCGTCGTAGGGGGCTACTTTGCTGTCTGGCACAATCACGGGCATGCCGGGTGCTGCGTACACGTTTTGCATTTTCAGGTCCGCGCTATCGCGGAACCCGCCGGAGGTGGTGTAGGTCTCCTGTGTATTGGAAGTACTGTGATTGCTTGCTTCTGCGGCCGTCTGCGTGGCGGCTTTGTTGAGAGCCGCTTTGGTATTGGCAGCTGAAGGGCGAAGGTTGGCGGGAGTGGTCTGGGCCGAGACGTCGGCAGCCGCAACTAACAGAACCAGGGAGGAAAGCAGGATGCGATACATAACGAGGGGGTAATGATAAAAAGAAAGTTAACTCTGGCTGGTAAGTTCATGATACGGGCCATTTTAGTTATACGAACTTGTTACTGCTACGGTCAACTTTAGTACTCACTCGCATCCCGGCGAATGGGGCCCAGCTGTTCTTTTACCGCAAAAAAGCCGGCTTATTCCCTGGAAAGGGATCAGGCGGGCTTTTGCTTTGCAGAGCAGTTCTGGGGCGGAAAAGATAAACGCCCCGGGTCGCCAGCGGCTCAGGTCAATAAGCAGTATCGAAGCCAGGGCCTTTGCTGTTACCTCCAGATCTTAATTCTTGGTAAAATCAGACTTACAGTTCAATTCAAACAACTTCCAAAGAATAGAGATGAAATCGGTTTGTAATCTGCGGGCGCTGTAGGTTCGTCACTGCTGTATATATGAAAACTAAAGCATCAACTGTACCCCCTGCCGCTGAGGCCCACCCTTGGCGGCGGGCGGCGGTCTGGCTGGCGTTTCTGGGCCCGTTCTTCTTTTTGTCCTACGGCTTCGCTAATTGGTGGACCGGCCAGCTGGCCCGTGTAGATTCCGTAGTATTTGGCTGGGAAAAGCATATTCCATTCTGGGACTGGACCATTCTACCCTACATGTCGCTGGATGCCTTCTATGCGGGGTCGTTGTTTCTGTGCGCCACGCGGGCTGAGCTGGACACCCACGCCCGGCGCCTGTTCAGCGCCAGCTTGATCTCGGTGGTTGGGTTCCTGCTGTTTCCGCTGCAGTTCAGCTTCGTGCGGCCGGCTACCAGTGGCTTCAACGGCGCCCTGTTCGATGTGCTGATGGGTTTCGACAAGCCGTACAACCAGGCGCCTTCGCTGCACATCAGCCTGGTTCTGCTGGTGTGGCTGGTATTTGCCCGGCACCTGCGCGGGCTGGCGCTATGGGCCGGGCACGCCTGGTTTTTGCTAATCGCGCTGTCTGTTTTTACCACTTACCAGCACCATTTTATTGATGGGGTGACCGGGGGCGCCGTCGGGGTGGTCTGCGTTTATCTTTTCCCCGATTTCCCGGTGCGATGGCTGGGCCGGCTGGTGTTGAGCGATGACCCGCTCCGGCGCAAGCTGACGGTTGCCTATGGTCTCGGGGCTCTGCTGTGCTTCGGGCTCGCCCTCGTTGTGGGCGGGTGGGCCTGGCTGCTGGCGTGGCCCGGCGGGGCGCTGCTGCTGGTGAGCTTGGCGTATGCGGGCTTGGGCACCTCCGTATTCCAGAAGCACGACGGAAAGCTAAGCTGGGCCGCCCGCACGCTGCTGGCGCCCTACCAGATAGGAGCCTGGTGGTCGTCGCGCTGGTTTACCCGCCACGGGGTGCCCAGCGTGGAGGTGGCCCCGGGCATCTGGCTGGGCCGCGCCCCCGGCCGGGCCGACTGGCAGGCCCGGACGTTTGGCGCGGTGCTGGACGTAACGGCCGAATTCAGCCTCCGCTCCTTCGCCCGGGCGTTGCCGCACCGCAGCGTTCCGCTCCTGGACCTGGTGGTGCCGACGGTGGAGCAGTTGGCCGCGACCGTCGCAGCCCTCACCGAGCTGGAACCGCACCGGCCGGTGTTGGTGCACTGCGCCCTGGGCTACTCGCGCAGCGCCTTAACGGTGGCCGCCTGGCTGCTGCACCACAGGGGCGCCCCCACACCCGACGCGGCCATTGCCCAACTGCGCGCCGCCCGTCCCCAAGTGGTTTTTTCGGCGGCCCACCGGGCGGCGTTGGTGGCCTATCAAGCTACCTTAGCGATGAAAACCGTTCTTTCTCCCAATTGATTATGAGTCCGGAGCAGCCCATTGCCTTGCGCGTATTACTGGGTTTTTTGAAAGCCGGCCGGGTGCTCGATGGCGGCTCGTCGGCGCTGTTGCTGGGCACCGTGGTGCTGGCCTCAGCCCCGGGCGAACCCTTGACGACGTTCGTTCTAGCCGTAGCGCTGGCCCTGGGGCTGGTGGAGAAATACCTTGCCTGGCGGGTGGCGCTGGATGTGGAGTTTTTCACGCTGCTTTACGAACAGCCAGAAAAGGCCGCGGCTTTCGACGCGGCCCTGGCCGACTTCCTGAACCAGAAGAGCGCCCCGGCGCCGCGTAGCATGGCCAGCCGCTGGCAGGGAGCCCGCCGGCTGGTTCGTCGGCAGGCGGTCCTGTTGGTCGTACAGGCCGGATTGGTGCTGTTGGTGTTAGTAGGCCGGTTTCATTGAAGTCACTTTCACAAAATCAGGTAGCGATGCTCCTGGCTAGTCTGTGCTTCTTAGAGCAGTTTTCGGAAAAGAATTAAAAATTAAAAATGAAGAATTAAAAATTAGCTGGTCCATTTTTTAATTCTTCATTTTTAATTCCTAAAACACGGTACACGGACTTGAGAACCGCTCTAATTATTATCATTCTCTCACTTCTCTCCCTCAAATGACATCTTCTCATTCCCCTGATCAAACGACCTCTTCAACTAAGCAATGGCCGCTCCCGGGGCAGGTCGACCCCAGCCTTATGCCCTGCGCCTTTTGCCGGCGCCGGTTGCGATTCAACGGCCGGCCGGTGTTTACCTCGTGTTCGTGCAAGGCTTTCGGGCCGCCCGTGACGATTGGGGCACTGGTAGCGGGCGCGGCATTGGTGGTGGCGGGGCTACTGTGGCGCGCCCAACGCCGCAAGCAGTAGTTAACCTTTCTGGTAGGAGCAGCGGTTCTCCAGCTTGGGTTTGCAAGCGGGGAACCGCTGCTCGCAGAGCCAACCTATTTCAGGCGGGTATCAAAGGGGTGTAGCTCCAGCGAGACGACTTTCAGGAGGCGGTGGTCGGGGTGTGCGGGGTTTAGCAGGTAGTTGTATTCGATGGAGGAGTGAGCCGACGGGACGCGCATGAGCCAGAACTTCCCTTCCGTGAGCCAATCCTCGGTGATGTTGGCCAGCTCCTGCGGGTAAGGCAAGGTTGCCCAGCTGGTGGGCAGGTGGGTGGCATCTACCTGCTTGGCGGGCGTACCCTCGGGCACTTCCAGGGTGAGGGCGAAGTAGTTGACGGGCAGCACGGGCGAGTTAGCCAGCATCTCCAGCTTAGCCAGGGAAAGGTGCTCGGCCGTGTATAAGATGGGGGTGCCTTGCCGGTGCCAGCGGCCGTGGTGGTACAGCCCACCCTGGCCGGATAGGTCGGTTATGTAAGGCTGCTTGCCGAAGCGGTAGAGTCTCATAGGTAGATAGGAGGACGTAGGCAGAAACTGGGCGCAGCAGGTCCGGGCGGAAAGAGGCGGAGGCAGCGGTAGGCTTGGTAACTTTCAAAACGAATAGGGTTCGCGGTTGGTACTTTTAAAGTAGCGCAGTTTCGTCAGCCGGGCTATTTTAAACAGCGGCTGGGCTGGGGCCTGCTTCGACCCAGGGGGCGACCGGTACAGGACCGCCCGTTAGGGTGATTCAGCCCGGTGCTGCCTTCGTATTACAAACCATATGCCGGGCAAAATGAGTCCCGCAAACCGCCCCTGCCAGGCAGTTTTTCTAAATAATTATACCCTTGATATCCAATAATTTGCTTCGCGATGAGGCGGTCGGCTAATGTAGTGGAAGCTCCACCTTGGGATAGCCCTATTGGAAAGGGCGCCAGACCCAGGAATTTTTGCCGCGCCAAAAAATAGTTGGCTGAGTAGAGTGGCCGGTCGTTACGAGAAAATACCCCACTGTATGCGGCCCAGAACCTCGTGTATCTGCTCGCGGCCGAGGGCCGAGGAGAGTAGCGTCTGGGGCTGTTCGCCGCCCAAGGCGGGATTTTCGAGCTGCAGCCAGCAATAAAAGTCGGTCTCGTTCTCAAAGACGTCGAGCCCGTGGGCGACCACGCCCGAAAGCTGGATGGCCTTTTCGGCTTCGTCGCGGGTGAGGTTGGTCTGGGCCTGCTCGTGGCGGGCCAGCGTACTTTCGGGAATGGTCAGCATATCACTTATTTCGCGGTCGCTCAGGTTCATACGCCGTTGCAAGTGCCGGATGGCTTTGATGGGCACCCCAGTGGAAGCCACACGCAGCAAATCCAACTCATTGTGCACGGGCTGCGGAATGACAGCCGGTCCGCCTAGCAAGGCGACCACGGCCGCCGCCTGGGTTTGGAAGCGGGTATTATTCATGTGAAGGGCCTTGAACAGTCAATCCAAGGAAAGGTACGATAGAACGAGACGAAGCGGTTGATTCATTCCCGAAAAACAGCTGAATGGCCTGATTTTCCGGGTATATGGAAAAATTCTGAAAATTTTGCCCCTCTGCCCACCCCGGAAGAGGTGATTTCTATGACCTGATGAATTAGAACCGCCGTGTTTCCGATGGGTTCAATGCTGCCATTATCTAATTCATTTTTAAATACTTACTAATAGAAATTACGAATCGGTTATCCGAGGACGCAGTAAGGGGAATTCGCCCGGCCCATATTCCCACATTAGAGCTGCTGCTTTTTACGGGAGCGGGTTTCTCAAGGTGCTATTTTCTGGTATATGCGGCCCAGCGGGCAGGAGCGAAGCGGCCAGTGTCACGGATACGAAAGCGGAGCTGGGGGCCGTTAGGTCGTGATGAAAAGACTGCGACGCTTTCTGCACTGGCTGCGGCCACTGATGCCTTACTTTAACATTGGGCTGGCTATAGCCGCATACGGTGCCAATGAGCATTGCGTGCAGGGATTTTGCCAGCCGGTGCCGTGGGCGGCCGGGGTGCTGCTGGCGAGCACGGCGGCTTTTCTGCTGTGGCCGTGGCTGAAGCACGTTGCCGGCCTCAACTACCTGCTCCTTTTCCTGATGGGCGTCCATTTCACGGTGTGTTTGTACTGCACGTATTTTATTGGGCCTTCGCAGTTGCTTCCCGTTCTGCTGTTCTTCTTCCTGTTGTTTCCGATGCTGCTCTGGGTGCCGGTGCTATTTGGCGCGCAGGCCGCGCGGCGCGCCTGGACGGCTGAGCTGGCCGGGGCCAAAGCCGTTTTTGCTTTGGGCGTGCTGGCCTTGGTGCCGGTGCAATGCTGGGCCGAGTACCAGTACCGGGAAATAGAAGCCGCCGTGGCCCGGGTCCCTCCGGCTCAGCGGCACCGGGCGGCGCTGGCGGCGGTGGTGCCGCGCACCTACATGGCGGAGCGGCTGGCCGGGGCTTTGTTTAAATACCACAACTATCCGGAATTTATCTTTGATGGCTGGCGCCCGCCCCTGCACGACCCACTGGTGAACGTAAGCCTATGGGCCCGGAGCGGGGTGGATGTCAACCCCCTGCAAGCTCCGTGGCAGGATTCAACCGGTAAGGAAGTAGCGAACCGCCTGGAAGAGCAGGCGCGGTTCTACCACCTACTTTTTCCGGAGCGGCCCCTAAAGGTAGATTGCGCCTGTGCGCAAATCTGGGATGCCGAAGGATATTACGACTGGCATCGGGATTGGAACAGCCCGGAGGCAGACCGGCGGGCCCGCATATGGCGGAGCCGATTCCCCGAGCCGGACAGGGTGCCGGGCTACGACGTTCGGTCGACTTATCCACCGTTACCCCCTGCGGACAGCAGTAAACCGGAGGGCTCCCCCGGGCGTCGGTAAAAAGCGGCTGGAGGGCTGGTTTAGGGGGTTTGTGGAAAACTTCTGGAACTTTTGCTTGCCCTCCCAAACCGGAAGAGGTAATTTCCAGGATTGAATTGGGCGTAACCGTCATGTTGCCGCTGCGTTCAACGCTACCCTTCTCTATCTGCCTTAGACACTTGTAGTCGTGCGGTGCGCTGACCGGCTACTTTTTATAACGAAAAATCCACACCAAAACACTACTGGTATGCTAGTAATTAAACGCGACGGCCGTCGCGAATCCGTGAAGTTCGACAAAGTCACGGCCCGAATTGAAAAGCTCTGCTACGGCCTGCACATGGACTTCGTGTCGCCGATTGAAGTGGCGAAGAAGGTGATTGACGGCATCTACGACGGCGTGACCACCGTGGAGCTCGACAACCTCGCCGCCGAGACGGCCGCTTCGCTCACCACCAAGCACCCGGACTACGCCATCCTGGCGGCCCGCATCGCGGTGAGCAACCTGCACAAGGTGACGTCGAAGTCCTTCTCGAGCACCATGAAGCGGCTCTACACCTACGAAGACCCCAAAAACGGCGACAACGCCTCGCTGCTGGCCAAGGACGTGTGGGAGGTCATTCACAAAAACGCGGCGACCCTGGACTCGGCCATTATCTACGACCGCGACTACAACTACGACTTCTTCGGGTTCAAGACCCTGGAGCGCAGCTACCTGCTCCGGTTGGAGGGCAAGGTGGTGGAGCGGCCCCAGCACATGCTGATGCGCGTGTCGGTGGGTATCCACAAAGACGACATCGACTCGGTCATCAAAACCTATAACCTGCTGAGCGAGCGCTGGTTCACCCACGCCACGCCCACGCTCTTCAACGCCGGCACGCCCAAGCCCCAGATGTCGAGCTGCTTCCTGCTCACGATGAAGGACGACTCCATCGAGGGCATTTACGACACCCTAAAGAACTGCGCGCTGATTTCGCAGTCGGCCGGCGGCATCGGCTTGTCGGTGAGTAACGTGCGGGCCACCGGCTCCTACATCAAGGGCACCAACGGCAACTCCAACGGCCTGGTGCCCATGCTGAAGGTGTTCAACGACACGGCCCGCTACGTGGACCAGGGGGGCGGCAAGCGCAAGGGCGCCTTCGCTATTTACCTGGAGCCCTGGCACGCCGACGTGTTCGAGTTCCTCGACCTGAAGAAGAACCACGGCAAGGAGGAAATGCGCGCCCGCGACCTGTTTTACGCCCTGTGGACGCCCGACCTGTTCATGAAGCGCGTGGAAGCCAATGGCGACTGGACCCTGATGTGCCCCCACGAGTGCCCCGGCCTGGAAAACTCCTGGGGCCCCGAGTTCGAGAAGCTCTACACCAAGTACGAGAAGGAGGGCCGCGGCCGCCGCACCATCAAGGCGCAGGAACTCTGGTTTGCCATCCTGGAAAGCCAGACCGAGACCGGCACGCCCTACATGCTGTTTAAGGATGCGGCCAACGGCAAGTCGAACCAGCAAAACCTGGGCACGATTAAGTCGAGCAACCTGTGCACCGAGATTATTGAGTACACCGACGCCGACGAAATCGCGGTCTGCAACCTGGCCTCGCTGGCCCTGCCCCGCTACCTCGTGACCGACAAGGCCGGCAACACCACCTTCGACCACCAGAAGCTGTACGAGGTGACCTACCAGGCCACCATCAACCTGAACAAGGTGATTGACGTGAACTACTACCCGGTGCCCGAGACGCAGCGCTCGAACTTCCGCCACCGCCCCATCGGGCTCGGCGTGCAGGGGCTGGCCGACACGTTTATTGCCCTGCGCATGCCCTTCGAGAGCGACGAAGCCTCGGGCCTGAACAAGGACATCTTCGAAACCATCTACTTCGCCGCCATGACGGCCTCGAAGGACCTGGCCATTAAGGACGGGCCCTACGAAACCTTCGCCGGCTCGCCCCTGAGCCAGGGCAAGTTCCAGTTCGACCTCTGGGGCGTGACGCCCGACTCGGGCCGCTGGGACTGGGAAACCCTGCGTGCCGAGGTGGTGAAGCACGGGGCCCGCAACTCGCTGCTGGTGGCGCCCATGCCCACGGCCAGCACCGCCCAGATTCTGGGTAACAACGAGTCGTTCGAGCCCTACACGAGCAACATCTACGTGCGGCGTGTGCTCAGTGGGGAGTTCATGGTGGTGAACAAGCACCTGCTGAAGGACCTGGTGGCCCTGGGGTTGTGGAACGACCAGATGAAGCAGGAAATCATCGCGGCCAACGGCTCGGTGCAGGGCATTGCCCGCATCCCGCAGCACATCAAGGACCTGTACAAGACGGTGTGGGAGATCTCGCAGCGCCGCATCATCGACCAGGCCGCCGACCGCGGGGCCTACATCTGCCAGAGCCAGAGCCTGAACCTGCACGTGCAAAACGTGAACTTCGGCAAGCTCACCAGCATGCACTTCCACGCCTGGAAGCGCGGCCTGAAAACCGGCATGTACTACCTGCGCACCAAAGCCGCCGCCGACGCCATCAAGTTCACGGTGGAAAAGCAAGCCGCCGAAACCCTGGAGCCGCTGGCCCTGGTGGAGCAGAATCAGTCCGACATGGCCTGCTCGCTGGATAACCCGGAGGGCTGCGAGGTGTGCGGGTCGTAAGAGTTATAAATCTTTGATATTATGGAAAAGGAGGCTATACTGGCCTCCTTTTCTGATTTCTACTGCTAATGGAATACCGAATTTATTGCGATGAATCTGTTAAGGATGGTAAGTTCTTTTCTAACTTTTACGGAGGGGTATTGGTCCGTTCCCGCGACTTACGGCGTGTAGAAAAGGCTATTAATGATGTCTGTGATAAACACCATTTTAATACCGAAATTAAATGGCAAAAAGTAACTGCAAACTATCTACAGAAATACATTTCCTTGATGGACACCTTCTTCGATCTGATGGAGGCTGATTTGTTGAAGGTTCGCATCATGTTCACCCAAAATGCGAACCGGCCACTCAACCTATCAGATGAGCAGTTGCAGAACGAATACTTTATTTTATACTATCACTTTTTCCATCATGCCTTTGGGCTGCCTTATAGTAACCCGTCGGAGCGCCCGGTATATGTTAGGGCCTATTTTGATCAACTGCCAGACACGTTGCCTAAGAGACAAGCTTTCAAAGAATATATCAAAGGATTGCAAACGAAGCCTGATTTTCGTTTGGCCCATATCAAATTCCGTAAAGAAGACATCACTGAGGTGGATTCAAAAAGCCACCGACTTCTACAGTTCCTTGATGTTGTCCTCGGTAGCATGTCGTTTCGCCTGAATGATAAGCACCTCGAAAAACCTGAAGGTGCTCGAAATCGCGGCAAACGAACGATTGCAAAAGAAAAGCTTTACAGGCATATAAACAGCCGTATTCAACGCATGCTTCCCAATTTCAACTGTGGTTGCTCGACCGGATTGCGAGGCGGAATAGAGAACCGCTGGCTTCATGCTTATCGCCATTGGCTTTTCGTTCCGAAAGCTATGGAGGTGGATAACACGCAATACAAGAAATAGAAAAAGCTCCGTTCTCCCTACATAAACTTCCCAAGTGGAACTTGGGCGTTCGGGAGCTACAGAGCTTTTCTGACGCAAAGATGGGGAAGTGCTCGTAATTCCTTGCAAGAACTCTCGTAAAAACGTGTAAAAACGTATTCAGCCTACACTAAATTCTCTGCTTGTTAATGTATAACGTGTTAGAATGTAGATGATTATACTAATGTCTTGTGCGACTGAAGCTTTCGCATTACCCAGCCAGCCGCTTCTGCCCTGGGAACGACTGATTTGTTTTAGGTAGGCTGGACTTCAATCCTTATTCAACATGCGACGATGGCCGCAGGCGGTACCGCTCTAATCTGGCTGGTCTATGCAATGCTGTGCCTGCTGTTGCTTAGCACAGTCTTCGGTTGGCATCGCGCCAATACCCCAGTTGCTAAAGGCACATACCTTATTCTGTCTGTTCTCACTGGCAGCCTACTGGTAGGGCTTGGCTACCGCCAATATTCTCTTCATCACGAGGCCGAGGATAAATATATTGGAACATATCTATTGGTGCATTACCCCCACTGTCCAAAGTGTGTTCTATACTTAGCACCTGATAACCGCTACGAGGTTAGGGAAGGCCCTGTTGTCAAGGAAACCGGCCCTTGGCGCTACGAAAGCGGTGGTGACTACTGGATTGTGTATATCAACGAAAGTGGGCATCTTGGCAGTGGTAAGTACTCATATCGACTTACCAAAAAGCAGTAACGGATTCCGCGAGCGACAGCTACTGTGTCCAGTAGCCTAAGCTTCACTCGCCGCTCTTGCCCCAAGGCAGCTGTGGTGTTAGTGACATTAGTTCAAATGAAAACGTCTATTGTTATAAATAACTAAATAACAAATAAAAACATTTTTAATTGTTCTGCTTTCTAAACTGGAAGCTAGTATATTTGACTAATGATGAGCTTAAAATTATAGTAGTAAAGCAAGCTGCCGAAACCTTGGAGTCATGGCCCTGGTGGAGCAAAACCAAGCCGACATAAACTGCTCGCTGGATAATCCGGACGCCTATGAGGCCTGCGGGTCGTAAAGTTTTGCAGGGAGAGAATAGATCTCCCTTCGTTTCTGTCTTCTAAACCAATTTATACCTATACAATAATGCCTATACCCACACCAAAATGGAGCGACGGGCTCACAGGCCCGCACTTGCAGATGGCTGCTTACGAAGATGGCTCATACATGCGCGTCAAAGCTGGCCCTGGAACTGGAAAAACCTTTGCTTTAATGCGGCGCATTACGCGGCTTTTAGAAGAAGGCGTCGAGCCTGAGTCGATACTTACGGTCTCATTTACAAGAACTGCGGCAAATGACTTGGTTAAGCAACTGGAGCGACTTGGTGCCCCTGGAGCTGACAAGGTTCATGCTATGACATTGCACAGCCTTGCTTTTAGAATTTTGTCTGCTGAAGGCGTTTTAGAAGACTTAGGTCGGCACTCACGTAGCCTTATGGAGTTTGAAAAGAATTGCATGGTGTATGACTTGGTAACTCCAGAGGCTAACGTTACTGCTACAAGGGACCTATTGATGGCATTTGAAACCTATTGGGCAACATTGCAGCATCAGGTTCCAGGATATTCTCATAATCCGCTAGAGCAGGACTTTGAGCGCCGCCTTTTACAGTGGTTAACTAACCATCGTGGAATGCTAGTTGATGAGCTAATCGTGTTGATGATAAAGCATCTCCAAGACAATCCGCTTGCAGCAGCACATATAGGGTACAAGCATATCCTAGTGGACGAGTATCAAGACCTGAATAGAGCTGACCAGATGCTTATTGATTTGCTAGCTAAATCGAATAATCTGACAGTCATAGGCGACGATGACCAGTCTATTTACAGCTTTCGACATGCTCAGCCGGAGGGAATTATTTCCTTTCATACGACACACGCCCCTACTCTTGATATAGAGCTTCTCACTTGTCGTCGGTGCCCGAAGAAGGTTGTTGAGTTTGCTAACCATCTAATTTTGAATAATGAAGGCCGGTTTAACCCTTCGGCGGTTCTGTTGCCTTTTGCTTCAAACCCCGAAGGCAACGTGTCGATTGTTCAGCACGAGTCGGTTGTCGATGAAGCGCGCAACATTGCTGATTACATTAAATGGCAGATTAGCATGAATGAAGTGCCAGCTGGTCAAATACTTGTTCTGGCTGCCCGAAAGCAAATAGGGCTAGCAATTCGCAGTGCTCTTGTCGCCAATCATATTCCTGCGCAAAGTTTCTTCAATGAGGATTGTCTTGAACAGCGGGCTGCTCAAGAAGGAATATGTGTTCTCAATCTTTTAATTAATGAAGAGGATAAAATAGCCCTTAGAGCTTGGCTAAGTTTTGATAAGGATAATAAGAGAGTTAAGCAGTACGCTGCTCTAGATACCACGGCGAAAACGCTCAGAGTCTCAATATTTGAGTGTCTGGAGATGGCGGCTAATGGAACAATTACGTTACCAGTCGCATGTAGAGACTTGCTAGGCCGCTACCAAGAAGTGGCTCGGAAGGTGGGCGCTTGTCAAGGTAGAACGCTAACACAAATCATAGATATCTGCTGGCCGGCCGGAAATGCAGATTGCTTTGATGTTAGAAGAGTCGCCTTACGCATCGCGGCAGACCAAGATGAACTACCTAAGTTCCATCGAGAACTACTTTTTGCCATTACACAGCCAATTATGCCTAGCGAAGATGACGGCATAGTCAGAATTATGAGCTTGTATAAGTCCAAAGGCTTGACTTCAAAATGCGCAATTGTAGTTGGCTGCAACGCTGGAATTCTTCCGAGAATTCGGCAAAGCGAAACGCAACTTGAGCAGGCATTTTCAATTGAAGAGCAACGTAGGCTTTTCTATGTTGCAATAACTAGAACCACTGACACACTGGTCATAAGTTCTGCGGCATTAATGCCCATGCAAGAAGCAAGACGAGGAGGCGTTGAATTTAACAGGACCGATGGAAATATAGCCTTACTTAGAATGAGCCCATTTATTCGGCAATTGGGACCTAATGCTCACGTACAAGCGGCACAAGAGTGGCGTGAAGCAATAGGTTTCTAAGGCGAGTATCTTAAGCTTCACCAGCCGCTGCGACCCCGGGGCGGCTGGTTCGGCGTTGGGGTAGCTTGCTGCTCTTTCTCGTACTTTGGCTATGGGCTTCTTCAATGCTCTCAACGTTCCCATCCAGTGTTTGCACTGTGGACAGGAATACGCGGGGCGAATCCAGTTCAAATTCGGGGCTACTCGGCAGCTGGAGTATCAGTTAGGCGATACCCTGGCGTGGGGCTACAACGAGGAAGGCAAGCCGCACTTACCGCGGGTGAAAGTGCACGGGATTCTGGAGAACGACGAGTGCCCAAAATGCGGCGTTGTCCTTGAGCAGCAAAAGGACGGCGAGTATGACATCCTAGTGGAGAACGATGTACTTAAGTCCTATTCACTGATGATTACTTACGCTGATTACTCTGCGGACCTTGCAACGGAGGGATGCTACGCGATTCTTTAGCGTATCACTAAGCTGCCGCCGCCTCGGGGCCGGGGTGGTGTTGAGGCCGACGGGGCCGGGTGTAACTTAGCTGCATGGAAACGCCTCGCTCCGCTGCCCACCCGCGCATTACCATCGACCCGAACATTTGCCACGGGCAGCCCACGGTGCGCGGCCTGCGCTACCCCGTGCAAAACGTGCTCGAATATCTGGCCTCCGGCATGACGGAGGCCGAAATCCTGGCCGACTACCCTGATTTGGAGGCCGAGGACCTGCGCGCCTGCCAGGCCTACGCGGCTGATATACTGCAAGTGCGGTCCATCTTCCGGCTAGCCTCGTGAGCACCGCCGAGCCGTTGCGGTTTCTGGTCGATGCGCAACTGCCGAAGCGGTTGGCCGATTTTCTGGCCTTTCATACCGGCTGCGGCTGCCTGCACACCCTCGACCTGCCCGCGGCCAACCGAACGCAGGACGGGAGCATCAGCCAGCTCTCGATGGCGGAGCAACGCATCGTCATCACCAAAGACGCCGACTTTGTGAACAGCTTTCTGCTCCACGGCCAGCCGTATAAGCTGCTGCTCGTGTCGACGGGCAACATCGGCACGAATGATTTATTGGAGCTTTTTCGGGATTTCCTGCCGCAAATTCTGAAGCTGTTCGCGCATCATTCATACCTGGAGCTGTCGCGCACGCTGCTGGTGGCGCACCGGTAAGCAGAAACACTAAGCTTCCCCAGCCGCTGCCGCCCTCGGTAGCGGCTGGTTGGCGGGTGGGGCGATGGCTACCAGATGGCGCGGGGCTATGCCCCGTGCCGACTGGCAGTGGGTCTCTGGCCCGCAGGCGTTCGCGCCGTTAGGGGAATTTTGCGTTGATATCGTTCAACAAGCGCAGGGTGGAAGCATGCTGTTAAGCACTCAGCCATAAGTACCCGTAGTCTCTTGAACAGTCATGATTCGACCAGCTCAGCATGACCGTGCTTTTCTCTATGCTTACTTCTGTACAACTACTTCGTCGGCACGAGGCAGAGCCTCGCGCCGACGAAGTAGTTGTGTTTGGTGTGGGCGCAATTCGTTGAGCCAGCAGACGCCGAACTTTTCGTGCAGGCCGCCGTGGCCGTGCTCGACTACGCGCGCCAGCAGGAACTGCTAGCCGCGGGTGCCGGCCCGGAAGCGTTACTTTCGATTGTTGCTGCAGCGCATGGCTGCGGACCTAGCCAATGCCGAACAATTACAGGACGCGCAGCCGCCGCGATACCGACGTTAAGAGGGTGCCAGCCCCGTCGTAGCCTTCGATAACTAAGTTGCGGTAGCCCGCCTGGTTGAACTTCGTGCTGAAGGGTACCGTGCTGGTGCTGCTCAGCCCCAGCTTGGCATCGTAGATGGTGTACTGCCCGTCGATGATGATTTTGACGCGGCTGACGACGGGGTTCGCGGTGATGTTGAACGTAGTAGCTATGCCGGCCCGGATTTCTTGGGTCACGTCGGCCTCGGTAATGCCCAGCAGGGGGAAGCTGGCCGGCCGGATGCCCAGGCAGGGCAACACGTCGTTGCCGCCGCCCCGAATCTGCCAGCCCACGCCTTCGTTGTAAATGTCGATGAGGCCCCGGGCAGACCTCGCGCCCGAGTTGGCGATGATGACGTATTCGATGTCACTGGCCTGTCCGCCGTTTTTTGGGCTGGAGTTGGTCACGCCGAGCTGCTGGGCCAGGTTAATGGATGCTTCGCCGGCTTTGCCGCGCGGGCCCACGTCGCCGCACAGGGCGAAGCAGCCTTTGCCGGTGCGCTTGTTGTACGCATAGGCCAGGTTGCCAGGCCGAATGCCGTTGCCCGACTGGGCGTACAAGTCCCCCGGAATCACCACGAACGGGAGGCTTTCGGCGTCGACCCAATGCCGAGGGTCGCTGGCGGGGAAGTCGGGGTAAGCGAGCGAGGTTTGCGACACGTAGAAGCCGCGGGCGCCCCGTATCACCGGCACGCCGTTGGCGCCCTGCACGTACCGCTTGCTCTCGCTGGTGGCGTTGCCTAGGTAATCGAGCGCGATGGCGTTGTTGCTGGGGTGATAACAATAAGGCGAACCATCGCCGTCGACCTGCATTCCGGCCGTGTAGAAGTACACGTTGGGGTAGTTGTTCATGCGGTATACGCTCACGCCGCCCGTGCTAAGCACCTGGGTCTTGCCACCGCAGGCGGCCGTGGCCTCCAGGGCCTGATTGGGGGCTTCGGCCCCTTTGGGGGCAACATCGGGGGTGCGATTGCAGGCGCTCAGCGCCAGGAGAGCCAGGCCCGTGCTGGCCAACCGGCCAGTTGTAGAAGAGCGAAAGCGGGGGAAGCAGAAAGGTAACATTGGGGGTAGAAAAGAGATGAAAAAAGTGTGAAAGGCTGAAGAATCGGGTTGGAGCAAAGCACGTAAGGGCAGAGCGAGCAACGCCACGAACGGCTTTTTTACCCCAAATACCGGCCATCGGCGTCACCAATCAAGAACTGAACCCCGCGGCTTGGTCGAACGACACCAGCCGTTGGCCCAACGACCAAACTCTTTGGTGCAGACTGCCAGCAGCGGAAGTATGCCATCGCTTAGGAAGCGACCTATGGCACCGTCGGCAACGGGTTTGGAGCCGCAGCGGGGTTGTTTGCATCGTTGGCTGCTGTGGACGTTCGGGTGCTTTATATTATATTAGCGAAGTGCTATGCTGATGGGTGGTCCTTGCAAACATGAAAACCAGCTTACTCGCCCTGCTGCTCTGGCTTTCGGCGGGGCGGCCGGCCGTAGCTCAGAGCCGTGATTCGCTCGGCGGGAAAGTAAAAACCTACTTCCCGGCCGGCCGGGCCCGGCAAGCCCGCGCCTACCAGCAACTGGTGCAGGAAGCGGCCAGGTTTTACGAAGAGGCGTTGCCGGGCCCGCCGTTTGTCGTCGGGCTGAACGTGCGGCCCACCACGCCCGTGCCGTACTACGACGATGAAACGAACCGCCTGGTGGTGGGCGCGAGCAAGCAGGCCCCCCAACTGTTCCAGCCCGCCGACGGCAGCTCGGCCGACACCGTGGATTTGGTGGCGGTGCACGAGTTGGGACACTATTACTTCTATACCCTGCACCCCACCGCCATTCCGACCAAATGGGCCGGCGAATTTTTCGCCTCGTACTTCGCCATCTGCTACCTCGAAACCCGAAAAGGGCTGTCGATGCGGCCTTCGGCCCCCGCCGGTCCTTTGCCCCAATACCGCACCCTGGCCGATTTTGAGCGGTTGTACTACGGGGTGGGTGGGCCCAATTACGGGTGGTACCAAGGTCGATTTGCCGCCCTGGCGTATGCGCTTTATCCGAAGTTTAAAACCAAGCTCGTGAAGATTGCCTTCGCCGAGTATGGCCCTACGGGCAAGCCCCCCCCCCCCACCCCTGGAACTCCTGAAAACTCTTGCTCCCAAGGAAGTGGCGCTTTGGTTGAAAACAATGCAGTAGCCATCTGCTGACGGCTTGTGGAGGTTCCCTAAGCTTGCCCGGTAGTGGCGTATATTAGCCAGCTCATCGTTGGCCTCAACTAGCTAACCTACCCCACTTTATGGAGCCTTTTGCTACTCCAGTTACCGACCAGCTGCAAACAGAGACCTGGAAGGCGTATCCACTCATCACCCCCGCCAAGTTTATCATTCTGTGTGTGGCCTCCTTTGGTTTGTATGGCCTGTGGTGGCAATACAAAACCTGGCGGTTTTTCAAGCAATGGCAGCAGACGGACACTTGGCCGGTTCTGCGGGCTATTTTCAGTTTGTTTACCTTCAATGAGTTGTTGCAGACCATTAATCAGTTTGCGTATTCCACGGGAGGATACCGTCCTATCTCCAATCCAACCGGGCTGGCGGCTGGCTACATTATCCTGAACTTGCTCGCCCGATTGCCCGACCCACTGTGGGTTGTGGCCCTAGGGGCGTCGGGATTCCTGGTACCCGCATATAAAGAATTTCGGGATGCCATGCTACAAGCACCTGCCTATGGCGGCTGTAACCAGGAGCATTTCAGCGCGCGGCAAGTAGTTGCTCTTGCGTTGGGGGTGGTATTCTGGGGCTTAGGGCTTTTCGGCATGACACTACCGGACTGACCGCGCAGCTGTTCAGGTGGTAAGTGGCCGCTAGCGTGTCGAGCTGATTCAGCTGCCGACTTAAAGTTTGGTTAAGCATGTACCCCAAATGAGGCCAGCAGCTGTCTCCCGCAGTCGCCGGTCATAGCAAGTTGTGCCCGCCTGTCTTCACGGGCGGTCGATAAGCCGCTGATTGCCCATGTACACTGCCCTGCTCGCACACATTGCCCGGTACGTAGCCCTGACTTCGGCCGAAGCCCAACTGGTGGGCGACAACCTGACGCTGCAAACCGTGCCGCGCAAAGCCTACCTCCTGGCCGCCGGGCAAACCTGCACCGCCAACTACTTCGTGCTGCAGGGCTGCCTGCGCATGTATTTCATTACCGAAAAAGGGGCGGAGCAGATCACGCGTTTCGCCCTCGAAAACTGGTGGATAACGGACCAGTCCAGCTTGCTGAGCCAGCGGCCGTCGGAGTTTTTCATACAGGCCGTGGAGCCCACCACCGTGGCCGTGCTCGACTACGCCCGCCAAGAGGAGTTGCTGGCCCGGGTGCCGGCCCTGGAGCGCTATTTCCGGCTGGTGCTGCAGCGCGTGGTCGCGGCTGACCAGATGCGCTTCGTGTATCAGTTCGGCTTATCGGCCGAGGAGCGCTACCACCACTTCAGCACTGCGTTTCCGGGGTTTGTGCAGCGGGTGCCGCAGTATATGCTGGCCTCGTACCTGGGGTTTACGCCGGAGTTCCTGAGTAAGATCCGGGCCCGGCCCGGTGGCCATCCGGCGGGCAAAGCCGGCCGCCACGAACCCTGAATTTCTTAATCTAGGTTAAGGAGAACCGGCCCGATCCCGGCGGAATTTTGTCGCACACTTAACCCCAGCTATTATGGACCAGCGACTTAACATGCAGCAACTCGAGCCCAACGCCTACAAAGCCATGTACGGGCTCGCAAAGTACCTGGGCGCCACCGGGCTCAACGCCACCCACCAAAACCTGATTAACGTGCGGGCCTCGCAGCTCAATGGCTGCGCCTTTTGCATCGACATGCACACCCGCGAAGCCCGCGCCCACGGCGAAACCGAGCAACGCCTCTACCTGCTTAATGCCTGGCGCGAGACCACCCTCTTCACCATTGAAGAGCAAGCCATTCTGGCCATGACCGAAGAAGTAACCTTTATCAGCAAGCACGTGTCGGCCGCTACGTACCAGCAGGCCGTGGCTGCTTTGGGTGAGCAGTACCTGGCCCAGGTCATCATGGCCATTGTGACCATCAATGCCTGGAACCGCATCAGCATTGCCACCAACTTGCCGCTGTCTGCCTAGCTGACATTTGACCGTCCCGTAAAAGCGAAAAGCACTTTTGAACGTCCTGCTCTATCTGGCGTCCGCTGGTCGAAGCCTCTCTCCCGCTTCGTCTGGGCCATTTCAAGGAAGTGGGAGAGAGGCTTCGACCAGCTCAGATGACCGTTTTTAATTTACGCAAACAGCTTCTACCCCCCTCTGTAGTTTAGCGGTCGCCCATCAGCTGAATTTGACGTTCTCATGTCGCCTACTTGAAAGAGTAATGCGACTCCACCCCGGGCACGGCGGGTGTTTTTGGGCTGGTAGTGGTAGGTTCAGCCCAATGAAACGATTGCTGACGGTATTGCTGATTTAGGGTTGGATCAGCGCCTTGGCCCGGGGTGCTGGCTTAATATCGCAGGTTAGTAAACGTGCCGTTCGCGATGTTTCGGGTGTTGGGGGAGCCAGGGGTTGGATTGGTTATGCCGGCCACGAAGCGAAAGGTTCCGGAGTAGGTGCGGGCGGTGGTGTTGACCGCGTCAATGTCCAGGGTGCTGGAGCCGTTGCCCGACCGAGAGCTATAGATGACCTGGTCGGCCGCGTTGTATTGCGCATAGTTGGCGGCAGTATTGAGCTGCACCCGGCCTACTGTCGGCACCTGGCCCTGCAGAAACAGCGTGAGCCGCACGTTGGCGCTGTTCTCCAAGGTGATAACCCGGTCGCCGGAGACGACTTGGGAATTAATGTTGACCGGGGTAACCGTGGTGCCGTTGACGGAGTACGAAGCGCTGGTCGGCACTAGGGTGGCCGTGACGGTAGGAACGGTCGTGCCCCCGACCACTAGCGTTACCCTGAACACGGTTGTAATGGCCTGGTAGCCCGGGGCCGCGGTAAAGCTGATGGTGTACTCCCCGAAGGGCAGGTTGGGCAGGGAGTAGGCTCCCGTGCTGCCGGGAGTAGTCGTGGTGGGTCGGCCGCTACTCGGAGTAGCCGTCACCGTTGTCACGGAACCAACCGGGTCTACTTGTCCGCTCAGGGTGGCGGTGGTTGGTGCCGCGACAACCGTGGTCGTGGGAACCACGGTGCCCCCCGCTACCAGAGCCGCTGAAGCGGGTGTCGGCGCGATGTAGCCCGCCGCCGGGGTGAAGGTGAGGGTATAGGAGCCCAGCGGCAAGCCAGGGAAGGAGTAGGTGCCATTCCGGTTGGGGGTAGCCGTAATGGCTTTGCCGTTGGCGTCGGTGGCCGTGACGGTGGCGATGGAGCCGGCCGGCGACACCTGTCCGCTGAGGGTGGCCGTGACGGTTGCCGGGGGCTGGGCTTGGGGATCATCTTTTTTGCTGCTGCATGAAACAGCAGTTAGCAAGGAGCTAGCTAGTAAGCAGAGGGCTAAGTAACGTAAATAGGTATTCATAGAAAAAGGAAAATGTATAGCGAGTGAAACGGCAAGTTACGGCCCCTACGCGCAACTAACTAATTGATTACGCAAGGATCAATCAGCTACTACCATTACCGGGAGGTAACCGTGGAATTCTCTTTTCAGCGGCTGATGTTGCGGTTCCACCTTTAGTATTCTGGGTTCTAACTAATCTTCGTAATGTTATATAAGTAGTGGGCGATTGGAGTATTGGCTTCTCCCGCAAGGCAAGCCGGTTACTGTGCCAACTGCCACGGCAGCTCCGTGGAATGCCGGCTAGCATCGCGGCTCCGGACTCACGCTTCAAGCAGAGAATGGACTATGGTGCAGCCAGCGCAGTGTTCCACACCCGGGAGCAGGCCGGTTTCGGCTTGGTTGATGACCAAGCCGTGGCGCAGTGGAGATGGGCGCTGGTCGACGTGATGGGGCTGGATGGCGTCCAGCGCGATGGGCTGTCCAGCGAGGGCAGGAGGGGGCATTGGCTGAGAGTAGTACCTAGGCCAGGTCGCTCTGCCGTTGACCGAATCGGGGCGCGGGCAGTGCCAATCCCGGTGAGAGGAGCATTCTAAGCCCCCCTCACCGGTGTGTTTCGTGAACTTTTCAGAGGTGGCAGGGGAATTCCGCTAAGCTGGTGAGCGCTCACACGGAGCCGCTCCGGCAAGCGAGGACAAAGAGAGCTCCTTACTACCTGACGGGCGGCTAAACACCGGTAAATTTCACCGTTACGATGGGCTGGGTTTCGTCGCACCGGATCAGGTAGGGCTGGCTGGCCAGTAACGCGGCAGTGTCTTTATACGCAAAGTCAAACTCCTGCAAGATGCTGCTGTCGAAGTCGCCCTGCCGGTTGAGTAACTCCGGAAAACGCTGGCGGTAGGCATCCTTCTCCGCTTTTTTCAGGGAGTGCCAGAACTTGAGCGTATTGGTGCGGCTGTACCGGCGCCCGGCCCCATGCGCGCAGCTCCACAGGGCCTGCTCAACCGCGGGGTCCCAGCGGTTGGGCTTGACGATCAGCGAGCCCCGGCTCATGGAAAGCGGGATAACTACCTCAGTGTCGGCGACCAGTTGCGTGCTGCCCTTGCGGTGAATAACCCCGTTGGCGGTAAACTCCAGCAGGTTGTGGCAGCTATCGGCAAACACCGGCGCGCCGGGCGCCACGTACTGGTTGCGAACCAGGAAGTCGTAGGTTTTGGTGACGAATTCTTGGCGGCGGCTCGCCGCATAAGCCAGCACCCGGGTGTACTCCCCCAAGTAGTCGGGCGTGGCCACGTCGATCGGCAGCCACTGCTGGCCGGGGTTATGCGCTTGCAACAACCGGCAGTTCTGCTGGTACAGGTAGATGCCCAGGTTGCGGCTCCCGGTGTGCACGAGGATGTACAGGTAGTCGTCCGATGCCTCGAGTGAAAGAAAGTGATTTCCCCCACCCAGGCCTTCATCGGTCATGCCGTGGACTTCCCGCTCAAACGCGCGATAGTGCCGGGCTTTGTCGAAGGGCCGCAGCACCTCCGCCCGGGCAATGCGCAGGTAGGCCACTCCGCAGCCCATGTCCTTCCCCGTTACCAGGGGGTAGAAAACCGAGGTGGTTTGAAAAGCCACTCCCACCGGAATGGAGCGTTCCGAGCAGTAGTGAATATCGGGGAATACGGCGATCCGCCCGATGGAGGCTTGTTCCTCGAAAGCGAGGAGGGACTGTAGCGCGTTCTGCTCCACGCCGCTACAATCCGTAAAATAGACTGTTTTCACGGGGTCTTCTTTACGAGATGAGTAAAATGGCGCGCGACGGGAAGCAGCCGCAGAGTAGGGCGCGCGGGTAGGGCCTCAGCATAGGCCGTCACAAAGGTAAAGGAATGTCAGTTGTCTTTCGTAACTTGTAGAGAGCGAATTCCTCATCACAATTATCCCTATGACATCTATTTATCATTACGAAGTGCATAAATCCCTACGGGCCGGTAACGGCCAGCCGGAACGCCTAGTCGAGTTACGAAGTGATTACTACGAAAAGCCGGACGTAGCCATGACGCAGCTGAACGCAACCCTGACATCCATAAAGGGAGCCAACGGCGAATACTTCACGCCCATGCCCGTTGATAGGATGGAACGGTACCTTGCCGAAGAAGGCGTGTTTACCAATACTGTCTTTCTTCCCGATCTGACCATCAGGTACCTATCCATTACGCGTATTTCCGCACGGTAACCAGCAAGGACATTTCAAATAATGTGCTATGCCCAATAATCTGAATCAATACTGTGTGATAGAATAGCTTTCGGACCGAGAGTTTGCCAGAAACACTGGGGCGCGGGGGGAGTACAATATTCCGCTCTGGCATGCAATATCTCTTAGCAGCGGCTGTTTATGCTGCTGAACGGCTGTCTTATGCATGTACACGCGCTTCTTCTCCTGGCAGTGCTGGCGGTTGCCGGGTGCCACCCCACGGATACTGGTCGAGGAGAGGGTAGCACCCTCCCATTGGCGCGGTTCGAACTCCCCGTCGTGACCCAGCCTGCCTCTGTAAGGGAAAAGAGACCGGAGTTGCGACAAGTAGACAGCATTGGCTGGGTGTGGCCTCCGCTGGCAGGCCGCTTCGGCTTTGCCCGTCGCATAGATTTAACCCACCCCGATACCCTGGGCCAGGACCTGGCCGAGCAAGGGTATCCGAGCTATCGGGCTTTCCAGCGTGCCGACTCCCTGAATACCGACGGGTTGGAGGTCGTGGCCGACTACCGCCACGAGCTGGTATATCAACGTCCCGGAGCGTTTCCGGCGAATCTCGCCCACCTGTTTCCGGCGCGCCGGACCTATCCGGTGTACGTGGCCAATTCCACGTCCCACCCCAAGCTCTTGTATGGCAAGGACAAGCACGTATTTGCCGTGCAAGAGGCGCTGGACCGCGCCGGGCGTTGGCGGCCCATCGAAAGCCAAGGCCCCGATTTCTGTGGCAACGGCCATTGGATCCTCAAAATCCGCCCACGGCAAATGGCAGTCTTCCTAGTTGACAAATACGCCGGGAATTTTGCCACGATGTTGCGCGTGCGCGTGCAGAACGGGGAGAGCCGGTACGTGTCGGCGCCGTTTGCAGGGCGAATTAGCGAGGGGCAGTTTCGGTTACCCCTCCGGGACTACGAGGTGCTCAAAAGGAACCTATCAGCCGTGGACGACTTCTACTATGGCGCGGTTCCCGCCGTAGTCGATTCCATTCAATTGCGTTACTAAAACCAGGGTACTCCTCCATGCCGACCGAGGAGTTACCTTGCGTCTTCACGTTGCCCCGGCCAGTCATGGACGCGCTTGAAGCACTTGAAGCCCAGTTACGCCCCTTCGTTGGGGCCGTCGTGCTCGACGGAGACCTGTTCATCTTTCCCACCGACGACCCCGCGAGCTTGTTTGACACCGACACCATCCTGTACCTGGTCACCAGTGCGGGCCCGTGTCCCTAAACCTGCGTAGTGAGGGACAAACGCCGGAAGTCGAGTGTCCGCCGGTTTCCCTAGCCCTGCTGCTGACTTCCCCCGGCAAGCTGACTTAGCCGAACGGCGCCTCGCCTGGACGCGCTTGTTCGCCGCCGAGGCATGGGGACAGCTTGTGCACGAGCGCTTCGCCCTGGCCAGCTTTCCGGGTCTGGCCCGTGCCCTCCACGCTCAGTTGGAGCGGATTGCCCTCTACGCCTTCGCCGATGACGCTGCCCCTGTCGGCGTCCAACTCGTTTTCCCCGATGTGACCATCCACTCCGTGCCGGGCCTGTCAGGGAATGTGGTCCTCACCGGGAAATTAGATGACTTTTTTGCCTTCCCGGTCTGGGAATACCAGGTGTGAGCAGGAAGCCGCTGATTGGGGTAACCTGAACGAAGTGAAGGAAAACACGCTCAGCAGCCATTACATTATCTATAACAGATACGTATTCAATATCAAAGGCAACAGGTACCAGTTAGTGGCGATGATTTTCTTCTTCACCAAACAGGTCTACATCCGAGGCATTTTCACCCACGCTGAATATTCCAAGCTATCGAAGAGGCAGCTTTCCGAACTGTAGGTTCGTCTACCCCGTTGCCTGATCATAGTACCCGCTCGCCCCGTTAATGCCTTATGTAAAATGGCTAAATCCAACGCCTTGACTGGCATCACCAGCGACCAAGAACACGAAGCGGCTATTAGCCGCATGATAGCCCTGAGCCTAGCCGTAAATTAGGAATGTGTACCCCGCTACCTAAAAGGCCGTTTCCATCAGGAAAACGGCCTTTTAGGTAGCGGGGACTGGATTGCGGCCCACGTTTTAGGACAGATACTAGCCAGACTAAAAAAGCCCTTTTCTGGCCTGTAAACGGCTTTTACAAGGTGCAGTTGTCGGGATTAATCGGGGTACACACTGTTTAAATCGCAGCGTGTGTACCCCCACGTGTACCCTTGTCGGGGTACACACCCTATCTTTAGCTTGGCAACTACACACTCATTTTATGGCGACGGTATCCTTTCATCTGAAGGAGCCAGGGGCTGACCGCCCCACGGCAATTTACGCCCTGCTGACCATTGACCGGCGCAACCGGGTGAAGGTCTACACGGGGCAGAGCATCCACCCCAGCAAGTGGCTCAAGGCCGACCAGCGCGCCCAGGTGCGCGGACGGGGCAATGAGTTGAACGGGCACCTCAACGACGCGCTGGCCGGCATCAGCGAGCGGCTGCTACTCGCCTACGCGGAGCACCTGGCGGCCGGTACCGTGCCGACCGCGGCCGCGCTGCGCGAGGCGGCCGCTCCGGAACGACTCGCGGAGCCTGCGGCTGCCAAAGCGCCGGCGGGCGGGGTGTTCTGGCAACACTATGCCGAGTGGGTAGCCTACACCCGGGCCGCCGGCACTGTGCGTACGGCCCAGGCCCACGCCACCGCCGGCCGGCACCTGCGCGAGTTTTCGGAGGCCAACGGGTACGCCATCGATTTTGAGACGCTGACGCCCACCGTGGGCGACCGCTGGGCCGCCTACCTGCTCAATGTGGCCAAGCTCACCGACAACACCATCAACAAGCATCTGGGCCGGCTCAAAGCCTTCATGAAGTGGGCGGCCAAGCGGGGCTACACGGAAAGCACCGCCCTGGACCGGGTGAGCTGGGCCCGGCGCGAGCCCGACGTAATAGCGCTGAGCACCGCCGAGCTGGCGGCCCTCGAAGCGCTGCCGCTGGCAGTGGGCGCTCGCCTGGAGAAGGCCCGGGCCTGGTTCCTGCTGGCCTGCTACACGGGCCTTCGGTATTCCGACCTGGTGAGCATCCGGCCCCAGCACTTGCGACCGGCCACGGCCACACTGCCGGCCCACTTGCGGCTCACGGCCCAGAAGACGCGCGCGGTGGTGAACGTGCCCTTGAGCGTGCGCGCCCTAGGCATCGTCGAGCGGCTGTTGGCCGGCGAGCTGGCCAGCGTGAAAAGCCAGCCCATCACGAACCCCGTCCTGAATCGCTTCCTAAAAGAGCTCGGGCAACTGGCCGGCATCGACAGCCCGGTGGAAGTGATTCGCTACCGCGGCGGGGTGGCCGACGTGGCCACGGCGCCCAAGTACGAAAAGCTGACGGTGCACACGGCCCGGCGCACGTTCGTTACCCTGAATCTGGGCAAGGGCATGAGCGCCGAGTTCGTGATGAAGCTCACGGGGCACACTTCCTACAAGTCGTTTCAGCGCTACGTCAACCTGACGCCCCAGCGCGTGGCCGAAGAATTCGCGCGGTTTCACGAGATGCCCGAGCGAGCTGAGTAATTATAATCTATTCCTGAGAGCTGGCAAGCTATGTCGATAGAAACCCAATCTGAAGCAGGGGAATCAGAAATTTACTCGCGTTGTACCAGAAAAGAGAATGCCCTGACCCTGCAGGACCTTTGTGATAAATGTCCAATACCTTTTCGCATAAAGGAAGGACTGCCCCGAATAAAAGCCGAAATCGAAGTACACCGGCAAGGGAATACGCGGGCCGGATTCCTGCGCTATTGTGAAAAAGCGCTCACAAACCATGTGGAAAAAGCAGCGCGCTTTGCTAACGATTTAGCGAATCCTGCCAAGGCTGGAAGTCTCCCTGTCGGGAATCTGCTGGAAATCAAATTTTGGAATTTGGCCCTGTGTGAGCTCTACAAAGTAGAGCTAGAGCCGCTGCAACCAGTTGTTTCTACCACTGCTGTGGCTCTGGTTGACGATGAATCAAAGGAGTATCATCCTTATCCGCCGCATATTAAGAAACTTATGGATTTAATGCACGAGCAACATCTGCACAGTGCACAACTATCCACCCTAGCGGCTCAGACAGCGGCTGCTAATGCTCAAAAGGCAATGGTAGAACGGACAGGCCAGTCTCTTGAAGATATAGAACCAGATGTCTCCCTGTTACCATCCAAGATTGCTGAAAGCCACACTTATTTTACCGCACTCCTAAAGACATGTGCGCAGCTTCCTCGCTACGATGTGACCCAGACGTTGCGAGCAGCGTTCGAGCAGCACCGCGCAAAAGGTTTTTATGCTTGGAGCGATTTTGTACAACGGTTGCCCACTTACATCGCTCAACACTTGAGCAACGATGTGCAGCAGATGCTGAACGCCCACGGTGGGCTGCTGACGTCGTTTCGGGCAACGCTGCGCGTGGCGGAGCTTCAGCCTGAAAATTGGCCTTTCTGGGGTGTTGATGAACGTCATCGCCTGCTCATGAGGCAAAAAGACGTAGTTGAGCGGCTAGAACTGGCCCAACAGCAAGAACGACCTGCAAACGTTGCGGAGCATACCGAAACCCTTGCCTGTATTGCTTCCATCTTGACGGCGCTCGATGCTGCCGTAGCCGCCGGCAATTTTGTGGTGAATGCAAGCGAAATCAATGCTTCATCGGCTGCTCCGGTAGTAAAGTCGGAAGCACCTTCACAAACCAGTCCCTTACTGCCCACTGCAGAACTGCGGGCTTTTTATTTAAAACTGTTGCAGCACCCTGCCTTTGCAGAAGAACTTTCACTTTATCAAAAGTCAGAGCTGTTGGCCTATGCGGAACAGGAAAAAATGAATGGCGTCCGATTGGCCGTCGAATTGATGGACAGCAACCCAAGCTATGCCTATCCCAACGAATACAAAAACGGGCGGGAAGCGGAGTATTGGATGGAGAAAAGCGCAAACTATCGAGACAGCGTACGAGTGCTACAGTTGCTGGCCCCACCGACCAAGCCAGCTTCGCTCAGCACTCTTGCAACCATAGCACCAGTGCTACCCCATCCATTCACGCCGTTGCTGCTGAACTATTCAGTGCCTCAGCTGCGCGAGTTATTGGAGGAACTCGGCTTAGTAGGCACCGATGGCCACGCTGTACCAGCGGCCAGCCCCGGAGCGTGGGTGGGCGTCATTCACGGCCTGCTCGATGCCACCCCGCCACGGCTTCGAAACAATAAGGCAGCTGTTCAGCGGGCATTCTGTGAGCACTTCGGCGCTGTGGTAGGCGAGCGGGCGGTGCAGGCTGGTCTTGGGAAGCATGGTAGTGAAGCTGAGCGGTTCCGGGACAGCACGTTGGCACTGTTGCGTGGGCAAGCTAATGCGGAGTAGTGCGGATTCGTGCGGATTCGTGCGGCCGCAAGGTTCCGTAGTGCCCAGGTAGGCTATTTACACCGTCGACCGGCATACCTCCCCGGCGGCGCTCGCCTTATGCTCACGGCTGCACACGCCTATCAGTTCCTTTCCTCCCTCACCCCCGAGCAGGCCAGTGGCCTGGTCAGCGCGGCCTGCGCTGTGGGGGCACTGCTGCTGCAGCTGCTCACGTTCCGGCGCGAGCGGAAAGCGCAGTAGCACAAAAGGCCATCCTGTAGGGTGGCCTTTGTTGTATCGTCGAGCCCGCGGCGGGGTGATGTGTCAAGCTGGTCGGGTATATTATTTGGGGAGTGTAGCCTTTGTTGTACACGCTACAGATGCTTCTTGGGGGGCGGACTATTCACTGTCTGCACTAATTTATTTCGTAATGAAATGGCTTTCATCTGCTCTTCCATATTCAGGGGCACGACTGAGCCCATAAACTCGGCCAAATCCTTTTCTAACTTCCCCTGGCGCTTAAGCACGTTTAGTAGCTCTTCCTCGACCTGCTCGAGAAATGGCATAAATTCAGCGTAACGCTTCTGTGCCTTTGCAAGGGTCTCTTGTTGCTGTTGGATGACTGTCTGTAGCACTTTTTGGGCCTCCGGGTCAAAGTTGGGCAAGTGTTCCATCTGCACCTGCAGCGCCGCCTCTTGATGCTCCACCTCGGCGCGCAGACGAGCTAGGGCCTTAGCCGACTCCCGGTGCATGGCCCTCCCATGTTCTAAGTGCTTTGATACCTGCACATACTCCTGGATGAGCTGTACAACCTCGACCACCTGCGATGCGGCTGGCGGTGATGTGTCGCGTAGCATCTGACCCTGGCCCAGCACAAGCCAGTCTGAGCTAACGCTTGGGTATTCTTCTAGTATTCTAACCAGCACCTTGAACGATGGGTCACTCTTGCGTCCCATCAACATTTCTTGAACAGCCTGAGCAGAAACGCCGATTTTTCTGGCAAACGGGGCCTTCTTACCTTTTTCGAAGGTATCTACCAACAAATTTAGTCTCTGATTTACAGAGCTTTCCCCTTCAATATAAGATCTAGTTGATGAATTCATGTTGCTTTAGCTGATAAAATCAACGAGAGTTATTACATTTGTTATGTAATGAGCAAATATCAACAAAAGTAGTGTAATGGACTCTAATAAGACGCTAACCTGCCTGCTGGCCCCTGGCGATATCGGTACCATTGCCCGCGAGTTGGGCCTATCACACGGCGCCGCCGCCGCCGCCATTCGCCGAGGCAACCCGGGCCACCCTGCAGTAAGAGCTGCCTTGTCTCGCGCGGAGGCCAGTGGTGCCCTTGCTGCTGCTCAGAAGTTGGCCACCATCACCTCGGCCCCGGCCGCCTAGCCCAACCACTATGCAACCGACCATCATTGTTCAGGGCATTACAGTGGAGCAATTGCGCGAAGACTTACGCGCCCTTATTCGCTTTGAACTAGCTCAGGCCCAGCCCACAATTGGTACGGCTGCCCCATCTGTCGACGAATTACTGACCGTACCCCAGGCCGCCGCCCTGCTCGACGTGTGTGTAGCCACCGTGTTTGAATGGAAGCGCCGGGGCCTGTTGGTGTCCACTAAAATCGGTGGGCGCACTTACCTCAAGCACTCTGATGTGCTGAGCGCCGGCACGCGCGAGCAACGCACCCAGAAGCCCAGCCGGGTAAAGGGCAAGCCGCCCGCCTAACACCTCTCATTTCTTGGATTTTACGCTTTGCCGGCTTGCTCGGCCTAGCTGCTGCTTTGTCTGATTTTTCACCCCTTCACTTTCTTTTTTTTATGGTTGCCATTGCATTCCCCATTGCCCAGGTTACCAACCTGACCACCGCCTCGCTCACCGCCCAGGCCGCTGCGCTGGGCTATCCCGCCGTCCTTTTCGGCCTCACCCCTGCCCAAGGCGGATACTGGCGTGAGCCGGGTTTGCCCTGGCTCACGGCCGAGATGCACGACAACATGCCGCTGGGCTACGGCGGCTACGAGATGATACGCCAGTACTGCGAGTTCGGCGGCAACGACATGGCCCCGCGCTTCCCGAAAGGCTGCTGGGTGAACATGGCTCCAGTGCACGAGAAGAAGAACCTGGTGGTGGGCAAGGTGTACGTCTACTGCTATCTGAATCACGAAACCGGGAAACACGAATACCAAGCCGGCCGGCTCGAATCCATTGGCGGCAATTGCCTCTGGGCCCGCGCCGACAACAACCCCGCCGTGGGCTTGTGCTGGCTGCTCAACGAGGACGAGCCGCACAAAGCCGTGTGGGACGTGTACGAAATCACCCACTACGTGAGCTACCCCAGCGAGGAAGAACAGCAGGAAGGAGCCTCCCGTGCGTAGCCCGGCCCCTCGAACGTCTGGAGCCGCGGTGCTGGCCCAGCGACCGGCGCTGAAGGCCTTTCTGAAAGGCTTGCACAGCCTGGAGCTGAGCGACACGGGGCGCCGCAACGTGGCCGCCCGCTTCGGCCTGTCAGAGTCGGAACTATCGGCCGCCCTGGCAGCGGCCGCTCACTACCAATAAGCCCTCGCATGACGGAAGAAATCACCCAGCAGCCCGGCCCGGCCGAAGCCGGCCCGACCGTGGCCGGGCTGCTGGCCCACGCCCACGAGCTGCTCAGCGCGCCCCCGGAGCCCAGCGCCGGGCTGGCCCGGCTGCTGGCCCTGAGCCGGCAGGTGCGGGCGGCCACGGAGCAACCGGTCACGTTTCGGCCAGCCCTGTTCTGGCAGGATGACGAACCAGTTATCTGGCCGCGCACCGTCAACTTGATTCAGGGGCAAACGGGCGTTCACAAAAGCCGCGTGGCAGAACTGTTCGGCTCAGCGGCCCTGACTGCACTGGCCAGCCGCGCGACGTCCGACACGCTGCTCGGCCTAGGCTTTCGGCCCGCCGAGGGAGAAGCCTACCGGCTGCTATACATCGATACGGAGCGCAACACTTCCGACCAGCTGCCTTATGCCATTCAGCAGCTGAAGGCCCGCGCCGGCTACGGCTTTGCCGAGCATCCACCCATGCTCGACTACACGTCCCTGGTGATGGAGGCACGGGCCGAGCGCTTCCCCCGCCTGGCCGAGTTCCTGGCCCACCAGCGGCGAGGGTTTGATGGGCATCTGCTGGTTATTCTGGACGTGCTCAGCGACTGCGTGGCCGATTACAACGACGTGGGCGCGTCGCTGGGGCTGATTGACTTGCTGAATGTAGCCGTCAACGAGCAGGATGCCACGTTTATCGCCGTCATTCACGAAAACCCGGGCAGCACCAGCAAGGCCCGCGGGCACCTGGGCACTGAGGCCAGCAACAAGGCCAGCACGGTGCTGCAAGTGGGATTTGTGAAGGAAGGCGGACGGCTTACTCCGCTGATTCAGCTGCTGTATCTGAAGCGCCGCTATGCCGCACCTGGCCTGACTTTCTTCGCCACGTTCGACGAATTCACACGCGGATTGGTGCGGGCTGATGTTGACGCGACCGATGTGCAGCAAGTGTGTTCGAGGCCAGGGCCGCAACGCAAGGCCTCTGCCGCAACGGTGCTGAGCCTTCTGCCAACCATGCTGGCTGACGGACCTCTGCCAGCAGGAGAATTGGTAGCGGGGTTGGCTGAAGAGTTAAGCGTGTCGCCACGCACGGTAAAAACCTACTTGTCGGAGTTGCTGCCGCCCTACTCAGGCTATGTAAACGACTTGACCGGCCGCCGGTGCTGCCTCGTGAGAAGAAAGGCAGGGGCTGGGTTTTCGCTGCTGTACTCACTTGAACCTTCCTCCTAATCTACGTGGGCAAAATCTAATGTTGCCCACGCTTGCCCATTGCCCAGAACTAGCCTACGTGGGCAGTGGGCAACAACCCCTATAGGGGGGTTGCCCATTGCCCACTGCCCACAGCGAAACCAATCCGTTATGCCCACTTCTTATCGTTACACCCTGCAGCCCTACACGGGCCCCGCCAGCCGCTATACCTGTCCTGGTTGTAATCACCGCCGGGAACTGGCCCGCTACCTCGACACCGAAACCGGCGAACTGCTGCCGGAAGCATTCGGCAAGTGCAACCGGGCCGACCAGTGCGGCTACCACCTGAGCCCGTACCATGCCGGCCCCGGCGGGCAGAGCTACGCCGACCAGGTGCGCGAAGCCAACCGTCCCGATGGCCAGTCCTGGACATCGCCCCCGGTGCGCCGCCCGGCCCCGCTCCGCCCGGTGGTGGCCATGCCGTCGGATGTGGTGCAGGCCACGCTCGGGCATTACGAACACAACGCCCTGGCCCAGCTGCTGCGCAACCACTTCGGGTGGGGCATTGCCGACGAGCTGCTCAAGCGCTTCGCCGTGGGCACGTCGGCCCACTGGCCGGGGGCCTGCGTGTTCTGGCTCATCGACGAGCAGAGTCGAGTACGTGGGGGCCAGGTCGTGCTCTACGATGAAACCGGGCACACCGTGAAGCAGCCCAAGCGGTGCACGACGTGGGCGCACACGGCCTTGGCAGCTCGCTGCCGGCAACTGGGCCAGCCGGCCCCGGCCTGGCTCACGGCATACTCCGCGACCGAGGTGCCCAAGTGCCCTTGCCTCTTCGGGCTGCCCCAGCTGCTGAACGCCCCGGCTGATGCCCGGGTGGCCATCGTGGAAAGCGCCAAAACGGCCGTGTTCTGTGCGCCCTACCTGCCGGACTGTGTCTGGCTGGCCACCATGGGCAAAAGCTACCTCACGGCGGACCGCTTGGCCCCGGTAAAGAACCGCTCGCTCGTGCTCTTCCCCGACGCCGGCGCCACAGATGACTGGCAGCGCCGCGCCGACGAGCTGCGCGAACAGGGCTTCACCGTCACGGTGTCGACCTGGCTCGAAACCAAGGCCACCGCCGAACAGCGCGCCGCCGGCATCGACCTGGCCGACCTGCTGCTGAGCCAGTGGCCCGGCTTCCCGCCCAGCTGGAACGAGCTCGACCCAAACTCCAAGAATTCGGCCACGAAACTCCCTAAAACTACCCGATTTTGAAAAAGCCTCCCCGCACCTACATGCTTCACAGTCTGACCGATAACGACAAAACCCAGTCCGGCGTGTTCGTCATTCGCAACACCTGCGATTCACGGGTGTACGTCGGGGCCACCAAGCACCTGCTCAACGCCTTCCGTCAGGTCCGCAACGACCTGCGCGACGGCAAACACAGTTCCGACCGGCTGCAGGCGTTTGCCGCCGCCCATGGTCTGGGTGTGTTGCGCTTCGAAGCGCTGGAGCTGTGCCCCGTCGACCAGATGCCGGCCGTCAAGCAGCGCCACCTCGACCAGTTGCAGACCAGCGACCCCGCCCACGGTTTCAACATCCTGAACGCGCCCGTCGGGCCGGGCCAGCGCCTCAGCTCAGAAGCCCGGGCCCGCATCAGCCTCGGCAAAAAAGGCCGTGCCATCACTCCCCGGACGCTCGAGCACCAGGAGAAGCTGGCCGCGGCGCATCGTGGCCGCAAGCGCAGCCCAGAAGCGTGTGCCAACATGCGAGGGGAACGGGGCAAGCGGAAGCCACGGGGGCCCTAACACACCCGCGCAACTGCATCATTTTATCCATCACTTCAAAATCGCCCCAATGGCCACCAACACCCCCACACCTGGCTTGAATCAGCAACAAGAAAACGCCCTGCAGGAAGTCGTTAAAGTCATCGACGAAGCCGTGGCCAGCGGCCGCATTGCGCCCACCGTGCGCACGGTCTTCAACCAGCTCATGACCCAGACGCGCGCTATCAATGCCGGCGTACCGCAACCCGGCAGCATTTCGGCCGCCGCCGCCATGGTCGAAATCTCGGCCCGTACAGTCGCTCAATAACACGTCCCCTTTTAATCATCTCCATCATGCTTACCCAAGCCGAAAACGCCGAAGCCCGGCGCAATTACACATACTTCGAAGACCAATGCACGGCCTACAAAGCCCTCCTCGCGACTGCTAGCCTCCCCTTCTCGACAGACCTAGACGTCGTGACTTCAGCCTACCGGCAGCAGCTCTTTGATGGGCTGCTCAAAATCGACCAGGGCCTAAAAGCCCGCTACGAGTTGTTGCGCACCGAAGAGGGCCGGCAGAAACTCGTCGCGGAAACCATAAACCTTGATGGCCACGACGTAATTGACGAGGTCGCCACGTCGCTGCAGCAGCTGCGAGCCACTTACCAGCGGATTGGGTTGCCTGGTAATGAGGGCTACCTCCATCAAGCGATTCATTTCGATTCCTTTGCCAGCATGTTCAACCTGGACCTGGGCAAAGCACTCGACGGGCAAACTATCAAGTGGGCCGGCAACGAGCATGTGTTGGCCTACTTCCAACAGTTGGCCACCTTCCTCACGGGGTGGAAGACGTTGGTGGCCGCCACAATAAAGCAGGGGGCTTCTGTGCAAGACGCCGTAATGTACCTGCCCGACTTTTTTGAATCCGACCTGGGCATCATGACAAACGAACCGGTAAGGGTTGACGAAAAGCGCCTGCACTTTCGGATGGGCCAGCACCGCCTGTCGCAAAACATTCCCCGCCCCAAGTAGTGGCCACCCCCACCTCGTCGACCGTCCGCTGCGCTCCGATGCAGGCGGGCGGTCTACTGGGCCGGGCCCGACAAACGCGCCAGCCCTATACCACGTCGGATATCCGCTACGTGGCCACTCATTATCCCCATACCACCGCGAAGGCCTGCGCGGCTGCCCTGGGCCGTACCGTGGGCAGCGTCCGGCAGTTTATCCAAGCCCGGCCCGAACTGCACAAGCGCGGCCAGCCGTGAGCCATTCCTCTTCTCTTTAATTCTCATGTCAGAAACGTTTTCCACCGAATCCGCCGCCCTGGTCGCAGCCGGCACCACGGCAGAAGTTGTTCTCGCCTTGGCCAACGAATCCGCGCTTGCTTCGCCTGGCGAGACTTACCTCTCATTACCGGCGGCCGCCGCCATGCTGGGCCTTTCGGTTCGGCAACTCAAGCGCCTGCGTTGCCGCTGGAGCTTACCTATTCACCGCCACGGCCACCACAAAAGGATTGCTTACGAGACGATAATCAACCTACGCACCGTTGTCATCACTTTGGCCGCCCATGTTTAGCCTCAATTGTCAACTGTTTATTGGCTCGCTGGAACTCGACTTCGTGCACGAGGTGACCATTGAAAGCTCGTGGCAGAAGTTTACCGACACGGCCACTATCACGCTGCCGCGCAAGATAAAAATTCTGAGCGGCCAACAACTGCCTGACGTGATTCAGGTCGGTGATGTGGTGGTAATTCGCTACGGCTACAACGGCGAGTACCGCACCGAATTTACCGGCGTGGTGTCGGCCCTGAAAAGTGGCAGTCCTTTTACCGTGTCGTGCGAGGATTTCATGTGGTATTTTAAGCGTAAAGCCGTTAGCTATAGCTGGCGCAGCATTACCCTGACCGAATTGCTTACCTACCTTCAGCACGAGTATCTGGAGTATTTCCCGCCACGCGGGTTTGAATTCAAGGTGCTGGGAGAAGTCAATCTAGGTAAGTATCTGATTAATCAAGCCACAGCCGCGCAGGTATTTGATGACCTGAAAAAGCGGTTTCTGCTTAATTTCTTCTTTCGCGAAGGGGTGCTCTACGCTAATAAGCCCTACGAAGAGCAGGCCGAGCGGCACCGCTACGGCTTTACCCAAAACGTGATTGAGTCGGACCTGACGTTTGTTAAAGCTAATGACCAGTCCATTATCTTTCGCGGGGCCAGCACGCAGCCGGATGGCAAAAAGGTGGCCTTTGACTACAACCCGCGCACTGACGTGGTACACATCAACGCGCCGAAGGAACGCCGCCACAAAGGCGACGCGGTACCCACCCCCGCCGTGACCGCCGCCACAGGAAAGGCCAGCGGCAACGGACAAATACGCACCTTGCTCGTGCCCCCCGGACTGAATGGAAAAGAACTAGAAAAGGCCGTGCGGGCGGCAGCGGCCCAGATTTGTTTTGATGGGTACCGGGGCGAAGGCCTGCTCAGCTTCGGCCTGCCCATTGCCAACCACGGCGATATTGCCGACCTGCACGACCCCGACTATCCCGAACGTAGTGGAGCGTACTACATTGATGCTGTAACCAAGACGTTCGGCATCAATGGCAGCCGGCGTAAGATTAAGTTGGGACCGAAGGCCCCGCCTGAAACTTAACTATAATTCCCTTGCCGTCGCCGGTGGCTACCCTGACCTTTATACTTCATCAGGTTTCGTTGACTTGATGGCCAACAGTATGTTTTTCATCCGAAAACCCCGCCTGCTTCAGACGGGGCTTTTTCGTGCCCACGCCCAGTTCATGAGCACCAGCGCCACCCTTCGCCGTCAAGCCAACCTCGACACGCGTAACCGCAAGATTCGGGACGCCTTTTACCAGCGCTACACCCGCGTGCCGCGCGAACGAAAGCCCGACCGCGGCCAGGTGGTAGCTCAGTTGCCCGAGAAGTTCTTCTTAAGCATAGCAACGCTGGAAAAGCTGCTTTATGCGGCCGTGAAGTAAAGAGGAAAAGCCCCGCTGGCATGTGCTGGCGGGGCTTTTCTGTTATTGAAGCTGTATTACTATCACAAAAAGGTCATCGCCATCAATGCGCCTTACTGTGCTTGCACTTACCACAGAGTAGTCGTAGCGCCCTGAAAATGTATCTAACCAAGATTGGAGCTCTCCATTCGCTATCTCGTCGGCTGTAAATGACTGCGTTTTTACCATAAAAAAGGAATAAAAGGTGAGCCCCTAAGGTAGTAAAAATGCCGGCCGTCCCATCTGCTCCAGACTGACCGTGTTGAGCATAAATCCGCCGCCTTTGTTAAGTTATTCTTTGTCGCCAAACCACTCGCGCACGGCTGCTTCGCTCACAATGTATTTGCGGCCTACTCTCTGATGACGCAACCCACCACGGCGCGGTTTCACAACCAACAACTCGCGGATTTTTGTCTGACCGCAGCCCATGCGCATTGTTAAGCGGTCGTCGTAACCGCGGCCTGGAGTAGGCTTAGTCCCTAAGTGGTAAGTACGGGTGCCGACCTCGGCAATGGCACGCGCGGCCCCGACAGCTGCAGCGACTTCAGCAAGTACCCGCGTTTCGGCTGGATTACTCAGCGTGACACTGATAATTTGGCCACTAGTCACGGTAAGAGTGAGTGGAGCGTTATCCATAGTTGTTCTTTAAGAGACGGTACTACATTTTGCTGACGAATGTACTCCCACGCCATAATGACCCTGTTCATGGATTACGAGCTTGCTTTATTTCAGCCAGTGAGCACACAAATGTTGCAATCATAATCGCCTGACAACTAGCTTACGGTTGACCTAGGGTTTTTCCGACGGCCAAGACGAATGTGTAACTCATTACGCATCGGTTGGGACTGAAAAAACGCTTCTATTGTCTCTACCGGCTGCTATGTGTAACCCATTACGCATTGCGGCTTCTACCCCACCCCGTCATGCCCTACGCCATTTTCCTCGTCAGCAAGGTTACCACTCCGGGCATGGCCACTAGTGTCACCCAGCACAATCTTCGACTCGAAGACACGCCCAACGCGGACCCGGCCCGCACTTGGCTCAACCAGGAGTACGTGAATCAGGAACACCTCCCGTACCTGCAGATGGCCAACGAACGCCTGGCGGAACTTGACCTGGTGCCGCGCCGGCGGGATGCGGTGCGCCTGGTAGAGTTGGTGCTGACGGCCAGCGCCGATGGCTTTGCCCGTGCGGCCGATGGGTTGGTGCCCGACATGCGCGACTCGGCGTGGGTAAAGGATAATCTCAAGTTCGTGCGCGAGCAGTTCGGGGAGAAGAACGTGGTCGGCGCCATGCTGCACCAGGACGAAATCACGCCCCACCTACACGTGCTCGTGGTGCCCCTCACGCCGGACGGACGGCTCAGTTGCCGGGACGTGTTCAGCCCGGCCCGCCTGCACCAGCTGCAAACCGACTACGCCAAAGCGATGGCCCCCCACGGACTGGAGCGGGGCATCAAGTACAGCACCGCCAACCACGAGGACGTGCGTCGCTACCACGGGGCCCAGCTGATGAGCAAGGAGCAGCTGGCGGACTTGGCAAAGCCGTTACACCCCGCTCCACATCAGCTTCCGACCATGCCCTCGTGGGGCATCCCGGAGCAACACGTCGTCAAACAGCAGTTTGGCCTCAACACATACCTGTTCAAACTGTTCGACCAATTCAACGACAAGATTAAGCAACTGGCCACCGTGGCCACGGCCAACGCCCACGAGCGGGAGAGGGCCCGGGTGATGGAGAAGCGCCTGGCCAGCAGCCAGGACTTGGTGGTAGCAACCCGCGCGGAGCTGACCGCCACAACCGGTACACTGACCACGCAGGTGCAGCAGCTACAGCAGGAACTCGCCACCCGAACCGCAGAGCTGGCGGAGCAGAAGGGGCGCGCTGATAAGAACAACCTGCAGTGTATGCGTTTGGTCATGAAGCATGTGCAGGGGCAGCCGTTATCGGAAAAATCTACGACCTGGGCACAGGAACTGAGCCAGAGGGACCACCGCAACATCGAAGTCCAATTAGCCAAGCAGCTGCTACTACCCCTGCAGCAGATAACGGACATTGCCCCCGCATTTCTGAAGCACGGCTACGTACTGGAGGTGCTCAGCCCAGAGAAGTTTACCCTGACGCACGAGAAGTATGGGATGCGCTACAGCAGTGACGAGCTGCGCCCCAACGGGCGGGACTGCATGGAGCAGTTCCGGGAGGCAGTGGGGAAAACGAGAGGCCGAGAGCAGGCTGGCCCGGCCCTACCTGGTGACGGTGGGATTGAGATGTAGTGTCTCACGAAAAGTCCTGTCTGACGCGCTTGGTTCTACACGTACGCAAGCTCGGAGTGAATTCTTACCTCACGGCCCAGCGCAAATAGTGATTATATATGCCTGCTTCGGTTGAATTTGTTACCCCAATAGAGCATCAAAAATTAATTGAGGAGGTCCGCGAACTGCGAATGCTTGTTGCTGACCTGTTAGAATCGCTCGACGACGACGTGGACACCAAGACGGCCCTCAAGCTCACCGGCATCAAGTCGCGCACCACGCTCATCGCCGAACGCCAACGGCGCGGCACTCTGATTAGGCATTCCAAACTCGGCCGTAGCTGTATGTACTCCCGCGCTTCCTGCCTGGCATACAAACGCGCCCACCGGCTGCTGGTCGGTTATTGTTAAAAAAGACGCCTTTGACGGGTAGGTAATTTAATGCGTGTACCCCTACGTGTACCCCGAGAAAGAAAAAAGGCCGTTCCCACATTGGAAATGGCCTTTTAGGTAGCGGGGACTGGACTCGAACCAGTGACCTTTGGGTTATGAGCCCAACGAGCTACCAACTGCTCCACCCCGCACTGTTTATGATGCAAAGGTAGGGTAATTTTTGGGTAACACCATAAAAAAAGTAGTTTTGATGCCTTAGACGCGGTGAAGGCGTGGTTCTCAGCCAGAAAAAAACACGGCTGCCGAGTACCGGGGGGCCGCTACCATACAAACCTTACGTTCAGCCCGAGTTTCTTTCGTTGCTATGGGCTCGTTCTCTTGCACGAGGTCTCGTACAGCCACGCTGGTAGTCTTGCCGGAGCGGCCGCTGTTGGTAGTAAGCACTACCACCGCCACTTACGCTCCTGAAGCTGCCGGCGAAGGCCTGACATCGGAGTTGCCGGACGTCGACGTGGGTGTCCGGCAGCGCCTGGTGGATGCGGACGGCCCCTTACCGTTGGCAACTTTGGGCGCTGGTGCGGAAACCGGAGGGCGGCTACCTTTGTGGCCGGTGGCGCCGGCCCAGCGGCAACTGCTGCGCCGCCGTAGGTTGAACGGCGCGGGCAGTTGGCATTGGTCGGGGCTCCCGGCCCGCCTCATCTTATTTGCCGC
Organism: Hymenobacter montanus; assembly: GCF_014699115.1. Lineage (GTDB taxonomy): Bacteria > Bacteroidota > Bacteroidia > Cytophagales > Hymenobacteraceae > Hymenobacter > Hymenobacter montanus. The sequence goes on from NZ_JACXAD010000022.1 coordinate 48,900, forward strand.
CCGCTTTTGCTTGCTTATGTCCGACCAACGCCCACCCGCTCTCGGCTTCATCTTCATCACGATTCTGATTGACGTCATTGGGTTAGGCATCATCATTCCGGTGGTGCCCAAGCTTATTCAGCAGCTCACGGGCGAGGGGCTGAGCCGGGCGTCGGAGTATTCGGGCTGGCTCACCTTTGCCTATGCCAGCGCGCAGTTCTGCTTTGCGCCGGTAGTAGGGGGCCTGAGCGACAAGCTGGGGCGGCGGCCGGTGCTGCTGGGGGCCCTGCTGGGCCTGGGGCTCGACTACGTCTTTCTGAGCTTCGCCCCTACTTTGGCGTGGCTGTTCGTGGGGCGCGTGCTGGCGGGCATCACGGGGGCCAGCTTTACCACGGCCACGGCCTACATCGCCGACATCAGCGCGCCGGAGAAGCGGGCCCAGAACTTTGGGCTGGTGGGCGCGGCGTTTGGCATCGGCTTTATCATCGGGCCGGCCATCGGCGGGCTGCTGGCGGATTTCGGGGCCCGGGTGCCGTTTATGGTTGCGGCGGGGCTGAGCTTATGCAATGTTCTCTACGGGTTTTTCGTGTTGCCCGAGTCGCTGCTGCCCGCGCAGCGGCGGCCGTTTGAGTGGCGCCGGGCCAACCCCGTGGCCTCGCTGCTGCGGCTGGGCAATTACCCCGCCGTGCTGGGCTTGGTGGCCTCGCTGGTACTGATTTACCTGGCCGGCTCGGCCACGCAGTCGGTCTGGGCCTTTTACACCATGTACAAGTTTAGCTGGACCGAAAGGCTGGTGGGCATCTCCCTGGGCGTGGTGGGGCTGTTTTCCGGGATCGTGCAGGGTGGGCTGGTGCGGGTGGCCATCCCGAAGCTGGGCGCGGCCCGGGCCATCGTGGTGGGGCTGCTGTGCTACGCGGTGGGGTTTGTGCTGTTCGCTTTTGCCCCCCGCGGCTGGCTGATGCTGGTCTTTCTGGCGCCCTACTGCCTGGGGGGACTGGCCGGGCCGGCGCTGCAAGGCACCATCTCGGGCCAGGTGCCGGCCAACGAGCAGGGCGAGCTGCAGGGCTCGCTCACCAGCCTCCTCAGCGCTACCGGCGTGTTCGGGCCCCTGCTGATGACCCACCTGTTCGGGTATTTCACCCAGCCCGCGGCGCCAGTGCAGTTTCCGGGGGCGCCGTTCTTGCTCGGCGCCGTGCTGGCGCTGGCCAGCGTGGCCCTGGCCGTGCGCTCCCTTAAAAAGCATCCGCCCGTGGCGGCCGCGCCCCCTGGTCCGGCCGTATCCGCGCACTAGCGTCCGGCAAGGAGCGGGGATAGGACTGGCCACCAAATTTCGTATCTTGGCTCAAGTCGCCCTGCTCCACCCTGCCATGCCCTCTATTACCCTGCCCTTGTTCCAGGTTACACCCCGGCCCGATCTGGGCATTTTGGTGGGCCGCTGGGGCTACCAACCCGACCCGTCCGAACTTCCCGCCGTTTACGCGCAGCTGGCCGAGGCTGGGCTGCGCGACGGCTCCCGCTTCTGGCTGCAGGACATTCGCCGCCGCACCCTCAACGACCCTTATACTACCCAGTGGCTGCTCGCCGAGTACTTCCCCAACGTGGCGGCACAACTGGGTGGCCGGCTCTACGTGGCGTACCTGGTCAGCCCCGACTTGCACCACCACATCGTTACCGGGCCTGCGTTTGAGCCCATTGCCTCCTACCAGGACAAGCCTTTCGTACTGGCCTTCTTCGGCAAGGAGGGTGAAGCCATGGATTGGCTCAACGAGCAACGCACCGCCGACCCTGCTTAACCCCGGGGTGTGGTCGAACTTGCCGTCGGCCAGCTCTTGCGGTGGCAAGAGCTGTATGCCAACAGTTAGAGCGGTTCCCAAGTCAGGGTACCGTTTTCATAGGAATTAAAAATGAAGAATTAAAAATCAGCTGGTCAATTTTTTAATTCTTCATTTTTAATTTTTAATTCCTGTGTAAATAGCCACTGTATTGGCGGCAAAGACTATTGACTGTCGAGGGCGCGGATTTTGTACCCGTCGAAAAGATGGTCAGCTATAAAACCCATAGTCCGGCACCAGTGTGGCGGGCTCATTACCGCCCGTGTTAATTCGTCGCGGCAGCCCGGCTACGCTGGCCGGGCAGGACCACCTTTTCTATATCGTTACTTTTGACCGGCTACTTATCTGCCACTAACACAGAAAGAGCGGCCCGCATCAGCAGGCCCCTCTTGCCATGAGGTTTCAACCGGAAGCTGTAAGCGCTACCTTTCCACCGATACCTGGCGGATGGAGAATTCGTTGCCGTTCTGCACCTTGAGTGAGTACACGCCATCCGCCAAATGGCTCAGGTCGAGCTTATTGTTCATATTATCGCGCACCGTGGCCGTGTGCACCCGCTGCCCAAGCAGATTCGTGACTTCTACCTGCAGTCCGTTGCTGGCATTGGCCCCGCGCACGTCAACGGAGAAGACGCCGCTGCTCGGGTTGGGGTACACGCTCACGGCCCGCTCCAGGGCGGCGGAGGTGCCGAGCAGGGTCGCGGTGAAGCGGAAGGTCCGGCCAGCCGTTGGCAAGCTTGTTTTGTCGTATTGAAAAGGTTGAAGACCGCCTTGCCACGTAGCCGCCGACCACGCGGTCGCGGCAGACTTGACGCCAAACACTACGCGGCCGACGGCCGTGCCCGAGCCTTTCAAACCGACACCTGAGATTCCCGTACTTGCCGTGCCGGTGCTTGGAGTGAAGGGGCCATACACAAATTCTATAGCGTTAGTGGTTTCATACAGCTTTACTTGGAAGCTGGCGTTGGTAAATTGCTGTGATTCAAGATCTCTTATACCGGACCATTCCACAGTGCATACGCGGTTAGGCGCCGTGCCAGTGGTTTGAAAGCGGAAGCTCGTAGCAGGGGAGGCCCCGGCCAAGTCTGTGAACAACGGAAACAGCATGTTATTGTCAGCTGCATTAGTGCTGCTCACGAAATCAGCTAAGATACTACTAGGCGGCGTGCTGCCTAGCTTTAGTGCTCCGTTAGTGTTTAAGACAAACTGGGTGAAGCTCTGGCCGTTGTAGTTGAATGTGAAGCCGATGGCTTGAGGCGCTGAGTTGGCGTCGTCCGGGTCACTCACCACAATGGCCGTGCTAGTATTATTGAGCGGATTATAAGCACCAGCTGTGCTGGTAACGGCGGTGGGAGAATAGTTCAGCGCTTGGCCGTGGGCGGCGAACGCACCAAGGCCGAGTAAGGCCAGCAAAGCCAGGTTTTTGCGATCAAAGAAGTGCGAGAGTAAGTGAGTTTTTTCCATGTGTTCAGATAAGGTAAAATGAGAATGCCATAGCGCGTACGCTAGTTATGTCTATTTGTTGCACCAATTTGAAAGAAAACCATATCGCTTCGAGTTATCTTACTATAACCGACAGCTTCTGCGCTAAAGCCTACTTGCTATCCGCCGCTGACGCAGAAAGAGCGGCCTGCATCAGCAGGCCGCTCTTTCCATGAGCTTTCCACAGCCGGAAGCACTACCTCTGCACCGACACCTGGCGGATGGAGAATTCGTTGCCGTTCTGCACCTTGAGTGAGTATACGCCATCCGCCAAATGGCTCAGGTCGAGCTTATTGTTCATATTATCGCGCACCGTGGCCGTGTGCACCCGCTGCCCAAGCAGATTCGTGACTTCTACCTGCAGCCCGTTGCTGGCATTGGCCCCGCGCACGTCAACGGAGAAGACGCCGCTGCTCGGGTTGGGGAATACGCTCACGGCCCGCGTCAGGGCGGCGGAGGTGCCGAGCAGGGTCGCGGTGAAGCGGAAGGTCCGGTCAGCCGTTGGCAAGGTGGCTTTGTTGTAGTCGAAAGCCTGGCTTGTATAAATGCTGCCCTGCCACATCGCCGCCGACCACGCGGTTGTGGCTGACTTGGTGCCGAGCACTAAGCTGCCGGCGGTATTGGCCGAGCCTTTCAGGCCGACAGATGCGAATCTCATTTCTGACGCGCCGGTACCTGGAGTGATAGGACCATACACGAATTCTATATTGTTACTGGTTTCATACAGCTTTGCTTGGAAGCTGGCGTTGGTAAACTGCTTCGTTGGTTGAAATTCGTCCATACCAGACCATTCCACGGTGCATACGCGGGTAGGAGCCGTGCCAGTGGTTTGAAAGCGGAAGCTGGTTGTGGAGGCCCCGACCAAATCGGTAAATAGCGGAAATAATATGTTGTTATCAGCCGGATTAGCGCTCAGCAGAAAATCAAGAATAACCCCGCTGGGCGGAGTGCTGCCTAGCTTTAAGGCTCCATTTGGAATCGGCAAAACGACAGGGACAAAAAAAATTAAACGGATGGGACAATTTTTCTGCGCGAAAAAACACTTTTTGAAAACAGTTTGAAAAGTGCCTCTTTCTGAAAAAATGCCCGTAACAAGCAAAAAACCCGGCTACAAGCCGGGTTTTTCTTTTCAAGCTGTTAAAGTAAGCCAATCCACTCCCTAGCGCCTAAAGCCACGTATGGTGGCCGGTTTTCGTGTTCGTCGGTTCCACCTAAAGCATTACCGCCCGCTGCATCTAGCGTGTGGGTGTGGGAACCTGCCTGCTGCACTGAAGCGGTGGTTGTGCCACCGGATGCGCCGTTTTGCTGGCCTACGAACACGCCGTAAATGCGACTGGAATCGTCGCCTTCGTGGGCAACTGTGGCGTTGTGGGTGTGCTGGCCAGCGTTACCCATATTGTGGGTATGCCGTGGTACTTCTGTAGCACCCAGGGTCACTTTTGCAGCGCCACCCGTTACACCCAGCGCATAATCTGATGAGCGTGAATCAGCAACCACGGGGAAACGGCCACGAATATCAACAGTAGTGCCGTTACCACTGAGCTGCCACCCATACGCTTTGGTGCCGTACTTGCCTTTGCCGCTGGTGTCGTAGTCAGTGGCCACAATCCGAGTGCTGAACTGCAAATCACCCACTTCACGCAGTAGGGCTTCACGGGCTTTTTCAAAGCGCAGCACACCTTCCGGCATCACCCGCACCGCTTCACCTGTGCCACCTACGGCGCGAATGGCCACCTTCCGTTCTGACATACAGGCACGGGAAACGCCATCGAAATACGGGCGCATATCTGTATCCACCGCCGCATCCAGATACAGTTCCATTGGTAGGGTAACACCTGCGGCCCCGTTGAAACGATGGATGCCGCTTTCCAGAAATACCAGGCCATTCCCAATATCGACCTGGCCACCTGCCTGCGGCCGAATTTCACAGCCCGACACCACACAGGCAGGCAAGCCTAAGAACTGGCCATAGATGGCGTATTGCGTTTGTTCCTGAAGCGTTTTCAGGTCATCAAGCCCCCGAGGGCGGCCGTTCAAATCAAATAGAAGATTCAGCATTACACGTAGTTGATTGAGTATTTAACCATTGCCAGCTTCAGCTGACGGATTCTTGCATTCAGGGCCGCTTCCTGCGGCCTGAGCGATTGAGGCACTTCTACAATGAAGCCCACCTGGTTCACGATTTCCTGAAAGAAGAAATCATATTCAAAGGGCGGGCACTCGCTGATGAAGCGCAGATACTCCTGTGGCTGGTGGTTCTCAGCCATGAAGAAATCATAATCGGCTTCTATCTGCTCATCTGAATTGATGATGCGAATGCGAGTAAAGGCCGGGTCAAATTGGTCGTTCAAAGACCGTTCAAACGCCATTTTTTGCCCCGAGTAAGACAGCTTGCGCTTCGTGGTAGCAGCGTAGCCCACAAAGCGAGTGTAGAGCGTGGCCACAGGTGAGGCCAGGGCCATCAAGTAGGCCCGCAGCACTGGTTTCCGCAGCAGGTAAGGCTTCAGCCCTGTCACCAGGGCACCGATGTCAAAACGGTAGCGTAGGGGTGTGCTGTTATTGGGCATTGGGCACGAAGGTGATAGTGTCTAAGAATCCATCCCCGGCCGCATCATCCTCCACAATGAAGCCCGCCACGGTTTCATAAAACCGCGTGATGGCCACCGCCTGGCCAGTGCCATTTCGGGCCGATACAGTTCCCAGCAGCACATCTTTCACCCCGGCCACGGATTGGATGGCATCTTCAATCTTGCTCAGGTACACCAGGCCATCAAAGTCCAGGCTTGCCAGATACAGCCGTAGCGCCGCCCGTACCGCAGCCTTCAGCGCATCCAGGTTCACCAGCGGATTGAAATACACCGTGGCCAGCACCTTCAGCCGGTCCGCGTCGCCTGTGGTTTCGACAATGCGCGTTCCTGGAAAACGGATTTGGGCAATGTAGCCGCGCACCTGCGTCATTTCCGGCCCGGTCAATGCCCGCAGGCCACCCGGCGCACTCGCGTCATCGGTGGCCAGCTTCAGGAAGAGCTGATTGGTGGTGTAGTTCTCTTTGGCTGTGGCCTGCGTCACCAGCTTCAAACCAGTGCTACCAGCCGGGTAGTGGATGCCATCGTCATCCACCACCAGCTGGTCGCCTTGTTGAAACTTCTTTACCTGTATCGCATACCACTGCGCCGTTCCTGGCTGCGCCCTGGCCAGCTTCGCATCCACGTCCGCCATGTGACGGTCAAAGATGGTTTCATGCACCCGCAGCACCACGGCCATCACGTAGGCCAGCAGCCGGTAAATGGCAACGGCTGACGGACTGGTCAGACCTTCAGGCCCGGCCAGCTCAGGCGTGGCCGCTATCTCATCCAGAATACTGGTTTCAATTTCATCTATTGTTCTGGCCATCTTATGCGGGGTTTTTGCGAGTGATGCGGACGTAAACACTGCCCACGGGATAACTCAGTCTAATTTGAAGAACGCCGAACTGATTAGGCGCAATGGTCATTTGGGCGGTTTGGCCTGCGGCGTAGCGATTGGAACCAGTCAGCGCGAATACAATCGGCTGGTTTTCTGGCAAAGTGGCCTGATAAGGAACCGCAGGATTATGGAAGAGCGGAAGCGTGTTTTGTTGGCCCGTGACAGGGTCATAGTAGTCCAGGGTGTAAGAGGTTCCGGCATCCACAGGGGAACCGAATTCATCCAGCACCACCAGCAGGAAATTGGTGGCCAGCGTGACGCCAAAACCAAAGTGGCCAAACACATCAGACGCCACAGGCGTCATCTGAACTCCAAAACCGTAGTGACCAACCTTGCCAGCAGCCAGGGCATCCGTGTATTCTGACATGGCCTAGCTGTAATAGTTGTTAATGGCCCGATACTCGATTTGCACCCACAGGGCGCGAACGTTTTGAACGTTGGCGGGTGTGGCATCAAAGAGTTGGTCCCCGTTGCCCCGGTTGGTGGCCTGGTTCCAGGAAGGCACCGCGCCCACCTCAAAGGGAAGGAAGGTGGCACCCGTAACCCAATCTGTGGCCACAGCGTCCAAAGGTGCCTGACGGGTGGACCAGCGCATCCCAATGGTCAATCTGTGAGGCGTCACACCAGCGTCCCCGCTGGCATAGTCCACGGCCACCGGCACGTTGTTGTTTTGAACGTCCGGCTGGTTACTGTCAAAGCTGGCTGCTGTGGCGGGGAAAGACGTATCAAAGTTGTAGCCAGTCAGCACCGGCACCGCCCGCAGAATTTGAGCCACCGCAGCCACCTGGACGGGCGCAATCCGATACCGCGCCTGAAAGTTGCCAGCTGTGTTTTCCGTGATGTAAATAGACCCTTGCTGTGACCAGGAAAACCCTGTCAACACCAGGAAATTCACAATGCTGCCATCAGCTGAGTTTACCAGCCAAGTATTGCCAGGCGTACACACCTGGCCAGCGGTGCAAGTGCTGACTAAATACCAGCCCTGCGCATATCGCAAATGAACGGGGCCAATGCCAGCGGCTAGGTGTGGCGAATCCAGGCGTAAAGTATAATCCTCACGCGCTGAATTATTGAAGCGCGGGTCCACACTCACACAGTTCGGAAACCAAGTAGCGTCAGCAGCTTTCGCGGCGGCTAGTGTTGGGTAAAAAGTGCCCGCCACGATAATAGGTCCACGGATATTATTATTTGAGCAGTCCGCAGGGTTTTGGACCGTCATGGTAGAAAGCGGGTCCGTGTAGCTGTATTTAATCCAGTAAACGGCCAAGTTGCTATTGAAAAAAAGGCAGCGCGTAAAACGGACAAGGTTGCTTCCCGTCCCATCCAGCATCCCTTTGAAAATGGAGCTTTCAGCCGCCGGAAAAGTCCCGCCACCAGTGGTCAGGACCGCCCCGGCTAAGTTGTTCTGAGCCTTCACAAAACATCTGTTCAGGAAGCTGACTAGGTTGTCTGTGCCAGCTAGTTGAAAAGACTGGCCCACTACAATGCGCAAGTCATACAATTCTGTGTCAACTGGTCCGCCGTAGATTTTGTACACGTCTAAATTGTTGCCCTGAATTTGGACTAGGCCATCAGCAACAACGCGGTGGTTTATGGCTATGCGGCCTTCCATCGCATAATTGCCAGCGCCCACCACGATGTAGGATGGCCCGAGGTTCTGAGTGTAGCAAAGAATAGTATTGAAGGGGTCTTCAGGCGCACCTGTGCCACCCGCGCCACCAGTTTTTGAAACAAAGGCCACGCCGGATTCGGGTAAGCCATTTTGTAGGTGCCAATGGAAATTATGGAGCATGGTGAATTACGAAATGGTTTCTTCAAAAAAGAGTGTTCCGGCCGTGTAGCCGCTTTGATACACCACGTTTGAGATGGTGAGGGAAGACCCTGCGGGAATGGAGATTCCCCGAGTGTCCACATTAGCCAGGAAGACAAAAGGCGTGACGGCCCCGCTGCCTACCTGGTAGCTGGCTGAAGCGATGCCAGAACTACGCCCGACCAAATTGATAGTGGTGGCCACGCGGTAGTCCTGTGGCGGCGCGGCGGCCACTTGACCAAAGGCCATTTGCCACAAATACTTTGCGACTGAGGCACCCACGCGGACTTCTGTGCTGCCTGTAGCGGCGTTGTCTGTGACCGTGATATTGGCCCCAATAAAATTCAGATTGGTGCGGGCGCTGAAGGACGTTCCATCTTTCTGAATGGTATGGCCACCTGTGCCTGGTGTGACGGGTGTGGTGGTGGCTGTGGCGTCGGGGCTGGTGAAGCGCAACCGCCATGCGGCCGGGTTCACCACCACGGCCTGCGGGTTTTCTGAAGGCAACGAGGCCATAAGCTGCGGCCCCAGGCACTCATACAGCGCATACTTCGTGGCCGAAATGGCGTGATACCAAGTATCCCCCGCATTACCACTTTCATTGCTCGGGGCAAAACTCTCCCACCGGGTCACACTGCCACGGGCACCGTTCAGGCCATCGGCCCCGTGCAAGCTGGCTAGGAACTGTGCGGCCGTGCCCACGTTGCCAGCGTCCAGCCACTGCTGGTAGGCACTTTTGCCGTTCACGCCATCAAAGTAGTCCACTCCCTTGCGCGGGGTATGCCCGTCAAAGTAGTCGATGCCCTTCTGTGGTGTGTAGCCATCAGCACCCTTCAGCCGAAACTGAAACTGCCAGCCGAATTGATGCCGGATGTGATAATCTGATGTGCTAGTGTTCACATAGGCATCACCTTCAATGCCAATGCTGGCATCGGGCGGGCCGTAGCCTTGCAGAATGCGAGCGCCCCGCTGAAGTCCTTCCAGCAGGGCCACGGCATCGGCCACGGTGCCAAACACCGTCCGATAATCAACCGCTTTGTTTTTACGTCCCGAAATGATGTTGGCAATCGTAGAATTACGAATCGCATCAGCCAGGGCACCAAGAATGAGGTTTGGCATATTAATAAAAGTCTTGTTCGTCGTGGTCGTTTTCGTCGTGGTCAATCAGACCCTCCTGCTCAGGCACCTGCGCCCGTACCAGGTTTGTGGTGTTCACTCGGATTTGCTGGTCCTGGAAGTAGGCCACGGTGTCAGCTGATACCGTGGCCCCGTCTGGCACCACCAGCACCTGGCCGGGCACCAGGTCATCCGTAATGGCCAGCCCGTTGGCATCGGCCAGGGCAAACAGCCCGTCCGCGCCCCCGAGTAGGCCAATAGCCACATCCAGCAGGCTCTGGCCTGCGCTTACCGTCACCTTAGTCATTTGCATCACGGTAGTAAGCGGCCACGTCCAGGGTCGCGCCGCTCAGGTTGATGTGGTCCACTTCCATCCCGTCCGCTTCAAACTGCGCCTGGATGCTGGAAGAGATGGCCGCTGAAGGCGCATCGTCTTCAATCATGTTCTGGATGCCCACGCCCACCAGGGGCGCGGCCCGCCACTCGCCGGGATTGGACTGCAAAATCAGCTTCTGGTTCTGCTGTGTGCTTTCACCCACCACCAAGTCACCGCCCTGGATGTCGAGGTCATTATCACTGTTCAAAAGCAAATCAAAAACCCTCATGATAGTCTGGCGGTGGTGATGGTTCCGGCCTGAGCTGCGGCCGTTCCCGTGGTGCTGACGTTGCCCGTGATGGTGGCTGTGGTCATCAAATCGGCCATGAGGTCCACCAGCTCACTGGCATAATCCACGCGGTCCTGCGGCCCTGCGGTAGTCCGGCGGGCCATGTCATCCAGCAGATTGGCCAGACGTGTTTTAGCGGCGGCTCTGTTTAGTGGCATCGGTTAAGAGAATAAGAGGTTAAAGCGTCGTTTTAGGTCGGTGAACTCGGGAGCATTCACCAGCTGAAGAGTAGCGCCGCTGTTGGTCTGAAAAACCATGCGGCCGATGGCGTCAAATAAGTCCGACATCAGTTCCTTCATGCTCTCCTGGCCGTTTCGGATGCTGTAGCTTTCCACAGCACTGTATTGCACCACCAGGCCCGTGTGGTCATCCAGCATCAGCACCGTCACGGTGCTGCCTTGCACTGGCCAGATGGTGAAGCCGTCCTGCGCCCCATCCACCACCGACCGCAGCCGGACGTTCAGCAGTTCGGCCCCTTCATCGTCGGGGTCCACGTCGATGGTGCGGGCCGCTTTGTCCACGTCCTTCACGGTGCCCGTCACCACCATAGCAGCTAGGTCACCCAGGACCAGCTGCTTCAGCATATTCACAATATTTTCCATTAGTGCGAGCTGCGTTTGCCTAGTGTCACTTTGCGCCGGTAGCCTTCCGGCCCGAAGCTGATTCCTACCGCATCCACCAGGTAGCGCCCGCTCCGCTGTGGGTGCTTTGTGTCGAGCAAATCCGCCACACCGGAATGAATGATGCGGGGCACTCCGAAGCCGGTAAAATCGCCCCGGTAACCGTCGTATTTGAATTTAGCCAGCTCCGCTTCAGCCAGCAGCTTCAGCACGGTCTTGTCCTTCGTTTCCGTGCGCAGGGTGATGGTTCGTTCCTCCCCATCCACGTCCCCGGCTTCTGTGGTAGTTCTCTTGCCGTTTTGGTGCATGGCCACCACTTTGGCTTTGATATGGACATCCTCTTTGCGCTGGTAGGTCAGGTTATCATCTACAATGTTCTGCTGGAAGCTGTAGAGAGCCAGGGCCGCTTCCACCCCGCTGGTGCTGGTGAATTCCGTGTAGGTCAGCCCTACAAAAAGCCGCCCGTCACGGAAGTAGGCACACAGGCCAGGGTAATCATCCTTCAGCTTCTTCAGCACCCCGGCCGTGGTGGTGCGGTCAGCCCGAAACGTGTCTATCCTCATATCGGGGATGCTCGGGGAAAGAATGGCCGTGGGCACCAAGTCAGCCAGCAGCTTGCGTAGGGTGGTATTCTTCCAGCTGCGGTTCACGCGGGTCCGCTTCAGGTTGAAATACCCATCTTCCAGGCGCAGTTCAAACGGGATGGTGAGTTTGATTTCGGCCACATAGCCCTGGAATTCCGTGTGCAATTCGCCGTCATAGCCAAGTTCTACGGTCACAGGGTCGCCTACCTGCACCAAGTCTTCCAGCGCCTGCACAGTGCCTTCCGTGTCATCGTCCGATGCCAGCACCGTACAAAAGCCGTACAGCTTCAGGGTGGCCGTATCACCCAAATTCTTCCAGCTGGATTCCGAATCAAACCCGGAAATCTTGGTATAAACGATGTCCCCAATCGTTACCCGGCAAGTCAGTAGAATGCTCATTTTTTACGAATGAGTTTGGCCAGGGATGATTCATCAGACACAGCCGTAATCTGATAGGCGAAGTAGTCCGAAGCGCCTTCAATAGCTGGAAATTCAATGGTTTTGATGACCAGGGCCGTGATGTTGAAATAGGTGAGTAGCTGGCACTGAACCTTCAGGTGACGGTTGCGCCGAAACAGCATTATCAGCTTGCGCAGCCATTCTTCGGGGTAATCTTCCGGCACCAGGCTATTGGCCACGGCCTGGCTGCGGTTGCCTTCGCGCACAGCATAGCCCTGGATTTTGATGGCGTAGTTATCGGCCCCAATCATTTCAATCACGGTGAAGTCACCTCCGGCTATCACCGTTTCCACCATGTGCTTTGAGCCGCTGACCGTAATCAGCGGCTCATTGGGCAGCATCACTTCATCCAGCTGCATGGCGAAGAATCGAGGCGTGCCCAGGTCGGAAGCCGTGGGTGCTTTGAATTCGGCGGCTTGGCGGGCTTTCTCAAAAGGTTCTATGCCGCCGTATGGCAGGCGCGTCAGCAGCGCCCCGAGCTGGAAGGTGGCCGCTGTGTGGGGCGCTGCTGGTGTTGTTTTTACTTCGCTCATGCTCCTGTTCCTTGACTTACACCATTCACCACGCGGGTCAATCCCTCTTCCAGCATGGTCATGGCATCGTTCACGCCTTCCTTGATATTGGTGGTGTAGAAGTTCACCGAATCCTGGAATTTCCCGATGTGGATGTTGATAGTGGTGGGCTTGCTGCCACCGCTGGCCACCTTATCCACTGAAGCCTTCAGCTTGCCGTTACCAGCTGCGCCGATGGCCGTTTGGCCAGCCGCAAAGGGGTCTTCATTCTTGCCCGCTATAATCAGCTTGCTTTCGATGTCCCCGCCCATCTTCATTTCCCCAAAGCCGAGGTAGGGCGCAATCTTGTCCCACAGGAATTTGATTTTGCCGACCAGTTGATGCACGAAACCCGTGATTTTATCCCACAGGCTGCGGAACCAGGCTTCTATCCCTGGAAACAGCTTGAAGATGCCCTGCACCATCATGGTGAAGGGATTGTACTTGATGAAGAAGTTGCCGAGTGCCAGCAGCCAGCCTTTCACCACGTCCCAGTTGCGGATAATGAGGTACACCGCCCCGGCCAGCGCCATAATGCCCAGAATGATGGCCCCGATGGGGTTGGCATTCATGGCCACGTTTAACGCCCACTGTGCGGCGGTGGTAGTCACGAAACCGGCAATCAGCGCAGGCAGGCCCGTCACAGCCGCCCACAGCCAGGACGCCCCGGCCCGCAGTGCGGCTACGCTGCCCTGCCACATACTGGTCAGGAAACCCTGCATGGAAAACGCCTTCAGCCGGTTCTGGAAGATACCCAAAGCCAGCGCCGCCTGAAGCCGTATCGAGGTGCCAAACGTGAAGATGGAAATGATGCCCCGCCCCATGCTCAGGATGAAGGAGCCAATTCCCTGCGCCGCCACCAGCAGCATCCGCGCCCCGAACTGAAGCACGGCCAGCGCCCCTTTGGCCAGGCCCAAGCCAAAATCCCACACAGCACTGGCTGCGTGAACAAGGCCGTTTTTCATGATTTCCAGGATAGGCAGGGATTGGCTCATCACGGCCGCAGCTTGCCCGGCCGTCTGGATGTATGGCAGGTAGGGTTTGGTAGCGTTGAAAACTTCAATGCCCAAATTCTCCCACATGGCCTTCATCCGGTCCATGCGGGCCGCGTAGCTGTTCATCACAATTTTGGCAGCATCCACGGCCCCATTGGTGCCCCTAATCTGGCTTTCAAACTGTGCCATCTTATCCACCCCACGCAGCAGGATGTTGCCCACGGCATCATTTTCCACCCCGAAAAACTTGGTCACCAGTGCCCCATCCTTCTGAATTTTCTTCAGCTCAGTCAGGCGCTGGCCTAGCGTGAGGGATTTATTGGCTAGGACGTTGATGTCCACGCCTGCGGCCTTCAGTTCCATGCGGGTTTCTTTCGGCAGGAAGCGGCCTTCCGAAAGCTTGCCCAGCACGTTCCGCAAACCCACCCCGGCTTCAGCTCCTTTCTTCTGGCCAGCGGCCAGCACCTGGATGGCGGCGTTGGTTTCGTAGAAGCTTACCCGCGCATTGCTGGCAGCCACCCCGGCCGATGCCAGTGACTGCGTGATTTGTGGCACCTGAGCGGCCCCCGCGTTTGCCGCTGAAGCCATCACGTTCATGGCCGTGGTCATGGCCTTCGCCGTCAGCACCGGATTGTTCGTGTCCACGCCAAACTGCTGCATGGAAGCAGTCAAAGCAGCGGTGGCCCCAACGGCATCTCCGCCCATGCTTTTGGACAGGATGGCCACGCTGGTGGTCATGCTGTCCATAGCCGCCTGGTTCTTGGCCAGCTGCGGCCCGAGTTCCCCGAGGATGTTGGTGGCGCTGGTGACGTAGCCACTAACCGGCCCGCCGAAAATGCTGGCCGTGTTGCGGGCCGATTGGCCCATTGCATCCAGGGCCGCGCCCGTGGTGCCTGTCAGTGCCGACAGTTCAGCCAGGGTCTGTTCAAACTTCACGCCCGGTTCCACCGCGCTGGTGATGGCGTTGTTGATGGTGGTGAAACCCTGCGCCACCTGGCCAGCCACGGCCATGTTCAGGAACATGGATTTGGCGCTGGCCTTCGCTTTGTCGAGTACACCGGACACCTTTTCCCCCCGCTGCAAAATCTGTTGCATCGGCCCGGAAACCTTGTCCACCAGGTTCAGCACCCACTGGTAATTTTTCATCGGATAGTGTCGGGATTAAGATGAAAAAGGGGTAGCCGCCTTTGGCCGCTACCCCTTTCAATTATTTATTCTCCTGGCCGCTTTCGGCCTCTTTTTGCCGCAGCCATTTGAGGTCTGCGAAGTGTTCCGCCCATTCCAGGTCTGTGAGCTGGTCCACTTGGTCCTGGCTCAGACCGTAGTAGTATCTCAACATGGAATCCACCAGCCGCAGGAAGCTGGTATGGCGGTCCACTTCCGCCTGCTCAATTAGTTTTTTAGCGTGGCGGACAGGCTGGTGATGATTTCGTCCACCTTGTTGGCCAGGGCGAAGAAGAGTTGCACGTTGCTTTCCGTTTCAGCCTGGTAGTTCAGTTGCGTGTTCTTCAGGATGGTTTCCTGGTAGGCATCCACGTCCCGGCTCTTGGCCAGGGCCGCGTTGGCAGCTTTCACCAGTTGGCGGGTGGGCTGTTTGAAGTACACCTGGCGGTCACCAACTTCAAAGCATTTCACCTCACCATGCGCGGCCACCCACTGTGCCACCTGGTGTTCCGTGGGGTTGCCTTTTTTATCCACCAGGGCAAGGGTTTCAACAGCGTCGCCTGCGGTGGTGCTATTCAGATTGTCCATTTTGAAAGGGGTTTGAGGATTTTTGAAGCCGTTATGGCCGTAGTGCTATTTCTAGCGGTTTTTAAGTGTTCAAAAGGTGTTTAAAAGCCTAAGCGGCCTGCAATTCGATTTCGGCACAGGTGAAGGGGATTTCCACTTCCATGTTCAGGTCGCCCTGCTTGCTGGCCTTTTCCCATTCGAGGGTCAGGACACTTTTACAGATGTCCTTAATCATCAAATTGGAATCGTCCAGGTACTGCGTGATGATGTCGAAAGGGGCCAGCGTGGTGGGCGTCTTTCCGGCTGCTTTGGCAGCGGCCACAATGGCTTCAAACTCACTTTGCAGCACCGTGATGGAGCCGTTGCAATCCGGCGAACCGTTGGCGTAGGCCACCGGCTTATTGCCCACGGCGCGGATGAATTTGCGGTCCCGCTTTTCGCCGTACTTGATGGCCACCACTCCGAGAACTGCCCGCCCGAGGAAGGCAAACTGGATGTCGGCCCAGCTGTATTCTTTGCCGTTGATTGTCATTTAAGAGGCGGTTTTAAAAGGGTTGTCGTATTGGACTGTGGCTTCGATGTGTTCCGCCGAACCTTTGGGCACGATGGTCACCAGGGCTTTGATGGTGGAGGTGGACAGCACGTTCTGCTTAGGGTCCACGAAGACCGTGACGGACGAGATGTTGGTGCCCATCCCATCTTCCAGCGCCTTGCGCAGCTCATTTTGGAAGCTGGCCACCTGGATGGCGGACAGGTAGCCCGTGACCGGGTCCACGTCCACGTCATCCAGCAATTCCAGCAGGTAGGTGGCACGGGCAATGCGGGCGGCGGTGTGGATGGTGCGGCTCAGCTTGATGAAGGCATAATCATCCGTGCGGGCCGTACACGTCGCATCTCCGTTGTAGAAGAAGCCATCACGCCCCGAATGAATCAGCGGGAAGATGTACCCCTTGTTATACAGGATGTCGAGGTCACCGCCCTTGCCGTCGCTCAGCTCAGTCACCAGCTTGCCCCCGCTCAGCTCCGCAGCAGTGATACCGGCCAGCTTGCCCGACTTCACCCGGCCAATGCTGCGCTGGACGGGCATGGCCGAAAGCCGACCAAGCACCTTGCCCACCTGCGCGTACTTACTGGCCACGGCAATCCCCGCAGTCACCAGCGCCGCAGCCCGCAGGCTGTCCCGGCCGATGGTCACGGCCACGCTCGGGGCTTCCAGGGTGCGCAGGTCGTAAGCGTTGGTGGTGGTGCCCGTAAACAAGCGGCCTTCCAACACAATGTCCAGCGGGCGGAAGGCGTCAAACTCAGCATCCGCGAAAGCCTGCGCCAACGGAATAGCCGTCAGCAGGTCCGCCGTGATGCCCGTAGGCCCGGCCACTTCAGCAGCGGCGGGATTCAGGGCCACGCCCAACAGGCGCATCTTGCCATTTTCGGCCTTCAGCTTATTCAGCAGAGCCGTGTTGGTGGCATGGCCAGGCGTGAAGAGTTGCACCAGCGTGGTGGCCGCAGGCACCAGCAGCACCCGCAACGGGGTGCCGTCCCCGGCTTCCGTGTAGAAGTCCTGGATGTGCTCATACACCAGCGCGGCATTGGTCACGTCATCGGCTTCCGTGGCCCCGGCCAGCTGTGCGCCCCGCTTGCTGTAGAGCAGCGTTTCGCTCAACACGTAGCCCACGGGTGCGCCGATGACGATGATGGCCAGGCCATCCGCATTGTCCACTTCCGTGGCCAGGTTTCCATTGCCCAAAAGGATGTTCACATTGGGCCGTTCTGCTACCAGTGTCATTTAGGCGGTTGCTTTGGTGGACGTTTTGGTTTTCGGGCTTTTGGCGGCAGCGACCTTTTTCGGGGCCGCAGCTTTGCGGGCGGGCTTAGCCACGGGCGCGGCTTCAGTCGAGGCGGGCGCAGGGGCTTCCGTGGAAGTGGTGGCGGGCTTGGCTACCTGATAGGAAGCATTAGCAGCCAGCTTTTCCACGTCGGCAGAATTCGGCTCATCCTGAGCTGAAGCATCCGGCTGGTCAGCCGTGCCTTCACCGCCCTGGTCAGCATCATCCTGGTCGCTTTCGTCCTGGTCGTTGTCTTCCTGGTCGGCATCGTCGTCCTGGTCGGCATCGTCCAGACCCAGCCCGGCCAGCTCTTCTTCCGGGAGTGCGCCGGCCAGAATGTCCGTCAGCACCTTCGATGGCTCTTCACCGTTAGCCACCCGTTGCAGGTGGGTGGCGAAGAATTGCACCAGGTCTTCCACCTTGCCGCCGTGCGCCGCAGCCAGGCGGTTGACGTGGACGTTCATGGCCGCCGTGGTGATTTCGCTGGCTTCAGCGTCAGCCGTGACCTTCACCAGCTGGCCGCCGTTGGCATCGGCACCAGCTTGCGCGTAGCCCACATTCTCAGGACGGTAAAAAATGCCGTCATGCGTAGATGCCACCAGATAGGGGGCATCGGGGTTACTGGCAAAATAATCGGGGGCCATGTCCTTCAGCTGGTCCACCGTGTAAAGCGTTTTGCTCATTTGAAAAACCGTGTAATGAATGAAAAAGGGTTGCTGAGCTTGTAGTAAAGCCCGATGGTGAGCAGTAGCAGCACACCGATGGTGAAGGCAATACAGCCCTTCACAAAGCGGCTCAGCGGGGCTTTCACCACCTGCGTCTGTTTCACCGTTTTGGTGCTGGTGTGATTCACCTGCGTGTCCGTCACGGGCACCTGAAATGTCCAGGGCGCAGTGATGGACTGGATGGTCACTTGCCCGAAGGCATCCAGACCGAAAGCCAGGGTGGTATGTCCGGCCTGGCTGTAGATGGTGACCGGCTTAAAACGCCCGGTCTTTTCGTCGTACTGGATGCGGGTGCGCAGGCGGGCCGAATCACCAGGAGCCGACACCGACACCATCCGCTGAACCACCCGCTTGGTGGTGGAATCCGTGATAATGGTTTCGTTGGGTTCCAATCTGGTGGTAGCACAGCCGAAGCTGGCCACCACCAGGACCATAAGCGCCCCCAACTTCAGCATCCAGCTGACCAGGTTGGTTTTGGGGTCATTAATGCGGATTGGGTAGCGCATGGTTTTTATCGAGGAATCCAACAGCTCACTAATGATATTTGAGAGGCCAGGCGGCGCATCTTGTGGACGCCATCCCCTTCCCGAGTGATGCCGTGGCCGCTTCCGGTATTGCCTTCCACCGTGATGGCGAAATCATCCGTCCAGCGGTCCACAAACCCGACGTGGCCGATGCGGCTTCCGTAGATGAAGCCCACGCAGTCCCCGGTTTTGGGCTTGCGTTTCATGGCCCCGCCGCGCCGGTAAATCACCCGCTCGGGCGGGAACCAGTTGGCAGCGGCCCCGGCTCCGGCTGGCACTTTCAAGCCCAGCACCTTCAGGCACCAGCAGACAAAAGCACCACACCAGGGCTGGCCTTCCACGTTGCCCGAGCTGGCCAGATAAACTTTAATTTTCGGCCCCCGATTGAAGCCGGTTTCTGTCACGCCCACCTGGCTGTTAAAGACTGTGGCCAGGCGGGTTCGGATACTATCTTCTTTATTGGTCGTTAGTGCGTTAGCTGCGTGGCTAAAAAGACAAAGAGCGAGAGCACCCACAAAGAGGCGATGATTTTTTGCCATTCGGTAAGCCTGTAGAAAGCCCGCACAAAGCGGATGGTGAAAAGGAAGCGTCCGACTGGCGTGATGTACCGTTTGACTAATAGCCGCGAAAAACAGTAGAGCGCCACGGCCCGAACGATGGCCAGCAGGATGGTCTGGAAAACCCCCACATCCATCAGCGCCGGGCCATCGGGACCATCACCAGTGAAGAGGTGGAGGATAGGCCCGTAGGCGAACCAGCCAGCCAGCGCGGCCACCGTGATGGTGATGCCACCGTGGCAGCGGGTGAAGCGGACCACTTGGTGTTTGGCCCGATGAAAGATTGCGGCCACGCGGGCAGCAATGCCCCGCACGAAGCCAGGAACCAGGTTGTCCACGATGGTGCAAATCAGCGCCACCACAGCAGCCCACAGCAGAACAGAAGCCAGGATAATGAGGAGGTTTCCCATTGTCGTATCGTTGAAATTGTGAATTCAGGCGTGTCCATCGACACGCCTGAATTCAGCTGGATTAGGCCGCTTTTTCTACCAGGGCAATCACGCCCCGCTGGTCGGCTCGGGAAATCTTACCACCTGCGCGAACCATTGCCGACATCACATCACCATACATGGTGGGCGAACCGTTTTGCTCAAAAACGTCGATGCCGCCGTTGGTGCGGCTACCTACCGCCTTGCGCACGAATTGGGGATGCCAGAAGATGATGGAAGCGCCATCCGTGGCAGCCGTGGCAGCGGCCACATCTTTGGGGGCACCGGCCGCCGTGTAGAGCAGGGTCCGGCTGCGCACCATGATGTCGAAACCGAACACCCGGCCCAGCACGCCTTCTTTCAGGGCACCCTGGCCGAAGATGTTGGCCGAAACGAATTCGGGAATCAACATCAGGTCCATCAGTAGGTCGGCATCCACCAGGGCCACGCGGCCTTCACGCGGCACATCCATGCGGTCCAGCAAGCGGGCCGCGTTGGCAAAGTCTTCTTTGGCCACCCGCAGGCGCTGGCCAGTCTGGAAGCCCTTGTAAGCGTCACGGGCCGCGCCGCTGGTGCGGAAGATGTTGGTGGGCAGCGTAGGCGACCAGTTCAGGAGCATCCCGTCAGCCACGGTGCTGCGCAGGGTGCTGATGTGGTCACCCATCACATCCATGCGCTTGTTGTAGCTGGCTTCTACTTCTTCCGTTACCGTTACCACCGTGGGGTCTGTGGTGTACTCATCCACCACGTAGTCATTCACCGTGTCCGTGCGCTTGGTTACCACGGCAGGCGTCACAGCGCGGTTCTTCTGTGCCGTGGGAGGCGCACCGGCTTGCGGAACGTGAACAATCCGCCCCTGCAAGCCTTCCGAATCATCACGGGACTTGTTGATGAAAGAATCATCGGGGAAAACGTTCTGGTCGATGTCCGCAATCCAGACCTCCTTCTGAATGGCCATAAAGGCAAAAGGAGCCTGAAAACCCATCGGCTGAGCTGGCAGGAGGAAGCCCGTACCCAGCACAGCCGCGCCGGTAGCGGTAGCAGCCACCGCGCCGAACATAGGCGCAAGCGCCATAATCAGCGCCATTACCATCACCACGTTATAAATGAGGTTTTTACGATTCAATTTCATACTAAAAGCTTGTCGTTAGACAGTAGTTATAGATTGGTTTTTGGACAAACCCACCAGATTAAGGCGGGCCAAATGGTCACTGGTATCGAGGTTTAGCCTTTGATGCTGTAGAAGGCTTTGTAAAGCTTTTCGTGGATTTCAGGCTTTTCGCGCTTCAGGCGCAGCCAGGTTTTGGAATCATCACGCTCCCAGCGGCGGGCGTCCCAATCAGCACGCGACAGCACCAGCTTTTCCAGTTCATCCTTCGGACCCTCAGCAGCGGCAGCGGCAGCAGCTGCGGCGGCATTGGCCGTAGCGTTGCGGTCCACCACGTCGGTCAGGCGCAGGCTGTCTTTGGGCGGGGCGGCATCACCAGCGGGTTTCAGGCCGCTGAAGTCCACCAGCTCCAATGCAGCTTCGGGGTCCAGCTTGGCCAAGCGCAGGAACATGGCTTCTTTCTCCGGCTTGATGAGTTTGTGTTCCTTCGCCAGCTTCAGGATGAAATTGGCGGTGGTGGTGTCGGCATCGGCCTTCACCTTGTCGATGGCTGCCAGGGCGGCTTCTTCCGAAGCGTTTTCCGACAAGCCGAGGCGGGATAAAACCAGCTTCATTTTGGGCTTGTAATTGAGTTGGAGATTGGGAAAATTCTGTTTGAAGGCTTCAGCAGTAGCGGCGGCATCTTTCGACAGCAGCAGGCTCCCACCCATCGTTAAGCGCAGGGCGCTATCATTGCCAGGTATGTCGCAAATGCTTATTTCATAGAGCTTTGATTTAATGGCGGTGGGAAATAGTTGGCCAGCCAAGCGCAAAGCGGGGTCATCGGAAAAGCAGCCAGGGGCGCTTACATCCAGTTCGGGCGAGCAAGCCCGCAGCCAGTCCCCGTCCACCTTGCGTTTGATTTCAGCCGCGAATTCATCCTCTTCGTCAAAGACTGGTTCACCAGTCAGCAGCGGACCTTCTTTCTGAAGGTTGATTACCCGCCCAATGACGCGGCCCCGCTGGTGCATATAGAGCAGTATGTTGTTGCGCTCATACTGCGAAATGTCGATGCCTGCGGTCATCACGCGGATGCCATAGGAGTTGACCTCATTTTCGTCGGAGATGACGAAGCGGGTTGGTTTGTCAGCCATTGAGGAAGGGGGGTGCTTCGGTTGAGAGGCACAATGTTACAGGCACCCCTAAGCGGCTGTAAAGCAGAAATTTCCGTCACGCGTATGAATCACTACGCGTGACGGAAAAACCATCTGGACACCCCTTCCGCGCCCGAACATCTTTGCGCCATACCGCTACATTACTAGGAGCTTATGGCCAGCAAAACGCCCAGCAAAACCAGCGCAGAAAAGGACTATGCCATGACGTTGTACCTGTATTCAGGCATGACGCAGCAAGAGATAGCCGAACGGGTAAAAGTCAGTGAAAACACGTTAACCGCCTGGAAAAAAGAAGGAGATTGGGAAACCCTGAAGGGTGCCCGCACGGCCACGAAGCCGCAGCTGATAAAAGACTTTTACCAGCAGATAACGCTGATAAAAGAAGGCGCGGTGGATGAGCAGGGGCAGCGCCGCGCCATGAGCTACAAGGAAACACAGGCCGTGCTGATGATTACCAAATCAATCAAAGCACTGGATGCGACACTGAGCGCAGACCTGTATGTCCAGGTGCTGGAAGAATTCGTGCGCTGGCAGTACGAGGCCAGCCCCGATGTGGCACAGCAATTCCTGCCCTGGATGGACCGATTCATGAAAGGCAAGTTTGCCGAGCTATCCAAATAAATCCATACCGTTCAAAAGGCGTTCAAACAGCCCTAGAATCGACGCGACTACCCTTGCGGGCGTCAGTGTATGGATAAAAGGCTTAGAGAGCGCCACAGCGGCTTAAATCACCATTAGCCAAATGGCCCTATACCGGAAGACCAAAGACCCCCAACAGCGTTGGGAAGCCCTGGTGCTGCGCGTCAGCAGCGCCACCGCTGCCGAAAAAGAGCAGCTGAGCGAAAAGGAAGGCCGCATCCAGCGGGCGCTGGTGGATTATGACTACTTCGTCACCACCTATTTCCCACATTACACCAAAAACAAGCTCGGGGAAGTCACGCCCTGCGCCCCGTTCCATATCGAGGCAGCCAACGCCGTGCTGGCTGACCCTGAGTTCACCGGCTTCTGGCAGTGGTTCCGTGGTTCGGCCAAAAGCACCCACGCCAACATCTTCCTGCCCATGTGGCTGAAGATTCAGCGGCCCATGCGTCAAATCAACGTGATGCTGCTGATTGGCAAGAACAACAAGACGGCCACCCGCTTGCTTCAGGATATTCAGGTTGAGCTACAGCACAATGAATTATTCATCCGTGACTTTGGCCAGCAGGTGCTGGATGGTTCGTGGGAACAGGGCGAATTCCAGACGCAAGATGGGTGCGCGTTTGTGGCGCTCGGGATGGGGCAGCCGCCCCGTGGCACCCGTTTTGGTGCCCAGCGCCCCGATTACATTGTTTGTGATGACCTGGACGATGACAAGCTGAAGAAGAACCAGGGCCGCATCACGGAAGTGGTGGAATGGCTTCACCGTGCCGTTTTGGGCACAATGGATGACGGCCTGATGCGCTTCCTGTTTGTCAACAACTTCATTGCGAAGAAAGGGCTGATGGCACGGCTGATTGCCGAACATCCTGACTGGTTTATCATGCGGGTGGATGCCCTGGATAAAAACGGGGTGCCGTCCTGGCCGCGCCACAGCAAAGCCCACTTTGACCGGGTGCGCAAAAAAATCAAGCACAAGGCGTTTGAATCGGAGTACATGAACAATCCGATGGAAGACGGCGGCGTCTTCCTGTTGGAACAAATCAAGTGGAAACCCGCCCTGAGCGATTGGGCCAACTATGACGCCCTAGTCATGTATGGTGACCCAAGCTTCAGCACCAGCGAAAAAGCGGACTTCTTTTCCATTCCCCTGTGGGCGAAGCGGGGCACCAAGTTCACGAAGCTGAAGGTGTACCACCGCCAACGTGAAACCGCCGCCAAAGCAATCAAATGGTGGTTCAATTACTACTACAGTTTGCCCCTGCGGCTACGGGTGAAGGTGCGCTGCTACATCGAGGCCAACGCCACACAGAAAACGATTCTGCGGCCCATTATCGAGCGTGAAGCCAAAAAACGGGGCGTCACCAACTTCATCAAATTCGACACCACCAAGAAAGGGGATAAAGAAGACCGCATCAGCAGCATGACCACGCAGTACGAGAATGGCGACGTGGAATATAACTCAGCTGAGCAGTCCGACCCCGATATGCTTGCCAGTGTCGAGCAGTTGACTGGATGGGTGGAAGGTGGTGGCCAGGGGATGCACGATGACGGCCCCGATGCCGATGAATCGGCATGGCGCAAACTGGAAAAAGCGGGCAAGCGAAGCGGCCGTGCAGGGCGCGAACGCAGCAGCGCAGGGTTCAAAAAGTCATCTTCAAGAGGTTTTTAACATGAGTTTTATCAAGCTTTCCGACTATAGCGCCAGCATTACGGCGCGTGACCTCCAATCCTTACTGAGCATCGACGAGCCGGACCCAACATTGGAACCGTTGCCCGAAGACCAGGACGATGATGGCGACCCCGACCCTGACCCCGCGCCCGCCCCGGCTGTGAGCCTGCGCGAAGAAGCTGAAGCCAATGCCATGACGGAAGTGGCCAGCTACCTGCGTGGGCGCTACGATATGGAAGTCGCTTTTGCGGCTACGGGCACCGCCCGCAATAAGCAGCTGGTGCGCCTGGTGGTGGATGTGGCCCTGTGGAACCTGTGCCCCCGCGTGGCTTTCGCCAACGTCAGCGAAATCCGAGAAACCCGCTACAAGGCCGCTATTGCCTGGCTGACGATGGCACAGCGCGGCCTGAGCAATCCTGACCTACCCGCCTACGCCCCCGACCCCGAAAAGCCACAGGGCCGAATGCGCTTCCGCTATGGTTCCAATCCCCGCCGCAGTCAATCATTCTAATTCATGGAACTGAACATCTTTGGCCGTCGCCTCACATTGGGCAAAGCCCCCGCATCCGCGCCCACCGCTCCAGGTAAGAAAATACGGCCCGCCCGTGGCGCGAAAAGCCAGCGCGTAGCTGAGCAGATAGAACGCCCCTATACTTACCACCGCTCCAAAGCAGAAATGGATGTGTGGGTGCTGGCTGAAAACCGCGCCCGTAACCCCGTTATGCCGCGCCGTGACCGGCTGATGCTCATTTATGAGCAGGTAATGAAAGATGGCTACCTGACCGGCCAGGTAAAGACCCTGAAGAATAAAGTGCTTTCGGGTGGCTTTGCCGTGGTGGATAAGAAGTCCGGCCAGGAAGTGGATGAAGTCCTGGAAATGCTGCAACGGCCCTGGTTTCATGACTTCATGAATGCCTACCTGGACACCGACTTCTACGGCCATACGCTGCTGAACTTCCGTTATCCAGCTGAAGACGGGGACCACGTTGGCGAGTTCACCGGCTTTGACCTCATCCCGCGTGAAAACGTGGTGCCCGAAACCGGCGAAGTATTGCAGCGCGTCACGGATTCCATCGGCATTCCGTTCCGCAATACTGATGCACCTTATACCAAGCTGCTGGTAGAAATAGCCCTGCGGGATGAAACCGGCCGCTATTCGTTGGGCATTCTCAACAAGGCCGCGCCGGAAATCATCTGGAAGCGGTACGCCCGCACCGATTGGTCCCGCCGCTCCGAAAAGCACGGAATGCCGCTGGTAGGCTTGACCACCAGCGCCGTGGAGAAATCCGAGCTGGATGATAAGGAAATGGCCCTGGCCAACTTGGGTTCGGATGGGTATATCCTGCTGGAAGAGGATGAAGAACTGACCTTCCACGAAGCCAAAAGCAACGAGAACGGCCAGATGTACAGTGGCATCAAAGACGCCTGTAATGATGAAATAGCCTTCATGATTACGGGCCAAACTATGACCAGCCAGGACGGGGCAAGCCTGAGCCAAAGCGAGGTTCACGAACGAGTACAGGAAAACTATGTGGTAGAACGGCAGCGGTCACTGTCCTACTTTATTAACTTCAATTTGTTCCCCTTCCTGCGCAGTTGGGGCTATCCGTTGGATGGCCTGGAATTCAAATGGCGGACGCTACTGGATGAAGAGGCAGCTAAGAAAAAGGCGGCTGAAGCACCCACGCCCGAAGACCCCAACGCTAACCCCACCGGCCCTGAGCATGGCCCGCAGGGCACCAATGCCCCCACCGCGCCCGGCAAAAAGCAGCCACCCAAGCCAGGCCAGGGCAAGCCAGGCAAACAGCAGCTCACGCTGGCCACACCAAATTTTACTAAGCCCGTGGCGCAGGCCAGCGCCACGGGCCGCATCCAGCTGGCCGGAACGGATAAGGAGAACACGAAGCTGCGGGCGCTATTCGACAAAGTAGTGGACAAGCTACACGCCGAAAGCCCGAAGCTGCGGAAGATGATGCGCAGCCCCGAGTTCCGCGCCATGCTGAAGGAAACCGGGGACCAGCTCAGCGACGGCCTACAGGAAGGCTACGGCGCAAAGCTGCCAGAATTGGAGTATGGCACCCCCGACGCCGTGCTACTCGGGAAGCTCACCACCAGCCTTTACATCTTCAGCGCAAACAAGAGCTACAAGCTGCTGACTGAGCTGAACAAACTGCTGCTGGACGGTGGCCAGGTGCGGCCCTACGCCGATTTTAAGAAGCAAGCCCTACAGCTGCATGAGGATTATAATATCCAGTGGCTGAAAACGGAATATGACACCGCCGTGGCAACAGGTCAGATGTCTGCCAAGTGGCAAAGCTTCCAGGAAAACGCCGAACACTACTTCCTGAAGTACACCACGGCCGGGGATTCCCGAGTACGGCCCGCGCATCACGATTGGGACGGCATCACGCTACCCGTGGACCATCCGTTTTGGAATACCCACTGGCCACCCTGCGGCTGGAAATGCCGCTGCAATGCCGTGCGGGTGCCCCGCCTCACCAATACCGCCACCAGCCAGGACCGCTTGGATAACCTGACCACCACCCCGCCCGAGTTCGGCCACAATGCAGGCAAAACGGGCGTAGTGTTCCCCGAGAGCCACCAGTATAACGACATCCCCGCAGGTGCCAAACCCATCCTGCGGCGCATGGCCACCGAAGAAGCACCCACCGCCAAACCGAAATAATGAGCTTCCGCGATGACCTAAAGATGATGGGTGGCCAGTTCCGTGGCTTCCTCAGAGAACTACCGCAGCTGGCCGGCGCGGAAATGCTGGACAGCGTGGACCAGAACTTCCGCACAGAATCATTCTTTGGCGCACCGTGGGCACCCCGCGTGGTGAAAAAGGGCAATGAGGGCCGCGCCCTCCTGGTGCAATCGGGACGGCTGCGCAGGTCGTTCCAGCTGAAGAATTCCGGCCTGAGCATTACCCTGTTCACAGATGTTCCCTATGCCGAGATTCACAACGAAGGTGGCACCATCACAGGCACCGCAGAGATAGCCGCCTATGAACGCCACCAGTACGAAATGAATGAGGTTTCCGGCCCCCATGCCAAGAAGCCAAAGTGGAAAAAGGAGAAGACCGGCACGGTTCAGGTTAAGGCGCACAGCCGTGAATTGCACATCGAAATCCCACAGCGTCAGTTCATGGGAGAACACCCCATTTTAGATGCGAAGATTGAAGCTTTGATTGAAGTGGGAATGCGTAATATATTTGACGGCTAATCCGTTCTCTACTAATTTTTTATGGCCCGAGATTTAGAACTTTTGAATGACAGAAATAAAGAAATCCGGGCCGCTTACAACCGGCTGAAATGTGAGGAACAGATTGTGACCCATCGGGGCCGTCGAATTGCCATCCGGTTGTCTTACTCGCAGATTCTTCAGGTGCTCAGCAAAACCTATTTCATCAGCACCCGCCGCGTGGAATATGTATTGGGCCAAACCGAAACCCACCTAGCACCCATTAACGGCAAAACCGAAGAGGTTGCCACCGCCGCATGAGAGAAGTTTATACAGCCCTAGAGGCCAAGATAAAGGCCATTTTACCCGTGGTTCGGGACGTAGAACGGCACTTTGGCCAGTTGGCTATGGAAGCCGCTGGCCAGGGCAAGCCCGTCAACTTCCCGGCCGTGTATTACGAGTTGGTGAATATCCGCACGGCCAGCCGTGGCCGTGGCATCCAGGACTGTGATGGCATCCTGCGCCTGCGCCTGTGTGACCGTGCCCTAGTGGTGCAACAGCTGCGCACTGTCAAGATGGAAGAAGAAGCCTATTTCGGCCTAAGCGGGTGGCGTGGCGCGTCACTGATGACCGGCTTGGAACGGGTGGCCGTCTATCCAGACCCCAACTATCGGGGCACAGAGGTCATCATCCAGGAATATGCCATCAAGTGGACGGACACCAGCTTGCGGGACCGCACCACCACTAGCATCCCAGGCAGCCAGCTGACTGGTGAAACGGCGGTTAATTTGTAAAGCACACCATCAGCACAGGGCCATGAACCACGATTTGCAGAACCACATCAGCAATGAACTGCTGAACACAATTCGGAGGGCAGCACTTAAAAAAGCTGAATCCATAGAAACACCAGCTGACATTCTGGACGTGGATGTTATTCATCAGTGGCCCACGTTCAGCTTTGGCGTTTCTCCTATCGCAATGACTGAAAGCCACCACACCGTCCGCCTAATCAAAGGACCAAATGGATGGGAGGCAGGCGACGTTTTTACAATCCTCAATAAATAAAAAAGGCCACCCAAGCGGGTGGCCTTTTTTATTGCTTGCAAATCTTGTACGCCACTTCAAAAAAGGGCTGTGTGTCGCCTACGTATCGCATTCCAGCACTATCCCGCTTGCTGATGATTTTTTCAAGCTCGGGCCATTTGTCCCTACTCTTAGCGGTGCCATTCATCGCATAGGTGACGCCCGAAGCGGTGGTAAGCAGATAGTACATCCCGTTTCCTTCGCACTCTACCTTCACGCTATCCGAGATAGTGAGCGGCCATTTGCGGCCCATCTTGGCTTTGCTGAACCAGATGGTTCCGTCACTGGCTGCGGCTTTTGCTACGGGCTTCTCGTTGTTGGCTGTGCCCGACTGGCACCCGGCCAGCCCCATCAGCAGTATCAAAAACCGTTTCATCTGTAGTGGACGTTGCCGTTATAGTTGCGGGCTGCTGGTGGCACCCCCGTCACACCACTGCGCTTAGGGTACACCTTTTCATCTTTCGGCACCGTGAACAGGGCCGCAGCTGGTGGCACCTTCACGCTGTCCCGGCTGGCCACCAGGTAGCGGGTTTCCACCCACCCGGCCCAACTCATGCCGCCATCATAGGGCGAAAACATGGCCTGCGACCACTGGCCGTTTGGTTTGCCTAAGACCGTGACTTCAGCGGGTGCCCCGAGCTTCAGCATGACGTGGGAGGTGGCCGCAGGTTTGTCCCGCAGGTTCACCGATGGCGCATTCACCCACATCGAATGTGTTTGCGCCTGCGCCGAAACCCCTAAAAAGGCCACTAACGCGGTAGTAAAGGCTGTTTTCATTCTGTTTTATGATGTTTAAAGTGTCGTTGAAAGGCATTTATAGACCGCGAAATGTACCAAAATCACATCTATAATTGGTCCCCAAGCACCCATTTACCAACCTTATTTCGTCTATAACCGAGAGCATGAAGGTGTTTTTGGTAGGCCAAAAGCCTGTCTGGTGGCAGTTTATGATACAATTCGTGGTTGTAGTCATTCGGAAACCGCTCCTGGATGTCCCGACCATTCTTCAGAATGTCCTTCGTGACGTTGATTCGCTTGATGTAATTGTTGATGCTGTAGTCCCTGAGTGGACTTTCAAAGAACACCGTTAGCAGTTCACTATTCACGGGCACCGTGCGGATGTTGCTTTTTTCGGTTTGGGTGGGCGTGTAGGTCACATCCCGGTATTCCTTATAGGCCGCGCAATACTGCTTTATCTTATCCTTTACGGACTTTTCAGGTAGGGGCACCACGTTCATGGTGCCCCATTTAATCGCTGCCAGTTCCTTTTCATACACTGGCAGCACGTTCAGCAGGTAGCCCAGCTGTTCCGCAGTAGGCTGCGCATCGGCCACGTCGATGGCCTTCAGGAAGCCCGCTTGGTAGTTCAAATAGATGCCGCCTCCCTTAATCTTTGGTGACGTCAGCTTGTAGATACTGGTGGTCATTTTCACCAACCGAAATAGAGCCAAATACCTTCATCGGCCCGCATCCTTTCAATGATGTCAAGCCACCTTTCTTGGCAGCCTTCGGGAATGTTAGCCAGCACCCAATCACGGAAGACATCTAAGTCTGCGGGGCGGTTGTGGCCAAAATCTGTATCCCATTCGGGGCGCACCCATTCAACGCCTTCCGCAGTTGGCACCTCATTATCCCCACCGTAGCGGCCTGCGTCCCATCCTGGCACGTCATCAGTAATAGGATAGTTTTCAACTGGAAGTATGTAGCGAAGCCTAACGGCTGAAATATTAATACCCATTATCAAAGGCAATTTGTGGTTAGTAACCTGGCAGTCCTGGCACCCCATCAGTCATCATAGATGTCAACACCTCAGTTGCAAAAGCAATATCACGAACGTGCATATTGTCTAAGGCTTCTGGTGTAAGTGCTTTCTCATCAATTTCTACGAGGGCAAGCATCAGGTATCTGATAAACTCAGCAGCATCACCACGCGAATGGCGTAGGGCATGAAAGTAGTGCCGACCATAGCACTCATATATCACGGCTGCGGAACCGCTAGGCATCGTGGTTTTGGTAAATACTTGCTTTGTCATTTTGTGAGGTCTAAAAGGAATTTGGAATAGACAATTTTGAACTGTGACAGCAGCTTGGTTAGCTCCGCATAGGTGTACTGATTCAGCACCTTTTTCCCGAAGCCACGCGCCTGGCACCAACCGTTCAGCCGGTTCATATCCACCTTGCCGGTGCCGTCGATATACCACCGCATTTCATGGCACAGGCTTATCATTTTGCGGCGCATCTTGTCGCTGGCTTCTTCCTGCTCAGGCGTGGGCGCGGTAACTGCTAAGCCCAGCTGCTCTTCCAGGTGCTGGATAAGCCCCTGCGCCTGCACACTCAGCAGGTGTTTGCTACTGGTCGAATTCTCATTGGTGAAGGCATAGACCAGAGCTTGTTTGTCTTCGCCCGAGATGCCCGCCTGGTTCAGCAGCTGGTGAAGCCTGCGGTTTTGGGGTGCTGTGATGTACTGCATGGCTATTTCTTGACCTGTAGTTGCCCCTCACTCAGCATAAACGGCTTTTCTGCTGCCAGCTTCACCATCCAGAATCCAGGAAAGTCCTTCCGAGCTTCCAACAGCTTGCCGCTAAGACCTACCAGCCCTTTGCCCCGCACCACTTCCACCGTGACGCCTGCGGCAAACTTTCCCTTTGCCTGCGCAGCCCTGGCCTGTGCCTCTTTGCGGTGCTTCGTCAGATAGTTCTGGCATGAATCACACCATTCGTAGCCATTCGGATTGTCCTGAAATACGGCCTTAGCACCCATGCGCAGGGCGTTATGGCATAGAGCTACAGGCGTACCATCTGGCCGATAGCTCAGGCCGAAGTAGTGAACCATTGAGCCGGTTTGGGTGAATGCCCATCCGTGTGGTTTCGTATCCATTTTGCTTACCTTAAAAGTGAAGTTTTGCCCCTGGCACGGGAGTCGAACACCGTGCTGCGACCATCCAGGGTGGGCGCTTATTCTGCTGGCTTTACAGGTGGCGCTAACGTGAAGCCCGCACGTTGCAGGCTGGCACAGTTGTATTTCCGATGCTCATAGATGATGCCTTCAGCCAGGTAGAGTTCACCGCCCCGCGTTGGGCTAGAGCCGACATAATACTGACTGACCTTGCCCATTGTGAAGACTTCACCAGGCATACCTGCGTGTATCAAACGCAAGCCCTGGACGATGTCTGAAGCCTTTATTTTTGTCCTCATTTGAGAGCTTATAAAAAGTGGTGGTTAGATTTTTTCAAAGTCTTCGGGCCACAGCCTGACATTCCCGCCCGGCCCTTTCACCCAAGTAAAATTTTTCATTCGGGCCACGGGGCTGGACACGATGGGATATTCCTCCCCGGCCTTCATCGAGTATTTGGGCAGCCCCAAATTCACGTCCTTCAGCAGCCGCACCCGGCCCAATGGTGCATTAGTAGCGTCTTCCAGCATAGCTTTTGGCGGAAATCTTGATAGTGATTTGGGTAGTGCGCCCGCTGCCCAGTAGCTTCCGGTCTATGGCCATGCTCACCAGCAGCACCACGGCCGCAGCACTCACCAGCACCCACGGCCCCCACAGCGGCGCATAAATCAGCCACCAGGGCCACGCGGCCACAGGTGCCCAGGCCAGCAGCTTTGCCACGTACAAGGCCACCGTAGCGGCCACCATCATCCCGATGGTGGCCGTGATTTTCGTGGTCAGTGTCACGCTATTTGCTGGCTGTGACAAAGAATTTGTCTTCCTGCGTCACATCCACGCCCAACTGCTTCAGGCGCTTCACCAGCTTCAGGTTGTTGACAGACTGGCCTTCCCAAGCTACCAGCAGCTTTTTGGTATCCACTTCCTTGCTCACAGCATCCGGCAAGTAGGTTTCTACTGCTGACACGAAATTGGCCTGCATTCTGGCTACGTTCTTTTCGTGTTCCATGCCGATGCTAGGCATCACGATGGTCTTAGCTCCGAGCTTCCAGCCGATGACACCACCGGCAATTTTCAGGCTCTTGGCACCGCCGAAATCGGTGTCCTTCGCGCTGTCTGCATAGCGGTTCAGTTCCTGCTTTGCCGTTTCCATTGCGGCTTTGTGCGGGGCCGCATCTTCAGCCGCCTGCTTAGCTATCAGAGCCATTGCCCTGAATGCTACAGAATAGCGGTCCATCGCTTGAGCTGCCTTTTCCTGCGGGGTCAGCTCAGGTGCGGCGGCGGGTGCCGTGCTACGCACAGCTTTGGCCGAATTACTGGCCTTTTTAACGAGTGGGGTGGCTGTTTTTGCCATGTTTGAAAATTGGTTTGGGGTGAAAAAATGGGTAATCAGTAGCTCCTGGCCGGGGAGTTGAACCCCGGCTGCGACCATCCAGGATTAGCAGGCAGTGCGCCCCGATTTGATGATGATGCCCAGCACCACAGGGTCCAGCTGGATGCTCAGCTTTTCGGGACTGTGGCCAGCCAGGTAGTAGGTTCTGAATTCTTCCGGCTCATGGATGAAGTCCGTAGCCCCGGCCATCATATCCGTGCCCACCTTCAGCGTGATGGTCATCACGCCCACGTTATTCACCTTCGTGCGGGTGCTCAATTCCATGTCCCGGCCCGCCCAAGCGTTATTCCACCACGTCCAGAAAAGCTTATGACCAGCCAGCAAGTCCAGCAGCTGGCCAGCCGGGTAATGCGATTCCAGCCAGGCCAGGCCCGCTTCATACCGCTGTTCAAATAGCCACTCTTCATCAGCGGCCAGGAAGCGAAGCATACGGCGCACCACTTTGGCGTCCGCGTTTTGAATGATTGTTGCGTGATTCATTGTGTTAGCTCAGTAGTTTGTGAATGGCATTCATGGCCCCTAGCCAGGCTACTTGTTCGCTCACAGGCGCGGGGTCCAGCATTGTTAGGGTCCACAGCAATAGCCCTTCCGCCCGGCTCACCACAAGCGTGATTTCTTCCGGCAATACATCCAGCCGCATCTGTGGCACTACCTGGCTTTCATACAGGTCCAGGACCAAAGCCAGGTTAGCGCAGTAGAGCACCGTGTTCAGGGTGATTCCAGGGCCGTGGCGGTTAATCTGGCCTTCCATGCTTTCGATGTGTCGCACAAAAGCAGCTGTCATTTCCTGCGGCCCGGTTCCTGCGACAGTCACCCGCAGTTTCCCGCTTTTGGTGAGGCGCACGGGCGGCTTATTGCTGCTCATCGGGCACTAGCTCTAGCTGCTTACCAGTGTGAACCTTCTTGGCCTTTTTGCTCGGGAAAAGCCGGTATGGCTCGGTGGCCCCAAAGCGGCTCAGCGCAATGACTTCCCCATCATTCACGCGGACTTTGATGTCCACCATGTATTCGATGGCTTGCCCCTGTGTGCCCAGCGGCTTTTTCCCCGATGGCTCCGACCAGCTGATGATGATGAACGCCTTTTTGGGAAAGGCTTCAATCATCTCTTTGTACTGCGCTTCCGTCAGCTTCAGGTAGTTCAGCGAATCGATGATGACGAATGGGGCACTGCGCTTTTTGCTCAGTGTGTCCATCATTTCGCGGAACGTGTGGCGGTCAGCCAGCATGAAGCTGCCTTTGGGGCAATCCTGCACTTTAGCCCGCTTGAAAGCGTCCTGGATGCTTTTGCCTTCCCCTTGCTCACTGCTGTTGTAGTACACTTTCCCGAGGCCCGTAAGCATCACGCCTAGTTCCATGCCGAAAGTGGTTTTGCCACCGCCCGATTCTCCGTAGATAATCATCCTGAAATTCGATTCAGGCAGGCCGATAATGCCCACCCACTTTTCAGGAATAGGCAGGGTTTTGTAGCTATTGCCTAATACCGTGTGTGCGCTGATAAGCTTTCCCATTGTGTTCTTTTTGAGGCTGTTTTTGCGTTTCTTATTGCAGGCGTCGCAGTTGTCGATACACCCGTGGTTTCCGTCGTAGAATGCGCTCGGGGCTAGGTTTCCCGGCTTCCAGCGTCCGCACATACTGGCCGTGCCATCACCCTGGAAGTAGTGGTATTTGAGAGAGCCGGGCACCTGTGCCCAGCCCCTCATTTCCGATTCAATGGCCAGCATCTATTCAGCCGCTTGCAGTGCTTCCTGGTCACTTTTCAGCTTCTTCAGGCGGCTGAAAAAGGTGCCGTAGTTGTCGCAGGATGCCACCAGTGCCGTCACGTCACGTTTCTGCGTGATGCCGTAGCTGGCACAGATTTCCGTGGCATCACCCATGTCCACGCCCGAGTTCAACAGCACCGGATTGGCCCCGAAGCGGCGCAGCACCTGCGGGAAGCTTTCCACGTTGTAATGTGCCTTTTGCTTCAGCTTGGCCAGGAAGCCATTGGCACCTACAATCACAATGCTGCTGCGGCCTTCCACCCGGTCATACAGGTCTTTGATGTACCCGAAGGCGCGGGATTTCTTCACCATCGTTTCCGATTCATCCAGCACCAGCAGCGCCTGTTCCCGGTTCATCTTGTCAGCAATGGCCTTCAGCCGGTCTTCTACCGCGCCCGTTTCACCCGTCACACCCACGCCCACGGCCTTGCACATGGCCCGCACCATCTGCGTGGCCGTCATGGCATTGCTGCACTTCACCACGTAGGTGTTGGCAGAGTGTTGGCGGGCGTATTCCGTGATGGTGAAGGTTTTGCCTGCGCCCGTGTCCGCGTCGATGATGTAGTAGCTCACATTGCGCCGGGCATCGTCCAGCGTAATCATGATGTCCATGTAGTTTTTGGTCTGGAACACGTCTAGCGAAAGCCCCATCCACGCCTGAAGCTTGCGGAAGTGGCTGTCACCTATCACGGTGGTTTTGCCATCGGCCACGGGCACTTCGTTCCACTTGCGCTTCAGGATGGCAGACACGTAGCCAGCCGATACGCCCGAGCCTTTGGACACCTTGTTCTGGCTGATGTCATGCGCAGCCATGTAGGCTTCCAGCGCAGTGGTAATTTGTTCTTTCTGAGATTCCAACATTACTTTGGGGTGTTAAAAGTGAGTATTGAATTGAAGCCCGCCCCGGTTGCCGCCGTGGGCGGGTTTTGCTTTAGTCGTCTTTTGCAGCGCGTTGCATCTGTGCCCAGCGGGCGGCGCGGATGTCATCCACCGAAGCGCCATTCACCACAGCGGCGGCTACTCGGGGCAGCGCCCGAGGCGCAGGGGCCGATTCCTGCGCAGTCAGGAAGTCCTGTTCCGCAGCTGCCAGCACATCTTTGGGAATGAAGCGGTGGCCTAGCTTCTGGATTTCTTCAGCGTCCAGGTATTCAGCTATGTCCGCCTGCTTCTGTAGCACCTGGTCACGCTGCTGCTTCTTGATGCTCAGCCGCACCTTGATGTCATCCCGGCTGGTTTCCGTGTAGTCAGCCACGGCGCGGGGCATCGCTTCTTTGGAGTAGGCGAACCCGATGAAGCGTTTGTCTTCGCCCACATACAGGGCTATTTTTTCGCCCACGTTTTCAGGGTCATACTTCACGTAGAAGCGTTCCCCAACAAAACGGCTGTGGAAGGCCAAATCCGGTATCATTTCGATGACACCAGGCACATCGCTTTCCACCGTTTCCATGAATTCATACACATGGTCCACGCCCTGCTTTTTGAAGCGCAGGCCATCACGGCGGTAGGTGATTGGCTGTTCATTCCACAGCCAAAAAGCGTCCACCTCATCCAGCGCAGTCAGCTTTTGCGGGTCTAGGTTCTCACTGGTTTCATACCGCTCTTTGGGGGACTTGCCATCCTTGCCAGGGGTATTGTTCCAGGTGTGTAGCTCTAGTTCAGCCTGCGCAATGGCCTCTTTCAGCGTAGGCAGCTGCGACAGTTTCAGGCCGTCCGTGTTTTCCTGGTTGTCCAGGCGTTTCGACCGGATATTCTGGCCAGTGAAGTTCACATCATCCCGCATGATGCCCATTTGCAGGCGCTTAAAAGCCCCTTCAATGGTCTTGCTTTGCCCGTTATAGGGCATCGCTTTGTAGTGCAGCCCGGCCATATTCTTGAAAAAGGCCGTGTTGGACCTGTCACCATCGTACAGGAATTGATAGGGGCGCACCCCACCACTGCGGCGCATAGCCATCCGCACAGCTTTGGCCACTTCGTGCTGGTCTTCCGTTTCGGCAAACGACCACCCGAGGAAACATTCGCTGGCCACATCCATCACCACCAGCATTTTCAGCTTGGCACCGGCCACCACGCCCCGAGATGTCACCATCTGGTAGCGTTTGTTCACTTTCGTGCCGTCAATCACCCACTGGATGTCACGCTGGCTAGGCTTATAGCAGAGCATGGTGTATTCATAGCGGGCTTTCCAGGCGTCGAAACCATGCCGCGCCATGTACCAAACCGGCTGCACATCGGTAGCCAGCAGGTTGTTTTTGGTAGTGCCCGCTGTGATTTCCGGCCACATTTCCAGCCCGAGGCTTACCCGACGCATGGCGGCATCATTGTACCAGGCCGTTACCATCTCAAAAGAGGGCTTCCGCTTGTCTGAATACAGCTTTATGAGGTATTCCAGCTGCTCATCACCCACTTTCCGGCTCACTGTGTTGCCGTATGCCTTGCTCACTAGGCAGGCCGCGCCCTGCTCTTCGTAGTCCCGCAGCTTTGCCTTCAGCTTGCTGTAGTTGGTTGGCAGCTTCACACCCTCTTCCGAGTAGAGCACCACACAGGCCGCAATGAAGTCCGGCATGGATGCAAAAACCGGGTTCACTTTCACCCGTTCGGCCTTTTTCTTCCACTTGGGGTCACTCAGCATGGCCAGCCAGCGGCAAGCTTGGCCATACTCTTTAATCTTGTCTTCAGGCAGCCCGCTGAGTTCTTTGGTCAGCACTTCGCCCGTGTTTAGGTCGGTGCTGTCCCGCTGGATGCGGAAGTTGCGCAGGGCTTTCACGTCCTCCGTGGGCACAGCTGGTAGGAATTGGCGCAGCACCGCGAACTGTTCGCGCTTCAGCATCCAGGCCAGCGGCTCTTCCCCGTCCGTCAGCTTCGCCCGCACCTCATTCTTCTTTTCCTGCGGCAAGCTGGCATAGGCGTACACCCGACGCTGCCCATTCTGCGGGTCTTTCTCCGCAACAATGCCGCGCCATGATGGCCGCTGAGCGGAAATGTTAGAATCCACAGTCCTGGCCGAATAGCCCAGGTCCGTGAAGTCCTCCTTTTCCAGATAGAGAAGATTGTTAATCAGCCGCACGGTTATTCCCCTTCCACTTCAGGTTGGAACTTGCGCTTGGCTGCGGCCCGCTCTGTCAGCAGCATCTGGTAGGCCAGCATCACCCGGTCACTGGTTCGGGTGCCCTTGCGGGTGCCATTAATGACCTTGCGGACAAAGCTGGTGCTAACACCTACTCGGAAGGCCACTTCAGCGGCATCATCCCGCAGGGCTGGCACCCCTGTTTCTGCTAGTATTTCAGTTACGTTGCTCATATTTGTCCCGATTGCCGGGACACTGTCCCGGATAACAGGACAAAGGTTATTCCTCTCAGGAATAAAAAGCAAGTGTTTAAACCAGAAATTTTCCTATCAGGAAAAGATTTCCTTTATACTAATAATGAAAGTAGGAAAAACCATAAATGAGCGTCTTGCACAGGTGCGGGTGGCATTAGGCCACACACCGAACGCATTTGCGGACGCACTCGGGATTTCCAGGGGATTTCTTGACAACATTGAAGCTGGCCGGAAGAAACTTTCTTTAGAATTGGCCTTATTCCTGGCAGAAAAATTAGACGTTGCCCCCGATTTCATGCTGCTAGGCCGTGGCCCGATATTCCTGACAGGAAATAAAGCAGTAGCTGGAACTGAAGAAACCGCTAACCTATCCGCTGACATATCCGCTAACACTTCCCCGGTCAGCAAATCGAAAAGGACAAAAAATAATCAGGCCGAAACTGAACTAACTGTCCACCGCAATCCGACCCCACCCAAAGAAGACAACCTGCGCATCCTAGTGGTCACTACAGACCCCGCAGGACCGGAAAACATATCCCTAGTTGGCACCCGCGTAGCTGCTGGGTATGCTCAGGGAGGCTTTATAGAGCGCGAATTCATGCGCCACCTGCCCACGTTCAGCCTTCCCGATGCCGCCTACCGTAACGGCACCTTCCGAGCCTTCCAGGTAAGCGGCGAATCCATGCAGCCCACGCTGTATGAGGGTGATTGGGTCATTTGCCGCTACGTAGAGAATTGGGGCCGTGACATCCAGGACACGTTTGTCCATGTTGTAGTCACTGATGAAATCCCTGTAGTGAAGCGCCTACTAAACCGCCTCACAGAACGCGGCCAGCTGACGCTACAGAGCGACAACCCGGCCTTTGCTGCCCAATTCCTAGATGGTGAGCGTGTGCGCGAAGTTTGGCGTGCTGTAGGCCGTTTATCCCGCCAATTCGCTAACCCACGGTACGACCTTACTACCGAAATGAGCCGTACCCGTGCCGATGTCGATGATTTAGCCCAACGCCTGGCCAAACTGGAAGGCAAACTGCTACTTCAGCCCCTGGAAGAGCTATAAAAAACCCCATTAAAGACCGTTTGAAAGGTCATTTAATGGGGTTTTGTGTCATTACCGGCTCCGTTTCGGGCTAAGCCAGGGCCACAGTCCAAGCTGAATCCAAGCTGGTTCCAACCATTTGTCCCTTCCGTTTTTTCGCGAAATTTTTGGAAGGAAGGCTAAAAAGGGGCAAAACAGCCGGGAAATGGCCTTTTCGCGGATTTTTTCGCGAAATTTTCTTTAGTCATTATTTGTCCCTTTTGTTCTACCCCCATCACATTTGTGTTTAATATAAATTGGGTGAAGCTCTGTCCGTTATAGTTGAATGTGAAACCGATAGATTGAGGCGCCGAGTTGGCGTCGTCCAGGTCATTCACCACAATGGCCGTGCTGGTGCTGCCGAGCGGCATATAAGTAGCGCTGGTGTTGGTAACCGAAGTGGGAGAATAGTTTATCGCCTGCCCTTGGGCAGCAAATGCACCAAGACCAAGGAAGACCAGTAAAGCTAGGTCCTGGCGACCGGGTAAGTGTGAGAGTAACTGTTCTTTTTTCATGTGTTCAAAGTGGTAGATTGGGAAAGTGAAAATATTGCAGCGTATACACCGCTTGCTGCACTATTTGTTACATAAGCGCAGCGAAATTGTACAAATTCTTTCAATCGTATACCATATTGGTATTTTTCAGGATAAATCAAAGATTTGCTACCGGGTCAGCGCTTTGAGAAGGAAATTAGTTGCAGCGAAAGCAGCCGCCACATTCCCGTATAAAGCTGGTAGATGGGCCGGCTAAATTTTAAACCTTACGCCCGTCAATAGCCACCCCGCACTCCCCCTTCGTAAAGGCAATGTTGCTTTGGCTGGCGCGACCCTACACCGCCTAGTCAGCAAGTGCTCCCAGCCGAGAAAATTCGGCTGAGGCAAGCCCATCTCAGATGCGCTAGCGGCTGTGCGGGGTCGGCAATTCCGGCCTGGCTTGAGGCCTGGTAGTCCAATGCCGCGCGCTACCGTCGTGCTCCAACTCCGGTGGCACTACTCTCTCTAAGTCGTCAACCAGCAATAAAGCAGATAACGTGGTCTCGGCTCATCTGACGTCCGCGCCGCCGAAGCAGGACCGTCTTTTTGAGGCATTAAAGAGCCTGTTTGTGGGCATCCGAGGCCGTGGACGCAGCTATCGGGCCCCCGCGAGGGTCTTTCTGCTAATTTGCAGCAGTACAATACCATCTTACTGACTTATGAATGAACTACCTGCCCGTTTCTGGCTGATAGCCGCCGCGCTGGCCTTGGCCGCCTGCTCCGCTACCAAGCCCGTTGCGGTAGCTACCGGGGCCGCGACGGCCGCCGCAGCCCCGGTTCCACCCGACCCCAAAGGCGTGGGCCTCGACATGGCTGACCTCGACCACACGGTGAGTCCCTGCGACGACTTCTTTCTTTTTTCGGGTGGCAACTGGCTTCGTAACAACCCGATACCGAGCTATGCCTCCAGCTGGGGCCCGCGCAACCAGCTCGGCAACCGCACCCAGGCTTTGCTGCGCCGTATTCTGGAAGAAGCCGCGGCCAACCGCACCGCACCGCCCGGCAGCAACGCCCAGAAGGTGGGGGACTTCTACGCTGCGGCCATGGACACTGCCGCCATCGAGCGGGCGGGCCTGGCCCCCCTGAAGCCGGAGCTGGTCCGCGTGGCTGCCGTGCGCGACCAGGTGGGCCTGCGCGCCGCCATCGTGCATTTGCAAGAGCTGCAAGCCGGCGTTTTCTTCCGGGCGGGGGTGGACGTGGACGAGAAAAACACCGCCCAGTACGCCGTGCGGCTGGACCAGGGCGGGCTCACGCTGCCCGACCGCGACTTTTACTTCAAGAGCGACGCCCGCACCGAGAAAGTGAAGACGGCTTACCGTGCGTACATGACGCAGATTTTTAGCTTGCTCGGCGACGCGCCGGCCGTGGCCCAGCGCAATGCCGCCACCGTTGAACGCCTCGAAACCCGCCTGGCCAAGGCCTCGCGTACCCGCGTGGAGCTGCGCGACCCCCAGGCGAACTACAACAAAATAACGGTGGCGGCGGCGCAGCAGCGCTATCCGGTGCTGGCTCCCCAAGCGTTGCTGGCCGGGATGCAGCTGGGCAAAGCGCGGGAAATCATCGTGGGTCAGCCGGCGTTTTTTGACGAGGTGAACACGCTGCTGAAAACCGAGCCCCTGGCCGACCTCAAAACCTACCTGCGCTGGCACCTGGTGCGGTCGGTGGCCAGCACCCTGCCCACGGCCTACGCCGAGGCCGCGTTCCGCTACAACCAGGCGCAGACCGGCGCCAAGCAGCCGGCGGCTCGCTGGAAGCGCATGCAAGCCGCCACCGACCAAGCCTTGGGCGAAGCCTTCGGCCAGCTTTACGTCGACCAAGCCTTCAGCCCCGAAGCCAAGGCCAAGGCCCTGGAAATGGTGAACAACATCAAGGCCAGCATGGCCGAGCACATCCAAACCAATACCTGGATGAGCGCCCCCACCAAGGCCGAAGCCCTGAAAAAGCTCAACGCCCTGCGTGTGAAAATCGGTTACCCCGACGTGTGGAAAGACTATTCGGCCCTGAAAATTACCCGCGAAAGCTACCTGAAAAACGTGCTGGCGGCCCGGCAATGGGCGGCCCGGGAAGCCGCCGCCAAGTTTGGCGGGCCGGTCGACCGCAACGAGTGGAGCATGACCCCGCCCACCATCAATGCCTACTATAACCCGCCCCTGAACGAGATTGTGTTCCCGGCCGGCTACCTGCAGCCGCCCTTCTTCGACCCCCGGGCCGACGACGCCATCAACTACGGGGCCATTGGTGGGGTGATGGGCCACGAAATCACCCACGCCTTCGATGATGAGGGCCGGCAGTACGACGCCGCCGGCAACCTGCGCGACTGGTGGACGCCCGCCGACGCAGCCGAGTTTACCAAGCGCGCCGCGGTGGTGGGCCGGCAGTACGATGCCTTCTCGCCCCTCGACTCGGTGCACGTAAACGGCCAACTGACCATGGGGGAGAACCTGGCCGACTTCGCCGGCCTCACCGTGGTGTATGGTGCCCTCCAGAAGCAGTTACAGCAGCGCTACGGCAACGGCCCCCGCCCGAAGTTCGACGGCTTTACCCCCGAGCAGCGCTACTTCCTGAGTTGGGCTCAGCTGCGTCGCCAAAACATTCGCCCCGAGGCCCTGCGGCAGCAAATTGCCACCGACCCGCACTCGCCCGGCCAGTACCGCACCATCGGGCCGCTGATGAACATGCCGCAGTTTCAGCAGGCTTTTGGGTGTAAGGAGGGCGACAAGATGGTTCGCCGCGCGGCAGATCGAGCCGTGATTTGGTAGAGTCCTCGCGCTGGGTGTCACGGGCCTCCCAGCAGGCTCCAGGGACTGCTCCGGCTTAAACGGCCCGGCAGGGCAAACCGTCAATATTTGGTCAAATGCCGCTACTGATAATGAGTTAGCATCGTTATTTGGTCATCCTAATCAGCAGGAATGGTATAAAAAAAGGCCTCAGCTCGGAGCCGAGGCCTTTTTTTATATACTATCGGTATAAAACGCGCACAAAATGCTTCCGGTCTATCAGGTAAACC
Organism: Hymenobacter montanus; assembly: GCF_014699115.1. GTDB lineage: Bacteria > Bacteroidota > Bacteroidia > Cytophagales > Hymenobacteraceae > Hymenobacter > Hymenobacter montanus. Next base: position 91,062 of record NZ_JACXAD010000022.1, read on the forward strand.
GAGAAATCCCGGAGGTGCCTGGTTAGCGCGCTGCCATCTGCACTTCGCGCTGGGCTTCCTGGCCGCTGCGGTTGCTTCGGCCGTTCTGGCCCTTCTGGCCATTTTTGCCGTTGCCCTCCTGTACTTGTGCGTCGGTGGCCTGCTGGCCCATGTGCTCCGATATCTGGCCGTTGCTCATCGCTTGCTGGTTGTTGGCCTGCCCGCCCTGGATCTGAATCTGGTGGCGCATGGTTTTCTCCTCATTTTTGGGCACCATTACGCGCAGGATACCATCTTCAAAGTTGGCTTGGATCTGGCGGGGCTCCACGGTATCGGGGAGCTGGAACGAGCGTTGGAACGAGCCGTAGGAGCTTTCTACCACGTGGTAGCGGCGCTCATTTTGCTCGTTTTTAAAGTGGCGCTCGCCCGAAATGGTGAGCCGTCCCTGCTGGAAGTCCACCTTGATGTCTTCCCGCTTCAGCCCGGGCAGGGCTACTTCAATCTGATAGCCTTTTTCGGTTTCGTAGGCGTCTACTTGGGGCGAAAAGGCACTTACGCGGCCCCGGCTCGCCAGGGAGTCTTGGAAGAACCGGTCGAGCATGGTCGAAAAACTCATCGGCATCATATCACCGAACGAGTCCTGATATTTTTGAATAGCCATGAGGTTAAATGTTGATAAGGTTAGGGAAGAGAATTCTGCCTTAATAGGCGGGTATTTTACTGGTTGGGCGGGGCGCAGGTTTCACGGAAAAAGCCTTTTTGGGGCTGTGGAGGCACTTTTTTCTGATTTTAGTGAGTGAAGGCTAGGACTCGGACTGGGGGTGGGCCGCTGGGGTTTGGGGCTGCTGTTCTTGGGATAGGGGTTTGTTCTGGTGTTGCTTGTTACTGGTGTTCGTGGTACCACGAACCGCTGCGCGGGATTCGTGGCACCACCGCTGACCTGGTCGGTGTTTTGGACTGGTTTACGCTTCCATTATGCGGCTCTGGCGGTTGATGGATTCCAGGTGCACGGCGGCCAGGTACTGCTCTACGAATTCGGAGGTGAGGCCCACGGCCTGGCCTTGGCGCAGGGCGCGGTCGAGTACCTCGTTCCAGCGGTTGGTTTGGAGGATGGTGATGTCGTTGTCTTTTTTGTACCGGCCGATTTTTTCGGCCACGGCCATGCGCCGGCCCAGCAACTGCATGATTTCCGCGTCGAGGTGGTTGATTTGCTCGCGCAAGCTGGCCAGGGCCGTGATAAACTCGCGCTGGTCGGTGGTCTCGTGGCGCCACACCAGGGCATGGATGAGGTCGTGGAGCGCTTCCGGGGTAATCTGCTGCTTGGCGTCGCTCCAGGCCGCGTCGGGGTCCTGATGCGACTCAATCATGAGGCCGTCGAAGTCGAGGTTGAGGGCCTGCTGGGCCACGGCGGCCAGCGTGTCGCGGCGCCCGCAGATGTGGCTGGGGTCCGACAGCAGGGGCAACTCGGGCAGGCGGCGCTTCATTTCGATGGGCAGGTGCCACATCGGCGCGTTGCGAAAGTCGGTGTTGCCGTAGCTCGAAAAGCCCCGGTGGATGAGGCCCACTTGCTTGACCCCCGCTTTTTGCAGCCGCTCCACGACCCCAATCCACAGCTCTAGCTCGGGGTGAATGGGGTTTTTGACCAGCACCGGGATCTCGACGCCGCGCAGGGCCGTGGCAATCTCCTGCACCGAGAAGGGGTTGCCCGTGGTGCGGGCTCCCACCCATAGAATGTCGATGCCGAAGGCCAGGCAGTCCTCCACGTGCTTGGCGGTGGCTACTTCCACGGCCGTGGGCAGGCCGGTAAGCTCACTCGCTCGTTTCAGCCAGGGGAGGCCCTTGGTGCCCACGCCTTCGAACATGCCGGGCTTGGTGCGGGGCTTCCAGATGCCCGCGCGCAGGGCCTGCACCTTGCCGGTGGCAGCCAGGCGCTGGCAGGTGTCGAGTACCTGGGCCTCGGTTTCGGCTGAGCACGGGCCCGAGATGAGGAAAGGCTTGTCGTCCGGCTGACGGTTAAAGAGCGCAGATTTCATATGATGAAGGGAAGGATTAGCGGGTTGATAAATTTGGGGGTGGGAGATAGGCTACTCCCTGCCTTACCAGGCGAAGGCCGGCGTAGCGAAAGGGGGTTGTCGTTTACAGCTCAGGGCAGAATCTTGCGGATGTGGTTGGCCTGTTGAATCCGCTCCTCGAGCCCGGCATAGTCTTCCCGGGCCAGCAGCTCGCGCAAGTGTTGCAACTGGTGCAGGTGCTCGTCGAGCACGTCGAGTACGTTAAGGCGGTTGTGGCGGAAGATGGGCACCCAGGTAGCGGGCGCGCTTTTGGCCAGCCGTACCGTCGACTCGAAGCCTCCGCTGGCCAGGTCGAAGATGCGCTGCTCCTCTTTTTCCTTTTCCAGGACGGTGAGCGCCAGCGCGAAAGAAGAGATGTGCGAGATGTGCGACACGTAGGCGGTGTGCAGGTCGTGGTCGGCCCCATCGAGGTAGAGCAGGCGCATGGGCAGGGCCCGAAACAGCTGCTCCACAACCTGCAGGGCGTCAGGGGCGCTGTTAGCCGTGTCGCAGAGCACCATCGTCTTACCCTCGAACAGGCCCACCACGGCCGCGTCCGGACCCGAATGCTCGGTGCCGGCCATGGGGTGCGTGGCTACGAAACGGCCGCGGTGGGGATGCTCGGCCACGGCCGCCAGTAGCGCCTGCTTGGTCGAGCCCACGTCGATGACAACCTGGTGCGCCGCAGTGGCGTCGAGCACGGGCGGCAACACGCTCACCATGGCGTCTACCGGCACGGCCACGACGATTAAATCGGCCTGGCGGACGGCGGCGCCCAGGTCGGTCTCGATTTTATCAACCAAGCCCAATTCCAGGGCCCGGTGGGCGTGAGCCGGCTGCTGCTCCACCCCGATGAGGCAGTGGGCCAAGCCGTGTTGGCGCAGGCTGAGGGCGAGCGAGCCGCCGATGAGCCCCAGGCCGATGATAGTGACAGTCATTGAGAGGGTTGGAAATGGGAAGTAGGGAGGTGGGGATTAAGGGGGCATAGCGGGCGGAGCAGCTCGCTCGCATTGTTCAACCAGTGCGTTAGGGCTGCCCCCGGGAGGCTTTGTCCCTGGCTTGAGGCGCCGCCGGCTCGGTCGACAGGGTGGAGGCAACAGTAGGAGTTGGAGTGGCAGCAGGCTCGGGCCCGGCGGATTCCGGCTCCGGCTTTCCCGCGATCCATTCAGAGCAGTTTTCGCAGAGAAAAGAATTAAAAATGAAGAATTAAAAATCTGCCGGTCCATTTTTTTAATTCTTCATTTTTAATTTTTAATTCCTAAAAAGTACCCTGACTTAAGAACCTCTATCTGCTGGGGTCGCCGCCCGCTCCGGCTCAGCGAGGAGGGCGGTTTGGGCTTTTATCCTGGCCAGGGCCTCGCGCAGCACTGCTTCCGGCTGGCAGAGGCTGGCGCGCACGTAGCCCCAGCCGTTGCTGCCGAAAATGCCCCCCGGCGTGAGGAATACCCGGGCCTGGGCCAGCACGGCGTCGCTCAAGGCGTAGCCGTCGGCAAAGGCCCGGGGTACCGGGGCCCAGACGAACAGGCCCGTTTGGCCCGGCGCGGGCGCGCAACCCACCGCCCGGAGCAATTCCACTACCAGCTCCCGGCGGGCGCGGTACGTGGTGTTCAGCGCTTCAAACCAGTCGGAACCCAGCGCCAGGGCCGCCACGGCGGCCTGCTGCACGCCCAGGAACATGCCCGAGTCCATGTTGCTTTTAAAGCGGAGGACGTCGGATAGCAAGTCGGCCCGGCCCACCAGCATGCCCACGCGCCAGCCGGCCAGGTTATGCGACTTGCTCAGGGAGTTAAGCTCCAGCGCCACCTCGCGGGCCTGCGGCACCGCCAGCAGGCTGAGGGGGGGCGTTTCGTTCAAAATGAAGCCGTACGGGTTGTCGTGCACCAGCAGAATCTGGTGCGCCCGGGCGAAGGCCACCAGCTGGGTCAGAAACGGCAGGTCGGCGGGCGTGCCCGTGGGCATGTGCGGGTAATTCACCAGCATGAGCTTGACGCGCGAGAGGTCGGTGGCCGCCAGGGCCGCCAGGTCGGGCCGCCAGCCGGTGGCGGCGGTGAGGTCGTACTCGCGCACCCCGGCCCCGCATATTTCGGCCACGGCGCGGTAGGTGGGGTAGCCAGGGTTGGGAATGAGCACCTCGTCGCCGGCTTCCAGAAAGGTCATGCCCACGTGCATCAAGCCTTCTTTCGAGCCCAGCAGCGGCAGCACTTCGCTAGTGGCATCGAGGGCCACGCCGTAGTGGCGCTGGTAGAACTCAGCCATGGCCCCGCGCAGCGCCGGCGTGCCCTGGTAGCCCTGGTAACCGTGGGCGTGGGGCTGCGCCGCGCTAGCGGCAAGGGCGGCGGTTACGCTCGGGTGGGGCGGCAAGTCGGGGCTGCCGATGCCCAGGTTGATGATATTAGCACCCGCGGCATTGAGGGCCGCCAACTCGCGCAGCTTGCGCGAGAAGTAGTATTCGCCAGTGTGGGCCAGCCGGCTGGCAACGGAGACTTGCATGGGCAGTTCGGAGTGAGGCGAGGGTTCTGGCGAGCGGAACGAAGTCACTCGTTCCCGCTGCGTGACTAATCTGGTACTGTGAAAAACCTTGTTTATGGAAGCCGAGCGCTAGTGCTATTAAGGGAGCCTGGTCCCTCCCTGGGCGCAGCTTGAGCCCGGGGCCGATTGCCTGGCTCTGCCCGCAACGCCCCCGCAACAGCCGTCTCCATGCTGCCCCGGCGGTAAGCGCCCAGCACCCGCAGCTCCTCGGTGACGGGCTCCAAATCGGTAAGCAGGGCGTTAAACTGGGCCAGGTCCTCGAACTCCACATCGGCGTGAAAGCCGTAGTGCCAGGGCTGGCCGGGGCGGGGGCACGACTGGAGCTTACTCAGGTTGAGGCCGTGCGCGGCCACGCGGATGAGCACCTGAGCCAAGCTGCCCGGGGCGTGAGGAGCGTGAAAATAGAGCGACGCCTTGTCGGCGCGGGAGTCGACCACGGCCGTTTCGGCGCGTTGCAGCACCAGGAAGCGAGTGTAGTTGTGTGGGTCGTCGTGGATGCTGCCGACCAGGATGCTCAGGCCAAACTGCTCGGCGGCCTGGGCGCCGGCCACCACGGCCACGCCGGGCGACTGGTTCTCGGCCAGCAGTTGGGCGCTGTGGCCGGTATCATCGGTTTCGACCAGCTTCCAGTGGGGGTAGCGGTCCAGGAAGTCACCGCACTGGCGCAGGGCCATGGGGTGCGAGTGCACGGCTTGCACGTCGGCTAGGCGGGTGTTGGGCAGGGCCAGCAGGTGTTGGTGAATGGGCAAGTACACTTCGCCCGTGACGCGAATGGCCTGCCGCTCCAGCAGCAGGTAGTTAGGCAGGATGCTGCCGGCCAGCGAGTTTTCCATGGCCATCAGGCCGGCCTCGGCCGTGCCATTCACCACGTGCGCCACCACCGCGCCGAAAGTGGCGCAGGGCAGCAAGGTCGGCGCCGCCCCGAAATACTGGCGGGCGGCTACTTCGTGAAAGCTTCCCCGGAACCCTTGAATGGATACGTGTTGCGGCATAAGGCTGGTTGCTAGTTTATTAGGATTTGAAGAGGTTGCGGCCGGCGGGACGTGGCGGGCAGTGGGTTATCGGGAAACGGGCAATAAAAAAGGGCCTCCGGTGTGCGGGGCCCTGCTAGTGTTGGCGGAGAGTGTGGTGGTTAACACGAGCAACAGCGGGCCGGCTTCTGCGGATAGAAGTAGTAGCCGTAAGTAAAAAAGACCTGCTGAGTGGGAGTCATGAGCAAAATGAGCATTAAAAAAGCGCCTTCCCGATAAACGAGCGGCGCTGGAGAAGTTTGTGGATCAGCTACAAACGGCGGCTCGTTCTACGCGGCGGCGCAGAAGTAATAGTAGCCAAAAAAGTAGCGGGTCTGAAGCATGGAGCAGTGAATACTGTGGCAAGATAGAGATGAGATTAATAAAAGCAAATTTTCAGCGTCCTGTTTTTACGCTGTCCGATGCCTAACTGCCTCGCTATCATTGCCGAAAAGGTGCGAACGATAGGGCCCTGCATCCCACGTACCAGCGTCGCTAGTGAAGCCTCCCCTGACCCCGTGCGCTAGCGGCGCGAAGCCTGCCGAGAGACAAGCCCGGCGACTGGGACCCGGAACGGAAAGCGGCCGGCTGAGACGAGGACGCAGCTTGTCTTGCTGGGCCAGAACATTTGGTGACTTTCTTGGCAGTTCGGGTCAAGGCGGGGGGCCGCTTGGTCGTGTTGGGCCAGGACTCATTCACGCCGAAAACAACTCTTTCAGCCAGTTAAGGTGCCCACGGGAACCCCCTGCCCGGGCGCTAGGTATGAGTAGCTTGCACCACCCGCGCCGTTACCAGCAATTGGCCCAGGTGGCGGGTGGTGTGTTCGGCCGCGTGGCCCAGCAGGCCAATAACGGTGGACGGAATCTGGGCCCGGCCCACGCCACGTGCCGTGGTCAGCGCGGCTTCGGGAGTAGCGCGGAGCTGCTCCAAGGCCCTGTCGACCTGCGTACTGAACTGCTGTAGCAGATGCGCTACCGTACCGGGTTCAATGGTGAGGGGTGCTTGCTCCGCGGCCAGGGCGGCTAGCTGCCCGGCCGTCAGGGCCTCGGCCCGGGCGTAAGTGAACAGGCGGTCCAGCACGCCGGCCAGATGTTGCAAGTGAAAGCCCACCGAGGCCACACCGGCAGGCCGCTCGTTGAGCAAGCCCGGCGGGAAGCGGTGCAAGGCGGCGGTCAGCTCTTCGCGGGCTTGCAGCAGGGCGGCGGCCACGGGCTGGAGCAGCGGCGGCACGCCGGGCAGGGGACCGCGCTGCCACACTTCGGGAAGATTGGGGGAAGACATTTTTGGGGAGTAAAAAAGTTGAGGTGCTATTTACGGGGTGCTGAGTTGACTTTCGGGCGCTAGTTTATCCCTGGGGCAGGTGCCCTTATTGGTCCAAGGATCATTACTTGCTTCGGGGATGTTAGGGTAGGAGAGCTTGTCTGTGAATCCTCCGGGCGAGGAGCTTTACCATGCTTCGCCTGGGCACTATTACTCAACAGGCCGCTTTAATTAAAGAGTGTTGTTTGCCGGTTCCCGGGTCTGTCCTAGGCTGTACGGACAATTATCTTTGGGTTCGTGAGCAATCTGGATGAAATCAGTGACCGGGCATGGGCGGCGTTG
>NZ_JACXAD010000023.1 GCF_014699115.1 Hymenobacter montanus
GACCAGCACTTTCTCAGTATGGCGCAACTGGCCTGTATTCGGCGTATCCTGCAGCGCCACTTTTCAGACACAGCCTAGTGCATAAGGCTGGTTAAACTGCCGGTTGGGCATTCTATATTATTTGCACTCATCTATGAATCTTCTTTTAGTTGGCCAATGAGGTTTTCGCCCATATTGCTAGGACTCGGCCTCGATAGGGCGGTCCCTCTGGCTCAGCACCATTGGCAACTGGAGTTGCCGTACGCCTCAACGCTGGCCACCAATCGTCAGTCCACCATCAACCCGGATACTTTCACCTGTGACAAACGAAGCCGCGGAACTGCCAAGCCAGTAGACTAGTTCGGCCACCTCGCTTGGGTGCGCAAAACGGCCTAGCGGTGCATGTTTGCGGAACTGTTGTCCCGTCTCACTATCGGGGTCGAAGAAGCGGTGGAACATAGGCGTAATAATATAGCCCGGCAAGATGCTGTTGACTCGGATACCGATGGACGCTACTTCCACTGCTAAGGCACGGGTCATGGCATCCAAGGCCGCTTTGCTGGCCGAATAGATGCTCGAACCACTCATGGCCCCCTGCGCCAGCCAGGACGAGGTGTTGATGATACTACCGCCCGTCCCCTGCCGCTTCATCTGTTCGATCTGATACTTACAAGCCAGCCAGGTACCTTTCACATTAATATCGATAACGGAATCTAAGTCGGCGGGAGTAGCATCGTCGATGGACGCAAAGTGGCCTTCGACGCCTGCGTTGTTAAAGGCAACGTCTAACCGGCCCAGCCGACTAACCGTCGTGGCCACCAGTTGCTGCACACTGTCAACGTGTGCGATGTCAGCCTGCACAAACGAGACCTTGGGTCCGAATGACTGCAGATGCTGAATGGCCTTTTCGCCTTCTTCCGCCCGTCGGCCTGCGATGATTACGCCGGCTCCCTGCCGCAAGAACCGTTCGGCAGTGGCCAACCCAATGCCGGTGGCCCCGCCTGTGATAAGAACTGCTTGCTCGGTCATAAGTTCCTGGATTAAATGAACAGGACAAAGCTATCTGATTAGGAGGGGCGGGGAGATGTAAATTTCAAGCAGATACTTGTAAAAATCAACCTCTGCGCAAGGCACTAGGTGGCTGCCGAGTGTGCTTGCGGATAAAGTTCGTAAAGTAAGCGGGGTCCTCGAATCCTAAGCAGTAGGCAATCTCCGCCACGTTCCAGTCCGTATGCCGAAGCAGCGCTTTGGCTTCAGCCGTGATGCGTTCGGCAATGAGTTGGGTAGTGCTTTTACCCGTAACTTCTTTAACCGCCCGGTTAAGGTGATTGATGTGCAGCGAAAGCTGATAGGCATACTGCTTGGCGAACCGCAATGGAAGGGTGTGGAGTTTGGAATCGATGGGAAACTGGTGTTCCAGCAGCTTAAGGAACAGGGAAGTAATCCGTTCGGCTGCACCGAATTGACGGACGAACCCGTCGGTAGGCTGGAGTTTCAACGCCTCGTGAATCACCAATTGAACGTAGTTGTATAGAACCTGGTCCTTCAAGGCGTAATCCGTTTGGTGCTCGCTGAGCATTCGTTCAAACAAGTCTCCCAAGTGAGTGCTTTGCGCCTGATCTAACAAAAAAACGGGAGTCCCATCCAGCTTGAAAAGAGGAGATTCTGCCACCGAGCGCGCGTTACCGGGGTAGATAAAATCATTGGTGAAGACGCAGAAGTAACCTGCTTGTTCGGTCGTTGCGGCTTCCCAGGCATAAGGAATATTCGGGTTAGAGAAGACCAGCGCATGACCGGTGATCATGATGCTTTTGTCCGCGTAACTCAGTAGACCATTCCCTTTTGTAATTAGGGAGATTTTATAAAAATCGCGTCGGTTGGAGGGAAGATATGTACCGCAAGTAAAGTCTTCACGCCTGAAGACATTAAACGAGCCTGTTGGGCGTGAGTGGATTATTGGTGACCGCGCAGAGTCAGTTAAGAAAGTGTTTATTGTTTGGTAAGTCATCTTCTACCTTGTATTTTTCAAGCAAAGGCAAAATGCTCTACGGAAAGTTTTGGTTATGTAAATGCGGTTTACCATCCTGATACCTTGCTTCTGCGCCGCATTGTAATACCCAACATAAGGCAGGGGTTACGTAAGTGGAAAATAAATAGGGCGGGCCAATAACTCTCAGTAAATCGTAAGCATGTCCAGCAGTGTGGAGAACGATCAACTGAACAGCTTCATTCGCTCGAAGCCCGGGCCTAGAATGGCCGTGTCGTCGGCGTCGAGCCAGTCTCTGAGGATGGCGGCGTAGATGCTGCGGAAGTCGATTTGGTGGCGCAGGTCGCCTTGGTCGAGGTTGGCCAGATCGGGGGCCTCGTTGAGAACGCCCTTGCGCTGGAGGGCGCCGCCGAGCAGGAAAACGTTGTTGGCGGTGCCGTGGTCGGTGCCGCGGCTGGCATTCTGGGCTACGCGGCGTCCGAATTCAGAGAATACCAGCACCAGCGTATTGGCCCACTGGTTGTTCCGCTGCAGGTCGTCGGCCAGCGCGGCCAAGCCTTCGCCAAGGTCGGCCAAAAGGCGCTGCTGCTGCTCCTGCTGCCGCACATGAGTGTCGAAGCCGGCCAGGGCCAGGTAGTACACCCGCGCCTCGACACCGGAGTTGATTAACTCGGCGGTCGTCTTGAGGTTTCTGCCGAATTCAGTGTTTGGGTAGGCCCCCGTCGACCGGTAGATTTTCGACTTCTCGTACAAGTAATCGGCGGAGGAAGCCGTCTCCGCCAGCGTTTGGTAGAGGTAGTCTACCTGGTCGTGATGGGCCGGCGTGGTTTCCTTACTCACCTGAGCCAGCAAGTGGTTCTGGCTGATTTGGTGGAATTTCGCTGGGTTTTTCACCGCCAACCCTTTGCGAAGGGCACCTTTGAGGGCCAGGCTCAGCGTGTCGTCGACCTCCAGGGCATGGTAGGGGTGCGGGCAGCCGGAGCCATCCGCGTCGAGGTACCGGCCCAGCCAACCGGTGCTTATTACCTGCTCCGCGCTGGAGCCACTCTGCCAGATGTCCATCGAGCGAAAATGCGAGCGGTCGGGGTTTGGGTAGCCCACCGAGTTAAGCACGGCCAGTTGGCCTTGGTCGTAGAGCCCTTTGAGCCCCTTCAGCGCCGGGTGCAGGCCCAGGTCTTTCTCCAGCGCCAAAATGCCCTCGGCTTCCTTGATGCCGAGAGTAGGCCGGGCGCGGTAATATAAATCGTTTTTGTAGGGGATGACGGTGTTCAGGCCGTCGTTGCCGCCCCCTAGTTGTACCACAATCAGGCGGCGGGCGCTGGTCGCATTGCTCAGGCCGGGCCCCCGGTCGAGCGCGTGCAAAAACTTGGGCACGAGCAGCAAGGTGCTCGCCAAGGCAGAAGTTCGAAGGAATTCGCGGCGAGTGGCGGGCATGGGATTGGGATACGTGGGAAAAGGAAAAGCAGAAAATCAAGCGCTTTTACAACTCACCAACTGAAGGCAGTTGTAATTAATACGCTGAACGTCGAACCAAAGCCTCACTTGGAATGGCCGGGGCGCGTCCTCGTTTGAGAGGGAGTCGGTCGTTCCGGCATCACGCCAACTGGTATTCCGGTAAGCTTAGCAAGCTCACCAGCGTAGCCCGCAAGGCTTCGGGCGGCGTCTTATTCGCGGCGGCCTGCTGCACCAATCGCAGGTTTTCGGGTCGAATAGGCGCTTGCAGCAGGAAGGCGCTGAGCTTCTCCGGCTGCTGCGCGGCGGGCGTAGCCCCCAACAGCGCTTGCAGGGGAGCAAGCGGCAGGTGGGCGCCCATTCCCGGCCGCAGGGTACGTTCCGACTTCGTTAGGTTGGGGGCGATGTCGTTCTCATCCTGCTTCAGGGCCACCGCGAATTCAGCATTCTTGAATAGGATGGCGGGCAGCTGCAAGCGCAGCAGCAGCGACGACGAATCAATCCAGTTGCGGCCCCCCGGCCAGCCGGCCACGTTGGGCGGCATGAACAGGGTCTGGCCCAGCGCCTTCTGATAGCCCAGCAACGACTGGCTCTGGTCGAGTTGCGCATTCAGGGTGCGGCGGATGCCCGCCAGCAGCTCGACCGGCGACTTGATGTGGGTGCCCACATTGGCGGGGTCGTAGAACCACTCGGCCGAAAACAGGCGCTCCATCAAATCAGCAATGTCGTAGCCGCTCCGACGGAAAGCGACGGCCAACGGCTCAATATGCCCGGCATTGGGCTGGTCGTTGACGAAGAAGCGGTAGATTTTTGTAACCAGAAACGTGGCCGTGGCCGGCTGCCGCAGAATCTGTTGCAGTACTTCCTCGCCCGTGAGGTTGCCCGTGCGGCCCAGGAAGGTTTTGCAGCCGGCGTCGTGTTCCCGCTCCCGAAACGTAAAGTTGTTCTGGTAGTCGTAGCCCCAGCCCGTGAAGGCCCGGGCGCCTTCCTTTACGTCCTGTTCGGTGTAGTTACCCCGGCCCAGGGTAAACAGCTCCATCACTTCGCGGGCAAAGTTTTCGTTGGGGTGGGCTTTGCGGTTTTGTTGGTTGTTGAGAAACTGGAGCATGGCCGGCTCCTGGCTCACGGCCAGCAGTAAGTCCGGAAACTTCCCCAACGCGTGCTTCCGGGTCGTGTTGTGCAGGCTGAGCGCCGCTGCCGGCTGGCGCACGCGGCAGGCAAAGTGCCCGTGCCAGAACAGCGTCATTTTCTCGCGCAACTGGGCCGGCGAGGTGGCCATGCGGTCCATCCAGGCCCCGCTCATATGGGCATACGCCTGCTGAATGCCCTGATTCTGCATTTTGCGCTGCTCGGGCGTGAGGTCGGCTCGGCGCAGGCGGGGCACCCGCGTCGCCACGCTGCCCCCGCGGAAGGTAGGCCGGGGGCGCAAAGGTTCCACCGGGGCCCGCGGGGCCCCGGGCTGGTCGGGAACCATCACCGCGTCACTCGGCCCAGGCATCGGTTTAGCCATAACTGTTTCGGCCAGTACCGACCCCTGCAAGTCGGTGTACTGCAAATCAGGGCCAGTGAGGGGCTCGTAGTGCTCGGAATCGCGTAGCAGCTGGCGCAGGGCTTTGCGAGGGCTATGGCCGGTGGCCACATCCTGCGGACGGGCCCCGAAGCCGGCCCGCCAGTAGAGGTGCTGAAGTTGCGAGGTGCTGTTCATGCCTTCTGAGAGGGTTACCAGGGCCGCCGGTTTAATACTGCGGATGAAGTCTGCCCTCGTGGTCGAGTCACTAACCGAGCCCCTTCCCCGCTCCGTTCTCTGCGCCCCGTCTGGTGTTGCTACGAATTACGCAGTTGGTAGGCCCAAGTATGCATGATGCTGACTACGCCGAGGACGGTGGCGAGGAATACCCGTTTGGGTGGCGAGCCCCGTGGTCGTTCGGGCATCAACCTATCGCCCCTGCCCTGTTATGGAGTGATGGGCAGAAAAAAGTCATCTTGACGGACCACTGCTGAGGACCAGCGCAGGTAGGCAAGCCAGCCAGGTAGGGTCAGACCCTGTTTTGGCAATATCCTAGGAGAGTCTACTTCCGTTGTCCGCATGACTACCCTAATTTGATGTTAAGACTATATAATAATAAGTAAATATATAATAAATAAAGTTGCTTTTCCTCCTTTTCAATCTTCCCCTTTTCATCCTGTATTATACTGACAATAAAAATTTTATTGCAAATAGGACAAGGACTGTTCATTTATGACCAGCAACGAAGTAGGATATTCAGAACTGATTGAATGAGTTCTAAGCCCCGCCGAGGCCCTTCGCCCACAAATCAGAAGCGGGCGCCCAGCACCACGGTTTTCTTGTACTCGCGTTTTTCGCCCCCGCTAGGCCGGAATAATTCGACCAGCAAAACATAGTAGCCCACCGCCGCTTTGTGGCCCCGGTCGTCGATGCCGTCCCATCGCACGAAGCCCGTGGTAGGCAAGGTTTCGTTGCGCACGAGCCGGCGGGTAAGACGGCCCAGGGCATCGTACACGTTTACGGAGACGGCATAACCAGGCTGGTCAAGGTGGTAGTTGAGAGTGGCGAAATCCTGCTGGCCATCATCGTCAGGGGTGAACACTTCGGGCTCCACCGTCAACTCTTGGTCGCCGCCGGGGGCATCCTGGGCCTGCGAATTAAGCCGGCCGGGCGTGGCGTAGCCTACCGCCCCGGCCGCCGAGTGAAAGTTATTACCCAAGCTGGGGCCACTAGCTCGAATTCGCTCCAACGACACCCCTTCCTGAGTAGCCAGCAGGCTCAGGTGCATGTTTTTATTGTAATCAAAGCGATCTAGCTGAACGCCTTGGCCGTCTAGCAGGCGCAGACTGCCCGCGCTGTTGTCCAGCGTGGGCAGCGAGGCGACCAGTAGGGCCGCGGGGTCGTGGCTCGTCGGGTATTGCGCGGCGATGATGGCCGCGTCCGGCGAGATGGCCACTAGCTGGCCCGGGCTGAGCACGAAAGGCTGCGCGGTGATGGTCCGCGTGGAAGTGCTAATGCCCACGCCATTACTAAGTTGGAAGTGCTGCAGGCTGATGGCCTTGGAACTGCGATTAAGGACCTCGACGAACGGAACCGCCCCAACCCGGGGGTTGAACAACACCTCGTTAACGATGAGGTCGCCCGGGGCCGCCGCCTCGGGCAGGGCGAAGCCGGCCGACTGCAGGGGGCCGCTGGCATTGCCGGCGCAGTCGGTGGCCGTTTGCACGGCTAGGGTGTTGGCACGACTGGGCAGCAGCGGCGAATCCAGGGTCAGGTCCACCTGCCGAAAATCCGGAGCTACGGGCACGGCGCGGCTGACGGCGGGGCCAGGAGCCGCCAGCGAGTACCGGCTTCGCGTGGCGGCACTGGCACTATCCAGTTTTTCGGAGAAATAAGCCCGAACGGTAACCGGACCGAGGGCCAACGCCCGCAACAAAGTGGGAGCCGTGACATCAGCATTCGCCGCGCGCACGGAGTTAGCCCTACCCGGCGTGCCGCCAAGGGGGTCGGTGCTGGCGGTCCAGTTGTCGGCCCCGGCGCAGTAGTTGTTCGTGTCTATCATCTCCAGGCTCCAGCCGCCGTCCTTCTTGCGGGCGTCGCGGTACCAGGTGTCGGAGTAGGTGACTTCGAACAGGGTGCGGCCGTCGCGGCCGCGTAGCACCAATTGGTCGCCATCGTTGCCGAGTGAGGGAAAGTTAGTGGGCCCGTATACTTTACGTCCCGGGGCCTCAAACTGGCTCACTTGCGTGCTGCCGCACACCACGGTGTACTGACCGGGTAGCAGCCGGGCCGTGTCGGGCAAGACCGCTACCGACGTGCTGCCCACCTTGCCCAATCGTACCCCGCCCAGGTTGAGCACCTTCGTGGGACTACGGTTATAAATTTCCAGGTATTCGGACAGCGGTAAGCCCACTGACGGGGTTTCGTCGGCAAAGATCTCCGTGATGAGTAACTCGCCCGCTCGTGGCGCTACGGGGGCCGGCACCAGGGTGGCGGTGAGCGGCCCGGGGGCCACGTTGCCGTAGAGGTCGGCTACGGCGCGGGCTTCCAGTACGTTGGGGGCGGCGTAATCGCTGCCGAAGGTGAGGCGCACCACTGCCGGGTTAGAGGGCAAAACCTGGGCCCCGGTGGGCATCAGGCCGTCTTGCAGGCGATAATTGACCAGCACGGTAGCACTGGCCGGGTCCATGGCTTCGTTGAACACTACATCGAGTCGGCGCGCATCCACGGCTATGGTCCGGGTGAGCAGGGGTGGGGTGGCGTCGGTCACGGCAAAGTCGTCGAAGTAAAAATTGCGCGCATTGGTCGAGGAGTAAACCAGCGCCACGCCCACCGCCACACTGCGCTGGTAAGTGGCGTCGATGGGTTGTGCGGCTTCGGCGACGAAGGTGCGCCCGCCGGTCAGGTCGCGCTCCAGGGTCCAGCGGTTGGCGGTGGTGCGCGTCACGCGGATGCGCACGAGGTTGTTGGTGGTACTGGCCAGGGTGCCGTCGAGCCCGTCGATGACCACCACCGTGGCGCGGGTCGAGTCCTTGCGGAACAGGCTCACCTCGTCGGCGGTGCCACCCAGGCGCACGAAGTAGCCGGAGTTGTTGGCATCGTTTACATCAGTTCGCGAGGCCATGAGCCACACGTCGGCGAGGTTGCCGGAGCTGGTAGCCAGCTTCAGGTTGGCCCAAAACTCCCACACCGTGCCGGTGCTGGCCAGGCAGGGCGTGCTGAGCTGAAGCCGGGTGCCGGTCACGGCCGGACCATTGCTTTGCAGCTGCCCGCTGGTAACCCGAAAGCTGGCCCCATCACCGGTCCAGGGCGGGAGGGCGGTAAAGTCGCCGTCGGCAAAATCGTCACGCAGCTGAGCCTGAGCCATCATGGGCAGCAGCACGAGCAGGTAGAGGTATTTCAACATTTGACAGTAGGTAAAGCAAGGAGCAATGACCGATGGGGATTCCTCAGCTCCCCTTTATTTAAAGCGCTGGCGCCAGCCTACATGGCGCGTCTAAGTATATAGATCTGGTGCGAGCGGCTATTTTCCTACTTGGTTTCTTTAATTACCTTTTTCTGCATATCAGTGCGCTCTTTCTTGAGTCTCCCTAACCTGTGTATAGTAGCAGGTGAAAGCCCTTTCTTACAAAGTGGGTTAAGCAAAGTATTTACAAGTTAGTATATTAATTACTCTTACAAAAACAATAATTCAAATACATTGATTTAATACAAACCTTCTATACCGTAGATCAAGCCGCTTATCAGCAAGCTGCAACTGGCCCGAGCCTCACTGGGGCCGGGAGCTGGCCCACCCTCAACGCCGATGGCCACAGCCACGTCCTGGATCTAAGCTGGCTTGATATCTGGGATGGCTTCAGGAACAGAAGGCCGATGACCCGCGTCATCGAATGGGCCCGCACAGCCCTACTTCAGGCATTGCCACGGGCTAGATTGGGCCTGACCTGGCTATCGGCGAACATTTTAGGTCTGGCGGGCGGGGTAGTTGGAATAAGGAAAATACTGGTAACTCATTCCGGGGGCGCTGATAATTACCTCGCGGTATTCAGTGAGAGAGGCCTGTTTATGGCAGCGAGGGGTAACCTGATTTTTGGCGACATTTGTAATGTCGGGGCGGTGGACAAAGCACCTTTTTATTTTTTTGATCCTTCTATGAAACTTGCAATTGTGGGCGCCACTGGGTTGGTAGGCACCGAACTGCTGAAGGTACTGGCCGAACGCCAGTTTCCGCTAACTGAATTACTGCCGGTCGCGTCCGCTAAGTCGGTGGGTCAACTCGTTGAATTCCTGGGCAAAGAATACCCCGTGGTGAGCCTGGACGATGCCATCGCGGCCCGGCCCGATATTGCCATTTTCTCGGCGGGCGGGTCCGTGAGCAAGGAACATGCTCCCCGCTTTGCCGCGGTGGGCACCACCGTTATCGACAACTCCTCGGCCTGGCGCATGGACCCTACCAAAAAGCTGGTGGTGCCCGAGCTAAACGCCGACACCCTCACGGCCGACGATAAAATCATTGCCAACCCCAACTGCTCCACCATTCAAATGGTGGTAGCCCTTAGCGAATTGCACAAGGCCTACCAGGTGCAGCGCATCGTAGTAAGCACCTACCAGAGCGTAACGGGCACCGGCAAAAAAGCCGTCGACCAGCTTCTGGAAGAGCGCGCCGGCCAAACCGCCAGCAACCCCGCCTACCCGCACCCCATCGACCTCAACGTACTGCCCCACATCGACGTGTTCGAGGCCAACGGCTACACCAAGGAGGAGATGAAGATGGTGAATGAAACCAAGAAAATCATGGGCGACGACCGCATCCGCGTCACGGCCACCTGCGTGCGCATCCCCGTACTGGGCGGCCACTCCGAAGCCGTGAACGTGGAGTTTGCCCGCGAGTTTGACCTGGACGAGGTGCGCGCTATTCTGGCCCGCACGCCCGGCGTGGAGGTGGTGGACGACCCTGCTCAAAACCAGTACCCCATGCCCAAAGACAGCCACGGCAAAGACGCGGTGCTGGTGGGACGCCTCCGCCGCGACGAAACCCAGCCCCGTACCCTCAACCTGTGGATAGTGGCCGACAACCTGCGCAAAGGAGCCGCCACCAATGCCGTGCAGATTGCCGAATACCTGGTGGGCAAGCTGGCGCTGGTAGGCAACTAACTCACTCTAATCCGTATGGGGCGTCGTAGACTCCTGGCTGGTCGGATGCGCTATCTGCTCCTGGTGGGAGTAGCCCTGCTGGCGGGCCCGGGGTGGGCCCAGACGCCAAGCCTGCTGCGCGGCCGGGTGCTCGATGCCGAAACTCACCAGCCCATTCCCAACGCCCAGATTGGGGTGGCCGGCAACCGCATCGGTACCAGCACCAACGAGGACGGCCGCTTTGTCTTGAACATCCCGCCGCAGTACCAGCAGGAGCAATTGGAAGTAGTGCTGCTGGGCTACCGGAAACATGTCCAGGCCCTGCCCGCGCTACCGGGCCCGGAACTGCGCATTGAGCTCCGCCTCAGCCCCGCCGCGCTGGGGGAGGTGCGGGTCACGGCCTCGGTAATGGGCCTGGTGCGGGAAGCCGTGGCCCGCATTCCGCGCAACTACCCCACGCGGCCCACTCGCCTGACGGGCTTTTACCGGGAGTCGGACAACGACCCCAACGGCCGGCCGCGCTACCTGGTCGAGGGTTTACTAACGGTGCTCAAAGTCCCGTACCAGCAGCGCACCGCCGAGGGCGTGGTCCAGATCCGGCAGTCGCGCAAGGTGGATCTGCGCCCGCTTACCCCGGTGCGGATTGACTGGGCCGGCGGCCCGTTTATTGCCCACTTCGCTGATTTTGTGCACGCCCGGGCCCAGTTCATCAGCCCCGCCCACTTTCGCGATTACGACTATCGCCTGGCCCCCGGCAGCAGCTACGCCGACCGTCCGGTTTACGTGGTGGCCTTTGAGCCCCGGCCCGGCAACCGTCGGGCTCATTTTGCGGGCCGGATGTACATCGACCAGGACAGCTATGCCTTCCTCGGCGCCGAGTGGCACTACACCCCCACCGGCCTGCGGAGCGGCATTCACCGCGCCGATGCGCGTAATCTGCGCGTGGCCTACCAGCCCTACGCCGGGCGCTGGCATCTGAAAACCGTCTGGTGGCAAACTAACTACCGCCCAGCAGTGGGCGAGCCGCTCCAGTACTTCGGGGAGTTTCTGACCACCGCCATCGATACCATCCAGGGTGCGCCCCCCACCTACCCGGAACGGGTGCAGCGCGACGACGTGTTCTTGAACAACGCCGTGCCCTATGACTCGGCTTTCTGGCAAAGCCAGACCACCCTGCTGCCCTCAGAATCTTTGCGGAAAGGCTTGCTCGACCAGCGGCGCCAGCAACGAGCCGATTCGCTGTTCAAGCTAACTACCCCAGAACCACCCCCCGCCCCCCTCGTGCCAGCCGCAGCGCCCCAGCCAGCCTCCCGGCTGCTCCACCGCATTCGGTACGGAGCCTCGGTGGGGGCCTGGCCGCTGGCCGTGTCCGCGTCCGCAATGGCAGTAAACTATGAGCCGGCCCATTCCAGCTTCCGGGCGCAAAGCTCGGTCGGAGTGGCCGCTCAGAAGCTAATTGGTTGGTGGAGCGCGGAGTACCTGTTTGACCTCAGCACCGAGCTGGCCGTACGCCTGGCTACGCGGCACGTGTTTGGCCGGTTCACCGGCGACGGTTGGGAAGCGGGCCTGAGCTATCAGCATAATTTTAACCCGCGCCACCGCCCGATTTTTGGGCGCCTGGGCCTGGCTTACACCCACCAGACGGTGGCTCGCGCCCTAGGCACTTTTGAGAACACCTCGGGGAGCGTACGCGTGGCGGGTACCACGCTCCGGGCCGATGAGCTGGGCCTGCAGCTGCAATCGGTGGCCGCTGCCGGGCAGCCTACGCTGGGGCTAGGCCTGGAGCTAAGCCGCAAAACCGAGTTGGTGGCGGACCTGGGCTACCGGCTGCCGCTCCGCACCCGCACCCAGCTGCAGGTAAACGAGGAGAGTGGTTTCTTTCTGACCCGGAGCTCGGCCGCCCTCGATTTGCCGAGCTCCGACGTAAGCCTGCGAGTGAATGAACAGCCCGCCGCCACGGTCCCCTGGCAGCCCAGCCGGTGGCTGCTGAGCGTCGGGCTGCTGTACCGTTTTCAGTGAGTGCTCACCCACTACCCATGACCTACCCAAAGCTCCCGGGCCCGTTTTTTCGGCGAACCGATGTCTTACGCATAGCCCAGGACCTGCTAGGTAAGCACTTGTACACGAATGTCGGCGGCACCGTCACGGCGGGCCGCATCGTGGAGACGGAGGCCTACCGGCACGAAGGCGACAACTCGCTGGCCCTGCACTTGCAGCGTAAGCGCCACCAGGCCCGGGGGCTGTACGTGCCAGGGGGCCAGGCCTATATCTACACCGTTTACAACCGTTACGCGCTCTTCAACATCGCCACCCACGATGCTGAGCATCCCGATGCCGTGCTCATTCGAGCGGTCGAGCCCACCGTCGGCATTCCCGAAATGCTGGTGCGGCGCGGACTGCACTCGGCCGTACGAGCACTCACGGCCGGGCCCGGAGTCCTGAGCCAGGCTTTAGGGATTACGCCCGCTCTAACCGGCCGGCCCGTAACCGGCGAGGTACTATGGTTTGAAGACCACGGCGAAGTCCTCGCGCCGGCCGACATCGTGGCGAGTGCCCGGATCGGGCTGGAGTACGCCGGCCCCGAAGCGGCCGGGCTGCCGTGGCGGTTTCGGGTGCGCGGCAGCCAATGGACCAGCCCGGCGAAGTAGTCGAGCAGTACGGTGATAGAAGGGTGCAGTAGAAAATAATACGAGTGCGAAACCTCTCTTGGTCAAGCTGCTTGCTCCACTTCAGCCGTAGGGGTTGGGGTGCTTGCGCTCCAACCACCGCTCGGGTGAACTGAGGGGCTCGTAGCCGAAGCGCTGGTAGAGGCTATGGGCATCGAGGGTGGCGAGCAGGTGGCGGCGTAGGTTTTGCAGGTCGGGATGGGCCAGCACCCGCTCCACCAGCCACTTGGCAAGGCCGTGGCCGCGAAACTCGGGCAGCACGAAGACGTCGCAGAGCCAGGCAAACGTCGCCCGGTCGGTTACCACCCGGCAAAAGCCGGCCTGGCGCCCGTCGGGGGCGTACAGGCCGAAATTCAGGGAGTTGGCAATGGCACGCTCCACGGTGGCCAGGGGGATGTGGCGGGCCCAGTACGACTCCCCGCTCAGCCAGCCGTGAATAACGGCTACATCGAGTCGGGCGGGGTCGGTACTGAGCAGGTAGCCTTGCGGATGCGTTTCGGTGATAGCAGCAGACATGAGAAAGCAGGCGGTAAATGCAGGCGCAAGCTAGCAATACTGGCCCGGCTGTGGCCAAGCTGCTAGACTATTGGGCCTTTGATTGGTTATGATATAGCCGTTAGGTTTTATCTTTCTTTTTTTCAGCTAACTAGAAACTGTGTTATGAGATTTTTACGCAACGCGACGCTAGCACTTTGGGCCGGAGGACTGTCATTCGGGGCGCAAGCCCAGGCCCCCGTCCTAACCACCTTCCCCGTCGGAGCCACCACGGTTACGGTATCGGCCCTGGCTACTAACCGGAATACCATTTGGGAGCTGGTGTGGGGCCCGGATAATTTTATTTGGATGACCGAGCGGTCCGGCCGCATCAGCCGGGTCAATCCCACTACGGGCCAGGTGGTGCCCGTGGTGACCATTGCCGACGTCACCGAAACCGGTGAGAGCGGCCTGCTGGGCATGGCCATAACGCCGGCAGCAACGCCGGCGGCCTACTGGGTATTTGTGGTATACAATTACACCGACCAAGGCCAGCTGAAGGAAAAGCTGGTGCGCTACACCTACGCCGATGGGGCACTCGCCAACCCCCTGGTACTGCTGGGCAACATCGTAGCCACCACCACGCACAGCGGCTCCCGCCTGCTCATCCTGCCCGACCGCACGCTGCTCATGACTACCGGCGACGCCCAGTTGCAGCCCCAAGCCCAGAATACGGCCTCCCTGAACGGCAAAATCCTGCGCCTAAACCTCGATGGCACCATTCCGGCCAATAACCCCATTGCCGGCAGCCGCCTCTACACCTTGGGCCACCGCAATCCGCAAGGTCTCACCCAGCTGCCTAACGGCAACATCTACAGCTCGGAGCACGGCCCCAACAACGACGACGAAATCAACAAGATTGAAGCCGGCCGCAACTACGGCTGGCCCACGGTGGAAGGCAATTGCAACCTACCCGCCGAGATGACCTTTTGCGCGGCCAACAACGTGCGCGAACCCCTCACTACCTGGACGCCCACCATTGCCCCGGCCGGCTTGGCCTACTACGACCACCCCGCCATTCCCGGCTGGCGCGGCAGCCTGCTTCTGGCGGTCCTCAAAGACAGCAAACTCACCCAGCTCACGCTGAATAACACCGGCAGTGCGATTATCACGCGCACCGATTTTCTCACCACCTTCGGCCGGCTGCGGGCCATCTGCGTGTCGCCCGAGGGCCGGGTGTACGTGGGCACCAGCAACCGCGACGGCCGTAATACTCCGGGCCCGACCGACGACCGCATCCTGGTGCTCGAAAACCGGATGTACGTGACCAGCACCGCCCGCGGGGCGGGCAGCTTCTCGTTCGAGCTATTTCCTAACCCGGCAAGTCGCCAGGCTACCGTGCAGCTACCAGCGCCCAATGCCTGGCTCACCGTGCGCGACTTGCTGGGCCGGCCGGTACTTACCCTTCACCCCAACGGTACCACCGCCACGCTGAATCTGGCGAATCTGCGCCCGGGCAGCTACTTGGTGCAGGCGGAAGGACCTAACGGAAAGTCCACTCGCAAGCTGGTTGTGGAATAAGTACGTTCAGCCAAATCGAGAGTCGGAAACCTCACCCGGATACACCGGATGAGAACCACGCGAAGTGATTGTTACTTCAGGTGATGACGCTCATTCTTCACGGCATTGCTCAGGGTCCACTGCACTTCGTGCTGGAAGGGATGCTGCCGCACGGGGCAGTCGGGCATGAGGCACAGCGAGCAGGCGGCAAAGGTGCAGGGGTCGGCGTGCACGAACATCTCGACCTCTACGGCAAAGCGGGCCCGGATGAGCTCCTCAATGTCGTGCAGTTGGGTGTGCACTTCCTCCAGCGTGAAGTAGTACGGCATCTGCATGTGGCAGTCGATGTGCAGGTTGGCCCCGTAACGCTGCACGCGCAGGTTGTGCACGTCAATCCAGGGAGCCCGGCGCCGGGCCTGGAGCTCGGCAATGACCTCGGCCACGATGGCCGTGTCGGCTTCGTCCATCAGGCCCGAGACGGACCGGCGCAGCATTTGCCCGCCATTCGCCAGAATGAAGGCGCCCAGCAGCAGGGCCGCACCGGCATCGAAGCGCACCACGCCGGTGGCGGCCACCAGCACCAAGGCAACCGACGACACAATGGACGTGAGGGCATCGATGTAAAGATGCTGGCCATCCCCGACCAGGGCCACCGACTTCAGGCGCTTGCCGCTGCGCACCAGCAGCAACCCCACCCCCAGGTTCACCACGGCCGTGCTGGCCAGCAGCAGCACGCCCCAATCGGGCCGGGCCACCGGGTGCGGGTGCAGCAGCCCCAGGGTTGCGTTGTACAGGATGAAGGCGCCCGCGATGAAGATCAGGGCTCCTTCGAACCCCACGGATAAGTACTCGATTTTGCCGTGGCCATAGGGATGGTTTTCATCCTTGGGCAGCCCGGCCAGATAGAGGCTGTAGAGCGCGAAGCCGCTGGTAAACACGTTGATGATGCTCTCCAAGGCATCGGTGAGAACGACCTGCGAGCGGGTGAGGTGATAAGCGTAGAACTTAATGGCCACCAGTCCGGCGCTCACTACGAGGGAGAGCAGACCGAGGCGGCGTTTGGTTTGAGTGGGCGTCATGCAACGAAGGGTTTTCAGGACAAAGGTCAGGCATCCGCGCCGAGAACGAAGGGCAGAGGAGCTTTACGGGACTTGATAAGCCCCGCGAGCCGTCGGCTTGGTTCAGGGCAGTGGCTGGTTGGCGCCGCCCAACCTAGAGCAGCTTTCGCATAGGAATTAAAAATGAAGAATTAAAAAATTGACCAACCGATTTTTAATTCTTCATTTTTAATTTTTAATTCCTAAAAACGGCACCCGGACTGGAGAACCGCTCTAAGCGGCTGATTGAAAAGTCTGGCAAGGGCGAAACCTTTTCCAGTTTGCCCGGTATTTAAGGAAGTCGAAAATTATTTTTAGACTAGCCTAAAATCGGTAGCTTTGTAGTGAATTATCCGCTTTAACGTGCCTCCCTCTATTATACCCGAAACCAAGCCGCTCGTTGCCGAGAGTGGCTGGCGCCACGCCCGCCGTGGTAATTCCCTTAGTGAAGTATACGCCAGCATCCGGGTACCCGGGGCCGAGGCCTCGTTTTGGCGCAAGCTACTGGCGTTCTGGGGCCCTGGCCTGCTGGTAGCGGTGGGCTACATGGACCCGGGTAACTGGGCCACCGACCTGGCCGGCGGGGCCCGGTACGGCTACACCCTCCTGTCGGTGGTGTTGATTTCCAACTTGTTCGCCATGTTGCTTCAGCACCTGGCGGCCAAGCTGGGCATTGTAACCGGCCGCGACCTGGCCCAAGCCTGCCGCGACCATTACTCGCGGCCGGTAAGCCTGGGGCTGTGGGCCCTGTGCGAAGTCGCCATTGCCGCCTGCGACCTGGCGGAAGTCATCGGCTCGGCTATTGCGCTGAATTTGTTGTTCGGCTTGCCGCTGGCCTGGGGCGTGGTACTCACCACGTTGGATGTGCTGGTGGTGCTGTTTTTTCAGAATAAAGGGTTCCGCATTATCGAAAGCCTGGTAGCGGGCCTCATCGTGCTGATTTTTGGGTGCTTTCTCTATGAGATCCTGGTTTCGCACCCCGACTGGCTGGCCCTGAGCAAGGGTTTAGTGCCGGACCCTAAAATCGTAACCAATCCGCAGATGCTGTACGTGGCCATCGGCATTCTGGGCGCTACCGTGATGCCGCACAACCTGTACCTGCACTCGAGCATCGTGCAAACCCGGGCCTTCGTGCAGGACGAGGCCGGCAAGCGCTCGGCCATCAAGTTTGCGACGATAGACTCGACGGTGGCCCTGTTTCTGGCCTTTTTTGTGAATGCCGCCATCCTGGTAACGGCCGCCGCCGCTTTCCACGGCAAGGGCCACGAAGACGTGGCCGACATCGCCGATGCGCATAAGCTGCTAACGCCCGTGCTCGGGGCCGGGGCGGCCAGCGCGTTGTTTGCCATTGCCCTGCTGGCCTCGGGCCAGAACTCTACCCTGACCGGCACCCTGGCGGGCCAGATTGTAATGGAGGGCTTTCTGGATTTGAAGCTCCGGCCCTGGGTACGGCGGCTCATCACGCGGAGCGTGGCGGTGGTACCAGCCCTCATCGTGGCCTTGGTTTACGGGGAGAAGGGTACGGGCCAACTGCTGGTACTCAGCCAGGTAATTCTGTCGTTGCAGCTCAGCTTTGCCGTCGTGCCGCTGGTCCTGTTCACCGGTAGCAAGGCCAAGATGGGCGTGTTCGTCAACCGGCCGGGGGTGCAGGTAGTCGCGTGGGCGGTATCCGGCATCATCATCGGCCTGAACGTGTTTTTGCTTTGGCAGACGTTCGCGGGTTAAGTAATTGCTCATTACCATCTAGTTATGAAGCACTTCCTTCTCGCGCTCCTGCTGCTCCTGCCGGCGCCGCGGTTACGTGCCCAGCCTACGG
This sequence comes from Hymenobacter montanus, assembly GCF_014699115.1. Taxonomy (GTDB): domain Bacteria; phylum Bacteroidota; class Bacteroidia; order Cytophagales; family Hymenobacteraceae; genus Hymenobacter; species Hymenobacter montanus. The sequence continues at coordinate 17,672 of NZ_JACXAD010000023.1, forward strand.
CTACCCTGACCGGCGCCGTGCGCGAGGCGGGCAGCCACCGGCCGGTGCCATTCGCCAGCGTAGCCGTGCCGGGCACCGCCACGGGGGCTACCGCCGATGCCGACGGGCATTTCAGCCTGCCCTTACCGGCCGGCTCAAAGGAGCTAACCGTGAGTGCCGTAGGCTACACCTCGCGGCGCTTCCCGGTACCAGCGGCGGCCGGGCCCGTGGTGCTGGAGCTAACGGCCGCGCCGGCCGCCCTCACCGAAGTAGTGGTGACGGGCGTGTCGCGCGCCACCGAGGTGCGGCGCAGCCCCGTCCCCATTGCCACGCTGAGCCGGCGTGAAATGTCGCTCAACGCCAACACCAACGTGATTGATGCCGCCGTGCGGGGCATTCCCGGCCTGAGCGCGGTTACCACCGGCCCCAACGTCTCAAAGCCCTTTATTCGCGGGCTGGGCTACAACCGGGTGCTCACCCTTTACAATGGGCTGCGCCAGGAAGGCCAGCAGTGGGGCGACGAGCACGGCGTGGAAGTCGACGGCTACGACATCGAGCGGGTGGAGGTGGTGAAGGGCCCCGCCAGCCTGCTCTACGGCTCCGACGCCGTGGCGGGCGTAGTGAACTTGCTGCCGGCCCTGCCCAGCGGCGCGGAAGGCCAGCTGCACGGCGAAGCCCTGACCGAATATCAGTCCAACAATGGCTTGATTGGCAACTCGCTGGGCTTGAACTATCAGCGCAATGGCTTGCAAACTAGCTTCCGGGCCAGCCACCGCCTGGCCCGCGACTACCGCAACCGGGTCGACGGCCTGGTGTACAACACCGGTTTCCGGGAGCTGACCCTGACCGGCATGGTGGGGGTGAACAAGGCCTGGGGCAGCTCGCACTGGTACCTGACGCTTTACGACAACCAGCAGGAAATCCCCGATGGCAGCCGCGACTCGCTCAGCCGCCACTTTACCCGGCAGGTAGCCGAAAGCGGCCTCGACGACATCAAAAACCGGCCCCTGGTGACGGATAGCGAGCTGCGGGCCTACACCATTGGGCCCCTGCACCAGCGTATCCGGCACTACCGGGTGTTTACCAAAACGCGGGTGCAGCTGGGCGGCGGCGAGCTGCACCTGCTGCTGGGGGCCCAGCAGAACAGCCGGGAGGAGTTCAACCATCCCACCGCCCCCACCCAGGCGGGGCTGGCCCTGCGCCTGACTACCTACACCTACGATGTGCGCTACCACCTGCCCACCTGGAACGGACTGGAAATCAGCCTGGGCAGCAACGGCATGGGCCAGCTCAACCGTCACCAGAATGCCACCGATTTTCCCATTTCCGACTACGACTTACTGGACGCGGGCGGCTTCCTGCTGCTGAAAAAGCCCCTGGGCAAGCTGGAGCTGAGTGGCGGCCTGCGCGCCGACCTGCGGCAAGTTACCTGGAACGACTTCTACGTCGCTCCCAACCCTGCTACGGGGTTCGATGGCGCGGCGAGGCCCGGCATCCCCGGCGCGGCCCTGCAGTTTCCGGCCTTCGACCGGCGCTACCACGGCTTGTCGGCCAGCGCGGGGGCAAGCTATGCCGCTACCGAGCGGCTTACGCTACGCGCGAACCTGGCCCGGGGCTACCGGGCGCCCAACATCCCCGAAATTGGTTCTAATGGGCTCGACCCCGGGGCCCACATCGTGTACCTGGGCAATCGGGACTTCCAGCCCGAATTCAGCTGGCAGCAGGACGTGGGGGTGCTCTGGCATCAAGCCAGCCTGGATGCTTCGGTCGAGGTGTTCCACAACTATGTGCAAAACTTCATCTACCAGGGCCGTTTGCTGGATGCCAATGGGCAGCCGGTAGTTATCGTGCCGGGCAACACCACGTACCAATTTCAGCAATCGGCCGCCCAGCTCTACGGTCTGGAAGCCAGCCTGAACTGGCGGCCGGCCGCGCTGCCCTGGCTGGTCCTTACCAATAGCCTGGCTTACGTAAACGGCCAAAATGCCAGCGCCAGCTTGCGCGAGCAGCAGGGCGGGGCCGCCCGCTACCTACCCCTGATTCCGCCTTTGCGGGGCCGCGCCGAAGTGCGTGCCACCTTACCCGCCCGCACCAGGCGGTTCGCCAGCACCTACGTCCGGACCACTGCCGACGGCAGCGCCCGCCAAACGCGCTTCTACGCCCTCGACAATACGGAAACGGCCACCGCGGGCTACGCTCTACTGGGCCTGGGTGCCGGCACCACCTGGACCACCCGCGCCGGCCGGCCGCTGGTACAGGTTACCGTACAGATTGATAACGTGTTTGATACCGCCTACCAGGCCCACCTGAACCGGTTGAAATACTTTGAGTATTACGCGGCGTCGCCCAACGGTCGTACGGGCATCTACAATCCGGGCCGCAACGTGGGTCTCAAGCTGGTGGTGCCGTTTTAGCAGCCCCAACTCGGGCCGGAGCCGGCGTACCGACGAGCGGCTTGAGTTACCCCTGTACGCGGTGACGAAGCAGCAGTCTACTACCCAACACTACGCTGACCTATAACCGGGTGCCAGTCCGGTGTCGTAGGGCTGAGGCTTGAAGCGCTTGAATACTTCCGTTTCGAGCCTTAATCTACAGCGGCGCTTGGGGAGCTATATTCAATTAAAAAATCAAAAGCATGGCGACAGACTACGAGGTGAGGGCGGCCTACGACGCGACCAGCTTAATCGTGTATCAGGCTTATTCTAAACAAATTGCTCTTCCCGCCATCAACAACCAAACCTTCGAAACCCCTTTCTCTTTCAACCGCATGACCTGGATTAAGCCCTCGTTTTTGTGGTTAATGGAAAGAAGCAATTGGGCTCAGAAGTCGGTGCAAGAATATATCTTAGGCCTTCGCATTACCCGCTCGGGATGGGAGAAGGCTCTGCGGGAAGGCGTTTTAACCTCACCCGAGAAAAGAGTGTACCCCGATGGACAAGCCTGACAGAAACTGTTTGACGAAGCCAGAGTACATATTCAATGGGACCCGGAAAGAAGCTTGCGCGGACAAAAGCTGGAATACCGGAGCATACAGGTCGGCATCAGCCGATTTTTAATCGAAGAGTTTGTTAAAGAATGGATTCTGGAGATTAAAGATTATACCCCCTTAGTTAAGAAGATTCATACCTTATGTAAGGCCGGTAAGTACGAGAATGCTAAGCGATTATTTCTTCCGAAAAAACAGTATGCCCTGCCAGGAGCAATTAAAAAGCGTATTGGAGCCAGTTGAAAAGGTCAATCCGGGCCGCCGCGGGGGCCCTCAGCCGGTGATATCATTTTAGTGGCATCGCCAACGGTTGAGCTTAGTGCCGGCGCCTTATTTGCCGGAGCGACCACGGGGATAATTTGTGCGTACACGGCGTATGAAACTACATCTATGGCTCTTGTGCTTGCTGCCGGTGCTTAGCCAGGCCCAGAACGCTCCTAAGTCCTCGCCCTATGATTCCGCGCATTTTAGCTGGCGCAAGCCCGTGCCCCGCAACCGCCTGCGCGAGTTGCAGCCCGACCGGCCCGGGGTGACGGAAAGTCCGTTCACGGTCGACGCCGGCCACGGACAGGTGGAGATGGACGCCTTGCGCCTGCGCAACAGCGGCTCGGACGACGATGAGCAAAGCCGGGATTTGCACCTGGCTTATACCACGCTTAAATTAGGCCTGGGCCGGCGAACCGACTTGCAGCTTGAAGTGCCCCTGTACGCAGTGGCCAAGCAGCGGCCCAGCGAAGCCAGCCAGTGGCAGGAACGTAATGCCGGCTTCGGCGATGTGGCCCTGCGCGTCAAGTATAACTTCGTGGGCGACGACCAGGACGGCTCCCTCGCCATGGCCGTCATCGGCTACGTGCGCCTGCCCAGCGGCGGGGCCGCGGGCGAAGGTGGGACCGAGTACGGCGTGGTGCTGCCCATTGACGTGGAGCTGAGCGATAAGGCCAACCTCGAAGCCCAGCTGGAAAGCGACCTCAACTACGACCGCGAAGATGCCCGCCGCTACCTGCGCCTGCTGCCCTCGGCGGCCCTGGAGTACGACTTTACCGAAAAGCTAGGTCTATTAACGGAAGCCGTAGCGCAGTGGAATACGCAGCAGCGCCGCTGGCAGGCTTCGCTGAATGTTGCGCCCATCTTCAAACTATCCAAGAATTTCCAGTTAGATGCGGGCACCCACCTAGCCCTGAATCGCTTGAGTGACCACGAGTACTTCGTCGGCTTTACAGTGCGCCGGTAGGAGTTGGTTATTCTCAGCTGCTAATAATTGATTATCCGGCTATTAGGCCGTTTTCTGGTCACCTGGCCCTCTCTTTTGGCTTTACGCCTCCGGCGAACTGAAATCGTACCCGCTAGGGCCGCTCGGCTGAGGACGACCCCACTGGGACCCTTGAGGCTTTACCATTGGCGGCTGGTACCGCAGGCAGGAAACCGCGCGGGCAATTATCAGCCGACAAGCCCTGGGACTCGGTCTGCTGCAAGAGCAAGCAAACCGAGCCCCAGTTTTAATCGGTTTTCTTAATCGAAAATCTACTGAATGCTGGATTGCCTTTCCTTAGTCGGCGATGCCATCGTGGTTGCGGTCTTTGGCATCGCCAGCCGCTTTATAGAGCTCTTTGCCGGTGGGCTTGTGAGGACCGGCCGGGCGGCTGAGGCCCGCAGTGGTGGAGTCGCCACCCTCCACCCCCTGGGCGGTGGGCGCGTAGCGGCGCTTGTTGGAGCCGCGCTCAACGTTGGTGTCGCCGTTATCGGTGCCGGAGCTGCAGGCACTACCGGCGGTGAATACACCGGCCAGAATAAGGAGATGGAGGAAGTTTTTTAGGCGCATGAAAGCAAGTAAGTGAGGGGGTTGAACGTGAGCGATGCCGCAAGGTAGAAAATTAACCTCCCGCCGCGCAATCCGAACCGTATGGTGCGAATACGGTTGTAGCGGTAGGCGCGCCGGTTAGGTTGCGAGCCGCGGGTTTCATTCTCACTTTTGCTTCGATGTCCGACTCCCTTCCTTCGCCCGTGGTGCCCACTCCGGCGTTCACCTATGCTCAGTTCCGGGCCTTGGTCAGCACCCTGGTGGCCGAGCACCGTACCAGCGGCCCCGACCAAAACCCGGCTTACCTCCGGTTTACCGAGCAGAACCAGGCTCACCTCGACCGCGCCTACGCCATGCCCCTGCTGCCCGAGCTGGTTGCCACCCTGGCCCAATTGCCCCGGCCCGAGCACTGGCTGGTGCTGGGCGAAGCCTGGTGCGGCGACACCGCCCACGTGCTGCCCATTCTGGCGCACCTGGCCGCCGCCAGTCTTGGCACCGTTCAACTGCACGTGCTGCTCCGCTCCGACCACCCCGCGCTCATGGCAGCCCACCAAACCAACGGCCGTAACAGCATTCCCCGGCTCATTCGGCGCGATGCGACGACCGGCACCGACCTGGGTGGCTGGGGCTCCCGACCGGCCGGCGCCCAGGCCCTGTCCGAACAGCTTCACGCCGATCAGTCGCTGCACACTAACCAGATAGTCAAAGCGATGAATGCCTGGTACGAAGCTGATAATGGGCAAGCTGTTCAGCGGGAGCTCCTCGCTTTATTCCAGTAAGTGGGTGATTTAAGCGGAATTTTTCTTATTTTCACCTTCCCATTTTGCCGATACTATGCTGGCTCCATTGCGTCTTCGTCTTCGGAAACACGTAGCCACCTGGCCCTGGCGGCGGGTGGGCGTATTGGCCAGCGTGAGCCTGGGCCTGGCACTATTACTGGTCGGCTACTTGTTTGAGCTTAGTGACCACTTTTTTACTCGACTTTTTTTCGCTTTCCTCGTACTGTTCTGGCTGCTGGCGGTTACGTTTCTGGCCGTAGTACCATTTGTAACCTGGGCTACCGGGCATTGGTTCGGCCGCGACTGGGCCGACGCCCCAGCGCGGGCGTCGCAGCCGCGCCGGGCTATTGCTAATTCACCAACGCGTTCTTATTCTTCACCGGCCGCCTCACAATGGCCCGAAAAACGTTAAAACCCGTGAAAACTAATTTATTGCATATTAAGAATATGGTGTGTCCGCGGTGCGTAGAAGCCGTGCATAATTTGTTGGAGCGGGCCGGTTATCGGCCCAAAACCGTAGCGCTAGGCGTGGCCGAGCTCGATCAGGCTACCCCCGCCGACCCCGAAGCGCTGGCCCCGCTGCTCCAGGCCGCGGGCTTCGAGTTGCTGCGCGGCCGCGCCGAACAGCTAACCGAGCAAATCAAAACCGTGCTGGCCGACTACCTGGAGCACTTGCGCACGGCCCGCTCGCCACTCACCACCTCGGCGTTTCTCACCGACCGGTTCGCAGCTACGTATTCCCACCTGAGCAAGGTGTTTTCGCGCACGGCGAACCTTACCATTGAGAAATATCTCATCCGCCTCAAAATCGAGCGAGTGAAGGAGATGCTCAGCTACGGCGAGCTGACCCTGAATCAGATAGCCGACCAGATGCGCTACAGCTCCGGCCAGCATCTGAGTAACCAGTTTCGGCAGGTGACGGGCTACTCGGTAAGCGAGTTTCGCCGCCTGATGCTGCCCGAGCGCCTGTCGCTGGACGCGCTGGCGTAGAGCGGGCCGCACGGCGTACGAACCCAGCTGAAAAGGGGCCTGTCCGCTCGGGGGCCACTTTTCAGCTGGATTCACCGGGCTGATTTTTTTCGTCTCTTTTATCTTCTAGTGCTGCTCGCCATCCTACCGGCCGGCTTACAGGACGCACGTGGACTTCAGGTGCTCCTAGCTGGGCCCTGCGGGCCGCAGGCGGTCAGGAGAGTAGTACCTAGCGGCCCGCACGGCAATTGGCAACCCGATGCATAGCACAATGCTCAGGCTCATGGGGCCCGACGCCGGGTTGTAGGGCTGCCGGGGCACGTGGGAGCTAGGTACCACCACCCAGTTCATTATCAGCCCCACTACCTCGCCATAGATCACGCCAGGCACTGCCGACGGGAGTTTCCACAGGAGCGGCAGACGAGAGTACAGCCAATAGAACACCACGGCAAAGACGATAGCAATAAGGTAGTGCAGCCCCAGCCCCACCAGCGCCATGCCCGCGCCCCCAGTGAGAGCAGCCTGACCAAATAAGCCGCTCGCCACAAACCTCAGCACGTTGGCGGGAGACTTGTGGGTGACCACCACAAATTGCAGGCACGCGGCGGTTATGTCCAGCGTACCCGCTAACAAGCCGGTGGCCCCGGCCGACCAGGCCCAGGGGCGACGATTCGGGCGCGAAGTGGGGAGTATGGTTTCCATCGCAGCAAAGTAGCGGTTTTAGCGGGAGTCGCAAAGGTGGCGCACCGCCCGCCGTGCCCGACCTTTGCGGGAAATGAACCCTGGCCCCCGGCGCCGGGTTACTTCCCACTGTGTCGTCTGCTTCTCCCCGCATCCTGCTGCTCACGCCGCCGCTCACGCAGCTCAATACGCCCTACCCGGCCACGGCCTACATCAAAGGCTTTCTGGTCGGCCGTGGCTACGCCGTAACCCAGGCCGACCTGGGTTTGCAGCTGGTGCTGCGGCTGTTTTCGGTGGACGGGCTGACCCAGGTTTTTGCTGAAATCGAGGCCGGCAGCTTCGCCCTTAGCGACAATGCCCAACGGATGGTGCGCCTTAAGAACCGCTACCTGGCCACCATCACGCCCGTCATCCGCTTTCTCCAGAACAAGGACTTGACCCTGGCACCCCGCATCTGCCACGGCCGTTTCCTGCCCGAAGCGGGCCGTTTCGACCACGTAGCCGACCTGGAAGCCGCGTTCGGCACCATGGGCCTCACCGACCAGGCCCGCCACCTGGCCACGCTGTACCTAGAAGACCTGGCCGACCTCATCAAGGAAACCGTGGGGCCCCACTTTGGCTTCTCGCGCTACGCCGAAAAGCTGGCCCTCTCAGCCACCAGCTTCGAGCCCCTGCACGAGGCCCTGCAAGCCGCCCCCAACCTGCTCGACCGCCTGCTGCTGGAAGAGCTCGAGGAGCTGCTGGCTCGCGTGCAGCCTGAAGTGGTGGGCTTCACGGTTCCTTTCCCGGGCAATCTGTACGGCGCGTTGCGACTGGCCCAGCGCATCAAGCAAATCAGCCCCGCCACGGCCACCGTGATGGGCGGCGGCTACCCCAACACCGAGCTGCGCACCATTCAGGAGCCGCGGTTTTTCGATTACATCGACTTTCTGACCCTAGACGATGGCGAGGGCCCCTGGCTGCGGCTGCTGGACTACCTGAGCGGCTCAAAGGAGGCAGCCCGGCGTGAGGCTCTGGGTGGCGGCGAAGCCGACGATGGGCTGCACTGTGCGCTGCAGCCTGAGCTATACCGTCAGCACGGCAGCAGCCTGCTCCAGCGCACCTTCCGGCGCAACGAGCGCGGGCAAATCGAGTACATCAACTACCCGCACCCCGACATTCCGCACCCCGAGGTGGGCACGCCCGACTACTCCGACCTGCCGCTTACCGAGTACCTCTCGGTGCTGGAGGTGCTCAACCCCATGCACCGCCTGTGGAGCGACGGCCGCTGGAACAAGCTCACCGTGGCCCACGGCTGCTACTGGAAGCGCTGCTCGTTCTGCGACGTGACCCTGGACTACATCGCGCGCTACGAAACCGCGCCCGCAGCCCTGCTCGTGGACCGCATCGAGCAAATCATCGAGCAAACCGGCCAGACCGGGTTTCACTTCGTCGACGAAGCTGCGCCGCCCCTCGCGTTGCGCGACCTGGCCGTGGAGCTGCTCAAGCGCCGCGTCGCCATCACGTGGTGGGGCAACATCCGCTTCGAGAAAACCTTCTCGCCCGACCTGTGCCGGCTGCTGGCCGCGGCGGGCTGCATAGCCGTCAGCGGGGGCCTGGAAGTGGCTTCGGACCGGCTGCTGGCCCTCATGGAGAAAGGCGTAACCATTGCCCAGGTGGCCCGCGTGGCCGCGGGCTTTACCGAGGCCGGCATCATGGTGCACGCTTACTTGATGTACGGCTTCCCTACCCAAACGGCCCAGGAAACCGTGGACAGCCTCGAAGTAGTCCGCCAGCTGTTTGCGGCCGGCGTGGTGCAAAGCGGCTACTGGCACCGCTTCTCGATGACGGCCCACTCGCCGGTGGGCAAAAACCCCGCGAAGTACCAGGTGGCCGCCATTGGCCCCGAACCCGCCGGCTTCGCCTGGAACGACCTGTGGCACGATGACCCCCTCGGCACCGACCACGAAGCCTTCGGACCGGGCCTGGCCAAGTCGCTCTACAACTACCTACACGGCGTAGCACTCGATGAGCCCCTGAGCTTCTGGTTCGACTTCAAAACCCCCAGGCCCACCACGCCGCGCCACCTGGTGCAGCAGGCCCTGCAAGCCCCCGACAAGCCGGACTTCGCCAAGCTAAACCAGCGCCTGTTCTGGCTCGGCAATGCCCCGGCAATCCGCGTGGAGCAAGGTAAAAAGGGCTCCCGCGCCGTGCTTACCTGCTACGAGCAGGCCGAAGACTTTGAGGTGAAAACCAGCCCCGCGACTGGCCACTGGCTGCACCAGCTCCTCACCCGCCTCAGCACTGATTACGACACCAAACTGCTGCTGAAAGAAGCGGCGGCCACTTTCCCTACCACCGAAGGGACGTTCGAGAATTACCTGCAAAACCCAGCCTGGCAGCTCCTGCGTAGCAAGGGGTTGTTACTGATTTAGCGCGAATTCGGGTCAACAACTACAATAGGCCAAAGAATACATAGTATTAAAAAAGCATTTACAGTAGGTGACTATGAATTTTTAAACTCAATCTTACACTACCCAACCCTCATACTATGAAATACGGTCTACTACGGATTGCCCTTCCACTAATAAGCTTGCTGGGCATGAGCCACCTTACACGGGCGCAGGCAGAAATAGATGCCACTTTTGGCAATAACGGACGGGTTTTCACCACCTTCTCCGCAGCTCCCACCAGCGATGCGGCAGCGGCGGTGACGCTCCAGCCGGATGGCAAGCTCGTCGTGGCTGGGCAAGGCAACGCGGGCCTGGAAATGGCCCGCTATACCACTACCGGGGCGCTTGATGCCACGTTCGGCACGGGCGGCAAGGTAATAGTCCCGCTTGCGGGCTCACCTAGTCCGACGTGCATGCCCCGCGCCTATAACCCGCCCGGTTTCGGCACGGCGTACAGTGTGTGTCTGCAAGCCGACGGCAAGGTGGTAGTCGCGGGCGCTGTCAAAGGGGACTCATTCGTGGCTCGCTTCCTGGCTAATGGTACACTTGATGCGGGCTTCGGAACCAACGGCGTAACGTACATCTGCGGGGGAACCGTGAGCGGCTACGCCGTTCGGGTCGGGCAGCAGCCTACCGGCGAATTAATCGTGATGGGCCACGCTGTGGGCATCAACGTGGGCGACTATCCTCTACCAGCGGGCAATGCTTTCGTGTACCGCCTGCAAGCCAATGGTAGCCGCGACAGCGGCTATAGCAGCGGCCTCGGAGCATACGGCCGGCTTACCGATGGCCTCGTGGATAACGCAGGCCGGGCCTTGGGAGTAGGTTTTGAAGATGGATTTTTCACTAACCCGAGCACCGTCACCCGACGGTTAGTTGTGTTGAAGGTTTTGGCCAATGGCACCGCCGACCCTACGTTTGGCACAGCCGGTATCGCCGCGCTGAACCAGTTCAACAATCAGCCGGTAATGGGCCGGGCCATTGCCCAGATGCCAAACGGCCAGATACTCGTATTGGGCGAAACTGACGTGCTAAACCCGTCTTTGTTCTTAGCTCGTTTCAACGCTAATGGAACGCTGGACGCTTCATTCGGCACCAATGGGACGACTGACCTGGGCCCGGCAGCCTTCAACGCCTTCCCGGAGATGAGCTTGCAGGCCGACGGTAAAATTGTGCTGGTGGGCACCCTCAACGGCGACTTCGTATTGCGCCGGCTTTTACCCAGCGGCCAACCAGATACGGGCTACGGCCTCAACGGCTACGTGACGATAAATGAAGATGTAGACGACCAACTGAAAGACGTGTTGATCCAGCCCGATGGCAGCGCCGTAGCCGTTGGCTACGCAGCCGGCCCGGCGGGCCAGAACAGCCGCTTCGCGGTGCTGCGGGTGCTGCCCACCGGCCGGGCACTGGCTTCCGCGGTAGGCTTCAGCGGGGCCGCCGCGTTGCGCGCCGTACCTAACCCCAGCAGTGGGGCGCAGCTACAGGTGGAAATGAACTGGCCGGCGGCCGTGCACCAGCCCGTGTCCGTGGAGCTGCTCTCCCCCATGGGCCAAGTAGTGACCCAGACCACGCTCAGCCCCGTTGGAGCGGGGGAGCGGCGGCAGGCGAAGCTCGCGCCGGACCAGGTGCTCGCGGCTGGGCTGTACGTATTGCGGGCGCGTTGCGCCACCGGCGTACTGACCAGCAAAGTGTTGGTGCAGTAAACTTCAGAAAAGGGTGCCGGGGCAGTAGGGCATTTGGCTATCGGCTGCGCAGCCACGCGGTTACGTCGCCGGGCAAGCCCGCTCCGAATTGCGGGTAAGCCCGACCCGACACGAGCAAGTCGGGCCCAGCGGCGCGGTAGGCGCGCACGGCGCTGCCGCGCCCAGCGCCCAGCACCGCGCGCCAGGCGGCCGCCCGTTGGGGGGCCGAGGCCCCGCCATACAGGCCCAACACCGGCATCTTGCGCCGGGCTAGCTCCCGGAAGGCGGGGTCGGGATCGGCGTTTTGGGCAATGAAAAAGGCCAGCCGGGGCGCGCCGGGGCCCGTACCGGCCTGCACCAGCGCCGGGGCCCGGGCCCCGGCAGCCCAGGCGCCCACCTTGGCCGTGTCGGCCCCGGGGGTGTTGCGCAGCAGGCGCACGGCCGCTTGCAGGCGCGGCATTTCCGCCGCGGCGCTGGTCGAGCCAATTGCCGGCAGCAGCAGGACGATGACGCCATCGCGCGCCAGCCCATCGGCCCAGAGGGCAGCGGCGGCGGCCGTCACCGTGTCGGGCAGCATCATGAGGGCGGCGCCCGGCGTACTGGTGTCGGAAGGAGCAAACAGCCAGGCCGAGCCGGTGGCCTGCGGTATTTCTTCGACGCGGTACGTGCTGGCCGCGGGCTCGCCGCGCTTCACCAGGATGGCGTTGAACCTAGTGGTATCCAGGTTGAGGGAGCCGCGCCAGAAGTCGCCCTCCAGCTTCAGGGTCAGTACTTCGCCGGGCCGGGCCGGGCGCGTGAGGCGCAGCTCGTTATTGCTGAACAGCAGGGTATCGGCCACGAAGTTGAGGGTCCCGGCGGTGGGCGCCGTGAACTCGGCCTCGTAGTGGCCGGGGCTGGGGTGGCGGATGTCGAGCGCGGCGCGCAGGTCAGCCTGGCCGGGGGTGCCAAGGCTGCCTTCGTAGTGAGCCACGGGCGGGATCGCGCTCCGGGCCTGTTCACGCTGCGCCTGGCAGGCCGTTAGCCCCACGGCCCAGAGCAAGCCCAGGCCGCCGCTCAGCAGGCGGGCGGGGCGAATAATCGAATGCATCACAGGAATAGGCATTCCCAAAAGTAGCCAGTTTAACGGCCCGCCAATCCTTTGCGCAAAATCAGGTCGGTTTGCACGTCCTGCCCCAGTCGAAATTCGTGCTGGCCCACGGCCCGAAAGCCGAACCGCTGGTAGAAGGCCCGGGCCCGGTCGTTCTTCTCCCACACACCCAGCACCACGGCCGAGCAGTGCAGCTGCTCGGCCAGGGCCAGGATGCCGCGCATCAGGGCCGCGCCCAGGCCGGTGCCCTGCCAGTCGTCGCGCACGTACAACCGCTGGATTTCGAGGCGGCCCGCCTGGTCCTGGTCGGCGGGCAAGCCCAGGGCCGAATTGTCGCGCAGCTTGGCGTAGCCCACCAGCTCGGCCTGCATGTGGGCCAGCAGGAAGGTGTTTTCGCGGTCTTGCAGCTCGGCGAGCTGGATGTCGGGGCCAAAGTTTTCGGCCAGGTACGCGGCCAGGTCGGCCGGCGAGCAGGAGGCCCCGAAGGCTTCCTGAAAGGTTTGGCGGCCCAGGTCGGCCAGCTGAGCGGCGGTAGCGGCGTTGGCCTTGGCCAGCGAGATGCGCAGGGGAGATGACATCCCGCAAAGGTCGAGCAGCGCCCGCCGATTTACAGCATCCCGTCGGTGTTCGGGTTGCGCCGGGTGGGGGCGCCGCGTCGCAGACCCAGCCCCATGCGCATCAGCAGCCCGCTGGCTAGCAACCCCAACAGGTTCGCACTTAGCAGCATCGCCGAAGGATTTTGGTAAGCGCCGGTGCTCCAACTGTACACGGCCACGTACACTCTCAGCAGCAGCCCCACGGCTAGCATGCCCCCGCTGATTACGAGCATCCAGCCGACTAAGCGGCGCGTAGCAGGAGGGAGGGGAGCTGCCATGGTGGCTCTTTCATACGAGGCCCGTCAAGGCGGGGTTCAGGCCGCCCCACCTTATTGCGAATCCGGTTCTTTGGCGTAATTTCGTTGTACCAATACCCCGCGAGAGTAGCTCAGTTGGTAGAGCATCAGCTTCCCAAGCTGAGGGTCGCGAGTTCGAACCTCGTTTCTCGCTCATTGATTAACAGCCATTTAGGTCGTATCCTAAGTGGCTGTTTTGTTTTTCAATTACATTTTAAATTACACAAGTTGATTTTAGCTACGTTTGCTATAATTCTACTTAATCATGCTCGTGGTCATGAATTCTTATACCACACGCTTTAATACAGTCATTTAGAGCCGACCTACCGCACTCTCTACCAATGGTAAACGAACAACAAATCGAGTACGGCTTCATCGGCGACCTGCAGCGCCTCAAGTACACCTACCGCGACGACATCCGCAACAACACCGAGCTGGAGCGCAACTTCCGTGAGAGGTTTGAGGCCCTGAACCGCGTCACGCTCTCCGACGCGGAGTTCAGTCGCCTGCGGGACGAAATCGTGAACCCCGATGTGTTCGTGGCGTCCAAAACGCTGCGGGCGCGCAATACCTTTATCCGGGAAGACGGCACGCCGTTGCAGTACACGCTGGTCAACATCAAGGACTGGTGCAAGAACGAGTTTGAGGTCATCAACCAGCTGCGCATCAACACGGCCAGCAGCTTCCACCGCTACGACGTCATCCTGCTCCTCAACGGCCTGCCGCTGGTGCAAATTGAGCTGAAGACGCTGGACGTGACGCCGCGCAAAGCGATGAAGCAGATAGCCGACTACAAGAACGACCACGGCGCGAGCTATACCAATACGCTTCTGTGCTTCGTGCAACTGTTCATCGTATCCAACCGCACCAGCACCTACTACCTAGCCAACAACCGTCGGGAGCATTTCGACTTCTCGGCCGACGAGCAGTTTCTGCCGGTATACCAGTACGCCGACGAGAAAAACCGGAAAATCAACCACCTCAGCGAGTTTGCCGAGAAGTTCCTGACCAAGTGCACCCTGGCCGAAATGATTAGCCGCTACATGGTGCTGGTGGAAAGCGAGCAACGGCTGCTGGTAATGCGCCCCTACCAGATCTACGCGGTGAAGGCCATCGTCGACTGCATTCACCAGAACCGAGGCAACGGCTACATCTGGCACACCACCGGCAGCGGCAAAACGCTCACCTCGTTCAAGGCCTCCACGCTGCTCAAGGACAACCCCGACATCGAGAAGTGCCTGTTTGTGGTGGACCGCAAGGACCTGGACCGCCAGACCCGGGAGGAGTTCAACAAGTTTCAGGAAGGCTGCGTGGAGGAGAACACCAACACCGGGGCCCTAGTGCGCCGCCTGCTCTCCGACGACTACGCCGACAAGGTCATCGTGACCACCATCCAGAAGCTGGGCCTGGCCCTCGACCCCAGCCACCCCAAAGACTATAAAACCCAGCTCCAGCCCCTCAGCCACAAGCGGGTGGTGCTCATCTTCGACGAGTGCCACCGCTCGCAGTTCGGCGAAAACCACAAGGCCATCAAGGCGTTTTTTCCGAAGGCTCAGCTGTTCGGCTTTACCGGCACACCCATCTTTGAGGACAATGCCATCTACACGCAGGTAGATGGGCGGGAGGCGTCGTACCAAACCACGGAAGACATTTTCCAGAAGTGCCTGCACTCCTACACCATCACCCACGCCATCGAGGACAAAAACGTGCTGCGCTTTCACGTCGACTACTTCAAGCCTGATGGCAAGCCCGGCGCTGCCCCCGGCTCCGGCCCGGCTCAGCAGGCCGTGGTGAAGTACATCCTGGAAAAACACGACGCGGCCACCCTGCAACGCCGCTTCAACGCGGTGCTGGCTACCCAGAGCATCAACGACGCCATTGCCTACTACGACCTGTTCCGGCAGGAGCAGACAAAACGAGACGGCGAACCCGACTTCCGGCCCCTGCACATTGCCTGCGTGTTTTCGCCGCCCGCCGAGGGCAACGCCGATGTGCGCCAGATTCAGGAAGACCTGCCCACCGAAAAGCAGGATAACCAGGTAGAGCCCGACGCGAAGAAAGACGCCCTCAAGCGCATCATCCACGACTACAACCAGCAGTACGGCACCAACCACCACCTCGGCGAGTTCGACCTGTATTACCAGGATGTACAGCAGCGCATTAAGGCTCAGAAGTGGCCGGTGGCAGACTACCCGCGCCACGAGCGTATCGACATCACCATCGTGGTCGACATGCTGCTCACGGGCTTCGACTCCAAGTACCTTAACACCCTCTACGTCGATAAAAACCTGAAGCACCACGGCCTCATCCAGGCGTTTTCGCGCACCAACCGCGTACTCAACGACACCAAGCCCTATGGCCACGTGCTCGACTTCCGGCAGCAGCAGCCGGCCGTGGACGCGGCCATTGCCCTGTTCTCGGGCATCGAAAACAAGCAGGACCCTAAGGAAATCTGGCTGGTGGCTCCCGCGTCGGAGGTGATGAAGGACTACGAGAAAGCCGTGCAGGCCCTCGAAAGCTTCATGCAGGGGCACGGCCTGCCCGCCGCCCCCGAGGAAGTAGCCAACCTGCAGGGCGACCTGGCCCGCGGCGAGTTCATCAACACGTTCAAGGAAGTGCAGCGCTTGCGCACCCAGCTCGACCAGTACACCGACCTGGGCGAGCCCGAAAAAGCCCAGCTCGAAACCCTGCTGCCCCTCGACGACCTGCGCGCCTTCCGGGGCCAGTACCTCGAAACCGCCAAGCGCCTGCGCGACCAGCAGGGCAAGGGCAAAAACCCCGCTCCCCCCAACGGGGTACAGTTCGACCTCGACTTTGAGTTCGTGCTCTTTGCCTCGGCCATCATCGACTACGATTACATCATGGGCCTGATGGCTGCCAGCACCACGCAGGCGCCGAAGAAGCAGAAGCTGACGCGCGAGCAGATTATTGCCCTGCTGGGCTCCAGCGCCAACCTGATGGATGAGGCTGACGACCTGACCGCTTACTTTGCCGGCCTGCCCACCGACCGCGGCTTTACCGAGGCTGAAATTCGCGACGGCTACGAGGCTTTCAAGGCGGAAAAAACGGCCGCCGCGCAGGCCGCTATTGCCGCCCGGCATGGGCTGGCGGTGGAGGCCCTCACGGCCTTCGTGGACGGCATCCTGCGGCGGATGATTTTTGACAGCGAAGGGCTGGGCGACCTGCTGGCGCCGCTGGGCCTGGGCTGGAAAGCGCGCGCCGCCAAGGAAGGCGAGCTGATGGCCGACCTCATTCCGTTGTTACAGAAACGGGCTCAGGGACGTGAAATCTCCGGCCTGGCAGCGTATGAATAGCCCCGGCACGCCCACTAACCAACAGACGTTCGACGAGCTGCTGCGGCACATCCGGCAGGCCCGGCAGGCCGTTTTTGCCCACGTCAATACCGCTCTCATCGACTTGTACTGGTGGATGGGCCAGGCCATCAGCGAGAAGGTGCGGGGCGAGGCCTGGGGCAAGGGCGTGGTGGCCGAGCTGGCCAACTACATCGCCCGCAACGCGCCGGAAGTGAAAGGCTTTAGCGACAAAAACCTGTGGCGCATGAAGCAGTTCTATGAAATGTACCAGGACGACTCTACACTGGCGGCACTGGTGAGGGAGCTACCCTGGACGCACAACACCATTATTTTCTCCCGCTGCAAAAGCAGCGAGGAACGGGAGTACTATCTGCGAAAAGCGTCGGCCGAACGCTGGAGCAAGCGAGACCTGGAGCGGCAGATAAACGCTTTGCAATTTGAGCGCGGCATATTAGGCGCGAAACTCTCGCCGGTGGTGAGAGAAGTACACCCGGCGGCTGACCAGGTGTTTAAAGACAGCTACGTGCTGGAGTTTCTGGGCCTGCCCGAAGCGCACCGCGAGGCTGACTTGCAACAAGCCCTCATCCGGCACATGAAGGCGTTTATCCTGGAGCTGGGCAGCGACTTCCTCTTTATGGGGGAAGAATACCGGGTGCAGGTGGGCAGCCAGGATTTCTACCTCGACCTGCTGTTTTATCACCGGGGGTTGGCGGCGCTGGTGGCTTTTGAGCTAAAAATCGGCCGGTTCATGCCCGAGCACCTGGGCCAGCTCAACTTCTACCTCGAAGCTCTGGACCGCGACGTGAAAAAGCCGCACGAGAACCCCAGCATCGGCGTGCTGCTGTGCCGCGACAAGGACCAGGAGGTGGTGGAATATGCGCTCTCGCGTAACCTCTCCCCGACGCTCATTGCCCAATACCAGCTCCAACTACCCGACAAAAAGCTGTTGCAGGCCCGCCTGCACGAACTAATGAGCCGCGAACTGCCGGCCAACGACAATAACCTATGAGTAAAGAAGCAAAAAAGACGGCGGTGCCAAAACTACGATTTCCGGAGTTTCGGGAGGCGGGGGAGTGGGAAGAGACGCAGTTAAGCGAAGTATCTCGCATTGTCGCAGGCCAATCGCCAGCAGGTACTTGCTATAACGACAAAGGAAATGGCATTCCTTTTTATCAGGGGAAAACAGACTTTGGAGATATTTATTTAGAAAAGCCAACAAAATGGACAACGCAGGTAACTAAGCTAGCAGGTCAAGGTGATATTTTGATGTCAGTCAGAGCACCTGTTGGAGCATTAAATATCGCAACTCATGAAATCTGTATAGGTAGAGGCTTGGCCGCAATCCAACCATTTGACAGTAGGTGGTTCCTGTATTACTTCTTAAATAGTATCCAAAAATCTATCATTGGCAATGGTGGCTCCATCTTCGATTCAATTAATAAGGAACAAATTGAGGCTATAAAAGTCCAGATTCCTTCTACCGATGAACAACAAAAAATAGCCGCTACCCTTTTTTCCCTCGACGACCTCATCACCGCCCAAAATGCCAAGCTGGAGGCCCTTAAAACCCACAAGCGTGGCCTGATGCAGAGGCTCTTTCCCACTGAAGGTGAAACGGTGCCGAAGCTGCGGTTTCCGGAGTTTCGGGACGCGGGGGAGTGGGATATAAAGCTATTGGGCGAGGTAGCAAAGAACTTGGACAGTAAGAGAGTGCCAATTACAGAGAGTGAAAGAATAAGTGGTAACGTTCCCTACTATGGCGCCTCAGGCATCATTGACTATGTACAAGATTACCTTTTTGATGAAGACTTACTTTGTATATCAGAAGATGGGGCAAACCTGATGGCAAGGACTTATCCAATTGCCTTTTCAATTACGGGGAAAACATGGGTAAATAATCATGCACATGTCATCCGTTTTAAAAAGCGCTTTACTCAAGTACTAGTTGAGAACTACTTGAATGCGATAAGCCTTGAGGGCTTTTTGACAGGAATGGCACAGCCCAAATTAAACAGGGCTAAATTAGATATTATCTCTGTTCCTCTTCCAAAGGATGAAAAAGAGCAGCAAAGAATAGCTAACACCCTTTCCTCTCTTGACGACCTCATCACCGCGCAAAGCCAGAAAATAGAGGCTCTGAAGCTGCACAAGAAAGGGCTGATGCAGGTACTATTTCCGGCGGCAAGTAAAGAGGACGCATGAGCGGGAAAGCTAAAATTCAGATCTATAAGACCTTGCCGAAGCTGGCAATTCGCCTGCGCGACGATTTGAACGCCAGCGATTTTGTGCTGCTGTACGCCTTCAACGGCACTGGCAAAACCCGGCTTTCTATCGAGTTTAAGAACCGAGGTAAGAAAGGAGAAGAGCGCGATACCCTCTACTTCAACGCCTTCACCGAAGACCTGTTTAGCTGGGACAACGACCTGGAAAACGACACCGAGCGCAAGCTGCGCATCAATTCGTCGTCGCGGTTTTTCGCGGGCTTCCGTGAATTGGCCTTGGAGGAAAAGATCTTTTCCTTCCTGGAGCGCTACGCCGAGTTCGATTTCCGCATCGACTACGAGAACTGGACCGTTAGCTTCTCCAAAGGCGAGCACACTAACATCAAAGTCTCGCGGGGCGAAGAGACGATGTTTATCTGGTGCGTGTTTCTGGCCATCTGCCAACTCACTCTTGACGGGGCCGAGGCATACAAGGATATAAAATACATCTACATCGACGACCCCATTTCTTCGCTCGACGACAACAACGCCATTGCCGTAGCCAGCGACCTGTGCAAGCTCCTGCAAAAAGCTAGCGGCCGGCTCAAAACCGTCATTTCCTCGCACCACGCCTTATTCTTTAACGTGCTCTGCAATGAGCTGAAGAAACGCAAGCCCGCCCGTTATTTTCTGCACCGCACGGCCCAGGGCTACGGCCTGCAAGGCACCGAGGATACCCCCTTTTTCCACCACGTAGCCAGCCTGAGCGAGTTGCGGCAGGTTGCCGCCGCCGGCAACATCAACACCTATCACTTCAACGTGCTCCGCGCCGTGCTGGAGAAGACGGCCACGTTTTTCGGCTACAAAGATTTTTCCGACTGCATTCACGGCGTCGATGACGAGACGCTCTACGCCCGCGCCCTCAACCTGCTCAGCCACGGCCAATATTCGGTGTACGCCCCCGTGGAGATGACCCCCGACAATAAAAAGCTTTTTCAAAACATCCTGGCGGCGTTTCTGGCCAAATACCAGTTCGACCTGCCCGCCCTCTAGCCCCACCCGCCAGCCCCACCAACGCATTTATGAGTACCCAAAACCAACTAGGCAGAACGCTCTGGGCCATTGCCGACCAGCTCCGGGGCATGATGGACGCCGACGACTTCCGCGACTACATGCTGTCGTTCCTGTTCCTGCGCTACCTCTCCGACAACTACGAGACTGCCGCCCGCAAGGAGCTGGGTCCGGACTATCCGGATACCCCAGCCGATGTCATGAAAAAGCTGAGAGTATGTACTCCCCTGGAGATCTGGTACAATGAGAACCCCGTCGACGTGCCCGCCTTCGAGCAGCTCATGCGCCGCCGCGTGCACTACGTCATCGAGCCCCCGCACCTGTGGAGCCACATCGCCGAGCTGGCCCGTACTCAGCACGGCGAGCTGCTCACTACCCTAGGCGAGGGCTTTAAGTACATCGAGGAAAAATCGTTCAACAGCACCTTCCAGGGCCTCTTCTCCGAAATCAACCTCAACTCCGAGAAGCTGGGCCGCGGCTACGCCGAGCGCAACGCCAAGCTCTGCACCATCATCCAGAAAATTGCCGAAGGCATCGGCCAGTTCTCGACCGACGCCGACACCCTCGGCGACGCCTACGAGTACCTTATCGGCCAGTTTGCGGCCGGCAGTGGCAAGAAGGCCGGTGAGTTCTACACGCCCCAACCTATCTCTACCATCCTGTCCGAGATCGTGGTGCTCGACAGCCAGAACCCCGCCGCCGGCAAGCGCGCCAAGCTCGAGCGGGTGCTCGACATCACCTGCGGCTCGGGCTCCTTGCTGCTGAATGTGCGCCAGCACATGCGTGAGCATGGGGGAAGCATCGGCAAGATTTACGGCCAGGAGAAGAACATCACCACCTACAACCTGGCGCGCATGAACATGCTGCTCCACGGCGTGAAGGACACCGAGTTCGACATCTACCACGGCGATTCCCTCAAGAACGACTGGGACTTGCTGAACGAGCTGAACCCGGCCAAAAAGGCGCAGTTCGACGCCATCGTGGCCAACCCGCCCTTCAGCTACCGCTGGGAGCCCACCGAGGCCCTGGGCGAAGACTTCCGCTTCAAGAGCTACGGCCTCGCCCCCAAGTCGGCCGCCGACTTTGCCTTTCTGCTGCACGGCTTCCACTTCCTGAGCCCGGAAGGCACCATGGCCATCATCCTGCCCCACGGCGTGCTCTTCCGGGGCGGGGCCGAGGAGCGCATCCGTACCAAGCTGCTCAAGGACGGCCACCTCGACACCGTCATCGGCCTGCCCGCCAACCTGTTCTTCTCCACCGGCATACCCGTCTGCATCCTGGTGCTGAAGAAGTGCAAGAAGCCCGACGACGTGCTGTTCATCAACGCCAGCGAGGAGTATGAGAAAGGCAAGCGCCAGAACTTCCTGCGCCCCGCCGACATCGAAAAAATAGTAGCCACCTACCGCGAACGGAGCGAAGAAGCCCGGTACTCGCGCCGCGTGCCCATGGCCGAGGTCGAGCAAAACGGTTACAACCTGAACATCTCGCGCTACGTGAGCACGGCCACTTCCGAAGAGGAAATCAAGCTGGACGAAGTACATCGGAAGCTGGTAGACATCGAGAAAGACATTGCTGCTGCCACCGCCCGCCATAACGCGTTTCTGCAAGAGCTCGGCTTGCCTCTTATTTAAAGGGGATGCTTCCAAAGGATACTACTGGTTTCGGCTTGGACCTGCCAAGAGGTTGTCAGATATGGTTAGTGCCGTAACGCAGCTTGCCCGAGGTTCAGAATTACTTACTTTCTAACAAGATGCTTTTAGTAATCCCTACCCAAAACCCCAAGCAATTCACGCAAGTGCAAGCGGGCACGTTCAACGCGCTTGCGATTTGGGAACGAGCCCACATTCAGGAATGGGTGCGTCAGGCGCCCGAAATCCTGGGCGAAGACCTGTTGGTAGTGAGCATGGAGTTTGACCGCTTTAAGCAAAGCGCCGACCGCCTGGACTTACTGGCACTGGACCGCCGCGGCAATCTGGTAGTGGTTGAGTTGAAAAGGGACGGACTAGCCAGCTACGCCGACCTGCAAGCCCTCCGCTACGCTGCCATGGTCTCCACAATGACCATTGAGAAGCTACTGCCTTACTTCGTGCACTACCAGCAGAAGTATGTAGGGCTGGCGGATATGACAGCGATTCGGGCCCAGGAACTTATTCAGGAGTTCGTAACCCAGAACGACACGTTCAAGGAACTGTCGAACCGGCCACGCATTATCCTATGCTCTGAGAACTTCTCAACAGAGCTCACGACTACCGTCCTATGGTTAAACCAAACCGAGCTGGATATTTCATGTGTGCGCATCGTCCCGTATAAGGTTGACGATAAGGTGGTGGTGGTACCCACCAAAATTATTCCTTTGCAGGAAGCCAATCAGTATATGGTTGAGCTAGAGAATAAGGAGCGAGGGAAGGAACAGCAAGCCGCGCAGAGCGGCCGGACAGAAACCTTCACCCTATTAATGGATAACGGGTACCTGAAGGAAGGGGATAGTATCTACCTCAGCGACCGCCTGCCCGCTTACATCAGCCCTGAGGCGAAAGCATCGTCAGATGAAAACGTCTTTCGGGCGGAAATTTTGCCGCGCCAGGGTAAACTCTATACTGTACGCTGGGCTTTAGACGGCCAGGTGTATTCGTTGATGAATCTGACACAAACAATTTTTGCCCGGTTTCATCCCGAGGGTACCCGCCCAGCAGGAATGCAGGCAGGGCGTCATTGGTCCCTAAAAGACGGGCGCAATTTGGTAGAATTGGCCGACGAGGTATGGGCAGGGTTACAGGCCGGAGAATCCATAACGGCCGAGGCTGTAAACTAACCCTGACGCAGTGTGCGATAGGCTTGGATGGGGTCTTCCCAGCTTGCCTGTATTCAAAACGGGCCTAATACTGGGTATTCGCTAAGTCCAGGAAACAGCCGCCGTCAAGCAGTTCGTAACAGTTGCCGCACCGGCTCATGCTTTACCGGGCACAGTGACAGGTGAACTGGCTTTTAAAGTAGATGACCATGTACTGGCTGACCTGATCAGAATGTACGATGAGATCAACAGTTGCCAACCCTTCAAAACGGCATATATAAACTTGCTATTTCCCAATCACAAAAAATATTCTTCAAAAAAATTCACTCTATAGCAAAAGAAAATAGCCTAGATCGCTAAAGTGAAGGTTGCCGTGTTGTACTTTCAGACATGGAATTTAAACTGGTACCGGCCACCTACCGAGGCCCGCATACCCCTGACTTCAAGTACGGCTGGACGTACCAGATGGAGCTGTGTGAGCACCAGGATGGTATGAGCTTTCGGTTTCCGGGGATGGATCACCCGGAGCAAACCCTGACGCGGCGCGAGTTTCGGGAGCAGTGGATAGTTAGGCGCTCCCGTCCTGTTAGTCGACCGGCGCCCGCCCCGCCCCTGGCCAAGAAGCTGTTTCAACACGTGCGCGGGCTTTTCACCAGCGAATCTCCAGCTCCAGGCAAGAAGAAGCCTCGATCGGGCGAAAAGCCCGGCTACCAGCCAAAATAGAAGCGGGTATAATCTGGTGGTGAGCAAGCTCCAACGGTGAGGTTAGGGCGTTTCTTGATTGCGCCAGTTTCCGGGCAATGGTTTCCCTGCGTATAACGACCTGCGGTACCTGTCTACCAGCTATTACGACGGATTTATTAGCAGTTTATGAGTACGGCGTGTGCAGCAGGCTCTACGCAATAGCATGGCTCGAGCCCGGCCAGCAGCTTCAGAATCAGCAGTTTCTTGAGTAAGAGCTTTGCGTACTTCCTGGGCACGCGCACCAACTCTAACCGGTGGACCCTTAGCGACTATCCGGCCGTGGCAATAGGCCAATGCCTTCACTAGCCCAACACCCCAACTTTCCTTCCCGCGGTTAGCCTCACGGCCGCAAGGTACCGTGGCCTAGCCATGAGGTACTAGAATAGCGGTTCACTAGAATATGCCGTTTTTTAAGCGGTCTTTATTTTTTTTCTGCGCCAGTTAGTCTGTAAATACCAGGTGCTGGTTGAGTAGCCCGCAAGCCTCGTTCCTGGTCAGCAGCAACACCCTATTTAAACTTTATTCATTGATAATCAATGAATATAACCAGATGCTTAACACTCCCAACCGCTGGCACGCGGTTGCTTTTTCCAGCAAGCTAAGTCTGGGGCAATCGGTTTGAAATCGGGCTGGGCCTGACTGCTGACTACGACCAGGGCCTAAAATTGTATAGCCCCAGGCAACCTTTTCGATACTCAAAACCGAGTATGCAGGTGTTGGCTTAGTATTCCTGCTTAAGCCCATTTAATAGCTAGCTATCCTGGTCGCTGTATTCCTTTCCGCTTATTGCTTGTAACCCATATCCGAAATATGCTATTAAACGAGGCCCCACTGGTGTAGCAGTGGGGCCTCGTTTATTTTCCAGCTACGGGCTTGGTGCCGTAAGCACCCGTGCGGCATGTCTGCTCCTGGACTGGGGATGGCGTGCACTTGAGCTTGCCATAAGCGCCAGGATAAACCTGCTAGGCTGGTGCCGAACTGCCCAAGGCGGCAACTAAAAGCAGGCCAACCCGAAGGCGTGGGTTTTCATTCCTAATAAGCTCGGGTGTAGCGAGAGCCGGACTGAGAGCCATGCAGTGGCAAATAGGACGTACCCGGCCACGGCGTACGGCACCCCCGGCAATGAGGCCTGGAAAACTGTTTGCCTAATGATTTAAAACCATTCGGTTGATTGACTTTGTGCTATACATTTGTTTTCAAACCCTTTTTCTCCTTTTATTAAATTCTCACCATGACCAGACGTTTTTTTGGACTCGCTTTGCTCCTTAGTTTATTGGCAGCCGCCTTCTCAGTCCAGGCCGCGCCTAACCCGGATGCCGTGCTGGGGGTCTGGAAGAATGGGGAAGGCACCGGCATGATTCAGATTTTCAAAAAAGGAGACAAGTACTTCGGGCGCATCGTGTGGCTGAAAGTGCCCAACAACCCCGACGGCACCCCCCGCACTGATGTGAACAACCCCGACGAAGCCAAGCGTAAGACCCCGCTCAAGGGCTTGGAAAACATGCGCGACTTCACCTTCACCGGCGACAACAAGTGGGAGGAAGGCAAGATCTACGACCCCAAAAACGGCAACGACTACAGCTGCCAAATGACTTTAGTCGATCCCAACACGCTGGAGGTTCGCGGCTTTATTGGGGTCTCGCTCTTCGGGCGTACCGATGTGTGGAAACGACAGGTTAAAAAATAATCGTCCGACGGTTCTGGCTCTCCCGGCCCCCTGCCATTCGTGGTATGGGGTTAGGGAGAGCTTCTTTTAAATAGTCTTCCCATCATACCGCACCACCTGATCTTACGGCATGAAATACCTCTACTTCGCCTTGGCGGCCAGCCTGCTGGCTACGGCCCCCGCCACGGCTCAAGTCACCGACACCACCCGCACGGCTCCCCCGGCCACCGACGAAAACTTCGACGACTTTGGCGATGCCGGCACGGGGGGCACCAGCTACAACACCCAAAAAGTCCTCTATATCACCCCCACTAAGCTGATTTCGGTGGGCTACGAAGCGCAGCTGCCGTACACCCTGACCAGTACCGGCCCGTTGCCCGCGAACACGGCTCCGGCCGTCGAAACCCGCGTTAACTCGGCCCGCGGCCTCCGGCTGGCTTTCAATGCCCCCGTGGTCTCGCGCAACGATTTTATCTTTAACGTCGGCCTCACCTACTGGAACACGGGCCTGGATCTGGCCAATGCCGAACGGTCGCCCTACTTCGCCCAGCTGAAGGATGGCCTGCGCACGACCGGCGTGAACACGACGATCTTCAACCCCTTCGACAACAAGCACTTTCTCATTCTCCAGTTCAACCTCGACGCCAACGGCAACTACCGCGGCTTCAACGAGGTAAAGAGCGAGCACTTTACGTACAGCGGCACGGCTATCTACGGCTGGAAACCCAACGACAACCTGCAGTGGGGCGTCGGCCTGAGCCGCACCTACCGTGCCGGGCAGCTGCTCTACATTCCGGTGCTGCTCTACAACCGCACGTTTTCGCCACAGTGGGGCTGCGAAATAGTGTTCCCGGCCCGCGCCGAGATCCGCCGCAACTTCGGCACCAATGCCTTGCTGAAATTTGGCTATGAGCTGGAGGGCAACACGTACTACCTGGGCAAAATAGGTGCCGACGAGGTGTACCTGCGCCGTGGCGAGCTCAAGCCCCGCCTCAGCTACGAGCGCCAACTGATAGGCTTCGTGTGGGTATCGGCTCAGGCGGGGCTGCGCTACAACTACCGCAACGACGCTTTCCGCAACCAAGATGTGACCGGCGAGCGCGAAAGCACGCTGGGCTCGGAGCCCGCACTCTTCAAAAACAAGCTAACCAACCCCTTGTATTTCAACCTCAGCCTGAACCTGGTCAGCCCCTAACGGCGTTTTCTGCTCAACGCTTTACGAAACCAAAAAGGCTCCTCCGCTACAGCGGAGGAGCCTTTTTAGCTTGCGGGGTTCAGCCTCACTTTATTAGGCTTCTACCGCGCTGCGCAACCCTTGCGCCCGGCGTACGAGCCGCCCCAGCTCGGGCGGTAGCCGCTGGCATCGGGGCCGCTACCTCAGCCGCATTTTTAGAGTAATTTCATAGTCAGTGTATACGACGTCTGGCTCCCCTCCCCTGGGGCTTCGCGCATGAAGCGAACCGGGGCCGGGGGTGCGGTTTTCCCGGCTGCGAACTGTACACTGAGCTGAAAACCGCTATAGAGATGGGGTGGGGTATAGCTTCCAGCGTGAACGGACCTGGGATCTTATCAGCAGCTTTATTCAAGCAGGCAGATTATGGGTTGGTGCGAATAAAGTGATGCGGATACTTTTCTCCCAGCAGCGAAGGCAGCTCAAAGCTATTGCCGGCGTATTTCCTCAGTGGCTGACGGTAGGGCGCCGCCTTATCTGCCGGATTATTAAGCTCCAACGTGCCTGGCCGTACCCGATAAGAAAAGGTAAGGATGGTATCGCCGCGGGTATCCACCACGACGGTGCTGTCGTTGAAACGGGCTGACAAAAAGAAAGAGGCGCCGTCGGCAATCCGCCACCTGCCTCTTAGGTTCAACAAGCGCGAATTGGATACCTTCCTTTCGGTAGACTCAGTTGGTAGCCGGCCCCTATTTTTTGGTTCGTTGCTACAGCTTATGGCCCAGGTAGCGGCAATCAGGATGATGATAGCGCGTAGCATAGATCACTGCGAGAGTGAAACTTATTGGTGAGCTTGATCAGGTACACCCGCCCCAGGCGTCATACTTCAGCCGGTCAGGCCCCAACTTTTGAACTGGTGTTTCCTAAACCCAGGAAGGGAAAGCCCCGCCGGAAAATCCGGACGGGGCCCTTGCCTACTTTCTGGCAACCGATAGCCGGGTGGCACAGTGCGGGATCAAGCTTTCACCCCCGCGAATGCTACCGTGCTCCTACGGCGCTGCTGCCGCTCAAGCCTTGGGCCAGGCGGACGAGCCGCACCAGTTCGGCGCGGTAGCCGTCGGCATCGGCGCCGCGGGCCCCGTTGGCCAGCTGCTCGGTGCTGGCCCAGGTAGCGCTGCCACGCTGCTCGCTTTGGCGCAGCAGCAGGCCAAACTGCGCCACGGCGGCGGCAAAGCGGAAATCGACCGAAGCTTTTTCGATGCTGGCGGGTGCGCCGGCCAGGGCCTGGGCCAGGAGCTTGCTGGTGGTGCCCCGTGGCTCTTTGTAGCGCAGTTTCACCGTCAGCACCTCGGCCGTGGCTGGTTGGGGGTTCAGGAAAGCCGGCTGCTGGTACTTGAGCACGTCGACTACCGGCTGGCTGCTGCCCACGGGCACGATTTCGTACAGGGCCGTTACCGTGTGCCCCGCGCCCAGCTCGCCGGCGTCTTTGCGGTCGTTGTTGAAATCCTCGGCCGCCAATAGCCGGTTCTCGTAGCCCACGAGCCGGTAGTGGGCCACCCGGGCCGGGTTGAACTCGATTTGCAGCTTTACGTCCTGGGCCACCGTGAAGAGCGTGCCGCCGAACTGCGCCACCAGCACCCGGCCGGCCTCATCCAGATTGTCGAGGTAGGCGTAGTTGCCGTTGCCCTTGTCGGCCAGGGCTTCCATACGGGCGTCGCGGAGGTTGCCGCGCCCGCAGCCTAGCACCGTGAGGAACACGCCACTTTCGCGCTGGTCCACGATCAGCTGTTCTAGAGCTTGCTCAGAGCTTTCACCCACGTTGAAGTCGCCGTCGGTAGCGAGGATGACGCGGTTGTTGCCATTCTTATTGAAGCTTTGCCGGGCCGTGGAATACGCCAGGCGCAGGCCCGCACCGCCGGCGGTGGAGCCACCCGCCTGCAGCCGGTCGATAGCGTCGAGAATCACCTGCGGCTGCGAGCCGGGCGTGGGCGGCAACACCAGGCCCGCTGCTCCGGCGTAAGCCACCAGCGCCACGTGGTCCTGGGGCCGCAATTGCTTCACCAGCAGCTTCAGGCCGGCTTGGACGAGGGGCAGCTTGTCGGCTTCATCCATCGAGCCCGACACATCGACCAGGAAGACCAGATTGGCCGGGGGTAGCTGGGCCGTTTCCACCTTCCGGGCCTGAATCCCGATGCGCGCCAGCTGGTGGGCGGGGTTCCAGGGGCAGGCGGCCAGCTCGGTGCTGACGCGCACGGGGTCGGGCGAGGTGGCGAGCGGGGCGGGGTAGCTGTAGTGGAAGTAATTCAGCATTTCTTCGACCCGCACGGCATCGCGCGGGGGCAGTTGGCCTTCGTTCAGGAAGCGGCGAACGTTGGTGTAGCTGGCATTGTCCACATCCAGGGAAAAAGTACTGAGCGGGACTTTCTTCGCGTCGAAAAACCCGTTTTCCTGGACGTGAGCGTAAGTGTCGCCAGCCCCCGCTTCGTCGCGGGCCGGCATCACGACCGGTGAAGCTTGGGGGGCGCGGGCATCTGAGATTGCATCATATTCGGCATCCGCTAGTGATTCACCTTTCAAACCTCTGGCTGCGCGGTTCTCTTTGACTTTGCGGGGGGAGCGGGACTTCTGAACCGGCCGGCTCGTGCTAGTCACCACTACTTCTGATAACTGTTTGGTATCCGCTTCCAGCGTGAGGTTGATGGTATGCGCTTGGCCCACGGGGCGCTCCACCGACTTGTAACCAACGAATTGGAACACTAGCACGGCGCGGGCCGCACCTGGTACCAGCAGAGAGTAGGTGCCATCGGAGTTGGTGAGGGTGCCAAGAGAGGTACCTTTTACTCTCACCATCACGCCCGGGAGGGGCAGGTGATTGCTCTGATCGCGTACCTGCCCGGAAACCACCCAGTCTTTGGTAGGGCCCGGCGGTACCGGCCGACTATTGGAAGCAGGGAGTGGCGTTGATTGCGCCGCAACGGGCAATGAGCCCAGCAGCAAGGGGAGGAAGGGGAGCAGCAACAGGTTTCTCATGGCGGCAAGGAGGTTGGTGAAACTTGCTGACCTGATGCCGGGCCAGGACCGATTACACACGGGCTGGTGGTGATTCAATGCTTTTTGGTAGTCGAGCCCCGAATCGGCGTGAGCGGTTACGGCCTGACAAGCGCAAGCTGCGTAGGTGGGCCATATGGCTGCGAACTGTATAAATGCCGGATATTCGCGGTACGAACTCGCTTTGTTATCTTCAAACCATTCCGGCTTTAGTGATTAATTGCCTGAAAAACGTCGTCAGACGACGTTGTTGGTGCGGGGATGACGCGGCGCAGCCCTAACTTCCCAGCCGAATGTTCTTCCGCCGCTCTTCGACGCCCGCCACGGCACCACTCTCCGACCAGGAGCTGCTGGCCCGCTACCGCCTGCGCGGCGACCTGGCCGACCTCGGCCTGCTCTACGACCGCTACCTGCCCGAAGCGTTTGCCGTGTGCCGGCGCTACCTCGCTCCGCCCGACGAGGACGCCCAGGATGCCGTGATGCAGCTGTTCGAGCACTTGGTGAAAGCCTTACGCACCCACGCGCCCGACAACTTCCCGGCCTGGCTGCACACCACCGCCCGCAACCACTGCCTCATGCAGCTGCGGGCCCGCAAACGCGCCGGCCCCAGCGCCGGGCCGCTCATTCTCAGCTTTCCCGATGCCACCGATGTGGAAATTGCCGGGGCCCGGCATCTGCAAGGGGAAGAAGGGGCCGCCGCGGAAGCTGAAGAAACCGAAGTGCGCCTGCAAAGCCTGGAGGCGGCCCTGGCTCAGCTGCCCCCGGCCCAGCGTCGTTGCCTTGAATTGTTTTACCTCGAAAAAAAATCGTACCGCGAGATTGCCACCGAAACCAGCCTGGAACTGAGCTTGGTGCGAAGCCACTTACAGAACGGCAAGCGCATGCTCCGCCGCCAGCTGGAGCCGCCCGGTAAGGCAGCCACTACTCCCCCTGTTCCCCCTACCAATAACAACCCGCTCCATGTTGCTCGCTGACTCGCCTTTTGCCCCGCCGCCCATCCCCGGCCCCCACCCGGGCACGGCCGAGCTGCGCGCGTACGCGGCCGGCACCCTGGCCCCGGCCGAGGAGCACCGCATCGAGTCCCATCTTCTTGATTGCGAGCGCTGCAGCGATTTGGTGGAAGGTTTTTCGATGACTGACGCCGCCACCA
The DNA here is from genome assembly GCF_014699115.1 of Hymenobacter montanus. Classification (GTDB taxonomy): domain Bacteria; phylum Bacteroidota; class Bacteroidia; order Cytophagales; family Hymenobacteraceae; genus Hymenobacter; species Hymenobacter montanus. The sequence continues at coordinate 48,116 of NZ_JACXAD010000023.1, forward strand.
CCGACCGGGCGGTGGCCGAGCTGAGCAGTCGCCTGCAAGCCCGGCTTAGCAGGGCCGAGCCCGCGGCCACTCGCTGGGCCGTACCCCGCATCGCCGCCGCGGCAGCTTTGCTCGGCGCAGTGGGGGCCGGCATCTGGGGTTGGGAGCAACACGCAACCACGGCTCCCGATATCGCCACCACCACTACCACCCGCCCCCAGTACAACGCCCGGGAGGGGTCGGCACCCCGCGTTTCTCTTCCCGAACCTGTCGCCCCGACGCCCGACTCGTCCGCTCCAGTGGCAACCGCGCCAATAGCACCGGCCAAAGACAGCTACGCCGCGTTGTCCCGGGCTCCGTCGTCGCGCAAAGCAGTAGGGCGAGAGAGAGAACTAGCCAACAATGTTTTACCTGACGTTACCGAGGACGCCAAAGTACCCGCGGCGGAGGCCGCCGGCGACGCTCCAGGCGAGCCCCTGGGCGCCCCGGCCCTGAGCGAAGTTACCGTAGGAGCTGCTCGCGGAAAGCTTGCCGAGGCGACGTCCGCCAAAGAAAACGACGAGCGCCGAGACCAAAAGGCCCCGGTCACCGATACCGTTGTTGCCCCCCCGCCGACCATAGCGGCCAACCGTTCTATGGCGAAGAGTAAAGCATCATCGGCCGAAATAGTCGCCGGAGGCCTGGCCCCCGCTCGCGTAGCAAATACACCCATGCCGGCCGCGCCCGCCATTGCTCCGGCGCCGGTGGGCGGCACCTTGGCCTTGCGCGAATACTTGCGCCGGGAGGCCGGGGGCTTCGTCCCGGAAGCCAACGCCTCGCGCTTGGACGGAAACGTACGCGTGCGGTTCGTGGTGGGGCCCGACGGTAAGCTGAGCGACTTGAAAGTAACCCGTGGCCTGCGCGCCGACTACGATGCCGAAGCCTTGCGCATCGTGTGCGAAGGGCCCGCCTGGCAGCCCGGCATTGCCGGCGGGCGCCGGGCCCCGCTGCCCATGGAGGTGACGGTGCCATTTTAGAGCGGTATTCTATTCCCTATGCCAGGCGCAGCTGGTGGCCCCTCCTGGGCCCCATGCGTCACCGGCTCGGCAGAACCGCGAACGGAACGAGAGCCGACCCCTCAGCTAGCCACTGTAGCCTCCGCCGCTTTCGGGCTCGGTGGCGCTGCCGCCGGGCTCCACTTCGCGGGGCAGGTCGGGTTCGGTTTTTATGGCTACCTGGCTATAGTCGGGAGCGCCGTTGCCGCCCGCGGCGGGAACTTCGGTGAAGGTGCGGATGGGCTTCGGGTCGAGCCCTTCTGACGGGGCACCGAAGCTGACCTTGGCCGTAATGCGATACTCCACGATGCGGTTGTCGCGCACTTGGCAGCTCTGGTCTTTGATGTAGATGGAGGAGATGTTGAGCACGGAGGAGCTTAGCTTCTCCACGGCGCGCTGCAGGGCGTCTTCAAAGCTTTTCTCCGAGGAGGCCAGGATTTCAATGACTTGTTTAATCGAACTCATTTTTTAGGTGCTGAAGTGATGGGGCGTTGAGAAGCTGTTTGAAGCGAAGTGTACTAAATGCCCCAGCCAGGGCCAGGCCTTGTGTACGCGATAAGCCTTGCGGCAGCCAGGTCGGTTACGGATAAAAGCCGCGTTTCGGCGGTGTACTTTTGCGCCCTGCCGCCGGCTCCATCACCTCATTCCTTCATTACCCCATCACCCCACCAATGGATTTCCGCACCGAAAAGGACACCATGGGCACCGTGCAGGTACCCGCTACCGCCTACTGGGGCGCCCAAACGCAGCGCTCCATCGAGAATTTCCCCATTGCCCAGGACATCAACCGGATGCCCAAGGAAATAATCGCGGCCTTCGCCTACCTCAAAAAAGCGGCCGCCCTCACCAACCGCGACGCTGGCGTGCTGCCCGCCGAAAAGGCTGAGCTCATTGGCAAAGTGTGCGACGAAATTCTGGCCGGCCAGCTTGCCGACTCCTTCCCGCTGGTGGTGTGGCAAACCGGCTCGGGCACCCAGAGCAACATGAACATGAACGAGGTGATTGCCTACCGGGGCCACGTGCTGCAAGGCGGCCAGCTCGCCGACGAGAAGAAAGCGCTGGCTCCCAACGACGACGTCAACAAGAGCCAGAGCAGCAACGACACCTTCCCGACGGCCATGCACATCGCGGCCTATAAAATCCTGCAGGAAACCACCATCCCCGGCATCGAACGCCTGCGCGACGTGCTGAAAGCCAAGTCGGAAGAGTTCATGGACATCGTGAAAATCGGCCGCACCCACTTCATGGATGCCACGCCGCTCACCCTGGGCCAGGAGTTTTCGGGCTACGTGTCGCAGCTCGACCACGGCCTGCGCGCCATCCGCAACACGCTGGCCCACCTGAGCGAGCTGGCCCTCGGCGGGACGGCCGTGGGCACGGGCATCAACACTCCGCCCAACTACTCCGAGAACGTGGCCCGGTACATTGCTGAGCTCACCGGACTGCCCTTCGTTTCGGCCGAAAACAAGTTCGAGGCCCTGGCCGCCCACGACGCCATCGTGGAAGCGCACGGTGCCCTGAAAACCGTGGCCGTGAGCCTGATGAAGATAGCCAACGACATCCGCATGCTCAGCTCGGGCCCGCGCGCCGGCATCGGGGAGATTCACATCCCCGACAACGAGCCAGGCTCCAGCATTATGCCCGGCAAGGTGAACCCCACCCAGGCCGAAGCCATGACCATGGTGGCCGCCCAGGTAATGGGCAACGACGTGGCCATCAGCGTCGGCGGCTCGATGGGCCACTTCGAGCTGAACGTGTTCAAGCCGATGATGATTTACAACTTCCTGCACTCGGCCCGCCTCATCGGTGACGTCTGCCAGTCGTTTACTGACAAGTGCGCCGTGGGCATCGAGCCCCTCAAAGCCAACATTCAGAAGCACGTCGACAGCAGCCTGATGCTGGTCACGGCGCTCAACCCGCATATCGGCTACTACAAAGCCGCCGAGATTGCCCAAACGGCCCACAAAAACGGCTCCACCCTCAAGGAAACCGCCCTACAGCTTGGCTACGTCACCGAAGCCGAGTTCGACGAGTGGCTGAAACCCGAAGAGATGGTGGGCCGGTAAGCAAGCACCCTGCTCACGATTGGCGACCTCGCCCGGAGCGGAAGAAAGCGGTCCCAGTACGCTCCTATGCGTATTGGGACCGCTTTCGGTTTTGCAAGTCGGCGTTAATTGAGCGAGGCGCCGGGCCCTAAGATGAGGTGCCACGGGTAGCGTTTCTACCAGAGCTGGTGGCTCAATGCTACTGCACAAATAGCCTTGGCCCTTGAGTGAGCGCAGAACTTCGGTATTTTGAAGCCGTTTTCCTCGCCCCATTCTTTCTCCCATGGCTTCCGTGCCTGCCTTTGCCGCTGCCGCCCGCGCCCTGCTCACCGATACGCTCAGCGGCGCTCCGTATCTGCCCGCCGCTGAGGTGGCCGACTTCGTGGCGGGGTGGACCAGAGAGCTACGCGTGCCGCGCCACGGCTTCCTGGTTTCGCCCGGTCAAACCGAGCAGTACCTGTACTTTGTGCACCACGGCACCCTGCGCATCTTTTACCCGACGGCGGATGAGGAAATCTGCGTGGGCTTCGTGCATCCGGGCAACCTGGTGTGCTCCTTTCCCTCGTTTGCCCTGGGCCGGCCGTCGGAGTACGCTATCCAGGCCTTGCGGGCGAGTGGACTGATTGCCATTGGCCGCCCCGCGTTTCAGGCCTGCCTGGACCGTAGTCCGGGCTTGGCCCGGCTCTGGCGTTTCGAGCTGGAAAAAACCCTGGTCGGCCGCATGGAACACGAAATCGACCTGCTCCTGCCCGAGCCCGCCCAACGCCTCGAACGGCTGCGGCAGCGGAGCCCTCACATTTTTCAGACCGTGCCCAAGAAGTACCTGGCTTCCTACCTGCGGATGACGCCCGAAACGCTGAGCCGGCTCCGGTAAGCGGTCAATCCTACTAAAATGTCCAAGGCCAGCCCTGCTCCTCGGACGTCCGCGGGGACGGACCGCAGGTCGCCATAGGCAAGCCGCTCGCTTCAGCCAACGATGGAGTTAGCGCTGCCCGCGAGCTGCCTCGGCTGCGCTCGGCATGACGGCTTAGACAGCATGCGTGCTTTGGCACGGGCACTTAAATATTGATTTCAATCAAGGTGCCGGGACGATACCGCTCAGACCTTTGGTAAAAAATCAACGCTATGACTACTACTGCTTTTCTCGCCGCGCTAAGCCAGGCTACCCGCCAGTTGCTCGCCACCGTGCACACCGAATTCGCGCCGCTGGAGCTATCTCAGCTCAACCAGCAGCCCGCGCCAGCGGCCTGGAGCATCCTCGAGTGCCTCGAACACCTGAACCGCTACAGCCGCTACTACAACCCCCGCCTGGCGCAGGCCCTGGCGCAGCAGCCCGGCCCCACCGCCGAAGCGGCAGTAGGCTATAGCTGGCTGGGGCGGAAATTCATCGGTATGATGGCTCCTGGCAGCACCAAGAAAGCCAAGACCCTAAAGCACATGAACCCCCAGGGCAGCCGCCTGGGCCGGGAAGTACTGGCCGAGTTTACGCAGCAGCAGGAGCACCTGCTGGACCTACTTGCCCGGGCTCAGCAAGCCGACCTCAACCGTAAAGCGGTGCCCGTAGAGTTTCTAAAGCTGCTAAGAATGCGGTTAGGCGAAGCCTTCGAGTTTGTCGTGCTGCACGAGCAGCGCCACGTTCAGCAAGCCTTACGAGCCAAGGCCAGCCTGCGAACCGAAGCAGCGCCGGGGGCTTACAACCAGGCAGCAGCACCGGAGCGCTGCGAGGCCACGGCCGCCTGATGGCGCCGTACTGGGCTAGCCTGGGCCAGCACGGATAAAAAATGGCACCCTGAGCTAGCTCTACCCGTGCTGGTTAGCATACCAGCCAGCTTCTAAGCCACCTTTCCCCGCGAGGGAGGTGGCTTTTCTTTTTTACCCAGCATCTTTGCCCTCCACTTGTTCGCTGCCGTCCACATGGATTTCTCTGCCCCCATTGTTCTCGAAAACAGCCGCGTCCGCCTGCGGCCCCTAGAAGTAGGTGATTTTGAAGCCCTCAAGACCGCGGCCTTCGACAAGGAGCTGTGGCGCTACACGCTCACCCGCGGCGACGATGCGGTGAGCCTTGCCGCCTACCTCCGCCAGGCCCTGGAGGCCCGCGAGCAGGGCCTGCGCTACCCCTTCACCATCGTCGACCGTGTTACGGGGCAACTGGCCGGGAGCACCAGCTACTACAACGTGCTCGAGGCCGACCAGCGCCTGAGCATCGGCTACACCTGGGTTGGCCGCGAGTTTCAGCGCACCGGCCTGAACCGGGCCTGCAAGCATCTGCTGCTGAGCCACGCCTTCGGCCAGCTGGGCTATGAGCGGGTGGAGCTGGAAACAGATTCCCGCAACCACCAGTCGCGCACGGCCATGGCCCGCATGGGCGCCACCGAGGAAGGCACGTTGCGCAGCCACCGCCTCACTCAAGGGGGCATCCGGCGCGACACCGTCATCTTCAGCATCATCAAGCCGGAGTGGTCGGAGCTGCGCCAGTCGGTTTTTCAGGAATATGAAGCCCGGGGCTGAATTCAACAATCCACCAGCCCCGACCAGCCCCGGAAGGGTGCAGATCAATAGTGGCCTTGGTTAAAATTTTGGTAAAGAAATTAAACAGGCGACCCGGGCCGGGGCTCCTAATTAAAAGGGCTTCGTCGGCAAAGTCAAACTCGCTGTGCAACTCGAGCTGCTGCCAGCTCATGGGCCTACTTGCCTACCGAAACAGCTACGTTGCTATCGGGACGTGACGCGCATCACTTCTTGAGCAGCAGCTCCTGATTTTTAAAATCAAAAATCAAGGTGTAGTGATCGTAGAACAGCTTGTTGCCTATTACTCCCTCAAAAGACACACCTGACTGCTTGGCGATGTCTTCCAGTGAATATGGGAACACTTTCAAGTAGTAGGCTTCTACTCCCGTGAATACTTGTCCGCCGACAGCTAAGCTGCCTTTCAGGGGAGCTCCAACGGAAACCGTCTCTTTTCCATCTGGCCCTGGGCCTTTGATTTCATGTAAGTCCGGCTCGTCCCCACGCTTCCCCGTGGCCTGTTGCCACTTCGCTTTGGTCAGTATCAAATCCAATTCGCTGGCTCCGCTGTCATAAAAGGCGCGTAGCGTGTCGGTTCCGTTGTACACGAGGGGCAGTACGAATCGATACTGTTCGTACCGGGCCTTTATTTTTTTGGCGTCGGCGTAAGCCTTCGGAAGCGCCCCGCTCACCAGCGAAAGCTCGTTGCGGGGAAAGTCTAGAATCAATTTCTGATTTTCAAAGAAGTCAATCCCAATCAACCCTACGATTAGGGTGTCGCCTGTCAGGGACAGGTCTGTATTTTCCTGCAGCGCAAAAGGTTTTTGGTAGCGGTGGCCAAACAATGTGAATTTGAACAGTACTTTTTCAGGTGTCTGCTCCACGTAATCCTGGCCCGGCGTTAGTTTGCTGCGCATGGGTTTGTACAGGTAGCACTGATCTGCCCCCAGGTCTATTTGTAAAAAGCATTTCTTCTTCGGCAGCGAGGGGATGCGCACCGGAACCAGCAGCGCGGCTTTGTCATACACACGACCGTTGAGGGTAGCTTTCCGCCATACAAACTTTTGCCTGATAAACGTTTGGCCCTGTGACCGAGGCGAGGCGATGACAAGTAGGTTCGCCGTTAGAAAAAAGAGGACGAGGAATTGGCTGGACAGTTTCATTTAAATCATTGGGGTGGGAAAAATGGCGGCAGTGCACGAGTGATGTCAAAGGAACAGCGGCGCACGAGGGGTTAAAAACAAAAAGGGCCACTGCCCAAGATTCCAGGGTGATTGGGGTTGCTTGCTGGACAAAGCAAGCTTACCCAGGAAAGCGTGGCTTTCGCCCCGGAGTTGGCGGGGTTGGTCCTGAAAGCGGGACCGCGTTTTCCGTAACTCCTATCTTTGACCGCTACTCAACGGCCCGCTGCGACGCTTGAATAGGTCGACTAATGCCTTGAATGCCCGATGGACTTACGTATCGCTTCCTGGCTGAGTACCTCGCACAACAGCCGGGCCGTGTGGCACGCCACATTCTGGCTGTTATTGTTGGCCGCTGTTTCCTGGTCTATCCCAAACCGCCAGGGGGGGGCCTTCAGCGGCGTGGAAGAGACACTGGTATTTCTGGCCCTGGCCGCAATAGCAGTTTACCTTCATTTGTATCGGCTGCTCCCCTTGCTCTCCCAACAGCGCTACCTGCGCTATGCGGCGGCGGTCCTGCTGCTATTGGTACTGGGTGCCGCGGTTCTGTCTGGGGTTTTAACTCGCTTTTATGACGATGACACGTCTTACGTACAGCATTTGGTAAACATAGGGGCCCTGCTAGGCATTAGCGGCGGGCTGAAGCTCTATCGGCAAGATGTACAGCGCCAACTAACTGCGAAGGAGGCGCAGGCGCAGCAGCTACAAACAGAACTGAGCCTGCTGGTGGCGCAAGTGCACCCGCATTTCCTCTTTAATACCCTCAATAATTTGTACGGACTGACCCTGCACGAGCCGGCTCGTGCGGCCGAAGTGGTGTTAAAACTTGCGGGACTCATGCGGTATATGCTAACGCAAACTCGGGGCGAGAAAACCGAACTGACCGGCGAAATACAGTTTCTGCAAGACTACCTGGCCCTGGAACGACTGCGCTTGCCGGACGGGGCCGATATCCACTTCGCGGTAGAAGGTCCGTCGCAGGGGCGGCTGGTTCCGATGCTGCTGATTCCCTTTCTAGAAAATGGGTTCAAGCACGGGATAAACCAACTCGCCCACGGGCCCTACCTGCATGGATACCTTCGCACGGATGCCGACACACTGTATTTTTATCTGGAGAATAACAAGCCGGTGCACCCTCTACCAGCTGACGTGACCAGAACGGCGACAGGGTTGGATAACGTGCGCCGACGTCTGGCCTTGGCTTATCCAGGTCGCCACCAGCTAACTATTGACGACCAACCGCACACGTTTACGGTACATCTGGCTATACAGCTATGAAAATAAGGTGCTTGATAGTGGACGATGAGCCTATTGCCCGAACTATTTTGGCCGGCTACATCGCGCAACTCGATTTTTTGGAGTTAGCAGGCAAGTGTGCGAATGCTCTCGAGGCCCTGAATGTCTTGCGTCGCCAATCGGTGGATCTCGTCTTTCTGGATGTTCAGATGCCCGAGCTCTCGGGCTTAGATTTTCTCAAGACACTATCGAATCGTCCGCGGGTAGTGCTCACCACCGCCTTTGCCGATTATGCGCTGGCTAGTTACGACTATGGAGTAGTAGACTACTTACTGAAGCCAATCGCGTTTAGTCGGTTTTTGCAAGCAGTGAACAAGGCCCTGGGTACCGTCTCGCCGGTCGTTGCCGGAGGGTCAACCGCGCGCGAGCTAACCGCCAAGTTTATTTTCCTAAAGTCCGACAGGAGAATACATAAAATAGTGCTCACCGACATTTTGTATCTGGAGGGATACGGCAACTATGTACGGGTGCAAACCGACAGTCAGCTATTGGTCGTTTTAGAAAAGCTGTCTCAACTGGAAGAAACGCTGCGAGTAAACACTTTTGTGCGCGTACACAAATCCTTTATTGTGAATATTGAGCAGATAACGCTCTTGGATGGCAATACTATCTTCATAGGAAAGAAGCAAATCCCTATCAGTGCCTCGTACAAACCTAACATTGCCGTCATTCTGCAGCGCTACGGAATTAGCTAAGCCTAAGTGCAGTTACCATTTAGCTGCACAAGTCTGCTGGTAGGTTGAGCTATTGGAAATAGCCGAACTTGAGTAAGGGCTTATTCGCAAGTGCACCCACACAGGGCTGGCTGCAACGTGGGCACGGGGCCAGGTGGAGGCCGCCGACAAGGTATATCGTAAAAAGCCGAGTCCATAGCCATCGTCGCCGACACACGCTGCCGCGAACAGCAACTGGGGCTGAACCAGATTGCTCAGTACCTACGCATCTGTAAAGTGACCCTCTGTAAATACCCGCCCCACTAGGGCTTCGTCATGTACTGTCACCGCAAATCTGCCGTAAATAAGTCAACTGATTAAGCTTTGGACTCGATTCCTTAACGTGCTGTATTCTCTGTTTCCCGAGAGGACCTCTACCAAGGGCCCGGTGGCGATACTCCAGGGGAGTGAAGCCTTGCCGGATGCGGAAGAGTTTGACAAAGTGCGAAGGCGTGGCAAAGCCGAGCTGGTAAGCAATTTCCGAGACAGTGGCTTCGGTTTGCTTGAGCAGTACACAGGCTTCGAGCAACAGCATGTCCAGAATCATGTCCTTGGCCGTGCGGCCGCTGATTTGCTTGACGCAACGATTGAGGTGGTTGGGCGTCACGGCCAGCAAATCGGCGTACTCCGCCACCGCCTTCTTGCGCAGAACGTGCTGCTGCAGCAGGCGCTTGAACTTGTGCATCAGCGTCTCGGCCGCCGAGGCCTGCTTGTGGTACAGCCAGGTGTTGAGGCTGCGGCTGTGCTTTTTGGCCGCCAGAAAGAAAGTGTACAGCAGCGTGGCCATGCTCGTGGCCTGGTCGGGGTGCGGGTGGTCGGCTTCGGCCTCCAGGCAACCCAATAAGTAGAACAGGTGATCGGCCGAGGCGCCCTCCGGCTGAAGCACGGGGCTGAACTCGGACTGAAAAACGGGCAGCTCGTCGAGCAACGCTTTGTTACTAAAGGGGTCGAGAAAATACTCCGCATCGAAAAGGCAGTAGTAGCCCTGCACTTCCACCGAAGCCGACTCGACGGCGGTGATGCGCCCGGCCGGGTGGCAAAAAATGCTGCCCGCTCCGAGCTTGTAGGTGTTTAGCCCATCCGTGCGCACAACATCACCCCGGCTCACCGCCATGATGCTGTAGAAGCTGGGCCGGTGCGGGGCAATGGGAAACCGCAGGTAGGGCCGGTCGGCTTCGAGCCGGGATATGAAGCAGAAGTTGGCCCGCGGAAACGGGCCGCCCCCGTGCACTTGCGCGAGAGCCTCCGCTTCGGCCGACGGCAGCTGCGTTTGCTGCGCCTGCATGAACGCGTTCGGGTCAAGTACTCGGATGGAACTCATGGCTGCGGTTGAAAAAGTGCGTGGAAACCAGGGCCGCCGGTTCTAGCCGTTGGCCGGGACGTCGGGCGCGGGGGGATTGGCATTGGGGGCGAAAAACTGGGTGGTGTGCATGTCGTTCAGCGCGTGCAACAGCCGCAGCAGTTGGGCCCGGTCCGGCGCGGGCAAGGGGCCGAACAGGCGCTCGTTGAGCTGCCCCATGCGTTGTTGGGCTTCGGCGAGCACCCGCTGGCCCTCGGGCGTAAGCTGCAGGCGGCGGGTGCGGCGGTCGGTGCGGTCGGGCAAGTCCCGCAGCAGGCCGGCTTGCACCAGCCGCCGGGTTATTTCGGTCACGGTGCTCAATTCCAGCAGGTTGGTGTAAGCCACTTCCGTTTTGTTGGGGTTGCCGTGCAAGCCCACGGTCGCCAGCACGCCAAACTCGCGGGGGCTGCCAACGGGCAGGCCCGCCAGCACCTCAGCGGCGTAGCGGTGCGCAAATTGGCTCAGGCGGCCCAGCAAGGCACCCAGCTGGTAGTCCGGCGGCAGTGCATCGTAGTAGCGGGCCTGCGCCCGGTCCGCCGAAAACGGCTCAGCCGGGTCTGCGGCCGGGGCCTCGCGCTCGGCCAGCCAAGTGCCGAAATCCGCCAACGAAGGGCGGCGGGCAGCGCGGTCGTACTCGGCAAACCGGCCAATCAGATTCTGCAACAGGGAGTAGGAGGGTGTCACGTTTGCGGCAATGTATAGGCCAAACCATGCAGCGCGTTGCGCGCCGTGGACCGATGCTTTAATATTGAAGCAAATTAGTTTGGCAATGGATAAAACGCAAGCTGCCTCCCCGCCCATGCCCGCCAACGCGGGCCGCGTCGTCGCCGAAGTGCGGGGCGCCTCCAAGGTATTTCAGAGCGGCGACACCAAAATCACGGCCTTGCACCCCACTGACTTGGTGTTGCGCGCCGGGGAGCTGCTGCTCATCGTCGGGCCGTCGGGCTCGGGCAAGACCACCCTGCTCTCGCTGCTCGGCTGCGTGATTTACCCAAGTACGGGCGAGGTCATCGTGGACGGCACTAACGTCACCCACCTCGACGACCGCGCCCTGGCCAGGCTGCGGCTGCGCTCCATCGGCTTCGTGTTCCAGAGCTTTAACCTGGTAATGCCGCTGACGGCGGAAGAAAACGTGCTCATGCCCCTGCAGCTGCAGGGCGTACCCGCGGACGAGGCCCGCGACCGGGCGGCGCACGCCCTGCAGCTGGTCAACATGAGCCACCGGCGCCACTCCCTGCCCCGGCAAATGTCGGGCGGCGAGCAGCAGCGCATCGCCATTGCCCGAGCCCTGGTCACCGAGCCCCCGCTCATGCTCTGCGACGAGCCCACGGCCGCCCTCGACCCCAAATCGGTGGACGTGGTGATGCAGGAGCTGCGCCAGCTCGCCCAACAAGGCAAGGCCCTGGCCGTGGTCACCCACGACATGCGCCTGGTGCCCTTCGCCGACCGCGTGGTGCAGGTGGCCAATGGGCAGGCCCAAGAGCAGTTGCCCGGCGCCGACCTGGACCACCACTAACCGCTTCGCCTCCGTCGCTTAACGCGCTTTTCGTATGTACCAATTTTTCCCGGCGTTTACGCGCCCCTCCCGCCCGGCCGCCTGCCTAGCTTGCCTGCTGCTGACGACAGCCTGCGGCGCCCCGGAACCGGCCGCTAAGGCGCCCGTCGACCCAACCGCCTTCCAGCCCACCCAGTTAGTAGCCCTGGGCCGCATCGAGCCGCTCCAGGAGATTGTGTCACTAGCCTCCGAGGAAGGCGGCGTAATCCGCGAGGTGCGGGTGCGCGCCGGCGACTCGGTGCGCCGCGACCAAGTGCTGCTGGTGCTTTCCGCCCGGGTGGAAACGGCCCGGCTGCGCCAGTCCGAAGCCAAGTTCGGCGCGCAGACCGCCCAGATTGCCGCCGACCGCGCTGCCCTGGCTTCCGCCCAGGTGACCTTGCGCAATGCCCGCGACTTCTACGAACGCTCCGCCCGGGCCTCGGCCGAAGGCGCCGAAACCCAGCAGAACGTGGACAACGCCGAAGCCAGCTACCGCCGCGCCCAGCGCGACGAGGAGCGCCTGCAAGCCAGCCTGCGCGCCGCGCAGGCCCAGCTTGAGCAACTGCAGGCCGACGCGCGTGTGTCCCGGGCCGAGTTGGGCCGGCGCACGGTGCGCGCCCCCGGCCCCGGCACCATCCTCGACCTGAGCGTGAAGCCGGGCACCGCCCTGAGCCCCAACCAGAGCTACGCTGAGTTTGCGCCGCAGGGGCCGGTGACGGCCTTGCTGGAAGTCGATGAGCTGTTTGCCGACCGGGTGCGGCTGGGGCAGACCGGCCTGGTGCGGGCGGAAGGCACCCTCGACACGCTCGCCATCGGCCGGGTGGTAGCCGTGGGGCCTTACCTGAAGGCCAAGTCGCTGTTTGCCGAGCAAACCGGCGACCCCGAAGACCGGCGCGTGCGCGAAGTACGCCTGCAGCTCGATGGTGGCCGCGGCCTGCTGCTGAACCGCCGCGTGGAAGGAGTGATTCAATTGGGCGGCGCCGCAGCGCGTCCTTAAACTGCCCGCCGCCATGTTGCGCATCGCCCTCAAGTTTCTCTTTTACGACAAGGCCAAGTCCCTCGGGGCCTTGCTCGGCATCGTTATCTCCACCTTCCTGATCGGCCAGCAAACTGGCATCTTTCTGTACCTGACCGACTCGATGGCCGCCCTGGCCAGCAACGCCCGCGCCGATTTGTGGGTGGTGGACGACAAAACCACGGATATCAATTCGCTGGCGTTGCTCGATGCCCGCAAGGCCCGCGAGTTGGCCTCGGTGCCGGGCGTGGCGCGGGCTTTCCCCGTGGTCGTGTCGGGCGGCTCGGCCCGGTTTCGCACCGGCAAGAACGCTGGTGTGCAGGTGATTGGCTCGGAGGCGCCCGTGTTTCCGGCCGGGCCCTGGCACCTGGAAGCTGGCCACCCCACGGACCTGCTGCGCGACGGCGCCGTCAGCGCCGACCGCTTCGACCGCAAAGCCCTGGGCGGGGCCACGCTCGGCACCGAATTTGAGATTTCGGGCAAGCGCGCCTTCATCGCCACCCAGACGGCCGGGGCCCGGGGCTTCGGCGCCATCTACCTGTTCACGACGCTGGAGCGGGCCCGCTACTACGGCAACGTGCCCCGAACTAAGGTCAGCGCCCTGCTGCTGCGCTTGCAGACCGGTGCCGACCCACGGCAGGTGCGCGACCAAATCAACACCAGCATCAACGGCGTGCGGGCCTGGCTGCCGCAGGAGCTGGGGTGGAGTACCAAGCGGACCCTGCTGGCACAGTCGGGCATCGGCGTGTCGACGGGTACGCTCATCGCTTTCGCCTTGGTGGCGGGTTTCTTTATCATTGGCCTGACGCTGTACTCGTCGGCCATCGACCGCCTGCGCGACTACGGCACGCTCAAAGCCATCGGGGCGGACAATTCCTTTATCCGCCGTCTGATCCTGCTCCAGGCCTTGCTGCTGGCTTTGCTGGGCTTCGCCCTGGGCTACGCCGCCATCGAGGGATTCCGCTTCGGAATCGGACGATCGGGGGCCCTTTTCGCCTTTACCTGGCCCATCCGCCTGGTTTTCGTTGGCATCACCCTCCTCATTTCGCTAACCGGGGCCGTGTTTGCCATCCGCCGCATCACGCAGGTGGAGCCGGCGAGTGTGTTCCGCGGCTAAGGCGCCGCGTTGGTTTTCTCCCGCTGTATTTTCCTTTTACCATGCTTGTACGTCTTTTTTTAGCTGGCCTGTGGGCCGGCCTGGGGTTGCTTTGCCCCAGCGCGGCGCTGGCGCAAACGCCGGCCGCGCCGCCCATGGTGGCTCTGCCGCCGGCCGCCCTCGGGTCCCTGAACCTGGAGCAGGCCCTCACCCTAGCTCGCCAGCAGCGCACCGACTTCCGCAACTACAGCGTGGACGAGCAACTGGCGGCTCAGCGTACCCGGCAGGAGCAGGCTGCCTTTCGGCCGCAGCTCAACGCCTCGGCCGACGTGCGAGCCAACACCCAGCGGCAGGTCATCGTGCTGCCGGGTTTCGCGCCCGGCGAGGGCGAGCGGGCGCTGCGCTCGGGCCAGCCCTACCAGCTCGGGGCCGGCGTCACGCTCACCCAGAAGCTCTACGACCCAACCCGCCGCCCCCTGCTGGCGCAGCGCCGCCTGGACGAGCAAGTGGCCGCCAATGCCACGGCTCAGGCTCGCATCGACCTGACCGAAACCGTGAGCAGCGCGTATTACGCGGCCTTGCTCTACCAGGCCAAGCTGGACTTCGCGGGCCAGGACGTGGCGCGGGCCGAGTCGGCCTACCGCGACGCGCAAACGCGCATGGCCCAGCAGCAGGCGCTGAAAACTGAGGTCAGCCAGGCCCGCTTCAACCTCGACAACGCCTGCCTGGCCCAGGAGCGCGCCGCCGCCGATCTGCGCACGGCGCAGGTGAACCTGCTTAGCCAGCTCGGCGACCCGACGCCCGAGCGCACCCCCGTAAGCCTGGGTCAGAGCCTGGCGCAGCTCACCGGCGAGCTAACCGCGCCACCCGCCCCGGAGGGGGTTGATACCGTGGCCACCCGGCGTGTGGAGTACCGCGCCGAGCAGCTGCGGGAACAGTTGGCCCGGGCGGCGGAACAGCAGAACCGCCGCCGCTACCTGCCTTCGGCCGACCTGGTAGGCTACTTCGGCACCCAGGCTTTCCGGGAGCGGTTCGACTTCTATGACTTCAACCAGCGCTACTATGGCTACTCTTATGTAGCTCTGCAACTCAACCTGCCGCTGTTCGACGGCGGCAGCAAACGGGCCCAGATTCAGCAAAACCGCCTCACGGCCCAACGCAGCCGCAACGCCCAGACCAGCCTGCGCCGCACGGTGGCTTACGAGCTCACCGACGCCCGGACGCAACTCGACCTTTCGCGCCGCAACGCCGCCTTGCAGCAGCAAAACCTCGCCGTTGCCGAAGAGGCGCTAACGGTTGCGCAGGTGCGGCGGCGCAACGGCCTGGTGCTGGAACAGGAAGTGGTTACGGCCCGCACCACGCTGAGCCAAGCCCGCCGCGACTACCTGCAAGCCCTTAACGATTGGCTCGTGGACCGACTGGAGTACCAGCGTGTAACGGGCCAACTTAAATAAGCACCCTCATGCTACACCACTTGTTGTTCTATCTGTTGCCGCTCACCGACGGGCCGCTGTTCCTGGCTGCGCCACCCGCCCCGACAGTGCTCTCCATCCGCGTTACTGGCCTTAAGTCTGACCGGGGATGGTGCTGCCTGGCGCTGTACCAACGGGAAGAAGGCTTTCCGACCATGCCGCAACGGGCGTGGCGCATGCAGTTTGTACCCATCCGCAACCGCGAAGCCGTGTTGGACCTTTCTGATCTGCCCGCCGGGCGCTACGCTGTGGCCGCCTACCACGACGAGAACGGCAACCGCCGCATGGATACTAACCTGTTGGGCTTACCTAAGGAAGGATATGCTGCTTCCAACAACCCAAGGCCTAAGTTTGGACCACCCTCTTATGAGCAAGCCAGCTTTTATCTAGCCGCCGCGCCACTCCGCCTGGAGTTGCATATGGTTTACTAGCGTTACTCGAAGCTGCCAGTGTCCTGCCTGCATAGTAGACCTGGCCCAATGTCTTGCTCGTGCACAAGCCTAAGCGCAAGCCGCTGCTAGCAACCGCTTAATCGCGCACGGGTCAACAGCAGTTGCTTTCTCCTGGCAGAACACGGTTTGGCCAAGGGCCATCGGCGCCATCGCTTGTCGGCTTACGGCGGTGAACTCAGTCTGTTTTCCTTTTTCTCGTTGGGGGCTTCCTCCAACCTAAAACGTCTCCCAATGGTGGAAGTCCTTATTGTATTGCTCAGCCCCTTGTTGTTTCTACCCGCACTGACCGGATACATGGCGCGCGGTAATGGCCGTTCTTTCTGGCGCTGGTTTGCTATTGGCATTTGCCTCCCCTACGTGTCTTTAATCATTATCACAATCGTGGTGTACCGCGATCAACGCCGAGCCCAAAGGACCCCACCCAAGACCCTTTGATAGGCTTAGCCGGCCTGAATTCGTGGAGCAATACACTTTTTCAGCTCCCGAACTGCAAAGCTTGCTGCTTAACGGGGCAACAACAATGCTGGCCTTTTTGGTACAAAGGTTAAATGAGCCGTCGGGAACCAGTCGTAATAAAGTGCTGCCTGGTTCGCCCACCCAACTGCGACGCTTGGTTAGGGCCAAGAACGTACACCTTGCCGGCCCCGCCAATCGATGGTGGTTGGGTAGGCGAGACCGGGGCCAGAAAGTGGGCCAATGGCGTATCTTACTGGCTCAACCTTGTTGACCCGCTTGTATGCATCTCGGCTACGCCCGCGGCTCGGCCAAAGATCAACACCTCGATACCCAACTGAAACAGCTCAAGGCCTCCGGCGTCGACCGCTTGCATCAGGAAAAAATCAGCGGCACCACCACGCCGCAGCCGGTGCTCACCGAGTTGCTGGCCAACGTGCGCGCCGGCGACGCGGTGACCGTGGCCCACTTAAGCTGGCTAGGCCGCAGCAGCGCCCACATCATGCAGATGGGGGCCGACCTGTCCGCCCACCAGATGCGCTCCGTCGCCCTGGACACATGGTCAACCTGTAGACATATAACTTTACTTTGGGACGAATTTTTTAACAAAGGCCAATAATCCGTACATGGCGCAGCTTACAGAACCCGCCTCAGCGGCCCCCCGGCAGCCCGCCGGGCTCTGGCGCCGCCGCGTGGCCAGCTTCGGCCACGCCGTGCGCGGGGTGGCGGCCGCCCTGCGCTCGGAGGTGCACCTGCGCTTCCACGCGGCAGCGACGGTCGTGGTTATTGGGCTGGGGTTTCACTACGGCATCACCCGCCTGGAATGGGCCCTGGTGGCTTTAGCGGTGGCCGGCGTCTGGACGGCTGAACTCGTGAACACCGCCATTGAGGCGCTAACGGACCTGGCCTCGCCGGCTTACCACCCCCTGGCCGGCAAGGCCAAGGACGTGGCCGCGGGCGCCGTGCTACTGGCCGCGCTAGGCGCCCTGGTGGTGGGAGTACTGGTGTTCGGGCCTCACCTTCTTCCGGAGCAGTGATAGCTGGCCAACGAGCGAGGAATATCGTGAAACACCAACTCATGGGGTAAGCTGGGCGTAAGCACACCTATTGGCAGCCGTAGGCTGCTTAAATGCTAACCGCTCAATGAACTCCACGCGCCTGCTTCCCTTCGCTGTTTCTCTCGTACTCGCCACGGCCTGCGCCCACCAGCAGGTGAGCGTGACCACGCCCACCACGCCGCCCCCAACCGGCCAGGTAAGCGGCCCTAGCACGCCCGCCCCCACTAGCGCCAACACCGTGAACCCCGTGCCCCTTCCCTCAGTGGCTGAGTCGGACACGGCCGCTCGCCCACCGTGGCTGAAAGCCCGCATCGCCGCCGTATTGGCCGAGCGTAAGCGCAACCCCATCACCCGCATTCTTTGCTACACTTACGGTGGCCAGACGGTGTATTACGAGTCGGCCGCGTGCTGCGACCAGCCTTCTAACGTCTTCGATACCAAAGGCCGGCTGGTTTGCCAACCCGACGGCGGCATCACCGGCAAAGGAGACGGCAAATGCCCGGACTTCGACAAAAAGAAAACCAACGAGAAGCTAGTCTGGCAAGATCCTCGGTAGCACGAAGCGGGCGGAATGAGCATTAGGCCATCAGGCAACTCTCCTCTGATCTCCGTTTCTTGTTCTCGATTCCTCTATTCTTTAAAAACATGAATACCCTCGAAAAACTCGGCGCCTTCAACGTGTGGGCCAACACCACCGTGCTTCAGCGCCTCGACGAGATTACGGCCACGGGCGCGCCGATTCCGGCCGTCGCCCTCCGCCTCTTCAGCCACGTGCTCAACGCCCAGGCCATCTGGATTGCGCGGATCAGCGGCACGACCAGCCCGGTCAAGGTGTGGCAGGAGCACGACCTGGCCGGCTGCCACGCCCTGCACGAGCAAACGTCCGAGCCCCTGCACCAGCTCATGGTACAAGCCGACGAAACGGAGTTGCAGCGTCTGATTTCTTACACCAATTCGCTGGGCGCCAGCTATGAGAGCCTGGTGCACGACATCCTCACCCACGCCGTTGTCCACGCCAGCTACCACCGTGCCCAGGTGGCCACCCGCCTGCGCGAGCACGGCTTCGAGCCCGTCAACTCTGATTTCATTACCTACTGCCGCGAATTATCCGCCGCCACGACGCCCAGCCTGTAGGGGATCTCAGCTCTCTCCATCCCGAAAACCCGGCCGGGCCGGCTTATCCTTACCCAAATCTCAGGAGCAAGTACCAGCTAGATAATGGCGCTTGCTTCTGAGATTTTGCCTTAGGAAAGCATGCGTGTTTCTCAGCAGTTTTGCGACGCCCAACAGTGGGCCGACGCACAGTTTGGTAGCGTGCAGTTCGGCGATGTGCGCCGCCGCGTTTGCACGCTGGTAGCTGGCTGAGCGCGCCAGCCGGGAGCAAGTATTCCGCAGTTGAGCGTGGGGGTAGCTTATGCCAGTAAGGCCGCTTACCACTTGTTAAGTCAGCCTGGGGTGACGCCTGACGTGCTACAGGCGCCTCATCGGCGAGGCGTTCTTAAGCAAATGCAGCAGTCGGGCACCTATTTGCTGATTGAGGACACGACTCAACTGCGTTGGTGTATAGTCCCAGGGTGTGGTGGTGTACCTTTTGACGTCACTTTTCGCACCGCCCTATGGGACAAGTACTCCACGGCTGCGCCCGCACAACGCAGGCAATACGGCGCGCTATCCAGCACAGTCAGGAAAGCCTACAACGCGTAGCGCAGCGCCACGGCATCAACCCCAAGACCGTAGCCAAGTGGCGCAAGCGCCCCGGCACGCAGGACGCGGCGATGGGCCCGAAGCCCGCCTCGACAGTGCTCAGCCCGGAAGAGGAAGCGGCGGCCGTCGCCTTCGGCCAGCACACGCAGCGGCCGCTCGACGATTGCTTGTACGCGCTGCAGGCCAGCATTCCGCGGCTGACCCGTTCGGCCCTGCACCGACTGTTCCAGCGCCACGGCATCAGCCGCTTGCCTCTGGCCGAGGACGGCCAAAGCCCGGCTAAAAAGAAGGTCAAGCACTACCCCATCGGGTACTTGCACGTGGACTTCGCCGAGGTGCGCACCGAGCAGGGCAAGGTGTACCGCCCAAATGCTTGAAACGCATTTTCGTGGCCATCGACCGCACCAGCAAGGTCGCGTTTGCCGAGTTGCACCCGCGCGCCACGCGCATGATAGCCGCCGAGTTCCTGCGCCGGGTGCTCCAGGCCTTGCCCTACAAAGTGCACACGGTGCTCACCGATAATGGCGTGCAGTTCACCTTGCAGGCGCACCAGTGGTTTCCTGGCGGGCACCGCTTCGGCCGCGTCTGCCGCGAGTTTGGTGTGGAACACCGCCTGACCAAGCCAGCCCACCCCTGGACCAACGGCCAGGTCGAGCGCCTGAACCGCCCGCTGAAAGAAGCCACCGTGTTGCGCTACCACTACCAGACAACCGAGCAGCTCAACGAGCACCTGCAAGCCTTTCTGCTGGCCTACAACCACGCCAAACGGCTCAAGACCTTGCGCGGCCTCACCCCGCACGAATTCGTCTGCGCCCAACACCAGCAAAACCCAGCTATCTTCACCCAGGACAGGACCCGACCCACCTCACCCTAGGACTATACACCTAGGGCTACTCGATCAGCAGTACTATGTGCGCCAGCCAGTGCCAGAGGGGGAACAAGGACTTTCGCGCAGTCGTAGTTGGATTCGCCAAGGCCGGGTACGCGAATCTAGGTTATGGACTCAGAGCCTATGTCATGTATCCTCCCCACCACCGGATAGTCGCTGGGTCGTAGTCGCGGATCGGGGGGCAGACATATACGAACACTTGCTTGCTTGCCAAGAACGTGGGCTGGGCTTTGTGGTGCGCGCTTGTCAAGACCGAGGCTTAGTGGGCACTCGCCAGCAGTTATTCAGCGTCGCCCGCAGCCAACCCGTTGCAGGTCAATTTTGCTTAACGATTCGCTCTAGTCCGACTCGCTCTGCACGTCGAACTACGTTAGCCGTCAGCTTCAGCCCGCCCCTAGCATTACGCGCCCCGCAACGCCCAGGAACTAATGCCGGCAAGGGGCAATCAGTAACTGTCAGCGTGGTCCGGGTATGGGAGCCCGGCAGCCAATTGGAGTGGTTGCTGCTCTGCAACGAAGCGGTGAGCAGCTTTGCGCAAGCACGAGAGCGTGCCTGGCAGTATGCTACACGTTGGCTCATTGAGGACTTTCATAAAGCACTAAAAACGGGCTTGGGAGCTGAGCGACTGCAACTGCACACAGGGCATCGGCTATTTGCGGCGGTAGCGCTACTTAGCGTGGTCGACTTCGCGCTAGTGGACTTACGTGAGCAAAGCCGTCAGCAATCGGAGGCACCAATTGAGCAGATTGGTTGGCCTTCCCTATATCTACATGTGCTTAGTCACTACCAACAACAGCCTATCAATACCGTAGGCCAAGCATATGATGCTTTAGCCAAATTAGGAGGCCATTTAGGACGCTCCAAAGATGCCCCCCCAGGATGGCAAACTTTGTGGCGGGGCTTATTGCACTTGCGCCACTTAATAGTGGGGTGGCGCTTGGCGATTCGTTCAACTATATCCTCTAGCCGGCAGAAATGAGCTTACAGGAAGGAGTTTCGTCTATCGCACAGTGAGTCATTATCTTGCAGCTATCTTGTTCGACCCTACTCTTATCTCCCTTACGCATCATGCGCGCTCTTTTCCTGTCTCTTTGCTTTATCCTAGCTGCGGCTGCCTCCGTATCTGGCCAAGCCAATTTTCTGTCTCAAATTGCAATTTACAAGTTACAAGATAAGCAGTTAGGGACGATTGAGATTGGCGTGCTTAATAAAGATATAACAAAGAAAAAGCCACTGTTATTGGTATTAGGGGGCTCAGGATTGGAACCTACTTTCAAATTTAATAAGCAGGATGGTCGCGTCTATTGGACGGGATTCTATGGCTTTTCCAACTATCAGGATCGTTACCATATCGTTTATCTAAACAAAGCCGGTATTCCTCTCTATGATACGGTGCAGAGCCAGCGAACTGTTTACAAGTATGGCGCAGTGGCGAAAGCCAACAACACGTTGGACTGGCGTGCGGAGAGCGCGTCCAAAGCTATTAATTTCTTAGTGAAGAAGTTGCCCGTAGAAGCAGGGCAGGTGTATGTAGTAGGGCATTCCCAAGGAGGCCAAGTTGCGCCGAAAGTAGCGGTCTTAAATCGTCGTGTAAAGAAGGTAGTGATGATGTCGAGCAACACCCTTGATCACCTCTATGACCGGATTCTACTGGCCCGATTAAAAGCGCAAAATCTGGAGATGAGTTATCAAGAAAGTCAGCACGTAGTAGATAGCCTGCTTCAGGTACAACGAGCGATTTACACTCACCCAGCCGATACAACGCGTACATTCTGGGAAGACACTTACAAAAAATGGTATAGCTACTCTAAGGAAACACCGCTAGAGAATATGTTGCGGTTGCAAATTCCCATTTTACTTATCGCGGGTGGCCGCGATGTGGAGGGTTCTTACATTGCTAATACAGATTACGCTGCCTTGGAATTCATTCGCAAAGGCAAAACCAACCTGACTTACAAGGTTTATCCCACCTACGACCACATTTATATGGAAACTACGCGTAGACTTGGTGAAGAGGTTGGGTTAGGGATGAAAGCCAATATAGTAATAGCAGATGTGATGTCTTGGCTGGCACAGTGAGTCGCACAGCCAAATGTCGCCGCATAGACTCAGCAGAAAATCTTTAATTCCGACTAGCGTGTGAAAAAGATACTGACGAAAAAAGCGTCAGCTTTTTGGCCGACGCTTTTGTGAGATTTGGGTAAGGATAAGCCGGGCCGGCAGGATTTTTTAGGGATAGTTCCCCGGAAATATCTGGTCTTGTCTGGTCCTCCCTTGTTCGATTCTGACTAGCTTGCCCATCATGGCCGAACCCAATTCTTCCGCCCCCGTTCTGGAAGCCGACCGCCTCCATCGCGCTTATACCTATGCGGCCTACCGCCAGCTCATCGACGAGTTGATGGCGCAAAACCGCACCACTGGCCCTACGCAGACCGAGCAAATCGTGCACTACGCGCGCCTGAACATCCAGCGCATGCAACGCCTGGATAAGACCATACACTTACTGCCCGAACTGCAAGCCGCCCTCAGTCAGCTTAGGCGGCCCTACGTCGGTCTGGTCCTCACCGAAGGCTGGTGCGGCGACGCGGCCCAGATTGTACCCGTATTCGAAGCTGTCGCGCAGGCCAGCCAGGGCCAGCTAAGCACCCGCTACCTGCTCCGCGACGAAAACCTGGACCTCATGGACTGCTACCTCACCAACGGGGGGCGCTCCATCCCCAAGCTCATTGTCCTGCACGCCGACACCCGGGTGGAAGTGGCAACCTGGGGGCCCCGCCCGGCCCCCGCGCAGGAGCTATTCATCCGCCTGAAGCGGGAGCAGGTGCCTTACGAGGAGTTCGCTACCCAGCTGCACGGCTGGTATGCCAAAGACCGCACCCTAAGCACTCAGCGTGAGCTGCTGGCTTTGTTGCAGGGCCTGCCCTAACTCGTTGGGGCCAGCTTCCAGTCAACCCACCCTCGTGTGAGGGTGGGTTGACTGGAAGCTGGCCCCGATGTTGGCTTCGCGTGACTAGGTCGTGGCGGGGTTGCTGTCTTACCCCCTCAGTTATATTATGCAGTCATACCGAACGCATCTGTTCGCTCGGTATGACTGCTTTTTTGCGCTCTGGCACCGGCTAGTTCAATTTCACGGGGTCTAGGGTAGTCACCTGGCCGTTGACCACCACGATGCTGGCGCTAGCAGCCGGGTGGTAGGCCGGCTCGCCAGCGGGGGCCGTAGTGCTCGGGAAGAACTCCACGCGGTAGGTTCCGGCGGCCAGCCCACTGAGCTGGTACATGCCCGAAGCGTCGGCCGCGGTGCTCAGCGTATCGGGCCCGA
Source organism: Hymenobacter montanus (assembly GCF_014699115.1). GTDB lineage: Bacteria > Bacteroidota > Bacteroidia > Cytophagales > Hymenobacteraceae > Hymenobacter > Hymenobacter montanus. Next base: position 71,200 of record NZ_JACXAD010000023.1, read on the forward strand.
GAATGGTCGAACGGATAGCTAAAATCTGGGGCTGGGCATTCGCCGGCGTCACCGTGCCGCGCAGGCCGCAGCGCAGGTCCTGGGCTACCACCCGAACGACGGGCTTCAGCAGGTAGCGCTCTTCTTTGTTGTCGCCTGCCTTCCAGCCGCCGCGCTGCACGATGGATTTAGCCACGTCGAAATCGAGCAGTAGCTGGAAAGTCACGTGCTGGCGCAGGGTTGCTTTTTCCAGCTTAAGCTTCACCCCGGAAGTAGCGCCACTAGGAGTCCTTAGCGGGTAGCGCTGCTCGTCGCGGCCCAGAACGTAGCTGCCGGGCCCCAGGATGAGGCGGATTTCTTTGAGGTCGCCGGGGGCGAAGTCGTCGCTTACTAGCAGCGACGACTTCCCGTTTACGTAGGCCAGTACGTTGATGGCCTGGGGCTGGAAGTTGAGCGTTTTCCAGCCGCCCTCTTCTTTCCCACACTTCTGGTTGACGGCAATCTGCTGGACATCCAGCACCACTTGCTGGAAGTCGCCGGGGGCGTCCATCAGGCGCACTTCGAGCCGGGCGGAGTTAGCAGCTTCATCGTTTTTGGCGCAGCCGGCCAGCCCTAGCAGGCCCGCGCACACCGCGGGAAATAATTGGATAATTTTCATAAAATAAATAGGGAAGAGGTAATAAAAAAATAGATGGGTAAGAATAATAATTGGCTCCGGAAAGAGCCACGCAGAATCCAGCGGAGGTAATTAGGCCGTAGCCACAAAAAAAATAGCGATACTAAAAACGATAGTCTACCCGGTAAAGATAGTTATAAAATGGCCCGATAACTATAAAATTATCGGGCCAATGTCAACAATACTGCCAAGCTTATCCGGCGTGTTGCCTATCCTCCTTTCTTAGCCGAGTCGGCTGGTTGCGAGTCGGCGGGTTTGGGCTTGGGTTTGGGCTTGCCAAACAGGCCATTCAGGCCCTGGCCAATTTGGTTTCTCAGGCGGTTCTGCGCATCCAGCTTGGCTTTTTCGGCGGTGATGCGGGCCTTCTCCTCGGGGCTTAAGTCGGCGCCGTTGGCAGAGCGCCGGGCGGTGTCCGGCTGGCCTTGCTTCTTTTGCGCGAAGCCGAGCAGGGCGTCCGTAAGCTTGGTTTTCACCACGTTGGTTACGATGGTTTTGCCCTGGTCTTTCACGCTGCCGCTGGTCAGCTTTACGTTGGGGCTGGTCACGGTGCCGCCAATGTTCAGGCCCAGGGTCACGCGGTCGGTCCCCTGAATGTCCTTCACACCCGTGAGTTGGGTGAGCTTGCTGCTGAAGGCGCTGCCGAGCTTACCGGTGGGCACGTTCAGGGCGGTAATGTAGGCCAGCGCGCCAGTAAGGCTGTTCGAGCCGCCAATAGTCATCTTCACGTCACCCACGGTCAGGTCGAACGGCTGCACCACCAGGCTGCCGTTCACCAGGTTGGCGTTGATTTTCTTATCCACCACCACAATGGTTTTCAGCTCCGGCAGGGTGGTCAGCGACGCCATCTTAGTCATTACCTCCGATTGGTTTATGGCCGCCCGCACAATGTCGAATACCCCCTTGCCGCTCAGCGTAGCCAGGTTAGGCAGCATGTCGGCCCCCATTTCGCCGCTCACCTTGAAGTTCGTTCCGAACACGCCCTCCACCTGGCTGGCTAACGGCACCAAGGTCTTAACAGTGTTAAAGGCTGAAAAGGCCTGCTGGAAATTCAGGTTCTTGATGTTCAGACCAAAGTCGAAGGTAGGGTGGGCCAGGTTCTTGCTGCTGTAGCTGCCGGTGGTGGCGAAGCTGCCGCCCAGGGTGTTGAAAGTCATGTTGCTGAGGGTCGCCACTTGGTCGCGCACCGTTACGGTGCCCTGGGCGTTGGTCAGCTTGAGGTTATCGTAGGTCACGTTGTCCACGTGGCTGTTCAACACCAAATCGAAGTATTTGGGAATCTGCAGCACGCCGTTGGCCTTCGTCGGCGCCTTGGCCCCGGTAGCCGTGGGCTTGGCCGACACCTCGTCGACCATCCACTCGTTCACGTTGAAGTTGCGCGAGTTCACCGTCATCTTGCCCTTCAGGGCCTGGCCCGGCGTGAAGAGGTAGCCCAGGTAGTTGCTCACCGAGCCCGAAGCCGCGAAGTCCGAGCTGCCAGCCGTGCCGCTGAGGCTTTGCACCGCAATCTGGTTGTTGTTGAATGTAGCCGTGCCGCTGCTGATTTTCACGCCCTGCGGCAGGTCCTTGCTCTTATAGGTTACGTTGGTGGCCTTCACCGTGCCGCTGGCTACCACGTTCTGGTAGCGGCCGGCTTCCACGTCGGCCATGTTGCCCTTCGCCGCGATGTCGCCGGCTACCCGGCCGGTCACGGTCATGTCCTTCAAGGGGAAAATTTTGGTGATTTTGGTCAGGTCCACTGCGCCGCGCACGTCGGCATCGAATACCGGCTGGTCGATGTTGCGCGCCGTGAGACGGCCCTCCAGGGACTCTCCCTCCAGCACCATCCGAAACTGTGGCAGGTTGATTTGCGTGTCGTTCACCTGGCCGGTGGTGTTCACCACGGTGCCATTGAGGTTGATGTTCTCAATCGGGGCCGGGAACTTAGCCGACTTCACGAAAGCATCGGTCAGGCGGATGGCCGCGTTCACTACCGGCATCTGGGTTTTGGAATAAACGCCCTGGGCCGTGCCATCCACGAACAACTGCCCGCGCATGGCCAGGTCCTTCACCGGGTACACTTTCAGGGCCTCGGCCAGGTTCACATTGGCTTTCACGCGGCCGTCCACCTTCATCGGGGCCAGCCCATCGATGCTCACGTTGCCATCCACCGGGTTCGGGCCCAGGTCCAGGTGAAACTGCGGGATGTTCACCTTCACGTTGTCGGTGATGCCCGAGGGGTTGTCGACCTGCATTTTCAGGTTGATGTTTTTGGCGGCCTGCGGCAAATCGGGATATTGAAACCGGCCGTTGGTTACCACTAGGTTCACGCCGTAGCCGGGCATACGCTGGGCATTCTGGGTGCCTTTGTAGTAGCCATCGAAAGCCACCTTGCCTCCAGTTTCGATGTTCTTGAATTTCTCGGTGAATACCCCCGGCACCAGGCTCAGCAGGGTTTTGAAATCCGCTTCCAGTGCCTTGAACGTGATGTCGTAGGTGATGTCGGTGGCGTTCGGCAGCCCAATGGCCCCGGTGAAGCTGAACGGAAAATCGTTGAGCTTAATCTTGTTGTCCTTGAACGTGTACAGGCTTTTGTTCAGGTCCATGTTCATCGTCACGTCGGCGCTGAGCTGTTTGTCGGTCACGTAGGCCACGTTGTTGTAGACCATGTCGAGGTCGGTAGCAGTCGTTTCCGAGCGCATGTCGAACACATTGCTGGCGAAGTCGCCGCTGCCGCTGTGGTTCACGCCCCGCGCTTCCATGCGGAAAGGCAGGGTCAAGTCTTCGTAGCGCAAGTGGGCCCCGGTCATCTTCCACCCCTTGATGGCCAGGTTTACCTGCGTGGTATCCTGGCCCTTGGCGGCGGCCGCCGAGTCCGAAATCATCACGTCCCAGCTTGCTAAGCCACTTTTCAGCCGCCGCAGGCTCAGGTCGGGTCGTTCCAGTTCCACCGATTTAATGTCGATTTGCCCGCCGCGCACCACGCTCATCACGTCGAGCCCAACCCGCAGGCTGGGCAGGTAAGCCAGCGTGTCGCGGCTGAACGAGTCCAGGCCAATCACGCGCAAGTCGCGGATGTTCAGCGTCATGTCCGGGAACGAACGCAGCAGGCTCACGTCTATGTCGGCCGGGTTATACTGCACCTTGGCCCGCACGCGCTGGGCAATCTGCTTATCGGCCAGGGCCCGTAGCTTATCCTTAAACAGCACCGGCGCCAGGGCTACGGCAGCGACCAGCACCACCAAAAACACGACAACACCCAACAAGATTTTTCGCATAGCTAAATTTACATGAGTTACTCCTTACTCTAAACAAAGGTAAAGCCGCTGAACGACGTGCCTCACGCTTTACTAATACCCAGTGGCTTTGTTACAAGGTAGCCTCTTCAGCAGCTGGGGTACTAGTCAGTGCAGCTACCCTGCTTTATTCAAATTTATTCAAAAGCATTTCCGGGCGCGGTTTCGGGGTCAGTACACCCGGGGCGAACGGAGAAGGCCGGGCCATGAACCATCGTTTCGGCCGGAGCGTGCCGAACGAGGATGAAACTGTTTACCCTGATCTGGTTGTATCGGGCCGTACATTCGCCCGGCCGGACGCACCAAACTGCGCACCGGTGGCGTTATGTCGCTCATTATGCCAGTGCTCTGCCCCACCTTGTTCGCCAGAACGCGACGCCAACTCGCGGCCGCAGCTTGCTTGTTGCTCAGCACTTTTTCGGAGGCCAGGGCCCAGGACGTCTTTTTTTCCCAGCCGTTCGCGACCCGCTTGCACAGCAACCCTGCCTTTACGGGGCTGGTCGACGACTACAGCGTCACGCTCGGTTACCGCAACCAGTTTCCTACCCTGGCCGGTTCCTTCGTCAGCAGCCAGGTAGCGGCGGACCTGCGCCTCCCCACCCCGGGCCAGCACCACGCCTTCGGGCTGCTCCTCAACCAGGACCGCACCGGGGCCGTGGGATACACCCGCCTGGAAGTGGGGGCTCTTTATGCCTACCATACCCGCCTTACGGAGCAGCTGGCCCTGAGTGGCGGCTTGCGGACCAGCTACGGCCGGCAGCGCGTGGGCTACGACAATTTTGTATTCGGCGACCAGATATCGGAAGATGGCCGCGTAGTTGGCCCCACCGCCGAGACCCTCGACTTTCCGCCCGTTAACTACCTCAGCTTAGGCACTGGAGTGGTGCTCTATTCCGAGCAGGGCTGGGTGAGCGTGGCGGGCCAGCACCTCAACCAACCTGCTTTAGGCTTTCGGCGGCAAAGCCAGCTTCCCCTGCTGCTGAGCCTCTCGGGGGGATATAAATTCTTTGCGGTTAAGCCCGAGGGCGTGGCCACTCGCGAGTTGAGCTACACGCCCGTGGCGGCCTATACCCGGCAGGGGGGCTCGCAGCGGCTTGAAACCGGCTTGTACGTCACCAGCTCGCCGGTGACGCTCGGGGCCTTGTACCGCAATATTTTTGCGCTCGGCGGCGTTGACGCGCAACACGTGCTAGCCGTTGTGGCGGGCGTCCAAGCGGGCAGCTTACGCTTGGGCTACAGCTACGATGTGGGCCTGAGCCGCCTGAGTGCCGACTTAGGCGGTGCCCACGAGGTAACCCTGGCCTTGCGCGCCTTCGACCGTTTAGAAAACGCCCATCGCCGCCTAAAAAGACGCGTTTATCCGACGGTTCCTTGTCCGACATTCTAATTTTTTGTACTATTGTATCCTAATTGCCTTAGGTGAACTCTCTGACCTCATCTCCACTTTAACTTTGTTATGAAATTGACTAACCATCTGTGTTTGGCCGTAGTGGGCCTCGTAACCTTGGCCAGTTGTGGCAAAGGCGGGCAACGCACTGCTACCAATCCCGGAAAATATTCTTCCACTACCGGGTTAGAATATAACACCGAGAAGGGGATGACCGTGGCCAACTTCAAGAAAATACCCGAAGGCCCCGGCCTGGTGTTCATCGAAGGAGGTCGTACGGTGCTCGGCACGCAGGAAGAAGACGTAACCATGTCGCACGATAACATTGAGCGCACGGTTACCATTGCATCTTTCTACATGGACGAGGCGGAGGTAGCCAACATCCACTGGCTTGAATATCTGCACTACATTCGCCAGGACTCGGCCGAGGAGTTCTATAAGTCGGCCCTGCCCGACACCACCGTGTGGGCCCGCGATTTGTCGTTTAATGACCCCTACGTAACTTATTACCTGCGTTACCCTGGCTTCCGCTACTTCCCCGTGGTGGGCGTGAGCTGGCTGCAAGCCGACGACTACTGCACGTGGCGCACGGCCAAAGTAAACGAGCGCTTGGCCGAAGATGGCGACAGCAAGTCAAGTGGTAAAAAACGCGGTAAGAAGAAAGACGCCGCTGCCGCAGGCGCTGGGGCCGAGGGCACTACCGGCGAGAGCAAAACCGTGATTGCCATTGAGAACGGCAACACGCTGCCTAACTACCGCCTCCCCACCGAAGCGGAGTGGGAGTTCGCCGCGCTGGCTCTTGTGGGCACCCAGGAAGTCGGCAACGAGAACCAGGAGGAGAAGCGTATCTACCCCTGGAATGGCAAATCGACCCGTAATCCCTACGGCCGCAAGATGGGCCAGTTCCTGGGCAACTTCAAGCGGGGCCGCGGCGACTACGCCGGTATCGCGGGCAGCCTGAACGATGGCGCCATGATTACCGAGTACATCTACTCGTACCCGCCCAACGACTACGGCCTCTACAACATGGCTGGCAACGTGAACGAGTGGGTGCAGGATGTGTACCGCCCGCTTTCCTTCCAGGATGTGGAAGACCTGAACCCCTTCCGCCGCAATGGCGTGGGTGACCCGGCCGATAAGTATGACAAGAAAGGCTACCAGTCGCTGATCGATGACCACGTGCGCGTGTACAAAGGCGGCTCGTGGCGCGATGTGGCCTTCTGGCTGTCGCCTGGCACCCGCCGCTTCATGGCTGAGGATTCGGCTACGGCCACCATCGGCTTCCGCTGCGCGATGATCAACGCCGGCTCGAACAAGTAAGAACTATAGATTTAGCTAAGGACTGAAACCGATTTTGTGGTTTCATCCATAAAAAAGGCGGCTCTCGAAGGCCGCCTTTTTTATGGATGAAACTTTTATCTTCCAGGTATTCAATTGACTGTTTTCATTTCTCTATCATAAAATCAAACCGCTGAAATTCAGTAGAATTCTATCAAAACGTGTTCGAGTAGGAGACGCTAGGCACAGGCGATGGTGGCGAGGCTAACCTCAGCGGCCCCCGCAGCCAGCAAGGCAGCCGCGCAAGCTTCCAGAGTTGCTCCAGTAGTCAGTACATCGTCGACCACCAGAATACGCTGGCCCACGATGGCAGCGGAGTTTTCTACCTCAAATACGGTGGCCACGTTGGCCCAGCGTTGCGCACGGTTCTTCCTGGTTTGGGTTTTGGTGTCGGCCTTGCGGTGCAGGGTAGTGGTGTTCCAGGGGAGTTGCAGGCCGGTGGACAGACCGCTGGCGAAAGCGGCGGCTTGGTTGTAGCCCCGCTTGGCCAGCTTGCGCGGGTGCAGTGGCACCGGCACAATGAGGTCGAAGTCGGCGGCCAGCCCCGCGGCTTGAAGCTCGGCGGCGTAGAGCTGACCGAGGGCCGTGCCCACGTCGCGCTGGCCCTGGTACTTAAGCTCGTGCAGCAAGTTCTGCACCCGCCCCCGGCGCACGAAGTGGAGATAGCTCAGGGTGTGGCGCACGGGCAGCCGGCCCCAGAAGCGCCGGCTCAAGGGGTTTTGCTCGGGTGGCAGCCGGTGAAAATCGGTGTACGGCAGCTCGGCCCGACAGCCGGTGCAAAGGTGGTTTTCGCCCCGCACCAACGGCTCGCGGCAGGCCAGGCAGAGGCGCGGGAAAACCAGGCCCACAAAATCATCCCACAGGGAACGGAGCATGCGTTGAGGAGCTTAGGTACTTATCTGAAAGGGCCGAGGCCTGAAAGGTAGAATGGCCGTAGCGAGCGGACCGCAGGATGGCCCAAAAGGCCGTTCTTTGTGCGTTTTACTAGTCGGGCCTGCAGCGGAGGCTTCCACCGGCCCCGCATCCGCCAGCCAAGCTACGCCGAAGCACCTGCATTTCGCAGCGCCCGACACCATCAGCACTACTAAAAATGTCTCAAGTAAGCGATTTCAACGAGTACCGTCAGCGGATGAACGCAACCATCCTGGCGGCCGACAACAAGGTTATCAAGCGGTTCTTCAACCTCGATACTAACACGTACGCACCGGGCGCCCTCGACGTAAAAACCAAGGAGATGCTGGGCCTGGCCTGCTCCATGGTGCTGCGCTGCGACGACTGCATCAAGTATCACCTCGGCAAATGCTTCGAGGAAAAGCTCACCGATGAGGAGATTTACGAGGTGTTTGCCATTGCCAACATCATCGGGGGCAGCATCGTCATCCCGCACTTTCGCCGCGCCGTGGAGTATTGGGAAATTCTGAAAACCGAGGCCGTGACGCCCGCGCCACCCCACGCTGAACACGCGGCATGAGCGAGGATGTCAACTCCGTCGAGCACCCCGAAAGCGAGGCCGACTTCGAAGCGCGGTGGGAAGCCCTGATGCAGCAGATGCAGGCCCGCTTCGGCAAGCGGCCCGACCTGAACGCGCTGCTGCTGCTCATCGGCGTGCAGGAGCTGAACCAGGGCGTTACCGCCTTCACCAAGGAGCAAAAGCAGGACCTGATGCACATCGCCACCTGCCGGCTCTTCAGCCTCAGCGGCCACTACGAGCTCGAACGACTGGACGAGGACGGCTGGCCCCACTACAAGCTGCTGCGCCCCGTGCCCTTCGCCAACCTAAAAGAGCAGGAACGCATGCTGAAGTGGCACGTGCTGGAGTACTTCGCGCTGGAAGAGTAGCGCCATTCCAAGGTCGACAGCCCGTACCGCGAACTTTGCGAGTTCGCGTCCCCGCGCCATTGGAATCGTTCAGGACGCGGACTCGCAGAGTCCGCGGTACGGTCCTACGACCGCATTGTGTACCCCGATGAAGAAACTGCTCCACCAAATGATGGCTGGCTGAAAACAACCCAGTAACCACGAGCAGCCAATCATTATTCTGCGCCTCCATGAAAATCATTTCTTACAACGTCAATGGTTTGCGTTCGGCCCTGAGCAAGGGCCTGCTGGACTGGGTAGCCGAGGCCGCACCCGACGTACTGTGCCTGCAGGAAATCAAGGCCGGCCGCGAGGCCCTCGACGTATCGGGCTTCGAGCGGCTCGGCTACCAGGCCTACCTGCACCCGGCCCAGAAGCCGGGCTACAGCGGCGTGGCCACGTTCACGAGAATTGCTCCCACCACGGTAGTCCACGGCTGCGGCCAGAGCTGCTACGACGACGAAGGCCGCGTGCTGCGGCTGGATTTCGACCGCTTATCGGTGCTGAACACCTACATGCCCTCGGGCACGAGTGGTCCTGAGCGACAAACTTTTAAGGTGCAATGGCTGCACTTCTTCCGCGACTACGTAGCCCGGCTGCGGGCTGATAAGGTGCCGCCGCTGCTCATTGGGGGCGACTTTAACTGCTGCCAGACGGCTATCGACCTGCACAACCCCCAGGCTAACCAAAACAGCCCCGGCTACACGCCGGAGGAGCGGCAGTGGTTCGCCGACTTCCTGGCCGATGGGTTCGTCGATACCTTCCGGCAGCAGCACGGCGAGGCTGCGGGGCATTACTCCTGGTGGAGCTACCGGGCGGGCGCCCGCCAGCGCAACGTGGGCTGGCGCCTCGACCACTGGCTGGCGGAGGCGGCGCTGCAACCCCGCCTGGCCGGGGCCGGTCTGTTGCCGGACGTGGTGCATTCCGACCACTGCCCAGCTTGGGTGGAGGTGCAGTAGGATCTAGCCCTGAGTTCGCGCTACCGGGCCTTTACCCGAGCTCGGTACCGAACCAAGCCTTAGTTCCTGATGTATCTTGCCTGAATAAGACCTGATGTCCTGATTTATGGCGATGTTGATGGAGCGCGGCACTTCGGCGGCCGAGTACCCGGCCCTGGCGCGGGTGCGGACGGAGCTGGAAGCCTTCAAGCGCAAGTTTTACCTGAACCTGCTCGTGCGGGGCCTGCTGGTAGCGGGCGGACTGCTGCTCACGCTGTTCGTGGTGTTCAACGGGCTCGAATACTTTCTGTACCTGCCCACGGCGGGGCGGGCCGCCCTGCTGTTCGGCTTCCTGGCCCTGGTGGTGTACAGCTTTGCGCGCTGGATCTGGACGCCCCTGGCGGCGCTCACCAACCTGCGCCGGCTGCTGAGCGATGAGCAGGCGGCCCGCCGGGTAGGAGAGCTGTTCCCCGAAGTGCAGGACCGGCTAGTGAATGCCTTGCAGCTGCAAGGCCAAGCCCGCGACAACGCCCTGATTGCGGCTAGCCTCGAACAGCGCGCGGCCCAGCTCGGCCAAATATCTTTTGCTCAGGGCATCGACATCAGGCAGCAGAGCCGGCCGCTCTGGAAGTACGCGGCCGTGCCGGTAGCCGTGCTCCTGGCCCTGCTCGCTCTTTACCCCAGCTTTTTGGTGCAGGGCACGGAACGCATCTGGCACTACCGGCGGGCGTATTCTCCCCCGGCACCGTTTGAGTTTGTCATCAAAAACCGCCAGCTGACGGCTTTCCGGGGCGAGGATTTCACGCTGGACGTGGGCGTGGCCGGGGCGGCCCTCCCGGCCGAAGTTAGCATTGCCTACGACGACGGGGAGCGGCGCCTGAGCAAGGTGGCTGGCCACGGCGACCTGTTTCGCTACACCTTCGAGCAGCCGCAGGGCAACGTGACGTTCCAGCTCAAGGGCGCCGGGTTTAACTCGCCCGAGTATCAGCTAACCGTGCGGGAACGGCCCAACCTGCGCGATTTTAAAGTCAACATCACCTACCCAGCCTACACCGGCAAAGCCGCCGAGACCATTGAGAATGGCGGCAACCTGACGGTGCCCGAGGGCAGCACGGTGCGCTGGGAGTTTGCTACGGCCGCCACCGACGAGCTGGCCCTGGTATTCCAAAACCCCGATGAGACCTTGACCGCTACCGGCGAAGATGGCACTTTTGTGGCCTCGCGGCAAGTGCTGCGCTCCCAGCCGTATTTGTTGCGCCTGAAAAACCCGGCCAGCCTGAACCGCGACCCCATTGCCTACCAGCTGACGGCCGTGCCCGACCTGGCGCCCGCGCTCACCCTGGAGGCCTTCCCGGACACGATTACGCGGCGTTACCTGGCTTTGGGCGGCACCGTGCGCGACGATTATGGCCTGACCCGGCTGGAGCTGCACTACGAGCTGAGGCGCAACAACCAGAACCAGGGTATCCGCGGCCAAAAATCCCTGGCCCTGCCCACCGGCAGCGCGGGCACGTACGCCTACACCTGGAACCTGAACCCCCTGAACCTGCGGCCCGGCGACCGCCTCGAATACTACGTGGAAGCCTGGGACAACGACGGCGTACACGGCCCCAAGGCGGCGCGCACCCGGCCCGCCGAGTTCCGGCTGCCCAGCCGCCGCGAAATGCGCCAGGAGCTGAACGCCCAGGCGCAGTCCGTCGCCAGCCAGCTGAGCCAAGCCGCCAAGCAGAGTGAAAAGCTGGAACGCGAGCTGGCCAAGGCCCAAGATAAGCTCAAGACCAAGCGCGACATGAGCTTCCAGGACCGCCGGCAGCTGGAAAACATGCTCGACCAAAAGCAGCAGATGAACCAACAGCTGGAGCAGATGCAGAAGATGTTTGAGCAGCTGCAGCAGAAGCAGGACCAGCTCAGCCCCAAGAGCGAGGAGCTGGCCAAGAAAGCGGAAGAGCTGAAGAAGCTGATGGCCGACCTGCTCGACCCCGAAACCAAGAAGCTGTACGAGAAGCTGCAGAAACTGCTCGAAGAGCAGCAACAGCCCAACGCGGAGATGCAAAAGCTGCTGCAGCAGCTCGAGAACAAAGAAGACACCTTACAAAAGGAGCTGGACCGCGCCCTGGAAATGTTCAAGCAGATGCAATTGGAGCAGAAGGTGGAAGAAACCGCCAGCAAGCTCGATGAATTGGCCAAGGAGCAGGAGCAGCTAGCCGAGAAGACTGCTCAGAACGACAAGGAAAACCCCGACAATAAGACTTCGAACCAGGAGCAGAAAGCGAAAAATGAACAGCTCAAACAGGAGCAGGCCCAGAACCAGCAGGCGTTTGAGGACCTTAAAAAGGAGCTTCAGGAGCTGAAGAAAATGGACAAGGAGCTCGGCGACCAGAACGGCATGGACGAGCAGAAGCCCGAGCAGGAGCAAGCCGAGCAGGACATGCAGGAAAGCCAGCAGCAGCTCGCCAAAAACCAGAACGCCAAAGCGGCGGCCAAGCAGAAAAGCGCCGCGGCCCGCCTCAAGCAGATGGCCAAGAAAATGCGCGACCAGATGAGCGAGGAAGAAAGCGACCAGGCCCAGCAGAACATCGACGACTTGCGCAACATTCTGGACAACCTGCTCACCCTGAGCTTCGACCAGGAAAGCCTGATGAAGGACTTCCGCAAGGTAGACCAGAGCGACCCCCGCTTCGTGCAGCTGGGCCAGACGCAGCGCAAGCTGCGCGACGACGCCAAAATTGTGCAGGACTCCCTGTACGCCCTGGCTAAGCGGGAGCCCAAAATCAAGAGTTTCGTAACCCGCGAAGTGAACGAGGTGAACAGTCGGATGAACGAATCGCTCACCCACATTCAGCAGCGCGATCTGGGCCGGGCCACCACCACCCAGCAGCAAGCGATGACCAGCATGAACAACCTGGCCCTGATGCTGCAAAGCTCGCTCAACCAAATGCAGCAGGAGCAGCAGGCCGGCAAAGGCCAGCCCCAGCCGGGCCAGGGCAAAGGCCGTAAAAAAGGCAAGGGGCAGGGGCAAGGCCAGGGCGGCAAGCCCGGCCCGGGCAGCATGGGCCAGATGCAAAAGCAGCTCAACGAGCAGATTCAGCAGCTTTCGAAAAGCGGCAAAACCGGCCGGGCCATGTCGGAAGAGCTGGCCAAGCTGGCGGGGCAGCAGCAGATGCTGCGCCAGGCCATGCAGCAGCTCGACAAACTGCAGCAGGGTGGCAAGCCCGGGGGCTCCCAGGGGCAGAGTAAGGACGGCCGCCAGGAGGGCAAGGAGGACGGCCAGAACGGCCAGGAGGGCAAAGGCAAAGCGGGCAGCGGTGGAACCGGCGATATCAAGAAGCTAATGGAGCAAACCGAAACCGACCTCGTCAACAAGCGCCTGACGCAAGAAACCATCATGCGCCAGCAACAAATCCTCACCCGCATGCTGGAAGTGGAGAAATCGGCCCGGGAGCGCGACCAGGACACCAAGCGCGAGGCCCAGGCGGCCCAGGCTAAGCCCCCGGTTTTTCCGCCGGCCTTCGACAAATACCGAGTGAATAAAGAACGCCAAACCGAGTTACTACGTAGTAGTCCTCCGAACCTCACTCCGTACTACCAACGCGAGGTGAGCGAGTACTTTCAGAAAATTAAATAATCATGGCTCACCCGAGTCATTGGCAATTCCGTTAATGAATTAATGCTCTGTCGGAACCATGCGGCGGTTGGCGACCTAAATTCTTGTGGCTTTTTGCCGTGAAAAGACTACTTTTGCCGCCCCAGACTCGCTGCTGCTCTTCCCATCAAACCGCCTTATGAAGCAGGTAAAAATTCAGATTCCGTCGCTCGTCGAAAACATCCGCGTGGTGGAGAGTTTTATCGATAACTCCAAGGATACCTTTCAGATTGAGGACGACATCTACGGCAACATCATGGTGGCCGTGACCGAAGCGGTGAACAACGCCATTCGGCACGGCAATAAGTTTGATAAAGACAAGAACGTCTATTTGTCGCTGTACGTAGAGCCCCAGCAGCTTAAGTTCGAAATCGAAGACGAGGGCGCAGGCTTCAACTACGACAACCTCGACGACCCCACGTCGCCCGAAAACCTGGAGAACCCGGGTGGCCGGGGCATCTTCCTCATCCGCCACCTAGCCGATGAGGTGGAGTTCAGCAAGGAAGGCCGCCGCGTGCAACTCACCTTTCAGCTAACGCAAGCCCCCACCGACGGAACCCCTACTGCCGACCACATCGCCGCCTAACATCCTATGATCAGCCATCCGCCGGTGGGACCGCCCCACCACGACAATTTTCCCCCCGGCGAGCTGCATCACGAGGCCCCGGGCATTGAGTTTATGGTGGAAGACGTGCCCGAGTTCGAGCTATCGGATGCCGAAGGCCTCGTGGAATGGATTGAGCGCATCGCGGCCGTGCACGAGCACCGCATCGTGCAGCTTACCTATATCTTCTGCTCGGATGCCTACCTGCACCAGCTCAACGTTGAATACCTCGACCACGACACCTTGACCGACGTCATCACCTTCGATAACTCGGATGATGCCGATATTCTGGAAGGCGACATTTTTATCAGCGTGGAGCGGGTGCGTGAAAACGCTCGGGAGCTGGGCCTGAGTTTTCGCGATGAGCTGCACCGCGTGATGATTCATGGGGTGCTGCACCTGCTCGGCTATCACGACAAGGACTTGTTAAGCCAGACGGCGATGCGGGCCAAGGAAGACCACTGCTTGTCGTTGCGTAACTTTTAGAATTGCTTCCGTCTTTAAAGCCAACCGACGCCCGCTTTCAGTGGGCGTCGGTTGGCTTTAAACCTGCTTGGTCGGGGAGCTGGGCCTCTTTCGTTCGACCTTCTATGGCCGCCTCTTCTTCTGCTTGGCCCATCATTCGGGGCGAAATTCTGGATTCTTATTTAGACCAGGGCTACTATCGGATGCAGCAGGACCTGTTCACCTGCCAGTTTGTTCCGTTCGATGGCCGTCTGTACACCGCCCACTGGCTGCGCGTGGTGCTCGCCCGCGTGCAGTGGGGGCCAGCCCACCGCCGGCTGCTGGCGCGCAACGCCCGGTTTGCAGTCGTCATCCAGCCGTTCCGCCTCACCCGGGAGTACGAGGCGCTATACGCCCGCTACCTTCAGGCCATAACCTTCGATGCGGCCCCTACCGTGGAGGATGTGTTGCTGGGCGGCGCAGCGCACAATGTATTCAACACGCACGTCATCGAGCTGCGCGACGGCGGCCGGCTGGTGGCAGCCGGTATTTTCGACCTTGGCAGCCGCACCTTGGCGGGTATCCTGAACTTCTACGATCCGGCCTACCGGCAGTATAGCCTGGGCAAGTACCTGATGCTGCTGAAAGCCGACTACGCCCGCCGCTTGCAGTTGGATTACTACTACCCCGGCTACGTAGTGCACGGCTACCCGAAGTTCGACTACAAGCTGTTTCTGGGTCCCGCCGCCACCGAGGTTTTCGATAGCATCAACGGCCACTGGCAGCCCTTCTCCTGGGAGGCGGTAGCCGCCCAGTCGGCTGATTTGCTGGCCGACCAGTTGCCGGAGGAACCACCGGAAATGGCCGAGTAAAGCAGGGTGCTAAATGGCCGCTAAGGTTCTGCTTAACCCGAATTTTTGAACCCGCAACTTGTTTCACGTGAAACTGCTGGCGGTTTTTGATTTCGTAATTTTGGGGCCGCGATGCCCGGTGGAGTTTTTTTGCGCAAGGCTTCGCAAAGTTGAAATCAAGTTTCGCAAAGCTTGGTTATGCTTTTTATCGCCTTTGCGAAACTTACCTTTTAACCTTCGCGAGACTTCGCGCTACTATGTATCAGCCACAAGAATACGACGTCATTGTAGTGGGGGCGGGCCATGCCGGCTGCGAGGCCGCCGCCGCTGCCGCTAACCTGGGCTCGAAAGTGCTGTTGGTGACGATGAACATGAACACCATCGCCCAGATGTCGTGCAACCCGGCCATGGGCGGGGTGGCCAAGGGCCAGATCGTGCGCGAAATCGACGCGCTGGGAGGGCAGTCGGGCATCATCACCGACCAGACCATGATTCAGTTTCGGATGCTGAACCGCTCCAAGGGCCCCGCCATGTGGAGCCCGCGCGCCCAGAGCGACCGCATGCGGTTCGCCGAAGCCTGGCGCCTGACTCTGGAGGGCATCGCCAACGTCGACTTCTGGCAGGAGGCCGTAACCAGCCTTGTGGTGGAAAACGACACCGTAGTAGGAGTGAAGACCCAGCTCGGCATCGAATTCCGGGGCAAGTCGGTGGTGCTGACCAACGGCACGTTTCTGAACGGCCTCATCCATATCGGCGAGAAGAACTTCGGTGGGGGCCGGGCCGCCGAGAAGGGCAGCCGCGGCATTACGGAGCAGCTCCTGGAGCTGGGCTTCGAAGCCGGGCGCATGAAAACCGGCACCCCGCCCCGCGTGGACGGCCGCAGCCTCGACTACTCCAAAATGGAGGAGCAGAGTGGCGACGCCGAACCCGGTAAATTCTCTTACCTCGACACGCCCCGCCTTACCCGGCAGCGGCCCTGCTACATCACCTACACGAATGAGCGGGTGCACGACATCCTGCGCGAGGGCTTCGAGAAGTCGCCCATGTTCCAGGGCCGCATTAAGGGGCTGGGGCCGCGCTACTGCCCCAGCGTGGAAGACAAAATCAACCGCTTCGCCGACAAGGACCGGCACCAGATTTTCGTCGAACCCGAAGGCTGGAGCACGGTGGAGTGCTACGTGAACGGCTTCTCGAGCAGCCTACCCGAGGACGTGCAGTACCGCGCCCTGCGCGAGATAGCGGGCTTTGAGAACGCCAAGATGTTCCGGCCCGGCTACGCCATCGAGTACGACTTCTTCCCGCCTACCCAGCTAAGCCTGACGCTCGAAACCAAGCGCGTGGCCAACCTGTACTTCGCGGGCCAGATCAACGGGACCACTGGCTACGAGGAGGCCGCCTGCCAGGGCCTGATGGCCGGCATCAACGCGCATCGCAAGGTGCACGGGCAGGCTCCCTTCGTGCTAAAAAGGAGCGAAGCCTACATCGGCGTCCTGATCGACGACTTGGTGAACAAAGGCACCGATGAGCCCTACCGCATGTTCACGAGCCGCGCCGAGCACCGCATTCTGCTGCGGCAAGACAACGCCGACCTGCGTCTCACCCCACTGGGCTACGAGCTAGGCCTGGCTTCGGACGAACGGCTGGCCCGTGTGCGGATGAAGGAAGCCCAGACGACCGAAGTGGGCGAGCTGCTCCGGAAGTTTGCCATCGAGCCCGCTGAAATCAACCCCCTGCTGGTGGAGCTGGGGTCGGCGGAAATCCACGAGAAGACCCGCGCCGTGAATTTGCTGCGCCGCCCCAACGTGGAGCTGGCCGACCTGCGCCGGGCCCTGCCCGCGCTGCACGAAGCCCTGTCGGCTTACGATGAAGAAGCCCTGGAGCAAGCCATCATCAATATCAAGTATGAAACCTACCTGGCCAAAGAGCACCAGCAGGCGGCCCGGCAGCAAGAGCTGGAAAACTTTGTGATTCAGGGCCGACTCGACTACCGGGCCATGCCGGCGCTCAGCCACGAGGCCCGCGAAAAGCTGCTGAAGATTCAGCCGGAAACCATTGGGCAGGCAGCCCGCATCAGCGGCATTTCGCCGGCCGACGTGTCGGTGCTGATGGTGTATCTGGGACGGTAGGCCGGAAGCTAAAAAAGACCCTCTCGCTAGAGCACCTCTCCAGCGAGAGGGTCTTTTATTTTAGCTATCCTTGTCCTGTTCCATTGCCAATAAAATCTTGCGAACTTTGCCGGGCTATA
Source organism: Hymenobacter montanus (assembly GCF_014699115.1). GTDB lineage: Bacteria > Bacteroidota > Bacteroidia > Cytophagales > Hymenobacteraceae > Hymenobacter > Hymenobacter montanus. The sequence goes on from NZ_JACXAD010000023.1 coordinate 88,434, forward strand.
AAAGCTGCTGCGCCGCACTTCCGTCGGCCGGCTTCCAGTTATTTTTTTCCGTGTCTTACGAACGATTAGAAAGCTGTCCGGTGTGCAGCAAACCCGAATTCCGTAACAAGCTGGTGGTCGAAGACCGGACGGTGAGCCACGAGAGCTTTGCCATCGTACAGTGCACGGCCTGCAGCTTCCAGTTCACCAACCCCCGACCCAGCCAGACCGATATTGGCCGGTACTATGAGTCGGACGACTACGTGTCGCACAACAGCCGCGCCACTGGGCTCGTGAACCAAGCCTACAAAGTGGCGCGGTTTTTCACCATGCGCCGCAAGGTGAGCTTGCTGAATAGGCTGGCCCCTCGCCGGGGCCAGCTGCTGGACTATGGCTGCGGCACCGGTCATTTCCTGGCGGCGGCCAAGTCGGCCGGTTGGCAGGTTACGGGTTTGGAGCCCAATGTCCGGGCCCGGGAAGAGGCCAGCCAACGCCTTAAACAGCCCATCGGACAGCAAGAACTGGCGTCGTTGCAGCCGGGTACGTTCGATGCCATCACGCTTTGGCACGTACTCGAACACGTGCATACCCTCAACGAGACCCTGGCCCAGCTTAAAGCCTTGCTTAAGCCCGACGGCGTAATGCTGATTGCGGTGCCGAACGTGGAGAGCCTGGATGCTCAGCACTACCGCGAGCTCTGGGCGGCGTACGACGTGCCGCGCCACCTCTACCATTTCGCGCCCAAGACCATGGCCCAGCTGCTTAAAAAGCATAAGCTGACTATCCGGGAAACGCTGCCCATGCCCCTCGACGCCTATTACGTGAGCATGCTCAGCGAAAAGCACAAGGCCGAACGGGCCGGCGGCATCCTCACAGTGCTGAAGGCGGGCTACAAATCCAACCAGTATGCCAAGCAGCACGAGGGACAATTCTCAAGTTTGCTGTACGTAGCGAGCCAGCGCAATCCGGCTACTTGAGGCGGTAGCCGGCTCGATTGCGGGCGCTTTTGGGGTTGGTAGCCTGTTAACGCCGGCATTTCCGAACCTATTAGCTCGGCTCGGGTGGCTTGGTTGGAGCTTCGGTAACGGGGCGGGGCTCACCTTTGTAGCCGATACCAGGCCGCACGACGGCGGCGTTACCTACCCAGCCGGCTTCGGCAATAGTGCGCCGACCGGTCGTGGCCACACACCTTGGTGCCTCCTTCGTTAGGCTTACCCTCACCACGTTGTTCTTACTTATCGATGTTTGTTCGCGCTGAACTGCTGGCTCTGCTGGCGCTGGTTGCCTTGCTTGAAAGCTGCGCTGCGGTGGCTCCGCCCCTGGGTGGTCCCCGCGATCGTACTCCCCCGCGCCGTATCAGCAGCTCGCCCGATAGTGCGGCCCGTAACGTGAGCCAAAAGTTCGTGCGCCTGAACTTTTCGGAACCGGTCGTTACCAAGGAGCTGAGCAAAAACCTGCTCATCACCCCCCAGCTGCCGCCCGACAACCCTTACAAGTTGCGCGAAGACCGCAACTCCATTACGCTGCTCTTCGACAAGCCGCTGGATCCCAACACCACCTACAGCTTCAATTTTCGGGAGGGCGTGGTCGACATCACGGAGGGGCTCCCGGCCCGAAACGCCTACCTCAACTTCAGCACCGGCGCCGTGCTCGACTCCGGCAAAGTGAGCGGCGTGGTTACCGATGTGCTAACCGCGAAGCCCGTGACCGGCGCCAGCGTCGGCCTTTACCGCGAAACCGACACCGTCGGCGTGAAGCGCGGCCGGCCGTATTACACGGTCCTGACCGACAAGGATGGTAAGTTTAACCTGAGCTTCCTTAAGGATGGACAGTATAAAATCTACGCGCTGGCCGATAAAAACAACAATGGCCGCTACGACGCCGGCGAGAAAATTGCCTATCTGCCCGCGCCCATTACCATCGCGGGCAGCACCGGTACGCCCGTGCCCTTAGTGCTCACCTACCCCGACCGGCGCCCGCCTCTGCTCACAACTCGGACGCCCAGCCCCACCCAGCTCCGGCTCAGCTTTAACGAGGGCCTCCGCGCTGCTACGTTGGTAACCCTGGGCACTTCCCCGGCCCCGGCCGCCTTGGCCGAGGCGATGTTACTTGCTGACCGGGGCCGCTCGCTGGTGCTGTTCAAAACCCCCGAGGTGGGCGATGGTCGCTACCTGCTCACCATGACGGATAGTACCGGCAACGTGGGCCACGACACGCTTCAGGTGAAGTTTCCGGTGCCCCCGGCCACCGCTAAAAAGACCGCTAACCCGCCCTTGTATTCGGTGGAAGGCAACCCGCGCGCCGTATTTCCAGAGGGCCAGGTGAAGTTTTTATTTGCCGTTCCGGTCCGCATTGCCGCGGGCAGCCCCTTCGGTACCCTGGTTGAAGATTCGGTTAAGCGCCGTCCGCTACGCTTGCCGGCGGATGGCGCCCTCAGCCCCGATCGTACGGAGCTTACGGTGCGTTTCAATACGAAGGCCCGGAAACGTCTCGAAATCCTCCTCGACAGCGCAGCCATCACGGTCGTTACCGGCCAGGCGCTACGGCTGCGCCCCCTGCGCCTGGGCATCAGCGAGCAGGACATTTCCACCAGCTTGTCGGGCACCATCACGACCAAGGAGAAACACTTCGAGCTGCAGCTGCTCAACGATAAGCTGCAAGTGGTTACCAGCCTATTTTCGCCCAAAGGCTCCTACCTGTTTGCCGATATTCCCCCCGGCATTTACTACCTGCGCGTACTGATTGACAGCGACGGCGACGGCCAGTGGCGCAACGGCGACCCCAACCTGCTCCTGCCTCACGAGCCGGTTTATCTGAACCCTAAACCCCAGCAAGTCCGGGCCGGCTTCGACATCGTGGAACCCCTCAGCTTTTAGAGAAAGTGCCAAGCTGCTCTAGGCTCTTTCGACGTCCGACGCTTGCCTGGTCTCTGTTGCCCTCTTCGAGGTAGATTTCCTAGGGTGGGTGACAGTAAACAAGCGGTAGAACTTACTGACGTCCTGTGGAGGTTGTCGCCGCCTAGATACTGCTTCGTTGGGTCAAAACGGGCCGGTAGAGAGGCGGCGACAAGCTCCGCAGAATCGGTTTGGGGCAACTGTCTACACACCCTAAGCGGTACGCACCTGGGTGTAGCTTCTCTCTGAGGGTTAAATAATGAGCCCGTTGTTACCGCCAACTACCAGATAGGTAGGTATTGCCTTGGCCTGACCACGTGGCCCAGGACCTAACACGACAAACCACCGGACTTTTAGGTATTAGGTGCCCCTGAATCCGGGTTTCGATTGTCTGGTCCGGTCATTTTACCCGCTTTCGGGGATAACTTTTGATCAAATCCAGTTACTGAGGGCCTTTTCGGCGGGTAATCCCCCGGTTTTCCACTGGCTTTTCCACATCATTTTTGGCTGGTGGACAATTTCGGGGATAACCTGGGGGATACTTCTTAGCTGGGCGGGGATAAGTGGAGCAAAAGTTTTTTTGGTAGTTCTGAAGCCCGCACAGGGCAAAACTCATGGGGATAAGCGGGGATAACCTTTCCCCACCATCCCGCCTTCCCACATGCTCATATTGCCGGGGATAATAAAAATGTGGAAAGGCTCTCGCAATGTTGAAAACGAGTTATTATTCTGAAAAACAGTGTTTTGTTTTCCACAACGCCGGTGGATAGTACGTGGATAAGGCCCATCTTACCCCCACGTTTTCCACCCTGGGGATAACCTTTCGGGCTTATCCACTTATCAACTGACCTAATGAGTGGAAACAAAAGAAGATTTTTAGAAAAAGATTTAATAAAAAGTTAAGGTTGGGGAAAACCCGGTTCAAGGGTTTGGGCCCGGTTCAAGGGTTTGGGCCCGGTTCAAGGGTTTGGGCCCGGTTCAAGGGTTTGGGCCCGGTTCAAGGGTTTGGGCCCGGTTCA
>NZ_JACXAD010000024.1 GCF_014699115.1 Hymenobacter montanus
CCCTCACTCGCTTGGCCATTGGTGTACAGATAGGCTCCGGCGGCCAGGTCGGCGTAGCCGTCGCCATTCAGGTCGCCCGCCCCGGCCACGCTGGAGCCCATTTGGGCACCGGCCTGGTTGCTCTCCAGGCGCAGGGCGGCTGCGGCCGGGTTGGCGGGCACGGTTTGCAGGCCACTGGCCCCGCCGTAATATACGAACACGGCCCCCTCACCTGCTTGGCCGTTGTTGTACCCAATGGCCCCGACGGCCAGGTCGGCATAGCCATCACCGTTGAGGTCGCCGGCCCCGGTCACACTAACGCCGAACTGGGCACCAGCCTGGTTATTCTCCAGGCGCAGGGCGGCCCCGGCCGGGTTGGCGGGCACGGTTTGTAGGCCGCTGGCCCCGCCGTAGTACACAAATACAACTCCTTCATCGGTCTGCCCGTTGTCGTAGAGATTGGCTCCGGCCACCAGGTCGGCGTAGCCATCGCCGTTGAGGTCGCCCACCCCGGCTACGCTATAGCCGAGTTGGGTATTGGCTTGGTTACTCTCCAGGCGTAGGGCGGCCCCGGCCACGTTCGCCGACATGGTTTGCAGGCCGTCTGCCCCACCGTAGTACACGAACACGGCGCCCTGGCCGCCATTCGGGGTGCTGCCGTATCCAGCGGCTCCGGCGGCCAGATCGGCGTAGCCATCGCCATTGAGGTCGCCCGCCCAAGCTACGCTGTTGCCCATTTGGGCGCCCTGCTGATTGCTTTCCAGGAGCAGGGCCGCCCCCGCCGGGTTAGCCGGCACGGTTTGCAGGCCGGTAGCCCTACCATAGTACACGAACACCACCCCCTCGCTGGCCTGCCCATTATTGTACCAGCCAGCTCCGGTCGCCAAATCGGCATACCCGTCGCCGTTGACATCGCCGGCCATGGCTATGCCGTAGCCCATCCGGGCGGCTTCCTGGTTGCTTTCCAGGCGCAGGGCCGCCCCAGCCGGGCTAGCGGGCACGGTTTGCAGGCCAGTGGCCGCGCCGTAGTACACGAACACTGCCCCCTCGTTGGTTTGCCCATTGTCATAGAACGGGGCTCCCGCCGCGAGGTCGGTGTAGCCATCGCCATTGAGGTCGCCCGCCCCGGCCACACTAAATCCTATCGAAGCAAATAACTGATTGCTCTCCAGGCGTAGGGCGGCTCCGGCCGGGTTGGCGAGCACGGTTTGCAAGCCGTTGGCCCCGCCGTAGTACACGAAGATGGCTCCCTCCTGGAACTCTCCGTTGGTATACAGGGGAGCCCCGACCGCCAGGTCGGCGTAGCCGTCGCCGTTGAGGTCACCACACCCACTAATACTATAGCCAAGCTGGCTATCAGCCGTGTTGGATTCCAGGCGCAAGACGGCTCCTCCTCCAGCCGAGCCGGTAGTTTGCAAGCCGTTGGCGCCGCCATGATACACGAACACGGCTCCCTCGTCGGTCTGCCCGCTGGCGTACGTGATAGCCCCGGTAGCCAAGTCGTTGTAGCCATCGCCGTTGAAGTCGGCTCCTGCCACGCTGGAGCCCAATTGGGCATTAGCCACATTGGACTCCAGTCGCAGAGCTGCCCTAGCCGGGTTGGTGGGTACCGTTCGCAGGCCGTTGGCCGCGCCGTAGTACACGAACACGGCTCCCTCGTTGTTCTGCCCGTTGTCGTAGAGATTGGCTCCGGTCACCAGGTCAGCGAAGCCGTCGCCGTTCAGGTCGCCTACCCCGGTTACGCTAAAGCCGAGTTGGGCGCCTCCCTGATCACTCTCCAGGCGCAGGGCGGCTCCGGCCGGGTTGGCGGGCACGGTTTGCAGGCCGTTAGCCCCGCCGTAGTACACGAACACGGCCCCCTCGTCAATCTGGCCGTTGTCGTACAAGAAGGCCCCCGCGGCCAGGTCGCCGTAGCCATCGCCGTTGAGGTCGCCCACCCCAGCCACGCTATAGCCGAGTTGGGCCGAGGCTTGGTTGCCCAGTACTATGGTGCCAGGGGTACTGGCTAGCGGGTCGATGGTGAGCGGATAGCGGGCCCCCTGGTCGGCCACAGCCAGCGTGAGCAAGCTGTCGCCGGGCGCCAGGGTTAGCCTGGCCGGCATCGGCCGACCCGTGGCATCCCAGGCCCGCAGGTCAGCGTAGTGGAGCACGGCTGCCCCACCGGCGGCGGGGTGAAAGGCCAAGGACTGCCCTTGCTGGCGCACCCGCAGCTCGGGCGCGTGCAGGGCCAGCCGCACCCGCACCGAGTCCGTGGCCGGGCCGGCCGGGCGCTGGTGCAGCACGTAGCTCTGGCGGACGCCGGCCGGCGTGTTGTCGTACACCTCGTCATAGGCGGGGGAGCCGTAGCGGAGCTGCCCGCCCTTGGCGGTGGTCGGGGCCGTGGCGGGGGCCAGCGGCAGGCCCGGCTGCCCGGCTCGGCCAATGCCGCGTAGGGCCCAGCTCACCTGCCAGCGGGTGGCCGCGCTCGAGTCCTGGCGGGGGCGCACGGCGTAGCGACCAGGACTCAGGAAGGTAGCCCGTAGGCCCTGGGCGCGGTTCGGGCTTTGGTAAGTTCCCGCTCCGGGCTGGAAGCGCACGTCGTACTCGCTGGCGGCGATGCGTTGCTGGACCTCGGCCATAGAAGCCATCGAGCCGGAATTAGGGACCGCTACCGCCGGTGTGAAGGGAATTGGGCCGGAGCTAGGTGCCACTACCCCGGTCGGGGACTTCGCTAGCGGGGCCGGCGCTGGCCGGCAGGCCGTAATTAACAGGGACAGGACTACCAAACATCGCAGGAGCGAGTAGTTGTATGCCATAGGTGACATGAGCTTGGGAACTTAATAATTTTATAAAGGTATCATGAGCTAATTATTTTTCAAGTTCTTGTATCGTTAAGTCAGCAATAAAGCTTGATATAATGCAGAATGCTATCCTGATAGGTCGGGTTTTGGGCTTTACTGCCGGGGACGGCTCAACGCACCGGCAGATTTGTAGAATTCGTGTTTCTAAGGGCTGCATTAATCAACCCGGGTGATGGGTTTTCCGCAGTTCGGGATGCATCGGGACTGCCCGTTTGGAGTAGGGTAGGAGCTATACCTATGGAGGTCTTTCGTCGGCTCGCTTCGGCGGCCGGGTTTGCGAGCCCCATTTTTCGCAAGCTGCCCCGTGCTGCCTACTACCAGGAGCTGAAAAACGGTGGTGACTGGCCGACTGCCCGAGCAGCGCGCTTGCCGGACGTTTTTGCTGCAAATCTGGCGCAACGAATTTGACTACACCGACTTAGTGGCGAAGCCGCCTTGGCAGCCCTAAAGCTGTCGGAAGCGGCGAATGGAACAGCGGCGGAGGGACCCGCATCGGGTGGGTCGGGGTGGGGGCTTGGCCGGCGCTTCGGGCCCCGCTGACGTAGTGGTTCTTGTTAATATTATACTTTTTTATTTTGTTGGCAGTGATCTACTCTCAGGTACGGTTGCCTCGATCTATTACGTTCCCCTGCCACCTTTCCGCTTACAAATGGGCAGTACCCGTCCGAAGGGGAATATCGGGCGACATCAATTATTCGGAGGGCCTTGGTTTGTGGAGCCCGAGGTACGGCCGGATTAACGGCGGGTTAACTCTTCGGGGAATAGTTTGCGATTCGGTGAAGTCCAGCGCAACCGGCCAGCTAAGGGCTCACAGCGCCATAGCTTTGCAGCATCCATCTGCTCTTTTCCTAATCAATCTACCTGCTCTATGCCAAAACTTACTTTCCCGGGAATGCTGTTGCCAGGGGTGCTGTCGATACTGGGGCTTTTCCAGCCGGCGCAGGCGCAAAGCACACCGCCGCTGAACTTGCGCTGGGTGCCGCGCCAGGATTTAAACGTGCTGCTGCCGCCTTCGGTGCGCGTGTTCGAAACCAACGGCACCTTGCCCGACGGCGCCCGGATCCGGGCGATGTACACCCGCATTGCCCTGGCCGACCGCAACCTGCGCCTGCGCGCTGTCGGCGAAGAAAGAGGACCGGCGTTCCGCCTTAAAACCACCGCTGAATACGCGGCGCTGAACCAGGCTATCTGGGCCGTGAACGGCGGCTATTTCGGTGCTAACTCCTCGGCCAGCCTCGTCATCACCGATGGCAATGGCGTGGCCCCAAACCAGAAAACAATTCCCCGTAACGGTCGCAACTATACCCCCACGCGGGGCGCGTTCGGCCTGGTCAACCGCGTACCCGACGTGGCGTGGGTGTATGGCCTGGGCGGCTCCCTAGATGGGCCCGATAACACTACCTGGGCTTATCCGAACCCGAGCCTCAACGACCCCACCCAGCCGCCGCAGGCAGTGCCCAGCCCCACGTTTCCGGCCGGTGGGGTGGTCTGGAACGCCAGCCAGGCGGTGGGCGGCGGGCCGGTGCTGGTGCACAACAGCCAGGTGCGCGTCACGGCCGCCGAAGAAATCATTGCCCCCGACATTGCCGTAGGCCGCAACCCGCGGACGGCGGTGGGCTACCTGGCCGGCGACACGGTGATTGTGGTGGCGGTGGACGGCCGCCAGGCTGCCAGCGCGGGCGTTACGCTGCAAGAAATGGCGCAAATGCTGGTGGAGCTGCGGGTCCGTGAGGGCCTCAACCTCGATGGCGGCGGCTCGACCACCATGTTAGCCGCGGGTGAGGTGGTGAATAACCCCACGGACCGCCCCGGGGGCGACCGCAATCAGCTGCGCTCGAACGCCTCGTCGCTGGTGCTGTCGGAGGCAGTGCCGAGCCCGCGCCGGCCGGTTATTGTAATTGATACCAACAACCCGCTCTACTCCGAAAGCGGGCTCTGGACCGCCACCAACCATCCCAGCGCTTACCTGCCCACCGCCTCGCGGGGGGCCACGGTGGGTGCGCCGGGCACCAAGGCGCGCTACAGCCTGGGCCAACTGCCCCGCGGTCGGTACCAATTGGCGGCGTGGTGGACCATTGGTACGGGCAACGCCCGCCGCGTGCCCTACGTGCTGCATCGCGGCACGCGGCGCGACACCTTGCTGGCCGACCAAAACGACCTCTCGACTACGGCCCGCTGGAACGTGCTGGGTACCTTCGACCTGGCACCCGGCGATTACGTGGAGCTGCTGGCCCGGGGGCAGGGAGGGACTCGCGTCATTGCCGATGCCTTGCGGCTAGTGGAGCTGGAGCGCGCGCCAACTACCGTACCACCCCGGGGGGACCTGCGCATCGCGGTGATAAGCGACCTGAACGCGGCCCTGGGCTCGTCGACGTACGAGTGGCAAGTCGACAGCATCATGCAGCGCATTCCGCGCATCTGGCAACCCGACCTGGTGGTGTGCGGGGGCGATATGGTGGCCGGCCAGGGGGTGAGCACCGACGCTATTATGCGCACGATGTGGCAGGGCTTCGACCGCTCGGTGACGTCGAAGTTTCGGCGGGCGGGCATCCCGTTTGCCTTCACCCTGGGCAACCACGATGGCACCCGCTCGCTGCCCATGGAGCGCCGCGTGACGCGTGAATTCTGGCGTAACCCGGCCTACGCGCCACCTTTGGCCTTCGTGGATAGCGTGAATTACCCGGCCTATTACTCGTTCCGGCAAGACCAGGTGTTTGTGGTGAGCTGGGATGCGTCGTCGGACGTTATTATGCCGGCCAACCTGGCCTGGGTGCAGCAGCAATTTAGCTTGCCCGAGGCGCGGGCGGCCCGCATGCGTCTGTTGGTGGGCCACCTGCCCCTGTACTCAATCGCGCAGGAGCGCGACGGGGTGGGCAATGTGTTGCGCAACAACGAAGCGCTGCGCAAAATCCTGGAACGGCTCGACGTGAAAACTTACATCAGCGGCCATCACCACGCCTACTTCCCCGGCCGGCGCGGCGACTTGGAGCTGCTGAACGCGGGGGCGGCCGGCTCGGGCCCGCGCCCGTGGCTCACGCTGGACAAGGCCCCGACGAATACGATTACGATTATGGACGTGTACTACCGCCAGGACAGCGTGGCGTATACGACCTACGACATCTTGCAGCGCAACGCCGCCGACATGGCCACCTTCGACCCGGCAGTGCTGCCGCGCATTATCTACGGGTACGACGGCTCATTTGTGGTGCGGCGCGACTTGCAGGCCGAGCCAGTGGCGGCCACGCTCTCGCCGCTGCATTTGGAGCTGGGGCGCCCGGCCGGCTCGGCGACGGCCACAGCCCGGGCGGTTATCGCCAACCAGCGGGTGCGGGTGACGGGCTCGTTTACTAACCTGGCCAGTCCGCTGCTTGACGACCGCGCGGCCGTGGCCATCGGCGGGGGCAGCCACGGCACTGCCGGGCGCCTGCTGGGCCAGCTTACGGTGCTTTCCAGCGACCGGCGGACCGGCACGTTCAGCGGTACGCTCGACGCGAAGTCGGACACCGTGACCGACCAACTGCGGGCGGGGGCCTTGTTCATCCGGCTGCGGACCCAGGCCAACCCCAACGGCGAGCTGCGCGGGCAGCTCTACGGCGCCGCCAACCAGCCACCCCGCCCCACGGCCGTTAGCTCGACGCGCCCCGCCGATGTCTACGCCGTGCGTAACCTGGAAGCCCTGTTTGGCGTGAGCTGGCCGCCGAGCGAGGAGCCCGACGGCGACCCGGTGACGTACTTCTACCAGCTCGCTACTGATTTGAACTTCAACAACATCGTTTTCCAGGAAGGTACCGGCCGGGCCACCACCGTGCGCCGCCGCGAAGATGCCTGGTATGCCTTGCTCGGCAGCTCGGCCCCTGGCACGGCCGTGCGCTTTTACCAACGCGTGCTGGCCACCGACGGCAAAAGCATCGTGCCTGGTCCAGCCCTCGTCCTGCAGCTGACCAAGAGCGACGAGCCCCTCACCGACCTGGTGGAGGTGCCCGCCCCCGACTTTCGCTACGATGGCAACATCTTGCCCGGTGCCAACGGCTACGGAGCCACCACCGACGGCTTCGGCAAGCTGTGGCTGCTCGACTACTCGGGCCGCCTCCACGTGCGGCTGCCCAATGGCCAACCCGCGTCGTTCTCGCCTTTGCTCAACACGAATCCGGCCCTGGGGCTGACATCCCAGAACACCGGCCTCGGCACCGACCGCGACGGCCACATTCTGATTAGCTCGAACGCCAAGCTCGTCAAGATCAATGCCCAGACCGGCACCCTGATTGCCTCCTGGACGGCCCCGGCGCGCGCCGGCGGCCAGGCCAATACCCTGACTACACCTCGGGTCGATAGCTGGGGCCGGGTATTCGTCGCCAGCCTGTGGGGCGACGACTACACCTACATCCTGCGCCAGGCCGGCGCCACCTTCCGACTGGTACGCCGGCTCACGCTGCCCGACCGCATCCTGAGCCGGGCCTTCGCCATGGAGCCCGACGGCCTGACCTTGTACCTGCCCGACCCCGGAACGGCCCAAATTCAGCGCTACACCAGCCCCGATACCGTGAACTACACGCTCGCGGGCACCATCACGAGCCTGGCGGCGGGGTCGAGCGGGGTGCAGGTGCTGCCCGGCCGGCGCCTGTTCGCGGCCGTGCGAGCCGTGGGCTCTACCCCGGCTTCTTTCCACTTTCGCGACGAAACCAATCAGCGACTCTGGAACCTGCCCCTGCCCGAAGTCGGCAACGCCGAAGCCCGCGGCCTCGGCGTATCAGCCACCGGCGACACGCTGCTGTACTGCGCCTGGAATAACGGCGGCATTCACCGCTACGTCCGCGTGCAGACCGGCGCGCCGGCGGCCGTGAGCCCGATTCGTACATACCGCATCGGCCAGTTGCGCCCGGTGCAGCCCCTGACCGGCATAGCCGACTCGGCCGGCGTGTACTGCCGCCTGGAGGGCGTGGTTAATAGCCCCAACTTCCGGGATGCCGGGCTGGACTTCTCGCTCGTGGATGGCGATAAGGCCATTAACGTGGTGCGCCAAACCGACAACCTGGCCTACCCTGTGCGTCCCGGCGACCGGCTCCGCGTCATCGGCCGGGTGGTGCAGGAAAACGGCCTGATTCGCTTCCAGGCCGACTCATTACGGCGGCTGGCGGCGGGCCAGCCACTGTTTGATCCTATCCTCCAGACCGGCCCGCTCGCCGACAGTACCGAGTCGTTGCCCGTGGAGCTACGCGGCGTCCGGCTTGTTGACCCCGCCCAGTGGACTACCGGGCAGGGCTATCCTGGCTTCGGCGTAGATCTGCAAGATGAGGTGCGCACCTACCGCGCCTACATTCACCATAACTCGGGCCTGTATCAGACTGCCGCGCCCACCGGCTTCTTCACCCTGCGGGGAGTAGTGTATCAGTTCAATCCTGAAGCCCCGTTTCTGGGCGGCTACGAGCTGTGGCCCCGCTCGATCCAGGACCTTGGCGTGCTGCTGGGCACCCAGGGGGGGAGTAACCAGCCGGCCTTCCGCCTGCACCCTAACCCCACTACCGGCCTGTTACAGGTAGAAGCCCCATCCGGCGAGAAGCTACGGCAGCTGGAGGTGCTCAACCTGCTCGGCCAGCGGCTATACCGGGAATCGGTGGACGGCGTGCCCACGGCCCAGCTGCGCGTCAGCAATCTGCCCCCCGGCATCTACCTGCTGCGCCTGATGACTAATAAGCAAACCGCAACCCAGCGGTTCGAGAAGCTGTAGGCTGGATTAGGCTGAATAGACATGAAAAAGCCGCCTTTCTGATTTGAAGGGCGGTTTTTCATGTCTATTCAGGCCTGCCTGCCAGGCATAGTGGCGGTGCCCGGGCTATTTCCGCTACCTGCCGGCCCCTCAGTTGCCCCTGGGCTACTCTTGCGCGCTTTTGATGCTGGGCAATGGCTTCGTACGACCAGGGCTGTTACGGCCGCGAGGGGTTAGCAGCGGCTGGTCAAGAAAAGTACCCCGCCGAAGCGCCGGGGCGTAGGTGGGGCTTTCCCACTAAGCAGCCCACCGCTGTAGCTGCCTGGACAATTACCTGGTTCTGGTGCTGCTGGTAGTTTTCGCCCTACGACCATCGTATCGGCGGGTCGCGGTGGTTAAGAACATTATTGGGGAGAGCAGCGGGCCACTTCTTTTCTCTCCCAGGTAAAGGGAGCCATTTCTGGGTTCATCCACATTGGATAAAAATCCGACCTTCGCCTTTTCGTCTTGCATTCAACTGAAAAAAATAGGAATGTCCGTTTTTCAAACCTACCTCCATCTTGGTTTCTTACATATCTGCACGCTACGGGCGGCCGACCACCTCACCTTTCTGCTGGCGCTGTGCGCGCCCTACGCGCTGGCCGACTGGCGCCGGGTGCTGGCCCTGGTCACCAGCTTCACTGTTGGCCATTCCCTCACCCTGGCGCTCGCTACGTTGGGCATAGTGGCATTGCCCTCCGCCCTGATCGAAGCGTTAATACCGGTTACTATTATGGTTACGGCGCTGGGCAACATGCGCGGGGCCAACCGGGGGCTCAAGGGCAGGAATCAGGAGGCTAGTGTGGCGTTCAATGGTTGGGCGCTGGCTTTTGGGCTGATTCACGGTCTGGGCTTTTCTAACTACCTGCGGGCCTTGCTGGGCCCGGCCAGCCGCCCCATCAAGGAGTTGCTGGCTTTCAACGTTGGGGTAGAGCTAGGGCAGGCGCTCATCGTGAGCATCATTCTATTCGCGGGCCTGGTGGTGTTGCGAATCTTCGGCGTGGCCCGGCGCGACTGGCTGCTGACCACCAGTGCCGCCGCCCTTGGCATTGCCGCCGTTCTGCTGGTGCAGCAACTGACCCATTGATAGCTGAATAATTACTCCAGGTGTTTCGCATCGCACTGTTCAAACTGCACGAAGTAGTTCATCAAGTTGCCAGTGCTTTAGAAGGCGGAGTACGCCGTCTTCCCACGCGGCCTGCACATTATCCGGTTCCGGCGCAGCGGTGGCCTTAGTTAAAAATTGGATACAAGTGCTACACGCAAATCAGCCTAAGTTCGTCACTTAACTAAATTACCGGGAAATCTTTGTTTCGTTTATTTCGTTTATAAATTGCATACGATAATATAACCGGCTATGGAAGCAATACTAGAGAAGCCATCTTTACAAGACCAACGTGTGGCCAGCGCCTCGTTGCCTTATTTCGACGCTTTTCACAAGAGAGGGCTAAAGAAGGGCGGCGACCTAGTTGAGCTCCGATTGCAGGAGCACGACGAAGCTGTGACCATTCCCCGTAAGGCATTGGAGCTGTTGAAGTTCATTCTGTTGAGCATGGCCGAGGGCAAAGCCGTATCCCTCATTCCGTCCGATTCTGAATTGAGCACCCAGCAGGCCGCCGACATGCTCAACGTTTCACGCCCCCACTTGGTCAAACTCTTGGAGCAGGGGGCTATCCCCTTCAAAAAGGTGGGCAGCCACCGCCGGGTGCAACTGGAGCACCTGTTGAGCTATGAGCAACAGCAAGCCCAGCAGCAGCGGCAGCACCTGCAGTTTTTAGTCCAACAGGCCCAGGAGCTTAACTTGGGCTACCAATGATTCACTCGTCCCGCTTTGTTGCCGTGCTGGATGCGTGCGTGCTCTATCCTGCGCCCATCCGAGATTTACTCCTGCACCTGGCCAGCTTAGGACTTTATACACCCAAGTGGACGGAAATTATTCACGACGAGTGGATGCGCAACCTGCTGTTGAATAGGCAGGACCTCACAGCTGAGCAGCTGCGAAAGACCAAAGACGCCATGTGTGGAGCCTTTCCTGATGCCGATGTGGTAAACTTTGAGCCGCTGATAGAGGCGCTGGAGTTACCCGACCCGGATGACCGCCATTTGCTCGCGGCAGCTATTCGGTGCCAAGCAGACGTTATCGTTACGGCCAATTTGAAAGATTTCCCTGCGATCGCGCTGGCATCGTACGACGTGGAGGCCCAGCACCCGGACGCCTTTATCTCCAACCTCATTGACTTGAACCCAGAAAAGGCCCTGGAGGCGTTTCGGACGCAGGTCGCCTTTCTTAAAAACCCGCCCCGGACGGCCGCTCAGATTTTAGATAATTTTCGAAAAGTGGAGATGCCTGTCACGGCCGACAAACTGGCCACCTTGCTGTAGTTCGTCCCGTACTCCTTGTATCATGCAAACTGATTAAAGGGCTGCCTGTGGAGCTTTTGCAGGGCTGCCCGGCCGCCGGTTCAGTCGTTTTCGTTGGCCGGGCCTACGTGCGTGGCCAACAGCAAGCCGCCGGTATCAGGAGTTGGCGTGTGCGGCCCTGGATTTTTTATTTCCATCAAAGCCCTTATCTACTACGCCCCGGGCGCGACTGGTTGCTGACTACCAGTCCCGTCCGGGGCAGTGCCTCCGTTCTGCTGGTGCGGCATCTGGTCTCCTGATGGTTGAATGGTTACGGCTCGCGGCTCCTTGCGAAGTCCCCAATGGCATAAGCCCGGGTTGTGTTATCCGCTTGCTGCCCTGGGCCCGCCCGTATTTACGGGACTGGCCGCTGCTAATGCGGGTAGGGGAGGTACAGTAGGTTTTTTGCTACGGCTGCCGCACCAGTTCCAGGTATTTCGCGTCGCACTGCTCAAACTGCACGTAGTAGTTCATCGAGTTGCCGGTATTCTGAAGGCGGAGTACGCCGTCTTCCCACACGGCCTGCACATCATCCATTTCCGGCGCCACCGCCGACGGCTCAGCGGCCTTCAGGCCAACGAAGGTGAAGCCCGTGGTTGAGCCCTCCCGCGATACCTGTACTTTACCGCGTACTCCTCGGCAAGAGAAAAAGTAGTCGTCCGCCTGCTTGTTTATGATTATCGACAAAGGACACAGGGCCGTATCCTCCACGGTATAGGTTCCGGCGTAGTTGGGAGTGGCCGCCATGCCTGAGCCAGACGCTGTTGTGGGGGTGGAATCGGTGGCGGGCGGTTGAGTCGGGCGCGCGGTAGCCGCAGGAGCAGAGGTAACGGGTGTTTTTGAGTCGCAGGCCGCGAAGGCCAGACAGGTTGTTGCAGTGAGGAGGACGATACCTGTTTTCATCTGACTGAGGAAGCAGACTGGTTTTGCCAACGTAAGTATACGACGAGCGGTAGTCGGGTATTAGCTGCCAGGCCCGGCCGCTGGCCCCGACGGATAGCCATCCGGCCAAGCGCTGGATGTTCCTTCATACCAAACCTGCCCTCCTGGCGCAGCCTTGCGTTCTCTTGCCGGCTTTAGCAGGATGGGTGAGGTCAGATGCTTTCGACCATCAGTCCAGAGCCGGTAGCCGCCGCGCATCGAGCTCCTATACCGCGGAGGCCCGTGCTGCTGGCGTTGCAAATCCTGGGCTCCAGTGGTGGCCGATTAGCTTGAGGCCCGCCCAGCTCCGGCGCCCGTTTCTGCCAGCTCCAATGCCCAATGCCGCTGTCTGCCTACCTTGCTGCCTCATTCCTGGCGGGTGTTTTAGTTTTGTTTTCGCTTTTTACGCTCTTTCTATGCGTCGTTTTTTGTTTGCCGGCCTGCTGCTGGCGTTGGGCACCTCTCAGTTCGCCGCAGCCCAGACCACCAACTCGGGGACCGATAAATTCGCGCAGCTCGAAACGCTGCTGCCCACTGCCAACACGTACCGTACCGCCAGCGGGGCCCCGGGCAAGGACTACTGGCAGCAGCGCGCCGACTACGACATCAAGGTCACGCTCGACGATGACAAACAAGCCATCAGCGGCCGTGAGACCATCACCTACACCAACCTGTCGCCCGACGTGCTGCCTTACCTGTGGATGCAGCTCGACCAGAACATTCTGGACAAGAACTCGATGACGACGGCTACGCAGGTGGGGCAACTGCAAGAAAAGGTATCCTTCCAAACGCTGGAGGGCTTGTTGTCGGACTTCGATGGTGGGTTCAAGATTGAGAGCGTGACCGGCAAGGACGGCCAACCGCTGAAAACCGTAATCAATCACACCATGATGCGCGTGGACCTGCCCACGCCCCTGCGCCCTGGCCAGGCGGTGTCGTTCGACGTGAAGTGGCGCTACAACATCAACGACCAGCTCAAAATCAACGAGCGCAGCGGCTACGAGTACTTCCCCGAGGATAAGAACTACCTCTACGAAATCGCGCAGTTTTATCCGCGCATGGCCGTGTATTCCGACAACCAGGGCTGGCAGCACAAGCAGTTCCTGGGCACGGGCGAATTTACCCTGCCCTTCGGCGACTACCGCGTGAGCATCACGGTGCCCGCCGACCACGTGGTGGGCGCCACCGGGACGCTCCTCAACGCGGCCCAGGTGCTCACCCCCACCCAGCAGAAGCGGTTCGCCGAAGCTAAAACGGCCCGGAAACCGGTGCTCATCGTGAGCCAGGAAGAAGCAGTGCGCAACGAGGGCAGCCGCGCCACCGGTACCAAAACCTGGAGCTTCGCCGCCAAAAACGTGCGCGACTTTGCCTGGTGCAGCTCGCGCAAGTTCATCTGGGATGCCATGGGCATTAGCCAGAGCGGCAAGCCGGTGATGTGCATGTCGTACTACCCCAAGGAAGGCAACCCCCTCTGGGGCAAGTACTCGACCCAGGTCGTGGCGCACACCATCAAAACCTACTCCAAGTTTACCATCCCGTATCAGTACCCGGTGGCCATCTCGGTGCACGGCCCGGTGGGCGGCATGGAATACCCCATGATCTGCTTTAATGGCGGCCGGCCCGAAAAGGACGGTACCTACTCGGCCGAGCGCAAATACGCCATGATTTCGGTGATTATCCACGAGGTGGGCCACAACTTCTTCCCGATGATTATTAACTCCGACGAGCGGCAGTGGACGTGGATGGACGAGGGTCTGAACTCGTTCTGCCAGTTCCTGACCGAGCAGGAGTGGGAGCGCAACTACCCCTCGCGGCGGGGCGAGCCCCGCGGCATCGTGCCCTACATGCTGATGGATAAGAGCCTGCAAAACCCCATCATGACCAACTCGGAGTCGATACTGCAATTGGGCTCCAACGCCTACGGCAAGCCCGCCACGGCGCTCAACATTCTACGCGAGACGGTGATGGGCCGCGAGCTGTTCGACTACGCTTTCAAGACGTACGCCACGCGCTGGGCCTACCGGCATCCTACCCCGGCCGACTTCTTCCGCACCATGGAAGACGCCTCGGCCGTGGACCTGGACTGGTTCTGGCGCGGCTGGTTTTACTCCACCGACCACTGCGACCTGGCCCTCGAATCCGTTAAGTTCTACTCAGTGAGCACGAGCAACCCGGTGGTGGAAAACCAGCGCCGGCAGCAGCAGCAAGCTGGCACGCCACCCTCCATCTCGGCCCAGCGCAATGCCACCGACATCAAGCAAACCCTGGTGGAGGCTAATCCCGAGCTGAAGGATTTCTATAACACCTACAACCCGTTGGCCGTAACCGAGGCTGACCAACAGCGCTACACGGCCTACCTGGGCACCCTCAAGCCTGAGCAGCGGCAGCGCCTGGGCGACCCGCAGCACTTCTACGAGCTGAGTTTGCGCAACGTCGGCGGGCTGGTGATGCCCGTCATCCTGCAGCTCACCTACGCCGACAACTCGCAGGAACTCCGCACCCTTCCCGCCGAAATCTGGCGCCGCAACAACGAGCAGGTGACCAAGATCATCGTCACCAAGCAGCCGGTGATCAGCTTCGTGCTCGACCCCTTCCAGCAAACGGCCGACACCGATCAGTCGAACAACGCCTTCCCGCGCCAGCCCACGGCCTCCCGCTTCGAGCTGTTTCAGCAGCAGGCCGCTGGCAATAATGCTCCCCAGGCGCCCAACCCCATGCAGCAGGCGCCAGCACCCGGCAGATCTCCGCAGCCGCCGGCAAACGGGGGCCCTAAGTGAGCCAGCCAGCTTCCTTGGCCAGGGGAATGCTGTTCCGTCTTCTATTTAAGTATATGCCAACAAACCGAGTAGGACCTGAGGGGCTGCCTTGGTGAAGCCATCACGTTGCGAGCGGTGGTCCATGCCTAACTATGCTTACGTGAACGGCTCATCAGGATGGCCTTTTTGCTGAGGACGTATTTTTTCGGATGGGCTCTAAGTGGCCCTCCCAAAGTACCCGGATCAGCCAAGTGACTACGCCGGCCTTCGGTTCGCGCCACATGACCGCCTCTCATATCCGTTTACTCAGGTTCGGGTAGCCGGGTAAAGGACTCTGCCCGCGGTTGTACCACCACGCATATTCAACTCGCTACCTCATGAAAAAGCCCCTGGAAATATTTCCAGGGGCTTTTTCCGGCCTTCGATGGGCAAAAGCCTATTCGCGTGCCAGCGACAGGGTCAGATTTACGTCCGGGCCGACAACGTGCACCACGTAGCGGCCCGGCGGTAACTGCTCGACGCTCAACGGCTGCTTGCGGGCGCCCTCGAATACGTAAGCCCCCAACTGCCGCCCCATTAGATCAAGAATCCGGACCTGGTAGGTCCCGGCCGGCAACTCCGTCAGGTCCAGGGCGGCGCGGCCGGGCGTCGGGTTGGGATAGAGCTTCGCGCCGCCTTTAGTGAGGCGGGTGAACGTCACTGCCCGTACCGGGCCCCAACTGGCCGTGCCGTCGGTGTCGACTTGGCGCAGGCGATAGTAGACCAGCGCGTGGCCCTGATGCCCCACCCCGGCATCGGTGAAGCGATAGTCCGTGGGACGGGTGCTGCTGCCTTGGCCGCGCTCGGCGCCCACGCGCTCAAACGAGCGGGCGTCGAACGAGCGCTCGATCTCGAAACGCTCGTTGTGGAGTTCGCTGGCCGTCGTCCAGTTCAGCAGCGCGTCGCTTCCCTGAGCCTGGGCCGCGAAGTCCTGTAATTCCACTGGCAAAGGTTTGGGCAGTTGAGTGGTGATGCTGGCGCTGTTGTTGGGGGTGTTGTTGTCGGTTCGCAGGCACGAGCCCACGTTGCTGGTGACCGTCACCGGCGCGTTGGGCATGGGGAAGCTGATGGTGTTAGTCACCAGGTTGGAGCCCGCCGTCGCCTGAAGCGTGGTCGTGGGCGCAAAGGTGACCACCCCGGTGGTGGCGTTGTACGTGGCCCCGGCGGGCAGTGTCACCGTGCCCGCCGCGGGGGCCGGCGTCAGCGTCAGGGTAGGCGTCACGTTGAGGGCGGGGTTCGAGCCGAGGTTGGTGGTCGTGTGGGTGTAGGTCACGGGTTGGCCCGCCGGGGCCGACGCCGGGCCCGTGGGCGCCGTGCGCAGGTCCGCCGTCGGAGGCGTCGGCTGGAGCGTGAGGCTGGCGTTATCGGGGATAGCGCCAGAGGAAGAACTCGGAAGGTCTGGTGAGCTCGAGCTCACACTGGCAGCGATTGATAACGGTGTGTTATCGGTAGGGGGCACGGTGAAGCGGACGATGACATAGTCATAGTACGACCCGACGGGAGCGGAGGGCGACGATTCATCAGAACCGCGTAGGGTGTCCCTGGGGGCCAGCGTCATCACCCCCGTAGCGGGGTTGTATGAGGCCGGCAGGTTCGGGATCCGCTGGATCGACACGATGTTCAGGTTCGGGGGTAGGGTAAGGGTAGGTACCACGCTAATGGCTGGCAGGCCGCCGCCGTTAGTGAAGAGGCATTGCAACCGCACCGTCTCACAGTGATAGGGGTTTGTGTTGCTAATGCTGGTGGCGCCACTAGCAGACAAGGTCACGCCTAAATTCTGCGCCGTCCGCACCACGATGGAGGCGCTGGACGCGTTGTTGCCCGGCGGGTCGTTGACTGCTGTGGCCGAGCTGACGTTGCCGGAGGCCGCAACGCCATCAGGCCTCTGCAGGAGGAAGCTGACCGTGGTGACGGCGCTCTGGCCGGGGCCCAGGCTGATGACGGGCAGCGACACTACCCCGGTGTTGTAATTGTAGGAGCCCTGGGGCGCTACCGTCACGTTATTGAGTTGCCCCGGCAAGGTCAGGGTCCGCACCACGTTGAAGACGCTGGTACTTGCCGAGAGGTTGCGGGTGGTAAAGGTGAAGCTTACGGGCGCGTTAAAAGGGGCTTTGCCGTATCCCGGAACGTGGCCATTGGGGACCAGCTCGGTTTTCAGGTCCTGCGCGGCGACCGAAAAGCCCAGCGCCAGGTTAAGCAAGAGCGCTCCTGCTAGCATCGCGAATACGCGCCGGCCCGCAAAGGCAACTGGCGCCAGCCAAGGAATAAAAGATGTTTTCATAGGAAGCAATACGGTGGAAAGGGTGACTTGGAAAAGCAGGCCAGCGCCATTACTTGCGTAGCAGCCTTGTTATACTCCAAATCTGGTTACAAGTTAAACAGAAATTATTGGGCTATGTTCCAATTTCTTCCTGTAACTTATTGCAATTTTTTTATTTTATTGAACACATCTGCTAGCTGATGTTCAGCGCTCTCACAAGTATGCTAGCGTAGGTAGCGCATGGGCCTAGAAGGTAGCAGGCCTTGCGCCGGCCCCAAAGCTGGGCCAGCTCTCTAGCATTCAGTTTGGGCCGTAGTCTTTATAGTGGCCTGCCCATCTGTTGGCTGGGGTATTGGTAGAGCCGACGGTGCGATGATATCCCAAATGATGGATGTATGGGTAAGACCCGGAAGGCAGGTAGTGGCGGGGGAAAGTTTCTCGAAGTTTAAGCTTGGTAGCGTTTGTCAGGGGGGCCGGCCCGGACAGGGGCACTATATTAGCCACCATGAAAAAGTTATTCGCAATGGGGGCGTGTCTGCTGGCACTAATGGGTAATCCAATTGGAGTTTATGCCGGCGATACAGAGGTTGTGGTGGTCCGCGTGTACGAGGCGGGGCAAAAAGGGGAGATCGTGCTTACCGGACCGAATGGGCGGAAGGAGACAGTCTTGTTCGAAAGCGGAGCGGGCACTAAAAAGCTGGCCGCCGCGGGGAAGGCTTACCACGCAGTTGTGACAAAGCTCTATCAAGAGGGCTATGGGTTGACCAGCACCTTTACCACCAGCGGTAATGGTACCACGCGTTACAACATCACTACGTTGATTTTCACGAAGGGGGACTAGGACCCGTGCTGCCGGCGACGATGCGGGTTAGGTCGGGCTGGCTATGTTATCCCTGATGGTTTTGATGTTGCATCTACCCAGAGCAGTCCTGCCCTAAGCGAGGGCTGTCAGTCATGTCTCATTCGGGTAGCAGGAACAGTATACCTTACCACCGCTTACCTGATGGATGGCGCACCAGCCAGGGTCAGAAAGAGCGCGTTTCCCGCGCTGCACCGCCCACCATGCGCGAAATCAACCCGTGGTCGGTGGTGATTTCGGCCCACACCACGCCGACCACGTGCACCGCGAAAAAGGCGATGATGAAGTACATGGTTACGTTATGAATTTCTTTGAGGGTGTGCTCCAGCTCACCCAAAAAGGGCACGTCATCAGCCCAGGTAAGGCCCAAGCCGGTGATAGCTATGATGGTCAGTGCCAGGTAAAATAACGCGTAGCTGCTCTTGATAAACAGTGATTTACCCATCCTGCCCTTGTCGGCTGCCGGCGCCAGCCGGTAGCGGCGGGCCACCTCCCGCAGCCGGGCCGTAAACCGTAGCTCCGAGGGCCCACGCAGCTCCAGCCCCACGCGCAGCAGCCAGAAGGCCGCCAGCGTCAGCCCAATGTAGATGTGCCACTGCCAAATCCGCTCACTAATGATGTGGGCGAACGCATTAGCCTGCTTCACGGTCAGCTTCACGTTCTCGTGGCCCAGGGATTTCAGGAACTCGGGTACGGCTGAGCGGGCGTCGACGATGACTTTCAAAAACAGAATGGTGAGCAACTGTCCACTCACGAGCAGCGTGTTGCCCCAATGCCACACCCGCAACGGCGCCGTATAGTCGTGAGTGGGAGCTTCGGTGGTAGAGGCAGCGGCTGGGTTCATTGGAGTTGCGTTAATAATGGGGCTGTGAAGGCTGAAGCCACTTCCGTAGTGGTGAGCGGCGGCTCGGTACGGCCGGGGTAAGCCAACAGCGCGCGTTCCAGGCAGTCGAGGGCGGCGGCCAGGTCGGTCCGGTTGATGACGTAAGCCAGGCGCACCTCCTGGCTGCCCAGGCCCGGCGTCTGGTAGAAGCCGTTGGCGGGGGAAAGGAGGAGGGTTTGATTTTCGTAGGAGAAGCTTTCCAATAGCCACTGCCCAAAGGCTTCGGTATTGTCGACGGGCAGGTGAGCCAGCACGTAGAAGGCGCCGCCGGGGCGGGGGCACACCACCCCGGGCATGGCCTGCAGCCGGGCCACGGTCAGGTCGCGCCGGGCCTGATATTCGGCCTTGCTCTCGTCGAAATACGATTCGGGCAATTCGGCTGCGGCCTCGGCCAGCAACATGCCCAGGCCGGGCGGACTCACCCGCATCTGCGCGAAGCGAAAGGCGGCCACGTACACCTGCTTGTTTAGCGTGACTAGCGCCCCCACCCGGGCCCCGCAGGCGCTGTAGCGCTTCGAGATGGTGTCGACCACCACCACATTGGGCTCGGCGCCGGCCAGCTCCAGGGCACTCACGTAGGGCGCGTCGTAGCAGAACTCGCGGTAGGCCTCGTCCGAAATCAAGTACAGGCTGTGCGCTTTGCACAGGCCCAGGATACTTTCCAGCTCGGCGCGGCGGTACACGTAGCCAGTGGGGTTGCTGGGGTTACAGATGAGAATGGCGCGCGTCCGGGGGGTGAGGGCCCGCTCAAAGTTAGCCAGCGGCGGTAGGGCGAAGCCGTTATCGATGCGGGCCGTAACGGGCACGATATTCACGCCGGCCGCAATGGAGAAGGCGGTGTAGGTGCCGTAGAACGGCTCAGGAATAATGATTTCATCGCCCGGGTTCAGGCAGGTAAGCAGGGCGAACAAGATGGCCTCGCTGCCGCCCGTGGTCACGATGATGTCTTCCATTACCACCGGCAGGCCGGCCCGCTGGTAGTAGGCGGCCAGCCGGTGGCGGTAGCTCTCGGTACCGGCGCCGTGGCTGTAGCCCAGCACCCGGATGTCGGCGTTGCGCACGGCGGCCAGCGCAGCCGGGGGCGTTTCGATATCGGGCTGCCCAATGTTGAGCGGATAAACAATCCGGCCTTGTTGGCGAGCCAGCTCGGCGTACGGAGCCAGCTTGCGAAACGGAGAAACGGGCATGGCCTGCCCCCGTCGGGATATTTCTAACATAACCTAAAATTAAACCTTTCGGCAAGCATACGGCCGAAGCAAACCGCCTCGAACTGCGAAATATACGGCCCGATAGCGTTTACAAGTACTTCTTGTAGAGGTTATATAGGATGCGGTTGTCGGCCTCGGTGAGCGGCCCATTAACATTCTGTTGAATGAAATGGCGCTTAAAGGCCTGAATGGCAGCCGGCAGGTTGTGCGTGTCGTAGCCGATGATGCGCAACGCCTCCTGCGGATTGAACGGCGCGGCCGGGCTGTTCAGGCGGGCCAGGTAAGCATCTGCCGCAGTGCTATCCAGCACCGGCGGAACCTTGCCGGGCAAAGCCGGAATACGGGCTGGTCGGGCAGTACTATCGGCTGGCAGTGGTCTGTTAAGGTAACTCCCCATCGGGTCGTACCCCGGAGGGCTGGGGAGCGGCCCGGCATCGTACCACAGGCCAAAGCCCTGGTCGGCCAGCCGCTTCCAGGGGAAAAGCACGCTGGGGTCATTCTTGCGGCTGGGGGATATATCGGCGTGACCGATGAAGTTGGCGGCGGGAATGCCGTAGGCTTTTTTCAATCCCGCCAGCAGGCGTAGTAAGCTGGCTATTTGCGCCTCGGCAAACGGCTCGGTGCCGTTGTTATCCAGCTCGATGCCCAGCGAGCAGGAGTTAATGTCGGTGTTGTTGCCCCACTTGGCCACCCCGCCGTGCCAGGCGCGCAGGTAGTCGTTCAGCAGGTGGTACACTTCCCCGTCGCGCCCGATAACGTAGTGGGCGCTCACCTGCGTGCTGGGCAGGGTAAAGGTTTTGAGGGTCTGGGCCGTCGAGCTCTGCGCCGTATGGTGAATGATGACGTAATTCGGTTTGCGCAGGTTGAAATTGGTGGTGCCCACCCAGTACTGGCCCAGCAGTAGGCTGTCGGTTCCGGGGGTAGGCGGGGGCGTGGCCCGCAGCGACTTGGCGTAGGCTTTCACCTGCTGCTGGTACGAGCGGTTGGTGGTGGCGTAGGGGCTTTGCACGGTGCAGTTGGCGAGGGCAGCAGACAGCGCCGTGAGTAGCAAGCAGAGGCCTTGGTTTCGGTTCATCAGCCGCGAAGTTCGCATCAAACAGGATTATGCCGCCCAGTAAGGTGATAACGTGTCGCATTAGCGGGTCATGTACCGCATTCAGGAACGTATCTCGAAGAAAATTCGCACCACGTGACCAGGGCACCCATGGTCGTGGGTAACAAGGGCGCCGTAAAAATTTATTCCAGGTCTATGTTGAGCCTTGGGGAGCAAGCTCGAAGACAGTAATTCTTACACCCACAAGTCATAGCAAATGCCAGGGTAGTAACGTTATCGTTAAAGTGTATTTACTACCTGGCTTCGGTCAGGTTCATGCTCCCCATCCACCTCGCTTGATAAAAGGTTCTTCCATGACAGCGAAGCGATAAGTCATCTTTCGCGGGGTAATAGATTAGAGTGTATCGCCTATATACAAGCACTTGCTAATCCTTTCGCCGCTTTATTTGAAGAGTTGACCGAGAAAACAGGGTGGTTTAGCGAGGTTGCTACTGTTACGCTTCTGCTCAGTATACTTTTGACCTACAAGTATCCCTGCACGGGGTGGAAATGTGGAAAGGAAGGACCTCTCGTGCAGTGGCGTGCTGGTTGAACCGGTGGGGTAGACACCGCTCAAGCCGAGCCGCTACTTTAGGGCCGTCGCAGAAATGCGACGGCCTTTTCTGTATTAGGCGCTCGTAACAACCGCCAGCCCCAACCTCGCAAGCGTAGCCGTGTGGCTCTTGGGTAACGAGCCAGTACAACGACCCTTACTTGGCTGGGGTAGAGCCGCTGAAAAGCTGCCGCTAAGGACTTAGCACCGGTCGTCTGCCAACTGGTAAAGCGTTCCTTGACTTTATTTAGGTGTGCCTTTTCCTACATTCACTTTCATATTCACATAATCGACCCTCCTTCATCCCATCTCAACAGCAGTAGCAATGGCTTACATTATGGTGGATATCGAAAGTGACGGGCCAATTCCTGGTGACTACTCGATGATTTCTTTCGGAGCAGTGTTGGTGAACGAGGCCCTGGATCAGACCTTTTATGGGAAGCTAAAACCTATCTCCGAGAAATTTATTCCTGAAGCGTTGGCCGTATCGGGGCATTCCCGGGAAGAAGTGCTGACGTTCGATGAGCCTGCCCGGGTGATGGCTCAGTTCAAGGAATGGATAGAAAGGGTTTGTACCGATCGTCCGCTCTTTATCAGCGATAATAATGGCTTTGATTGGATGTTCATCTGCTGGTATTTTCATCATTTCCTCGGCCGTAATCCTTTTGGCCATAGCTCGCAAAACTTAGGTAGTTTATACAAGGGAATCGCCAAGGATACCTTTCAAACCTTCAAGCACCTGCGGCAGACTGCCCATACCCATCATCCCGTAGACGATGCCAGGGGAAATGCCCAAGCTCTGTTGCGCATGAAAAAAGAGTATGGCTTAAAAATTAAGTTTTGAGCTTAGCTTTTGAGTTATACCCGTTCTAACAAGTTAGAGCCGTTTCCTAGTGAGTGTACCCGACGTCTGACTCCCCTCTCCTGAGGCTTCGCGCCTCCAGCGAACCGGGCAGTTGGGACCCGGCCGGCCCCGCTGGGCCTAAGGCTGGAGCAACACGAGCGTGTGCTTACTCGTTTGCGTGCCCGTAGTCAGATGCAGGAAGTATAGGCCCGGGGCCTGGCCCCCGAGGTCCAGCGCCTGGGTGTGCACGCCGGCTGGCTGGCGGCGGGCGTCGGCGGCTTGCACCACCCGGCCCAGGCCGTCGTACAAGGCCCAGCCCACGGGCTGGGCCTCGGTTAGCATGTAGCGCAGCGTGGCGCGGCCGGTGCTCACCGGGTTGGGAAATACGTCCACCGCCAGCGCCGGTTTCGCCTGTGCTGCGCCGGTGGCCAAGGCGATGGGCTGGCCTTGGACCCCGAGGCAGACCGAGAATTCGGTCAAATTGCCCAAATAGTGCTTGCCCCCCCAGAGGAAGCGGACGTAACGGTAAGGCGTGGTGCCCGTCACGGCAATGTAATTCATGCCAGCGGAAGCATTTTCGACGGTATACAAGTCCACGTAGCCCGTCGTGGCGCTCTGGTTAGAGCCTTGGATTTTACCGCCCAGGATGTATTCTCCGGTCTGGTATTGTGGGCTCGGGGCAAAGCCAATAATGCCTAACAGCTGCGGGCTGCCCAAGTCAAAGCCGACTGCCTCCACGTGGTCTTGCGCCGTGCCCGTTGAAATGTCGCCATCAAAGATTTCTGCCGGGCCAAAGGTCGTGCCCGGGGTAGCGCAGGTCGGCTGCCCCACGTAAAACCGCACGGTTTGCGCTTTACTCGTGCCGCCCGTGTCGCGGGCGCGGACTTCGATCGTGTGGTAGCCGACGGGGATATTGGTTAGCTCCAGGGCATAGTTGACCCCCGTGCCCTGCCCGATCTTGCGATTGTTTTCGTAGTACTCAACTGCGGCGACGGGCTGGGGGAAATTGGCCGCCATAGCCGCAAACTTCAGCGCTTCGGCGGGGCTGTAGACGCCGCTCTCCTGGGGCGCCAGCACGGTCAGCGTGGGGCCCGAGGCCGGCGGCTCGGTGCAATTGGGCACGCGCACCGCGCTCCAGTCGTTGTTGGGCCACATTTCCTGCGCCCAATCGGCGAGGCCGTTAATCAGTTGGCACGAGGCCCCCAGCTTAGCGAAATAAGGCAAAGCAGCATAGATATGATCGGGCGCCAACCAGCGCTGGGATCCATCAAGAGCGCTAAGACGATAGTTCGAAGGGGGCCAGGCGCCACTGACATTCCTGGGGTCGCGTACGTACTCGGCGGGCGTCCACCGGCGGCAGTGCTGCAGTAATGCGCCCAAGTACGCGTCGATGATCTGTTTGCGCAGGGCGGGCGACGTATTCTTCCAGAGCACGTTGCGACCGGCATACCCCGGGATGGCGCCAATTCCCCATCGCTCTGGCGACCAGGACCAATCGAAGGGCGCATCCGTGCTGCCGGGGGAGTGTTCCCCGGGTTTAAGCCCAATGTTGCACCCTTGTACGCCGGCAATGAGATGCACCAAGTAGCGCATCAGTTCGGACTCTTTGTTAATGCCAGCCAGGCCGCTGAATTGACCAGTGGCATACGCCCAGTCATAGGGCCCGCCTCCACCGGGCTGGCGCCCGCCCAGCGTCAGCAGCAGTTGCGTATGATACCACATCTGGCCGATGTTTGCGTCGTTCTGCACGGAGCGGCCCACGCGGTTTGGGCCCGGGCCATTATCGATCTTCAGCATGAAGGGCGAGACGGTGAAAGCGGCGTAGGTACCACCCGTTAACCACATGCGGGGCTCGCCGCCCACAGCGCCGTACTTCTGCTGACCCAAGCCTTCGAGGGCAAACTCCTGGTGCAACTCCCATAGCTTGACCATCTTCCAGAGCTGAGTGGAGTACACGGCTTCAATCTCTTCTTTGGTGTTCGCGCCATTTCGAGGAATCCGATCCGAGAACCTCTGCACCGCGGTCTGAAAATGCTCTGACTGAGATTCGAAGCCGTACCGGTCAACTTTGTAGTCGGTCCCCCGTGTGGCCAAGTTGTTGCGCAAGGTTTGATAGAGGCTGTCCATCTCCGAAACGTCCCCGCCGACTTGGTCGAGCGGGTGCACGGTCGGCAACCAGTGCTTCCAGTCCGGCAGCATCATAGTCACGGGGATCTCGCGCGGGCTGAACTTACCGGTAAAGTCAAAGCCGGCGGCGGTGATCCCATTCGGGAACAGGTAAGGCAAGGCCTCCTCATTGTTGTCGAGCACGGCGTCAACCCCGGCCCCGGCGGCCCATTCGTCCACGGGCTTGGAATCCAGCCCGGGCCCGGGCTGGTAGGGCGGGTTCCAGGGCCGGCCGGGCTGCTTCATGTTGAGGGAACGCACGTAGCTGGCGATTTTCTCGCCCTGGTCCTGGCTCAGGCCGTGAAACTTGACCCGCTCAATGATGCTCTTGTTGGAGTAGGAGAAGTACTTCAGGTCGCGGGCGTTCTTGGCGTGGCAGTCCTCGCATTTAGCATTGAGCACGTGGTTGTTAGCCAGGTAGCTGCTGCGTAAGGTGGCCGTTTCCCACAGGGTTTTGCCGGCGGCAATGGCGGCGGCATTGTTTTGCGGGGCCACCCAGGTAGCGGGGTTATCCTCCACGAAGGTGGTGGCCGGCACGAGCTTATGTCCGCCGTCATCGACGAAGTTGAGCTTGAGGACGCGGTAGCCGATGGAAACGCCATCGGAATTATTGAAGCGGAAGGCCACCGTGTTGGGGCCGCTACGCACGGCGCCCGGGGCCAGGGGCAGGGTGAGCTTAATCGTGCCGAAGAAGGCGCGGGCCCCGCCGATGCCGCCGAGGTTACGCTCGCGCTCGGTAAAGCGCACGGTGCTGTTATTCAAGGCTATCCACGGGCCGTCGTTGAGCCGGACGCTGCCCTTATCGGCATAGGATAAGTTGTTGACCTGCAGCCACAGGCCGCTGGCGGTGCTGCCGGTGGGCACGTTAACCGTCACGGTTTCCACGGTGCCTTCCGCGCCGAGCACCTCAATGGGCAGCGTGACGGTTTGCGCCGCGGCCAGGTGGCCCAGCAGCCAGAGCAAGGCGGTGGTGAAGGCCCACCGAGCTCTCAGCGTGCCGAATTGCCCTTTTCCAAGTTGGGAATCATTGTTTCTCATAGGTAAAGGAATTGATGAAGGTTGAATAATGAACGAGGATGATGAAGGGAGGTAATCATCATTCTTTGCTAGCAAATAGATAGTTATAAAAACACTAAGCGCGGGTTAAGGCCGCATCGTTAGGGTAGCGTTGTTTCAACTTAACGTTACAACTTTTTTTTCACATTTAAAAATATTCCCTTTTTTCAAGGAAATTCGCCCTTGTAAAGCGGACTCAGAAGCCGGAGCTGTGAATATCCTGGGCCTGTAAATAGGCAGCAAGGTGCTGAGGGGTTGTGGGACCGGCCCACGAACTGCATCGTCCATACCACGCAGTGCGGTTGCTAGAGGGCACGCTCACCCAGCGCAGCTTCGTCTTCTGCGGTGCCCACATACCGGCTCCGCAGTGGCGTCGGGGCGATGTGCTGGTAATCGTCGACAACCTGACGGTGCACAAGCGCGGCGGGCGGCGGAAAGAACTGACCGGGCAGGCCCTGCTGGGCATCGACAGGGGTGACGAGCAGCCGAACCGACGTAATTGGCTACTTTGCTTCAGGCAGCTGCTAACACTGGGTGGTCTGACGCTCGCCTCCATTTGCTGCGCGCCGCCCTGCCCGAAGCTGCGGCCTCACACCAAAGCGCCGATTTCTACTGCCACCCTCGGCGGCAAGCCCCACGACGGGAAAACGGGGTAGCGATGCTTGCTATACTGAGGACGCTCACCACCACTGACGGAGCCGGCCCCAAACGCACCGGCCAAGGGCCGAAGAGCGGGCAAGATATCCCCCTCGCTAAATCCGTGTCCCTCGCCGCTGCTACTTGGTCTGACCGTTGCCGTGCCCGTGCAGCCCTCTGCACCTTGCCGGCGCAGCCGCTTCCCGATGACGCAAGCCTGTGCTTACCCATTCTGACATTCTGAAAGCCGCGCCAGTTCTGCTTGACAGGCCCGTGCTGATGCCCGTTACCCCGCCCGAATCCTGCCGCCATTTGGGCGGGAACCTAGGTCCCCGCCCCCGCCAACCTGGAACAAATCTATGCCGAGCAGCTGGAGGCGCTGCTTTCCTTCCTAAGCGAACATGGAGGCAACACAGTGAGTTGCCGCTTCGCCGCGGCTGGCGCTGCTCCCCGAATACGTAGTCGCCCACATCCGGATACTCGTGCTCTGCTTTGGCACCAGCCGAGGTTCGCGCTACGACGCGCTACTTCGCGTAAGCCACGGCGCGCATTTCCCGAATCACGGTGATTTTGATTTGACCGGGGTACTGCATCTCCTTCTCGATCTTTTGCGAGATTTCGAAGCTGAGCTCAGCGGCGCGCTCGTCGGTCACGTTCTCGGCGTCGACCATGACGCGCAGCTCGCGGCCGGCCTGGATGGCGAAGCACTGGTTGACGCCCTTGAAGCCGTTGGCGGTTTCTTCCAGCTGCTTGAGGCGCTTGATGTAGCTCTCCATCATTTCGCGGCGGGCGCCGGGGCGCGAGCCCGAGATGGCGTCGCAGGCCTGCACGAGTGGCGAAATCATGGCCGTCATTTCAATCTCGTCGTGGTGGGCGCCGATGGCGTTCACCACATCGGGGTGCTCTTTCCACATCTTGGCCATTTCCATGCCCAGGATGGCGTGGGGCAGCTCGGGCTCCTCGGTGCTCACCTTGCCGATGTCGTGCAGCAGGCCGGCGCGCTTGGCTTTTTTCACGTCCAGGCCCATTTCGGCGGCCATAGTGGCGCAAAGGTTGGCCACTTCGCGCGAGTGTTGCAGCAGGTTCTGGCCGTACGAGGATCGGAAGCGCATCCGGCCCACCATCTTAATCAGCTCGGGGTGCAGGCCGTGAATGCCGAGGTCGATGATGGTTTTCTCACCGATCTCAACGATTTCCTCCTCGATGTTTTTGCGAGTTTTAGCCACGATTTCCTCCACGCGGGCCGGGTGAATCCGACCATCTTTCACCAGCAGGTGGAGCGAGAGGCGGGCAATCTCCCGGCGTACCGGGTCGAAGCCCGAGATGATGATGGCCTCGGGCGTGTCGTCCACGATGATTTCGACCCCGGTTGCCGCTTCCAGCGCCCGGATGTTGCGGCCCTCACGGCCAATGATTTTGCCCTTAACGTCGTCGCTTTCAATGTTGAAGATCGATACGCAGTTCTCAATAGCGTGCTCCGAGGCGGTGCGCTGGATGGTTTCCAGCACGATCTTCTTCGCGTCCTTGGTGGCGGTGAGCTTGGCCTGGGCCACGGTATCCTTGATGTAGGAGCTGGCTTGGATCTGCGCCTCGTTTTTCAGCGACTCCACCAGCTGCTCGCGGGCCTCGGCGGCGGTGAGGTTGGCAATGGTTTCGAGCTGGCGCTGCACGTGGTGCAGCTGCTCGTTGGCAGCCTGCTCTTTGGCGTGCAGCGCGGCCAGGGCCGCTTCGTGCGTCGCGCGGCGCTTCTCTTCCTGGCTTTCCAGCTTCTCGCGAAGCTGCTGGCTTTCCGTCTGAATCCGTTCGCGGGTTTTTTCCAGGTCCTGCTCCTTGCGTTGGAGCTGTTCGAGCTGCCGCTGCGTGGTTTCGGTGAGCAGCTTGATGCTTTGCTCTTGCTCCAGCACCCCCTGGCGGCGCTCGGTTAGCTCCTGCTCCAGGGCTTGCTTGAGGCGGCGGCTTTCTTGGTCAAATTCGTTCCGGAGGCTTTTAAACTTATTCTTGGATTGTTCGAGCCGCTCGTCGGCCTGTCTTATTTTGTCGTCGCGGAGGCGGTTACCTTTCTCTTCCGCCTCGCGGATGATTTGTTGGGCGCGGGCCGTAGCCTCGCCTTCGTGGTCCAGCCGGGCTTTACCGGCCAGCTGCCTGCCGATCAAGAGGCCCGCCCCAAGGGCGACCACCGCGGTCAGCAAACAGTACATTATCAAAAGGGTCATAATCAGTATGGTTTTGGATGGGTGAAAACCATGGCTGAGTGGAACCGTTCTGCCCGGGCTAACGCGGCCGCGGCCGATTGCCGCGCCGCCCTGCCGGGCCAACGAGTGTGCGGTGCTACGCGGGAAGATCAGCCCGTCAGCACCACGCCGGAGAGCAGCTCGTCGAAGCGAGCCAGCCGCTCGGTCAGCGCCGCATCGGTGCCGTCCTTTTCCTTGCTCACTTTCAGTTGATCGGCCATCACCGACAGCGCAATCATGGCGAGCAGGTCCTGTTTATCCTGAATGCCGTAACCTTCCCGAAATTCGCGCAGCTTATCGCCCAGCAGCCGGCCGGCCAGGCGCAACCGTTCCTCATCCTGCACGTCGACGCGCATGGGATAGTCCCGGTCAGCAATACGAATTTTGATGGCTAGTTCGCTCATAAGGCGGAGTTACGGTGGTGGGGAGGGTCAGTGGGTTAGTCTCTCAAATAGGCAAGACACTTGTCCAGTTCGCGGATATATTCGTTGAGGCGCAGTTTTAATTCGTTGGCTTGGGTGGGTTCCCCAGCTATGGTGTGTACAAGTTTAACAATATTTTCCTGGTTTTGGCGCTCCTTGAGCTGCCGGTCGCGCTCGCGTACGTCGGCGCGGAGCTGTTGCACGGTGGTATTCGCGTCGGCCAACTCCTCGCGCAACTGCTGATAGGCAGCCAATAAGGTGGTGATCTGCCGTTCCAGGCGGTCGAGTTGCGCAAGCTGTTGGGAAGAGGCCACGGTCGGGATAATTTTTGAGTGAAGATAAAGCGGGCCCCCGAAAGCTACGCTTTACCAGGGACCCGCTCGCTCCTTGTTGCTCAGGCAAATTAAGCAATCGGCCCATTTGACCGCGAGTAAGGCCCGCCTGGTTTCCGCCTCGCGCCGCCGATGGGCGACTGGTTGAGCTTTTCTGGAACCGACGGCTCGCTACTCTCCGGGCTAACGGCTAAGACTTGCCTTTCTTGGTCTTGGTTTTGATTTTACCGCCGTCGGTTTTGGACTTCGTTTTCTCGTCGACCGGCGCGGCAACCGGAATGGGGCTGGCTGCCGTAGCCGCCGCTACGCGGTTGCCTTCGAGGTCTAACTCCACCACGGGATAGCCCAGCTCGCTCAGCCTGGGGAATGCTTTGTCGCGGTCGCCCACCACCACGATGTACATCTTGTCGGCCGGCAGGTATTTCCGGGCCGCGGCCTGCACGTCTTCTTTCTTCAGAGCCTTCAGAATGTCGCTCTGCTGCTGCACGTAGCTGGGCTCCAGGTTGTATTCCACCAGCCGGGCCAGGAAGCCGGCTTTCTGCTGGCCGGTTTCGTAGCGGAGGGCATCGCTCTGACCCACCGACGATTGCAGGAAGGCCAGCTCCTCATCGGAAATGCCATTCGGGTAGTTCGTGATTTCGCTCATAAACTCTTTCACCGAAGCCGCGGTGGCGTTGGCGCGCACGCCGGCCTGGGCCGTGAAGGGCCCCACGTAGCGGCTGCTGTTAAAGCCCGAGCGCGCGCCGTAGGTGTAGCCCTTATTCTCGCGCAGGTTCAGGTTGAGGCGCGAGTTGAAGGCGCCCCCGAGTAGGTAGTTGGCCAGGTAGGCGCGGTAATAAGGGCCCGTGGCGTCGTAGGGAAGGTCGGTGAGGTAGCCCACCCGGATTTCGGACTGCGCGGCCCCGGGCTTGTTCACGAAGTACACCGTGGTTTTATCAGGCTGCCCACCGGCCACATCACCGGGAACCGTCACGTCCTTCCGGGCCCAGTCCCGCAGAAAGCCCAACTGCGGGGCCAGGGTTTTCTGGTCGACGTCGCCTACCACCACGAGGTAGCTCACGTTAGGGGCGTAGTACTGGTTGTAGAAGTTCTTCACGTCGTCGAGCGTGAGGCTGCTCACCGAGGCCGTGGTGCCCGCCACGGCCGTGCCCGCGATGTTATTGGGTCCGTAGAGGAGCTTGTTGTACGTGAGGTCGGCAATAACTGCCGGTTGGGTGGTGAAGTTGCTGATTTTCTCCAGCTGCTGCTTTTTGAGGCGGGCAAAGTCCTGGGGGTCGAAGCGCGGGTGCAGCAGGCGCTGCTCCAGCAGGGCCAGGGTGGCGGGCAGTTGAGCCGTAAGGCTCTGCACGTACACGGTGGTCTCGTTGTCGTCGCCCGACACCGAAACGCGCGAGCCTAGCTTATCGAGGGCCGCCGCCATCTGTTCGCTGGTGTATTTTTCCGAGCCCTCGTTGAGCAGGTTGGCCGTGAGCTCGGCAATACCGGCTTTGCCGGGCAGGGCTTGCTCCAGGCGGTGCCCGCCCCGAATGGTCAGCCGCATCGTCACGGCCGGAATCTCGGTGTTTTGGGTGCCCACGATTTTCAGACCGTTAGCCAGCGTTTCCTGGTACAGCACCGGTACTTTCACTACCGGGTTGGCACCTGCGGCGGGCTGCTTGCCGCGGTCGAAGGTATCGAGGGCCTTCACGTACTTCAGGCCCTCGTAGCCGTAATCCGGTGCCTTGTAGCCCGCTTTGTCGATAGTGTAGTTATCGGGCTTGGCAGCGGCCACGCTGCCGGTCTTGGGCACTACGCTCAGGATGACGGCGTGCTTGCCCCTGAGGTACTTGTCATAGGCTCGCTGCACGTCGGCTTTGGTCAGGGCCTTGAGCTCTTTGGTTTCGACGGTGAGGTAGTTGGGGTTGCCAAAAAAAGTTTGGTAGGAGGCAAGCTGGCTCACTTTGCCCTGCACGCTGGCCAGGCCGTTCACCCGCTGCGCTTCCAGCTGCGCCTTAAAGCGTTGCAGGTCCTCATCGGTTACGCCCCGCCTTTCAAACTCGGTCATCGTGTTGCGCACGATGGTTTCCAGGCTGTCGAGACTCTTGCCGGGGAAGGGCAGGGCCACGAAGGCAAACTGGCCGCCCAGCTCCGAGTTCTGCTGGTAGCTCTGGGCCTGCACGGCGAGCTGGTTCTTCACCAGGTTTTTGTAGAGGAGCGAGTTCCTGCCGTTGCCCATGATGTCAGCCAGGGCATCGAGGGGCAACTCGTCGGGGTGGCCGTGGGGGACGGTGGGGAACACCACTTGCAGCATCGGGAAGCGCACATTATCCTGGTAGCTCACGTAGCGGTCGGTGCTGAGAACCGGGGCGGGCAGCTTGGCTTTGGCCACGGCCGGCCCGCGCTTGATGGGGCCGAAGTACTTCTCCACCAGCTTCACCACCCGGGCGGGCTGCACGTCGCCGCCCACGGTCAGGGTGGCGTTGTTGGGGCCGTACCAGCGCAGAAAGAAGTTCTTCAAGTCGTTTACATCCGAACGGTCCAGGTCCTCCAGGTAGCCGATGGTTAGCCAGGAGTAGGGGTGGCCGTAGGGGTAGAGCGTTTTGGCGATGTATTCCTGCGCGAGGCCATAGGGGCGGTTGTCGTAGTTCTGGCCCCGCTCGTTTTTCACGGTGGCGCGCTGAATTTCAAACTTCTTCTGGCTCACGGCATCGAGCAGGAAGCCCATGCGGTCGGCCTCCAGCCACAGCCCGGTTTCGAGCTGGTTGCTGGGCAGGGTTTCGAAGTAGTTGGTGCGGTCCTGGTTGGTCGTGCCATTCAGGGAGCCACCGGCCGCCGTCACCAGCTTGAAGTGCTGCTGGTCGCCCACGTGGTCGGAGCCCTGGAACATCATGTGCTCGAAAAAGTGAGCAAAGCCCGATTTGCCAATCTGCTCGCGCGCCGAACCCACGTGGTAGGTTACATCAACGTGCACCAGCGGGTCGGAATGGTCTTCGCTAATGATGAGGGTGAGGCCGTTGGGTAATACGTACTTCTCGTAGGGAATAAGGAGCTGGCCGGGCTGCTTGGTAACTTTTTCCACCAGCTTGGTGCCGCTCGGCGTAGCGGCCTTTTTGGGGGCTGGTTTTGGTTGGGCAAAGCCAGGTGTGGTGAGTAGGGCTAGGCTTAGGATTGATAATAATCGAAGCTTCATTTTTGGGAGAGGTGAGGGGTTTTGCGGGGCGAAAGATAGAGTGGGTTTCACCGCAGAAGACGCAGAGGATTCCGCAGAAGGGGCGCAGAGGACGTTCTTCTGCGTTTCCTCTGCGAAGCCCTCTGCGTCCTCTGCGGTGAAACCATCCGACCCTATCCCTAGCGCCGAATAACCGCCCCCGCCTGCTTCTCAAATTGCCCAATCAGCCGCTGCATCACCTGGTCGATAGCCTGCTCGCTGAGCGTCTGATCGAAGTCTTGCAAGGTGAAGCTCACCGAGTAGGACTTCTTACCCGCGCCGAGGTTTTCACCAGCGTACACGTCGAATACATTGACGCTCTGCAACAGCTTCTTCTCAGCGCGCTGCGCAATCTGGCGCAGCTGGTCGAAGGTCACGCCAGCATCCACCACCAGGCTCAAGTCGCGGCGCACCTCCGGGAAACGGGGCAGCTCGCGCGCCACCAGCACGGGCTTGTATTTGCGCGACAGCGCATCCCAATCCAGCTCGGCGTACCACACGGGCTGGGTCACGTCGAGCCGCTTCAGCACCGAGGCTGCCACGGCGCCGAGCTGCGCCACGGGCTGGTTGTGCACCAGCAGCGTGAGGCCGCCGGCCAGGTAGGGGTGCTGCACCGGTTGCGAGGCCGCGCCGCCAAAGCCCAGGGCCGCTAGCACTTGCTGCACCGCCCCGGCCAAGTGGTGGAAGGTGGCTTTCTCCGATTTGTGCTGCCAGGTTTCGGCGGTGGCGTGGCCGGTCCAGTAAAGCACCAGCTTATTCTGCTCCAGGTATTTGCCCGCGGCCGTTTGCTGGTAAGCTTTGCCGAACTCGTACAGCTTCAGATCCCGCTGGCGGCGGTTGAGGTTGTGGCGAATGATTTCCAGCCCGGAGTGCAGCGGCGTGGGCCGCAGGACATTCAGCTCAACGCTATTGTAATTGAGAATGCGTACCGGCGACTCATTCGCGCCGTTTTCTGACTCAAAGTACTGCGAATTGGTCAGCGAGTTGGTCAGAATCTCCGAGAAGCCCTGCCCACTCAGCAGGCTGGCAATTTTCACCCGCGTCACTTCGGGGTCGGGGTTCGGGAACCGCGCCAGGAACGAAGCCGAATTATGGGGCCGCAGCGCCACGTTGTTGTAGCCGTAAATCCGCAGAATTTCCTCAATGATGTCGGCTTCCCGGGTGACATCCACCTTGTGGGGCGGCACCGAGAGCGTCCAGGTATCCTGGTCGCCGGCATCCGGGTTTTCCTGGGTAATAACGATTTCCAGGTCGCTCAGAATCTGGCGAATGCGCTCGGGTGCGATGTGCTGGCCCACCAGCCGCTCCACGCGGGGCAGGCGCAGGCGCACGGTGGCGGGGAGCACCGGCGTAGGGTACTCATCCACGACGGGCGCGGCCACGGTGGCGCCGGCTACTTCCTGCAGCAGCAGAGCCGCCCGTTGCAGGGCCATCGGCACCATGTTGGGGTCGGTGCCGCGCTCGAAGCGAAACGAAGCGTCGGTCTTCAAACCATGCACCTGTGACATACGTCGTACCACTGCCGGATGGAAGTATGCGCTTTCTAAAAATACTCGGGTGGTACTTTCGCTTACGCCTGAATTCTTGCCTCCAAAGACGCCAGCTAATGCCATTGGATATCCTTCGGCGTCAGCAATGACTAAATCCTCAGCCGTAAGATTGCGCACCACTCCATCCAGTGTTGCAAACTGATTTAAAAAGCCAGTTGCGCGCTTCACCCGAACCTGACCGCCGTCAATCTGGTCGGCGTCGAAGGCGTGCATGGGCTGGCCCAGCTCGTGCAGCACGAAGTTGGTTACGTCGACCACGTTGTTGATGGGGGCGAGGCCAATGCTGCGCAGGCGGCGCTGCAGCCACTCGGGCGACGGGCCAACATGTACGTTGTCGAGCAGCAGGCCGGCGTAGCGCGGGCAGGCGGCGGGGTCCTCAATCGTCACGGTAATGTTCGACTCCGCCGCGGCCGGCGTCCGGAAGCCGCTCACGTCGGGCAGGTGGCAGGGCTGGCGCAGCAGGGCGCGCAGCTCGCGGGCCACCCCGTAGTGCGAGGCCGCGTCGGCCCGGTTGGGGGTGAGGCCGATTTCGAACACCGTATCCGAGCGCAGGCCAAAATAGTCGGCGGCGGGCGTGCCGTTCGGCAGCTCGGTTTCCAGCACCAGGATGCCCGCGTGCGAGGTGCCCAGCCCGATTTCGTCCTCGGCGCAAATCATGCCTTCGGAAGCGGCGCCGCGGATTTTGCTTTTCTTGATTTTGAACGGCTCGCCCTCGGTCGGGTAGAGCGTCGCTCCTTCCAGGGCTACCACCACCCGCTGGCCCGCGGCCACGTTGGGGGCCCCGCACACAATTTGGCGCGGGGTGCCGTCGCCCACGTCCACGGTAGTCAGGCTGAGTTTGTCGGCATCGGGGTGGCGCTCGCAGGTGAGTACGGTGCCCAGCACCACCCCGCGCAGGCCCCCCGGAATGCTCTCCAGCTCCTCCTGGCTTTCTACCTCCAGGCCCGACCCGGTGAGCAGGGCGCCAATTTCGGCGGCGGTTTTATCAGTCGGAATGAGGGTTTTAAGCCAGGCTAAGGAAATGCGCATCGGGAAGGGTGGTTGAGTATTGAAGGGGTCACCAGGACCAGCCAACCACCACAAAGGTACGGCGGGCGCGGAATGACCTGACGGCGACTAATGGCTTGGATATTTTTGGCGATGCTGTGTACAAACCTGATTCTGCTAGGCGTCGTGGAGCAGGACGTTTCATCCAAGCTCAACTGCTGGCCCTTCATGGCAAGCTCCTCCTAAGGCCAGTTGGCAAAGGCTGCGCAC
Source organism: Hymenobacter montanus (assembly GCF_014699115.1). Classification (GTDB taxonomy): domain Bacteria; phylum Bacteroidota; class Bacteroidia; order Cytophagales; family Hymenobacteraceae; genus Hymenobacter; species Hymenobacter montanus. The sequence continues at coordinate 35,216 of NZ_JACXAD010000024.1, forward strand.
CCAGTGGCCGCTCATAATCAAACACTTGGTTGAATACCCAACAATGCCATTAGCACCGCAGGGTTTGAACCGATGAACAGCGCCCCTATTCGTGAAAGGCTTTCTCCCCCGCCGGAATGGCGACTTGCAGCCGGTTTTCAGCCGGTGGTACCGGGCAGCTGTACTCGTTGTTGTAAGCGCAATACGGGTTGTAAGCCTGGTTGAAATCCAACTGCAGGGTTGTAGCGTCGGCCTTGGGCAGGGGCACGTCGAGGTAGCGGCCGCCGCCGTAGGTTTCGTGGCCGTTGGTGAGGTCGGTGAACGGAACGAAGAGCGTAGAATCGGTGCCGGTGGCCTTTACATAGAGACGTAGCTGCTGCGGCTGATGGTCGACCTCAAACGTAGCCAGGCCCCAGTTGAGGTACTTCTCCTGCCGGTTGTCGCTCATCTGAATCAGCGTGGTATCGGGGTGAGCGTGACGGGCAATGCGGCCCTCCAGCACGAAGGCTGAAGCGGGAGAATAGTACTTCAGGCTGTCGAATTGAGCCTTTTGGGGCGGAGCAAGGGGCGAATCTGGAGACTGGCGGAAGGCCCGGTTTTTTTCCGTCCGAGCCTTTTGCAACTGCCGGGCATACGCGCTGCCATCGGGCTTTAAGTCACTTATGGAGTAGAAGATAATGCCGAGCAGGGCCGCGGCAATCAATAGGTTTTTCAGCACGGCTGGTGGTGGTGCGGCAAGGGGCCAACGAAGAGAAGTACAAGCGCAAGATACTAACCACCCAGGCAGCCCAGCGACTGGCCGGGCGGGGGTGGAAATACTACCGGTGTGCCCCTGGTAATCCTGAATATTTTGTGTTGAACCAAGTCATGGCGTCGTTGGTCATAGTCTTAAGGTTGTTGGTCCTAATGCGCTATACATTCTGATAATAATGTGGTTCTATGAGAATAGATTTGTAGCAGTTCCCAGTGGCCGCCGGGTTTTCTTCATCACTTTTCCGCTTTCTATCACGCCCTTCCTACCCAAGCGTAGCGGATCCTTACCACCATATTTTACGTCCTGATACATGAAGAACTTTTCCCTGAAGTCTGTCCTCTCTCTATTCACATTCATTGCCGTGCTGTCGGGCTGCTCCAAGAAGGACGTGGCCCCGCAGCAGCCCGAAGCTGCGGTGACCACCCAGGATGCCGTTGTCACGAGCTACATGGTGAAAGGCTACCTGTTTGTCCGGCTGCCCGGGCCGTTCAATCTGGGGCACACCGGTGTAGGATACGAAGTACGCGAGATGAGCGGCACCAAAGTATCGCGCACCTACACCTACTGCGGCGGCGTGGAAGGCTATGCCAGCCTGCCTGTCATCCCGAGAGGGGTGAATAACGGTGGCTGGAACCAATTCGGCTATACCAACAACGCGACCATGCTGAGAACCATGCGTGCGCCGTACGGCTACACCGCCTACAAGTTTGAAAGGGCCTTCCGCACCGTTACGCTGGCCCAGATTCACCGCGCCGAGGGCATTATTAATGGCTTCGCTGCCCGGGGCTATAACGTGAGTGGCAACAATTGCATGAACGCCTCTTATGAAGTTCTCCAAGCTCTTGGTGCTCCCGGCATGGCCTGGCCCCTCACTAACTGGGCGCCCAAAGACCAGTACAGCCGAACCGTAAACGGTTGGTCGGGCTCGAACAGCCTGTAACAAGCACGAAGTTGATTTCATCAAGTCGGCTCCGGCCGGAAATCATGTAACCAAAGGGCCCGTCGCCACCGCGACGGGCCCTTTGGCATTTCACTGAGTTCAGGGGCCACGCGGCACGGTCTTCCGTTTACCCACCCCGATTGTTTACCCACCCGGGCTTCCTGGTGCCATACTTACAGGACTCCCTCGACTTACAGGACTCCCTCGTCGGCAAAGCTGTAGTAGCCTTGGTCGGTATAAATCAGGTGGTCAAGAATCGGGAGGTCCAGGAAGCTGCCGGCTTCTTTCAATTTCCTGGTCAGCTGTGCGTCGGCGGCGCTGGGGTTACGGTTGCCGCTGGGGTGGTTGTGCACCAGAATAATGCTGCTGGCCAGCTGCTCCAGCGCTTCTTTGAAGATGAGCTTAGGGTCGGCCACGGTACCGGCCACGCCGCCGCGGCTAACGGCCGTTTTGCGCATCACCACGTTGGCCCGGTTCAGCAGAATCACCCAGAACTCCTCGTGCGGGAGGTCCATCAGGTTGGGCCGAATCAAGTTGTAGATGTCGCGCGAGCAGGTGATAATGGTGCGCGGGACCGCGTCGGCTTCCTTACGGCGGCGGCCCAGCTCCAGAGCGGCCACAATGGTTATGGCTTTGGCTTCGCCGATGCCCGGGTGGCGGCAGAGCTGCTTCACGCTTTCGCGGGCCAGGGCATTGAGGTCGTTGCCCACGCCCTGCAGCATGAGCTTGGCCACGTCGACGGCCGAAAGCTTCACCGTGCCGGACCCGAGCAGGATGGCAATGAGCTCGGCGTCGGTGAGGGTAGCGCGGCCGTTGGCCAGGAGCTTTTCACGGGGCCGGTCGGCCTCGGCCCAGCTCTTGATGCCCAGCGCGCCCGACGAGGCATCGGGTGGCGTCGGACGCGTATCCGGGAGGGCCAGGTAGTCAGCAGATTCCATGCGGAGCGGAGTGGGTAGAAGGCAAATTATTGCTTAAATGTAAAGCAAAAGTGGGCCGGGTGCGTTTAAACCCCAAGCCCGCCGCGGCGTTATGCTACGGCAGCCTCGTTGGCTTTACTTCTGATTATGCGAAATCCACTAGGATGGTTGTTCCTGACCCTTATTGTCTTGGCCGAATGGTATGGGTATCAAGCCATGCGCACGCTGGTTCAGCCCCTGTCCTTAAATGCCCGGCGGGGCAGCGCGGCCGCTTACTGGCTGCTCACGCTGGGCCTGTGGGGCCTGGCTTTCTGGGCCGGCTGGACCCGCCAATCGGGCAACACGTCACTTAAGAGCTACCTGATGGCCCTGCCCTTGCTGCTGCTGGGGGCCAAGCTGATTATTTTGATTCCGCTGCTGCTGGAAGACCTTACCCGGCTGGCCCGCTGGGCCGTGGGTTCGGCCACGCGGCCCCCCGGGATGGAAGCCGAAGCTATTCCGCGCAGCGAATTCCTGGCCAAGCTGGCCGTGGGCCTGGGCGCCATTCCCTTCTTCGCCTTGTTGTGGGGGATGATAAAGGGCGCGACCGACTACCAGGTGCGCCGCGTAACCCTGCGCTACCCCAATCTGCCACCGGCCTTCGACGGCTTCAAAGTCATCCAGATATCCGATTTGCACACCGGCAGCTTCAGCTCGATCGAGCCGCTGAAGCGGGCCGTGGCTCTGATTAACCAGCAGCAGGCCGACCTCGTGCTGATGACCGGTGACCTGGTAAACAACCGGGCCACCGAAGTTGAGCCCCACATTCCGGTCCTGCAACAGATTAAATCCGATCTGCCCATTTTCTCCAGCCTCGGCAACCACGATTACGGCGACTATGTGCAGTGGGAGAGCCGGGCCCACAAGCGCGAGAACCTGGAGCGCCTGATGCGCAACCACGCCAAAATAGGCTGGACGCTGCTGAACGACACCAGCCACACCATCACGCGCGGCGACGACAAAATCGCCATTCTCGGCGTGCAAAACTGGAGCAGCCACGCCAACTTCCCCAAACACGGCAACCTGGCCCGGGCCCACGCCGCCAGCGGCGACGCTCCGTTCAAAATCCTGCTCTCCCACGACCCCTCGCACTGGGAAGCCCAGGTGCTCAACTACCCGGACATCGACCTGACGCTAAGCGGCCACACCCACGGCATGCAGTTCGGCGTGAACTTGCCGAGCCTAAAGTGGAGCCCGGTGGAGTACGTCTACAAGCAGTGGGCCGGCCTGTACGAGCAAGGCCGCCAGCGGCTGTACGTCAACGTGGGGCTGGGCTACCTGGGCTATCCCGGCCGGGTGGGCTTCCTGCCGGAAATCACGCTGTTTGAACTGCGGCGCGCTTAGCAGCGGCTAGCGTTAGCTTGCCATAACCAACTACCTCAAAGCCACGAGAGGGAGTGGTCTTTTCGCTTAGCAGGAAGGCCTTTGCCCTTTATTGACAATGAATTACGGCGGTTGGTACTCGGCTTGCCCTGACGCGCTTCCTTCGGCTGGCTGCCTCTCTAAAGGCTTCGCGCCTCAAGCGAGCTGAGGGCCAGCCCCGGAGGTGGCACGCCTCTGAAGGCAAAGAAATAGCCGCCAAACAGGAGCAAGAAAACGCTAAGTGAAAACCGGGAAAACCACTGGTACCAAAACAAAAAAACGGGGGTTTGGTCGGTGTAATCGGCCGAACCATCGGCGGAAAGCCCGCGCCTGCAACGGCGCGGGCTTTTTTTGGCTCATTGGGTTGCTTCTTTGTAGTCGCGTTTCGTGCGGTGATCAGATGTTTTTTGGTGTAGAGTATTGTATGCGTGTTAGTTGGCTAGCATTAAGCCGGGGGCTGAGCATGCTGGCGGCGTTGTGGCTGCTGGCGGGAGGCGCACAAGCCCAGGCGCCGTCGGTGCGCGTGAGCGGCAGCGTCTCGGAGGCCAGAACGCAGCTGCCCATTCCGGGCGCCACGGTTCGGGTGCAGCGCACCCGGCGCGGCGTGGCCACCAGCACCACCGGCGAGTTTGCCGTTGATGCCCAGCCCACCGACACCATCCTGTTTCGGGCCCTCGGCTACAAGGAACAGCAACTCCGCCTGGGAGGCATGGGCTTATCGCAACTGGTGGTTCGCATTCAGCTGGTGCGCGACAGCGTGCGGCTGGGCGAAGTGCAGGTTACCGCCGACCGGCCCGACCGGGCCATCATCAACCGGGCCCTGCGCAATATCAAGCGGCCCGCTCCGCCGGTGGTGAGTGGAGTCAAGCGTCCACCTAAGCCCCAGCCGCTGTTTGCCGTCGACTCCACCGCGCCCCGGGCCCCGGTGCCCACCATTGAAAGCCCGGTGAGCCTGATCTACGATCAGTTTTCGCGCGCCGGCAAGCAGCGCCGTAAGATGGAGCAGATTGAAAGCCAGCAAAAGGCCGAGAAGGCCCGCAAGGCCCGTGCCGAATACAATAAGTCGTTCAAGGATAACCGCGGCTACGAGCCGTAGAGGGCGCCGGGCCCGGCCGGATTCGCCCGGCGCCTCCTACGGCCCGGATAACTGAGGGCTGCGCTTTCCCGTAAGTTCAGGTATGAAAATCGGTTATCCCTGCGTGAATGAGGCCATGGATTGCAGTGCCGCCAATACCTTCCGGCTGGCATCGTACTCGGAAGAGCGGCTGGTGGCGGCCGTAGCGGCTAACCTGACCTGCCTGCGCCGGATGCTGGAATGGAACGTGGCCCAGGGCCTGCTGTTCTTTCGGATGGGCTCGGGCATCGTGCCTTTTGGCTCGCATGAAATTAACACCTTTCCCTGGCAAAAGCACTTCGCGGCCGAGTTTCGCGCAATTGGCGACTACATCAGGGCCAACGACCTGCGGGTAAGCTTCCACCCCGACCAGTTTGTGGTCCTGAATTCACCCAGCCCGGACATTGTCAGGCGCAGCATTGAGGAGCTTATCTACCAGGGCTCGATGCTGGATCTGATGGGCCTCGACGGCACGGCCAAGCTCCAGATTCACGTGGGGGGGCTGTACGGCGACCGAGAGCTGGCCCTCAGCCGGTTTGCCGCGGTCCACGCCACGCTGCCCGAAGCCGTGAAAGCCCGGGTGGTGGTGGAAAACGACGACCGGCTGTTCTCGCTGCGCGACTGCCTGCACCTGCACGAGCTAACGGGCGTGCCCATCCTCTTCGACAACTTCCACCACGAGTGCCTGAACCACGACGAGCCCATGCCCGAGGCCCTGCGCCTGGCCGCCGCTACCTGGCACCCCGCCCGCGACGGCGTACCAATGATGGACTACAGCTCGCAGGCCGTGGGCGAGCGTAAGGGCAAGCACACCGGCGACCTGGTCGACGACTTATTCCGGGGGTTCCTCACGGAGCTACGCGGGCTGGACATGGACCTGATGCTGGAAATCAAAAACAAGGAAGCCAGCGCCCTGCGTGCCGTGGCCATTCTGCGGGAGCTGGGCCTGAGCGCCCCCGCACCCAACGTACCCAGCCCGCCGCTCACCCTGCCGCCCGACCCCAAGGCCCCGGCCAAAGCCAGGCGCGGCAAAAAAGAGGCAGCAGCGAAAATGGAGGAGTCGTAAGCGCTCCCGCATTTCCGGGCCCGGGCCCATGGCCGGTTATTGCCTGGCTGTCCCACTACCGTTTATTTCCTCACTATCTTATCAGCCAATGTCTTTCGACCATCTCAACGCCACCGTCAGCGCCCTGAAAAACGGCCTCACCAGTCTGCCCCTGGGCTCGGCCATCGACAATGCCGAAACCTGGCAGCAGCAACTACTACAAAGCGGCGAGCCCGGCCTCAAGGACATTGCGCGCGAAATCGGCAACCTGCAGTCGTTGCTTAGCGGTGGCCTGCTCAGTGCCAGGAGCATTGGTAACTCCCTCACCATCCTGGGCAGCCAAACCAGCCAGGCCAGCGCCCAGGCGCCCGCCGAATTAAAAAAGCCTCTCACCAAGCTGGCCGATTTGCTGCGCCAGCGCGGCAGTGACTTGTTGGCCCACGCCGAAAAGTCTAAGTAGATGAAAACAAGTAAGCTGGCTTCTTGTCCTCGCCGGCTTTTCAGCGCATTAATGCTGTCATTCCTGCTGTTGGGCTGCGACAACAGCGCGACTACTCCCCACGAAAGCGCTAGGCTTAAGCAGCGCCAGCCGGCCAGCCGCTCGGAAGGGCATCCGCCGGACAACCCCCAGCAGATAACCACCGAAGAGGCAGTGCGGCTGGCGCAGGCTAAGTTCGACGCCTACTTACCCAAGATATGTTCTTCCCACGATGCGGGGCTGGATGGCAGAGAAGCTTTTACCGGGGATTTTACGGGCGATGGTGTGGCCGATGTAGCCATTTACTTTGTACTGGTTCCGAAAGAGGGGGGGAATACCATTGTTGGCCAGGGACTCACCTTGTATAAAAATACGGGCACTGGTGTAGAAGTAATGGCTGGCTTTGAACCTAATTACCTGTTTGGCTTCAATCGGATTGCCGAGGGTAAGATCGTGATTGAAAGGATAGCTTATGCGGAAAGCGACGCGCATTGCTGCCCATCCATCAGAGAGGAGAAAACATTGACAATCGAAGGGACTAGGGTTTATTGAAGACGGGCCAAGGCAACGATAAAGTAGGTGCGGCAGAAAATAGTCGGTGCGAGAAGCCCCACCTGGTGTAATCGGGTGGGGCTTGCTTATTTTAGTGTGGTGGGGCCTGGCACGCGCAGGATAACCGACAGTGAACCACGAGCGAAGCGGCTCGACTGGGTTGACCAGCCGGCTCTTAGTTCGGGGGGGCGCTGCTACTGCGGCTGCTACGAGAGCGGCTCGGTACCACCTCCGTCGACTGGCGCGGGCGGTTGTCTCTGATAAGGGGCTGTTCGCGTATGTCGGGCACGGCCGTCGGCGACAGCTCGGGCGTGGCAGCCGGGGTAAACCCGCTTTCGGGCAGCTGGCGGCTGGGCTGGGCATCGCGGTTGGTGGGAGTACGCTGCACCTCCGAGGGACCCTGAATGGTGCTTTGGTTCAGGGCCGGGTTCACGGGTGGGATGGTGGTTTGTCCTTGGCTACCACCCCGCACGGGCGCCGTGGGGTCGAAGGGAATCGTTTGGGCGTGGGCCGTGCTCGCGAATAGCAAACCGGACAATAGGTACGTTTTCATGGAATTGGTGGCAAAGAGGTAAGGCAGTAAAGCAAAAACCGGCTGCTTCGAGTGAAACAGCCGGTTTAGAATTACCTACGGCATTATACCGCGAGGAGTTATTTAATGAGATTTCTTCGACGTTTTTTTGGTTTTCGTCGATTTCGTCTTGGAAGAATGGGTGCTGGAAGTCGAGCTGCTGGGAGTGCTACCGCTGGGGCTGCTCATCGAGCCACTGCCCGCGTCACTGCCACTGGTTGAGCCCATCGAACCGCTGGTTGACCCCATGGAACCGCTGGTCGAGCCGCTGGTGCTGCCCATCGAGCCACTGGTGCTACCACTGGTGGTGCCGGCCGTCGAACCGCCGGTAGTGCCCATCGAACCGCTGGTCGAGCCACTGGTGCTACCCATCGAGCCGCTGGTCGAGCCCATGGAACCGCTGGTGCTGCCACTAGTCGAGCTCATCGAGCCACTTGTGGAGCCCATGCTACCACTGGTGCTGCCCGCAGCAGTACCACGCGAACCGCTAGTTGTACCGCTTGAGCGGGTAGAGCTACCACCAGTCGAACCCGTTGTGGTTCCGGTTTGAGCAAACGCAGCACTGCTCAGTCCTGCTGCCAACAAGGTGGCCAATAAGATTTTCGTGGTTTTCATGGTTTGGAAATTAGAGTGAAAAGGAAAGACTATTAGGATGAAGGAAAGACAGAATGACTGGTTGCGAAAACAAGTATTTTACAAATGTATCGCGAGGCCTTTACGGCTATTAGATGGTCTTAGGTTACAAAAACCGGGTGAATTATACGGGCCAATAATTTTAAGCTAGACTGTCTTACGATTATAAGCTTGACCTTATTGGTGATTTATGTTACTGATTATAAAATATATGAACTTGATAGCGCTCGGCTTAGCGGTTGTTTCAGATAAAAAAGAGCAAATTTTCTGTAACCTTTCCGGATATGGACGGTGTCCACATGCAAATACCCTAAAATCCAATTTGCTTAAAGCTTGGACTCGCTCTCGGATAATGCGCTAATGTTGCGGGTGAAAGCCGGCGAGGTGGACCGGATGGGCCTGCTCTTTGAGCGCTATCACCGCCCCCTGTTCGGTTTCCTCTACCACATGCTGGGTCGGGCGGATACCAGTGAGGACCTCGTGCAAAACGTGTTCTACCGCATGCTGAAGTACCGCCACACCTTTACCGGCGCCGGCGAGTTTCGCGCCTGGATGTACCACCTGGCCCGTAACGTGCTGGCCGACCACGTCAAGAGAAACCGCTACGCCAGCCACCATGCCGATGTGGCCGACCTCGCCGAGCACCTGAGCGGGGGCAGCAGCGCCGATGCCAGCCTGGAGCAAACCCAGGAAGTGGCGCTGCTGCACCGGGCCCTGGCTTGCCTAAGCCCCGAGCACCGCGAAGTGCTGGTCCTGAGTCGGTTCCAGGAGATGAAGTACGCCGAAATAGCCCGCGTGCTCGACACCACCGAAGGCGCCGTGAAGGTGCGCGTGCACCGGGCCATGAACGAATTAAAATCCAGCTACCTACGCCTCGAAAACCAGCGCTATGAACTGTGAACGCACCAAAGAGCAATTAGTCGACTACCTGAGTAAGCAGTTGACGGAAACAGCCCACGCTGACCTGGCGGCGCACTTGGTCGAGTGCGCCAGCTGCCGCCAGGAGCTGCAAGCCACCCAGCGCCTGTGGCAAATCCTGGGTAAGGTACCCGTGCCCGCGCCCGGCCCGCGCCTGCGCCCCGAGTTCTACGCCATGCTGGCCTCTTTTAAAGCCGAGGCCGAAGCGGCGCCGGATTACTCCCTCCGAGGGCTCCGGCAATGGTGGTCGGGGCTGCGGATCGCGCAGCCCGCACGGCGGCTGGCCTACAGCCTTGGCCTGCTGGGCGTGGGCGCGCTAGGCGGCTACTGGCTAAGCGGCCAGCGCCAGGTACCGGCAGCTGACCAGCAGCAAATCACCGCGTTGGCGACCCAGGTGGGCGAGATGCGCCAGGTGCTGCTGCTCTCGCTCATTGACAACCCCTCGGCTACCGAGCGGCTGCGGGCCGTGAGCTACACCAAGGAGCTGAACGACCCCAACAGCCGGGTAGTGAGCGCCCTGTTGAGCACGCTTAATAACGACCCTAACGTGAACGTGCGCCTGGCCACGCTCGAAGCGCTCGTGCCGCTGGCCCAGGAAGACGCCACCGTGCGACTGGGCCTGGTGCACTCGCTGCCCAAACAGCAGTCGCCGCTGGTGCAGTCGGCCCTGGCCGATGTGATGGTGCAGCTGCAAGAGCGCCGCTCAGTGAAGCCGCTGCGGGAGCTGCTCAAGCAAGCTGACCTCGACGAAACCGTCAAAGACAAAATCGAACAAACTATTCAAACCCTATCCAATGGCCGGCCCGCCGCGCCCTCAACTCCTCCCCGCCATGACCAGACCCACGTTTATCCCAAGCCTGAACACGCTCCTTTTGCTGCTGTATAGCAGTGCCTGTCATGCCCAAGGTACCCAGATCAAAGAGCAAATCAACCGGGAGTTTACGCTGACGGCCGATGCGGCCCGCAGCACGCTGGCCCTCTACAACATCAGTGGCTCGGTGCGGGTGCAGGGCTACGCTGGCAACAAAGTGGTGGTAGAAGCCACCAAAACCATCACGGCCGATGACGCCAAAACCCTGGAACTTGGCAAGAATGAAGCGAAGCTGGGCTTCACGCAGCACGGCGACAGCGTAGTGGTGTACCTGGCCGGACCCTTCGACTCGCGCCCGCTCCAAAACGACCACCGTAGTAGGGGTAGGAACCACCAGGAGATTGATTACCGCTACGATTTCGACTTCGTCGTGAAAGTGCCGTACGAGCTCAACTTGCACGTTTCGACCGTGAACCACGGGGCCGTGCTGGTGCAGGACGTGGCGGGCCTGCTGCACGTGGCCAACGTGAACGGGCCCATTACGCTCAAAAATGTGAAGGGCGCTACCCAGGCCCACACCGTGAACGGCGACGTGGATGCCAGCTACGCCACCAACCCAACCGGGGCCTCGTCCTACCACACCATCAACGGGCGGATTCGGGTGCACTACCCGGCCAGCCTGGGCGCCGACGTGCAGTTTAAGAGTATGCACGGCGAGTTTTACACCGACTTCCCCAATGCGGAAACGATGCCGGTGCAAGTCACCAAAAACAAGGAAGGGCAGGGTGGTGGCACCGTGTACCGGCTCAGCAAGGATACGGCCGTGCGCATTGGGAAAGGCGGCGCCAACCTGCGATTTGAAACCCTCAACGGCGACGTAACCGTGGCCAAGCTATAGTAAACCAACCAGCTACGATGAAGAATCTCATGCAAATGGCCCTCGCCCGGCCCGGGCGGCGGCTTAGCCTAGCCCTGCTGCTGCTTAGTAAAGCGCTGCCCGGCCTTGGGCAAGACGCCAAGGAGCAGTTGACGGTGGCGCTGAGCGCGCCCGACAAGCCCGGCTCGCTGGAAGTGGAACAGGTAAACGGCTTCATCCACGTGGTGGGCTACGGCGGCAAGGAAGTGCTGATTGATGCCGTAGCCCGGCCCCGGTCGAGCAGCCGGCGGCACAACCCAGATGCCGAGAAAGCGGCTCCGACGGGTATGCGGCGCCTGGCTGCCGGTACCAGTCTCAGCCTCACGGCCGAAGAAAAAAATAACCATGTCGAGATTTCCACCGATTCTCACCTGCATCCGGTCGACCTCACCATCAAAGTGCCCCAGCGGTTTTCGCTCAAGGTTAGCACCGTGAACAATGGCGACATTATTGTCGAAAACGTGAGTGGCGAGCTGGAAATAACCAACGTGAACGGGCCAATTCAGCTCCGGCAAGTATCGGGCTCGGCCGTGGCCAACACGGTGAACGGCAACCTCACGGCCACGTTTACGGGCCTCACGGCGGGCGCTCCCATGGCCTTCTCCACGCTCAATGGCCGGGTGGACGTAACCTTCCCGAGCACGGCCAAGGCAACTCTGAAAATGAAGTCGGAGCGCGGCGAGGTATACAGCGACTTCGAGGTGGCCGTGGACAAAAGCCCGGCCAAGGTGACCCGCACCAGCGAAAATGGCCTCACCCGCCTAAGCACCGACGCCTGGACCTACGGCAAGGTGAACGGGGGCGGCGCCGAAGTGATGATGAAAACCATGAACGGCGACATCTTCCTCCGCAAAGCCAAATAAAGCGGTTTCAAACTGCCGTCTATAGATAAGCTCGTCCTGCCGAGCTTGCCGGGGCCTCTTTCCCGCGTCACGATTCCAATTGGTGGAATTGCTCGCGCCGCAAAGGGGGCTTCGACAAGCTCGGCAGGACGTTTTTATTAGGACTGGTTCGACCTTGCAAAAAAAATTGAGGCCCGCTGTAACGAATGGCCCTAAGCCGGGTACTCCTTTCATTCCAACTCCTAACTCTGTTCTGTGAATCCCGCGAGCGACGAAGTACTAATGGCTGCCGTACGGGCCGATGACCTCGACCAACTCGTGCCCTTGTTCGAGCGTTACCACGGCCCCTTGTTCAACTACCTCACTCGCCTCACCAACGACCGCGAAACCAGCGAAGACCTCACCCAGACCGTGTTCGAGCGTATCCTGAAATACCGTAGCAGCTACCAGCCCACCCAGCCCTTCAAAGCCTGGGTGTACCAGATGGCCCGCAACGTGCACGCCGACTACTGGCAGCGCAAGGAAAAGCTGCGCGCCGCTGACGTAGACGAGGTGGAGCGAACCGGCGGCCTACGCGGCGCGGCTTTCTCCCAGATGCGCGTGAGCAGCCATCACGACGACCTGCACGAAGCCCTGGCTCTGCTGCCCCCCGCGCAGCGTGAAATCCTGGTGCTGAACCGCTTCCAGGGATTCGGCTACGAGGAAATCGGCAAGCTGCTGGGCTGCACCGCCGAGGCCGCCCGCGTAAAAGCCCACCGCGCCCTGCAAGCGCTCCGCAAAATCTACTTCGCCGGCGGGTAGAATGGTGCTTGGTTTTTGGTGCTTGGTGCTTGGTTTTTGAACAAGTGGCAGCAAATGAATAAGAAACAGCAAAACCAAGTCGGGCTTCTACTCACAAATACTTAGCAATCAATCACTAGAGCGGTGTCGGCAGACCAGCAGCCAAGCACCAGGCTCCAAGCACCAAGCACCAATAAATAAGCACCAATATGAAAACGCCCGAACTTTCTGCCTGCCACGAGATGGAAGCGTTGCTGCCGGCCTACGTCGAGCGTAGCCTGCCCGCTGCCGAGGCCGAACGAGTGGCTGCTCATTTGACCACCTGCCCGACTTGCCAGCTGCAAGTAACCCAGCTCCGCGCCCTCGGCGACGACCTGGACGCGGCCCTGCCCGAAGTACCCCGCACGGCCCTGCGGGCCAATTTCATGGCGATGCTGGAGCAGCAAAAAGCCCTGTTGCCGACGGCTCCGCCCCTCGCAGCCCCGGCGCCTCCCGCTGCCAGAGTGGTATCGATGTGGCCCACGGCCCTGGCCAACAACTGGCTGCGCGTTGCCGCCAGCCTCGTGCTGATTGCCGCCGGCATCCTGCTCGGCCGCCAGTTGCCCTGGGGTACCCGCGGCAGCGACGGTCTTGCGGCTGGCAAGCCGGCCCCGGCCGCGCTCGCTGACGCCCTCGTCGGCGACAACGGCCAACCCGTTTCGGCCAGCGACCGGATTCGGCTCGTCGCCAATTCGACCAAGGAGAAAGAGCCCGGCGATGCCACGGTACAGGTGCTTCTCAACACGCTGAACTTCGATGCTAGTCCAAACGTGCGGCTGGCGGCCTGCGAGGCCCTATACCGCCTCCGCGACGACCCCCGGGTTCGGGAAGGGCTGGTGCAATCGCTATCCATCCAGACCGACCCCAACGTGCAAATCGCCCTCATCGACATGGTCGTCTCGCTCCGGGTGCGCCGGGCCGTGCCGCAGCTCCAGCGCCTGGCCAAGCGCCCCGACGCCCTGCCCGTAGTGCGGACCCAGGCCGAAGCCGGCATTGGCAAACTCATCTAAGCTTTCAGGCCCGGTGGCCGGCCGGGGGCGCCTCAAGTTAGGACGTCGCTCTCTCGATTCGCAGTGCGCGACCTACCCATCGAAAGAACTCTTTTTCTCCCGCTTTTCTCACCCTCTTTCTGCACGCGGTGCCGGCGCCGGCACCCCAGACTTCACATTGCTTACATTTTCTCGCCATGAATAAGCTCATTTTCTTCACCATCGCGGGCCTGCTGGCGGCCCAGGCCGGGCGGGCCCAGGAGTATAAAACCAAGCTCAGCGGCAAAGACCGGAAAGTCATCATCAACATGCAGGGCAGCAACGTAACGGTGGAAGGCACCAACGGCGACGACCTCATCATTAGCGGCGACGGCTTCGAGGAAATGCCCAAGCAGGCCCAGGGCCTGCGCCCCATCTACAACTCGGCCGTGGACAACACCAAAATCGGGTTGTCGGTCACGCAAACGGGCGGCACGGTGCGCATCGCGCGGGCTTCCCGCAAGGATGCCAGCTACACTATCCGGGTACCGCGCAGCACGGCGGTGCAGTACAACCAAACCGGTTGGAACGGCGGCGACATCGTGGTGCGTGACATAACCGGCGACCTGGAAGTGAGCATGAAGACCGGCGACATCAAGCTCCTCAACGTGCCTGGACCCGTAGTAGCCAATACCGTGAGCGGCGACATTCAGGTGCGTTTCGCGCCCTTGCGCCAAGGCCCCAGCTCTATTTCCACCGTGAGCGGCGACGTGGATGTAAGCCTGCCCGCCAATACCAAAGCCACCCTGAAGATGCGCTCGGTATCGGGCGAGGTTTACACCGATTTCGACATCAACATGGGGAAAGACCAGGATGATATGCGGCATATCGGTGGCCAAGTGGTTGATGGCAGCATTAACGGCGGCGGTACCGAGCTCTCGCTCAAAACGGTGAGCGGCGACATCTACGTCCGCAAAGCCAAGTAAGCCGGGCTGGTCGCCCCGGCCCGGCGAATGGAAAAGCGCGGCGCCGGGAAAAGCAACCAAACGCCTTGTACCAGAGCCTTTATTAAAAGACAATATCCGGCGGAGTCGAAGGATTTCAGCCACGAGGCTAACTCGAAGATGCCGACGAAGCAGCAGGGCTGCTTCCGCTCCGCCGGGCGCTCAGGAATTTCACTACTCAACCCAGCTAACTGCTCACCTTCATCTTTCTGCACCATGCGCCGCTTTCTATTCCTCCTGTTGCTGGTTCTCGCCGCGAGCGGTAGCCAGCGGGCCTCAGCCCAGAAAATCATTGAGAAAACCGCCAATCTGGCCGCTGGCCAGCGCTTATACCTTAATCTGCGGCAGGCCAGCAGCATTCGTGTGCGAGCCGGGGCCAGCGGTAAAATGACGCTGAAAGCCTCCGTCAGCATCAATCAAAACAAGCTCAACGAGGCCCTGCTGCTCACCGTGGAGCAGTCCGGCGACGAACTCAGGATGGTCTCCGCTTTTGATAAGGAAGTGTTGCGCAACTCCCAACCCGGCGACTGCCCCAACGGCGGCTCCTACTACGGCGATACGTTCATCATCGACGGCAAAAATGACGGCGGGCGTAAGGACGGCTGGTCGGCAAACCAGGTGTGCGCCGTGATCGACTACGAGATTACGGTGCCCGCCGAGGTGGCCCTGCGCGTAAACACCCTCAGCGGCAACATCGACATCGCGGGCCTCACGGGCCCCATTGAGGCGAAGTCCTTAAGCGGATTTGTGGACGTGGCCTGGCCCGCCACGCGGGGCGCCGAGCTGTCGCTCAAAAGCATTACCGGGGAAGTGTACACCGACCAGGAAATTGCCTTCACCAACCTGCGGGAGAAGAATCCCATTGTGGGTTATCAGCTTCATGGCACGCTCAGCGGTAGCGGTCCGCTCGTCAAGCTGGAATCCATCAGCAATGACGTGTATTTCCGCAAACGGAAGTAACCATTCCTACTAGCTGCAGTTTCCACGCGAAATGGGCCCGGTTTGGCTGCCGTTGGGAAAATTATTGATTGGCTAACCGAAAACCAACCGGAGCTTATGCCTGCCCTGCGCGTGGGGTAGGCGCAAAACAGTGGGACCGGGGCGCTGCCGGGAGCTGAGTCTGCAAGCTCGCTCCCGGCAGTAGTGGCTGGGGGCTGCATACTGGTGAGTGACTAGCAGTCCGACTAAGCCCGCCCCGCCCCGTTGTTTGGGCGTCATGCCGACCAACAGATTAATTTTGAAGTATTTTGGAACACCCCTTACAACTATAGCTCCGTCTTATGCTATTTCTTTTTACTCGGCGTGTGCTCTTTCTGCTATTAGGGGCTTGGGTGGGGGCCCTACCGGCCACTTGGGCGCAAACCCTGCCGCCCGGGACTACCCCTGCGGCTACGGCGGCCCCCAAGCGCCAGTTGGCGGCCGTGCGTATCAACGAGCCGATTAAGCTCGACGGCACGCTCAATGAGGCGGTGTGGCAGCAGGCCCGGCCCGCCACCGACTTCATCCAGAACCGGCCTAACCCCGGCCCTCATGAAAAGCACCCGACCGAAGTACGCGTGCTCTACGACGACGCAGCTATTTACGTGGGGGCCGTGATGCACGACGTCTCGCAGGATTCCATTCCGCGGGAATTGACGGCGCGCGACAACTTCGGCAACACCGACTTCATCGGCATCTTTCTCGACACCTACTTCGACCAGCTCAACGGGTACGCCTTCTTCGTGACCACCGGGGGCGTGCAGATGGATGCCCGCTACTCGCCGGCCGGCGGCGAAGATTTCAACTGGAACGCCGTGTGGGAGAGCCGCACCTCGCTGCGGGGCACCGATTGGGTGGCCGAGATGCGCATTCCTTACTCGGCCATCCGTTTCAGCACGGCGGAGGAGCAGCGGTGGGGCCTGAACTTCATGCGGCAGCGCAAGCGCGACAACCAGGCGTTTTTTTGGAACGAGGTGAAGCCGGCCGTCGACGGGTTCGTGAACCAGTGGGGCGAGCTAACGGGGGTGAAAGGCGTAAAGCCGCCGCTCCGGCTTTCGCTCACGCCCTACGTGTCGAGCTACGTCAACCACAACCCGTTGAATGCTGAAGGCACCAAGCGTACCAGCACCAGCTTCAACGGCGGGGCCGACGTAAAGTGGGGCATCAACGAAAGCTTCACCCTCGACGCCACGCTGGTGCCGGATTTCGGGCAGGTGCAGAGCGACAACCAGGTGCTCAACCTTTCGCCCTTTGAGGTGCAGTTCAACGAAAACCGGCCGTTTTTTACCGAAGGCACCGAGCTGTTTAACAAGGGTAACCTGTTTTACTCGCGCCGGGTGGGGGCCCAGCCCGTGGGCTTCGACGACGTGAAGGTCGGCACCAACGAGTTTGTGCTGCGCAACCCCGCCGAAACGCCGCTGCTCAACGCCACCAAAATCTCGGGCCGCACCAGCAAGGGCCTGGGCGTAGGCGTGTTCAACGCCCTGAGCAACGACGTATACGCTACCATCCGCAACCGCGAAACCGGGGCCGAGCGCGAGGTGCTGACTCAGCCGTTCAGCAACTACAACATCGCGGTGCTCGACCAGAGCCTGAAAAACAACTCCTACCTGAGCCTCATCAACACCAACGTGACGCGGGCCGGCCAGACCTACGACGCCAACGTGACCGGCGGCCTGTTCCGCTTCGCCAACAAGGCCAACAGCTACGCCCTCGACGGCCGGGTGGTGTACTCCCGACGCCGGGGCACCAAATTCGGTTCCGAGGAGCAAATCGATGACCAGGACGGCTACAAGTACCGCGTGGGCTTCGGCAAAATCGGGGGCACCTTCACCTGGTACCTGAGCCACGGCATCGAGTCCAACACCTACAATCCGAACGATTTAGGCATCCTGTTCGGCAACAACAACATCACGCAGTCGCTGGACCTGAGCTACAACAAGTACCAGCCTTTCTGGAAGGTGAACAACTTCTACCTGTTCGGTAACCTCAGCCACACGCTGCTCTACAAGCCCACGCTTTACCAGGCGGTAAACTTCTATCTGGGCGCGAACACCACCTTCACCAAAAGCTTTAATCAAATAGGCTTCGACTTAAATGTGGACCCGGTTACGCACGACTTTTTCGAGCCCCGGACTAATCCGCTGGGTGAGTACTACGTGCGGGTGCCCGGCAATGCCCGGATAGTGTGGTTTATCAATTCCGACTCGCGCAAAAAGTTTGCCTGGGGCCTGAATGCCGGGGTGCAGCATTATAACCTCGACGGCCGCCTGCCCCGGGCCCGCCGGGGCGGCTACAGCTTTGGCGCCTACCCGCGCTACCGTCTCAACAACCACCTTACGTTCCGCTACAGCGTGGATTGGAGCCTGCGTACCAACCAGATCGGCTACGTCAACGGCGGCCTCGATGCCGGCGAGCCGCTCGACCAGCCGTTTATCGGTCAGATTATGCTCGGCCGGCGTAACGTGACCACGCTGTCGAACATCGTGTCCGCGGCCTACACATTCACCAATCGCATGTCGTTCACGCTGCGCTTGCGTCAGTACACCAGCAACGTACACTACCACGATTTTGCTGCGCTGGGCCGGGATGGCGAAGAGCAACTGGTCGCTTACCAGCGCAACCGCGACAACACCTATAACGCTTTCAACGTCGATGCGGTGTATTCCTGGTGGTTCGCGCCCGGCTCGCAGCTGAGTATCGTTTGGAAAAATGCGGGCACTACGTATCTGAAGGCTGAGGAAGCTACACCCCAGTTTTTCGATAATTTCAATAACACCATCAACACGCCCCACAATAACTCGGTGTCGGTGAAAGTGCTGTACTTTCTCGACTACCTGGCGCTGCGGAAGCGGCCGATGAACGGCGGGTAAGGCCGCCAACCCGGGCGCTCCTACCTTTGTGCGTCCTTTGCTAACCCCTCGCGCAGCATGCCGGCCCCCCGCGCCCCCGAACTCCGAACCGTCGCCGTGACGCGCTACGTGACCCCGCTGCGGGAGGGTGGTTCGCTGCCCGCCCTGGTGGAGGCCGACGATGGCTTCCTCTACGTGCTGAAGTTCCGGGGAGCGGGGCAGGGCGTTAAGGCCCTGATCGCCGAGCTCATCGTGGGCGAGATAGCCCGGGCCCTGGGCCTGCGGGTGCCCGAGCTAGTGTTCTGCGAGCTCGACGAGGCCTTCGGGCGCACCGAGCCCGATGAGGAAATCCAGGATTTGCTGCGCGCCAGCACCGGCCGCAACCTGGCCCTGCACTACCTGTCCGGCGCCATTACCTTCGATGCTCTGGTGACCACGGTCGAGGCCCGGCTGGCCTCGCAAATCGTGTGGCTCGACTGCCTGACCCTGAACGTGGACCGTACCGCCCGCAACACCAACATGCTGATGTGGCACCAAGAGCTCTGGTTGATTGACCACGGCGCGGCGCTTTACGTGCACCATGCCGGGCCCGATTGGGCCCAGCCGCGCCCGCGCCCCTTCCCCCAGGTGCAAGCCCACGTGCTGCTGCCGCAAGCCAGCGAGCTGCTGGCCGTCGACGCCGCGAGCCGCGCCCAGCTCACGCCCGCGCGCCTCCGGGCCATTGTGGCCCTGGTGCCCGACGAATGGCTGACCAGCGAGGGGGCTTCGGCCGAGGAGCAGCGCGAGGCCTACGTTGGCTTTTTAGTAAACCGCTTGGCGGCATCAGAAACCTTTGTTCAGGAAGCCCAGGATGCCCGACAAGCACTTATTTGAGTACGCCGTCCTGCGCGTGGTGCCCCGGGTCGAGCGCGAGGAATTCCTCAACGTCGGCGTTATCGTGTACTGCCGGGCGCTGGGGTTTCTGCAAACTCGCTACGAACTACCCACCGCCCGGCTGCTAGCCCTGGCTCCGGACCTGGACTTACCCGAAATAAGCGCCCGCCTGCTGGCCTTCGAGCGCATCTGCCAGGGCCGGGCGACGGGCGGCACCATCGGTCAGCTCTCCCTCGCCGAGCGGTTTCGCTGGCTGACGGCCACGCGCAGCACCATTGTGCAAACCTCGCCCGTGCACCCCGGTCTCTGCGTCGATGCGGCCCAAACGCTGGCCCGTCTGCATGCTCAGCTGGTGCAGTAGCATTGCTTAGACCACTAGTCGCGTTGGTTAAAGAGCTTGCTATGGGCTATTCGCTTCAACTAAGCCGACGGTGGCTGGGCCTGACTCCTGACTAATTCAAAACTCCACCCGGTAATTCAGGACGGGTACCAGCGAGGTTTGGTATGCCGTCTCGATCTGCTGGGAAGACCGGTCGTAAAAGCGGCCGAAGACGTTCTGGTTGTTGGTGGCGTTCTGTAGGTCCAGGGAAATGATGTGGGAGGCGTGGGGGCGGTTCCGGCGGTAGCTGGCCCGCAGGTCGAGGCGGAAGTAGCTGGGACCCTGTTCCGACCAGGCCTGGTCGTCGATATCGATGCCATAGCCGGCCTGGCGCGAAGCGGCTAGGTCCACGGGCGTGTAGCGGTTGCCACCGGCCCAGAGTAAACGCAGGTTCAGGCCTATGAGGTTGTTGTCTGCCCGGCCTACTTTGAATTCGCGCCCACCCAGAGCGTTGGCCACGAAGCAGCCGTTGTAGCGGGTGTTGCGCCATTTGCCGTCGGCGGCGCGGTAGAAGCGCAAGATGTTTCATGAGGAAAAGACCGGCGCAAATGCGAGACAACCGGCAAAGCAGCGCCAAACGAGCCCGTCGCGGCAGGCCGCCACAACGGGCCGTTGGGCTCAGGTTAAAGAGAAAGACTAACTGGAGAAGGCGCGTTTCGACTAGCTAACAGCCCCAACCCAGGGAGCTGCGCTAGTTGCTGTTGATTACCCGGCCCGACCCACTGACGGTGGCATTGATGCTGGGCCGGCCTTTGTAGCGCACGTTGCCGCTGCCGGCGATATCGGCTCGGAGCGTGGTATTGGCGGTTACTTCCACCTGGCCCGAGCCGGAAATACTTACCTCGCACTGATCGCTACGCAGGCCAAAGCCGCGGTAACTGCCCGAACCGCTGATGCGCACGGATTGGCTGGGGGTGCTGCCACTGAGTTCGATGTTGCCCGACCCACTGATGCCAGCATCCACGGTGGTGGCGGTCGTGGCCAGGACGGTATTGCCCGAGCCGTTCACGTTCACCGATAAATCCGAAGTGGTGAAGGTGCTCAGCCCCTGAATAGACCCCGACCCGGAATTGACCACTCGCCGCAGCCGGGGCAGGGTGACGTACACCGTCAGCTTGTCGTAATCGCTCACCCGGTTGTCAAACTCAA
This sequence comes from Hymenobacter montanus, assembly GCF_014699115.1. Classification (GTDB taxonomy): domain Bacteria; phylum Bacteroidota; class Bacteroidia; order Cytophagales; family Hymenobacteraceae; genus Hymenobacter; species Hymenobacter montanus. The sequence goes on from NZ_JACXAD010000024.1 coordinate 56,109, forward strand.
TTTCCCAGGTGCCGTTGTCTACCGCCGTTTTCAATCGGTTGATGATGTTTTCCTGGCCCCGTACCTCCACTTTTTGCGTGGCTCCTTCGGTGAGCACCACGTCGGCCACGATGCGGAGGTTGACGCCCTCGAAAGCCGGCACGGTAAGCTGGCGGGTAACGATGTCGCCTTTTCCTTTTTCCCCACAGCTCGTGAGCAGCAGCGTGGAACAAAGAACGAAAAGGAAAGACCGCAGGAATGAAGGATTTTTCATGAAACTGGAAAGGGTAAAGTGGTGAGGTAAGGATTATTCTGAGGCGCAAGACGCTGGGTTTTTGGCTTCCCTTACGTGCTTTTATAAAGACTTTTTAGCCTCGCTGCCGCAGCCAACCAGGTTGCGACAGCGAGGCTTGACGCGGGGGCTATTCGCGAATGAAACGGGCCTGGCTGACCTGTCCCTGGCCATCGAGTAAGCGCAGGTGGTAAACCCCCGCCGGCAAACCGGCGGTGACCAGGCGGTCCGCCCCGGCCGACAGGGGTTGGCGCAGCACCACCCGGCCCGTCGCGTCCCAGACTTCGGCTTGCAGCGAGCGGGCGGGCACGTCCACCAGGCGCAGGTATTCGCGGCACGGAACCGGATACACGCTCAGCCGGGCTGCCGCGGCCCCGCCGCGCGTGCCCAGCACCAGGGCGGGGTCGCGCGTGACGGTGCCTTCGCCGTTGAGGATCCACTGCTGGGGGTCCACCTCGAGGCCCGTGACCGTGCCCGCCACAGCCAGGCTGTACCCCGAGACAGGCTGGCCCTGCCGCAGGCGCACTATTTGGCTCGTACCGTCGGCAAAACTCAGTTTGTAGTCGACCTCGGTGTCAAAGAAGGGGGTGACGGCGGGCATGGAAACGGTTTCGCTGCTTTGCAGGTAGAGCGTGTTGCCACTTTGGTTCCAGCGCACGGTGAACGTGGGGTAGCCTTCGCCCTGGTACCACTGGTCGAAGAAGTACTGCAGGGAGCGGCCAGCCTCCGCCTCGAAAATGCGCTGCAAGTCGCGGGTGCGGGCCGCGCGGCCGGCGTAGGTGCTTTGGTAGGTGCGCAAGGCCCGGAAGAACTTGGTGTCGTCGTTCAGCAGGTACCGTAGCATGTGGATCACCAGGGCGCCTTTTTTGTAGCTCAGCCGTTGGTCGAGGATGCGGCGCGCGTTCAGGGTGTCCGATACCCGCATGGTGCCGCCGGGCTCCGACATCACAAGCTCGGCGGCCCCATCGAGCAAGGTTCGGGCGTCGTCGGGGCTCGTCGCGGCCGCGGTCAGGTAAGCGCCGTAATCGGCGAAGCCCTCATTTAGCCATATGTCCTGCCAGGAAGCGCAGGTTACGTTGTTGCCAAACCAGTGATGAAACAGCTCGTGGGCCAGGAGCAGCGGATTCTCGAAGCTGCCCAGCGTTGTCATGGTCTGGTTTTCCAATGCGTCGCCTGGTTCGGCAGGTACGAGGCAGTGGCCGTACTTCTCGTTGGCAAAGGGATAGGGCCCGACGAGGCTGGCGAAGTTTTCGAGCATGGCCGGCACCAAGTCCAGCTGCGGACGGGCTTCGTCAATAGCGGCTTGGTTATAGAGGTAGCTGACGATGGGAATAGCCGGACTGCCTGCCGGATGGGCGTAGTTGGTGTACTCCACGTAGGGCGCCACGGCTACCGAAATCAGGTAGTACGCAATAGGATGACGCGACTTCCACTCGTAGCGGGCTTTGCCACCGGGCAGGGGCGTGACGCGTTGCAGCACTCCGTTGGAGCCGACTTTGTTGGGTAGCGTAGTCGTCACCCACACATCCGACGAGTCCGCTTTGTCCGAGACCACCTGCTTGCACGGAAACCATTCGTACGCCTCGAGGGGCTGGCTGAAGCTATACAGCACGTTGAACCCGGAAGCCGCATTGCTGCTAGAATGTAAGGCTCTGTCGGGTCTCTCGCTGGGGGCAGTGCCATGATAATAAATGAGGGCATTGAATAACTGACCCGCCGGCACGGCCACGGCCAGCTTCGCGCTGACGTCGCCGTTCACTCGACGCCAGCCCGGGGCTCGTCGCCCCTGCACCACCACCGAGTCGATGGTATAGGTCGGGTATAACTCAAAGGCCAGCGAATCCAGTGCTGCCCCACCATTGCGAGCTTGCATGCGCACCGAGCCGGCCACGGCCACGCTGGTGTTCTCCAGGGCCAGGTCCAGCTTGTAGTACTTCACGTCGTATCGCGCCATCTGCTGCTGGTGCCTCGGGACCGTCGTGAGCGGACCGCGTAAAGCGGCCGTGGTCGGGGCCGCCGCGCGGAGGAAGCTGGCCGCGCTCTGAGCAGTCGGCAGCTTTACCGAGAGCGGAGCCGCCGGGCTGAAACTGAACGAGCAGGCCGCTGCCAGCAGCCCGCCTAAGCGAAACAAGTTTTTCATCGGGGATAGGTTTGGGTGAATCAGGCCCCAAAGCTTGCCGACGAAAAAAACCGTGATGTCTACGTAAGCTTAGCTGGCTGCCCAAGCGCGCAATAGTGCGTCCAGCTAAGCGTAGGTGGATGCGTAGGCTATTGAGCGACAGGGTTAAACCTCGCTCTTCATAAACTCAGACGGTGAGCAGCCGACCGCTTCTTTGAAAGCTTTATAGAACGTGGATTTGGCACTGAACCCTGCCTGATAGGCAATGCCCAGCATGCTGTAATGCGCGAAGGCGGGGTCGCGCAACAAGTGCTTGCTCTGTTCTACGCGGTGGCGGTTGACAAACTTGTAGAAGCTCTCGCCGAAGCCTTCGTTCAACACCTGCGAAAGGTGATTCGGGTTGAGCTGCACTTGCTCGGCCAGGGCAGTCAACGACAGGTCACTGTCGAGGTGGGGCTTGGCGTGAGCCATGTGCCCGGCCAGGCGTTCCATCAAGCCGTGAATATCCTCGGGCGAGAGGGTAGAGTTCCGGTACCGGACTTCTTTCGCTTCCTCGATCTTCTGAATGATCGGCAGCACGGTCTCGGCCCCTACTTTGGCGAAGATGTACTCCTGAGCGATGGCGTGGTACGGAACCCAGTAGCTAAAGAACAATAAAGCAATACCCAGCATATTGCTCGTATTGCTGAACTCATTGGATACGATCCACACGGCAAACAGCCCCGCAGCCATCAGCAGCAGATGACGCAGCCAACGCAGTTGCTGGTCGTCAATCGAGGACACCAGCTCCCGCATTACCCGGCCGTGGCGCACCAGTAAGCGATAGCAGGCCACGCCGTACGCAAACAGCTGCACTTCCCGGAAGTAGGGTGCAAGAGCGAAATGCGGAATGGTTGACCAATCTTTCAGCTTCAGGTAGGCCAGCTTGGTAGATGCATCACTGGTATAGAATCCCCACAAGAGAATAAAATAGCCGGGCAGCGGCAGCAGATGCAGCAGGTGCCGGGGCCGCAACCGAAAGTCGGGCCGGGTTTGATAGAGAATGTAGAAATACAGCAACGGGCCTAAGCACATCGATAGAAAAGGGTCGTATTCGATCAAATGCGGATAGTGCTCGAAAAAGGGTGTGCAATAGAGGATATCGCCCAGAAAAAAGCTGGCGGCCAGGCACAGCATTAGCAAGCTGAGCGTACGGTTGGCGTGGCGGTTTCGGGCCTTGCGCAAGGCCAGCAGCAGCACGGCGGCCATCACCAGGTTAGCAGTTGCCAAGGATACGCAGAACAGGTATACGGTAAGCGAGAGAGTCATGGGAGCGCTCGGCCACCGGCGGCCGGTCAAATTTATTCCCCGTACGAAAAAGGGCGCTGCTTGGTCAGCAGCAGGCAGCTTGACGGAGCGCTTCCGCTTATTAAGCCGCCGCGCTTTCCTGGTACCCCGGCTTTACTGCTGGAAATAGCGGCATAAGTCAATAAACATCTACCGATAATTCCTGACTGTCTTGAGAATAATCTTCAGTTGAAGTCTGATTACCGGCAGGGGGCAGCTCAGTGAGTAGCGCCAAATGCTTGCTTGGTAGGGCTCGAGAGAGTTGTTTACTTCAGCTCTGGGAGCGGAATTTTGCGCCAGCATCGTAGCCAGCGCCCGGACGGCAGCTGAACTGGCCACCTGTCCAAAGCCCACGCTCCACTGACTAGCCCAACGGGTGGGGTCCGGGCCCTCGCTTACCGCTACCCCGTGCGAGTGGCGAGGGTCTTGCTGGATGCGGGCATACAGGCTTGGTCCTTGTCGCGCGAACCTTTCAGCACTGGTACGTATCGGCCGCTGCTTTTGCTAAGCTGCCGTTACTAGCGGTTCATTCAGCGTTTGGGCTCCACAGCCGAAGGTACTTGAAGTACTTGGGGTACTCTTCTCGTGGGGAGAAAGCAAGGCATACTTCTTGGCCACCCAGTGAAGACTCCGTCAGCAGGACTCTTTTTGCTACTTGCTTGGCCTGCTCAAACTCGGCCTCGGTCACTTTGCAAACAACCTTTTTGAACACCGAATTTATCCAGTGTTGCATATCTTCCTCCTGTTCATATTCCCGGAAACAGGCTAATGACGCATGCGCCGTAACCACCGGAACCAGTTTATTCGGGGCGTTTTCTTTTACAAGTAAGTACATCTTCATCAGTTGCCTTTGTTTATAGTTCGTATTCTGTAGTGACCGAAAAACCCCGCCTGCTTATCGCAAACGGGGTTTATATCGTACTCCATAAGCGCATTAGGCGCTTTGGCAACGCGGTCAAAGCGGTCAAAAGGAATGAAAATGTCCTTCCAGCGTTAAGTTGCCTTGTGGCATAATCCTGCAAGCTCAGCCGCATAAAAGATTGCAGCTGACTCGGCTTAAACGATAGGATTTTACGTGCCGGCTTCTTTATCTTTTAACACATCATACTCATATTTGACGTTTGCCTCACCACGTCCGGTTTGCTTTTTACGCCCGATCCATACAAATGGTCGACCATCATACCAGCGGGTTCTTTGGAACGTAGCGCTTACCACATGGCCGGACTTGCTGACTTCTTCCTGATTGACGAAATAAGGCTCAGGGCCTGGCATGGAGCTGCTCGTTCTCGGTTTCGGGATAACGAACCGCAGGTTGGTCTGGGGTGTTTCTTCGTCCAGCCCTTGGCGTAAAAGGTTGGTCCTTGGGAAAATGGGAGCAGGTACATACTGCTCATTTATGTACCGTAGGAAGCGGGCTCGCTGCACCTTTCGGGCCCGATAATTTGCCGGATTTATTTGGCTAGCCATTGGGACAAACGGAATCCAGTTTTCAGGCACTGTATTCTGCAGCTTATACCGTAGCGTTGCCTGGTTGGGGGTGGTCGTGGCAGTAACCGGTGGATAAGTTAATTCCAGAAAATCCAGCAGGTTATTGGCGGCATCCTTACCATTCTGGCCGCCGAAAAGGTCGTTGGGAACCACGTCTTCTACCCCCCATATCATGTTAGCCATTTCATCCCGAAGGAACATTACCTTTTCGATGGGCTCGCTTTCGACTTTATTAATGAGCGAGGGTAGCAGCAGCAGCTTATCCAGGCCGGCCTGATGCGCGGGCTGGCCCTTTTTACTAACCTGGTACATATCCCATTTCTGCCAGCTGTTGTTGGACGCCGCGCCCGCCCGCTTGATCAGGAAGCGCTGATTAAAAACATCCGTTACCATCAGATTCCGGATCTCGGTGATAGAGCCTACTTCTAACTGATGAGGGATAACGAACCAGTCGTTGCTGTAGATAAGACCGAACTCCATTAGGATGAGTTTGGAAATATCCTGCTTTTGCGTCGACAGCTTTGAAATATCGATGTTACGGTCTTCGAATTCCCACCAGCGGCCTTTAGGCATTCCTTTCCAGCTCAGATGCTGGGGCAGGTAAGATAGTACCTGCGATGCGCCAATGGCGTTAGCGTTGTTGATCGGTACCGATGCGGGGGCAGTTAGCTGGAAGTTTGCATCGGCATTTAAATCTACCGAATACCAGTCGATATCCCCCAATGTATACCGGTCGGCGTCCAACACTGTTTGGCTGGCGTTGGCCGCGGCAGCAAGCGGAGCAGAGACACTAAATCGGTATTCCAGATGCTCATTCGACCAGGAGTCGTCAGCCAAGGAGGTGGGTAGACAGTAGGTATTGCTCAGCCAGGCTCTGAATGCGGCCTCCGCAGTATCGATCGTGGCTAAATCAGCGGCGTTTAGCCCGGGCACACTACGAGCGGCATTACCTGCCTGCAGGTATTCAACAAATGCTGCGCCGTCCATGATCCGTTTCCGGGCCGTTTTGCGCATATTCATCGAATAGCGGTTGCTCTGAATCTCTAACTGGCTGCCGCCCGCGGGCACCGCAATCTCGAATCGGGTGACATAAGCGCTATAATTGCTGGCGACCGCATTTGCCTTAAGCACCTTATACCACATCAGGCCGATCTCCAGTTGCATGCCGAGATCAAGTATCAACGGCTGGCGTTCGACCCGGGCCTCTAATGGTATATTCGGGTTGAACTCTTCAACGGGGCTTTTCCAGCCTTTATACCGATTGATTTTGGTGGATTGGGTTTCAACTTTCGCCTTAACGAGCGTTCCGGCATCTTCGCCCTTGAATTCGCCGACCCGCCATTGCTGCGATAACATCCACAAGGCATCGTGCACATTCGCCCGGACGGTAGTTGTCAGGTCTTTATCCTCGGAGATGGGCTCAATCCGGATGGAAGCGGAAATGGATGGCGCCGCAGGATCAAAATTAACAGGCAGATTACGTGGCATAACGCAGTATCATTAAAGTGGCGAAGTCAAGGCAATGGTGCTATTGGTGGCCGAAAAAGGCATCACCAGCGTGGGACTGAGCTGTCCGACCGGGGTTCCTGAAATGCTATCATAGCTGACCCCCCTGGTCTTTGCCAAGTCAAAGGTTTCGTTGATCATGTCGACAATATCTGCCCAGTTCCAGCTTCCGGTAATTCTGGGGGTTAATCCAAGCAGCAGGCACTGCGGCGGCTTCTGATTCGGCTGATTTGCATGAAAGGCAATTCCCGTTGTTTGATTTTTGTTGGGGATGACATCCACCCACTCATCAATCATTAGCCCAACTTCGTAGGTGCCCATGCTGTATGATGACGAGCCACCAGGGATGGAGATGGCAAATGCTACCCTGCCTTCCTGTAAGGCCGCGTCGTTATTCACCGTAGAGCCTAACCAGCGGTCTGTCGAGCTGCTTGCATTGTACGGCACTTGAGCGGGGAACAGCTTCCGGTCGTCGGTAAAGGCATCCAGGTTAATTCCGGACGCCAGGGCGCTGAGAAACTCGTAGTTGGCCGTATTTTTCCGGACTTTCGAGATGCCGCACAGCCATTCATCCATAACGTACGGGTTGCTGGCATGGCCTCTGAGCAAAGTAGTCGTTGGGTCGGTCGAAAGCTGAGCATTAAGCAGGGCCTGATCGGCGGCCCGGAGCTTAAAGCGCGGCAGTGCAATGAATGCCCGGCCAAACAAGGCTTTGTAGCCCTGAAGGCACTTGTTAATAAAGGCATCATCGCCCGATGTTGGCACCGTAGGTGCCGGGGTCGGCGGGAAAATGGCCTGATAGCTCGTCAGCCTGGCGTGAGCCTCTTTTGATATGGCGGTAGCCCGTTGGGTTATGGCCGTAAAATCTTCCGCGGTTTCGTCCGGAAAATATTCGTAAACGGTTTGCTCTAAGCCGTACCAGCTAAGGTTATGAACATATCCTTTCAGGGTTGCCAGCGAAGGAGCCAGGGTGGCGCTTAGGACGTTTTGCAGCTCGCCATCCAGTAAGGATAGCTTGGTTTCAAAGTCCGTTTTCGTCGCTAAAAGCCGGCTGGTGTAAAAATTACCGTTGTCGTACTCGTTGACTTCCGCGGCCGCTTCGGTAGGAGCAACGTAGTCGGTGGTTCTCAGGCTTCGGCATGAAGTAATGATGTCGCGGCTACTCTTCAGCACCGAGAGCATTTCCTCAAAAGAAATAATGCTGGGCGACTTATTAGGGGCCAGATGAAAATCAATTGTTATTTTCTCTGACCGGCCAATTCTCTGATTGGCCAGGCTACCTACGGTATAGGTTCTTGACCGGGCATACCGTCGTACCCGCTGCGCCAATTCAGACTCATCGTTGATAATTTCGTCGTTGGCCAAAAACAGCAAATCGATGGGCTGAAGGCCCAGGTCGGCCACCGTGACCGTCGTAGGGTTAGGAACGGTGGTAGCACTAGTAAAAGCGCATTGAATATTGGCTGGATCACGCAATAACTGTCCTACCCAGCGGTTGATATAAGGCTCGGCAGTGGCGCGCGGCGACATGGGCACCCCTGCATTCGACCATCCCGCACTCATCGCCGCATTGTTTTCCAGGTGCAGGGTAAACCGCTGGTTCACCGCGATGCCTGATCTCGGCGTATTAATTACATCAATCTCTGGCATGTTATTGCCCTTAGCAATAGCGTCGGCTATTGCGCCTGACTTCGCCTGGTTGCCCTGTACCAATTGGAAAATACCTTCGGCAGTGGATAAGTCACCAACGGCATCAATCAGGTTCCTCATCCAGTCAATCCCCTTCCCAATGGCTGTGATTACGGGGGCCGGATAGCTGCTGGCAGGAATGCCAGCGGTAGTCAGCATGGTCGCTAAGTTTCCCGCCGCGGCCTGGAAAGCGTTGATGAGTCGTTGCCCATCGAGTACATTCTGGGCCTGATTTGGCGCGCTGGGGGTCGGCGCCGTATAGTTTACGGTATTGACCGGAAGCGCAAAGGCCACCCGCAGACTATCAATAAAAGGATCAATGATGATGCCGGCCGGGTAGGTGCTGTTTTCATACATGAACCGCTCAAAAGCGTAGCCCAGCAGCACCGACAGGCTTTGGCCGTTTTTCAGGCCCTCCAGAATATCCAAGGAATAGCGGATTCGCTCCGAGGCGATATTTACGGAAAGCGTATCGCCGGTGGTCGTGTTGCCCCGGGTGGCATACCCGCTCCGCAGCACGGCCGCGGCCGCAGCTTGGTTGAGCGAAGGGGTGTGGATATAGCCTTCATTGGGACTGTCCAGCTCGAGCGGCAACGGAAATTCGGCATTAGGCGCGGTAGGGACTGGGGTACGAGTACGGGGTTTAACGTTCTCGACCCAGCCATATGCACCGAGGTAGATCCCTTGACGACGATCGGTACTACCATCCTTAATGCCCCGAATAACATTTAGCCGCTGGTTGACTAAGGCGAGCTGCCAGGTATCGAGGCGGTGAGACACAACATCTATTAACTCCGAAGACAACAGCTCCAGATCAGCTACGGGGCGCTCAGCAAGGACTCTAAACCCTTCTTTCACCTCAAAGAGATGAATAGGCTCCTCGCTCTGTCCGACAATTTCCCGCCCTCTCGCATCGATGAAGTCGGTGATACTATCAAAGCCACCGTACGGCCGCTGCAGTTGCGCCCATCGGCTGGCTCCGGCCGAGAGCGGCATCATCGACTTGCTGGGTTCTCTCTCGCCTTCCCGCACCGGCATATTGATGAGCTCCGGATCTTTGCGTTCGCTTTCGGGAAGGCGAAGCAGTTTACAGGCGGCATCATGATATTCCAGCAGCAAGGTCTGGCGGCCAACGCGGTACAGCATCGCATCGATTGCGGTATCCCTTTCAAGGCCGAATCTGGAGTAGTTTTCATCCCGCAGCTCAGTGAAGGTGGCCGCCGATAAAACCTGAAAATAATTAAACCCATTTTCTCTACTGACGCTGGGCAACGGCGCTTGCCGATTCAATTCTTCGGGCGCCACCAATGGGCCGCTGAGATTGCCGTGATTCTCCAAAAAATTGATTCCACCTATCCGGGCACTGGGCGCTAGCCGGATACCGGTGTTCGCCTGCATTTCCTCGAGGCGCTTGGATTGTTCCTCATACCACCGCCTGGGCTGGTCTGAGTCATCCCTCTCACTAGTATTGTAAACCAGATAATTCCAAATCAGATTGGAGCCAAATCCTATCCGCTGTACATGATTAAGCGACACGGCATTCTTGGCCAATGTACTTAACGCGGATTGGCTGCTGTTACCATCCCCTTGAGCGGGACGGATGGCATCGACGGCAGCTACCCAATGAGGTGACAAACTCGTTGCATAATCTTTGATGCGAACGTAGATATCCGCATTGGGATCCTGGCTCCACGCCATTCTGGAATATACGCTGGCCGGTAATATGCCATAAGGCTGCACGCCCGACCTGATGCTGGGTAAGGCCCCGCGGCCCCGCACAAAATCATTGAAGAACTCTCTTACCTTATCTGAATCAGAGGTGTCAACTGCCGCCAGATTTACGAGATAGTAGCCCATCGCGCTCAGCCATAAGCTATTATTGAAGTTCATCGCATCCCTTATGTCATATCCCCCCGCATGGTAGATGTGATATAAAGGGTCAAAGTCTATCCCCAAGGCTTCACAAAGGAGCTGCCCGTCCGTTTTATTGCGGGCGGTTGTTACTGGGGTAAACAGGTTGGCCTCGGCCTCCGTTGCATAGGTAGTAGTATTACCGAAATCGACCGAGCTGTAGCCGGAATATTCATTCTCGGTATTATTGGTGCTTGTTCCTTGCTTCAGCAAGCTGAAGCCATCGGTATAATGATGGCTCTGGATAAGGTTCTGCAGGCGGGCTTGACCGGCTTCTTTGGTTAGTGAAGCTTTGACGCCTACCGCGATGATCCGCTCAAAGCCTGCTCCAAAGGCCTCCCGGGAAATGGGTACCTTCGCTCCCAGGCCCTTCGCTACCGCGGCGTCGAAATCTATCATCCAATCCACCTGATCGTTCGCGTCAGTGGCAATGTCGGTTCCCGAACGGTAAAAGCTGCCATTCGTGTTATTGCTCGGGTCAAACCCGAGCTTCACCTCGTCCGGGATGATATTGGTTTGCGCGGAAAAGCTTGGGCGGGAGTGGTCACTGCCGGTATAGCAATTAATTACAAACACATCCGGCATCACCCGGGTAACCGGCTGAAGCGTCCAGGAATCTGCTTTAGGGCTTAGTACAGCGGAGATGAGGTGGGCGGCATCGGGAGCAGTTGAGAAATTAGCGGGCTTCGTGCTTAACGCAACCCAAGCCGCCCGTTGCGAGCCGTAGCTCCGGCAGAGCAGGTCCCAGGCCTGTTTTTTTTCAATTGGCGTGGCATTAAATGAGCTAATCCAGTAGGCCTGCCCTTGTTCTATTTCATCCTGCGTGAGCAAGGGCTCGTGGGTTTCCACGGCAATATCATCGGGAAAGATGCGCACCCAAAGCTCATAGTTTTGCCCTATTTGCTTAAAGGTGGTCTCCAGCCTTACCGGGAAGAAAAGAATGGGTACCTGATCGTCGAGGTTGCCTATCTGATAAACCTGCGTATTAAATCGAGAATGCAAATCGGCCACCGCCTCTTCTTCGCGTTGTGAAACCTGGAGATGCGTTTGCCGCGCGTTCTCAAAGGCAGCTTGGTGCCCACCGTATGTCCGCCGTAGCTCATCTACTGGCTGATTTCTATCCGCCGCGGTATTAATTGCGTATTGAGTAACTTTTACCCGCTCTCTGGCCACAACCATTTGATTGAATACCTCGGCCTTTCGCAAGCGCAGGTTGGTAAGGTTTTCAACCTTCTCCCGAAACTCTTTGTTGTCTTCCGGCGTGGCAATTTTAGTCTCCGACATAGCAGATTATTTTTTTAGAAGTCAAATGGCGGCTATTTGAGCTTCTTCGGTGAGATTAACGTTATTATTGATCAGGCAATCAATTCTTTCGCGTGCACGTACAGCTTTACCGGTAATTGCAGTAAGGTATAAGCCATGCTCGCTGAATTGCGGCCCCACCGCACCCCATCGGGCGGGTTGGCGACGGATTGCAGGGTTATATCTGCCGATGAATTGAGGTAGATGTAGCCATCGTAGTTGCTGCTACCTGCTGCTTGCTGAATATTTCCCCAGTTAAGGTTATTCCAGGTGGCGTAGGAAAGCCCGCTGCTCGGGTCTACCGGGATTTGGGAGGTATAGCTGCTAAGTGGTTGATCCATCTCATCAGCGCCAAACTTTACTTCGCCCGCCTGCTCCTGAAACACAAAGAAGTAGCCCGGCTGCAGGTCATCGGTCGTTCGGCCCTTGATGGTAGTTGTATCGACGGGGAAGCCCAAAAAGTATATGTCAGGGGCGATTTCCGCCGAAAAAACGGGCGCTATAATAGCACTGCTCAAGCCGCTGGTATCGGGTACCCTTGGCCGGTTCAGGTAGGGCGCCGGGGTGGCAGCGGGGCTGTATGTCCACTTCGCCTTTTGCAGAAATACTCGGCAGCCCGGATAGCGACGGAATAATTCACCCCTGATCGTCAGGATGAGCATCGTGGCGTTAGGGCCTAAGCTTCGCAGGCGGGGGCTGTTCTGGCCTAGTGGCGTAAGCGAGCTGCTAGCGCCGAGGGTGATCTTCCAGTCATGAATATCAAAGATGTCCCGCAGGTTATTAAGCGGCGTGGCCGAGCTGGGTACGCTGCTTAATGAACTGCTGTATCCCCAGAAGAATGAAAAATAGGTGCCTCGCTGATCGGTAGGATAGCCTCTCCAGACAAGCTCTCTGGCCATTTCATAATTCGCCCCGAGCATGAACGCTTCGATACAATCCTGGTTCATCTCCAGCAGGCTCATGGAGTTATCCGGAATTGTATTGAGGCCCGGCATCAGCCATTCGGTGGAAATGCTGGCCAGCTCCTTATATACCGGCAGGTTTATCTTCGGTGCTGCGAGTACCGGGTCTAAACTGCCTATTACCGTACCAAGGCCGGTGAATGGATCAACCAGCCTAATCTGCTTTTGCGCCAGCTCCGTTACGGTTACCGATGGCTCTAACTTTGATTTTATATCCGCGGCCTTACCGGCCAGGTTCAGAGAAGCCCCCGCCGAGAACACATACGGGGGAATGGTACTCACCGCGGCAAAGGTTGGTACAACCGCTCCTAAAAATGCCTGTGCGGACGGGCTGGGCGGGTTGGCCGGGTTATAGCTAGCCGGCGGATAGCTTGAGCCGGGCGGGGTGAGTAGGAATGAGGAGCTGGGCGGTATAGAGCTGGCATAGCCAGGGGTGTAGCTGCTGGGCGGTAGGATGGTAAGGCTCGACATGCCAGCGGGCGGCGTATACGCAAACGCGGTAGCCGCGGTACCGTTGTTCACATCATTAATAAGGCTGGCCGTGTTTATGGATGCGCCATTACTGGCCATCCCCCGGGCTAACGGACTGCCCGGATTGGTGATCCGGCGGAAAGCCCCGGAAAACATGGCATTGGGTAGCACACTATCGGCGATGTCCTTATAAACAGTTTGGGCGGTCGCTTTCACTTTGGTATGGACCGGCGCTGCGATATTTACCACCAGCTCGTCACTCAGGCTCTTTACATGCCGGTTATGCATCAGTTGGCTGGCTTGCATCGCCAACTGCATCTGCCGCAGTTTTCTATTAGCCTCCAGCACCTCGCCGATTTGCGCCCAGGCAATATCCATGTATTTGTCCTGGTTTTTACGGACAACTTCGGCGCCGATTCCCGCGAATACCCGGTACCGGGGGTCTAGGTTCACTTTATGAATCCAATCGGCCGAGGGATTACCAGTAAGCGTGCTGATCTGGACATGCCATTGCCCGTAAATCGGCGGGCCGAGAATAGGATCGGGGCTTCCGCTCTGCGCTCCCGCCGGATTGTTCAGTAAGATTTTAAGGGCTGCGGAAAATGGGTTTGGCTCATTCCAGGGATCCGGCACTTGCCCCGGGGGTTTAAGCACCCCCTGCAAGCCGATGGTGTCAGGCGTATCATTGTTTATGGCTTGAGTCTCTAACAGCGGGTTGCCGGGCAATTGCAGGTCAATGGCCCGTTTGCCCACATCATTTCCTACGATCTTTGGCTTCAGTAAGCGAACCAGGGATTCAAAGTCACCGCTTACCCCCGTTTTAAAGAACCAGCGATAATATACCGGGAAGCTTTTTTGTACCGCACCGCCCGTCCAGGAAGGCTTCAGACTATCATCAGTAGGATTGACCGTCTGACCTAAACCCGCTTTTCGGCCAATCTCAAAAGTTGGGATCAGGAACGCATGGTAGCTGGTGTTGGGCTCTAGTCTTCGCGGGCATAAAATTCTGGAAACCGCAATATCAGGGTTGGACTTTAGCTTATTAATCAGGCTGTTGGGATTGCTTGCTGAAGAAGAGGTAACACTCGAAACCACAAGGTTGGGGTCGATATTGGTGCTGCCCGTACCAGTGGCGTAAGTTCCCAAGTCGTCGTTCACGTGCACATGCGCCCAGGCCCAGGTCTGCTTTTCGCTTGGGAAGGCCCCACCGCCATTTACATTGACCGCAATCGAAGAAAGAATGCCATTAAATGCCTCGTCGGTAAACTCGGTTTCTTTTAATACAATCAGGCTGATCCAGGGGCGAAGCCGGAAACGATTTTCATTGCCGGCATCTAATACGGCTTTGGCCGGCGTATACCGCCAGGGAAAATCCTCATCGTAAAATTCGATGTAAGGCAGGTAGTTGGGCTCAAAATTGGTCGTCCAGTCTTTCGGGTAGGCTTTGACTATTGCGCTGCCATTGATGCCGATAATATCGCCCGGCCCTTTCAGGCTTACCTGCTGGGTAACCACTGAGTTGCCGGCGCTTCCCGACACGCTGGTTTCCTGTACCGTCAGGTTCACGGGGAGCGTTACCCGGTCACGGGTAGCAGGGCTGGAGCCGTAGAGGTCGTCGGGGATGCTGATCTCACCGGCCAGGCCCTGGCGAATGTGCGGTAAAAAGCTGTAATAAGCACTCATGAAAGTTAAATTTCTGAAAGGTGAACAACCATGTAGTCGTTGTAGCCGGGGGAGCCTGCGAGGCCGTTCAAGAATATATCCGCTTCTGTTTTGCTGCCGAACGCCTGATACCCGCCCGCCTGGGAAAGGGTATTCTTATCGGCGATAACATAGCCAAAGTCCTGCACGGCAAGCTTGGCAGGGCCGCCGAACGGCGTATTCTTCCGGGTGTCAGATATCGTTGCCGCGGTGATGTAATTATCCATGGTGTGCAGCGCAAATTCTGCCTTGCTAAGCAGGCTGGTCTGGAATTTTATGCGCTGCCGGCTGTCCAGGATAATTTCATCATAGGCAATCTCCTTATGAACGAAATAGTCGGCCTGAATCTCGCTGCTGGCTCCGATGCTTACGCCGCTATCGTACTTTTCATAGCTGTCTTTGGAGAGCTTCTCGTCGTCGGTGAGGTAGAAGAAGGAGTTGGGCGCGAAGAAATCCTTGACCCGCTGGAAGCCCAGCGGTACCGTGTTGCCACCGGTGCCTACGGTGACGCCGGAAATCTGGAACTGGTTAACATCGCTAATGGCTGAGGTACCAAACTTAGCCAGCCTGATGCCCATGGGGGCTACCTTCTGGCTGAGAACCAGGGTGCCGAACGGATCAACGACTAAGTTACTGCCGGTGGTACC
Source organism: Hymenobacter montanus (assembly GCF_014699115.1). Taxonomy (GTDB): domain Bacteria; phylum Bacteroidota; class Bacteroidia; order Cytophagales; family Hymenobacteraceae; genus Hymenobacter; species Hymenobacter montanus. The sequence continues at coordinate 71,502 of NZ_JACXAD010000024.1, forward strand.
CGTGATATCCCGGAAGGCGGTTACCTGGTGGCTTCTATCGGGCCCGATCACCTGCCAGTTATCCTTGCTCTGGATGGCATCTATCAGCTTCTGGTGGATGGTAACGGGGGCAATGGTTTCCGTTTGCGCCTGCCCAAAGGTCTTATCGAATGATACGTGCACTTTAACGAAGGCAATCTTGAAACTGCCTTCTCCCTGCACCCGCCACGGACCCGGCCCTTCCAGCGTAAGGCTCATGTAGATAGACAGGATGCAGTCGCCGCCCTTTCTGATCTCAAACATCGCCCCCATGTCCGCGGTGAAATGGAAGGGCGAGAATTGGAACAGGATGTCGAACCACAAGGCGCCAATCGCTTCAATCTTCCAGGCGCGGGCCCGCGCATCTACCCGCGCGCCAAACTGGACCGAGTTAGAGGTGATGGCAAAGTATGTCTCCACCCGGATGCTCAGGTTATCGCTCTTCGCCAACTGCAGCGCCAGCCGCTGCAGTTGAGGCAGGTTCATGGGCGGCGGGGTAAACTTGGGGTGAAAACCGCCAACCGACATCAAGAAATTGGGCTTCTCTCCCCAGTAAAGCCTCAGTGCCATATCCCCCGTCAGGGGAAATGAGAGGAGGGAAGAGTCATACAGCGAGGCATCGAAGGAAAGCTGCTTCTTTTCAAAGTCAACGATGCCGACAAAATTGATTTGCAGCTTCAACACCGGGCTGGCCTCCGCAGGCAATATCACTTTTACGATGCCTACGATGGCCAGCAGTATCGGACTGGGCATTTCGATAATGACGCCCAGCTCGATGGTTATCAGCGTCGGGGTGCCCCAGCCGAGTTTGGCCATCGGGCCAATCAGGAACCGGTCTTTCTTGACGGGGAAGACCTGGCTGAGATTACTGATAATGGCACTCGCATTCTTAACTATGTCGTGCGGGAAGAGAATGCTGTCTAAGGTCTTGTCTTTTACGCCGGATTTCAGGCGCTCTACGTTGATGGTCCGGTGCAGCCCCAATAATCCGCCTACGCCATTCAGGGTGAAGCCCATCCCGAGCTGAATCGGGGTGAATTCAGCGGTGATAATAATTAATAGCGAATAGCCATTGCTACCATCCGGCATTTTGGTCGTAAGAATGCCGATTGCGGAGAGAGAAATTTTTGAGAATTTAAGTTCGAGGCCGCCGGTGTAGGTGAACTTATCTTCATCGTAATTCAAGAAGCCGCCACCTGTTACAGTGCTGGCTTTTACCTGAATGCCGACACCGGTCGGTGGTTTGAAACCCAAGTTAAAGCCAATACCACCAATGCCACCGCTACCGAGAATAACCGAACCCTTCATGCCGATATTCTTGACAACCAGTTCTAACGGCCCAAGGCTTACGCTAAAATCAGCAGTTGTAGCTATGCGAAGGGAGCCCGAATATTTTAACGATAGCAAAATATTGTCAATGGAAACCGGTCCCAGCTTTACGTGAGTCGGTAATTGATATTCCAAGCCACCTGATCCCTGAAAGTAAAATCCTCGCAGAGTAGAATACCCTAAAGTAAGATCGGCTTCAACTGCAATACCATTCTCAGGTAATATCTTGTTTACAAAACTGTCACTATTGGTCTTGCTGATGACAAGCTTGAGTCCTTTCAGGTCTATTTCAAACCTCAATTCATTCTTACTACTAGAATTTACCTCAAAATGAACGCCAATACTTAACTTTTCATACTCAATTCTAGAGCCATCCGCTGTGCCGATTACTATGGTTGGCTGTCTATTTTCATTTACAAGTGCAATATCAAAACTGCCGGTAACTATAGAAAGACTTCCTGCGCCAAAGCCTGTCTTGACAACGAACGGTTCCTGAGGACGTTTAACAAGTACTACACCGCCGGTAATGTCAAGGTTGGCTCCAACGGTCAACCTTATATTGTGTGAAATCTCAATGTTATTCTGCATGCCGCCAATCACTACCGGCAATAGACCCAGGCCGGGAAGAGAGGTGCCATCGGCAGGAAGAGAAATCAGGCGAAGATTGCCTCTCAGATGCAAATTATTATTCATTAAATCAAATAAAGATAGACTTAATGAATAATTATTGTAATGATTTGAATTTGAATTAGGGCCTAAAGCATGAAATATCTCATTTCCTTCTTCTTCAAGCGTTGGGTAAATACCGAAAAGGGATACTAATTTCGCCAGATTCTTAAAAAGAAGGTCGGAATCAAAATTATTTGTTCCCCAGCTATAGGTATCCTGAAAAAAGACTTGAGGCTGTGAAAAAAGATGGCTTATACGCGTCCATCGTATCTCTTTTAATATGTAAAAAGGTCGGTTAGCTGTTGCCTGTATTGGCGTGTAGGTAATAATTCCTAGAAATTCAAGTATTGCAGATACTGCATAATGATTTAAATTTATGTGATTAATTACTATATAATCGAGAATTTGTTGTGGGAATTTAGACGCAAAGTTTTCCGCTGTCAGTATTAGATCGTAGGTGCTGTTAGAAAGATTGCGTATATTCTGAGTCGCACTTGATACAGCGTTCCTCAAATTAATATAATCAGAGCTTGTCGCATTCCCGCCAATTATTACATCAAGCTCGCTGATTACATTATCAATATCAGTAGCGATTCCGACGATTGGGGCAGGTATGGATTGCATATTCCAGCCCAACTGTCGCATGAATACTGAAAAATCTTCCGGTGACGATACATATGTCTTTAGGGGAGTAAGTGCCTTACTCACCTCTACCGAAATCTGATCAATTGTGTTATTTTTAGACATGAAAGCAGGCTTAATTTCTAGTGAGAGAGATCAGTATTATCTGTGATCTTATATTCAAGGCTATCTAGCTTTTCCAGCGCTGTAGGATAAATGATGGAAACAAGATAATACTTTGCGATCATGTCAAATGCTGCATACACAGTAGTCATTTCAGAAGAGCTTTTAGGTGCTTCCAAAGGGTCTAGATCTGGGCTGTCGACATTAAATAGACTAAAATGCCTATGCATTAATATCTGCCTTAATATCGACCATCCATTGCCCCTAAAAACATTGCAGTTCCACACGGCTCCGCCTTCATATATAGCAGTGACAAGAAATCGATTTTTAGGTGATGAAAATTCCGGATAAATTGATGATGCTGTTGTTGTTGCCAGATTTATATTCGAATCTGATTCCGGGAACTCAGGGCCATCGTACCCAACAGCACAATAGGATGGCGCAAATGATAAATTAGAAATATGCAAATATTCAAATACTCTAGGATTTATGAGACGAAGCTCTGGCTTGCTTGGATCGTAGTCATTTTGATATCTCTTAGGCATATAGATGCAACTTCCTTGCTTTAGCTTGCCAATATTATTGGTAATTTTCGACGAATCAGAACTGTCTACTTTAAGGGTAATTATATTGCCAGTTATATTTGTGATTTGTTCTATCTTCAACTCAAAAAAAAGCCCAGGTTCGCTAGGATCATACAGACCCGATCTCAGATAAAGAGGTAATACGACCGGGTTGTTTGTAGCATCTTTATAATCTTTTATTGATTTCCATTTTGATGCTTCGAAAGGCTCAACTTTTACGGTAATATTCAAGCCAGTATTTGTTGCATCTGTTATAGTCATAGAAGAAAAAGCAATTCTTCTAAAATTCCACTTTATCTTATCCGGGTCTATTTTTTTATTAAGAGGGTCAGTACCCGCTTTCATGATTTTATCAAAGGTGCAGGTATTGCATTCAGAATCTACGTTATCCTTATCATTCTGATTCTGAATGATAGTACGTGTTTCTCCACCTTCATATTCATCTTTTAATCCTAGGGCGTGCATTAATTCATGAGCGAATGTACTGACAACTCGAAATTTGTCGATTTCGTTGGATAGGACAGCTGTATTGACATTATCGTTTAATTTCTCTGTGATAATAGACCCAGAAGTGATAACGTAGTCTTTTCTGGTACCTAAAGTAGCCCCTACTCCGCCCAAATAAAATGCCTTATTAACAGGCGAAGGAACAATCCACCCACTGACTATTGACTGTCCGGCTGCTTTATAGTGATTACACAGGAATATGACCAGCCTTCGGTCTTTTCCGATAATATTCCAGTTATTACCAATATTGTATTCAGTGCCATTAGATGGCGTGCTTAGTGAAGAATCCAGGTATTTAAGAGATGAAAAGTAGGTGTCAAGCGGACTGGATGTCTGAATAGTAGGCTGAGTCGCATTTTGCGCCAGGATGATCTTATTTGCAAACGCACCATAAGCCATATGGTTTTTTTGTGGATACCTTCTTCTATCAAATTCGATTATTCGCTGTTGCTGTGTGGGCCTGTACCAAGCGTAGACACTCTGAGGTGTAGTGCCAACTCTGGTAGATTCAATCTTATCCCCAAGGCGTTTTCCTATAGATATGCCCATCTCCGTATCCTTTGTCGCGACGAAACCCTTTATAGTATTTTTACTTTTCCATGCATTAAAAACATCCAGCGTTAGTGATGTTGGTACGAATCCAGGAATACTCGCCCAGCTAGCCAGCGCGTCGTTCAGATTGGCCGGCGAAGAACTATTTGGTAACCCAACGAGATTGATCAACTGATACAGGTAGTTGCCGCTTCCTTCTTCTAGATCAGGATAATAACTATCTTCCGTGTTGATTGCATGCGATACGGTTATACCTTCTGCCATATCGTTTGAGGGTTCAAACGCAGACCAAATGGTCATATTATCCCTAACCAGATGATACGGAGAAAATAAACTATTCTCAGTTAGTTGCTGCACCAACATTGTTCTATATATTTCGAAATCAGCTTTATTTAAGAACCCATCGCTGAGTATAAGAATATTTACATGTGTGGACGTAGAAATACCTTTGTAGACCTTTTCTAATATTTCACGCTTGCTGTTAAAAGCCTTCTTAATATCTACATTTACATCCTGTGCGGGCAACGAGCTCAACCCATTAAGGGAGATGCTAATCTTCGTCTGCACGCTCGAATTTCCAGTTACTGCGGTTGTGCTTTTAATGATATGATTACTAACAGTGCATTTATTGGTATTAGTACTTATTCCATCTGGAACATAGGACAGATAAGGATGATATGTAATATCTGCAATTTCATTATCGCTGAATTTCGCAAATACACTGACAACATATCCATGATAACTGGCTCCGGTATGAATGGTGATCTTATCAGACCCGAGCCAGAATTTACTAACGCCTGGATGAATTGATATACTCAGCAGGCATTCATGCGTAATTCCACCGTCTGAGTATCTTACGCGACACATTGTATGACCGTCAGCCAAAGCAGTGATAACCGTTTTATTATGGACAGTGTCCTTTGTGACAGTGACGATGTTCGGGTTGAAATCTGAATAGCTGAGTTTGGTCATGTCTACTACATTCCCATTAGCAGAGATTAATGTATCCAGACTGAAAGAGCTCATCTGAGATATAGAAGATACCAAATGAATATCGGTAGTCGGCAATACGCAGAAAGTTTGGGCTGCCATAGGTTAGTTATTGGTAAGTGAACTGTATACTGAACGAGGTCGGCATTAACCTTGAGCAAGCGTTGCCTTGAACTGAAAGGTATCGGCGCGTATTAGAAGTAGCTCCCGATAAGAGGTGGATCTCGGTGGTTTGTGCACCAAGGCAGCTGTACTTTAATGCTTATGTATAGCCTGCCTTAAGTAGGTAGGCCGTGAAGGTATGGAATGGAATGGATATAACAAATTATGAAAAAAATAAAATAATATAGCCAAGCTGGGTAGGGTTAGGGTATATCCATTGTTGATTTTATAAGTTATTGATAATAAAGTAGAATAATAGGAGAATGGTGGAGCTTGGCATTGTAATAGCCTACATGGTGGTGGATTGCGAGCCGGGCTTCGGCCAAGCCAGGAAAGCTCCCGCCGTTGGGTAGTTAGGCTTCGAAACGGCTCCAAAAGGATTTGGTATGGGGGTACCCGGTAGCATGTTGTCATAGCCATTCCCCTGGCCCGTAGCCGTCGCATGTCGCAGCGCTGGCTGGAGCGCGAAAAGGCTCCCGCACGGGGCTACTTGCCAGGTCGGCTCAGGAGCCGGTCGACCATGCTGCCAGTGTCTGGCATCGTAAGGAAAACCTGAGCCTGTGCTTCAAGAAGATTCAGCCGCAGTTCTTCGAGTTGCTGGGCCAGTAGCATCTCAGCCTCACCCCCAATGAGTTCAGGCAATGCGCGTATCTGAAGCCCAACCTGACCAATAGGGGCCTTGCCAATGTGCTCAATATCTAGGCTGATAGCGAATAGATTGCTTACTACCGCATCAAGAAGAAGCTGGACTGCCTAAAGAAAGCTGCTCACGTGACTATTTCTTATTCTAAGATATATATATGGTACAAGCCGCTTGTAGTGGGTCGGGCTTGGTGAAAAGAGGCCCCGCGCCAACACTTCTAAGCCACCTCGCCAGCATAGCTGGGTAGTTCATTTTTTGAATATTCCCCAGTGCTCTCCTAACTTCGCCCCATCTCCTGAACAAAATACTCGTCGCATCGTACCAATCTGCCGCATCGTAGAAATAAGCTTGCAGTGTCATTGCACAAAGTCTCAAAACCATCGACAATACTTGCCGCGACAAACAAAGCTGACACTACTCCTACAATTATTTCCCGCGTCCCCAGCTAATGCGGCAGCAAATACGGGCCGTTGGACATAGCCACACTGCCGCCGAATGCACCCTGGAGCGTATTATGCACTTGCGTCCGTTTTGAGTACTGCCGAAAAAGGCCGAGGCGCAAAGAAGCCCGCTACGGCACTCTCGGTCTCGGAGGGACTACACTATGGGTTAGAGGCAACCCCGCCAGCCGAAAAAGCTGCCTCAACTCGCTGGAAAGAGCATACACGCTCTAAGTAAGTAGCCGGCGCGAGGGCTAAGTAGCTCGTTTGCGTGGTTCACCTTCTTTTCCCGTCTCACTTCTCACCTCTCACTTCTATTCACATGTCTTTCTTCAACAAAGTCAAACAGTTCATGGGCCTTGGTACCCTCGATGTGAAATTGCAGGTGCCGCCGCATTTCCGGGCCACCGATTCGGCCATTAATGGTAAGGTGCTTATCACGGCCAAGAGCGACCAGTCGGTGCTCAAGATAGAGCTGGAGTTGGTGGAAAAATTTGAAACCGGCCGCGGCGACGATAAGAAGGAGCAGGAGTTCACTCTCGGCTCGCTACGCCTGGATCAGGCTTTCGCAATGAAAACCGGCGAAAGCAAAACGGTAGAGTTCTCCCTGCCTTTCCAAATGCTCAAGTCCAACAACGACCATCTCAAAGAGAAAGGTGGCATGCTTGGGTCGTTGGGCAAAATGGCCGCTTGGGCCAGCAACGAGAAATCAGAGTATTCCTTTACGGCTACCGTAGACGTACAAGGTGCCAGTTTCGACCCGAGTGATACGGTAGATATTAAGCTAATAGCCTAAGCGCCGCTCGCACGAATAAATCGCGGCGTACAACTGGACTCGCAGAGCGGCCGTTCGGGTGTCAATGCCATCCGGACGGCCACTTTTGCTTATATACTCAGGTGGCTGCCACGGCTCTACTCTACTGCCCGCCCGAGTCCTTTCAAATACTCACGCTCTGGGTGAAATAGCCTCACGTGGTAGTTGCAGGGAACGGCGCTTTCAAACAGCTCGGCCGAGACTACTTGGGAGCGACTGAAGGTGAACGACTGCCCGCCCGGCTCATCATCACGAAGGCCGCGGCATAATTGCCCAACCGATAAAAAAAGTCCCAGCCAGATGGTCGGGGCTTTTTGCTTATTTGTTCTTGTCGAAATACCGATGAAAGCAATTTTCGCCGGCTTCGACAGCCACTTTTGTTATGGGGTTGGTATGCCAAATTAATAGCCAACCATCACCACCATCGGGTATTTCCAGATGGTAGTGGTGGTCTTTCCTGAGTTGGTGCTTGCCTAGCATTTCTTCGTAGAATGCTTCAATCATGGATTGTTCACTCATGTGGTGGTTGGGGTTATACAGAGAAAGACCTATGCATTTCCCTCTTAACGGGTGCGCCGGATGCCTGTTAGTGGTGCACCATAACTATTTCACCTTCTCCCACCACTCCCGTCACGGTGCCATCGTCCCAGGTATCAGGTGTGAGCTGGTAGGTTTGGCCGTGGCGAAATTCCGCATACCTATCAAGGCCGCGAAAGATAAATTAGGAAGGAGTAGGGGAGAGACTCATTGAGCTGATTTCAAGCAGGTGTTTTACCAATGTTTTATCAATAAAGCCAAAAACCCCGCCTGCATATTGCAAACGGGGTTTAATGTGGAGATGCAGGGATTCGAACCCTGGTCCAGACAAGGAAATCGACGTGCTTTCTACGTGCGTATCTGTGCTTGGATTTTCATGAAGCCTCGGGCGCACATCAGGCCTTTGAGACTCCCCTAGCTGCAGTGGAGCTTCGCCCCCGAATCACAGCTCTTCGAAGGCTATTTTCTACTTACGACGCTCCGAACTCCCAGGTGTAGAAACTTACCCGGGCGGAACGATGGCATTACCTAATTCTAAACTAGGCAGCCATGGCGTACGAATAGTCGCCGGTTGTTTTTCGGGCGATTTTTTAACGGGAGAGCTTCGACCAACTCCCGGCACGCTTACCCGCGATTTGCGCAAGCTGTCAATTCCGGTCATCCCCAAATGGTAAAGAACGTGTTCCCGCCCGCACCCCGAAAGGCTAAGCCGGCCGCGAAGGTACGCGGTGAAATGGAAACGACAGGGTGGGGGAGAAGGTTTCCAGCCGGCGGCAGCCGACGCTGCGGCAGCGAGGGAACCGGGCACTGGTCAGCAGGGCTTAATACTTCGTCGGGCAGTGGGCGATGCGGTTCCGATGGGCTCGGTCCTCTCAGCGCCGCCGCGCCGGCTTCCGCTCCCATTTTGCCCAATCTTCGCCCGGCTTTGGGTAACTTTGTTGATAGAACTTATGGACAATTTCGTCGTTTCGGCCCGCAAATACCGTCCTTCCACGTTTCGCAGCGTGGTTGGGCAGCAGCACGTTACTACCACGCTGCAGAACGCCATCCAGAGCCAGCACCTGGCCCAGGCGTTCTTGTTTTGCGGCCCGCGCGGGGTGGGCAAAACCACCTGCGCCCGCATTCTGGCCAAGACGATTAACTGCACCAGCCTCTCGGCCGAAACCGAGGCCTGCGGCACCTGTGCTTCCTGCGTCGCCTTCCAAGACAACGCCTCCTTCAACGTGCACGAGCTGGACGCGGCCTCCAACAACTCGGTGGAGGACATTCGCTCCCTGGTCGAGCAGGTGCGCTACGCTCCGCAGGCCGGCAAGTACAAGATCTACATCATCGACGAGGTGCACATGCTCTCGAACGCGGCCTTCAACGCCTTCCTTAAAACGTTGGAAGAGCCGCCGGGCTACGCCATCTTCATCCTGGCCACCACCGAGCGCCACAAGATTATCCCCACCATCCTGTCGCGCTGCCAGATATTCGACTTCAGCCGCATCCGGGTGGAGGACATGCGCGAGCACCTGCGCTACGTGGCCACCCAGGAAGGCGTCAGCGCCGAGGACGATGCCCTGCACCTGCTGGCGCAAAAAGCCGACGGCGGCCTGCGCGATGCCCTGTCGATGTTCGACCAGATGGTCACCTTCGGCGGCAACAAGCTGACGTACAAAGAGGTGGTGCAAAACCTGCACATCCTCGATTACGACTACTATTTCCGTCTGGTCGACAGCCTGCTGACTGAGAACCTCGCTGCCGCCCTGCTGCTGCTCGACGAGGTGATGCAGAACGGCTTCGACCTACACAACTTTGTGGTGGGCACCGCCGAGCACCTGCGCGGCCTGCTCGTGTGCAAGGACGCCGTAACCGTGCAATTGCTCGAAGTGTCCGAGGGCATTAAGCAGAAGTACGTGCAGCAGGCCCAGGCGGCGTCCCTGGCCTTCCTGCTGTCGGCCCTGAACCTGATTAGCCAGTGCGACCGGGAATTCAAGCAAGCCAAAAACCAGCGCCTGCACGTCGAGTTGGCCCTGATGAAGCTGGCTTATCTGAACAGTGCGGTGCAGTTCGTCCGCGAGCTCAACCCGGCCGCGCCCGGCTCGACCGACCACGGGGAGGCTAAAAAAAAAAATAACGGCCTAAACGGCACCGCCGACTCGGCCAGCCCAGCGCCCCCGCCGGGGGCCAATGGTGGGGCGCCGGCTCAGCACCCCGCCCCAAACTCCTCTGCCGGGGCAATGCCGACCGCTAGTGCGGGGCTGCCCCCGGCCCCCCGAGTGGTGCCGCCGGCCGCGGCGCCAGTGGCCGCCGAGGTCCCGGCCGGCCGGGTGGCTCCCCCCGCCGATGGCCCGGAGCCGCTCCCAGTCACAAATGGCGTGGATGAGCTGCACGACACCCCCAGCATTGAGGGGCAGCCCGCCGCGGCCATCACCGAGCGCCACCAGATGCGTGACACGCTGCCGCACGTCGAAATCGGGGTGCCCAGCTTTGAAGGGATAGAGCCCGCGCCGCGCCCCACGCCCGCCGCGGCTTTTGCTAAAATTCCCAGCTTGGCCAGTAAAATCCCGAGTCTGAAAGACTTAAAGAACAAGCTGGCGGCCGGCCCGGCTATGGCCGCCGCGGTGGCCGAGCCCCAAGCTCCCAGCGGCCCGGTCGCGGCCGTCGACCCCGCCTTGCTGCAGCGCGTGTGGCAGGAGCTGGCCGAAGAGCGCCGCGCCCAGGACCGCATGAGCGAATACTGGGTATTGAACCGGCCGGTAACGGCCAACGCCGAGCACCTCATCGAGCTGAGCGTGGACAACCCCATTCAGGTGGACCAGTTCAACGAGATGCGGGTGGAGTTCCTGGCCGAGCTGCGCCGCCGGACCGGTAACCCGCGCCTTACCGTACAGCCGGTCGTGGCCGCCGCGGCGCCCACCGCCCGCAAGCTGTACACGGCGACGGACAAGTTCGAATACCTGGCCGAGCGGTTCCCGGCCCTGCGCGAGGCCAAGCAACGGCTCGGGCTGGAAGCCGACTTTTAAGCGCCAAGTTTCGCTAAGGTAGCAGAGGAGGTTTCGCGAAGTTTGATAGAACACTTTGCGAAACTTCCCCTTGGCCTTGGCGAAACTTGGCGCGAAGGAATTCGCAAACGTTTGGGAACCCGAAGGCAATGAGGGCCCGGTTGTATCCAGCGCGAGAAAATCGGCTAAGATAAGGAAAAAATTCGTTTTTTATTCCCCTATCAGCCAGCTACCTTTGCTCTTTCAAGCAAATTCGCTACCCTCCCGCACCCTTCGTGAAAAACAACTTTTTGCTGCTGTTTCCCGCTCTGGCGCTGCTGGGTCTGGCTACGCAGTGCCAATCGAGCAAGCCGGCAACGACTACTTCGGCAGTCGTCGCAGCCTCCGCTACCGCGCCTGCCGCGCCGCTTGCTCCGAAGGAATATCGCTATGAATCGGTGCCCGGCGACCCCCTGCAAGTACGCATTTACCACTTGGCCAACGGGCTGACGGTTTATCTGTCGGATTACAAAGATGCCCCGCGCATTCAGGCCTACCTGGCCGTGCGGGCCGGTTCGAAGAACGACCCGGCCACCGCCACCGGCCTGGCGCACTACCTGGAGCACATGGTGTTCAAGGGGACCTCGAAGCTCGGCACCCAGGACTGGGCTAAGGAAAAAGTAGAGCTCGACAAAATCGAAGCCCTCTACGAAGTGTACCGCGGCCAGCGCAACGACCCCGTGGCCCGCAAGCGCACCTACCACCAGATTGACTCCATCTCGGGCGTGGCCGCCCGCTACGCCGTGCCGAACGAGTACGACAAAGTAATGGGCGCCATCGGGGCTAAGGGCTCCAACGCTCATACGTCGAACGAGGAAACGGTATACCAGGAAGATATTCCGAGCAACCAGTTAGAGAAATGGGTGGCCATCCAGGCCGAGCGGCTCCAGGAAATGGTGCCGCGCCTGTTCCACACCGAGCTGGAAGCAGTGTACGAAGAGAAAAACCGGGGCCTGGATAGCGACTTCAACAAAGAGTTCGAAGCGCTGAGCGCGGCCCTGTACCCCACGCACCCCTACGGTACGCAGACGACCATCGGCACGATTGAGCACCTGCAAAACCCGTCCATCACCGAAATTAAGAAGTACTTCGGCCAGTACTACGTGCCGGGCAACGTGGCCCTGTGCTTGAGTGGCGACCTGGATTACGACGCTACTATCCGACTCATCGACCAGTACTTTGGCGCGCTGCCGGGCAAGCCGGTACCGGCCTTTAATGCGCCCGTCGAAAAGCCGCTCACGGCCCCGGTAGTCCGGGAAGTCCTGGGCCCGCAGTCCGAAAACGTAATGCTGGGCTTCCGCCTGCCCGGCAAAGCCAGCGCCGACGGCCTGCGCCTGCGCATGCTCGACAAAATTCTGACCAATGGCCAGGCCGGCCTTATCGACCTCGACCTTAACCAGCAGCAGAAAGTGCTGCAAGCGGCCTCCTTTACCGACCTCAACGACGACTACTCGACGCACGTTATTTACGGCACGCCCCGGCAGGGCCAGACGCTGGAGCAAGTGAAGAGCTTGCTGCTGGGGGAGCTGGCCAAGGTAAAAGCCGGCAACTTCCCCGACTGGCTGATTCCAGCCATCATCAACAACGAGAAGCTGGAGCGCACCAAGCGCTACGAAAGCAACGAGGCCCGCGCCACGGCCATGTACGAGGCCTTTATTGAGCGCGTCGACTGGAAAGACTACCTGCGGCAGCAGGAAGACTTCGGCAAGCTGACCAAGGCCGAAATCGTGAAGTTTGCCAACGAGAACTACGGCGAGAACTACGTGGCCGTGTTCAAGCGCACCGGGGTCGACCCCAACAAGGTGAAGGTGGTGAAGCCGGCCATCACGCCCGTGCCGGCCAACCGCGATGCGGCCTCGGCCTACTACAAGCAACTGACGGCCATGCCCAGCTCGGAGCTGCAGCCGGTGTTTGTCGACTACAAGAAGGATATTCAGGAGACGGAGATAAAGCCCGGCTTGCCGCTGTACTACACCCACAACGCCGAAAACGGCTTGTTTAACCTGTACTACATCCTGGATGTTGGCACTAACAACGACCCCCGCTGGGGGCTGGCGGCGGGCTACCTACAATACCTCGGCACCGGCAAGTACTCGGCCGCGCAGCTGCAGCAGGAGTTCTACAAGCTCGGCTGCTCCTTCGACGTAAGCAGCGGGGCCGACCGCACGTTCGTGACGCTGAGCGGCCTGGACAGCAACCTGGAGCCGGCCCTGCAACTGTTCGAGCAGTTGCTGAACGCGCCCAAGCCCGACGCGGCGGCCCTGAAAAATATGGTGGCCGGCACCCTCAAAGCGCGCCAGGATGCCAAGCTGGAAAAGCGCGTCATCCTGAGCCAGGCAATGGTGAACTTCGTGAAGTACGGTCCGAAAAACCCCTTCACGAATATTCTCAGCGAGAAAGAGCTGAAGGCTTTGAAGCCTGAGCAACTCACCGCTCTGATTAAGAAGCTGCCGACGTATCAGCACCGGGTGCTGTATTATGGTCCCCGGCCCTTGGTAGCCGAAGGCCAGGCCGTTGAAGTAGCGCCCAGTGCTTCGATGCCTAACCTCTCCCCGCTGCAGCCGGGCCTCGTGAAGGTGCTGCAAAAGGAGCACCGCACGCCGGTTAAGCTCACGCCAGCGCCCGCGGCTAAAGATTTTGCCGAGCAACCCTTAAAGGACCGCAAAGTCTATTGGATCGATTACAACATGGTCCAAGCCGAAATCCTGTTCCTGACCAAGGGCGACCTGTACAACAAGGATCTGGCCCCCACCGTGGCGCTCTACAACGAGTATTTCGGGGGCGGCATGGGCAGCATCGTGTTCCAGGACCTGCGCGAGAGCAAGGCCCTGGCTTACTCGGCGTATTCCGGCTACAACAACGCCGACAAGGTAGGCCGCTCCAACTACAACGTGAGCTATATCGGCACGCAGAGCGACAAGCTGCCCGAAGCCATGGCCGGTATGGAGGCCCTGCTCACCGACATGCCCGTGGCCGAGGCTAACCTGGAAATCGCCAAAAACGCCATTCGCAACAGCATCAGCACCGAGCGCATCACCAAGGGCAACGTATTGCTGAGCTACGAGCGCGCCCGCCGCCTCGGCCTCGACTACGACCTGCGCCGCGACGTATACGCCAGCACCCAGAAAATGACCTTCGACGAGCTAAAGAAGTTTCAATCGGCCAAGATTAAAGGACAGAATCAGGTGATTCTCGTTATCGGCTCGAAAGACCGGCTGAATTTCAAGGAACTCGCCAAATATGGTAAAGTGCAGCAGCTCACGCTAAAGGAAGTTTTTGGCTATTAATCTTTCGTTGTTGGCTGCTAGTCGTCAGTTGTCAGGCTGATGACCGGGTGGCCCCGCCACTACTAACAGCCAATAGCGTTCCTTCTCCCTGACAACCGACAACTACTAACTGACAACTAATCCCCAATGGCAGAACAAAAAATCACGATCAAAAACGGCAAGCTGAACGTACCGGACAAACCCACTATCCCGTTCATCGAAGGCGACGGTACCGGGCCGGACATCTGGCGGGCTTCCAAACTTGTATTCGACGCCGCCGTCGAGAAGGCCTACGGGGGCAAAAAACAGTTGATGTGGAAGGAAGTGCTGGCCGGTGAGAAGGCGTACAAGACCACGAATAACTGGCTGCCCAACGAGACCCTCGACGCCTTCCGCGACTACTTAGTGGGCATCAAAGGCCCCCTGACCACCCCCGTGGGCGGCGGCATCCGCTCGCTGAACGTGGCCCTGCGCCAGGAGCTCGACCTCTACGCCTGCGTGCGCCCCGTGCGCTACTACGACGGCGTGCCCTCGCCGGTGCGGCACCCGGAGCTGACCGACATGGTCATCTTCCGCGAAAACACCGAGGACATTTACGCCGGTATCGAGTACATGAACGGCACGCCCCAGGCCCAGAAGATGCTGGAATTCCTGGTGGACGAGATGGGCGTGAAGAAAATTCGCTTCCCCGAGTCGTCCTCGTTCGGCATCAAGCCGGTGAGCAAGGAAGGCACCGAGCGCCTCGTGCGCGCCGCCATCAACTACGCGCTGGCCCACAAGAAGCCGTCGGTGACCATCGTGCACAAGGGCAACATCATGAAGTTCACCGAAGGGGCCTTCAAAACCTGGGGCTACGAGCTGGCCGAAAAGGAATTCGGCAGCAAGGTGTTCACCTGGGCGCAGTACGACAAAATCGTGGCGAAGCAGGGGGTGGCCGTGGCCGATGCCCTGCAGAAGCAGGCCCAGGAGCAGGGCAAGCTCATCATTAAGGACAGCATTGCCGATGCTTTCCTGCAGCAGATTCTGCTACGCCCCGCCGACTACTCGGTGGTAGCCACCCTGAACCTGAACGGCGACTACATCTCCGACGCGCTGGCGGCCATCGTGGGCGGCATCGGCATCGCACCGGGCGCCAACATCAACTACGTCACCGGCCACGCCATCTTCGAAGCCACCCACGGCACGGCGCCCAAATACGCCAACCAGGACAAGGTGAACCCGGGATCAGTCATCCTCTCCGGTGTGATGATGCTCGAGCACCTGGGCTGGAAAGAAGCCGCCGCCCTCATCAACAAAGGCCTCGAAGCCGCCATCGCCAGCAAGCGCGTAACCTACGACTTCGAGCGTCAGATGGAAGGCGCCACGCTCCTCAAAACAAGCGAATTCGCTCAGGAGATTGTGAACAATATGTAGTAGCTTGGCAGCAGCCTAAGCAACAAGAGAAACCCCCGCGTCGGCTTTGGCTGGCGCGGGGGTTTGGGTTTAAATCAGACCTGTAAAATTCGATAGCGGTAATTTGAAGAGATTTATTTTCTCAGAGAACAATTATTGATTACCTCCTACATATTAGGCTGTGTCTGAAAAGTGGCGCTGCAGGATACGCCGAATACAGGCCAGTTGCGCCATACTGAGAAAGTGCTGGT
>NZ_JACXAD010000025.1 GCF_014699115.1 Hymenobacter montanus
CCAACGCCGCCCATGCCCGGTCACTGATTTCATCCAGATTGCTCACGAACCCAAAGATAATTGTCCGTACAGCCTAGTCTATCGGTGAAATCGCGAGAAATAATTCAACCACGCAGTGCTGGTAAGGTTTGGCCTTCTGCTAAGCCCATTATCCACCTGAAGGAGTGGCAAACGTCAAAACTGCTTAAAACTGCCGCCAACGCTCGGGGGCTTGTTGTGGAATATAACAGCTCATTAGCACATAGCCATTGACCGTGAACGTCGAGCTCAGCCCGCGGCCTGAGCTGTGACTGGTGCCGTCGGGTACAAGACTGCCCGGTTAGTGGCGGGCCGCGCCGGCTTCTGGGCTTGGAAGTACGTAGGTTTGTGGCTTTACAAACAGCCTGTTTCATTGCCAATGACTCCCATTTTGCGGGTGGCCCGGCCCACCGATAACCTGCCAGCGTTGCTGAAATTTTACTGTGATGGGTTGGGCCTACAGCAACTGGCCTCATTTAGCAATCACAATGAGTTTGATGGCGTCATGCTGGGCCACCCCCGCGCGCCTTATCACTTGGAGTTCACCCGCCATGCCCGTCACGTTGCCGGGCGGGCACCGACAACCGATAACCTCCTGGTTTTTTACCTGCCTGATGCCGACGAGTGGCAGATGGCCGTAGAGCGTATGCAGGCAGCGGGCTTCGCGCCAGTGGTGTCCTACAACCCTTACTGGGACCAGCAGGGCCGTACTTTTGAGGACCCCGACGGCTACCGCGTGGTGCTGCAACAGGCCGCGTGGTCCTGGTAGTATATCAGCTTTCCCCACCCCGGATGCTTGACGGCAAGCCACCCGTTGTTGCGCGCCTCGCGCCCACGCCCAGCGGCTACCTGCACCTGGGCAATGCCGTGAACTTCGTGCTCACCTGGCTGCTCACGCGCCAGGCTGGGGGCACGCTGCATTTGCGCATCGACGACCTGGACCGCGCCCGCCTGCGGCCGGCCTACCTCGACAACATCTTCCGCGTGATTGATTGGCTGGGGATCGACTACGACCGTGGGCCCAGCGGCCCCGATGATTTTCTGCGCCACCACTCGCAGCTCCTGCACTTACCCGCTTATAATGCGGTGCTGCGCCGCCTGGCCCAGCGGCCGGGGCTCGTGTACGCCAGCCACCGCACCCGCACCGGAGGCCCCGAGGTGGCAGTACCGCTCGACACGCCCGGCCCGGCCTGGCGCGCCCGGGTGCCGGCTAGCACCACGGTGGTGTTCACAGACGGCTGGCAGGGCGAAACTACCGTGCCGCTCGGAAAAGGGATGCCCGATTTCGTCCTGCGCAAAAAGGACGCCGTAGCCGCCTACCAGGTAGCCTCGGTGGTAGATGATTTGCGCCTGGGCACCACCCTGATTGTGCGCGGCCTGGACCTACAGCCCAGCACGGCCGCGCAACTGTGGCTGGCCAGCCAACTGTCCGAAACGAGCCCCTTCAACGGCTCCCGCATCAGCTTTTATCATCACTCGTTGCTGATTGATGTCGCCGGACACAAGTTGTCGAAATCTCAGCAGCGGCCCCTGGATACTGGCGTGCTGGGCCAGGCACCAGGCAAGCAAGCCGTGTTCCAGGCCGTCGCTGAGCTGCTGAAACTGCCTGCCGAAGCAGCCGAGAGTTTGGCAGCGCTGAGGGATCTTTTGAATTAAAAATGAAGAATTAAAAATTAAAAATGACCCGAGAAAAAGTGCTCATGGCCCCGTTGTCAATTTTTAATTTTTAATTCATTTTAATCCTCCATTCAGCGCACGTCCTTTTTGAACTGCTCGGCCCAATGGTCGGCCAGTCGGGTGGGCTCGGGTAGCTTGTAGCCGCGCAAGCAAGCCAGGGTTAGTCGCGTGGCGGTGGCTTGGTCGCAGCGGTGGCCAGGGCTCACGAACAGGGGCAGCACCTTGTCTTTGCTGCGAACGACCTGGCCAATCAGCTCGCCGGTTTTGGCGTCGGTCAGGGGACTGATGCTGCCGCGCTCCGGGCCGGGCTCGGCGAACGTGCCCGTCAGCTTTTGCTTGGCTACGCCGAACGTGGGCCGGTCGAGCAACACGCCCAGGTGCGCGGCAATGCCCATGCGGCGCGGGTGCGCGATGCCGTGGCCGTCGACCATGATGACGTCGGGCTTGTTTTCGAGCTTGGCGAAGGTGTGAATGACGTTGGGCGCCTCGCGGAAGGAGAGAAAGCCCGGCACGTAGGGCATATCCACGGGCCCGTAGTTATAAACCTTCTCCACCAGCTCCAGGGAGGGGAATTTCAACACCACAAACACCGACAGAATGGTGTCGGGCGTTGGGAAAGAGGAGTCACAGCCGGCAATCAGGCGGGGCTCCTGCGGCAGCGGCTCGGCGCGTACCCGTTGGCGCATTTCCTGCTGCTGCTGGGTAAGCGTTTGCACCAAAACGGGGTCGGGTGGGGGACCGGGCGGGCGGTAGTAAGCCATGAGGAATTAAAAATTAAAAATGAGGAATTAAAAATATGTTACTGCTGAACTGCTAAGCAGGCATCACCTAAGGGAAGTGTATAGCGTATACGCGGAAAAGGATTTAAACCAGCGAATTTTTAATTTTTAATTCTTCATTTTTAATTCCCAAATGGCTAATCCTAACCATTCCGAACAGCCTGCTGCCACTGGTTCCGGTCCGTGGCTGGAACGCCGCTACTTTATTGACGTGGCCCGGCCGCGCCTCTCGTCAGCCCAGCTCATGGCCGAGGTACAGGCCGACGTAGCGCGCTTCGCCCCGGAGCTGCTGGCGGACTTTAAGAAGAAATCTGGGACGAATGACGGGCTGCGGGTGGGCGAGGAGTTTGAAATCAGTATTCTGGGGCCCTGGAATGGCTGCGTGCGGGTAACGGCGGTTGCCGACACCTTCTTCGAGTTCATCACCCTCGAAGGCCACCCCGAGGCGGGCCGCATTCATTTCGAAGCGCATTACCTCGATGAGCGCCCCGATGTGCTCCGGTTTGAGATTCGTTCGTGGGCCCGCTCGCGCGACGGGCTGGTGGCCTTCGCCTACGGCACGCTCGGCGTGGGCAAGCGCGTGCAGGAAGCCACCTGGACTGAGTTCTGCCGACGGGTGGCGGCGGCCAGCGGCGGCCAGGCCCTGAGCGACGTAGTGGTAGAAACCCTTACCCAAACCGAAACCGGCTCCAATGACCATGAGCGCCACGCCTGAACGGCCCGCGGCCCGCCGCTTAGCAGATACCGCCTTGCCGGGTACGACCCTGCCGGGTACGACCCCGCGCGCTGCCAGTCCACCCCTCTGGGAACAGTACCGCGCCCGGCTCGACGCTTACGCCAACGCGAAAGTCAACTACGACTTCAGCCGCCAGAACGAATACACCAGCGCCACCGGCTGGCGCCTCGATGACTACGAAACCGACTTGCCCACCGAACCCCCCGGGCCGCCTGCCGCGGCGGGGGCTTTCGCCGCTGCCCAGGAAGTGCTGCGCCGTTACGCCTTTCCCCCGCCCGACCTTATTACTGGCATCTTCGTGCCGGACTCGCCCCTGGAAAACCGCATCATGGTGCTGCGGGCGCAGTTTTTGTGCTTCAGGTTTTACTTCGGCGTGCGGGTGAGCGGGCTGACCGACGAGGCCGCTCGCGCCACCCCCGGGGGGCCGGAGCGGGTGTGGGGCTACGGCTACCGCACCCTCGAAGGGCACTTTGAACGCGGCCAGATTGATTTTACCATTCACAAAAACCTGGAGTCGGGCGCGGTGCAGTTTCGCATTCACGCCGTGTCGCAGCTGGGGCAGATCCGCAATCCATTCTACTGGCTCGGGTTTAAGCTGTTCGGCCGGATGTTGCAGCGCCGGTTTGCCCGCGAATCGTTGCGGCGCATGCGCGAATTGGTGGGGGCCACGCTGGCCCCGGGAGCGTTGCCGACCCCTGGGGTTTCCCCAAGCGAGGGGGCGCTACCGCAGTAGCGAGGGGCGGGGCTCCCGGGGCCTTTCCTGCCCCGCGGGCCGGCTCGGAGCGAACGATTTCGGGGCTGGTTCCGCCAATGGGAGCATTAGTCAACGTGTCGGATTTCGCCGGCCCCGTAATGGCGCACGTCGAGCAGCCGGGCGGTGCCGGCGTAGTGCACAAATCCTTGTCCCAGGTGCTGGAGGTGAATGGTTTCCTGCGCCCGCACCCGCACGTTGCCGGCGCCCAGGTTGCGCAGCCGCAGGTGCTGCGCGGTCAGCGCGTCGCAGTCCAGGTCGCCTTCCGCCAGGTTGGTGAGCTTGACTTCGCGGGCTGTACCGGCTACTTCCACGCGGCCCTCGCAGGCGCTGTGCAGGTTCAGAACGTCGGCCTGAACTTGGAGCTGGGTATTGCCGACCGACCGAATCTTGATTTCCAGCGGCTCTACGGCCACTAGGGGTGCGCCGCAGGTTACGTGGCCTTCGCTGGCAATGTCGAGGTGCTGAAGCTGGCGCAGGTACACCGTAACGTGAAGCTGCGAGTAGGCCGGACGCCGCAGCTTGTCTTCGGTCGTGATGAAGAGGGTGCGGCCCGCGTTGGTTACCCCGACGTGGTCGAGCAGGTTATCATCGGCCTCGATTATCACTTTTTCTTCGGTGCTTTGGCGGAGCTCCACGGTGCCGTGCACGCTCAGGTGCAGGCGGGTAAACGAGCTGACAGATTGGATGCGCGCCGCGAGGGTGCCGCTGCCTTGGACTTGCATAAGTTGACGGAGTTGTTTGAAAGAAAACATGAGAGTTGAGAATGCAGATCAGTCGGGGAGAGGGGTGCAGGCGTAGCCCCGGGCGTGGAGCAGCGCCGCTACCGCGGGGCTGTCGGGCGGGCCGGTGGGGTTTTCCACCCGCAGCACCCGGTCGCAATCGCTTAGGTCGAAGGTGATGCGCCAGGTGGGGAAGCACGCCTGCAGGCAGCGCCGTAGCGCGGCAGCGGAGCGGTGATCGGGCACGTTGGTTCGAAAAACTTCTACTTCGGGCATAGTGGAGCGGCCTGGCAGCGCAGTGTGCCTAAGCCGTTGCAAAAGTCCCAAACCTTGTGGGGCGAGCCGTTATAGCTGCCGGAGTCAGATGTATAAAAGGCGGAGCCGACCCGGCGCTTAGGTAAAAAAATCCGGCAGGTGTAAGTAGAAGTCCGTTTTGTATAAAGACCCCGGCGGCTCAGGGCCAGACCTTTGCCTCATCACCTAGTAGATTCTCTTGCCAATGATTGAGCCTGCCCAGCATGCCCGCCAGCAAATTCAGCGCTTACTCGACCAGCTGAACGCCGCCTGGAAACTTGGTAATGGCGAACAGTACGCCGCTAGCTTCACTGAAGATGCCGATTACGTGGTCTTCGACGGAACTCATCTTCGGGGCCGGGCCGCCATCGGGCGGGCTCATCAGGAGTTATTTGATGGGGTGCTGCGCGGTTCCGAGCTGGTGAGCGGCGATATTACCGATTTCCGGCTCCTGGCTCCCACCGTAGCGGTGTTGCATACCACCGGAGCCGTAAAATTGCGCTGGCAAAAAAAAGCTCCTCCAGGTCGAAGCTCCATTCAAGCCCTGGTAGCCGTCGAGGAAAGCGGCACTTGGCAATTCGCTGCTTTTCAGAACACCCGGATTGCGCCGCCCGGTATTTTCACGAAGCTGCTCCGGCGGCTGATGAAATAATGTGTCCTAAATTTCCCCGGCCATGCCTCTTCAAGTGCGCCACCAGGGCGACCAGTCCCTTATTCACCGCAACGACTACGTGGCGGACGACTTCCACACCCCCGACCTCGTGGAGCAGGCGCGCGAGCTCGACCTGCCAGTTGGCAAGGGCTACATGGCCCACTGGTATTTCGAGGGCATTCGCATGGCCTACTCGCGCTGGCACTACCGCGAGCCTTTCACGGCCGAGTGGCGCGCCGACCTCGAAGTAGTGCACCTGCACTTTAACCTGCGCGGCCGGGTACTAATCGAGAACCGCCGGGCCAATACCGTGGTCCACCTGGCCGGCTACCGGCATAACCTGTTCTACTACCCGGGTTTCGAGGGTACGATGCGCAATGAAGAGCTGGAGTCGGAAACCTTCATTCTGCAATTCACCAAGCCGGCTTTCCTGGCCCTGGCCCAGCAAGCCAACGAGCCCTTACGCCGCTTTTGCGCCGCCGTGCTCGAGGGCGAGCAGCTGCAGCTAAGCGCGCCGAGCCTACACCTCAACCTGGCGCTGCACACGGCTATTCGCGAGGTGTTGAACTGCCGCTTCGCGGGCCCGCTGAAAAAGCTTTTTCTGTATTCCAAGGCCTTGGAAATACTCGTGCTGCAGGCCGATGCTTTTGAGCAGGCCCAGGCCCCGCGCCGCTACGCCCGCACCGACTACGACCAGGAGCGCCTGCTTTTTGCCCGCGACTACCTCATTCAGCACCTCGCCCTGCCGCCCAGCCTGCCCGAGCTGGCGCGGGTAGCCGGCCTCAACGAGTTCAAGCTAAAAAAAGGCTTCAAGGAGCTGTTCGGCCAAACCGTGTTCGGCTATCTCAGCGACTACCGCCTGGCCGATGCCAAAGCCCAACTCCAGAACCGTCAGAAAACGGCCAGCGAGCTGGCCTTCGAGCTGGGCTACTCGTCGGTACAGCATTTTAGCGCGGCGTTTAAAAAGAAATTTGGCCTGAGCCCAACCAGCCTGAGGCAGTAGTTGTCGGCTTGGAGTAGTCCGGGGCAGTGGCTTTTTTGGTGGGCTAGCCCAACCATCCCCCCGCCAACGGAGTTTAACACCCGGCCCTGACCATCCATCTTCACTCGTTTTAAACTTACTCATGCTTCCTACCAAAGCCTACGCGGCTCCGGCCGCGAATGTGCCCTTGGCACCTTTTAACTTCGAACGCCGCGAAGTCGGCCCCCACGATGTCCTGATTGACATTCACTTCTGTGGCGTATGCCACTCGGACTTGCACCAGGTGCGCGACGAGTGGGGCGGGTCCATCTTCCCGATGGTGCCGGGCCACGAAATCGTGGGGCGCGTGAGCAGCGTGGGTGCCCAGGTACAGAACTTCAAAGTCGGCGACTTGGCCGGGGTGGGCTGCATGGTCGACTCCTGCCGCACCTGCTCTAGCTGCCAGGACGGCCTGGAGCAGTACTGCGAAACCACCGGCATGGTGGGTACCTACAACGGCCGCGAAATTGGCAGCGGCGCGCCCACCTACGGCGGCTATTCCAGCCGGATTGTGGTGGACGAGAAGTACACGCTGAAAGTATCGGATAAGCTCGAGCTGGCCCGGGTGGCCCCGCTGCTTTGCGCCGGCATCACCACCTACTCGCCCTTACGGCAGTGGCAGGTGGGCCCCGGCCACCGGGTGGGCGTAATGGGCCTCGGCGGCCTGGGCCACATGGCGGTGAAGCTGGCCGCCGCCATGGGCGCTGAGGTAACCGTGCTCAGCACCTCGCCCAACAAGGAGGCCGACGCCAAAGAGCTGGGCGCCCACAAATTTGTGGTTACCAAAGACAAAGAGCAGCTAAAAAGCGTCAGCAACTACTTCGACTTCATCCTCAATACCGTGTCGGCCCCGCTCGACCTGGCCGCTTACCTGAACCTGCTGCGGCGCGACGGGACCATGATTCTACTCGGCGTGCCACCCGAAGCGCCCCAGGTGCACGCCTTCAACCTCATCGGCAAGCGTCGCCGCATTGCCGGCTCGCTCATCGGCGGCATTGCCGAAACCCAGGAGATGCTGGACTTCTGCGCCGAGCACAACATCGTGTCCGACATCGAACTCATCAACATCGCCGACATCAACGAGGCTTACGAGCGCATGCTGAAAGGCGACGTGAAGTACCGCTTCGTAATCGATTTGGCAACCTTGGGATAGGCTATCAGGCCCGTAAGCTAGGTTTATAGTCCCAAGCTGCCGCCGAGCCGCAACGCGGTCGTACCCGGTAGGGCGACAGATTGGTAGAATATAGCGTCATCACCTGAACAAAGCCGCGTAGCGGCGAGAGGTTGGTAGCAATATCGTCACCATCATCTGCATCAGAGCCGCGTAGCGGCGACAGGTTGGTAGGAATAGCGTCACCATCATCTGAACCAAAGCCGCGTAGCGGTGACAGAAGCCCTGGCGCCTCTGTCACCGCTACGCGGCTTTGCTGTTCTTGCTCACCTGGAGTACTACCAACCTGTCGCCGCTACGCGGCTCGGCGGCAGCTGGGGCTAGTCGGCGAAAGCAGGTTAGGCCAAGCGGGGTACTGCGCTCGGCATTACCGGGGCGGGAGCGCTTGCTGAGCTGGTATGGGGACAAGCTACGCATCACGCACATGGTCGTCGAACCAAGGGGTTGCTTGGATGCCCCTTTGTTTAGGGCAGGCTACGCCATTACGCGCATGGTAGGTACGGCCGGCCACGGTGTGTGGGTGACTTGTACTTCCGGCCAGAGGGCTTTCTGGCCGGTGTAGTGCAGGAAAATGCGCGCCGTGGTGATGACGTCCTTCTCGCAGTAGGTAACAATGCGCCGGAGGTTGCGCTCGGCCCAGTAGGTATGAGCTACCTGGGAGCCATCGATGTCGTCTTTGGGACTGGGAATACCAAAAATACCGGCCAGCAGGGGCAGCGAGATGTATCCTTTGTTGTCGCCGAACCGCCACAGGTCCATGGTGTCGAGCAGGTGGGGGAGGTCCCAGGGCTTGTGGCCGGCAATGTCGAGCATGGGCGGAATTGGCTGGCCGCAGATGAGCATGCGCCGCCCCAGGTAGCCGTAGTCGAACTCGCGGCCATTATGGGCGCACAGGTAGTAGCCGTCCTTGCTGGCCGATTCGAGCTTAGGGCGGTATTCGTAGCTGCACGGGGGGTGGCGAGCCAGCAGGCTGGCGAAGCCCCGGAGGACTTCGCACTCATCGTCGTCGGCAAATGACTTGATGCGGAACTCCAGCGTCTCGTCTTTCAGGGGGCGGAAAAACCCCACCGAGATGCACACGACCTTGCCGAATTCGGCGTAGAGCCCCGCTTTTTCATATAGCTCGGGGTGGGTGCGGCCATCGGCCACTTCTTTGGCGTGGCGCTTGGTGCTGAATCTTTCCCACAGCGGCCGGTGGGTTTCGGGCAAGTCATCGTGGCTACCATGGGCCGGTACCGTTTCGATGTCAACGAAAAAAACTTTGGTGAGGTCGACGTGGCGAAGAATGTGCATGGCAGACGGCAAAATGAGCGGGCGCGCTACGGCGTACTACTAAGGTAGCGGTTGCTAGGGCATCAGCGCACCGTTAATCCAGGAATTTGCGCCCTCAATGACTGATTTTCTAATTATTACTACCTGCCTGTAACGAATCGAGCCAACGCTAGTACTCTCGGGGTTGATGGTGGGAGCCGGCCCAAATCATGATATGGGACGGTCCACATCATGCATTGGGGCGCCCTGCGTGCCGCCGGCCCGGACCTTTGGGCCATTCTTTTCTCCTCAACTCAGCAAACGCATGCCTTTACGTTTTTCCGCCCTTAACCTTAGAGGTAGTTACTTATTCAAGGCAACCGCAACCAACCGGGTCCGTCCCGCATCCTTGGGGCCCCGTCCTACATACGCTTATGCTCTGATGCAACATTACCGTTTGCTGGGGTTCCTGCTGGCCCTGGGCACTGGGTGGAGCCCGGTTGTTCACGCCCAAACGGCGGCTGGGCCGGCTAGCGGCCCAGGCTCACTCACGGGCCTGGTGGTCGACTCGCTGAAAAACGAGCCCGTGCCTTACGCCACCGTGGTGCTGCTGCCGCCCGCCCAGCCGGGGACGCCGCCCAACGACCGGCCGATAACCGGCGTGGCCGCCGACGACCAGGGCCGTTTCTCCCTTACCAAGCTGGCCCCCGGCCCGGCCCGCCTGCGCGTGAGCTACGTGGGCTACGGCTCCCAGACCCGCGCCGTGACTATCTCGGCTGGAGCAACCAATGCGGGCACGTTCCGGCTACCCCCGGCCGGCACGGCGCTGGCCGAAGCCGTCGTGGTCGGCACGAAGCCGGTGGTGGAAGTGCGCCCCGACCGCCTCGTGTACAACGCCGACCAGGACGTGACCAATGCCGGCGGCACCGCCGCCGACGTGCTGCGCAAAGCCCCGCTGCTGGCCGTGGACGGCGACGGCAACGTGCAGATGCGCGGCTCCAGCAACTTCAAGGTGCTGGTGAACAACAAGCCTTCGCCCACCCTGGCCCAGAACCTGGCCGAGGCCCTGAAAGGCATTCCGGCCGAGCAGATCAAATCGGTCGAGGTCATCACCACGCCGCCCGCCAAATACGATGGCGAAGGCACGGCCGGCATTATCAACATCGTACTGAAAAAGGGCGTAAATCAGGGCCTGAACGGCCGGGTGGGGGCCTCGGCGGGCAACCGCAACTCCAACGTCACGGCCGCGCTTAACTTCAAGCAGAACAAGCTGGGGTTTACGTCGTCGGGTGGCACGGGTGGCTGGTACGGGCCGAGTGAGTTTGAGCTCACCCGCGTTGGCCAGCGCGACAATTCGACGCTGACGCAGCGCGGGGCCGGCAGCTACGGGGGCCGCTGGTACTACGGCACGGTGGGCCTCGACTACGATCTGAGCGAGCACCAGAGCCTGTCGCTGACGGGCTCGCTTAACCACTACAACGGCCACAACTACAGCAACTTGCTCAATAACTTCGTGGGGGCCAGCAACCAGCTCTTTACCCGTACCACCAACACCCTATTCAGCGGCCTCAACGGGGAGCTTACGGGGACCTACACGAAGACCTTCGCGCAGGCCCGTCGCGAGTGGAGCGTGCTCGGCCAGTACGCCCGCAACGACGGCACGTTCGGCTACGATTTCGACGAGTACCGCAACTCCTACGTCAACCTCGAAACCAGCCGGGCTGACTACCGCGAGCGCAGCCGGGGCCGGACGCCCGGCGACGAAATCACCTTCCAAACCGACCTGGTGCAGCCCTTCGGCGAAAAACAAACCTTGGAAGTGGGCCTGAAATCCATCTGGCGCCACACCGGCTCGGTGGCCGATGTCGACGGCTTACCCCTGGGCCAGGCCAACTTCGAGCGCCTGCCCGACCGGGCCACCAACTTCAGCTACGACCAGAACGTGCAGGCCGCTTACGCCACCTACTCCTTTGCGGCCAGCAAGCAGCTCAAGTTTAGCTTAGGCAGCCGCCTGGAGCGCACCACCCTCACGGCCGACTTCCGCGCTACCGAAACCGGGTTCAGCCGCCACTACCTGTCGCTGCTGCCCAATGGCAACGCCCAATACACCCTCAGCGAAGCCAACAGCCTGCGCCTAGCCTACAGCCGCCGCATCACCCGGCCCTCCATCGATTACCTGAACCCCTTCGTGAATCGCGGCGACCCCCAGAGTATCACCTACGGCAACCCCGGCCTCGACCCTGAGCTAACCGATGCGTATGAGTTGAGCTTTAATACGAACGGCAAGGCTGGCTCGCTCAACATTTCGGGCTCGGTGCGGCGCACGGGCAACGCCATTGAGGCGATTCGCCTGCCCACCAGTACCGCGAACGTGACCGAGCAGACCTACGCCAACGTGGCTTCCAACACCTTTTATCAGCTCAACTTCTACGGCTCGGCCAAGCCCGCCAAGGGCTGGGATATCAGCGGCGGGCCGGATGTGCAGTATATCGTACGCCGCAACCCGACGCTGGGGATTGAGCGGCGCGGTTTCACCGCCGGGCTCAATTTTAATACTTCCTACAAGCTGCCGAAGAAGTTTACGGTGCAGGCGTTCCTGTACAGCTCACTGCCCTCGCCGGAGCTGCAGGGCTGGGGCGCGGCCAATCTCTATTATCAGATGGGAGCGAAAAAGACCCTTCTCAACGACAAGGCCGACCTCGTCCTGAACTTTGGCTCGCCCTTTAACAATTACTGGCCCTACCGCAGTACCACGGCCACGCCCGATTTCAGCGAAACCAGCGAATACCGGGCCTTCCAACGGTCTTTCCGCTTGAGCTTCACGTACCGCTTTGGCCAGGAGCAGCAGGGCAAGCAGCGGAAGTCCATTTCGAACGACGACAAAAAAGGCGGCGGCAACAAGCAGGGTGGACAGTAAGACTGGTTTGGTCGGTTGCTTGTTCGACGGCAGGCCATCACCCAAAGCGGGTTAACTGATGAGATGAGCAGCTAATGATTTGCGGAATAGCAGCGGGTCGGCAACCGAACGCCGAGGGGCCGAAGCTCCTGCTGTTGCGGACTCATAAGCTCAGTAACTCCTTGAATCGCACGGCCTGCCGGGTCGAAACGTCGACGCGGCGGCCCCCGCGCACTTCCAGCAGCAGGCCCCCTTTGTAGTAGGCGTGTACCTTTTCGATGGTGGTCAGGTTGAGAATCTGCTGGCGGTTGACCCGGAAGAACAAGTCGGGGGGCAGCTTTTCCTCTAGCTGCTGTAACGACCGGTGGTGCAGCGGGGCGTGCGCGCCGAAGTATACCCGCACGTAGTTACCCACGGCCTCGAACAAGTCGATGTCGGCCAGGCGTACGAAGTAGCATTGCTCGCCGTCCTTCAGGAATACCTGGCTTTGAGGCGTCAGGCGCGCGCCCGGGTAAGGGATGCTGGTGGTCTCAGCCCGAGCGGGGGCCGCCGCGCCCAGGGCCAGGCGCACGCGGGCCAGGGCCTGGGCCAGGCGCTCGGGGTGTACGGGCTTGAGCACGTAGTCGAGGGCCGATACCTGGAAGGCGCGGGTGGCATACTGGTCGTAAGCGGTGATGAACACCACCAAGGGTACCTCATCCAGGCTTTCGAGCAGCTCGAAGCCGGTTTCGCCGGGCAGGGAGATATCGAGCAGCAGCAGGTCGGGGCGCAGCTCGGCAATGAGCCGCCGGGCGGTGTCGGCGTCGGCCGCTTCGCCCACGATGTCGACTTCGGGATGAGCTTCCCGCAGCAGGTAGTGCAGCTCCTGGCGGGCCAGGTATTCGTCCTCGATGAGCAGGGCCCGGGTACGCGGGAGGAGGGGAGCGGTCGTCATGGGAGGGGATTGGCGGGTACGTCGAGGCGAGCTATAACGGTGCCAATGGGGTTTTCCTGGAGTGTGAGACTGGCGGCATCGCCGTAGAGGGAGCGCAGGCGTTGGCGGGTGTTGAGCAGGCCCAGGCCGCCGCGCTGGCCCGCCGGGCGGGCCAGCGGCGTCAGGGGCAAGTGGCCGGGTTGGCTTACTTCCAGGCTCAGGTATGCGGCCGCCCCGGTCTCCGTGGGCATGGGCTGGGCCACGAGGCGCAGCACCCCGCCGTTCGGCGTGGCACTGATGCCGTGCTTCACCGCGTTCTCAACCAGCGTGAGCAGCGTGGCGGGCGGCACGGGCCAGCTCAGCAGCTCCGAAGGTACGGCGACGTCGAGGCGCAGGCGCTCGGGCCCGAAGCGGGTTTGCTCCAGGGCCAGGTAGTCGTGTACAGCCGTCAGCTCTTCCCGCAATGAGATAAGCTGGTGCTGTTCGTAATTGAGCGTATAGCGCAGCAGGTCGGCGAGCTGCGTTACGGCAGTGCGGGCGCGGTGCGGGTCGGAGAGCGTGAGCGCCCGTACCGAGTTGAGGGCGTTAAACAGAAAGTGCGGGTTGATCTGGGAGCGCAGCAGGTCGAGCTCAGCCTGGCGGCGGGCCGCGGCCGCGTGCAACTCGCGCACCTGAACCTGGGCCAGCCGCTCGCCCACCACGAAGAAGTGGTAAGCCAACACCCACACGATCAAGTAGCGGCCCATGCCTATCACGCCAAAGGTAAATGTGGCCCACCCCCCTGAGTAAGGCCATTTCCACTTACCGAGCAGCGCCATGTATAGCAGCGGGCTCAGCAGGTGCATGCTCACCGATAAGCCCAGCAGGCCCAATACGGCGACGCCCGCCTGCCAGGGCAAAGGCATGCGTAGCACCTGGCGGCGGAGCAGCAGCGCCCGGTAGCAGTGGGTGAGCAGCAGGCCCAGCATGGCGGCCACCGTAAGCCAGACCAAGGTGTCCGGGTCATACCGATCGAGCATGAAGTTGGCCTGCACTTGGGTGGCCCAAAACCCGCCCCAGCCCAACAGCTGAAAAATCCAGTACCAGCGCTTTGCGTGTAAATACTGCCGCATCGAAATAATAGAGGAAGATTATAGCGTCAAAGTACGTAGCCCCCGCCTGGCCGAGACCACCGCCCGGATCCTCCGGAACGGACTATAATGGTCTGCTAGGCCAAGGCAGAATCACCTTTGGCAAAAGATTATTTTAAATAAAGCCAAGCCCGCCGCGCGACCTTATCGGTTGCTGGCAACTAATGTCGAAAGTATCAAGCACTATCATAGCGCCCGTGTTTTTTTCCGGCAACGCGGAAAGAGTGGGGCCCAACGCGGGCGTCCCTGTAGTTGCGGCGGGGCAGGCATGAAAAGACGCTGACTTCAGGCTCTCGTTTCACTATCGTCCATCTGCCGAAGCTTCCTGGCCGCTTAGTAGCTCCACGACGGCAACCCACGGGGCTTCCGGGCCCACTACGAAAGCATGCCGGTCCTGTTGTTTATCAGCCATAGGTGCAGCAGCTTGCCCCTTTCTATCAAGAGCTCACCGGCAGCCGGTAGCTGTCAACGAGCCGCCTCCTGCCTGGCTGCCCGCTACTCCGACCTATCTTACCTAAGCCGCAACTGGCGTAGTACTTCCTGCCGGTACGTGCTGCCCACCGGTACCTCCCGAACTCCCACCAGCAATACGTTCCCGCTGAGCCGCTCCACGCTGGCCAGGTTGACCAGATACGACTTATGGGTGCGCATAAACTGGCTGGGCGGGAGCTGGCTTTCCATCTGCTTCATGGTTTCGGCCGTAAGCAGCACCCGGCCCGATGCCAGGTGGCACTTGACGAAGTTGCCGTAACCCTCCACGAACAACAGCTCCGTAAAGCGCACCCGCTCGGTGCCGGCGTCGGTTTTGAGGAAGATGGAATCGACTACTGCCGTCCGCGGGTTCACCGGCGGCGCCGCGGGCACAACGGAAGGGGCGTGCGGGGCCGCCGGCTTGTGCAAGCGGCTGATGGTTTTAACGAACCGCTCAAAGCGAATCGGCTTCAAGAGGTAGTCGACTACTCCCAGGTCGAAGGCATCGAGGGCATGAGCCGCGTGGGCCGTGCACAAAACGACTGCCGGCGGCTGGGGCAAGGCGCGCAGCAACTCCAGGCCGGTGAGCCCGGGCATGTCTACGTCCAGAAACAGCACGTCGACCGGCGTGGTGCGCAAAAAGGTAAGGGCCTCTACGGCGCCGTAGCAGCTGCCGGCCCAGGCGGCGAGGCCGGGCAGGCGGTCCAGGTAAGCGCGCATTACGGTGTGGGCCAGCGGCTCATCATCGACCAGCAAACAGCGCAGCGGGGCAGGAGTGGAATCAGGTATCAAAGCATGAGCTGGAGAGTGGCGGCGTAATGGGTGGCCGTGGCTTCGACGGCGAACTGGTGGCGCCCCCCGGGGTAAAGCTGGGCCAGCCGGGCGCGCAAGTTAGGCAGGCCCAAGCCCGAAGGCGTGGGGTGGAAGTGCGGCGGAATGCTGTTGTCGGTGCGCAGGGTCAGGCCTGCGTCGGTTTGGCACAGGCTAATGCGAATGGTGTTGGGGCCGCCCGAGCCGACCGCGTGCTTGAAGCAGTTTTCGACCAGCGGCAGCAGGAGCAGCGGGGCCACTGGCTGCTCCGGGTGCGGCAGATCGGCCAGGAACTCCACTTGCGTGTTGTGGTGCAGACGCAGCTTTTCCAGGCCGATGTAGTTGGCCAGGTATTCGGCCTCGGTACCCACCGTAACCACGCTTTGGCGCGAGCTGTCGAGCTGATACCGCATCAGGCCGGCTAGTTGTAGCAGGGCTTCGGGCATCTGGTCGGGAGCGGCCAGGCTCAGGCCGTACAGGTTGTTGAGGGTGTTGAACAGAAAGTGCTGGTTGACCTGCGCTTTCAGCAGGCTGAGCTCGGTTTCCAACTGTCGGGCCCGCAGCTCCTGGATCTGAAATTGCGCGACGATGCCCCGGCTGAAATACGGCACGGCCGCGCTAATAATGAGGATAAAGGTGATGTTACTGATGCTTTGCCAAAACGACGTTGGGCTCCCCAACAGCGGAAATACATAGCAGGACAGGCTCGCGGCGGTGAGGATCAGGCTCACGGTAAGCAGGCCGTATATCCCGTAGCGCCGATGCTCAAAAAAATGCCGCAACAGCCAGTTATGCACGTACCCACTGCCAACAAAGAGGCTGGTAATAGCAGCTGCGAGCTTCAGCGCCCGCTCTATCGGCAGCGGGGAAACTCCCTGGTACCTCATCACCAGGAACAGGAAGCTCAGCAGGCCGCTCCACACGACCAGATACCGCATGCCCCGCCGTCGCCAAAAGATGGATAATATCATGGGGCAAAATTACGCGACGCGGCCAGGTTATTCACCGGAACATGACAAATAGGGATAGCCCAGCTTTTGTATGCGTTCATCATGGCCGGCAGGCAGTTGGTCACAAAAAAGAGAGGAACCAGCCTCGACCGGGGGAGCTTTGGGACATGCTTTCCCTCAACCATATGGTTCCCTTTTTTATGATGACGTTTCGCTTGCTTTTGCTCACGGGGTATGGGGCGCTCGCCCTGTTCGCCCGGCCCGCCCTTGCTCAGGATACCACGCGGTTTTCGAAGGCGCCTGGCACCGCGGGGTGTCCGCCGAAATATAATTATACCTTTCTCTGGGGGCTGTGGAGCAACCAGGCTAAACGGGGGACCGGCCCCCAGATCCTCAAACCATCGACCAACGTGAATTTTGCCGCCGGTAGCCAGCAGTTCCGGCCGGCGGCGAAAGCTGATTCTGCCTACCAAACCCACCGCATTTTGGGTGGGGCCGTGCAGTGGACCGAAAAACGCTCAACTCTCACCCGCTAACCGCTGCCACTATGCGCGCTTCCTGGCAAAAAACGCACTTGTACCTGTTTACCTTCAGCCGGTACTTCCTGGCCACCATCATCCTGATGTATGCGTTCGGAAAAATCGTGGGTACGCAGTTCTCCTCGCAACCAAGCGTGTATGACCGCCCCGTGAGCAGCTTGTCGGGCTTTGAGCTGACGTGGTTTTACTACGGCTACTCCTACTGGTACGGCATGTTTCTGGCGGGCTCCCAGATTACGGCCGCCCTGCTGCTGTTCTTCCGGCGCACCACCCGTCTGGGAGTGATGCTGTACCTGGCCATCATCGGCAACATTGTGGTGCTCGACTTCGCGTATGACATCGAAGGGGCCAAGGGCATGGCGGTGCTGCTGACGGTACTGGCGCTGTTCGTATTCCTGTCCGAATGGCGGGTGTTTTATCAGTACTTCCTCGCCGAGCCGGCCGCGTTCGAGGGCATGGAGCAGCCCATCTGGTTCAACCGCACCCGCCGGGTGAAGCTAGTGTACATCGCGGCCGTGTTCTTGGGGTTTTGGGCGTTGACGACGACCTTGAAAACCAAGTATATGGCGCAGAATCAATTCTATGGTACCTGGCAGGTGCAGGGCCGCGAGCCCGCGTGGAACCGGCTGCATTTTGAGGCGGCCAACACATTTAGCCTGTACGAGCCCGGCCAGGCCAAGCCCAGCCGCCAAGGCTTCTACCGGTTCAACGACGCCCGCCACGAACTCACGTTGCAAGTGGAGCCGCCGTCCTCGCGTCCGCAGCGAGAATCCAACGAGGTGCTTTATCCCGATTCGACTCAGCTCGAAACGTTCTTCACTGGTCGGTACGAACTGAAGCCGCGGCAACTGCGCCTGCGCGGGGCCAACGGGCAGTTCCTGACTTTTACTCGCATCCGTTGACCGTAAAAAACAGCGGAACGACCGCATAGCGCCAGATAAACACCGAACTAAACACGGCCCATAGGCTCCTAGCGGCAAGCTACCACTCTTTTTTTGACAGCCCGACTCGCTTGCGCAGGTTGGCGCCATCCCCTCTTTTCCTTTTTATCTGCATGAATAAGCTTCTCATTGCCCTAGGATTTAGCCTCTTGGCAACGCCGTTATTAGCTCAGTCGGGGCCCGGCTACCGCGTACATCTGGACCTAACCCAGCCCACCAACGACCAAGTGCGCGTAGTAGTAAACACACCCAAGGTGAAGGAAAGCCAGGCCACTTACGTGGTTCCGGCGATGGCGCCGGGCACCTACGACCGCCAGAACTTTGGCCGCTTCGTGCGGGATTTTCGCGCTTTCGACCGCAAAGGCAAGCCGCTGGCTACCCGTCGGGATGGCACCAACCTGTTTGTTATTGAGCAAGCCCAGAAGCTGGCTCGGCTGGAGTACTTGGTCGACGATACTTGGGATGTCACGCAGGACAGCATGTTTATCTTTCAGCCCGGTGGCACCAACTTCGAGGCCGGCCGCAGCTTCGTCCTCAATCAGTTCGGTCTCTACGGCTACCTCGAGGGCTATAAGATGCTGCGCTACGAGGTGACGGTGGATAAACCCACTGATCTGCACGGCGCCACGGCCTTGCCCGTGCGCCGGGTTTCGCCCACCCAGGACGTGTTCACGGCCCCCGACTACGTGACCATTGCCGACGGCCCAGTGCTTTACAGTAAGCCCGACACCATAAGCTACCGTGCGGGCGGGGCCCGCATTCAGTTTGCGGTGTTTTCGGAAACGGGCAAAATAAAGGCCCGGCAAGTGGCGGCTACTCTGCGGCCGACGGCGGATGCGCTGGCAGGCTTTTTCGGCCAGATGCCCGTGCCTCGGTACCAGTTTCTGCTATATTTCGTGGCTGAGAAGTCGCCGCTAGTGCCCAAAGACGGTCGGTTTGGTGCCCTGGAACATTCCTATTCCTCGCTCTACTTCTTACCCGAGGCCGACTCTGCTGTGCTGCGCAACCTGCTGCTGGACGCGGCGCCGCACGAATTTCTGCACATGCTGGCCCCGCTCAACGTGCACAGCCGCGAAATTGGCGATTTCGATTTCCGGGACCCTAAAATGTCGCAGCACCTGTGGTTTTACGAAGGCGTGACCGAGTACTTCTCGCAACTGATAGCCGCCCAGAGCGGTCAAGTTTCGCCCGACGACTTCCGGCGGAAGATGCGGGAAAAGATTGTGGGCGCCGGGCGGTACCCAGCGGTTTCCTTCACCAAAATGAGCAGCGAGGTGCTCGACCCTCCGTACAAAGACATGTACCCGAACGTGTACGAGAAAGGAGCACTCATTGGCCTGCTGCTCGATATTCGCATCCGGGAGCTTAGCCAGGGGCGCCAAACCCTGCGCGACGTGGTGCTGAAGCTGCGGGAGAAGTACGGCCCGACGCGCTCTTTCGAAGATGCTCGGTTTATTCCCGAAATTGTGGCCCTCACGCACCCCGACGTGCAGCAGTTTTTCGACCAGTACGTGGTGGGCAGCCAGCCGCTGCCGTACGCGGAATATTTCAGCAAAATAGGGTGGCGTTACCTGGCCGCCGAAACCGAAGTGAAGCGGGGCTTCGGCAAGCTGGGAATTCAGTATAATCCCGAAAAAGAACAATTTATTTCAATGGGCACCAAGCCAGAACTTAACGCTTTTGGTCTGCAAAGCGGCGACGCCATTTTAGCTGTTAATGGTACGGCACTAGACCTGAGCAATGCCCGCAAGCTGCTCGGCCCGCTCTCGAACGCCCCCACCGGCGCCCTGACGCTGCGGGTGCAGCCAGCTGGGGCAACTACACCCCAGGAACGCAAAGCCGTACCCCGCGACTTTCGCATTGAGTCGAAGCACGTGGTGCGGCCCATCGAAAATCCTACGCCTGCCCAGCGGTCTTTGCAAGATCAACTGCTTCGCCCCCAGGGTTGATGGTTGGATTGCCCGCCCGACGCCAAAGAGTATACTTGCCGGGTAGTTAACCTGACGATTTTTCGGAAGGAAACAGGATACGTGATTACCTCGGGCCCCGGTCCGGTGGGCGAGCTTGCCCATTGGACCGGGGGGTATCGGGGCCACGCCCTGCTCCTTGCCAAGGGCGAAATTATTCGTTTTGGCAGTGGCAGCGCGATTTTCTGACTGGGGCCAGAGCTGGCAGACCAGCACCGTGGACCACCACCTCAACTAACATTTGGCTGCCTCCCGGGCCAGACAACCTTTTCCAATGAGACGCCATCTGGCTTGCTGAACCCGGCCGCAGCGGCTACTAATCTTTTTTACCATCCCATGAAAAACCTCTTGTTCGCGTGCCGCTTTGGGCGGCGCCTGGCCACGCTTTGCCTACTGAGCAGCCTCAGTAATACGGTTTACGCCCAGTCGGAATCCATTGCCGGGCAAGCCCTCAACCAGAGCACGCAGGCACCCTTGCCGTACGCCAGTGTGGGCGTGCTGGGCCGCCCGGTGGGCACCGTCGCCGATGAGCAGGGTCGTTTCAGCCTGCGCATCCCCCCCGAATACGATGCCGACTCCCTGCGCATCTCACTCGTGGGCTACCGCCCCCTGACCATGACGGTCCGCGCCTTCCGGCAGCGGACCTGCCCGGCCGGTCCGCCCTGCCCGGTACTGCTGGTAGCCGCGGCGCAAACGGCCCTGAGCGAGGTAGTGGTGCGCCCCAAAGGCCGGGCGGTACGCCGCGTACTCGGCAATTCGAGCAACTCCAAGTATGCCTCAATGACGTTCGACAACAATGACTTAGGTAATCAGGTAGGGCAGCTGATCCGCATCAAGCGCCCCACCATGCTGGAGCAGGTGTCGTTTCATATCAATAAGTGTACCTACGACAGCCTGTTTTATCGCGTCAATGTGTACCGGCTCGGACCGAATGGGATGCCCGACGAACGGCGCAATATCCTGCCCGAAGCGGTGTACGTGCGCCTGGCCAAAGCCCAGACCGCCGACCGTATCCGGCTGGATCTGAGCCGCTACCAACTGTGGCTGGAACCGGACGAACACGTGGCCGTGTGCCTGGAGCTGGTGCGCGACCTTGGGCCGGGCAAGCTGCACCTCACTGCCACGATCCTGGGCGGCCCGGTGTTCGTAAAAGAGGGCGGAGTAGGCGAGGGCTGGCAGAAAGTGGGAGCTTTCGGTATGGGTATTGATGCTACCGTGACCGAGATTCGGTAAAAACCCTGGCTTTTAGCAAGCTGTGCTGTAAGCGCCTGACTTAATCAGGGAGGTAACGAGTTCTTAGCTGCGGGCCTGCTTTGCCTTAATCACTTTTACTCGGGTAAGAAGAGGAGTTGTGGTCCGTCGTAATCAATAGGCGACGCGCTACTGAATTGAGCGTTTTTGCACTATAGCAACCAATAAATTATCCGTATCGCCTACTCACCCGCACTGCTCAAAACGCAGCATCTGCGCGCATAAAAGCCTATAGGACCCGGAATCTAAAAAAGCTGAATCGGATAAATAACAGTCTTTTAAATAGCTGCTCGTAAACAATTAGAGGGCATAAAATAAAAAAAGTTAGGGTAGGTGGATCATAATCCACCCACCCTAACTAACAATACAGCTTAGCTAAATACTAAAACCGCTGTGCTATTTCTCTTAGCGGCTGCTGACTTTCGGCATCCGCCGTAGCTTTGTCGTTGCTGAGCTTTACGATAACGATGTTCTTACTAGGCGAAATATAGATGAACTGACCTAAGGAACCATCCGCAGTAAAGTCTGTCGTGGGATCATCGGCTGCTGTTTTAGGGAACCACCACTGGTAATTATAGAGAAAAGAGTAAGGGTAAGTATTGGCGGGATCAGGCCTACTGGAGGCCGCCACCCAACTGGCCGGTACAATCTGCTGGCCTTGCCAGCTGCCCCGGTGCAAAAACAGCCGGCCAAACTTGGCATAATCCCGCGCCCGGGCATTGAGGCAGCACATCGCCTTTTCCATGCCACCGACCCGGTCTAGGCTCCAGGAGGCATCAAACTCCATTCCTAGGGGCGTCCATATTTTATCCTGCAGGTACTGCGTTACGGAGGTCTGCGTAGCCCGAGTCAGAATAATGCCGAGTAGTTGCGTGTTGATACTCTGGTAATTCAGCTGCTGCCCCGGCGCGGTTTCAACATCCAACCCCCTGACGAAGGCCAGGATATCGGAGGTAGTGTACAGACGGCCCAGATCGGAAGTGATGTTAAACGTCTCGTCAAACCGTATTCCGGAAGTCATGTTAAGCAAATGCTTGATTGTGATTAGTTCAAACCCTTTGCCGTTGCGTAACTCGGGGAGGTAATTCGTGATGGGCTCATCTACGCTTTTGATTTTCCCCTCTCCAATGGCAATGCCGATCAAGGCCGAAACCCAGGATTTAGCCACGGAAAAGGAGGTGCCAACGGAACTGGCCTCGTAGTTGTTTCCTTCATTCGGATAGTATTTCTCCACAATGATCTTGTCATTCTTGATAACCAGGAAAGCAATGGTAGCCGTCGAGCGCAGATAATCTTCGACTCGAACGTTGGCTCCGTTTACTGGAATCTGAGTGTTCAATAAGTTATCCTGATTATCCGTGTTCCGGGAAAAGACAAAAGGAGTAGGTGCTGCTTTGAGGTTCCTCAACGGAAACTGCTTGTAGTTGGTCAGATCTGGCCCGATAACAGGAGTATTAATCTGCGGGGGCGTATCCTGAACCTTTACCGAAGCGATATCTATCGTGTCTGGATCCTTATCCTTGCTGCACGAAGCCAAAGCCACGGCGGCAAAAAGAGCTGGTGCGAAGAACCATTTGTTCGTTTTAGCCAGAAATGCTTTTTCTGAAGTTACCGATTTGGTTATTGTTCGTGACTGTTGGTACATCTTTTCGGGATTAAAAGGTTGAGGGTTTCGGCAGGTACGCCTGACCGAAACCCCCAATTTTTAGGCTAAAACCGCTGCGCTATTTCTCTCAATGGAATCTGACTATCGTCATTTCGTTTGTTGTTACTGAGCTTTACAATGACGATGTTTTTGCTGGGCGAAACGTAAATAAACTGGCCCAGGATACCATCCGCAGTAAAGTCTGTCGTGGGGTCATTGGCCGACATTTTAGGGAACCACCACTGGTAATTATAAAGAAAAGCGTAAGGGTAGGTATTGGTGGGGTCGGGCGCACTGGAAGCGGCTACCCAACTGGCGGGTACAATCTGCTGACCTTGCCAGCTCCCGTGGTGCAAAAACAGCCGGCCAAACTTGGCGTAATCCCGCGCCCGGGCATTAAGGCAGCAAAAAGACTTTTCAATGCCGCCGACCCGGTCCAGGCTCCAGGAAGCATCGAACTCCATGCCCAGGGGAGTCCATATTTTATCCTGCAGGTACTGGGTCACGGATGTCTGCGTGGCCCGGGCCAGAATGATGCCCAGCAACTGCGTATTAATGCTCTGGTAGTTCAACTGCTGCCCCGGCGCGGATTCAACCTCCAACGCCCTGACGAAGGCCAGGATATCGGAGGCAGTGTACAGACGGCCCAGATCGGAGTCCACGTCATCTCGCTCCTGAAATCTTATTCCGGAGGTCATGTTAAGCAAATGCTTGATCGTGATTCTTTCAAACCCTTTGCCGTTGCGTAGTTCGGGAAGATAGTTGGTGATGGGCTCGTCGACGCTCCTGATTTTTCCTTCGCCGATGGCAATGCCAATCAATGCCGAAATCCAGGATTTACCCACGGACCACGACGTTGCGATGGAGCTGGCTTCGTAATTATTTCCTTCATTAGGATAATATTTCTCTACGATGATTCTGTCATTCTTGATAACCAGGAAGGCGACGGTAGCCGTAGAACGCAGGTAATCCTCGACTCTAACGCTGGCATCGCCCACCGGAATCTGAATATTTAATAAGTTATCCTGATCCGCCGTATTTCGGGAAAAGACGAAAGGAGTAGGCGACGATTTGAGGTTTCGTAAGGCAAACTGCTTATAGTTGGTGAGATCCGGCCCAGCAACAGGCGCGTTAATCTGCGGGGGCGTGTCCTGTACCTTGGTCGAAGTAGTCTCTGGCTTAGTAGTATCTGGCTTGTCGCTATCCTTGCTGCAAGAGCCCAAGGCCACGGCGGCGAAAAGGGCTGGAGCGAGGAGCCATTTAGGTGTTCTGGTCAGAAATCCTTGGCCATGACTTACCGTGTTGGTTCTTGTCTTTGACTGGTACATCTTTTCGGAAATAATAAAGTTGAGGCTTGTTTTCGGGTGGTGATTCACATCATCTGTAGGGCTTCAGGCATATCGCAGAGGAGTCTTCCGGCTGGTACAGCCCATGGTTGCCGCGCTCTATACCAAGTTCTGGCTAGCCGCTACCTGCTAGTTTGTCCGGCATATTCATGGGTCCAGGTCTGACAAAAATTTGCTTATTCTAAGCGGCAACGAAATTTTGCCTCCTGTTTTTTACCTTTATTCATGGGATAATGAAATATTATCCGGATTAAACGAATACTCGGCCTGAGGGTTACGGCCTATTTTGAAATAGTAATCCCGCAGTTAGCCCCGCGATGGGTTGAGTAGAGGACTAAAGAAGAGAGGGTGGAGTAGGGGCTGGAGAAGGTAAGTCCTTGGGCCAGGGCCGAGGCCCTGATCAGGGAGATTTGCTAGAAGCCTTGGCTTTTTGCGCATTGCGCAGTAATAACCTGACTGAGCCAGCGATATAGCTCGTGTTCTTCCACGGAGCTGGCCCGCGCTCAGCCCATCTTTTACCGCACTCGTGTAAAAATCAGGAAATCCATGACTACCCGGCCCCTAGGTTTAGGCTGCCTAAGCCTAGGCTCATTTCCTTTCTTCCTCAAACAATTCCTTATGATAATGCAGCAGGTATACTGTCGGCTCGTAGCCGCGTTTCTCTTAGTTATGATTGGGCTACCGGGCTCGCTCCGGGCCCAGCAGTGGCAGGCCCTGGCCGGGGCCCCACAGAATGGGCAGAAACAGGATGACGTATTTTTCCTGAACCCAAGTCTGGGCTGGGCCGTGAATGGCTCGGGGCAGATCCACAAGACCACCAACGGCGGCCTCAACT
Organism: Hymenobacter montanus; assembly: GCF_014699115.1. Lineage (GTDB taxonomy): Bacteria > Bacteroidota > Bacteroidia > Cytophagales > Hymenobacteraceae > Hymenobacter > Hymenobacter montanus. The sequence continues at coordinate 24,767 of NZ_JACXAD010000025.1, forward strand.
GGGAACGTCAACTCACCCAGCCGGGTACTTATTTTCGCTGCATCGGCTTCACCGATGCGCTCAATGGCTTCGCGGGCAACATCGGGCCCGACTATTTTCCGGGGGTGACCGATGCCGTGCCGCTCTACCGTACCCAGAACGGCGGTACTACCTGGACCCCCGTTACGCAAATCAGCGGCCCGGCCCCTAAGGGGCTATGCGCTATTGAGGTAGTGTCGGCGCAAGTAATTTACGCGGCCGGGCGGGTAGGGGGGCCCTGCCACCTGCTTAAGTCCACCGATGGCGGCCAGAACTGGACGTCGATTGCCCTCGACCCTAATCAGGTGCAGATGGTAACCGACGTGCATTTCGTTTCGGCTACCGAAGGCTACATCTTTGGCGGTACCAATGCCAACGCCCAGCTATCAAAAGCCGTGGTGCTGCGCACCACCGATGGCGGGCAATCGTTTCGGCCGGTATACGAGTCGGCGCGGCCGTTTGAGCTGTGCTGGAAAGCCTCGTTCCCAACCCGGCAGGTGGGCTACCTCACCGTTTTAAGCTACGCGCCCGCCGACCCGGCCCGCTACGTGGCCAAAACCATCGATGGCGGCCTTACCTGGCAGGAGTTGCCATTCGTTAACAACGGCTGCAAAGAGTTTGGTGTCGGCTTCCTGGACGCCTCTACGGGCTGGGTGGGCACCGACTTCGGTACGGGCTACGAGACCCGCGATGGGGGCCAGAGCTGGCAGCCCAGCAACGTGGGCCGGTACATCAACAAGATTCGGCTGCTGCGCGGCCCCAGCAATGAAGTTACAGGCTACGCCATTGGCCTGAATCTGACCAAGCTGCAGTCCACCGTAACCGCTCTGACGCCGGCCACTGAAGCATTTGCCTTCGCGGCTTTCCCCAACCCCACCAGCCGGCAGGTGACGCTCCGCTACAACCTGCCGGCCCGGCAGCAGGTACGGTTGGTGCTCACGGATATGCTGGGGCGCCAGGTAGCCACCGTTTTCGACGAAACCCAGGCCGCGGGCCCGCACGAGCGGGTGTACACGCTGCCGGGGGGCTTCAGCAACAACCTGGTGCGGTTTACGCTGTCGGCGGCTAAAGAACAAACCACCTTGCCCGTGAGCGTGCAGCCCTAGGTGTTTTGCTTTTTCGGTCCGGGTTCTGGAATTCCACTCTTAGCCCATCCCGCCGGATGCATAAGGGAGCAGCGGATACAGCAGCGGAGGCAACCTTTTCCAGCAGGACGTCATCTGGCCCCCAAACTTGGCTGCTACGGTGGCAGCTAAACCTTTTTATCATGAAAATTTCCAGCTTTGGACTCCGCAGTAAGTACTTCCACCTGAAGATGCCGAAATTGAAAACCATTTGCCTGGCTGTTGGTCTGGCTCTTGTACCGGCACTGAGTATGGCCCAGGCTCCAACTCTGCTCCGTGGTACCGTGGTAGATGCCCGCACCAGGGCGGCGCTACCGTATGCGTCGTTGGGCCTGCGCCACACCGGCATCGGGACGGTGTCTAACGCCGAGGGGACGTTCCGGCTGCAAGTGCCCGCCGGGCACGCCTCCGACACGGTAGAAGTGCAGTGCCTGGGCTATGCTCCGTTGCGCCTGCGCCTGCAGCCCGCGCTGCTCGCGGCGGCCCAAACGCTGGCGCTCACGCCGCAGGAGTACCAGCTGAATGAGGTGCGGGTGACGGCGTATACGCCCACCAGCCTGCTAGCCAAAGCCGTGCGTACGACTAGGGCCCGCATGGCCAGCCCGGTGGTGCTTAACTGCTACTATCGCGAGTTTGCCCGCCTCAATGGGCGTTACAACAAGTTTGCTGATGGCCTGGTCGACTACTATATTAAAGCCAATCCGCGCCGCCCGCAAGCGCCCGAAGTGCAGGTGCGCGTGCGGGAGTCGCGGGTGGGCGAGCTGCCCACGGCCCCCGACGACGCCAACAAGGCCATCCCTTCGCCTATCGACGTGGAGAAGGCCGGCAGCTATTACGACGTCACGGAACGCGCCCGTTTTCTGGACAGCACGTCATTCCGCTTCTATAGCTATGAAGTGCGCGAAGCCGTAAGCCCGAACGGCGCCGAAGATCCCTTCTACGTGGTCACCTGCACGCCCATCACGCAAGAATACCCATATCTGCAGCAGGCCACGGTGCGGATCGACCGCCGGAGCTTCACCATTCGCAGCGTAGAAAGTGAGGTGCCCGGAGCGCTGCAACAGTATATGAAAGGAATCAACCTGCTGATTATAAAAGCCAAAGTTAATTCTAGTCGCAAGCGCATCGAGTACCACGAACTGAACGGACAGGTTTATCCCAGTTTCGTCCGCCTGGACGTAGGTATGGAAATTACTACGGGCAATAAACCCCCGCTACAGTATGTATTTTCCAGCGGAATGCTGGTGCGCGATGTAGCCCTCGGCGCCCAGGTGGCTCCTTTTCCGAAGGCGGAGCGGCACAGTGGCTCGCTGTATAAAAAAGGCACCAGCTATCAGCATCCGTACTGGCTCGAGGGCAACGTGGTACCCGCCACGGCCGAAGAGGAAGCGGTGATCAAAGAGCTGGAGAAAGCTACTGCTTCCGCGGCGAAGCCTAGTCGATAGGCGCTATAGTTAGTCGGCCGTGGCTGCTGAGCAAGGTTATGCTCTATTACCAGTCTACTACCAAGTGATTCGCCATCCGAACGAAGCAACGATGACATTCATTCCTGGTCCTTAGTCGGCAAGCTCGGTTAGGCCGGTTGCTTGCCGCTGCTCCCAGGCTTGACGGGAAGTGTTCATTCGCCATGTGAGCCTCCGGGATGTTTGGCACTTTTTGATTAAATTTTTTCTAATAGTACCTTGCTTTGCAAGGTACCTTTTAATATCTTTGTCGCGTTCGTAGCTTGTAAGCCACCTCAATCGGCGAAGAGGAGTAAGCCCGAATCGGCGGCGAGAAATTTTTAGATCAACAAAAACGACCGGGTGCTTAGCGCACTCCCTCACCTCATGAGAAACCTCTTTTATTCCTTTTTGCTGCTCCTGCCGCTGTTCAGCCACGCCCAGACTTGGCAGAAGCAATCCACTGACCCTTACCGCGGCAAGCAGGACGACATCTGCTTCATCACGCCTAACCAGGGCTGGTACGTGAACGGCGCGGGCAAAATATACGGCACCCGCGACGGGGGGCAGCATTGGCAAAAGCTCTTCGAAAAGCCGGGTACATTCTTCCGTTGCGTGGCTTTCATCGACAGCCTGCGTGGTTTTGCCGGCAACATCGGCACCCAGTATTTCCCGGGCGTCACGGATACCATTCCGCTTTATGGCACCCGCGACGGGGGCCGCAGCTGGCAGCCGGTTAAGTACAGCGGCCCCACCGTAACCGGCCTCTGCGCCCTCGACGTGGTGAAGGAGCAGTTCATCAACGCCGGCAACATCGATTACCGCTACCACATTTTTGGGGGGGGCCGGGTAGGCGGGCCGGGCTTCTTGCTGCACTCGCCCGACAACGGCACCACCTGGACTTCGCGCGACCTGCGCCCTTTTGGAGCCCAATACATCTTGGATATCAAGATGTTCAGCGCCCGCGAAGGGTTTATCTGCGCCAGCTCCAGCCCGGAAGTAGAGAAGTCGAACGCGCTGATTCTTTCTACCAAAGACGGCGGCCAGACCTGGCAGAAGCGCTACCAAAGCAACCGGCCCTTCGAAATTACCTGGAAGCAAAGCTGGCCCAGCCGCAAAGTGGGCTACGTTACCGTCCAGAGCTACAACCCCGATACGCTGGTAGCCCAGCGCTACGTGGCCAAAACGACCAATGGCGGCAAAACCTGGAAGGAGATTCCACTCGTCAAAAATGCTAAGGTGCGCGAGTTTGGGGTGGGCTTCGCCGACGAAAAAACCGGGTGGGTTGGAGCCGCGCCCCACGGCTTCGGTACCCGCGACGGCGGCAAAACCTGGGAAAAGGTCGACTTCGGCAACGCGGTGAATAAAATCCGCCTCGTAAAAACGCCCGATGGTGGCTACGTGGCTTATGCCATCGGGGTCGGGGTGTACAAGCTGATTGCACGCACCCCCAAGTAAGCGCCAGGGTCGCCGGCAAGCACGTTTTTACCTAACCCCATCTACTGCCAGATACCAGGCGACTGCCTCACTAATCCCGGCAGCGAGGCCACTAATAACCAGATACCACACTTTTTTAATCGCCCGACGCCCTTGCGCCACTGGGCTTTTTCCCTCTTTTCTGTATGAATAAGCTGCTGACCATCCTGCTTTTTGGCCTCTTGGCAACGCCACCAGTATTCGCTCAGTCGGGCGACGGCTACCGCGTGCACCTGGACCTGACCCAACCGACCAACGACCAAGTGCGCATAGTAGTCAACACGCCCAAAGTGAAGGAAAGCCAAGCCACCTACGTGGTTCCGGCGATGGCGCCGGGCACCTACGCCTACCAGAACTTCGGCCGCTTCGTGCACGATTTTCGCGCCTTCGACCGTAAAGGCAAGCCGTTGGCTACCCGTCGGGATGGCACCAACCTGTTCATCATTGATCAAGCCCAAAAGCTGGCCCGGCTCGAGTACGCGATCGACGATACCTGGGATGTCGCGCAGGACAGCACGTTTATCTTCCAGCCGACCGGTACCAACTTTGAGGCCGGCCGCTGCTTTGTCCTGAACCAGTTCGGCCTCTACGGTTACCTGGAAGGCTACAAGATGCTACGTTACGAGGTAACGGTGGATAAACCCGCCGCCCTGTACGGTGCTACGGCCTTGCCCGGCCGCCGGGTCACGCCTACCCAGGATGTATTCACTGCTCCCGACTACGTGACCCTTGCCGATGGCCCCATACTTTATAGCCAGCCCGATACCATTAGTTACCTCGCAGGTGGGGCCCGCATTCAGTTTGCGGTGTTTTCGGAAATGGGTAAAATAAAAGCCCGGCAGGTGGCGGCTACTTTACGACCGACGGCAGATGCGCTAGCGAGCTTTTTTGGCCAGATGCCCGTGCCTCGGTACCAGTTTCTGCTGTATTTCGTGGGTCTGCAGTCGCCACTGATGCCCAAGAGTAATAAAATTGGCGCCCTGGAACACTCCTATTCATCGCTCTACTTCCTACCCGAGCTAGCGGATTCCACCGTGTTGCGCAACTTGCTGTTGAACATGGCGTCGCACGAGTTTCTGCACATGCTGGCCCCGCTCAACGTGCACAGCCGCGAAATTGGTGAATTTGATTTCCGAAACCCGAAAATGTCGCGGCACCTGTGGTTTTATGAGGGCGTGACCGAGTATTTCTCGCAGTTGATATCAGCCCAGAGCAGCCTGATTTCGCCCGACGACTTTCGGCGGAGGATACAGGAAAAAATTGTTGGCGCCGAGAAGTACCCTGCGGTTTCCTTCACCGAGATGAGCAGCAAGATTCTCGATCCCCCCTACATAGACATGTATATGAACGTGTACCAGAAGGGGGCGCTCATTGGCCTGCTGCTCGACATTCGCATCCGTGAACTTAGCCAAGGCCGCCAAACCCTGCGCGACGTGGTGCTGAAGCTGCGGGATAAATACGGCCCGACGCGCTCTTTCGAAGATGCCCGGTTCATTCCCGAAATTGTGGCCCTCACGCACCCCGACATCCAGCAGTTTTTCGACCAGTACGTAATAGGCAGCCAGCCGCTGCCGTACGCGGAATATTTCGATAAAATAGGGTGGCGTTACCGGGCGGAAGACTCAGAGGTGAAACGGGGCTTCGGCAAGCTGGCGGTTCAATATAATCTCGCGAAGGAGCAATTCGTGCTGATGGACACCAAGCCCGAACTCAATGCCTTCGGGCTGCAAAACGGCGATGCTATTCTAGCCGTTAACGGGACGACGGTAGAGATGACCAATGCCCGCAAGCTATTCGGCTTGCTCTCAAACGCTCCGACCAAACCCGTGACGCTCCGGGTGCAGCCAGTGGGGACAACTACCCCCCAGGAACGCAAAGGTATCCCCCGCGATTTTCGCATTGAGTCGAAGCACGTATTGCGGCCCGTCGATAATCCTACGCCTGCCCAGCGGGCTCTGCAAGACCAGCTGCTACGCCCCAAGGGTTGATGCTCTGCCTGATCGCCACTGGCCAGCAACTTTCAGTGGCAGTTGAGGTAACGGGGCCGGCGGATGCAGGCTGCATGCCCCAGCAGCTAACCAGCAGCACCCGCAGGGCATTGTCGCGGTAGTGCTGACGGTATGGCTACTTGCTGCCCTTGCGTACCCGCACGGAGCTGAGCCTAGCCCAGCGCTGGCAGTTCACGGTCTCGCCGCAGCGCGTCCGAACCGCTGCCTGACCCTGATACGGTGCTTGAAGTGAACCAGGCCCCGGTGACCAATGCGCCGTGGAACCCGGGGCGAGTGCTCTGGCAAGCCGGCTTTGTGCTGCGGGTGAATTAGAGACGCAACCTAGATAGACCAGTGCCCAAACCGAGAAACACAGCAGCAGTAGCCGCGCCTAGAAATAGGCCGGCCCTAAAACCAGTGATGACCAGCCTCGTCCACCTGCAAAATGTACAGCCACTCTAATTAACCATGAGTAACCGCGTTCGTCTGCGCCAGCTCCTCGTTGGTCAGCAAAGCGGTTTGGTTGGTCATGATGAGATGGAAGCCCCGGCCTTCGAAACCGACATTTGAACTATTAACCCTACTGTAATGCAAGAGTATGCCAGTGCCACAGGATTTTGCCCGCCCCGGCAACGGTGGCTGGCTCGTGCCTACTGGCCAGTGGTAAAAATAACTGCTTATCTCAGGCAACTGCGTTGGTCGCCCGGCATCGGTGACGAATTAGTGTAATGCCTTTGATAAGAGCGCGATTTACACATTCACTACTTGACTGTTCCCGGCGACTCCCGCATCTCAACGCTTTTTCTTACTCACTTTTTTCCTGCTCCCACTATGGCCCTCACCATCAGCAACCTCTCGAAGACGTACCCCAACGGGACGCATGCCTTGAAAAACGTTAGTCTCGACATTCCCACAGGCATGTTTGGCCTGCTGGGGCCCAACGGGGCGGGCAAAAGCAGCCTCATGCGCACCATTGCCACCTTGCAGGACGCCGACACGGGCTCGATTCGGCTCGACGATATTGACGTGCTGCGCAACAAGGAGGCCGTGCGGCGGGTGCTGGGCTACCTGCCCCAGGAATTCGGTGTGTACCCCAGCGTGAGCGCCGAGGAATTACTCGACCATTTTGCCACCCTCAAAGGCATCGCTAATAGCCGGGAACGCAAGGAACTGGTGGCGGCCCTGCTCCACCAGACCAACCTGTACGAAGTGCGCAAAAAGCACGTGGGCGGCTATTCGGGCGGAATGAAGCAGCGCTTCGGCATTGCCCAGGCCCTGCTGGGCAACCCCCGTCTCATCATCGTCGATGAGCCCACCGCCGGCCTGGACCCGGCCGAGCGCAATCGCTTTCACAACCTGCTCAGCGAGATTGGCGAAAACCTGGTGGTCATCCTCAGCACCCATATCGTGTCCGACGTGGCGGACCTCTGCCGCCACATGGCCATCATCAACAAGGGCGAGGTGCTGCTCACCGGCGACCCGTTCACGGTGATGAATAACCTGAAGGGAAAAATCTGGCGCAAGCTCGTCGAGAAGGCCGAGCTGCCGGCGTTGCAAGCGGCTACCCAGGTCATCAGCTCGCGCCTGTTTGCCGGCAAAACTGTGGTCCACGTCCTGGCCGATTCCGCGCCGGACAGTGGGTTTGAAATCGTGAATCCGGATTTGGAGGACGTGTATTTCTCGGAAATTAAAAATTACGAATTAAAAATTAAAAATGGGCCGGCCCTGGCATGATCGGCCGGTTGGGGTACCGATGAACCGACCTGCTTTGCCGGGCGCTGACCGACGGCCAGCGCATAACCACCCGGCTTTTTAATTTTTAATTCTCAATTTTTAATTGCCAACATGTTTCTCCCTATTCTTCTTTTCGAATTAAAATACCGGCTCAAGCGGCCGGCCACCTGGATTTACTTTTTCCTGTTGCTGCTCATGGCTTTCCTGCTCGTGACGGCCGCCGGCGGCGGCTTCGGCACGGGAGTTCACATCAGTCTGGGCGGCGACGGGCAGGCGGTGAAAATCAATAGTCCCTTTTCAATCAGCCTGACTCTGGGAGTGCTGAGTGTGTTTGGGATTATCATCGCTTCCTCGCTCATGGGCAACCCGGTGTACCGCGATTTTGAATACCGCACCCACGCCCTCTTTTACACCACGCCCATCAGCAAACCCGGGTATCTGGGCGGGCGCTTCCTGGGCTCCTACCTGGTGTCCGCGTTCGTCTTCAGCGGCATTGCCATCGGAGCGGCTTTGGCCAGTGTGATGCCCTGGGTCGAGGCCGACCGGTTTCTAGCCGTGATCCCCGCCGGCAGCTACGTGTGGCCCTACCTGCTGCTGCTGCTGCCCAACCTGCTGTTTACGGGAGCTATCTTCTTTACGATGGCCACGCTCACGCGCAACATCCTGAGCACCTACATTGGGGCCGTGCTGCTGCTGGTGGCGTATCTGGTGTCCTCAGCCTTGCTGCAGGATCTTAAGAATGAGCACCTGGTGGCCGCCCTCGATGCCTTCGGCCTGGCAGCCGTCGACCTCACGACCCGCTACTGGACGCCGGCCGAGAAAAACTCCCTGCTGCTGCCCTTGTCCAGCTACGTGCTGCTGAACCGGGCCGTGTGGCTGGCCCTGGGGCTCGGCCTGCTGGGGCTCTGCTACGCCCGGTTCCGGTTTTCGGCCTTCGCCTCCGAGAAACCCGCTAAAAAGTCCCGTAAAGCGCGGGCCGCGGCTACCGACGAGGCAGGTTCTTTGGCGGGCTCAGGGGCCGGGCTGGCCGCGGGGTTGCCCGGCGGCCTACGCTTGCCGCGCGTGGCGCAGGTGTTTTCCGGGGGCATGAGCCTGCGCCAGTGGTGGAGCCTGACCAAGCTGGAGTTTCGGGGCATCGTCCGCAGCCGCTACTTCGCGGCTATTGCCGGGGCCGGCGTCATTTTCCTGTTGACCTCGTCCTGGCAGGCGGGCAAAACCTTCGACACGCCCACCTTCCCCGTCACCAACGAGCTGCTGCGCATCGCCCTGGGCTCGTTTTTCTTCTTCTTCCTCGCCATCATCATTTTCTACAGCGGCGAGCTGGTGTGGCGCGAGCGGCAAGCCGGCGTGGCCCAGATTGCCGACGCCGTGCCCGTGCCGAGCTGGGTGCCCTTTCTGAGCAAGCTGGCCGCGCTGGGCCTGGTGCAAGTAGTGCTGCTGGCCGTGGTAATGGCCTGTGGGCTGCTGGTGCAGACGCTTAAAGGCTACTTCAACTACGAAATTGGCCTTTACCTGCGGTCCCTGTTCCTGTACCAACTGCCGTTTCTGCTCTTGTGGTGCGTGCTGGCCATGGTTACGCAGGTGGTAGTGAACAACAAGTACCTGGGCTTCTTCGTGGTAATCGCGTACTACGTGGCTAACTTCTTCCGCGGCCAGATGGGCCTCACGCACCGCCTGCTCGATTACGGCGGCAGCGCCAGCCCCGGCCGGTATTCGGCCATGAACGGGTACGGCCATTTTCTGCCTGCGTTTTGGTGGACCAAGCTGCTCTGGGCGGGGGTGGCCTTGCTGATGGTGCTGGCCGCGAACCTGCTGTGGGTGCGGGGCACCGACGCCACCGGCCGCCTGCGGGAGGCACGCCGCCGCTGGACCCCCGGCAGTACCGCCACCCTCGCCCTGGGCCTGCTGGTGAGCCTGAGCGCCGGCGCTTTCATCTTCTACAACACCAACGTGCTGAACCAGTACCGTACTCCCAAGCAGCAGGAGCAGCTACAGGTCACCTACGAAAAGCAGTACCGGCGCCTTAAAGACGTGGCCCAGCCGCGCATTACGGCCGTGGATATGAACACCGACATCTACCCCAGCACCCGCGCGGTGCGGTTCCGGGGGCAGTTTACGCTCGTCAACAAGCACCAGCGGGCCCTGGATACGGTTATCGTGAGTGTGCCTATGGAACAGCATCCCCGGCTGCGGGCCTTGGCCTTGGGCAAGCCCGGCCAGGCCACCCTGGCCCTGAACGACTCTACGCTTGGCCTGCGCCTGTATCGCCTGGCCCGGCCCCTGGCCCCCGGCGACTCGCTACCGCTCACCCTTGACCTGTTTTATCAGGAGCGCGGCTTCCCTAATTCAGGTTCCAATACCGACATCGTGTACAACGGTACCTTTATCAGCAGTGACTACCTGCCCCGCCTGGGCTACCAGGAGGGCGAGGAGCTAAGCGACGACCAGGACCGCAAGAACTACGGCCTCAAGCCCAAGCCGCGCATGGCCCCCGTGAACGACCTGAAAGGCCGCCAGAACACCTACATCAGGAACGACTCGGACTGGATCCGGTTCCGCACTACCGTCAGCACCGAGGCCGACCAGACGGCGATGGCCCCCGGCTACCTGAAAAAGGAATGGGTGCAGGATGGACGCCGCTACTTCACCTACGTGATGGACCGGCCCATGCTCAACTTCTACACCTACCTCTCGGCCCGCTACAAAACCTACACCGACAAGTGGGTGGATACGGCGGGAGGGCGCACCATTCCCATCACCATCTACTACCACCCGGGGCACGAGTACAACCTCAAGCGCATGGCCGAGGGGGCCAAGGCGTCGCTAGCCTACTGCTCGCGTAACTTTTCGCCCTACCAGCACCAGCAGCTGCGCATTCTGGAGTTTCCGCAGTACCAGCAGTTTGCTCAGAGCTTCGCCAACACGGTGCCGTTCTCCGAAGCTATTGGCTTCGTGGCCGACGTGAACGACAAGGACCCCGAAGATCTGAACTACCCGTACTACATAACGGCCCACGAAGTAGCCCATCAGTGGTGGGCCCACCAGGTTATTGGGGGCAACGTGCAGGGCAGCACGCTTATGGTCGAAAGCCTGGCCGAATACTCGGCCCTCATGGTGCTCAGCCACCACAACGGCCCCAGCACTATGCAGCGCTTCCTCAAAGTCGACCAGAACCGCTACCTAATGGGGCGGGCCTTCGAGAAGAAAAAAGAAGTGCCGCTGGCGCTGGTTGAGAACCAGCAGTACCTCCACTACGGCAAAGGCTCGGTGGTGATGTACGCCTTGCAGGACTACCTGGGCGAGGCTCGTCTGAACGGTGCCCTCAAGCAGTACGTTGCGGCTGTGGCCTTCCAGCCGCCGCCCTTCACAAACTCTACGGAGTTTATCGGCTACCTGCGCCGGGCCGCGCCCGACTCGCTCCAGCCCCTTGTGACTGACTTCTTCGAGCGCATCACGCTGTACGATAACCGCGTGACGGCCGCCACCAGCAAGAAGCTGCCCGATGGCCGCTATCAGGTCGATTTTACGGTGAAGAGTGCCAAGTTCTACGCCGACAGCCTCGGTAACGAACACCCCGCCGACCAAACCCGCGACGCCCTGCCCGTAGCCATCTTCCCGGAGCTGGGTCCCGATAAAAAGCCGGTGCCCCCGCTGCTGCTCAGCAAGCGCCACCTACGGGTCGGCGACAACCAGCTCCGCTTCGTGGTGGATAAAAAGCCTGCCACGGTGGCCGTCGACCCTTACAACTTCCTCATCGACCGCCAACTCGACGACAATACCAAAAAGCTGTAGCCTAACGCGGTTTCCAGCACAAGCAAAATCCCCGGTCAGTCTAATCTGGCCGGGGATTTTGCTTGTGCTGAAAGCTCAGCATTGTATTTATGCTGGTATTGGGATACGAGTCCGAGAGCGGTTGCCAGGCCGTGTGAGGAGGGCTTCTGCTGCTAGGTGCACGGACTGGAAGTGGCTGATAATTGCTAGATGAATAGGTAATAACATATTGAAAATATGCTGGTAGCCTGCTGGGGTTTCGCTTCGATGGCGAAATAGGCAGTGCCAGCCAGGTTCTTCACTATGGGCACCATGAGCGACGGAGTGTGGTCCTAGCTGCCCCACCAACAAGGAAATTGCGTGGGTCGATGGCAACGGCGACGGGCAGATGCAGAGCAACGAGTACGACGCGAAAGTTGCCGACAATAACTATGGCCGCGGCTGGTGGGGCCTTAGCCAGCTACAGGGCCTTGCGCAAGCGCTCTTCCTGTTGGAACACCACGTAAGAATACGCGTAGCAAAACACCACCGTGCCCAGCATCAGGCCCAACTGCATCGCTGGCAGCCAGGCCCGCGGCAGCAGCAGGGCCAGCGCTGCTGTGAGCAGGCCCGTAGCGCAGAAAGTAATGCCGCCTATTCGATTGGTGCGTGTCCATACCGCGGGGCTCTCCAATGTCCAGGGTGTGCGAATGCCCACGAAGTAGTTGGGTTGCACAGTGGTGATGTAGTTTCCCACTAAGGCTAGAAACAGGCCCAGCAGCACCGCGATGCCCCGGCCTGGAGCCATGCCCGGCTGAAGCGCTGTATGGAGTGCATAGCAAGCCACCCCGCCTAGCAAGGCCACTACGGCCAAGCGCAGCTTCTGAAAGTTGACGCTGTTACCGTCGAGCCGCTGCTTGGGATCGAAGCGGGGCAGGATGGTGAACAGTAAAGCCACGCCCAATGGCAGGCCCAGGGTGAGCAGCCAGATGTGGTCGCGGTTGGTGTACCCGTTGGCCTGGCCATTCAAGCCAAAGTGGGTAGGAATTTGCGGAGGCAAACGGCTCCACACCGAAAGCAAATACCCCGACGGCACCACTAGCGCTGCTACAGTGAGAAGTTGCCAGGGCAGCAGGTTCTTTTTCATGGTAAGGAAGTTGGGCTGAACCGAAAAAGAGTTAGAATTTGAATTGATAAAGCCATCCCAGCAACTCATCAAACACGGTCATGTTGAGGGTGTAAACCACGAACTGACCCTGTTTCTGGCTGGTAACCAAGTCGGCTTGGCGCAGCAAGTCGAGGTGGTGGCTAATGGTGGGAGCCGAGAACTGAAACTGCTCGGCAATGGCCCCGGCCGTGGCGGGCCCGGCCCGCAACCGCTCCAGAATGGCGCGCCGGGTGGGGTCGTTCAGGGCTTTGAAAATGGCATTCATGACAAGGCTTCAATGTTTAGGAAAATATCTAAATTTAGAGTGAAGCTCTACTAAAAATGCGCTCCTGCAGAGGGGGACCGCCCTAGATGCCCTTGATGGAATGACCGAATTAGTTACTATTCGCAGCCTTAATATTAGCTAACATCTGTTATATTCTTGAATACGATTTGATGAAAGATCCGTCAAAAACATAAATGCTGGTTGTTAAAAGCAAGCCCGCAATAACACCTGCCCATCCAGCAATAGAGCTAAACAATTCATTCGCATGGACTACATACAGGGTAAGAATACTACCACTTGCGTTGATCATGCCATGCAGCATACACGGCCCTACAATAGATTTCATTTTCAGCCTCACGTAAGCAAATACCGGACTGATGGCAACCGTAAATATGCACATCATCAAGATGCCAGTATACGAATGGTGCGGATAATTATGCCCCGCTATAATAATAGGTAGGTGCCACACTCCCCAGGTAATGCCGATGAGCAGATTCGATCTCACAAACCCTAAGGTTTGTGTCTCTTTTAGCATCAGGCCGCGCCAGCCAAGCTCCTCCCCAAGCATAATAGGCAGGTTTACCGATACTCCAGCAGCCATAGCCTGTAGCAGGAAGATAAATAACAAAGTGAGCGATGATGCATCAGGGATTTTGATAGCTCTAGTGTCAAGCCTGTTACCCAGCAGATTTCTGAGATTACTCTCAACACTTTCATGCGAGAAGTTTAACTGCCCAAACTCGGGGATTATGTCTGAGTTACCTAATAGCCCGACCACGCTAAAAGCCAGAGCAAGGAATGCCAAGAATATTATCGGGGTGATTAGTGCCCATCTGATGCTTTGCTTGGTGAAACCCCACCCATATTCTTTGAAACTACCCTTATAAATAAGTTTCTGAACAATAAACGCCGCCAAGCTTGGCCCAGGCATGTAGAGCCCCGCCACGATAATTGTTCCGGCGGTACTGGCATACTCAACGCGCAGCAGTTTCGAAATGATGAACACAGTCCAACTGATGCTAAAGGAAAAGGCCAGATAAAGAAGTATTTTTTTCCAATTCATCGCAGTAAGGGATTAGGATAGGGAAGCAGTTCGACAGATACTAGTCGTGAGCTCCTGTCGGTATTGGCTGTAGCTATAGTCGCCAGTTCAGCAATTGGTCCATTACAGCCTATGTTCAGGGTGTAGGTCACGAACTAGTCTTAAGTCTTTAGCTGGTGATTAAGTCGGCTGGTGGGGGCGGAGAACGGGAACTGCTCGGCAATGGCCCAAGCCGTAGCGGGTCCGCCCGCAACCCCTCCAGAATGGTGCGCTGGGTGAGGTCATTCAAGGTTTTGAAGAGGGCGCTCATGATGCTATTTCTGTATTTAGACAAATGTCTAAATAAAATCCGAATAAAAAGTGAGGCTTCGATGGAAACCACATTTAAATAGCTGCTAGTGTTCTCCCCTGGGCTCAGGCAAGCCAGCAAGGGCTACGCCGACTGTTGGGCTGTCGAACGTAACTCCGGTTTGGCATATCCGACTCAGCCGGCAAGGCTGCTGCGTTTGCGGGCATAATTCACAATAAGAGAACATTGACACTTGAATAAATCGGTTTATTTTTAGAATTATTCCTAATTATTGAATTGCTAGAGCTGATTTTTAGAGAATCCTTTACTTTTGATAAACTGCTGATAGCCAGTACTTTTTTGGTGATCAGCGCCCCACCGTGGCCGCTGTGCTGGTTAAGGTTGCGCCAAGCCGCAACCAACCAGCGGGAGAGCGAAGGCGCTCACCGGCATTAGCTCAATTTGGACAAACTCATTGGCTTTTTGTACCTAAGGGTAAGCAAGGCGCCTTGAGGGCAATGAACCGCCTTGCTGGGTAGAAGCAGGTAAGCCTAAACCAACGAGTACGTTGAATGCAGTGGGGCATACCTTCGTCAGTTCGCCCGCCAGAATCGGCCCTAAACCGACGATTACCTGAGTGCGATCGGAATAATCGGAATAAAAGGGGAGGTCCTGAAAAAGAAGCTCCGCTCCGGTGCTTTACTGCCGTGGGTCGCACTGCTGTGAGCCGCGAAGCTAGGCTGGTCGTTGGATTGGGGCCTCGGCCGCCGCTTCGCGTTGGCGCATCCGGCTCATGCTGCAGCGCTGCAGCATTTGTTGGCGGAATTTTTCGCGCTCTTCGGGGCTGAGGTGCTCCAGGCGGCGGGCCATACGCTGTTGCCAGGCCTTACGCCGCTGGGCCCATTTGCCGGGCTGCCCGCCCCGGAAGCCCCCAAACAGAAGCCGGGTGAGCAGCAACAAGCCAAACGTCTGCCCCAGGGTAATTGATGGCCCGTGGAACAGCTCGGGTACCAGCCAGTTCCACAGGTATTGCGTGATGAAAATGGCCGCCGTGATAAATAGCGCCGCGAAAAGAAAGAAGCGGAGGCCGCTCAGTAGCCAGAATTTACGGTCCATGATTGGTAATGAAATAATGAGGTGAAGAGTGACGTGGTTTTGATGGCAGCGCGACCAAGCCGATGAGCGAACGCTTCATCACCTTGATGCCCGCCACCTCGTCGCCTCGGTTAATCAGTAAACAATTCGGTGTACAGCTTTTGCAGGCGCTTGCGCAGGTGCAGCACGGCGTAATGCTTGCGCGAAATGAGGGTTTTCAGCGGCACGCCCGTTTCTTCTTCCATCTCGCGGAAAGATTTGTCTTCCAGCTCGTGCCACACAAACACTTGGCGCTGCACGGCGGGCAGCTCGGCCAGAGCCTCGGTGAGCGCTTCCATGAGGGTTTCGCGTAGGAGGCGGTTTTCGGGTAGGTCGTCGTGGGCGGGCAGCAGGTCGGCCAGCAGCAGGCCTTCGCCGTCGTCGGAGGCCTCGGCTGCTCCAAAGGCCGCCTCCAGGCTCACGGGGCGTTTGCGGCGGTAGAGGTCGGTAATCCGGTTGCGGGCCACGCGGAAGAGCCAGGCGGCTGCTTGCTCCACCGGCTTCAGCAGCCGGTAGCTTTCCACGAGCTCGGCGAAGACGTCCTGGAGAATATCTTCGGCTTCGGCCTCGTCGGGAATGCGGCGGCGGATGAACTGCAGCAGCCGGGGCCGCTGCTGGCGCACGGCTTCGGCAATCTGGCGGTCTTGCTGCGTAGCCGTCATCGGAGCAAGAGAAGAAGGAAGTGAGAGCGCCATGGTTTTCATTCTGAACAAGCAGACGCCCGTTCCCCGAAATTACTTTAAGTTTTTGAGGAATGCGCCGTGGGCCGACGTACGGGCTGTATAGCGGGCATTGCCCCGACGCCGGAACCCGGCTCGGGCGGCGCGCCCAGGCGGCCGGCTAAGGTCGCGCGCCGCTAAATTCGGTCCGGCTTTTTCGTTTTTCAGGATACCTTTGCCGGCCGGCTGGCTGCCCCGCCCTTTTGCCGTTCCTTTCGCATGGACCCAAGCATTTCTCAAACCGTTCCCGAAGTTATCCGCACCGTTCCGTTGCAGTACTACGTCTTTTTCGCCTCGGCTCTGTTTGCCATTGGCGTTACGGGCGTGCTGGTGCGCCGCAACGCCATCATTATTTTCATGTGCGTCGAGCTGATGCTCAACGCCGTGAACATTCTGCTAACGGCATTTTCAGCCTACCGCGCCGACGCCAACGGCCAGATTTTCGTGTTCTTCATCATGGCCGTCGCCGCCGCCGAGGTCTCGGTAGGGCTGGGCATCATCGTCATGATTTACCGCAACTTCCAAACGACCGACGTCAATCTGCTCAGCCGGTTGAAGTGGTAATTAGTTGGTTGTTGGTGCTTGGTGCCTAGTGCTTGGTGCTTGGTAAAAAGAATCCAATACCGCATTAAGCATTAACTACCAAGCATCAACAACTAGGCACCAAGCACCAAGCACCAACTACCAAGCACCAGGTACTACTCGCAATGCAAGAAACCGTTCTTCCCGGCGCTGTCGCCCCTTATCCCACGTTGCTCTACGTGCTGATTCCGCTGCTGCCTTTCCTGGGCTTTCTGCTGAATGGCTTGCTGAACCGAAAGCTAT
This sequence comes from Hymenobacter montanus, assembly GCF_014699115.1. Classification (GTDB taxonomy): domain Bacteria; phylum Bacteroidota; class Bacteroidia; order Cytophagales; family Hymenobacteraceae; genus Hymenobacter; species Hymenobacter montanus. The sequence continues at coordinate 41,741 of NZ_JACXAD010000025.1, forward strand.
CCGGCACCGTGGCCGGGCTCATTGGCAGCGCCACCGTGCTCGGCTCGTTCCTGATTTCGGTGATGCTGTTCCTGAACTTCCAGTACCAGTACACCGTGCAGCTTTTCGACTGGATTTCCGTCGGCTCGCTGCAAATTCCTTTTCAGTACCAGATTGATCAGCTCAGCCTGATTATGCTGCTGCTGGTGACGGGCGTGGGCTTCCTGATTCACGTGTATAGTATCGGCTACATGCACCACGACGAAAACGTGGGCAAGTTCTTTAGCTTCCTGAACCTGTTCATCTTCAGCATGCTGCTGCTGGTAATGGGTGCCAACTTCGTCATCCTCTTCATCGGTTGGGAAGGCGTGGGCTTGTGCTCCTACCTGCTCATCGGCTTTTGGAACAAGAACACCGCGTACAACAACGCCGCCAAAAAAGCCTTCATCATCAACCGCATTGGCGATCTGGGCTTCCTGCTCGGGATATTTCTTATCTACCTTACCTTCAACTCAGTGCAGTACGCGGAGGTATTCCAGAAGGCCAGCCTGGGGCAGTTTGGAACCTACGGCGCGGGCATCTGCACGGCCATTACCCTGCTGCTGTTTGTTGGGGCCATGGGTAAGTCGGCACAGCTGCCGCTCTACACCTGGCTGCCCGATGCCATGGCCGGTCCTACGCCCGTTTCGGCGCTCATCCACGCTGCTACCATGGTTACGGCCGGTATCTACATGGTGCTGCGGGCTAACGTGCTATTCACCCTGGCGCCCGAAACGCTGGAAGTAGTGGCCATCGTGGGCGCAGCCACAGCCTTGTTTGCCGCTACCATCGGCCTGGCGCAGAACGACATCAAGAAGGTATTAGCGTATTCCACCGTGTCGCAGCTTGGCTACATGTTCCTGGCTTTGGGCGTAATGGGCTACTCCTCCGCCCTGTTCCACGTCCTTACCCACGCGTTTTTCAAGGCGCTGATGTTCCTCGGTGCCGGCTCGGTTATTCACGCCATGAGCAACGAGCAGGACCTACGTCGCATGGGTGGCCTGCGTAAGGCCCTGCCCATCACGTTCCTGACCTTTCTTATTGGCTGCCTGGCCATCTCGGGCATTCCGCCGTTCTCCGGCTTTTTCTCGAAGGACGAAATTCTGAGCCACGCTTATGAGCACAACAAAGCATTGTGGGCCATGGGATTACTCACGGCCTTCCTGACGGCGTTTTACATGTTCCGTCTGCTGTTCCTGGCCTTTTTTGGCGAGTTCCGCGGCACGGCCGAGCAGAAAAACCACTTGCACGAGTCGCCCGCTTCGATGACGCTGCCACTGGTTGTGCTGGCCCTGCTGGCCGCCGCCGGCGGGTTTATGGGGGCCCCCATGTTCACGGGTGGTCGCCACTACCTGGCCGACTACCTGGCTCCGATTTTTACCTACTCGCGGCGCCTCCTGCCGGCGGCCTTCTCCGCCGAGCCCGACCATAACACCGAATTGATGCTAATGGGCTTGTCGGTAGCGGCGGGCTTGTTGGGCATCGTTCTAGCCTACGTATTTTACGTAGCCCGCGCCCAGCGCCCAGTCGAAGAGGATGCCCAGCGCTCGGCTCCTGAGCGCTTGGTGTACCATAAATACTATATTGATGAGCTATACAATGCTTTGTTTACGCGGCCCATCATGGCCCTATCCAACGGCTTGTACAAGTTTGTGGAGAATGGCATCATCAACCCGGTTGTCGGCAGCTTTGGCCGCATCGTAAATGGGGGCGGGCAGCTGCTGCGCTACGTGCAAACCGGTGCCGTAGAAACCTATTTGATTCTGATGGTAATCGGCATCGTGCTGATTCTTGGTTTGAATTTTGGGCGGCTTTAGGCCGGCTTACTCATCGCCTATCAGTTTTTAGATTAGCTCTGGCGGATGAGATACCATTCTGCTGGCATGATGGCCACTGCTGAAACCAACGCCTCATGAAGCTTCGAGGGGTATGTCTATCCTGGCTGGCCGCCAGCATTCTGCGGCGGTATTAAGTGCTGGCTCGGCAAATACCAGCACGACAATATGGCACTAATTCAGGTGTTGATATTACGCTGATCTTATATTTGGGTAGGCCTTGAAGCAGGGCCACCACTGGCAGGCACGGCTTTGGGATGGCGAATGGAGCATGAATGAGCTCTTGCTAGCCCAGCCCGTCGGCTTTGGTACATGAGGCATTGAGGTGCTGATGATTAAGGTTGGCCTAGCTACTCGACGGTTACTGTCGTAAGTGCCGATCACAGGCTCAATTTTAGTGATAAGGTGTGAAGCGCGACAATTAAATAAATAACGCGCACTTATTGAGTGACTTGTAGCGCATTTGGTTGCGTGGCACGCCGATATAACAACTTTTTTAATTAGAAAAAGTATAGCTCCTTGTTCGTGCTGGCTCAATTGTTGGTAGCGGATTTATACACCAATTCCCCTAACACTTTTTTATGCGCTTAAAACCTCAACTCCTACGTGGACTTGCGCTGGGTACGGTCATGCTTGGCATGGCTGCCTCCCCGTCACAGGCTCAAACCCCTGATAGAAAAACCGCCCTCAGCGCCAACGTTGGCCTGCTGCAATACCGCGGTAACATGGGTAGTGATTTCTGGGACCGCTCCGGGCCCGACCTCGAGGTAGGCGGTGGCGGATCCATCACCCGGTACTTGTCGCCGTCGTTCGATCTCAGCTTGCTGGGATATTACGAGTTGTATAAATTCAGCAGCAGAGTACGGGCCGGCGATAACTTCGATGCCAATATGGGCATGGTAGATCTGGGCATCAAGCTCAAGCTTAACAATGGCAAGATTCTAAAGGAAGAAGCTCTCATCCAGCCCTACCTGATGGGTGGTGGCGGCGCTATTTTCGCCAATAGCCGGGGCCGTGCCAATGGCCGGGATTTCTTCAACCAAATTCGCCGGCCCGAAGTCTTCGGCCTGGCGGGCATCCGGATTCGCCTCGGCGGCGCGGTAGGCCTGGACCTGACCACCAGCCAGCACTACCCCCTCACGGATCGGATCGACAACCTGTACGGGAGCCCGGATGATAAGCTGTACGACCGGTTCTTGCTGCACCAGGCTGGTATCACCGTGGCCCTGGGCCAGACTAAGGACACTGATGGTGATGGCGTGTCCGACAAAAAAGACAAATGCCCCGGCACCCCCAAAGGCGTGGCTGTGGACCCCAACGGCTGCCCACTGGATAAAGACGCCGATGGTGTACCCGACTACCAGGATAAGTGCCCCGATGAGAAAGGCGTGGCCGCGCTCGAAGGCTGCCCCGACCGTGATGGCGACGGCATTCGCGACAGCGACGACAAATGCCCCGACACCCCCGGCAAAGCTGAACTCGGCGGTTGCCCCGACGCGGACAGCGATGGCGTAATTGACCAGAATGACAAGTGCCCCAACACTCCGGCTGGGGTGCAGGTAGATGCCAACGGTTGCCCCTTGGATAAAGACGGCGACGGTGTGCCTGACTATCAGGATCGTTGCCCCGAGCGTGCCGGTCCGGCTTCGAACAAAGGCTGCCCCGAGGTGAAAGCTGAAACCAAGAAGCGCCTGCAAGAGGCTACGAAGTTCATCAACTTCGAATTCAACAAGGCCGTGCTGCTGCCCAGCTCGTACCCGACGCTGAAAGACCTGGCTGCTGTCATGGCTGAGTACCCCGACTACACGCTGAGCATCTCGGGCCACACCGACAGCAAGGGTGCCGATAACTACAACCTGCGCCTCTCCGATGACCGTGCGGCTTCAGCCCGTACCTACATGCTGAGCCAGGCTGTACCGGCCGACCGTATCGTGTCGCATGGCTACGGTGAAACCAAGCCGATTGCGGACAACGCTACTGCAAAAGGCCAGGCCATCAACCGCCGCGTCGAGTTCGACCTCTACCTCACTGGCGACCCCAACGCTGCCGAAGTGAAGTACGGCCCAGCCCCGACCATCGCCCCTGAGCCGGTGAAAGCCGCTCCGGTGAAGAAGGCTCCCGCCAAAAAGGCTCCTGCCAAAAAGGCCCCGGCCAAAAAGGCCCCAGCCAAGCGCAAGTAAGCCGCCCACGCGGTAAGCGCTAAGTAGAAAAAAGGCCCGCTCGATAAGAGCGGGCCTTTTTGTGTTAGAGCGTATAGGGAAGTTGGAAGACTGAGGGTAGCTCGGCGCACGTCTGAGACGCGCGGCCCAATTAACCTTCTCTCATCTCGCCTAAACTAACGCCAGGTTCCCCCTCTCTCCCAGAGAGGGAGCAGGGGGGTGGGGCCCCACCTACACCAGAGCCAGCATCTGCCGGGCATTGCCAATGGCGGAGGCGTCGATGTCGTTGTTGAAATACAGGTAAGCTTCCCGCACCCCCGGCTGAGCCTGAATTTCACCGGCCACGCGGCGTAAAAACCCTTCGTCGTAAGGAGAGCGGTAAAGGTCCGGTACGCCGTGGAAGCGGTAGTAGAGCACCGGCGCGGTGCCCACTACCGCATCGGGCAATTGCGGATGGCTCTGGCCACAGAAGCTAATGCGGCGACTGGTTAGCTCATCGTATACCGCCGGCTGCCACCAGCTAGGATGCCGGAACTCAAGTACGTTGGCGAAGGCCGGATCGAGGCAATCAGCGATGCGGGCGAGGCGGTCGGGGGCGTAGGTAAGGCGGGGCGGCAGCTGGAACAGCACGGGCCCCAGCTTGTCGAGCAGGCCCCGGGCGGTGGTGTGGTAGAAGTCGCCCAGTAGCTGCTGTACGTTATTGAACTGCTTGTAGTGCGTGATGAGCTGCGGCGCTTTCACGGCAAACAAGAAGCCCGGTGGGCTCAGGGCGTACCAGTTTTCCAGCGACGAAAGCTTGGGAAACTGGTAGAAAGTGACGTTCAGCTCCAGGGAGCGGAAGTGCTGGCTATAGTAATCAAACCAGAGCCGCATGGGCATTTTTTCGGGATAAAAAGCGCCGCGCCAGTGGCGGTAGTGGTAGCCCGAACAACCGATGTGAAATGTCACCATGCTTTCCCAAACGACGGAAGCCTTCTCTGCGTTGGCGGCAGGACCCTGATTTGTGGCACGTACCGCCCGTTTTCGACACTTCCGGCACCGATACGTGGAGCCACTTACCTTATCAACGTGCGTATCTGGGTGGCGACTCGAGCGGAATCCTCGAAGCCCGGCACAATAGCGTAAGGACCACTCGTATTGGCTGGGAGCATTGAGCGCCGCGGCTCAACAGCGGCTGGGGAAACAAGCATCGGCTGGTTACTGCTTGCCGTTGAGTGGTACGGGAGTCGCGGCCAGCAAGCACAACCCCGCTACCACAAGACTATGGCGCTTCGTAGAAGGATGCAAAAATAAAGACGAAGTAATGGCCTTTCGCTCGGCTTTTTGGTAATTTGGCGCAGCCAACCCTCCCGGCAATTATTGTCTTAAGCCAGGTCAAGCAGGCTATTGCTAACTAAAGAACAACTATTCGACGGTGGTAAGTAGCCTGGGCCCGGCATCGCGGCCCATGCTATCAGCTTAGCCAAGCCGCTAGTAGCAAAGCAGGGGAATGTCTGGCTGCTATTATTTTGCCCCGGCGGAGGGCAAGAGTCTTTCAGCGCTTGCGCTAAACAAAGAAATATTGGGCTGTGGCAGCCGACTTTTTTGGATAATTTTCACCTCATCTTTATTTTTCATCAACCCCTCTTTCATGAGAATCTCCTATGCCTACCTGGCGGCATTGCTGATAAGCTCGCCCGCCTTTGCCCAAGCACCGGTCAAGAATCTGCCGTACCCGCAAACGAAGAAGGTAGATACGGTTGCGACTTATTTTGGCACTAAGGTAGCCGACCCCTTCCGCTGGCTGGAAAACGACCAGGCCCCCGATACCAAGGGCTGGGTGCAGGAAGAAAACAAGGTCACCCAAGGCTACCTGGCTCAGATTCCCTTCCGCGAAGCCATCCGCAAGCGCCTCGAAACTCTGTGGAACTACGAGAAGTACAGCGCCCCGTTCAAGGAGGGTCCGTACACGTACTTTTCGAAAAATACCGGCCTGCAAAATCAGTCGGTACTCTATCGTCAGCAGGGCACCGGCGCGCCGGAGGTGTTTCTCGACCCCAATAACTTTTCGAAGGATGGCACCACTTCGCTGGCCGGTATCAACTTCACCAAAGACGGCAGCCTGGCCGCCTACCAACTCTCGGAAGGCGGCTCCGACTGGCGCAAGGTGGTGGTGCTGCGCACGACTAACAAGTCCATTGTGGGTGATACGCTGAAGGACGTGAAGTTCTCGGGCCTGGCCTGGAAGGGCAACGACGGCTTTTACTACAGCAGCTACGACAAGCCCAAGGCAGGCAGCCAACTGGCGGGCCTGACCCAGCTTCACAAGCTGTTTTACCACCAACTGGGCACCCCACAAACGGCCGATAAGCTGATTTTTGGCGGTGAGAAAACCCCTCGCCGCTACATCGGCGCTTCCGTAACGGAGGACCAGCGCTTCCTGATCATTACGGCGGCCAACACCACTACCGGCAATGAGCTGTACATCCAGGACCTGAGCAAGCCCGGCAGCCCCATTGTGCAGGTGGTCGACCACGAGAAGAACGAAGCTGAGGTTATCGATAACGTGGGCAGCAAGCTCTACATCTTCACCAACCTGAATGCGCCCAATAACCGGGTGGTGACCGTAGACGCCGCCAACCCCAAGCCCGCCAATTGGAAAGACCTGATTCCGGAAACCAAGAACGTGCTGAGCGCCTCGACGGCCGGCGGTAAAATCTTCGCCAACTACCTGAAAGACGCCACTTCGCTGATCGAGCAGTACGATATGGCCGGCAAAAAGGAGCGCGCCATTACGTTGCCCTCGGTGGGCACGGCCGGGGGCTTCAACGCCAAGAAAACGGAAAAGGAAACCTACTACACCTTCACCTCCTACACTTACCCGCCCACTATTTTCAAGTACGACATTGCCACTGGCAAATCAACCGTGTTCAAGAAAGCCGGCGTCCAGTTCGACCCCACCCAGTTTGAGTCGAAGCAGGTGTTTTACACTTCGAAAGACGGCACCCGCATCCCCATGATTATCACTCATAAAAAGGGGGTGGTGCTCAATGGTAAAAACCCCACGCTGCTCTATGCCTACGGCGGCTTCAACGTCAGCCTGACGCCCAGCTTCAGCACCTCCAACATTGTGCTGCTGGAAAATGGCGGCATCTACGCCGTGCCCAACCTGCGCGGGGGCGGCGAGTACGGCGAGAAGTGGCACCTGGCCGGCACTAAGCTGCAAAAGCAAAACGTGTTCGACGACTTTATTGCCGCGGCCGACTACCTCAAAGCCAACAAGTACACCGACGCCGACCACTTAGCCATCGCCGGCGGCTCGAATGGTGGCCTGCTGGTTGGGGCCACCATGGCCCAGCGGCCCGATCTCTGCAAAGTGGCCTTCCCGGCCGTGGGCGTGATGGACATGCTGCGCTACCACAAGTTCACGTCCGGGGCTGGCTGGGCCTACGATTACGGCACGGCCGAGGATTCCAAGCAGATGTTTGAGTACCTCTACAAGTATTCGCCCTACCATGCCCTGAAGCCCGCCAGCTACCCCGCTACCCTCGTCACCACCGCCGACCACGACGACCGGGTCGTGCCCGCGCACTCGTTCAAGTTTGCCGCGCGCCTGCAAGAAGCGCAGAAGGGCCCCGCCCCGGTGCTCATCCGTATCGAAACGAAAGCCGGCCACGGCGCCGGCCGCTCCACCGCGCAGATTATTGGGGAGCAGACTGATAAATGGGCTTTTATGTTCCAGAACATGGGGCTGGCGCCTTATCAGAATAACTAGGCGCGAGTAGGATTATGGTCCTCTCCGGAAGCGCAGCAAGTAGAGGCATTGAACCTAAAAAGGAGGGACTGGTTAGTCCCTCCTTTTTAGGTTTAGAGGATATTTGGAAAATGTCTGTCCTAAAAAAAGAACGTCCTGCTCCTCTGGCGTCGAGCAGGATGTTCTGGTGATTTTCCGGATAGCCTCCTAAATAGCGCGACAATATCGACTTAAAGAGGCAGGCCCAACGTTTCGGGTAACGCTATGGTTGGGTGAATTGGGCAAGCCGAGTGGCTTGATGCTACATGCAACCTCACAAGTCGGGCCACGACCTTGCTATCGAATAACGTCCATGAACTCGGTACAATGTACCATTTGGGGCTGACATGGCTTGGCATTTGTCGGGGTATAACTGCCGGATGTGGCTCCCTGACGGTACTACCCTTAAATCTTATCTCACTGTCGAAGCCTTCAGTTTTCTAATTTAATCAAACCTCCATTTTATGAACAGAAGTAGTTCGGCAAATCTGATTAACTGGCTTTACGCCTGCTTGGTTGCGGGGATGAGCCTGCATGCTGCATATGGACAAGCTCAACCGCCCGGCTCTCCTAAAAGCACTAGGATCCCCTTTGAACAAGTCGGGGGGCTCATCTTCGTGCAGGCAGAATTGAACGGCAAGCCGGCTACTTTTATTCTCGATTCCGGGGCACCAGGATTGATTCTAAACGCCAAGGCCGACACCTCACTTACGTCTGCGAGCTCGGCTGGGGTTAATGGCGCTTTGACTAAGCAGCGAGTTCAAATTAAAAGCTTCCGGTGGGCCGACATAACGCTGACTGACACGCCTGTTACGAGCATCGACTTAAGTCATCTGGAGCAGGCTACGGGCCGCTCGTTTGCCGGGCTGATTGGGTATGCACAACTCAAAACCTATGTATTGCTGCTCGATTATAAAGCAAATCAGCTGATGCTAACAACAGAACGGGCTTTAATTGTCAAAGAATTAGGGACACCTAAATACATACTTGCACTGGAACAGACAAAACACATCCCAATACTTACCGGCACAATTCAAGGCACTACGTTCCGTTTTGGGCTGGACACCGGCGCACAACTTAATGTGTTTAGCCAGCCTTTGAGGCCGAAATTACCAGCCGGGAGCTACCGTGTTACGAGCAGTAGCTTGCTTAAAGGGGCCGACAAAATAACATCGTCGACAGAGCAGGGAGAGATAAAAACCATCTCAGTCGCGGGGGTTAAGTATCGGCACATGGGGGTTGTTTTTTCGGACATTTCTCATCTCAATGCTGGCTATAAGCTAGGAATCGATGGGTTGCTGGGCTACCCATTCTTGAGCCAATATCTAACAGTTATTGATTTTCCCCAAAAGAGCCTGTTGCTATGGAAACCACGTTCTAAATAATGACCATCCATTTAGTCGGAAACCGCCTCCTGTCCCGTAAGTCCTAAAATGAGCAGTTTGTAATTTGTGTTTATTAATAATAGAATAAAAAATTATTTATTCCATAATTTCGTAGGCAATAGGCTTGAAGGCATAGTTGTTCGACATCTCGGCCGAACAGGCGGTCATGCCCACAATCAGGTCCATCCGGGCTTCGAGCACGACGAAGTCGCCGGCCCGGCTTTTGGGTGGCAGTACGCCGACCTTACCCGTCTCGCCATCCACGGTAACGTGCATGAAGATGTTAAAGCAAATCGGAATCTGGTCGGGGCTGATGCCGTACGGAGCCAGCACCTCGCTCAGGTTGCCGAAGCAGCCGCGGTGCGGGTGCTGATGGCCGTAAATAATGCGAAAGGTATCTGCGCTGCACGGTGTAAGCAGGAAATCGTGCCGGCCCACAGTGTCTTCCCGCAGCTCGAACATGACATTGCTGCGGTTGGAGTAGAACGGGTGGCCGGCCGTGAGAAAGATGGTTTCGGCGTAGTCGATGGTGCGCCCCGAGGACAGGTATTCCGCCGGATCGTGCAGATTGAAGCACACGAAGTCCGACACCTGTTCGCCCTGGGGGTCGGTTACCTTGAGGCGCTGGCCCTGGCGCAGCACGAAGGCCGTGCCGCTACGCGGCGGTATTAATTGGGGAGTGGGCATGGGGGCTGAGGAAGGGGCATTGCCAGGAGTTGTCGTAGACTTTGCCGGAGTATTGGTAGACTTCGGAGGCCGCGCCGTAGTTCTGCAGCATGGGGTTCACCGAGCCGGAGTACGCCACGTCGCGGGTCCGGATGGTGTCGCGCAGGTGGTCGTAGCGGCCATTGGTGCGGATTTGCTCGAACTGGGCGTGCGGGTTGAAGACGAGCGTGGGGTAGCTAAACTGCCGGGCCGCCCGGCTGCTGCCGGGGTGCAGGCCCACCACGAAAAAGGCTTCTTCCTTCAGGCTGAAGCTGAACTCCGGCGAAGCAGGGTCGGCCACCACGCGCGGGTCGTAGCCATACTGCCGGGCGTCGAGGTTGGCCAGCGACTGGAGCCGCTGCCAGAATAGCTCTTCGAACAGGGCCTCGTCGGGCGCGGTGGGGCCGCGGAAGATAACCGCGGCGCTGTGGTAGAGCTTGTCGGACTGCCGGTACTTATCGACAAAGCCGTAGATAAAATCCAGGATGGCCGCGTCATCTTTGGGGCAAGCCAGATGATCAACGACCAGGCAGTTAAGCTGCTGCCAGGTAAGAGCCGTTTTGGCGGCAACGCACGGGAATTCTTTCTTGCTGATGAACTCAAAATATTCCTGTACTTCCGCCTGTTCTTTTAAATCAGTCATGTCATTACAGGGATTAGCCGCCCGCTAAGGAGAAATAATGGAACATTAGTTATGAGGGATTACGGGCGGGTACATTTTTTTGTTGAATAAAGTTTGTGGCAATCATAAACAAAGGCTTCATCGGTTGGGCTTACCGAACTCAACGTCAGCGGTGGGAGGCCGATGGAACGGTTCAGCTTTTATTTCTAGCTAGGAGAGTCATTCGGTGAGCCTCGCCCAGCTTAACAGTCGAGTGGTAGCGTAAAAAATTGGGCGATGGTCTAAAGTAGGGTGGTGCCACGAATTGCCCGCAGGGCTTCGTGGCACCACTACTAGCTGACACAACGGACCGAACGACTAGTGGTGCCACGACGGCAAGTCGTGGCACCACCCCATTGTAGACCACCGCCAAAAAATGCCTCGTTAGGGCCTCTGGTGTTCACCCCGGCCAATAGCTGCCGTACACGCCGGGGGTGGGCTGGCCACATTCAGCCCGACTACTGGTTATGGTATCGCCATTCGTAGAAGAGTTTTTTCGCAATCCGGCCATCGTGGGCTCGCTGGTGCCCAGCTCCCGGGAGCTAACCGACCAGGTGATGGCGCCCATCGACTTTGCCACGGCGCGCTGCATCGTGGAGTACGGGCCGGGCACGGGTGTCTTTACCGACGTCATCATCAAGCGGCGCCGGGCCGAAACAGTGGTGGTGCTGGTGGAGTCGAACGAGCGTTTTTGCGAGCTGTTGCGCGAACGGTACTCCGGCCAGCCTCACGTGCACGTCGTGCACGGCTCGGCCGATAAAACGGGGCAGTACTTGCAAGAGGTCGGCGCCCCCCCGGTCGACTACGTGGTGTGCGGCCTGCCTTTCACGTCCCTGCCGCTGCGCCTGGACTGGCGCATTCTCGAGCACACGCGGGACCTGCTGCTGCCCGCCGGTAAGCTCACGCTGTTTCAGTACTCACTCCGCAACACCAAGCTATTCGAGCGGTTTTTCCGCTTGCTCGACCACACGCACGTGCTGCTGAACGTGCCGCCCGCTCACGTGCTGGTGTACGCGCCCAAGGCAGCTTAGCCCGGCCTGAGCGCTAGGATAGCGCTTGGGGTGGGGGCGAGCCGGCGGGCCGCGACTTATCCTGCGGCAGGGGCACAAACTCCGCGTTGTCGTTGGGGGGCAGGGCAATGCGGCCCGCTTGCCAGTCGGCCTTGGCCTGGTCGATGCGCTCGCGGCGCGACGATACGAAGTTCCACCAGATAAACCGCTCGCCCAGCGGCTCACCGCCCAACAGCATCAGGGTGCTCGGCTCGCGGGCCATGAGCACCGGGTCGAGGCCGGGCGTGAACACCAGCAGTTGCCCCGGCGTATAGGCACGGCCGTTCACTTCGACGCAGCCCTTGGCTACGTAGGCGCCGCGCTCGGGGTAGCCGCGGGGCAGGCCGAACCGGGCCCCGGCCTGCAGCACCACGTGCAGGTAAAACAGGGGCGAGTGCGTTGCTACGGCGTTGCGCAGGCCAAAGGCATCCCCGGCAATCAACCGCATCCACACGCCCGAATCGGTGAAAACGGGCAGTTCCCGCGGCTGGTAGTTGGCGAAAGCAGGGGCCTGTTCCTCGGCGGCTTCGGGCAGGGCAACCCAAGTCTGAATCATTTCCAGGGCCCCGCCGACGAGGGTGGCCGGGTCCTCGAACCGCTCGGAGTGGGCAATGCCGCGGCCCGCCGTCATCCAGTTCACCTCCCCCGGCCGGATAATTTGTTCTACGCCCAGGCTGTCGCGGTGAGTCACCTGCCCGCCAAACAAGTAGCTGACGGTACTCAGGCCAATATGGGGGTGGGGCAGCACATCCATGCCCGGCAGCTGCTCCGGCGTCACGCGCACGGGCCCGGCGTGGTCCATGAAAATAAACGGGCCGAGCATGCGCCGCAGCCGGTAGGGCAGAATCCGCCGCACATCGAACCCGTGGCCAATGGCTGCCTGGCGTGCTTCAATGACGAGGTCGAGCATGAGAAAAGCAGTTGGGACGACGAAAGATAAACTCGGCCCGGAGTAGTAGGGCTTACCCGTGTTCGACTGCTGCACGACGACACCAGCACCCAGCCGCAACTGCTGAGGCCGGGCATTACACGACACCGGGCCTTTGGGCTGCTGATCCCCGTCCGCTTCAAAACTGTCACCGCGGCCTTTGCTACTGCCACCAAAAGCCTGCAAAATCCGTTATCACTGGAAGCCGACCCCGTCGCGTGGTGCCCTGTGTAGATGCGCCGACGGGTTGGCCCGCCAACGCCTTAACTACCTTGCTTTATGGAAACTGCAGAAGTTAACACCCTCACCCAGCCTGCGTACGACGTTGCCCAAATCATGGGCGGGCTGTACGGCGACGGCATCATTGGCCTTAAAGGTGCCTTCAGCCGCGAATGGGTGCAGCGGCTCGGCGAAGACATTGCCGGGCTCTACGCCGCCGCCCTTCAACGCCCCGGGGGCGCCCTGGGTCGCGGGCCCAAGCGACACTACGTCGAAATTCACCCGGAAAGCATCCGCGGCTTCGTGGACCTGGCCACCCACCCCTGGGTAACGGCCGTGTGCGAGGCAGTGCTCGGCCCCGACTACCAAATCGTGGAAATCGGCTTCGACGTGCCCAACCCGGGCGCCATGAACCAGCCCTGGCACCGCGACTTTCCCGCTCCCGACGATACCCTCACCGGCCGCCGGCTCAATTCCCTGGCCTTCAACCTGACCACCGTGGACGTGAGCGAGGATATGGGGCCCTTCGAGATTGCCGTCGGCACCCAGTGGGACCGACCCACCAACTTCGAGCATGGCATGTTTCCGCCCAAAGCCAACAGTCCCCGCTACGAGCAGCGGGCTCAACGCAAAATGCCGCAGATGGGCGACATCTCGGCCCGCTCGGCCCTTACCATTCACCGCGGCACCGCTAATTATTCCGATAAATCCCGCCCCGCCCTGGTGCTCGGCGTAGACGCGCCCACGGCCAACAACGCCGAGCGCCACGACCTGCAACTCACCCGGGCGTTTTACGAAACCTTGCCCGATAGCCTCAAGCGCCACCTCACCTGCCGCCTGGTGGATGAGCTGGAGCCCATCGTGCAAGGCCACACCATCGAGGGCCTGATGATGGGTGAGGCATAAGAAGCCCAGCCCCGTTGCCGTTGGACCAGGTCTCGTTACATGCCCGACTCGTCCTGCCGGGCTCGAAACTCATTAGGCCAGGGACGTAGCCTATCCATGCCGAAGTAATCTTTACTGACCTACTGCCGAGCCGGTATACTGAGCCCCCGGCTCGGCAGAACGGTTTTTAGTCTGATTATCACTCGCGCCCGCCGCTCTACTGCCCATGCACATCCCCAACGACCACATCTACCAGGAGGCTCACCTCTCGCCCATGACGGTGGCCGAAATCAACGAGCTGACCAAAGCTGCCCGCGCTCGGCCGCCCAGCGGCGACCAGACCTACGTGCTGGTTGCCGACGGCGAAGACCCCTGGGTGGTTGCTCATCAAGGCCACTTGTACTACTGCACCGTCGACCGGCTCAAGCGGAAAATCCTGGTTGCCAAGTTTACCAGCTTATCGGAAATGGCCACCGCTGAGCTGGTGCAGGTATGGCCCGATAAGCGAGGAACCACCCGGGAATTCGTAGAAATCTGGTCCCCGGAATTGCAATTCATCGACGGCAGGTGGTACATCTACTTCGCGCTCTACAATGTCCGAAACGGCGCCGAGCGGCTCTTCGTCCTGGAAGGGCTGGCCGACCATCCCCAGGGCGCCTACGAATTTCAGGGCCAGCTGCAGATTCCGACGGACCGCTGGGCCATCGACGGCTCGGTGTTGCGGACTGATAACGGCGAGCTGTATTTCATCTGGTCGGGGTGGGAGGGGCTTACCAACACCAGCCAGAACATCTACATCGCCCGGATGCGCGACCCCGTCACCATTGCTTCCGACCGAGTGTGCATTTCCCGGCCCGAATACGACTGGGAAAAGCAGGGCTACCCGCACGTGAACGAAGGCCCGCAAGCCCTGGCGCGCCACGGGCGCCTCTTCATTATCTACTCGGCCAGCGGCAGTTGGACCGACGACTACTGCCTTGGCCAGCTCACCTATCTGGGCGGCGACGTGCTCGACTCCGCCTCCTGGCGCAAGGAGCCCGCGCCCGTGTTCTCAAAGACCGCCACTATTTTCGGACCCGGCCACGCCTCGTTCGTTGAAATTGATGGCCAAGATTATATCATTTACCACGCCACCCGCAGCAGCCGGGCTGGGTGGGCCCGGCAAATCCGCGCCAAGCCTTTCAGCTGGCACGCGGATGGCTCGCCCAATTTTGGGGAGCCGGCGTAGTTGGTAGGCCCCGGATGCCTTACAACTACTTGAGTTGTTATAGCAGTCATTGGGTAGGAGTGCGCTGAGAGCCAACGAACCTCGAAGACCGCGGCAAGAGCATTCGCCCAACCACCTTTTAAACCGTCAATTTTGGTAGTCCCTCAACCAGTTAATCAACTCAGCGCCGCGCCGGAGCCCACCACCATTGGGCTGGCTGGTGCCACCGGCGACCTCGGATTTCGCATTGCGCAAGCCCTGTTGAAGCGGGGAGCCGTTGTGCGGGCGCTGGTCCGCCCGGGCAGCACCAAGCCGGAAATTGCCGCGCTGCGTGAGCAGGGA
Organism: Hymenobacter montanus; assembly: GCF_014699115.1. GTDB lineage: Bacteria > Bacteroidota > Bacteroidia > Cytophagales > Hymenobacteraceae > Hymenobacter > Hymenobacter montanus. The sequence goes on from NZ_JACXAD010000025.1 coordinate 56,906, forward strand.
GCCACCATTGTGGAGGTCGACTTCAACAGCGTGGCGCAGCTCACTGCTGCTTGCGCGGGCACTGCCTGCGTGGTGTCGGCCCTATCGGGGTTGCGCGACGTGATTGTGGAGGCGCAAACGCGGCTGCTCCAAGCCGCCGTGGCTGCCGGCGTGCCCCGTTTTATTCCCTCCGACTATTCCATTGATTTCACGAAGCTCCCCGACGGTACCAACCGCAACCTCGACCTGCGCCGGGAGTTTGGCCAACGGCTCGCCCAAGCTCCCATCATGGCTACCTCGGTCCTCAACGGCATGTTTACCGACTTGTTGATCGGGCCGGCGCCGGTGGTGCTGTTCGGCCTCAGTCGGGTGATGTATTACGGCAGTGCCGACCAGCCGCTGGATTTCACCACCACCGCCAATACGGCCGAGTTTACGGCCGCCGCCGCGCTCGACCCCACCACACCCCGGTACCTGCGCATTGCCGGCGAAGTGCTCACTATCCGCGGCTTGCAACGGGCGGCCGGTGAAGCCGCCGGCCGCCGGTTTAAGCTGCTCCGGGTGGGGGGATTGTGGGTGCTGGGCGCCATGATTAAGGTAACCCGAGCCCTGATGCCGAACAGCGACAACGTATTTCCGCCCTGGCAGGGCATGCAGTACCTGCACAACATGTTCGGCGGGCTCCCTAAGCTCGCGCCGCTGGATAATACCCGCTACCCGGAAATTCGGTGGACTTCGGTGCGGGAGGTGCTGGCAACCAGGAAGTAGTACACCCGCCCGGGCCAGTCAATTTGAGGGCCGCTTGGGCAAAATAGAGCGGTTCTCCAGTCAGGATACGGTTTTTTAGGAATTAAAAATTAAGAATGAAAAATTAAAAAAAATGACCAGTAGATTCTTCATTCCTTTCTCCTGTGCGAAAACTGCTCTGGAAGCTGCGATACCGGGCCTTCGTCGTGGTTTTCCACGGCGTGTATTTCCTGGTTCCGCTATCCGCAGGGCAAACCAGGCAGGACGGTATCTGTAAGTTAAGGAGTGGAGTGTCGGGCTGGCCACAAACATCGCTGTGCTAGCCGCCTTGCTGCTCCCGGATGCGCACTGCGTACTCTGCCACGGCGGCCCCATTTCGGGCCCGCCCCGGTTCCGTCGCTGACGTAGCGCTCTGCTCTGCGGTTCGTATTTACCTGCCCCTGAGTTGGGAAAACGCCCCTGATTCATTAGAGACTGCTTCTCTTCAGCTTGCTCATCCCACCAAGCCTGGCAGGGGAGGGGATAAAATTTTCGATTTGACTTTGTAATACAAAGTTCTTTTGCTTGTTTTGCATTATCCCAGCTCGGGTTACCAGGGCTCCGGCAGTTGCTGGCAACAGCGGCCAGTCCGCCGGGCTTGGTGCTTGGCGTTTGCCCGATTTAAGGTCTGGTTACTGCTGCCACCGGAACCCGCGCCGGCTGGCATTACTCATTTCTAGAAATTTCTCTTATTATTTCACCCCCAAGCCCTGTTATCATGAACCTCACCAAAAGCATTATTCGGGTGGCGCTCGCCACCGGGTTTCTACTGCTGCTACTCTTGGTGGCGAAGCAGTTCACTACTGAAATGATGTGGACCTTGTCTGACTTCCTTGCTGCGGGCATTCTGCTATTCGGCTCGGGCCTCGCGTATGTGCTGCTTGCGCAGATGGGGAGCAATACCGCCTATCGAGCGGCGGCCGGCGTTGCGGTGGGAGTGGCATTGTTCCTCGTCTGGGCAAATCTGGCCGTGGGGCTCATCGGGAGCGAGAACAACCCCGCCAACCGGCTGTACGGCGGGGTGCTCGCCATCTTATTCATCGGGGCCCTCGTGGCGCGCTTCCGGCCGCGGGGAATGGCCAACGCCTTGTTCGTGACGGCGCTCGCGCAAATGATAGTCCCCGCGATTGCGCTGCTGGTTTGGAAGACTCAAATTATCTCCGAAGCAGCAGCCCCCGGAGGCGTCGGGCATATACTAGGGGTGAATGCTTTCTTCGCCGCGCTGTGGGGTGGAGCGGCTTTGCTGTTCCGGCGCGCCAGCACCACTAGCGCAAACCCGGACCGGCAACTGGGGTAGCGGTTGAGGAGACCTGGTACGCGCCGCCAGCACTAATTCAGCGAGCCGCGTTGCCTTTGGGGCTTCTCAGATCCTGCAATCCGCCCGGCCCGTTGCGCCCGCCAGTAGAAACGGGGGCTTCTATAGCAGGCGAGCCAGCGAAGCGGTGTCTTCGTTGCAGTCCAGTTAACGGTTGTCGATTAAACCATCAGAATTCAGTTATGGCCCGTAAAATAAACTTCGAGCTTTCCCAAGCTGGCCTTAAGCGCATGCTGAAAAACGCTTCTAGCCGGGTGGTGAGCGAAAACCTGAATCGGGAGGGCGCTATTACGGTAATTGAGAGAGGCCAAATCGTAGAGGTACGCCCAGACAAGTCGCGACGGGTAGTACGCAAAACCGTTGCTCAACCAGTGCATATCACCGAACGGACACTGTACCTTGACTGAACACATTCCACGCTAACGCATGCTTGCCGGTCCCAATGGGTCCGGCAAGTCTTTTTTAGTGCCTTCGTTAGCCACCGAAATCAGCCTGGGCGTTATCGTTAACGCCGATGAAATCGAGACACTCCTCAAGGTGCAATACCGGCAGCACACGCGGATACTCAATCTGCAGCAGTGGCAGCTTACGCTCACCGAGCAAGAGGCTTTTCGCCAGTCGAGCGCCCAAAACAGCCAGCCTAACTGGTACAGGAGCAATTCTCTCGGTTGCGAATTGAGCAAAACGTATTGCTTTTTTCCCGCATTAAAATTGATTCTTATCTGGCTTCGCGCGTTGCGGAGTTTCTGCGCTACGCTTTGCTGGCGGCCAGGCAGTCATTCACATTCGAAATGGTGATGTCGCACCCTTCCAAACTGGAATTTCTGCGCGATGCCCAAGCGGCTGGCTACCGCACCTATTTGTATTTCGTGTCGACTGAAGACCCTGAAATTAACATTGCCAGGGTTAGGGCGCGGGTGAAGAAGGAAGGCCATCATGTCGACCGCGCCAAAATGGTGTCGCGCTATGCTCGTACACTCGAGTCGTTGTTTGAGGCCGTTCGGCTTGTAAACCGCGCCTTCTTGTTTGACTACTCTTCTGATGCGCCGCAACTGATTGCGGAAGTGGAAGAGGGAAAGCGCATAGAGTTCCAAACGACAACCATTCCCGCTTGGGTAGATACCCATTTCCGGCAGAAGGTCCTACGGAGGAAATAAGCTGCCGCAACTGTATCCCCACTGCTCCCGCCCGCGGCGCCCGCCGCTGAAGAAACGGGAGTTCTGCATAGCTTGCTCACTAACCTCATGCTCTCTTCGCCGATGCGCTTTCTATTTCTGGCCTTTCTGATTTTACAATCACTGCTGAGCTCGGCTCAGCAGTGGAACACAGCGCATGAAATAAACGGCAGCATTATTAAGACTGCCACGGGTACCGCAGCTGTGTTCAACAACTACAAGGGCATGGGCCTGAGTTTTCAACTCAATTTTGGCAAAGCGAAAGCGACTGCGACTGAGCGCCCCGCTCTGTTTGAAGTAAACGGGTTGCCGTTGCAAATAATAGTCGTGCAAGCGGCGCCACAGGCAACGTCCTCCGCCGAAGCGACTTTAACTAGCTACATATCCTCCGAGGTTGAATACACCAACCAATCGATGCCTGCCCCAATAAACCCTCACGTTGCCTCTATTCAGATTAAGCCTCATCAGCCCGGCAAGCTGTGGAGTTACGCCCTTCCCGTCGGCATGAGTAATGAAGTAGAGCAGCAAGTGTTTCTGAACTTTGTACATGGCAACTTTATCATCGGGCTTGGCTCTGCGCAGTTCAAAGGGCAAAGTATGAAGGTGGTAGAGGCATTGCTGCTGCGCATTGCGCGCGACATGCAATTCCTGCCAACTAAGATTACCACTCAAGTCAAGAAGTAAACGCTGGGTTGTTAAACTGTCCATTGCAATAGCCGGCTACCCACCACCGCCCGCCCACCTGCCCCCGCCGCTGAAACAACAACAGTCTCTTCGCTACTTTAGCCGGCGCCAATTCCGCCATCTCCACGCTTCGCTTCCATGCCTTTCCACCAACGCTACGCTCAATTGCAGGCCGCTTCTTTCGTGAAGCGCAAGAGGCTGCGCTCCGTGTACGGCACCACGGCGTTGGAAAGCTAGCCTTGCCCCTGGAGCGGCTGGAAGCCCTCTACGAGAAAGTAGAAGCTGAGCGCGCGGCAAAAGCTATTCGCTAAACCAGCGAACTGATTCCCAAAGCGGGGCGTATCTTACAGCGGTTTCTTATTTCATCTCTGTTGTCTGTCAATCATGCCTACTACCCTAGTCTTAGAGCCTACCAATGAGTCTGACTTGCACCTGCTGCTGAGCCTGGCGCAGCGGTTAGGCGTGAAAGCTACAGCTTCGCCCCCCGTTACGACTATTTCCGCCGAAGAGAGGCGGCAACGCTTTTTGGCACTGGCCGGCTCCTGGCAGTCCGACGAAAGCGGAGATGAAATCAACAAGATGCTGATGGAATCGCGGCATTTCCGTGACCGCGACGTAGAGCTATGAGCCTCTACTTGCTGGATACCAACATCTGCATTCATTTCACTAAGAACGAATACGGCATTGTCGAAAAACTAGATCACGTCGGTTTCGGTAATTGCTTTATCAGTGAGCTAACCATTGCCGAAATGCTGTACGGCGTGGCCAACAGCGTCCCCACCAAACAGGCCGCCAACCGCCACGCGCTGAACCAGCTCCGCATCGCCTTTGAAGGCCACATCCTGCCCATTGCGGACTGCTTCGAGCACTACGCTGCCGAGAAAACCCGCCTGCGCCGAGCCGGCCGCCCCGTCGATGACTTCGACTTGATGATAGGCTGCACCGCCCTCCGGCATGGTCTCACGCTGGTCACGCGCAACACCCGCCACTTTGCCGGTTTGGCCAACCTGCCGCTGGAAAACTGGATTGACAAGCTGTAAAGTCCCCATCCGCCCCGCCCGCTGCTGACGAAACAGCAGCTTCTCCGTATCTTAAGCATATGAAAATTGCTCTTGAATTAGAATTTCCTGATGAGCAGGCTGCTTTGGTTATGCGGCAGTTGCAAGGCTTGCCGGAAATAACGGTGCGCTTTTTAGGCCCGGAGGCAATTGAACAGCGGAGTGTGAGCGCTGCTCGTTCGCTGCGCGGCCCTGCCCAGCCAACTGAGCACTTATCGGAACAGCAGCAAAACGAGCTGCTTGACCAGGTATTTGGCTCGTGGCAGTCGGATGAAACCGATGAGGAGCTAGTACGCCAGATTTATGCGGCCCGACAAGACAACCCCCGCGACGTAACGCTGTAATGCCGTACTTATTGGACACCAATATCTGCATTCACCTGATTAATGGCGACTTCGATTTAGCCGCTAAACTGAAGGTGGTAAAGGTTGAAAACTGTTTCTTATCGGAGCTTTCCCTGGCTGAGCTACTTTTTGGAGTAGAGAACAGTGCCCTGACCCGGCGGGAGATAAACCGCTTCAACGTGCGGCGTTTTCAGCAGCTATTTGAGGAAAGAATATTGCCGGTGTCGGGCGCAATCGAGACGTATGCCGTGCAGAAAGCCCATCTACGGCGAATTGGTCGTCCGCAAGGCGAGTTTGATATGCTGATTGGCACTACCGCCATTGCTTACCGTCTCACCCTGGTCACTCGCAATACGCGCCATTTTGAATATATGGCCCCTTTGGCTGTGGAAAACTGGATTGACAAGCCATGAAGCAACTTCCCGCCCGCCGCTGCCGAAACGGGCGCTTTGGAAGAGCCCCTAGCTTGAATTTAGCGCAACTCGCCCTGCAAAATAGGTCGTTGGGCCTCCAACGGTTGTGGAACCTAATGTTCCGCTGTAATTTGCCGACGTGCGCTAATGGAAGTGCATGCTCCACTGCAAGAGCTAGGGCACGCGGTATATGCCTGCATGTTCAAGGCCCAGCAATAGTCCTTAACCTCTCTTTCTACTCCTTCTATGCTAAGGAATCTGCTATCTATCGGCCTTGCCATTACCGATTGCCATAACGACGAGTTCGAGCCCACTAAGGCAGCAGGTGCTTCCCATCGCGCTCGCGCTGGAAATATTCGCCGACCAGAAAGTAGTGTTGTGGCGGAGCGACCGGCCAGTTGATGATTTATCATCGGTAGCATGGCGATGGCCAACGGCCTCATGCTCGTCACGCGCAACTCCCGCCACTTCGCTGGCTTGTCCAACTCGTAAAGGGCCCCCATTCCATCGTAGTCGGGCCACTCGTTGCGGGTATTGCTTGAGGAAACGCGAGCTTAACATTAATAGTTGCCCTGATGCGAGTTTAAAGCTTCGGAAATATGCCTATGTAAATATTATGCTTGGAAAATATGATATTCTGTCGTAACTTGCTACTACTCGTCATTGGAGGCTTAACCATAATGGCAAGAAGAGCTACGAGCTCGCGCCAGTTGTGTTACCACGATCAAAGAGGTAGCTGCCAGTATCAATGTAGTTATTGTCTTAACACTCACACCTGCTTCTAAAAAAACATTAATAAATAATAATATAATTCTATATGAATGAAATAGTTACTGGAATAGGTTTTCCTATCGTAGTTGGAGTTGTGAATTTTGTTGCAAACAAAGTATATACCCAATTTACCGGTGATGAAAGGAGTTTCTTCTGGAAAAAGAAAATTCATTTGATAGATCATTTTGACAGTAGAACAGATCTGGAGGAACTTAAAAAACGTCTCAAGATTGTTGTCATAGATGATCATGATATTTTTCCTGTACAACCTTTCACTGATGCTGGATATAGTATCGAAAGGTGGAATACCGTCAAGGATTATTCTAAACTTGAGTCAGGGGCATATGATATAATAGTCTTGGATATATTTGATGTTGCCCAACATCTTTCGGAAGATGATGGCCTTGGTGTTTTGGATAGCCTTAAAAAGAAAAATCCTGCACAAATAATAATTGCTTATTCCGGCCATAGTTTTGACTTGTCTAAGCAGCGATTTTGGGATTTGGCAGATGAGAAGATCGTGAAGCCGTCAAGCTTCTTGAGAATAAAGGATGTAATGGATAATGTTGTGAATCAAAGATTTACTCTTAAACGCTATTGGGAGGTTGTGCTTGATACTCTCGAGGAGTATAATGTGGACGAAAAAGCAATCGGCAAAATAGAAACTCTTTTTGTTAATGCTCTTTCGACAGGGAGAGAATTAAACTGGGGCAAGGTTGCCGAAATTGTCCATAATCAGCAATTAATTATCAAGCTAATGCCAGTTGGCAATCTTATCACTAAGAATTTTAGGAAAAAATGAAAAAAGAGGTATTTCAAACCGTGTGTGATTTTCCTTATATATTCAAAAGTGAATTGTTTGATTCTGATACTCTTGTACAGAATAAGACATGTTTTAAATGTAAAATCAGAACTTGTATTGAGCTATTTAATAGTAATGTTCAATTTGATGAGCACATTTGTCATCAAAAATTTAATAGCGTACTTTTGTATCTGAATGATTCAAAATTTATTATAAATGGTCTCGTATTAAATGATAATAAATTTATTTCTAAAGAGCGTAAGAATTCAAGATTGGAATATTGTTTGACTCGTGATAAACTAAATTTATTTATAGCGAAGATTTTAAAAATTAATGAGTACATGACTGTAAAAATTAATGATAATATAGAGCAAAATTTTTCTATATTTCATGATGTTAAGACTTCGGTTGGCTTGGTATACAACTGTATTGAAACTTTTGTAAGTAAACAACCTGGCGGAGACTTTTCCTCAAAGCTTTCTGCTTCTGACCAGTCAATTAAGGATTTATATGATAGTCTTGAGCTAGTTACATCTCAATTGACAATGATAGATATTTTTGTAAATCCACAAAGTATTAGCTATGGCAATAAAAAAAGTATAGACATCTTTAGAATGTTTGATAAGATTTCTAAGCTTTTTAAACATAAAGCTGGCAAAACATCTAAGTACATTGAATTGAGAAAAGAAGGTGGATATGTGCCGAATAGCTTATGTTATCAGTCAATAGAATTAATAGCAATAATATTGATTGATAACGCAATTAAATACTCATTAAGAGGTACTAAGATTACCATCACTTTGTCCTCAAGTGCAGGGGTCACGAAGGTCAATATCACATCAAATGGATGGCCTGTACCCATTGCTGAGAGGCCACAGCTATTTAAGAAGTTCTTTCGAGGCACTAACGCCACAAGAAGTAGTTCTAGCGGATTAGGGGTAGGGCTTTGGATTGTTAGGAAAATACTTGAAGCACATAATTCTAAGATAACTTATACAACAAATGTCACAGATGGTGTAAATGGGTTGAATTCATTTGAGTTCTGTATACCAGCTCTTGATGTTCGGTACTCAAGGAGATGAGCTTTGCTATTACTGAAAATCAGTCAGTTTTTATTTTTATACGTTTTTCAACAAAAGTTCTGGTAAAGCTATTTTACACTCCGTTTGCTAATTTCTTCGTGGAACTTCTACCTTGAGGCAATTATCCAAGAGACTATGGCTAGTGAACTTTAAAAACTTTACCATCAAGGCTCAAGAGGCCGTGCAGAAGGCCATTGACACCGACCACCTGCTGGATGTTTTCTAGTATCTTCGCAACAATAGGGGCAATCCTAACATAGTAGTACAGTCGAACTCATGGGTACCACTGATAACAACAAGCCGAACGCGGCCTCAACTGCTAAACTGACCAAAGAGGAGCGGCTGGCCCAGGCGCGGGAGTACGCCAAGCAGTTCAAGTTTGAAACGCTCTCGGCGGAGGAATTGAAAAAGATACGTCGCAGTGCCTACGCCTATCTTCTCTGAAACGCGGCAGCCGGGCGAAGGCTACCCGTTCACGTATCGCAAAGGGCCGTCCCAGCAGGGCGGTCCTTTGGTTTGTACGCACTACTACACGTTTCGTACCCGCAAGAACTGGCGCTATGTGTAGAGCCCGAGCAATACAGCCACCACGTTTACGTGTTGAAATTCTACCCGTTGGCGCTTAAAAATTCACCTAATCGCTTTAAGCTGTTGGTAAACGATGGAGATGCATTTCGCATTCTTAGCACCTGCCTGCGGGTATTTGCCGATATCTGCCGCCGTGACCCGTTGGCTTCGGCCGGGTTTATTGGCGAAGCCCTGGTCGGCGAAAGCAAAGTGACGACCAATGCGGTTTCGGGTGTATTTTCAGTCGGTTGCCACGTTTATCGATGCCATCAATTTTACCCACCACGCGCTACCCGCCATCAGCGCCTATTTCCTGGCAAACAACGCCAACAAGGAGCCGGACTTAATGAATAGCGTCGAGCAGATGTTCCGCGAGCTATACATCGTGCCGGAGGCAATGGAACCGAATAAGCCCTCTACCTTGAGCAGCGGGAATGGCGGCTGAAATTTTGGCGCAACGGAATCAGCTTAAACTATAATTTCCCGCCAAAAAGTCCGAAAAACCCTTCTCGCACCCCGTTTGCTAGTCCACTCGTACAAACTTCCTAACCCGAAGCACCTAACTGAGACTACGCAACATGGACTTTAAAAACTTCACCATCAAGGCGCAGGAGGCCGTGCAGAAGGCCACCGAAATCGCCGGGGGCAACCAGCAGCAAGCCGTGGAAACCGGCCACCTGCTGAAGGGCCTCTTCCAGAGCGACGAAAACGTGTTCTCGTTTCTGGCTAGCAAGCTGGGGGTGAACCTCAACATCCTCAACCCCCGGCTCGACGCCATTGTGGCCGCTTACCCCAAGGTGAGCGGCGGCTCGCCCTACTTCGCCAACGAGGCCGCCGCCGCCGTGCAGCGCGCCAACGCCGCCATGAAGGAACTGGGCGACGAATTTGTATCGGTGGAACACCTGCTGCTGGGCATCCTCGGCGGCAAGGACAGTGTGGCCAACCTGCTCAAAGATACCGGCTTCAACGACAAGGACCTGAAAGCCGCCATCAAGGAGCTGCGCGGGGGCCGCAAAGTGACGAGCCAGACCGCCGAAGACCAGTACCAGAGCCTGAACCGCTACGCCCGCAACCTCAACGAGCAGGTGCGCAGCGGCAAGATGGACCCCGTGATTGGCCGCGACGAGGAAATCCGCCGCGTGCTGCAAATCCTCTCGCGCCGCACTAAAAATAACCCCGTGCTGCTCGGCGAGCCCGGCGTGGGCAAAACCGCTATCGTGGAGGGCCTGGCCCAGCGCATCGTAGCCGGCGACGTGCCCGAAAACCTGCGCGACAAAACCATCATGAGCCTCGACATGGGCCTGTTGGTGGCCGGCGCCAAGTACAAGGGCGAGTTTGAGGAGCGCCTCAAAGCCGTCATCAAAGAAGTGACCGACTCGGAGGGCCAGATCGTGCTCTTCATCGACGAGATGCACACCCTCATCGGGGCCGGCGGTGGGGGAGAGGGTGCCATGGACGCCGCCAACCTGCTCAAGCCCGCGCTGGCGCGCGGCGAGCTGCACGCCATCGGGGCCACCACCCTCAAGGAGTACCAGAAGTACATCGAGAAAGACAAGGCCCTGGAGCGCCGCTTCCAGGCCGTGATGGTGGACGAGCCCTCGCAGGAAGACGCCATCAGCATCATGCGCGGCATCAAGGAGAAGTACGAGCTGCACCACGGCGTGCGCATCACCGACGACGCCGTGATTGCGGCCGTGGAGCTGAGCTCACGCTACATCACCGACCGCTTCCTGCCCGACAAGGCCATCGACCTGATGGACGAAGCCGCCGCCAAGCTCCGCATCGAGCTGAACTCCATGCCCGCGGAGCTCGACGAAGTGCAGCGCCGCATCATGCAGCTCGAAATTGAGCGCGAGGCCATTCGCCGCGAAGACAACAAGGACCGCGAAACCGTGCTGAGCAAGGAGCTGGCCGAGCTCGGCGAGAAGCGCGACAGCCTCAAAGCCCGGTGGGAAAGCGAAAAAGGCGTGCTCACCGGCATTCAGGAGCAGAAGGAAGCCATCGAGCGCTTCAAGGTCGAAGCCGAGCAGGCCGAGCGCCAGGGCGACTACGCCCGGGTCGCGGAGCTGCGCTACGGTAAAATCCAGGAAGCCGAAGCCAAGCTGAAGGGCCTGCAGGAGCAAGCCAATGCCCTGAAAAACGGCGACGGCGGCTCGATGCTGCAGGAAGTGGTGACTTCCGAAGACATCGCCGAAGTAGTAGCCAAGTGGACCGGCATCCCGGTAAGCAAGATGCTGCAGTCGGATCGGGAGAAGCTGCTCAACCTCGAAACCGAGCTGGGCAAGCGCGTAGCCGGTCAGACGGAAGCCATCGCGGCCATTTCCGATGCCGTGCGCCGCTCCCGCGCCGGCCTGCAGGACCCCAAGCGGCCGATTGGCTCGTTCATTTTCCTGGGTACCACGGGGGTGGGCAAGACCGAGCTGGCTAAAGCTCTGGCCGAGTACCTGTTCAACGACGAGAACGCCATGGTACGCATCGACATGAGCGAGTACCAGGAGCGCCACGCCGTATCGCGCCTCATCGGGGCGCCGCCCGGCTACGTGGGCTACGACGAGGGCGGCCAGCTCACCGAGGCCGTGCGCCGCAAGCCGTACTCGGTGGTCCTGCTCGACGAAATCGAGAAGGCGCACCCGGATGTGTTCAACATCCTGCTGCAGGTGCTCGACGATGGCCGCCTCACCGACAACAAAGGCCGGGTGGCGAACTTCAAGAACACCATCATCATCATGACCTCCAACAGTGGGGCCGACCTCATTCAGAAGAACTTCAAAGAGCTGAACGAGTACAACCACGACGAAGTGGTGGACCGCACCCGCGAGGAAGTTATCGAGCGCCTGAAGCAGCACATGCGGCCCGAGTTCCTGAACCGCATCGACGAAATCGTGATGTTCCAGCCCCTCAAGCGCAAGGAAATCCGCCGCATCGTCGACATCCAGTTCCGGCAGATCCAGCAGCGCCTGCACGAGGCCGGTATCAGCCTCGAAGCCACCGATGAGGTGCTCGACTTCCTGGGCGAACAAGGCTTCGACCCGCAGTTCGGCGCCCGTCCGCTCAAGCGCGTGCTGCAGCGCGTGATTCTGAACGAGCTGTCGAAGGACATCCTCGCCGGCCGCGTGAGCAAGGACGCCGTGGTAGAAGCCGTGCTGGAGGACGGCGCGGTGAAGTTCGAGAACGTGGAGCTACCGACGGTGTAATTTGTTGGATTGAGTTATGAATGGGAAAGCCCCGTCAGCATTGTGCTGGCGGGGCTTTTTTACTATAAATGCCTAGTGCCGAATAGCGGATGCTTCAATGGGCCCTTCTTCTTGTTGTATTCTCTGCCAAGCTTATAAATTCTCATATAATCTTTGTCATAAAGTAATTCAAGAATGTGATGCAACATCTCTAATCCATTGATGATGTCTGCTTTTGTTAGAGAATTATTGACGTGACTACTTGAATTACCTATCCATTTAATTGCCATCAAAAGGCCATATGCTTTCTGTTCTCTCTCTCCTTTCTTGAGTTTGCCAAAAAAATCAATACGGGTATGTAATGAGTATTCCTTTCGCTTGCCATTCTTATCGATATAAGTCTTAACAATCTTTTTGTCATTCATAATAAGCTCACATACCTTCCTGATCTTGTTTCCTGCGGTAGATAGGTCTTGCCAAAAGGCGCTAAATGTTTCTAATATTGCGTCTTTTATTGCAATTGGGATATTGTTTCCAATATTGAATAATTTTATTGCGGGTACAAAAAAAAGTGGCGTTAAAATTTCTTCATAGCTTGAAAAGTATTCGCCTTCATCACACCAGCCACGCTCTTCAACTTCCATTAAGCCAGAAACCACTACTTGTTCGCCACAGTTTTCGTCTGAACATATCAGCGTTCCGCAAAAAGTACCTGTTATCCGGAACGGCTCCCATTCTGGATGCGAGTGCTGTGATTTCGATTGTACAGATTCAATTATTCTGAAATCATCCTTCTTGCCGGAGACAGCGGATTTATCGCACCACGGGCATGTCCACCCAGGAACTTTATCGAGAGAAAAGCTACTGCTAAGTATTTGGCGACTAAATTTCATTTCGAAGGCAGCTTATAAGTTACTAAAGTTGCCAAGTTAGCTGTTATTCACCTACACCCCTGCTGCCCAATCCCAACTCAAGCCCCCAGCCGCTTTTCCAGCCTACCCAGTTCCTAGGTAAGCCCAAAAGGACTTTTATGCCCTGCCTGCGACGCAGGTGAGCCCCCAACTGGCGCGAGTTTAGCATAACGTAACTCGTGACCAATGTTGGTGTGGAGCTTGAAGCTCCACTGGCGCGCAGCGGCAAGGCGGGACTGCGAACGTGCGGGTAAATGTTCTGTTGCGAGGACAACCTCGCCTGAATAGTAGGCCCGAATTAGTCTGCGCTAAACTCGCGACAGCAAAACGACCTAAGAAACTCCCATTAACCTGGCCGCCTCAGCCCCGGCGGTGGGGCGCGAAGAAATAGCAGAAAGTCCCCCAGAACGCAGCTGATGGAGTTTTCTGCTTCAAAAAGCAGGCTATTGAAAACGACTCAGAAACTCTTGCAGGCTGATGACGGGCATCCGTGGAAACTCCAACTGCTTGAGAACCTCAAAGTGGCGGTCGTTGGTGACCAGGTAATCGGCGTTGGCGGCAATGGCCACGTCAACGAATTTGTTATCGTCCGGGTCAGCTTCAATGAGCTGCCACTTATAGTAGGCTTCCTGTAAATAGGTGTTGGGGGCAGTAATCAGTACTTCGTGCACTTGCTGCGCCGTACTGGCCGAGTAGCGGCGCGTAACCTGCTCCTCATACTCCGTCAGAATTTCGTTGCTGATTACCCATTCGAAAGCCTTCGCAATGAACAGTTCGTAAAGCTGGAAATAAGCGCCGCGTGGGTTAATCGATGCCAACAAACAATTGGTATCTACGACCAAGCGCTGCATCAGGACGGGTCGTTAAGCATGGCCTCGACATCGGCCGCTGTATAGCCGCGCTCTTCATTCACGCGCTCCACTTCCACCAATAATTTCTTCGACATGTGGGCGACCAGCAACTCGCGAATCTCCAGAATCTCTTCGTCGCTCATGCCGCGCTCAAAGAGCCGAAGTAGGCTGATTTGTAGGCTATTGAGCTTAGTCGGCTGAGTGGAAGCAGTAGAAGCCATAGCAGTAAGACGGTTGGTGTTGTAGCAAGATAACGCTGCTCCCTCAAATAATGGTGCCCGCCGCATCGTCGCCGTTCAGTTCCGGCAGATTCAGCAGCGTCTGCCCAAGGCCGGTATCAGCCTCGAAGCCACCGACGAGGTACTCGACTTCCTAAGCGAGCAAGGCTTCGACCCGCAGTTCGTTGCCCGTCCGCTCAAACGCGTGCTGCAGCGCGTGACTCTGAACGAGCTGTCGAAGGACATTCTTTCGGGCGCGTGTCGAAAGACGCCGTGGTGGAAGCCGTGCTGGAGGATGGCGCGGTGAAGTTCGAGAACGTGGAATTACAATTACCCACGGTGTAATAGTCGGGTGGTTTTAAATGGAAAAGCCCCGTCAGCATTGTGCTGACGGGGCTTTTTGTTTGCACCCAATGGCTTATTTCTGCAGGGCCTTTATGACCCGAGTTAACGTGATTTCCAGCTTAGACTCCAATTGCTGGAAGTCGCCCGGCAGGTGCAGGCTCCCTTCTAGTGCGAAGCGTATAAACTGATATAGCGGCGCGAAAGCAATAGCCCAGTAGACCTCGACCGGCAAGTCGGCTATTTGCTCGTTCTGAATGGCGCGGGCATAAAAATCACGGCGTTGTTGGCGGGCATTGGGGTCTTCCTGGTCCAGGACTGCTGCCACGAGGGGTGAATTAATGAACTGTTCCGTGAACCGAAACTCAATTGGGTGGGCTACAAAGTACCTGAATGTATTGTGCCAGAGCACCCGTAAACCGGCCGCAAAGTCCATAGTGGCGCTGAATCCGTCGAGCATAGCTTGGTCGCTGCGCTGCCGCACCTCCAGGTAAAGCTGGTGGAGCATGTCCAGGCGGTTTTCGAAATACAGGTAGATAGTGCCCGGCGATACCCCGGCTTTGGCGGCTAAACGTTGCATGCTAAGGCCATGCAGTCCTTCATCCACAATCATAGTGAGGGCGGCCTGCCGGATGGCCGCTCCTTTATCGATAATTTTTTCCTTGGCCATAGTAAAAATGAATGAACGTTCATTCATTTGATGTATCTTTGTGAAGTCAATCACTAGCAAAGGTGCCCGTGAGTTGCTCAGCCTTTTACTCGCACAACAACCATGCAGATTAAACATTTAAACCTGGTCGTTCCCGATGTACCGCAAGCCCAAACGTTTTTCGAGACGTTTTTCGATTTTCGTTGCGAGCAAAGGAAAGGCAGCAACACGTTGGCTATTCTCCGGGGGCCTAATGACTTTGTGCTGGTGATAAGCCGCTTGGCTGCCGACGACCCTGCTACTTATCCACGCGATTTTCATTTTGGCTTTGTTACGGATAGCCCAGAGCAAGTTCAGGGTAAATATGAGCAGTTGCGGGCCGGTGGCGTAGCGTTAGAGCATCAGCCCCGCGTTTTACATGGCAGCCTTGTCTTTTACGTTTATGCCTTTGGCTACTTGCTTACAGAAGTAAGCTGCCCGCTCCCCAGCCCACAGATAAATTAGCAGCTGCCTGTAGTTCCAGGCTGGTTCCGTTGAAGGAAGACAACGCTTCGGCCAAGTTGCCAGCCGGTACGGCTGTGCGTACATGCAACAGGCCAGCGTAGCACATTGGGAAAAGAGCTAGCCCACCTACCTGTGCCGGTCCGATAGATAGTGCCAGCCCTGAGCCCCACCTGGCACGAGTTACGCTGCGTTAAACTTGCGCCAGCGGTAGGGCCTGACGAATCGTAGAGAAGCTCCGTTGGCAGTATGCTGGCGGGGTCTTTCTATTCAAAATCCTTCTTTTTCAATCTATGCCTAATTCTTTTAGGTAGTGGTTGGCCTGCGCGGTAGGCGCGGTCTACTTCATCCTCATGTTCTTCGCTGTAGACCAGAAGGTTTCCAAGACTGGCGGCGGCGGGAACACCTACGAAAGCACCTGCAATAATTGCTGCACCACCAGCATTGAGGCTACTCCCATCACTGCGGGTGCTGGTCAGCGCACGGACCATAGCCAATACTCCAACCACCCCAACGTATGTCCACCTTTTACCACTCTTACGGCGGCGTTCGAATAAGTTTCCAATAGCGCGTAACGTGTCACGCTTTCCTGCGGATAGTTCTGCTGGGGATGCTGATAGAGGAGTATTCTGAGCCATTACCTGCTGGGCAGAGCAGGCTAATACCAGTAAAACAAGTAAAATTCTGCGCATGTGATTTCTTGAAAAATGGGTAATTCAAGTAAATATAATTGATTTGTTACAATGGAACATGCTTTCTTGATAAAAGTAAAGCTAAAGCCGAATGAACTGCCGCAATTACCTGGATTCCCCGTTGGCTTAGCGGCGGCGGGCAGCTCTACGCTCCAGACGCTCGCGGTAAGCGCGGCCCGAAGCAATGTGTTTGATTTTAAGCTGTGTCCGGATCGCGGTGGGCAGTGGCGCACCAGCCAAGTAGCTCGTGCGCAGGGCTTCGAACTTACTATTAGAATACGGCGCGTTGTGAATGAACATATAGGCCACGCCGCCCGTCATCAAGGCTAGGCCGAGGGCTACCTGCCCGCCGGACGGGTCATTGTTCGGCGATTGAAGGTAGGGCGAAGCAGGGGTATTAGTTTTGCTGGCCCCGGTCATGAGGCGAAGTCCCGGCAGCGCCAGCAGAATGGGCAGTTGCCCTGCCAACCGCTTCGCCAGAAACAAACCCAGCACCGCATCCAGGGTATCTTGCCGAGCATCGGCCAGCGCTTGGAGCGGGGGGGCAGAGGGCACGCTGACCACCGGATTTTCAGTGTTTGGAGGCGCTGGCGCACTCGCGGCTGGCGTAGTGGGAGCAATGTTTAGGGCCAGTAATGGGTTGGGGGCCGAGGCGGTGCCGTGCAGCGGGGCAAAGTTGCCGTGCAGGCGACGCTTCACGTCGGCCGGCAGGTGGCCCGTGGCTGCCAGGTCGCGCAGTACACGGTACTCGCGCCCCCAGCCAAACTGGATAACCTTTTTGGTGCCCAGTAGCGCCAGCCCCGAGCCGATAATTACACCTGGCGTCCAGACGCCAGCACTGGTGGACTGCTGCGCGGGGATGATGGAAGCCGCCATGCCCGCCCCGCCAAACGCCAGCCAGCCGAATCCGCCGCCGCGCCGGCTCTTGAAAAGCTCATGCACGGCGCGGGCGGTGTCAAGCCGAGTAAGGATAGGAGTGGCTGCCTCAGGAGTAGTGGCCGGATGCTGGGCACAGACTGGGGCCGCAGCTAAAAGGCATAGAACCAGAAGCAGATAGACCTTGGACATAAAAAGCTGTTACTGAGAAACGAGCACAAGGTACTATATACCATCCGAGTGCGCCCAGCATAGACTTTGCGCCATGTCCGTTGCTTAAATTTAAATAAAGAAAAGCCCTGCTGGCAGCATGCTGGCGAGACTTTTTTTTATTTAGTTACTCGACATTCTTCTTATTTTAGCGATATACCTGATTACCAGGCTAAATCAAGCTGGTGGAATGGCAACAGGGTTGACAAAGTGCCCGCCAGGAAATTAACTATCCGCCATGCTTTGGTTTGGAAGTTGTCTTAGAACTGTAACTGGTTAAATACGTATCCGTTTCCGCTCACTGAATATATACTTCATAGAATGCGTCCTTAGAAACAGGTGGTGACAGTAGGGCGGCTAGCGAACCACTAGCAAACTGACTAAATAGATATGAGAACAGAGGTTTATCAACTTTCGGATGGTACAGGCATGTTTGATATGAAAGGGAATGGAGAAAATATTCTGTATTACAATCATCAGCCTTTTGCCATTGAATGGTTTAACAACCAAGGTTCCATAGAAAAATACCTGGCAAGAGCGAATAAGCCTATCCAAGCCAATAGCCAGTTAGAGAGCATGCGATTCTTTGCCGAAGAAGGTATCCCAGATTATGTAGAACTAAGTAGTGCCACTTATCCTCTGATAACGTTATGCACCAATGGTACTTATGAGTTAATCTATCCGTTTGAGGATAGCTCATTCGGTTTGGACTTGATTGAATATGGCGAAAGATCAATAGAAGAGTTTTATCCTACTGCTATGACGTTAATATGTCTTCAAAAGAGGGAAACTTTACAAGAAGAACGAATCAATTATTTTGAAGAGCGCATCGCGAAGGGGAGGCGGCCAGTTATATTCGTTATTGGCTTTTACGAGGGGGGCGACAAGTATATTATAGATGGGCATCATAAAGCGATGGCGTATTGGAGGGCAGGAATCACACCGAGGGTTTTGTTTATCAAAAAGCAGCTAACCGTCAGGGATAAGCTTAGCTCGGAAGCGTTCAAGGAGGCAATCGATAAGGTAGTCACCCGTAAATAAGAGCACGCACAAAAGACGCAACCATACGATATACCCACAGCAGGCCAAAAGCTACCCCCTAAGTAGCGCGGGTTTAGTATAGCGTACCTCATGACCAACTCGCCGACAGTGCGCCAATTAATTTCCTGAAGTTTAGTGTAGCGTACCTTTGAGGTAGAAGCTGCGCCTCCACTGCCGCGTTAGCGGCAAGCCCGGCCGGTAGTATTCTCCAATATATTCAAGAAAACCGTTCTGTTATGAGACTCAGCCTCGTCCAATGGTTCGGCACAAGTCACGCTGCGCTAAACTCGCGTCAGCGGTGCCGGGGGCACTCTTCAGAAATTTACGTTACTGTTGCTACGTAAATCCTGTCAGTAGGCGCGTCGTGTAAACAAATGTGGTTATTCAAGCAGTTGAGGTAGATTCAGTAGGGGCTTCACCTAAGTTGTGACCGGCCGGGCCGTACACGAATGGCAAACAATTTCTCCGTTCTACTTACACACAAAGCCCTGCGGGCGACAACGGAACTCACTTTTGAATACATAAGCGGATGTGCCCGTAGCTACCGAACTGTGGGCCATCGCCATAAGGTAGTGGCCTATAACTTAATCATAAGAGAATGGCTTGATGGTGACGGCTATAGGTAATATTATATTTTGCGAGCGTCTTCTACTGACCGATTTCACTCGGCATTAGCGGCGGGGGAGGGCTCTATATTTATGCTCTGTTCGAGCAGGTAACGGCGATATCACCGCTCCGGAATGAGCCCTGAAAAGCATCCCCGCCCTGTCTCCCGATAAGTCAGCTCTGCTCGTTCACGAACAGCTGCACTTTACAGCGATCGAGTTCGCTGATTTTTACACAGACTAACTCCGAATTCTACTAGATTTATAGCGCTTAAATTCAGCATATTATGATGATATTGGACCCGAGAAATGCAAATTTGTGCTACTATTTCCATGACGATAGCAGAAGAGTTTAAAAATCGACGCATATTTACCAGCGACTAGCTCCGACCGCTCTATCGGCCTTTCAGGTTTCCCCGAGAGCCGTCTGTTTCCCCTCTTCGGCGTCCTACCCTCTATTCTACCCCGGCTTACACTAGCTGCTATCGGCAGCTGGTACAGTCTGCATCACCATTCCTAGTAGATGTTTCCCTTATTAATTACAATTTTTTCTGCATGCTCCAAAACTTACTTTCCCGCAACACGCCGTACTTGCCCGTGGTGGACCGGTCGGCTCAACGGTGCCGCTGGCAGCCATTGGTCGCTGCCGCCTTCGGGCTCCTGGCCCTCACCCCCGGCGCTTACGCCCAGCACCTGACGCTGCCGCCCCCGATGGCAGAGCGCATCGTGGTTCCTGCAGCGGCCGTGGCCGCTCCCCTGGTTACGGCGGCGCCCGCCGCACTCATCATGGCCCATCGGGGCCTGGCCAGCATCAGCTCGACGGCCACGGGAGGCAACTGGAGCGACCCCACCACCTGGGTGGGGGGTGTAGTGCCCACCAGTAGCGACGACGTCACAATTGCCGCCGGGGCCACGGTGACACTGGACCAGGCGGGCAGCTGTAGCTCGCTGACAGTGGCCAGCACGGGGTCGCTGTTGACCTCGGCCACCACGAGCTACTCCTTACAAGTGGCCGGCAGCGTGCTCAACAACGGCACGCTGGACCTGAGCGCCAGCGCCAGCATTGGGTCGGGCCTGCGCTTTACGGGGGCGGGCAATGCCAGCTTCGCCGGCACGGGCACCACCGACCTGCACGCACTCTCCCTCGCCAAATCCGTACGGGCCGACATCGTAGAGATGAATCTGCCCAGTATCTCGGTGAAGGGCAGCAGCGCATCCGGCGACGGCTTCCTATTCACGCGCACTACGGGTGCTACGCCAGCGGACGACATGACGGGCACGCTGCGCATTTCGGGGACGGCCCCCATTACCAATCAGGTGTTTGGCAATGGCGCGGCGTACGTGATTCCGGCCACGGGGGGCTTGTGGCTGAACAATGCGCGCTTCACGGTGGTGGGGCAGAACGGGTCGGCCAGCGTCAATGGGCTGTTGCGCATCTCGGCGGGCACGTACAACGTGGGCACGGCGTCGGGCAATTCGCTCAGCTTTGGTTCGGGGGCGCTCTTCACCATGGAAGGGGGCACCCTGAATGGAGCCGGACGTATTACCTCCTATACGAGTGCGACGGCGACGACGTCTATCACCTTCAGCATGAGTGGCGGTACCATTAACGTGAGTACGGTAGGTAATGCTTCCGCCGCTCCCTCATTCGGCTTTAGTGGGACCTCTACGATGTCGGGCGGCACCATTAACTTGGTGCAGCGCAGCACCGCTGCTACGCCGCTCGATTACAATATGAATGCAACTAGCTCTTTTTTCTTTACGGGCGGCACGCTCAACGTGGGAACAGGGGCGACAACCACCAACTTCGACTTCCGCATCCGTGGCAACGTCCCGAACCTGACCATCGACAATACCACCAGCAACAAGTCCGTGCTGCTGACCGCGCAGATAAACTGTTACGGCACGGTGCTGGTTCCGGTGGGAACTACGTTAAATCTAAACGGCTTCTCTCTGCTTGTAGCTGGTGCAACGGTTACCAACAACGGGACCCTCGCAGGTACTACGGTCAGCAGCACGCTGTACTTCGCCGGCGCGACCGCTCAGACTCTGGTCGGCACCGGTACTTTCACCACGGTTCGTAGCCTCACCATTGATAATGCCGCGGGGGTCACGTTGACCGTGCCGCTGGTCGTTACGCGCCTGAACATGTTTACCGGTAACCTCAACGGGGTCAATAACCTGACCATCGGCGATGGATCAACTTTATTGTTTACCATCCAGATCGGAGTCGGGAACAACCCGGGTAGCAGCGGCTCAATCACCTCGGCGCCCACCTTCAACCTGGGTACCGGGGCCCTGCAGCTGCTCTACGCCCCGGAAACGACGGCCCGCACCACGGGCTTTGAGATTCCGCCCACCCGGGTAGTCGATGCCATCACGGTGAATAACCCCGCGGGCGTAATTCTGGCGGGCGGTAATCTGACTTTAAATGCCAGTGGCGTCACTAATGGGTCACTGACTCTCACGGCCGGGATCCTGACCACTTCGGCAACGAACAAGCTCACGATCGGCACGGCAGCGGCCACCATTCCTCCGGGGTTGGCTAACTCCTACGTGAAAGGCCCCCTGGGCATCACGGTGAACAGCACTACGGCCGTGAGCCGCACCTTCGCCGTCGGCGACGCGGGCGGGTGGCGGCCGGTGGTCGTGACCGGAATCACGACCAGCACCCCGCAGGTGTTTACGGTCACGGTCGTAAACGGCCCGACTGGCGGCACCCCCGTGCTGCCCCTGACTACCCTCAACCCCACCCGCTACGTGCGGCTCGAAAACTCGGTCGCGTTGCCGGCCACGGCTCGAGTTCAGCTGAGCTATGGCGCTGGTGAGATTAGCAACGCGACGACGGCGGTGGTGGCCCAGGCCGCCACGGCGGCTGGGACCTACGTTTCGCTCGGGCGGGCCGCTTTCACGGCGCCCACTACGGGGCTGGCCTCCACGCTGAACCTGACGCCCGGCAACGACTTCTTTGTCTTGGCCAACAACGAGGGCGGCGTACTGAGTACGTCGGTTACCAGCGTGTGCGGCGGCACTAACTCGGGCACGCTCACGCTGACCGGCAACGCGAGCGGGAGCACCATCACGGGCTATGAAGCAGACGCGGGCAGTGGCTTTGTGGCCGTACCCGGTAGCAATACAACGGCGACACTGGCCTTTACGAACCTGCTGGCCACCACCACATTCCGGGCTGTAATTCTAACGACCGACAATCGCACGGTATACTCCACGCCCATTACGGTGACGGTGAACTCAATACCCACGGCCACGCTCACGGCTACCACGCCCGTAAGCTTCTGCGGCTCGGGAACTCTAACGCTGACGGCTACTCCGGTTGCGGGGGCTACTTACCAGTACCAGCTCAACGGCAGCAACATTGCCGGAGCGACCAGTGCTAGCTACACGACGACGGTGACGGCCAGCGGCTCATATTCCGTAGTCGTTACCAGCGCGGCAAGCTGCTCCGCCACTTCGGCTCCCGTAGCCGTAACGGTGAACCCGTCTACAACGGCCACGTTCGCCTACAGCGGGGCGAGCTTCTGCCAGGGTGGTACCAACCCGACGCCTACCATAACGGGCACGGCCGGCGGCACGTTCTCCTCCACCGCCGGTCTGAGCCTGAACACCTCCACCGGCACGATCGACCTGATTGCCAGCACTCCGGGCACGTACACCATCACGTATAGCGTGGCGGGTGCTTGCCCTTCGTCGGCTACGGCTGTCGTAACCATCACCAGCCTGCCAGTGGCAACTTTCTCGTACGCCAGCACGGCTTACTGTACTTCCGGCTCGAATCCGGCGCCGGTGATTCCAGCCACTAGCACGGCTGGCACGTTCTCCTCCACGGCGGGCCTGACGATTAATGCGGCAACCGGAGTTATTACGCTGGCCTCCAGCACACCGGGCACGTACGTGGTAACCAACACGGTTGGTGCTGCGGGGGGCTGCCCAGCAATCACGGCAACTTTCTCGGTAACCATCACCAGTCCCCCGGTAGCGACTTTCTCGTACGCCAGCGCAGCTTATTGCACCTCCGGCTCGAACCCGGCACCGGTAATTCCGGCCCCCAGTACGGCTGGCACGTTCTCCTCCACGGCGGGCCTGACGATTAACGCGACGACCGGGGTTATTACGCTGGCCTCCAGTACGCCCGGCACGTACGTGGTGACTAACACGGTTGGCGCTGCCGGGGGCTGTGCGGCAGCGACGGCCACCTTCTCCGTGACCATCACCAGCCCGCAGGCGGCCACCTTCTCGTACGCCAGCACGGCTTACTGTACTTCCGGTACGAATCCGGCACCAGTAATTCCAGCCCCCAGCACGGCCGGCACATTCTCTTCTACAGCGGGCCTGATAATTAATGCGACGACCGGGGTTATTACGTTGGCCTCCAGTACGCCCGGCACGTACGTAGTGACCAACACGGTAGGCGCTTCGGGGGGGTGCCCAGCAGCGACCGCTACTTTCTCAGTAACTATCACCAGGCCACTGGTAGCGACCTTCTCGTACGCCAGCGCAGCTTATTGCACCTCTGGTACCAACCCAGCACCGGTGATCCCAGCCCTCAGTACGGCCGGCACGTTCTCTTCTACGGCGGGCCTGACAATTAACGCGACGACCGGGGTTATTACGCTGGCCTCCAGCACGCCCGGCACGTATGTGGTGACCAACACGGTTGGTGCTTCGGGAGGCTGCGCGGGAGCGACAGCAACCTTCTCGGTAACCATCACCAGCCCGCAGGTGGCCACCTTCTCGTACGCCAGCGCGGCTTATTGCACCTCCGGTACGAATCCGGCACCGGTAATTCCAGCTCCTAGCACGGCCGGCACGTTCTCCTCCACGGCGGGCCTGACAATTAACCCTACGACTGGGGTCATTACCCTGGCCAGCAGCACGCCGGGCACGTACGTGGTGACTAACACGGTTGGTGCTGCCGGGGGCTGTGCGGCAGTGACGGCCACCTTCTCCGTGACCATCACCAGGCCACCAGTGGCGACTTTCTCGTATGCCAGCGCGGCTTATTGCACCTCCGGTACGAACCCGGCGCCGGTGATCCCAGCCCCCAGTACGGCTGGCACGTTCTCCTCCACAGTGGGTCTAACGATTAACGCGACGACCGGGGTCATTACCCTGGGCAGCAGCACGCCCGGCACGTACGTGGTGACTAACACGGTTGGTGCTGCCGGGGGCTGTGCGGCAGTGACGGCCACCTTCTCGGTAACCATTAACCCCGTGCCGGCCACCCCAACGATCAGCGTGGCGTACAACGGCCCCACGGTAAGGTTGACTTCCAGCGCTGCGAGTGGCAACCAGTGGTTCCTCAATGGCGTGGCTGTGGCCGGGGCCACCAACCAAGTGTACGTGGTGAACTCCGCCGCCCAATTTGGGGGCTACACCGTGACCACGACCAACGCCAGCGGCTGCACCTCGGCTCCTTCCGCGCCGTTGGTAGTGAGCTCAAGTGTGAAGCCCTTGGCCGGCTCTTCGCTCAACGTGTATCCCAACCCAACCCACGACGGCAAGCTCCACGTGGAATTGACCGGCTACCGGAAAGCCGTGGAGTTGACTTTGTTCAATGCCCTTGGCCAGCCGGTGCAGACCAGGACCGTCCCCGCTTCGGCGGGCAGCACGACTACCACGCTGGACCTGACGCCACTGCCGACAGGGGTCTACATCCTGCGTACCCGTACCGAGGGTGGACTCGATACGCGCCGCATCGTGAAGCAATAGCTCGCGGATATTCCGTGTGGTTCAGTTAAAAAAGCCTTGGCCAATTTGGCCAAGGCTTTTTTATTAGCCTACTGCTTATGCTTAGTCTGGGCCCTATTCAGGTCTTCCGGCGATACGTCATGGCGGATCTGAGAATGATGGCTATGAGCAATGTTCCATTCTCACGTAAGCCGATTCTGGCGGCTGATTTTGCGCGGCGGTAGCGGCGGAAGGCCGGTAGTCATCCGCGGTTTTGGCCGCTACCGCGCCGCCCCGTTCCGGAATGAGTCGTCAAAACATAACTCGAGCGCTACGGTTCTGTTTGCCAACCTTTCGGTTTAGCTCGCGGCTGGAAAGCACCTTGCACCTATCGAAGTCGCCAATATTTTATGGAGACTGGTTCGCGAGCTTACTAAGTGGTTCTGGCTCTTATTCAGCCTGCTACTTAACTGATAGGACGGCGTCTGAAGGTGAATAATGAAGTTTAATGAAAACATAATAATAGTTAAGAAATTATGTCCTCATTGATTATAGTATAAAGATTTAAAACGAGAACGCATATTTGCCGACCAATGGTCAGCTTGCTCCTCGGTCTTAGAAGCTTCTGCGGAGTAAGGTCGCGTTGCTCCTCCTCGGTGTCCTTTCCTACCTTCTACTCATTTTCTACCCATATGTTTCCAAACTTATTTTTCGGCAGCCCGCCGTGCTTGCCCGTGCCGTACCGGCCGGCCCAACGGCGGGGCTGGCAGCCCCTGGTTGCTGCCGCCTTCGGGCTCCTGACCCTCACCCCCAGCGCCCAGGCCCAACACCTGAAGCTGGCGCCTCCTCCCACGACGGAACGCACCGTGGTTGCTACCACAGCGGCGCCTCCGCCCGTGGCGGCGCCCGCGACTCCTATTGTCATCGGGGCCCATCGGGGCCTGGCCAGCATCAGCTCGACGGCCACGGGAGGCAACTGGAGCAACCCAACTACCTGGGTGGGGGGCGTAGTACCCACCAGTAGCGACGACGTCACAATTGCCGCCGGGGCCACGGTGAGGCTGGACGTGACCGGCCGCTGCGGTTCGCTGACAGTGGCCAGCACGGGGTCGCTGTTGACATCGGCCACGACGAGCTACTCCTTACAAGTGGCCGGCAGCGTGCTCAACAACGGCACGCTGGACCTGAGCGCCAGCGCCAGCATTGGGTCGGGCCTGCGCTTTACGGGGGCGGGCAATGCCAGCTTCGCCGGCACGGGCACCACCGACCTGCACGCGCTCTCCCTCGCCAAATCCGTACGGGCCGACATCGTAGAGATGAATCTGCCCAGTATCTCGGTGAAGGGCAGCAGCACATCCGGTGCCGGCTTCCTGTTCACGCGCACCACGGGCGCCACGCCAGCGGACGACATGACGGGCACGCTGCGCATTTCGGGAACGGCATCTATTACTAACCAAGTGTTTGGCAACGGCGCGGCGTACGCGATTCCGGCCACGGGGGGCTTGTGGCTGAACAATGCCCGCTTCACGGTGGTGGGGCAGAACGGGTCGGCCAGCGTCAATGGGCTGTTGCGCATCTCGGCGGGCACGTACAACGTGGGCACGGCGGCGGGCAATTCGCTCAGCTTTGGTTCGGGGGCGACCTTCACCATGGAAGGGGGCACCCTCAACGGTGCCGGGCGCATTACCTCCTTTGTTAGCGCCACGGCGGCGGCGGCTATTGCCTTCAGCATGAGTGGTGGTACCATTAACGCGAGCACGGTAGGCCATGCCTCGGATACGCCTTCGTTTGGCTTTACCGGGACCGTGACTATTTCGGGTGGCACGATCAACCTGGTGCAGCGCAGCACCGCCACCACGCCGCTTGATTATTACATGGGGGGGCAGTTTAGCTTTACGGGAGGTACGTTACGCGCGGGGACGGGGGCGACGAGTACTAACTTCGACTTTTACATCCGGGGCAGCGTCCCGAACCTGACCATCGACAATACCAGTAGCAGCAAGACCCTGCTGCTCGCCGCGCCAACAGAATGTTACGGCGCGGTACTGGTTCCGACAGGTGCCACGTTGAACCTGAACGGATTCCTGCTCCGGATGCGTGGTTCGGGGCTTACCAACAACGGGACCCTGATCGGGACCCAGGTGGGGGCGACGAGTACCAGTACCAGCACGCTGTACTTCGCCGGAGCGAACCTTCAGATGCTGGCCGGCAGCGGTACTTTTACCACGGTGCGTACGCTCACTATTGAAAACCCCGTGGGGGCCACATTGACCGCGCCGCTGGTCGTCACGCGCCTGAACCTGTTTGCCGGTAACCTGAACGGGGCCAACAACCTGACCATCGGCGACGGAACAGCAACCTCTTTTACCATCCAAACTGGACTGATAAACAACCCTGGCAGCAGTGGTTCGATCACGTCGCGGCCCAACTTCAACCTGGGCGCCGGGGCCTTGCAGCTGATCTACGCCCCGGAAACAACGGCCCGCACCACGGGCTTTGAGATTCCGACCACGCGCACCGTCGACGCCATCCTCATGCTTAACCCGGCGGGCGTAACGCTGGCTGGCGGCGACCTGACTGTCAATGCCAGGGGCGTCTCGGCGGGGTCATTAATACTCACGGATGGCATCCTGACCACTTCCGCCCCCAACAAGCTTATTCTAGGCACGGCTGCGGCCGTGATCCCACCTGGGTCGGCTAATTCCTACGTGAAAGGCCCCCTGGGCATTACGGTGAACAGTACCACGCCCGTGAGCCGCACCTTTCCGGTCGGCGACGCGGGCGGGTGGCGGCCGGTCGTCGTGACCGGGATCACGACCACCAGCCCCCAGGTGTTTACGGCCACGGTCATAAACGGCCCGACCGGCGGCACGAGGGCTTCACCGGTGCTGACCAACCTGAATCCCCGGCGCCACGTGCGGGTGGAAAATACGGCTAGTCTGCCCGCCACGGCCCGGGTGCAGCTGAGCTATGGAACCGATGACGTGCTGGGCAACGCGGCGACGGCGGTGGTGGCCCAGGCTGCTACGGCAACTGGAGCCTACGTCTCGCTCGGGCGGGCCGCTGCCACGCCTCTTACCACCGCCCTGGCCTCCTCGCTGGATCTGACACCCGGCCACGACTTCTTTGTGTTGAGCAGCACTAGCCTGCCCCTGCCGGTGACGCTAAGCGTGTTCACGGCCGAGCGGCAGGGGCGGGGCGCGCGGCTGCGCTGGCGCACGGCCAGCGAGCAGCACAGCGCGTTCTTCGCCGTGGAGCGCAGCCTCGACGGGCGCCGGTTTGCGCCCCTGGGCCGGGTGGCGGCCCAGGGCCAGAGCACCCAGCCCAGGGCCTATGAGTTTACGGACCCAGAGCTACCTGCTGAAGGGGCGGCCGTGGTGTACTACCGCCTGCAGCAGGTCGACCTCAACGGTACGGCTAGCTACTCGCCCGTGCGTGCGGTGGCGGGCGAAACGGGCCAGTTGGCGCTCTTTCCCAACCCGGCCCCCAGTGGAGCCTTGTCCGTGCGCCTGACTGGAGTTGCCCCTCAAGTGCTGGTGACCGTGCTGGACCAGGCGGGCCGGGTGCGCTGCAGAGCCTATACCAATGCCCACGGACAAGCCTTGCTGGAACCAACGACGGGCAGCTTGTCCACGGGGCTGTACGTGGTACGGGCGGGGGCGCAGGCCACGAAGCTGGTGGTGGAATAATTGGCCTGGCCATCGGTGGTAGCTTCCCCGATGGCCAGGATGCACCCGCTCGCCCCGCCAAGTGGCCGTTTCGCAGCGCTAGTTCCGGGGCTATGTCCCCCGCACGGCGTTGGAATATGGTTTGGTACTTTGGCGGTGGCGTGGAGGTCGTTTGCTTCGCTACCGCTCTATACCAACGAAACCAAGATGCCCTTCGCTAGCTGCATAGTCCCGGAGTGTTAAACATGTTTTAGCAGCAGCTATAGTTAAGAAACGTCCCGCTTTTTTGCTGACTTTGAAAGACCCGGGCTGACCCTCATCGCCGGGATGGTGCCCACCGTTGGATTCAGGACCCGAAGCGGCGGATTAGCGGCAAGTGGGATGGTGCGGCTGGGCCCGCGGCGAAACTACGGCCGCGGGCCCGGCCGGTTATTCCACCACCAGCTTCGTGGCCTGCGCCCCCGCCCGTACTACGTACAGCCCCGTGGGCAAGTCGCCCGTTGCGGGTTCGAGCAGGGCCTGTCCGCTGGCAGTGGTATAGGTCGTGCCGCGCACCCGGCCTGCCAGGTCCAGCACGGTCACCGGCACCTGGGGGGCTGCGCCGCTCAGGCGCACGGGGTCTCCGTTGCGGGCCGGGTTGGGGAAGAGCGTCAGCTCGTCGGTTTCGCCCGCCACCGCGCGCACGGGCGAGTAGGTGGCCGTGCCGTCGAGGTCGATCTGCCGCAGGCGGTAGTAGAGAACCCGCGCCGGAGCAGCTGGCAGGTCCGAGTCTGTGAACTCATAGGTAACTGCCTGCGGGCTGTGGCCCTGCGCGGCCACCCGTCCAATACTGGCGAAGGTGCGCCCGTCGGGGCTG
This sequence comes from Hymenobacter montanus, assembly GCF_014699115.1. Lineage (GTDB taxonomy): Bacteria > Bacteroidota > Bacteroidia > Cytophagales > Hymenobacteraceae > Hymenobacter > Hymenobacter montanus. The sequence continues at coordinate 86,160 of NZ_JACXAD010000025.1, forward strand.
CGTTCTACCGCAAAAAAGTCGCTGTTCTGCTCGCTGGCCGTGGTCCAGCGCAGCCGGACGCCGCGGCCCCGGCGCTCGGCCGTGAAGGCCGTCAGCGTAACCGGCAGCGGCGTAGCCGGGCCGCTGCTCTGGCCCAACTGCTGAGCACCGACGTAGCGCCAGGGGCCATAGCGGGCCCGCCCGCTCACTCCCCCCGTACCGGCGGGGGGGGTGGTGGTGCCGGCGACCAGCGGGGAGGTCGTGGCGTATTCTACCCGCACCCGCACCCGGGTGACGTGGCCTACTTTATTCACCAGCACTTTTAGCTCCGGTGGGGCGCCGGTAGCGGGCAGGTTGGTCCAGGGCCCGCGGGCGGTATACTGGGTGGAGTTGGGAATGGCTGAGCTGCTGGAAAAGGGCACGCCGTTGGCCTTGGTCTCCCACACCAGGCGGGCCCGCACCCGGCCGTAGGGCGAGGCGGCCCGCAGGCCCAGGCCGAAGGTGGCCTGCGCTCGGTTAGCTGCTGAGAGCAGGGTGGTCTGGTTAGCATTATAGAGGCGCAGGCGGGTATCGCGGTTGCTACTACCCGTGCTGCCGCCGTAGTAGACGAACACGGCCCCTGCCTGGGACTGCCCGCCTGTGTACTGGGGAGCCCCGATGGCCAGGTCGGCGTAGCCATCGCCATTGAGGTCGCTGGCCCCCGCCAGGCTGTTGGCCATTCGGGCGGTGGGCGTGTTAGATTCCAGGCGCAGGGCGGCTGCGGCCGGGTTGGCGGGCACGGTTTGCAGGCCAGTGGCTCCGCCGTAGTACACGAACGCCGCCCCTTCTTGAGACTGCCCGTTGGCATACAAGGGAGCCCCAGCAGCCAGGTCGGCGTAGCCGTCGCCGTTGAGGTCACCTACCCCGGCCACGCTAGCGCCGAAAGCAGCGTTGGCCTGGTTGCTCTCCAGGCGCAGGGCGGCTGCAGCCGGGTTGGCCGGCACGGTTTGCAGGCCAGTGGCCCCGCCGTAATATACGAACACGGCCCCCTCACTCGCTTGGCCATTGGTGTACAGATAGGCTCCGGCGGCCAGGTCGGCGTAGCCGTCGCCATTCAGGTCGCC
>NZ_JACXAD010000026.1 GCF_014699115.1 Hymenobacter montanus
GTTCATCCTGAGCCAAGATCAAACTCTCCATTGTATAAATTCCTACACCCACGCGAACGCGGGCTGATGTCGAGTGCTGACCTTGCTCACGTAATTGACGTTATCGTCTAATTCGTTTCGCTTGGTTTGTTTCAGCGTATTTTTCCCAAAGGCAAAACACGAATGAAACACTTACTATTTGTCTGTTTTCGTCATTCAAAGAACGTGTGTCACTTCCATTTGAAGTAACAGTGTGGAGCTTATTACAACCCCTTATCCGTCGCGCTTGTAACGCCCCGTTTGGTTTGGGAGTGCAAAGGTACGAATATTTTTTTACTTGTCAAGTTTTAGGCGAAAATTTTTTAAGATTTTCTCTTTGCTCTTCAAGTTGCTCACTTCCTATTGAAGCGGGCTGCAAAGGTACGGTAGCTCTTTTCGGCTTTGCAAGGAGTTCGAAAAATAAATTTTCTCATTCCTTTTAGCGGCTGCCGATGGTAGACAATGCTACCAGAGCAGGATTTCCAACACCTTTAGGATTTCCGCGAAAGATACTGCTTTCATCCACCCCGTAGTCCGTTCGACGTTTTGGGATTGCAAAGGTAGCGAGAGTTTCTGATGAAGCAAGAGGTATACTACGAAATACTTGTGAGGTGGTTGTAAGTAGCTGATTGACGCCCCGAAAAAATATCGGCAGTGGGCAAAACGCCACGTGCCCCTGCAGGGTCCTACCCGGTAGGGCGAAGTTCGCTTTAGGCGCGAAGCTCCAGCTAGGCATTACCTGAAGTGCATGCTCAGGCCGAGGAGTACGCTCCTCAAGGCAGTTCTGTCTGACTGCTGGATACTGGATAATTGACCAAGTAGGTGAATCACGAGCAAAAAGCCTTTGTCTATCGCCTGCTGAGCTTATTGAAGCCCCTCTCCCAGCCCATTTTGACTCAACGAAGCGAGAGAGGGACTTCAATAAGCTCAGCGTAACAGCTTTCTGCTATTTTCTGCCAGTTATCTACAGACGTTAGGGAAAACCTATCAAACTGGCTATTCTACCTTGAGGTGGCTTTTTTCTATCCCAGCGGGGTTTAGCGGTGGAGGGTGCTGACTCTGTCAGGACCAACGCTGACAATACGGATGGGAACTTGCAGCTCTTCCTCTAGAAAGTCCAGGTAGGACTGAAGGTTGGCCGGGAGCTGAGTGGCGTCTGTGACGCTGGTTAGGCTGGTATTCCAGCCGGGGAGAGTCCGGTATTCGGGCATGACGGTGGTGAGCTCGCCGGGGTCGGGAAGCTTGGGCGTGCTTTCGCCGGTAGCCGTGCGATAATGGGTGCAGGCCAGTATTTCCGTGAAACTGTCGAGGACGTCGGCTTTCATCAGGTGCAGCTCGGTGACGCCGTTGAGCATGATGGCGTAGCGAAGGGCCGGTAGATCTATCCAACCACAGCGACGCGGCCGGCCGGTAGTAGAGCCAAACTCGCGGCCCGCCTGACGGATTTGCTCGCCGATCTGGTCGTGTAACTCGGTGGGGAAAGGACCGCTGCCAACGCGGGTGCAGTAGGCTTTGGTGATGCCGTAGACTTTATCAATGTGCTTAGGGGCGATGCCCAGGCCTGTGCAGGCGCCAGCGGCGATAGTGCTCGAGGAAGTGACGTAGGGATAGGTGCCGAAGTCAATATCCAACAAAGAGCCTTGGGCACCTTCGGCCAAGATGCGCTTGCCCTGTTGCAGGAGGTCGTTGAGGATGTACTCGGTATCGGCGAGCTGCAGGGTGCGCAGAAAATCAACGGCGGCGAAGAAGTCGGCTTCGAGCGCTTCAATCTCCAGTTCTCTACCATAATGAGCCGCGATGGCGGCGTGCTGGGCAACGGCTTCCTTGTAGCGCTGCTCAAAATCGGGAAGCAGGATGTGGCTGACCCGGAGGCCGACGCGGCCGATTTTGTCGGAGTAGGTAGGACCAATGCCTTTGAGTGTGCTACCGATTTTGGTATTGCCACGAGCTTCTTCATTGAGGCGGTCGAGGGCCCGGTGGCTGGGCAGGATGAGTTGGGCCTTCTTGGAGATGTAGAGGTTTTGAGCCCAGTCTACTCCCCTATCGGTGAGCTTTTGTAGCTCGCCGCGGAAGACGACGGGGTCGAGCACGACACCATTGCCTACTATATTAAGGATATGGGGGTGGAAGATGCCGCTGGGTACTTGGTGCAGCACGTGCCTGAGACCGTCGAAGGTGAGGGTATGACCGGCGTTGGGACCACCTTGAAAACGGGCAACGGCATCGTAAGTCGGAGCCAGTACGTCTACAATTTTTCCTTTGCCTTCATCGCCCCACTGGAGGCCTACTAATACATCTACTGGCATTTCAATTTAGCTTTTGGCGACTTAAACACAGCCAGCACCTTAGGCTGGCCGTGGGTTTTGAGTGAATGGGTTCCGGCAGAGGGCCTCTGGCCCGGGTTGGTATTTCGGGGTGAAGGGCAAAAAAACAGCCGCCCTACTTAGGCGGCTGGGGTTAGCTGTTGGAGGGCACTGGCCTCGTCGGAGGCTACCGCGAAAATGTTGTTGAGCTTGGTGAGGGCCAGTATCTTCTTCGGGTGGTCGGCGGGGTTGATGAGAACCATTTCGCCGCCCCGGCTGCGAAATTTAGTTAGCAGGGATACCAGAACGCCGATCCCACTGCTGTTGATGTAGCGGATTTCGGAGAGGTCGACGGCGCAATTAGTGACGGACTCACCGAGGTGTTGGTTGACGGACTCGATAAGCTGCTCGGTATCGGGGCTGCCGATAAGGTCGCCGGTGAGGCGCACGAGCAGGACGCCGCCTTTTAAAGAACTAGTGCAGGTCATGCGGGGGAAGTGGGATTACGAGCGGCAGCTTGAGCGCGGCAGTCGCCGCAAATGCCATAGAGATTTAAAGAATGGTGCAAGATATGGAAGTTCAGAAGCTCGCCGACCATGGTTTGGATGCCGTGAATACGTGGGTCGCAGAATTCCACTACTTTATGGCATTCGGTACATATCACGTGGTCGTGCTGGCGGTAGCCGTAACTCTTCTCGTACTGGGCCAGGTTACGGCCGAACTGGTGCTTGCTGACGAGGCCTTGTTCGACCAACAGGTCGAGGGTATTGTACACGGTAGCCCGGCTTACTTGCAGGCCGCGCTCCTTCATGCCGGCGTACAGCTCTTCAACGTCGAAGTGGCCCGAGCGGGCATAAATCTCCTCGAGAATGGCGTAGCGCTCGCCGGTTTTGCGCAGGCCTTTATTTTCGAGATGAGCGGTGAAGAGCTTGCGGACGTCGTCTAGCTTCTCGGTATTAAGGCTAGCCTGGGAAGCGGCACTGGGGGTGTGCCCGGCCGCATAGCCAGTTTCGGAGGAGCCGCCGGCGGCCTGCCCGGCGGCCTCGGCCGGAGTGGCGGTGGCAGAAGCAGCGGGTTTGGGGGCTGGGAAAGTATTCACGGACGGTCTAGAAGAAAGTAAGGGAAAGCAGAAGTCACGGCCGGGTAATTCGCCGATATCGCTTTGGTTTTACATTTCAAAATAAAGCGGATAATGATTAGCGCAGCCAGGGTTGAAGGCCGCTTGGCAAACCGGACAAGCATTGTCGGCGGCGAAATAGTCGGCAATACGGAGCGTGCTGTGGCAGTTGCCGCAAAGTATTGCCTCGGTTTGCCGCTCGGTTTTGCTCCACACCACGGGGGCGTGGGCAACGGCTTCGTTATGGCACTGTATGCAGGCGTAGAAAGTGTCGCAGCACTTGAATTTAATGGCAATAATATCGCGCTCGGAGTGATAGTGCGCGCATTGGGTCCGTGCATTGACGCCGGTGCCGTAGCAGGTGATGAACTCAGGGCTTTTCAATTTTACAACTCAAAGCTAATGGGCTTAATATCAATACTGGTTGGCTTGATAAGGACATCTTTGAGCCGAGCGCGATATCCTAGCCGCTGTACGGGACAACCCCACCTAACCCCTGCGGGGCAGACCCAGTTCGCTTGAGGCGCGAAGCCTGTGGAAAGAAGGGCTGGGCGATAGGCACCCAGAACGGAAAACGGCGCCGGCATCGTGTTTTAAGGTTTCCAAGTCAGTGAAAGCAGAAGGGCGCGAAAGAGTGAATTTTAGGAGTCGAACCTTTCTACTTGCAGCACGCCATTTACCTTGCTCAGGCGCTGAATGAGTTTGTTGAGGTGGTCGGTGTCGTTGACAAAAACCATAATCTGGCCTTCAAAAATGCCGTCGTTGCTGTCGACTGTAATGGCGCGCATGTTCACCTTCAGGCTGGTGCTGATGATCCGGGTGACGTCATTAACGAGGCCCACGCGGTCGGTGCCCTTGATGCGGATGCCGGCCAGGAAAGCCAGCTCAAGCTGTTCGGTCCACTTGGCGCGCACGATACGGTTGCCGTAATTCGACATCAGGTCGACGGCGCGGGGGCAGCTGGTACGGTGGATGATGATGCCGGTTTCGGTTTCGAAGCCAAACACATCGTCGCCGGGGATGGGGTTACAGCACCGGGCAATGCTGTAGTTGAATTTGTCGGTGTGCTCCCCCACGACGAGCATGTCGGGGCGCACGCCGCGAATTTTCTGCACTTCGTGGTCGAAGGTTTTGGGCTCCAGCACGGAGGCTACGCTGGCCACCGGCTTGTTGGCCGCGAAGAGCGGCTCGCGGATGGCCCGGCCGTCGACCTGCCCGATGGCCAGGCGGTAGTAGAATTCCTGGGCGTTGGGCACGTTGAAATACGCCAGCAGCCGGTTGAAATTCTCCTGGGTAAAAGGTACGTTAATAAGCTCAAGCCGCTTTTCGAGCAGTAGGCGGCCATCCTCAGCCTTGGAGCGCTTGTCATCCCGGAGGAACTCCTTGATTTTGGAGCGTGCCTTGGTCGTGATAACATAGTTGAGCCACTCCGGCGTGGGGCGCTGCTTGTGCGAAGTCAGAATTTCAACTTGGTCGCCATTGTGCAGCTGGTAGCTCAGGGGCTCCAGCTTCTGGTTGACTTTGGCCCCGAGGCAGCGCAGGCCGATCTGGGTGTGGATGTCGAAGGCAAAATCCAGGGCCGTGGCCTTGTCCGGCAGAATAACCAGCTTGCCCTTGGGGGTGAAAGCATAGACCTCCTTGACGAACAAGTTCTGACGGAACTCGTCCATGAATTCGAGGGCACTGGAATTGTTGGACTCGAGCATCTCCCGCACCTTATTTACCCACCCTTCGAGCGAGCTTTCGGGCTGGATGCTGCCGGTGTCCTTGTATTTCCAGTGCGCGGCGTATCCCTTCTCGGCAATGTCGTCCATGCGGCGCGAGCGGATCTGGACTTCGACCCACTGGCCGGCGCGCGACATGACGGTGGTATGCAGGCTTTCGTAGCCGTTGGCTTTGGGGGTGGATACCCAGTCGCGCAAGCGGTCGGGGTTGGGTTGGTAGAAGTCGGTGACGATGCTGTACACCTGCCAGCAGGCCGCTTTTTCCTGTTCCGGTGGCACATTCAGAATGATCCGAATGGCAAACAGATCATACACCTCATCGAAGGTGATGTTCTGCTTCTTCATCTTTTTGAGGATGGAATAGATGCTTTTGGGCCGGCCCTTGATTTCGTACTCGAAACCCTGGGTTTTCAACTCATCGTCGATCGGCTGCACAAATTCCCGGATGAAACGGTTACGGGCGCTCTGGCTCTGGCGCACCCGGGCCTTGAGGTCGGTGTAGGTTTCGGTATCGGTGAATTTCAGGTACAAGTCCTCCAGCTCGCTCTTTATAGTATAGAGACCGAGGCGATGCGCCAGCGGCGCGTAGAGATACAGCGTTTCGGAAGCAATTTTGAGCTGCTTGTGGCGCGGCATCGAATCCAGGGTCCGCATGTTGTGCAGGCGGTCGGCGATTTTGATGAGGATGACGCGCACGTCCTCGCTCAGCGTGAGCAGCATTTTGCGGAAGTTCTCGGCTTGTTCGCTGGTGCCATACTCAAAGACGCCGGAGATTTTCGTCAGGCCGTCGATGATGCGGGCGACCTTGGTACCGAACTCGCGCTCGATGTCGGATATTTCAGTGGGCGTGTCCTCTACTACATCGTGCAGCAGCGCCGCTACGATGCTGGTGGTGCCAAGGCCAATTTCTTCCACCGCAATCTGGGCTACGGCCAGCGGGTGCAGAATGTAGGGCTCGCCCGACTTGCGGCGCATCTCCTTGTGGGCCTCCAGGCTTTGATTGAAGGCTTTCTTAATGAGTTTGGGGTCGCCATCCTTTAAGTACGGTTTGGCGGTGCGCAGCAGGCGGCGGTAATGGCGCAGGATTTCCTGGCGCTCAGCTTCGGGAGAGATAACGGGCGGCATAATGCTACAAAGAACTACCGAATAACGCGAAAAGGTTGCGAGTAGGGTCAGGAACGGTGCGAATAGCTTCGCCGGCTTTTACTGGGGCCTATTGAGGGTGGCGAGCTACAGCCGGGGCGTGCCGCGTGCCGCGTGCCCTGTTGCCCCAAGTGGCTATTTCTTACTATCTAGAGCCGTTCTCCGATCTGTGTACCGAGGGGCACTTCACAGGACCCCATTTGCTTCATGCGCGAAGCCTCAGGAGAGGAGAGCCAGCCGACCAATAAGCTGATCGGGGAACGGTTCTATGTCAAGCGCTGGCCAGACGGGAAAACCGCTTGGTTGAAAACGGAAAGTCCATTCCCATGGCAAAAGCGGCCAGCAGTGCGGCACCAAGGGCCACAGGAATGGCGGTGGGGTACCATTCGAATTGCAACGCCGAAGCCGCAGTGGATAGCATGGTGGTGCCCAGGCCAGCCATCACCATGCCGAAAGCCAGCCACTGATACAGTTTAAGACCGCCCATCCGGGGCGTCTGCGGCTCGCCCCGGAACTGCTCTTCTACAAAGCGGGCCAGACCAGTCAGAATGAGGTAAACCCCAATAAGCAGTGGCGCGGGGGCGTGCTCATAAGCCAGCCGAAAAAGCACGAGGCCAACGACCAGATTGGCAAGCATGGAGTAGGCCGGGGTAGCGTGCACGGGCTGCCCGGCCAACTGGGCCAGCGCACAAATGCGCGACTTGGGATGCGTGACGCGGATGCCAACCCGGTTCGCAGTAGCCCGCCCGTGGCAACAGCCCTGAATAAGGCACCGGGCCCGCCCAACGCCTTGCACCAGCGGCAACGCCACTGTGAAAGCGGCCACTACCTCAAAAAAGGAGAACCGCGTGAGCTGCGCCGCCACCAGGCAGCCGGCCAGTCCGCCCAGCAAGCTGCCATAGTAACCAAACGGCCGCGAAAGCCCCGAGGCACCCTCGACGAGCTGGCCCCAAAGACCCGCCCCCAGAACACCCAACAGCACGGGCGGCAGCAAGGCCCAGACATCAGGCAGCAGGCAGCCCACTAGCAACACGCCCATCAGCATGGCCAGCCCCGCGTACCAACTATGATTAATGATGCGCAGGGGCCCTACTTGGCGGGCCGACCAGGAGTTAGCGAAACGCTCCAGCCCCAGCTGCAACCAGCGCCATCCGGACCGGTACCGAATAACCAACGCGGCCACCACCACTCCACCCGCTACGTCCAGCAAGCTGTGCATTCCCGTAGCCAGGCAGCTGGCGCTGATGGCCACCGCCAGCGCGAAACTGACAGCCCGCAGTCGAGGAAAACGGCGGCCCCAGAAGTGCCCGGCCACCGCCGCCCACAGCACGTGGAAGGAAGGCAGCGCGGCCGTCACGCCATCCGTAGCGCGCTCCAGCTGGAGCAACTCTCCCCACAAGGTAGTGGCCACAAAGGGCCGGGGAACCGCTACCAGCGGCAAACTCAGCTGCAGCAGCACTCCTACCCAGGTCGCCAGCCATCCCACCACGGCAAACTGGCGCAATAGGCACGGCGACTTGATTACAAACGGCGTGAGGACCGCAAACGGATAAGCCAGCAAATACAAGCCTTCGCTCCACTGCCAAACTGGCCACGACTGCTCAACCCCTAGAAACGTGCTGACCGGACTACGAGAAGGCCCCAGAAAAATCACGGTTTCATAGAGTAACAGCCACGGCCCAAAGACAACGGCCGCCACTCGCAGCCGCTGGGCTAGCGGCGCCAGGGCCGCCGTGGCTGGCGGCAACGATACCAGCGAGCCCCCCACGGGGCGGTGAGGAAACCGCTGGCGCAGGTCCGCATTTTCAAACCCGTACACCAAAGCCAGCCACGCTAAAGTCAGGACCGGCGAAACCAACCACAGTCCACTGGCGGACCCAGCCAACAGCGACACCCCCACGCTTAGCAGGGAGGCACCCACGTAGATGGGATGCGGCAGCAGGCCGTACAACCCGCTGGCTACGAAGCGAACCGGCGGGAAGGCGTTCATAGGCAGCCCCCCACCCCGAAACCACAGGCTACCCATGCCCCAGACCATCAGCAGCACGCCGCCACCCGTGCAGGCGGCGCCCGCCAGCGGTGTATGGGGCACGGGCAGTGGCACGAGCGCGGCAGTACGCAGCGCCCACCACACCAGCACCGCGGGCAATACTGCGCAAAAGGCCAACCCGTAAGCCAATTTTCCAAGAAGTGTATTCATCGCCGAAATTTACCAGTCTGCGCACAAACCCCTTTAGCTACCCGACGGGCACAGCTTCGCCCGTCTGCCAGGAGGGTGGCGTCGAGTACCGCCTCACCCAGCCTGTCCACCCCTGGACCAACGGCCACATCAAGCGCCCGAACCGCACAATCAAGGAAGCCACCGGGCTGCGATACTACTACGAGGCGACCGAACAGCTCAACGAGCATCTGCAGACTTTCCTACTGCTTACAACTATGCTAACTAAACGCCTCAAGACCTTGTGCAGGCTTACCCCACACGAATTTATCTGTGTACAACGCCTGCACAACACCAGAAGAACCCGGTTATCTTCACTTGAAACCCCACCCAGCTCATTGGGGACTGTACTCCTAGCTGGATGCGTGTTTGCCGGCGCCAAAAGCTCAAAAGCCCAATCTGATTTCTCCTATTGAGAAAACAGATTGGGCTTTTAGCCGCGACCCTTGCCATTGAAAGGATCAGTTACCCGACAAAACCGTGGAAAGAGGCCCGACGAACTGCCGGACCTCTCTCACTACGCTTAGGGCTGCGGGGTGGGCGTGGGCACAAAGTCAAACGTGAACTCTGCGCGCCGGTTTTTCTCCAGGCTCTTCGGCGAAGTGCCGGGATCTACTGGCTCGCTTTCACCCCGGCCTTCGGTGATGATGCGGCTGGGGTCGATGTTCTTGCCGACGAAGTAGCGTTTCACGGCTTCCGCGCGGCGCTCGGACAGGGCTTGGTTGTACTCGTCCGTGCCGCGTTTGTCGGCGTGGCCGGTGATGCGCAGGCTGTAGTCGGGGTGTTGCTCCAGGGCTTGTACCATCTTGTTCAGCGGCGGAGTCGAGGTGCGCTCGATCGTGGTGCTGTTGGTCTTGAACCGGATGGGCACTTGGAGTTTCCGGATCGAGGGGTCGATGACCATGGGGCAACCCGTCGCATCGACGCGGGTTCCGGCCGGCGTGTCGGGGCACTTGTCGGCGGTGTCGAGGACGCCGTCGCCGTCTTGGTCGAGCGGTACCGGGCAACCCGTGGCATCTACTCGCGTGCCGGCCGGGGTGTTGGGGCATTTATCGTTGGGGTCGGCTACGCCGTCGTTATCGGAGTCGGGGCAGCCCTTGAGGGCAGCAGTACCGGGGGTATCGGGGCAGGCATCTTCGCTATCACGTACGCCGTCGTTGTCACGGTCGGGGCAGCCTTCGAGCGCGGCCACGCCTTTTTCGGTGGGGCACTTATCCTGGTAGTCGGGCACGCCGTCGCCGTCGCCATCAAGCGGACAGCCTTTGGGGTCGACTGCCACTCCAGTGGGGGTGCCGGGGCATTTGTCTTTCCGGTCGGGCACACCGTCCTGGTCGGTGTCTTTAGGTTTGCCAAAGGCAATGGTCAGGCCGGCGGTGTGTTGCAAGAACCGGTCGTCAAACTTGTCGTCGTCCTGATTGGTTTCGCCATCGAAGTTGCCACCCAAGGGAATGTATTGTCCGGTTTGCACGAACAGGCTCACTGCATCGCTAAGGCGGAAGCTGATACCAGCGGCACCTAACGCACTAAAATTGACTTCGTTTTCGTCGAGGCGCTTGCCACGCACCGACCCTTCACGGCTGACGTACGCCGCGCCCGGCGCAACGAGCAGGTAGGGCTGAATCACGGCGTCTTCCTTCAGGGCCCAACCGTTGTTGAGCTTGAACTTGAAAGCCAAGTTCGCGGTCACCACGTTCGTTTTGAAGAAGGTAGCCGCATCCTTGGTTCCTTTAAGCTCCGCGTAAGAGGCTAGCAGGCCCATGTCCAGGCCCGGTGAGAGATACCGGTTCAGGCCAATGCCGGCGCCGTACTGGTTCTGGTCCCACTTCCAAAAGTTGGAGCCGAGACTGCCCTTGTACTGGTTGGCACTGCCGAAAAGGCTGATGGCCGTCTTGCGGTCGGCATTCTGGGCATGCCCTTCTGGGGCTACTAGCAGCGTCATACCCAGCGGCAGAGCTACCAGATGCAGTAGGGAAACTTTCATTTTCATAATTGTGTTGAGGGAAATGATTCGGTAACGAGCATCAAAATGCACGCTTAAACACAGCGCTATACTGGTTCCTTGCAAAAAAGTTATCGTTGAGGCGAATAATTTGTGGCCGCGATAACTCAACTACCCCCTTGGGGACGGGCACAATATTACTTCAGGACTTTGGTTCATGCCTTCGGCTTAAATCCTGCGTCACATAAATTCAAGGGGTTATCTGCTCCGCTAGCTTCCGAATTAATGGCAGCGACGCACTGACTACAAGCGGGCTATCTTTTTTCCGCGTACGCTCTTTTTTCAGGCTAGCCCGCCACGCCAAGGCCTCAGCTTTCCTAGAATAGTAGCCTCCGCTGTGACTGAAGCTTGCTTCAGCATATCAGCATCATGAAAAATACGGGGAGCAGGTGGGCACTGGCACTAGACCAGGGATAAACAAATATGCTCTTCGCAAGGCATGTGCCATAGCAGGGGTGCTTTCCTACCTTTTAGAGACAGATAATAAGCCCTAATAGCCTCTGCTACGACCTCGCCCCAAACAGGTGTAGTTCCGAAGAACCATTCATTCGCAACCCTAGCTAAGCGGACTAGTTGCATACCTCTCGGGCCCCACGGGCTATGACCCGAACCCACCATGCCCCATCTGTCTCAGGGCCGGCTCAGGTGTATAAAATATCTGACAAAATTTTGAAATAGTTGACTTTTGTCAAGTAACCGGCGCAAGTACCGATACCTGTCAAGGTAATCGAAATGCCGGCGGGTAGGTTGAGGGCAACGAAAGTATGGTCGCGAATAAGTTAGGATTATACACATATTCACATAAATTAAAGATACTCGCTCCAAAGAAGGGGTCAGCCCTTGCCAGTCCGGCTATACTACCCATGGTTAGGGGGTAAAATTTAAACTCGTGCTGCCGCACTTACCACGGCCGATCAGCCGGATGCTACTATACGACAGTTGAGCATATTGACCAGCAGGAAGGCCAATGGGCAATCTATAGCGGTTTTCAGCTCAGTGTACAGGGCGCAGCCGGGAAAACCTCACCCCCAGCCCCGGTTCGCTTCATGCGCGAAGCCTCAGGAGAGGGGAGCCAGACATCGTATACACTGACTATGAAATTGCTCTAAAAAGAGCTGCTGGTTTTCACAGAACAGAATAGATAACTGGCAAAAGCCTATGCGGTCGGCCCGGCACGGGGCCTCGAGCAGAAACCCATTATAAGGTTTTAAGGGGCCTCTGACTTGCGGGGGCGTGGTTGAGTGACTTGGCCCGGGGCCGCACTACACGCTTACCCGCTCCACTACCGGCTCGCGGGTGGCCGCGTTCCATCCTTTAAACTCTATGTACTTAACGTTGGGTACCCAAAACGTGCCCCCCTCAATGCGCAGAAAAACGCGGGTTAGCACAATTTGCTTGTTGGCAATGGTCACCAAAACGTGGAAAGCGTTGTCCACGGCGGATTTCATCAGGAAGAAGCGAACCTTATCGTAGGCAGCAAACTTGAGTTCGTACTTGTCGGGGGCCAGCTTCTTAGTGCTCAGGCCGTAGGCAAACTTGCGCTGAACGAAATTCAAGTCTTTACGCTCGCCCTGTTCGGCGTAGCGTATCCAGAATACCCGTACTGGCTCTTCTTCGTTCAGCTTGCCCGCTGCGTTTACATTCAGCTGATAAATTATGGTGTTGCTGTTGGGGTCGCGCTGCAGATAGAACAATTGGTTGGCAATACCAGTAGGCACCGGAAAAACTGTTCCTGGCTGCCGAGCCGCATCAGCCAAGGGCAGGTTGCTGAAGAGCAGCCTAAGCGCTAACAATCCGGCTGCCCCGTTTTTGCTGAACGCAACGGTTCGAGCAGCCCGCTGGACTTTTAGCACCAGACCTTTGATGGAGCCCAGCAGCCGGGATACGGCAAAGGGATTTATGACTTTATAAACCCCTTGCTGGAGCATATTGCGAAGCAGAGCCAAATTCATGCGGTGAGTAAGCGACAAATGACGGTTAAAAATCAATCTTAATTCGGGCCCGCAATCCTTAATCAGCGGCATTCGGATTATCTGCGGCAGTGAGGTGCTTCACCACGTCGACTTAAAACAGCTTGAAGATGTTGGCTATGCCCAAGTTGGCTTCAGGGTAGACCAGTGACGCCAGGACAAACGTAGTCGACCTTATACATCTTAGATTAAGAGCTGGTAAAGTACCGGATGAAGAGTCGTTTTTCCTCTCGTACGCCGTCGCATCGCAGTTCTACAGACCCTACTCCGCTAACTTTAGGGGTCTGATCAATAGCAGCTTGTTGGAGAAAAACTAGTTTAAAGCTGCCGTCGGCAAACAGGCCGGCATATATAGTCGGTGGAAAACTCCGGACAGTTCATCAGATTATAAGAATTGAGCGAGCACGAGTACTCCTGACTGGCCCCGTGAACGGCCAACACCGGAAAGGAAGCCGACCCAAAAATATGGCCTCCTTTGAGCATGATGTCGGAGCAGCGCAGCTGCGAGCGGTAAAACCGGTTGGTGAGGCTAAGCGGAGCAGTTTTGGCTTCTTAGGTTAGTCGGGCCCGGCTTGTCAGCTTACATAAGACCGGCTGCTGACTCAGCCAGATGTTACCGGCACCCCGCGCAAAGAGTTCCTAGTTCTTCATCAGGCGGCACCCCTACCTCAGCACGATACCTCCCCGGCCAGGACTGAAAAAATGGTACGAGAACACGCTGACTCCATTGGAAGTCCCCTGCTGGCGGCCACCCTGGCAGTGCGGGCTGGCTGCCCCTTCGCGCTCGTATCTGCTCCGCAGCCTGAACAAGCTCTGCCCTACCGATCACAAACAGCGCTGCGTGGAGGCAGAAGCAGATGGTCAGCCTGGTTACTCGTCCTTTTGACTAGGAATAGTAGGATAAGTCCAACTTTAGGCTTTCATCAAAATCCTCTTTCTGTTCACTGCGTAATAGTGGATTTTCTTTCTTCAACTTTTCTCGTTTTCGTATGAAGCCGAAACTCTACCTAAGGCCAATTGGATTTTCCCTTGGACTGCTGCTCCTAATGGGCTTGCTGTCGTCCTCTCCCCTATTTGCCCAGAACTACAATGCCGGCGTTGGCTCAGGCACGGGCGGCAGTGGAACTTACAACGTCTTTGTGGGGCCCTACGCAGGGCCATCTAATACAACGGGCTCGTACAACAGCTTTCTGGGCACTGGGGCGGGCGCCTCCAATATCACGGGCAGTAACAACAGCTTTCTGGGATATGGGGCAGGCTATGCCAATACAGAAGGCAATAATAACAGCTTCGTGGGGTATGGAGCAGGCAACTCTAATGTGGGAGGCGAGAATAACTGCTTTCTGGGCAACTTGGCCGGCCTCTACAATAAGGCCGGCAGTAACAACAGCTTTCTGGGCAATAATGCCGGCTACTTCAATACCACGGGCACCTTCAACAGCTGTATGGGGTATCAGGCGGGCTACATCAATAGCACGGGCTCCCACAACCTGTTCCTGGGGTATTCGGCCAATCCCAGTACGGGAACGTTATTTAATGCCGGCGCTATCGGCTCGCGGGCATATGTGAGCGCTTCCAATAGCCTGGTGCTGGGAGCCATCAAGGGGGTGAACGGCGCCACGGATTCGACCAACGTGGGCATTGGTACCACCGCCCCCGCCTATTTGCTCCAGGTTAATGGCAACGCGGCCAAGCCCGGCGGCGGCAGCTGGACGGTGCCTGCGGACCAGCGCTTGCAGAAGAATGTCTTGGCATTCCGGGACGGCCTGGAGGTGCTCGCCAAGGTCAGGCCCGTATGGTTTGAGTACAATGGCCAGGCCGGCATGCCAACCAATCAGAAGTACGTGGGCGTCATCGCCCAGGAAATGAAGGAAATAACGCCCTACATGGTGGGAAGCTTCACCTACCAGGACCCCACGGGCCAGAAGACCGACTACCTCGACTACGATGCTAATGCCCTCCCCTACCTCCTCGTCAACGCCGTCCAGCAGCAGCAAAAACAGATACAGGCCCTACAAACCCAGATTGACCTACTCAGACAACTCCTGAATCAAGAGCGTCCCGCCCCTTCCCCCCAAACGGCTGCCGGAAGCACGGTGGAAGCCCATCTTTGGCAGAATGTACCCAATCCCACCGATGGCACCACCCGGATTCACTATCGCCTTCCCCAGCAGGCCCGCCAGGCGCAGATTAACCTTTACTCTTTGAAAGGAGAACTCCTGCAAAGCTTCCGCCTCACTCAGCGAGGCGAGGGAGAGCTTTCCGTGGAAACAACGACCCTGCCCGAAGGAACCTACGTCTACCGACTGCTCGTAGATGGCCAGCAAATTGACACTAAAAAGCTCCTCCTCAGTCGTTAACCTGCCCGCGCGAAACCGGTTACTAGTCGTCAAGCACTTGAGGCATTCGCGGCTACGATGCGGCCGATGGCCGCAGTTGGCTAAGGATAGCGCAGGAGTAGAGTAGAACTGCCCAGCTACCCAAAAGCCCCAACCGGTGAAACGGTTGGGGCTTTTTGTTGGAGGTCCAGCGGGATTGTTCCACCTCGTAAGCGACAGTTTCCGTAAAATATGGATGCTGAATCAGAGCTACCCGTAGTCACAGTTAGGCCGTGTGCCTCCACCAGAGAACAGCTAGCCCCCTACCGCTGTAGTGACGTTGCACGGAGCCTAACCTATCTACTACCACTTTCTCTGACATAGTTGCTAAGCCAATACAGTCTCTCGCCGTAGGCTAGGCTCTACAGGCATTTCGCTGTAGGCCCGCCCGTTCAGTTCGCGACCAGCCCAGCCGCTTTTTTATTACGATTGCCCAGTGCTTAAAGAAGAATACCACCCCAGTCGCTTCACACTGCTGGCGTATATCTTCCACCCATTTCTTTTTCATCGGCTCAGGTTTGCACCCTGATTCACCGCCCACAATGGCCCAACGAATGCCGGTTAGGTCTAATTCGGGCAAGGGGCCAAGCAGCGGTTCTAGAGCCGTTTCCTAGTCCGTGTACCCAAAGTCAGGCTACCCTCTGCTGGGGCTTCGCACCTCCAACGAACTGGGGCTGGCCCCGTATGGCTCCCGGCACGCAGAGCTTAATACTGTTATATAAAGATTAATCCCTCTTTCTGCTGCCCGATGACCTAGCCCAGGCCCGCTTGTTGGTCGAGCAGGCGGTACCCCTCTATAACGAAGAGCGACCCATCTGGCCCTGAACTACTGCCTCAATCAAGTCCGTCGCCAAGGAAAAAGCCCCGCCGGAAAATCCGAACGAAGCCCTTACCTTAATTTCTGTCAACATTTAGCCGGACGAGACAAGTAACCGCTCTTTCACGGCACGAGCAATGTACCCTTCTAGCAGGTAAAGCCGCAGTGAGACCGCAACAATGAGGCAGAATGTAGCCGTCAACAGCAGTAGACTGGACACTTCAAGGCGGAAAAGTAGCGTAAAGAAGACATGTTGAATCAGGTAAATGGTAAAAGAAGCATTTCCAATCCGTAGCAGCAAGTTGTTTTTGGCAAAGGACTGTAGGCGGAATTCCTGCGCCAATACTGTCAGGCAAAGCAGGGCACTTGGTATGCCATAGATGAGCCCCCGAGGCAAGTCGATACCCGCTCCAATCAGCAGCATCACCGTATCCCGATAATACCCAGTAGATGTTTCCGTCATTTGGTCAAGGGTCAGCCGCATCACTACCAGCAGCAGGACAATGGCGGAGCCCACCCACGCCAAGCTACGCAGGTGTGGCAGCAGCTTGTTCCGCAGCAAGTATATGAGCATGCCCAAGAAGAATTCCAGGTTAATGCTGGCCCGAATCTCTTTGATGATACCCAGTTGCAGGGGAACAAACTGCAGCACGAGGAGGAGGAGTAAAAACAGCGTGGCAATCCGTTTCATGTTCCGGGTCAGCAGCAACGCAAATGCCACAAAGGCATAAAAGAAAATCTCGTGGTTGAGCGACCAGCCTACTGGATGCACGGGGTCCTTCCCCATTGGGAGAAACAAGAAGCTTCGCATGAATTCACCGGCGCTAGCATGGACCCGAAAAGCAACGTAGACGCCGGTTACATAGACCAGCGTTAATAGATAGTAGTAGGGCACGACACGGCTGAAGCGATTAACAAGGAACGTGTAAATCGGCCGCTTTGCCGGAAGCCCCTCGACTGAACCCGCGATAATAAAACCGGAGATGATGAAAAAGATATCGACCCCAATGCCGCCACCGAACTGAAGATTAGTCAGTGGATTGAAGGACGCCAGGTGAACAACCAGCACGAGCAGACAGGCCAGGGCCCGCAGCAACTGAATGGAAATAATTCTTTTATTCATATTACGATAAGGAGCTCATCCGGCAAAGCTACGGCCGGGAACCATGCCTGCGACGGCCGTATATATTCGCCCCATGGAAGTCGCTGCCCACGCCTTGGCCGAAGCCACGCGCTCAGCACCTTTATTGATTACGGTGTCTGCATTGGTGCCAACAACCGGCCGCTGAACCACCGAGGCGACTGGTCGATAAAGGGCCACACCTACGCCGTACGCGTGGTCGAGAGCCGCACCGAAGGTATTCCGTTCGTGCACGTGCTCATCTTCCGTGGCGAGACGCCGTACTGTTTCAAAATCTTCGAGCGGCTGTGACTAAATTAAGCTTGATAGAAGTACAGCCGTATACCCTGCATGTACTCCGCTACCTAAAAGGCCGTTTCCCTAGTGGGAAACGGCCTTTTAGGTAGCGGGGACTGTAGCTGCACGCCCCCTTTATGCGCATGACCAAGAATCTACGAAATTTGAAGCCAAGGCTAGTCGCCCGGCCTACTTGCTTAAATCAAAGTTTAAACTAAAAGCAAAATAGCCACCTGCCTCCAAGGATAAGTAGCTATCAATCAATAATCGAGTAATAAGATTCGAATTCGCGACCCTCAGCTTGGGAAGAAATGGTCAGCCAGTATGCCTTACCATTTCCACTATTTAATAGGGCATAATAGAAATTTTGTCCCGCATACTGCCCCGTAAAAATAAACAAGGTCTGTAATTAGCTAATTAACAGCTATTTACAGACCTTGTTTGTGGGCCCAACTGGAATCGAACCAGTGACCTGCTGATTATGAGTCAGCTGCTCTAACCGATTGAGCTATGGGCCCAGTGCCGGAGGTAGTCATCTTTCACCTCAACCCGTGCCGTTGCCGGCCCTCCAACGGCACAAAAGTACGACCTTCGTTAGTAAAGTTGCTAGTGATTCGTCTCAGGTTGCCAATTACCAATGGGGTTTTCCTTTGGCCGGCCGCCAGCACCTAGCAGCTATCCGCTGACAACCAGGTATTAAGTCCTACCCCTGCATGCTACCTCATCTGCTATTTGATTTTGGCGGAGTCATCATCGACATCGACTACGAGGCCACTCTGACTGCCATGCGCCAGCTCAGCCGGGCGGGCAGCACCATTGCCTTTTCGCAGGCTCAGCAGGCCGGGCTGTTCGACCAGTTTGAAACCGGCCAGCTCTCCCCCGCCGAGTTTCGGGCCGGGCTACGCGCTGCCTATGACCTGGAAGCCACCGATGCCGAGCTCGACGCGGCCTGGCACGCCATGCTACTGGACGTACCAGCCAAGCGCCTCGCCCTGATTGGCGAGTTACGCCAGCGGGGACACCAAACTGCGCTGCTCAGCAACACCAACGTGCTCCACATCGCGGAAATCAACCAGCGCCTGGCCACGACTTACGGCTTCACGAACGGCATCGCCGACGTACTCGACCGGGTTTTCTACTCCCAGGAAGTGGGGCTCCGGAAGCCCGGCGAGGAGGTTTTTCGGCACGCCCTGCGCGAAATGAACTGGCAGGCCGAGGATGTGTTGTTCATCGAGGACAGCCCGCAGCACGTGGCCACGGCTTGCCGCCTGGGGCTGCGGGTGCTCCACCTGGCCCCACCCCTTACCCTTACCACCGCCCTGCCCGAAGCCCTCCGTGCCTTTCCCCGAGAATACGCCCCCGTCCGTCCCTGACCCCGACTTTGCGGAGCCCCCCCTAACCGCTCCTATTCCCTATTTCGACCTTGCTCGGGTACCGGCGCGGCGCGGGCGGGAGCGCCGGCTTTTGCCGTGGCCCGCGCCGTCGCCAGGCCGGACCTATGCGCTGCATCTCGCCCTGTTCCTAGTAACGCTGGTTACCACCACGCTGGCCGGCATTGAGCTCACCCGGGGCGATATTGGGTTCCTGCCCCTCGACGTATTTCAGCTGCGGGGGGCGGCGCTATGGGCGGAAGTGCGGCGTGGCCTGTGGTTTGCCCTGCCGTTTCTGGGGGTGCTCACGGTGCACGAGTTCGGACACTACTTCACGGCCCGCCGCAACCAGGTACAGAGCTCGCTGCCCTACTACATTCCGTTTCCGATGGGGCTGGGCACCTTCGGAGCCATCATTCGCATCAAGCAACGAATTTTTTCGCGACGGGAGTTTTTCGATATTGGGCTGGCGGGCCCTCTGGCGGGCTTTCTGGTGGCGGTGCCCGTGCTGATTTACGGGTTTACCCACCTGCCGCCGCTCGACTATCTGTTCAGCATTCACCCCGAGTATGCGCCGTACGGGGCCGACTACGCCCGTTACGTGTACCCCCCCGGCGCCCAAGGCCTCACGTTGGCCAAGCCCTTGCTCTACCGTTTGCTGGAGTCGGCACTCGCTGACCCCGGCCGCCTGCCCCATCCCAACGAGCTGTTGCACTACCCCGTGCTGCTGGCCGGGGCGCTGAGCCTGTTTTTCACGGCGCTGAACCTGCTGCCCATGGGCCAGCTCGATGGCGGCCACATCCTCTACGGATTGCTGGGCCGGGGGCGCTTCAACCGGCTGGCGCTGGGGCTGTTTGTGGCGTTTATTTTTTATGCTGGCCTGGGGTTGTTTTCGCTGCGCAACGGTTGGCAAAGCTGGGCTTACGGCGGCCCGGTTTACGCGCTATACCTGGGGCTGATATTCTGGTGCGTGCTGCCCACCCCACGGCAGGGACTGTTGCTGGCCGCGGGGATTTGGGCGGCCCAGGTGGCCTGCGCCATTGCGAAACCTACCATTTTGGGCAACCCAGGCTGGCTTATCCTCGGGTTATTACTGGGCCGGTTTACTGGAATTTACCACCCGCCCGCCCCCGACGAGCGGCCCCTTAGCCCGGGCCGGAAGGTGCTGGGCTGGGTAATGGTGGCTATTTTTGTTCTGTGCTTTACGCCGAGCCCTTTTAAGTAGATAAGTAGATTGGCGGTTAACATCCGGCGGTCAACAACCAACTAAATTGCTTGACCCGCTCATCGGCCGACGGCCTCGGCAGTCTCCCCCTATTGCCTTCTGACTTCAGTAATGATTTTCACCCAAAAACAGCTTTTTCTGGGCACCACGCATATTGCCCTGCGGGCCGAAAGCCTCTACGTGTGCAAGCGCAACCCGCAGGGGGTCGCGACCCTTGAAGCCGAAGTACCCTATGAGGAAATTTTACCCGTTAAAGCCATCGAGCAGCGGTATATTCCTACCAACCAGCTGTTGCCCATGGCTTTGCTGCTGGTATTTTGGGGTTACGGCCCGTGGCGGGAATGGCTGGCTACGGGCCAGGCCGGTTTCCCGCTGTACTTGTGGTGGGTTATTCTGAGCGTCAACGCCCTGACCATTTGGATACGCTTTGAGCAGCAGTGGTCTACTTTCCGGCTGCAAACCGCGCACCTGGCCCTGACGCTGGCCGGGCGACCCTGGCAGCGCAAGCAGTTTCGGGCCTTAGTCGCCGAGCTTGAGCGCCGCACCAAAGCCTACCTGCGCGACGAATATGGCCAGGTTAACCCGCTTGGATTCATCGAGCCCCAGTTGCGCCGGGTCGCTTGGCTACGCGAATTAGAAGTTCTTAGCGGCCCCGAAGCCCAGGCTTTATCCACCCGCCTGACGGGACGACGCAGCAACGCCCCCCTCAAGAGCATGGGGCAGGAGCTAGAATCCCCCTACCTGAACTGAGGCGCTATTTAATTCCCGGCATCGTCTTGGGTGAAACGAAACAGCTAGCTGAGCGGCTTGGTGGTTTTGCTGGGTGGCGCACAACACCCTCGTGCTTTGCGCCTGGAGAGGCTCGCAACGGCACACTTGGGGCCCTTATGGTCGATTAACTTGGCCGGTTCGGACGGATTCGGTAGCCACCACCCAGCGGTCATTGTACTATTATTGTACGATAGCGGATTCTCTGGCCTTAATCCTGCCGCCTGCATGCTGCCCTTCCCCGCTCCTCCAGCTCTGGTAAGTATCATCATCCCCACTTACAACGAAGCCGATGGGATTGAGACGCTGCTCCACCATCTCTATCAGGCCGGCGCGGCCACCGATGCTGCCGTCGAAATCATCGTGAGCGATGGTCACAGCACCGACGCCACGGCCGCCCGGGCCCGGCAGGCAGGGGCCCGAGTACTAGCCTGCCCCACCAAAGGCCGCGCCGCTCAGCTTAACTACGGCGCCCGGCAGGCCGCGGGCAGCATCCTATATTTCCTGCACGCCGATACCTTTCCGCCCGCTGGCTTTCTCGGCGACATCCGACAGGCGGTAGCAACGGGCTACGGTTGCGGCTGCTACCGGCTGGCCTTCGACGAGCCCCACTGGTTTTTGCGGGCCAGTGCCTGGCTTACCCGCTTCAACCTGGAGGTTGTCCGCTTCGGCGACCAGAGCTTATTCGTCCTGAAAACCGTGTTTGAGAAAGCTGGCGGCTACCGCGAGCAGATGCTGGTGATGGAAGATCAGGAAATTACGCGGCGCTTACGCCAGCACGCCCGGCTGCGGGTGTTGCCGGCTAGCGTCGTCACCTCAGCCCGTAAATACCGCGCAAATGGCGTATTCCGGTTGCAGGGCGTCTTCCTGTTCATTACCATCCTCTACCGCCTTGGGGCGCCGCAGGCCACGCTGCTCCGCACCTACCGGGCCCTTATTCGCCAGGATAAACTGTGAACGATTGCGGGGCATTGCTAGAATGCCAAACCGCAGTTGTTCTTATCTTAATTTTCTGGAGCGGTCAGGAAATAACAGCCTGGCAGTCAGCAGATTTACTACCAATGCAAGGGCTTCAAAATGGGCTGATTAAGGGGTTTGGCAGTACTACCTTGTTGGTCGCGTAACAGCTGCTCCACAAAAAGCAGTCGGGACCCAGGGCTGACCAATCGGCTCGACAGTACTATCGGAAGCCAGTCAGGTATTGGTGGCGCTCGGAGCTGATATGGTGGCCCATGAAGGAAAGGGCACTTTGAAGCTGCGGCTCCGCACCCGGCCCAAGCTTTTACTATCCAGGGCCTTGGGTAGGCTGGTAGCTGAAGCATACCTCCAAATTGGTAGTAGAGGTAAACAATGGGAAAGGATACACGCGGGGCATGGCCCCCACCTGTAAGTTGAACGAGCAGGGCTTCTTCCTAACTTTGCCTCCAGTACCTTCCTCTTTGGCAGGCGCCTTGCCCCCTACTCCCCCCGTGAACCGACTCTTGGCTCTTTTCCTCGCTGGCCTCGTGCTGCTCCAAACCCTGGGGCAGGAGGTGCTGGTGGTGAACTATCAGCTGAATAAGGCCCGCATCACGGAACGGTACTGCGTGAACAAGGCCCGGCCCCGGCTGCAGTGCAACGGCAAATGCCACCTGGCGCGGCAACTACGAAAAGCCGATGCCACCGAGAAAAAAGCCCCGGGCGGCTCCCTGGGCAAGGTAAAATACGAGCTACTGCCCTCGGCTACGGTGGCCTTGTGTCCGCCCCGGCAATGGTGGGCAGCG
The DNA here is from genome assembly GCF_014699115.1 of Hymenobacter montanus. Classification (GTDB taxonomy): domain Bacteria; phylum Bacteroidota; class Bacteroidia; order Cytophagales; family Hymenobacteraceae; genus Hymenobacter; species Hymenobacter montanus. Next base: position 22,231 of record NZ_JACXAD010000026.1, read on the forward strand.
GCGAGCGGTTACCCAGCCCGGGCAGCAGCTTGCTACAGGGTGGTGCCCGGCGCGGGCATATTTCGGCCGCCCCGCCCCCTATCCTGATTGCGGGCTGGGCACTTCTCCTACCACAAGGTCAGGGGAAATAGGTCCTTGATCCGGTCGTGCCAATGGCTGACCTGAACGCGTGCGCGGACCCGCCACCACGTTGCCAATCAGTTTTAGGTATCCTTTAATTTTTTATGAATATGAAACGCTCTCTCGTTTCCACTTTTACCAGTGCGCTAGTGCTGGCAACCCTCAGCTTCACGAGCTGCAAAAAAGATTCGGACCAGCCCACCACCGAAACGGGCGAATTCACCTTGCACATGGACAATGGCGTGACTCAGCAGAGCAGCGCCGGCACCCCAACCTTTCGGTCGCTGGTGCTGAATGCCAACACGTACCAGAACGCCAACGGGGATGACTTCACGGTGAGCACCTTCAAATACTACATCTCCAACGTGAAGCTGCTAAAGGCCGACAACTCCTCGTACTCCGTGCCCGACAGCTATTTCCTGGTTGACCATTCCAGGCCCGAAACCCAAGACCTGGAGATGAAGGGCGTGCCCGTGGGTGATTACACCGGCGTGACGTTCACCGTGGGGGTAGACAGTTCCCGTACCAAAGCCGGCAACTTCAGCGGCGTGCTTAATAGTAACAACGGCATGCTCTGGACCATGAATGGGAACGAGTTCATCAACCTGAAGCTGGAAGGCACGTCGCCGCAGTCGCCCACGCGCGGCTTGGTTTTTCACGTGGCGGGCTACAAAGGAGCCGCCAACAACACCATCCGCACCGTGACGCTGCCCTTCCCAGCGGCCAACCTGCTGGTGCGGCCCGACCACTCGCCCGAAATTCATATGCACGTCGACATTGCCAAGCTATTCACCGGCCCCAACCCGACTGCCACCCCGCCTTCGCCTTTTCAGAACCCGGTGAAGTTTAGTGAGGTCTACAACAAGATGGGTGGACCATCCGCCTCGAAGCTGGCCGATAACATTGCCGCCGGTATGTTTTCAGTGTCGCACATTCACGCTAACTAACGGCGGATTTCACGCTGCAAGGACGCCACTCTTTGGGTCATCTTATCCAGGCTGTCCTCGATATATAGTCACCTAGCAGCTCGTCGTTTCACGCTTACTGCTGAGCCACGACACCTTAGTGGCCCATCACCATACTTAAGAGCCTATCCGGAAAAGAAGCAGCCCGTCCTGCTCCTCTATCGTCCGTGAAGTCGCAGCCTCTGTACCGCGGCAGTACTTCATTCGATTGGATCTACTCTCGTGGTCGAGAGGCTGCGACAAGCGGACGCCAGATAGAGCAGGACGTTCTGTTTTTTAAGGGCAGACATTTTTCGGATAGGCTCTTAGTAACGAGTGTAGGGGAAGTCGGTTAGCCAGGCTAAGCGCGGGCAATGCGGCACGGGCCAGAGTTTAATTGGCACCAAACAGCAGCCTGACACCGACGTGCGCCAGCCCCCTTGGTGCATTGCAGCTATTCTTTAACGGTTATTCCTTCGATGAAAAAAACCTTCTTATTCCTGCTGGGCAGCCTGTTGCTCCTGGCTCCGCGCCCCGGCCGGGCCTGCGACATCTGCGGTTGCTTCATGGGCATTACGCCCTACGACAACCAAAGCGGCGTGAGCCTAATGCACCGCTACCGCATCTTCAACGGTTACCAGGCGCTGGGCCAGACGCCCCACTTCTTCCCGGCGGGCGCGCGGCCTTTTTTTCCTTCGTCGCTCAACGGGGATAATGGCTACGCGCACGACCACAGCGGTGACCCCACCGATTTCGAGGCATTTCGCGTCATCGAGCTGCGCGGCAAGTATTTCCTCTCGCAGCGCGTGGAGCTGAACGCCTTCGTGCCCTATGTGATGAACACCTCACAGATCAACGGGCGCCAGCTCAACGCTGCGGGCGTAGGCGACGTGACGGTATTTGCCGGCTATCACCTCATCCGGCAGATTGAAACGGCCGGGGTGCAGAGCCGCCTCATTGTGGGCGGCGGCGTGAAGCTACCCACCGGTGAATACACCCGCCGGAGCGACCGGGGCCAGCGCTATCCGCTGCTCAACCAAGTGGGTACCGGCACCACCGATGGCTTTGTGTACGCCAATTACATCGCCGGCTTCCACAGCTTCGGGCTGAGCGTGAACAGCAGCTACCGCCGCTGCACCGAAAATACCTTCCGCAACAGTCTGGCTCCGAGCACGGCCACTTACGCCAGCTTGTTCTACCGCATTCCGCGGGGCGCCGATTGGCAGGTATACCCTTCGGCGCAGTTCTTTTACGAGAAAACCAAAGGTGAAATGCTCGAAGGCAAGCTCACCGGCGAACACGCCATGAATAATGCTCTGCTCGGCCCAGGCCTCGACATTTACTATAAAAACGTCGCGCTGAACACCAGCTTCCAACTGCCCATCTACACCGCCGAAACCGACCATCCGGCCAGTGCCGGCCGCTTCGTGGTGTCGATAGGCTACAGCTTCAACCAGACCAAGTATCTGCTGCACGGCAAAAGCTGATTTTCGGGCCGACTACTAAGAAGCCGTTTGCGTTCGCTTTTAGAACGGAGAACCTAGAGCTCAGAACTCAGAAGTTGTTTAAGTTATTTCTTCTTCCTGCGGTTAGACCACCTTCTCAGCTTGGCCGTGCGCTGAAACAACTATTCAGGGGGCCTTCAAACGCGCCAAAAGGTGGCAAATGCATTGGTAAGAATCTGATTTTTAGCGAATAAATAACTTAAACAGCTGCTTAGACCGAAGTAGAGAGCCGGCTTTGGGCTAAAAAAGCAATGTCCTCAACTCTAGGTTCTTCGCTCTGAAAGCGAACGCAAACGGTTTCTAAGCTGCGGCTTGGCTGCTCGCACAACGACCGGCCGCGTTTCCCTCGAAGATGCAACTACCAAGCTGAGCCCTAGGAACTCCAACTGCTGAGTTGCGTACGCAGATGGTTTCTTAACCCTCTTTTCCATGAGCATCTCCCTTAATCCCCAGGCCGTTGTCTTCGCCCGGCACCTCATCCAGGAAGGCAAAATCAAGAACGACGAGGGCCACTGGGGCCAGCATAACCCCAATTCAGCCGCGGAAAACGCCTTTCTCGAAAAGCACGAGCTGGAAGAGTATGCCAACTGGCACCTTGGCCTCGACACCAGCAAGGGCGAAAACACCAAGGGCCGCTACAAATTTCCATACGGCGATTTCAAAACCGTACACCGCGACGGCCTGATTGCCGCCAAGGAGCGGGCCGCCCAACAAGGCTACCACGACATCGAGAAAGCCGCCGATGAGCTGCTCAAACGGCTGGAGGCATGACACTCCATGATTATTACCCCAAATAGTGGAACAGCCGCGTAGCGGCGGCAGGTTGGTAGAACATTTACCTCTTGCTCTTGCCAACCTGGAGCCGCATAGCGGTGGCAGAGTCGCCAGACGAAGCTGTCACCGCTACGCGGTTATTAACCACGCGGCCTTTTTTCTACCAACCGGTCGCCGCTACGCGGCTAGGCCGCAGCTTAAGGTAATTATACTCTTTTAAGCAAACCCGTTTTCTTGCTTAGCCGAGCGCTACCACCCCGGGCAGCTCCTTGCCTTCCATGTACTCCAGCAAGGCACCACCGCCCGTGCTGATATAGCTCACCTGCTCGCCGAAGCCCAGCTGCTGCACGGCCGCGGCCGAGTCGCCGCCGCCGATAAGCGAATAGGCACCGCCGGCCGTGGCCTCGGCAATGGCGCGGGCCACTTCCGTGGTGCCCCCGGCAAAGTTGCTCATTTCAAACACGCCCATCGGCCCGTTCCAGAGAATGGTTTTGCTCTGGCGGATGAGGTCGGCGAAGGCCGCGCGGCTGGCCGGGCCAAGGTCGAGGCCCATCCAGCCGTCGGGAATGGCGGCGTTGGGGGCTTCCTGCACGTCGGCGTCGTTGGCGAAGCGGTTGGCAATGAGTGAGTCAGCGGGCAGCACCAGGTTCACACCCTTGGCTTTGGCTTTTTGGATGAGCTGCCGGGCCAGGTCTACCTTGTCGGCTTCGAGCAGGGAGCTGCCCACGTGCCCACCCTCGGCCACGGCAAAGGTGTAGGCCATGCCGCCGCCAATGAGCAGATGGTCGACCTTGTCGAGCAACTTTTCGATGATGAGGATCTTATCCGAAATCTTGGCCCCGCCCATGATGGCGGTAAAGGGCCGCTCGGCGTTTTCGAGCACCTTCTGGGCGTTCTCCAGCTCCGATTGCAGCAGGTAGCCCCCCACCCGGTCTTGCGGGGCGAAGGAGGTTGCCATCACGGCCGTGGAGGCGTGGGCGCGGTGGGCGGTGCCGAAGGCATCGTTCACGTACACGTTGCCCAGGGCGGCCAGCTTCGCGGCAAAGGCGGGGTCGCCGGCTTCTTCTTCCTTATAAAAGCGCACGTTGTCGAGCAACAGCACTTGGCCGGGCTGCAGGGCCGCGGCTTTCCGGGCGGCTTCGTCGCCGAGGACGTCGCCACCCCACTGCACGTCGCGGCCGTACTCCTGCGAGAGGCGCGCCACCAGGCTTTCCAGCGAATACTTTCTTTCGTAGCCCCCCTTAGGCCGGCCCAGGTGCGAAAGCAGCACCACCGAGCCGCCGTCGTTCAGGATTTTCAGCACCGACCGCGTGGCCATGCGGATGCGGGTGTCGTCGGTGATGCGCAGGTCCTGGTCGAGGGGCACGTTGAAATCGACGCGCATCACGGCGTGCTTACCAGCGAAATTGTAGGTATCGAGGGTGTTCATGAAGAAGGTTGGTGAGGCAGGATAAGTAGTGGGTTGGGGCTGCAAAGTAGAACAGAAACCGGCCTCCTTACCAAGGAGCGGATGCGGCTGGTCCTTTCCGCTCCCCTCCCCCTCCATTCCTTTGCCGGCTGTTCTCATCCGCTTAGCACCGGCCCCTCTCCCCTTCTTACCTTTGCGGCACTTATGAAAATCGGCATTTTTTTCGGGGGCACTTCGCGCGAGCGGGAGATTTCTTTCGCGGGCGGCCGCACCGTATTCGACAATTTAGACAAGGCTCTGTTCCAGCCAGTGCCCATTTTTGTGGACAGCCTGGGGCAATTTATTCTGCTCGATTGGCAGTTTATCTACAAGGGTACTATTCGGGACTTTTACCCCCCGGTGGCTTCGCAGCCGCCGTCGTTGCACCACTTGCAGGTCTACATCGAAAGCCTGGGCGAGCTCAGCCCCGAAGAAAAGCTGCGGGCCATTTCGAAAGTAGGCCGGCCGGTGCCCACCGAAGAGCTGCCGCAACTCATGGACTTCGCGTTCCTGGCCCTGCACGGGCCGGGCGGCGAGGACGGCGCCATTCAGGGGCTGCTGGAATGGCTGGGCATTCCCTACTCGGGCTCGGGCATTCTGCCGTCGGCGTTTGGCATCGACAAGGTTGCCCAGAAGAATTTGCTCCGCGCCCTGGGTCGGCCCACGCCCGCTTTTCGGGTTATCCAGGCCGCGGAGTGGGACAGCACCGACCACGCGGCCACGCTGGCCTACCTGGTGCGCGAGCTGGGCCTGCCGCTGGTGCTCAAGTCCCCCCGCCAGGGCTCCAGCATCGGGGTGAGTATTCTCAAAACCGACGACCTGGCCCAGTTCGAGGACGCCATTGAGCGCAGCCTATTCCGCAAAGTGGTGAGCCGCCAAGAGTGGCAGGGCCTGGGTGAGCAGGACAAGCTGGCCTGGGTCCAGCACCTCACCGACATCCGCGAGGGCATTGGCCTACCCGTGGTGCTTACGGGCTTAACCGGGCAGCAACCCGGGGCCAGCCCGTCCCCCATTATTTATCACCCCGAAGCCCTGCTGTACGCCCTGAACGAGCAGCTAGCCACGGCCGAGACCGTCCGCCTGACCAACGTGGACGGCGAAACGCAGGTGCTGGTCGAGAGCTTCGTAGCGGGCCGCGAGTTCAGCTGCATCGTGGTGGAGGACCCCACCGGCCAGCCCCTGGCCCTGCCCCCAACCGAGATTGTGAAAGGCGAGGAACTGTTCGACTACCGCTCGAAGTACCTGCCCGGCCTGGCCCGCAAAGTCACCCCGATTGATTTGCCGGAGGCGAAAATTCAGGAGATTCGGGCGGCCTGCGAGGAGATGTTCCGCACGTTCGGCTTCCAGGTGTACGCCCGGCTCGATGGGTTTTACGTGGAAGGCGACAAGGGGCAGGGGGAAGAGGCGGCCCCTCTTCTTTTTCTCAACGACCCGAACACCACTTCGGGCATGCTGCCGGCCTCGTTCTTCTTCCACCAAGCGGCCGAAATTGGGCTCAACCCCTCGCAGTTTCTCACCTACCTCATCCGTACTTCGCTGGCCGCGCGGCGGCGCGCTGGTTTACGCCCCCTGAAGCTTGGTGGCCTGCTCGCCCAACTGGATACCGCCGTGGCTAATCGCCAGCACGAAGCCACCGAGCGCATCCGCGTGGCCGTCATTATGGGCGGCTACTCCTCCGAACGGCACATTTCGGTGGAGAGCGGGCGCAACATCTACGAGAAGCTCAGCTCCTCGGCCAAGTACGCGCCGGTGCCCGTGTTCCTCACCGGGTCGGCCGAAGAGCACCGCCTCTACGTGCTGCCCGTAAACGTGATGCTGAAGGATAACGCCGACGACATCCGCGAGAAAATCGAGCACGCCGAAGCCGGCGAAGCCCCGCACCCCATTCTGGACCGCATTCGCCACGAGGCCCGCGCCATTACCAGCACCTACGCCGGACAAGCCCTGGCCCAACCGCGCCGCATTTCGTTCGATGAGCTGGCGCAACTGGCCGACGAAGTCTTTATCGCGCTGCACGGCCGCCCCGGCGAAGATGGCGCCCTGCAGCAGCAGCTGGAAAAATACCACCTGCCCTATAACGGCTCAGGCGTGGCCAGCAGCAGCGTCACCATCAATAAGTTCGTGACCAACCAGCGCCTGCGCGAAGCCGGCCTGCTGGTGGCCGAGCACCGCATGGCCAATCAGCTGGAGTGGCAAGTCGACGCCGAAAGCTTCTACCGCCGCCTGGAAGCGCAGTTCCCCTACCCCTTCATCGCTAAGCCCGCCGACGACGGCTGCTCTTCGGCGGTAAAGAAAATTAAGAGTCGGGCCGAGTTGGCAGCCTTCTGCCAGCTGATTTTCCGCGCCGACGAAGACCTGCTCCCCGGCCCGGCCGAGGTGTTGCAGTTGGGTTTCAAAGAAGAGTTTCCGCGCAAGGATGCTTTCCTGGTCGAAACCCTCATCAGCCGCGACGGGGCGGCCCATTTCCTGGAAATCACGGGCGGGCTGCTCACCTCCTACGACGAAGACGGGCACCTCAACATTGAAGTGTTCGAAGCCAGTGAGGCCCTGGCCACCGGCGAAGTACTAAGCCTGGAGGAGAAATTCCTGGCCGGGGAAGGCCAGAACATTACCCCCGCCCGCTACGACGTTGACCCGGCCGAGCGTCAGCGCATTTCCAATGAGGTAAAAGCCGTCCTGCGCCGGGTGGCCGAAGTGCTTGACATTCAGGGCTACGCCCGCATCGACGCCTTTGTGCGCGTCCGCCAGAATGGCAACGTGGAGGTGTTGATTATTGAAGTCAACTCCCTGCCCGGCATGACGCCGGCTACCTGCATTTTCCACCAAACGGCCCTGGCCGGTTACACCCCCTATCAGTTCATCGACCGGATTCTGGAGTTTGGCAAGGCCCGGGTGGCCAAGGCCGCTGAGCAACCTGCTCCCCTCCTCCGCTGAGGGGGAGCTTCCGTTCTTTGCTGAAACAATTACCTCCCATGGCTTTCCTAAAATCCAACACCCCGCTCGACGTTCTCAAGCACCTGCTGCTCATTGCCGGGGTAGGGCTGCTGCTCGTGCTGGGCTTTTTCTACGTGTACCTGCCCGTGAGCACCCACCACGGCGAAACCATTACGGTGCCCAAGGTGACGGGCATGAACGTAGCCGACCTGGAAGAATACCTCGACGCCCGCAAGCTGGCTTATTTTGTCGACGACTCCAGCTACAGCCCCAGCATCCGGCCCTTCACCGTACTGCAACAGGACCCGGCCCCCGGCGAGAAAGTAAAGGAGGGCCGCAAAATCTACCTGCAGGTGAGCATGAAAAACCCACCGGTGATTAAAATGCCTAAGCTCACCGATGGCTCAGCGAAAAATGCCATGCTCATTCTCAAAAGCTACGACCTGGTGGTGGGCCAGATTCAACTGGTGCCCGATCTGGCGCAGAACGCCGTGCTCAAGCAGTTCGTGAATGGCAAGGAGATAGCGCCCGGCGCACCCATTGCTAAGGGCACCAAAGTTGACCTGGTGGTGGGCGACGGCCAAGGCAACCAAACCTTTGCCGTGCCCAACCTCGTGAACATGCCCGAGGACGAGGCCATCACCCTCCTGGTAGGCCAGGGCCTGCAAAAGGGCGAGGTGTTTGAGATGCCCGTGCAAGCAGGCCAGATGGCCGGCACCGTGGTGCGCCAACGCCCCGTGGCCGGCCCCGATGCCACCATCCGCACGGGTCAGCTCGTCGACATCTGGGTGGCCAGGTAAGGTGGTGAATGAAAGAGTGGTGAGTGGTGCCACGAATCCCGCGGAGCGGTTCGTGGTATCACTAAATTGTGAAAAAATACTCGACAACCTCGTTCCAAGGTTAGTGGAGTGGTACCACGAACCGCTCCGCGGAATTCGTGGCACCACCCCGTGCTAAACCACCAGCCACAAGGCCACCAGACTTCATTGGTACTCGGCAATGCCGACCTTTGCTACGCTTTCTGCTTATGGTCAGGAGCCACTATCCCAATAGTGCTCATCCTGGCCCGGCTGCAGCCGGGGACTTAAGTTCTTACACTTTTTTGCCTGTTGCCGTCGTTGGGTATTAAATACTCTCTTATGAAGACACTATTCCACACCTGCCGCCGGCTGCTATTGCCCACCTTGCTTTTGGTAGCCGGGGCCGCTTCGGGACAGGTAGAACCCACGCTGCCCGTCTCCGCCGACCCCGGGCGGGCGCGCTACGCCCCATCGGCCGCCGAACGGGCCCAGCACCGCGGGCTGACGGCCCTGGCCCTGCCCTTCTTCGACGACTTTACAACGCCCCTGGAAGGACTCCCCAAAACCCAAAACTGGGTGCCCACCGGCGGCGCCCTCGTCAGTAACCGGCTGGCGCTGCGCCCCCTTACGCGCGGGGCCGCCACGCTCGACGGCCTCAAAGCCAACGGCCAGAGCTACAGCGGCACCGTCACCAGCAATTATGGCCGCATCGACTCGTTGGTTTCGCAGCCCATCAACCTGAGCGGGCTCACGGCCAGCGACCAAGTGGCGCTGAGCTTTGCCTGGCAGGCCGGTAGTATCGTAGGCGTTCTCAATCGCAACACCGGTAGCACTCCCGTGCAGTTGGAATTATTTGTCAGAACGGATGCCGGTATCTGGCAGTCGGTATGGGTACAGCGAGGCAACCGCCAACGCACGGCCTTCCGTCAGCAAGTAATTCTGCTCTCCCAACCCGAATATCTGCACGCGAACTTTCAGTTTATGTTCGTGGCCACCGGCAACACCTCCGATAACAGCGACGGGTGGAGCGTAGACTACATTTTGCTCGACCGGGGCCGCTCGCGGGGCTTAGCCGACACCACGTTTGCCGACATCGCCACCAGCGCCGGCGTGATCGGGCAAACTGTTTCGGGGGGCATGGCCAGCCCGTTGGGCCGGTTCTCGGCCATGCCCGTCTGGCAATTCAACGCCGCCACCCCGGCCGGCCGGGAGTTTAACCCCCAGTTGGGGGTAACCCTCAGCAACCTCAACGCAGGAGTGCTGCCCATTCCCATCGATGTGCTGGGCACGGTGCGGGTGCTACCAGCCAGTGCTCCACTGGGCAACTGGCTGCAAATCAGCCGCCCCTTGCCCGTGAATCCGCGCCAGAATAACGTAACCGGCCCCGCCGACCTCCCGTCCATTCCCCGTACGTCGGATGCCAAGACCTTACGCTATACCATGGCCCTCAACACCCTGGAAACCCTGCCACGCACGCTGGCTAACGACACCATCTTCCGCGACGTAGAGCTCAATGATTACTACGCTTACGACGATGGCACGGCCGAAAACATCACGCAGCTGGTTCCCTACAACACTGGCCAGGCGGCCGCGTTTGCCTACCGCATCGACCTCAACCAGCCCGACCGGGTGCGGGGCCTGCGGCTCTACCCGGTATTTACTGCCTCGGACCGGGCATCTAGAAACGTCACCATCAATGTGTGGCAGGATGCTGCCGGCCAGCCGGGCACGCTCCTGGCCTCCAAAGCAGCCGTCATACCCAACCCTTTGCCCGCGAACGGGCAGTATTTTGAAATCAGTTTCGACCTTCCCGTTCCGGTTTCGGGCAGCTTTTACGTGGGGTACTCCCAGCCCTCACAGGGCCGTAACCTGCACTACGGCCTGGATTTGAACAGCACCTTTCCCGCTGGCTACCTCTGGCGCCGCGACAATAACGGCGCCTGGAACACCACCAGCTTTGGGCCATCAGGGTCTCTAATGATGCGCCCCGTAATGAACAATAACACCTCGACGGCCACCGCTTCGGCGCGCGAAGCTGCCGCGTTCAGCGTATATCCTAACCCCGCCCACGGCACGGTTACCGTCGCCGGCCCCGGCTTTGCCCGGGCGGCCGTGCTCGATGCCGTGGGCCGCACTGTGTGGGAGCAGCCCGGGGCCTCCGCTGGCCGAACTACGCTGGCACTGCCTGCCTTGCCGGCGGGGGCTTACACCCTCCGCCTGACGCTGGCCGATGGACGCACCGTGGGGCGCCGGCTCTTGCTGGAGTAAGGCCACCCTTAGCGGACTACCAACAATGTTACTCAAACAAAAGGCCCATCAGTTTACCTGATGGGCCTTTTGCTGGTGAAAGATAGTGAAGGTGCGGTATCGGTTGCCCGGCGAAGAAGGCAGTATATTAAGGTAGTGGCTACCCCATTATTCCACGGCCTCAGCCAGGACGTTACTTCGCAGGCATCAGCACGGAGTCAACTACATGGGTCACGCCGTTGCTGGAGATTACGTCGGGAATAGTCACGGTGGACATGCCGCCTTTAGCGTCTTTAAGCATCACGCTGCTGCCGCTCTTCATTACCGTCAGTTGCTCGCCCTCCACGGTAGTCAGCACCTGGCCATTGGTGAGGGTGGCAGCAGTGAGGCGGCCGGGCACGACGTGGTAAGTCAGAATTTTGGTGAGCGTAGGCTTCATTGCCGGGGTTACCAGCGAGTTCACCGTACCGGCCGGCAGTTTATCAAATGCGGAGTTGGAGGGGGCAAATACGGTGAAGGGACCCGCACCTTTCAGCGTTTCTACCAAGCCAGCGGCTTTCACAGCCGCTACCAGCGTGGTATGGTCGGCACTGCCAACCGCATTATCGACGATGTCCTTGTTGGGAGTCATCAGGGCGCCGCCTACCATTACGCCGCCGGTGGCGGTACCCGGGCTGGCGCTACTGGTCATACCAGTGCTTTCAGCGCTGGTCGCCCCGGCGCTCATTTTCGAGTCTCCTTTGCGAGGCTTGGTTTTGGCTTTCATCTTGTCGCCGGCTTCGGATTTGCCTTTGACCTTCATTTTCCCATCATCCCCCATCTTCGTTTTGGTCGTCATACCGTCCGCCGTAGTCTTGGTTTTGTCGTCATCGCTCTTGGTTGTCGTCCCGGTTTGGGCGAAAGCCGGAGCAGTAAGAGCAACGGTCAGGGCTAGGATGGCAAAAAGTGGTTTCTTGTTCATGGGTACTGGAAATAGGTAAGAAAAGTAATTGGTGGCTGAAATCTAGGCCTTATAAACTCGTCAACGCATAGCTCACGTTATAGGTTAAGACAAAATTTGAAAGTTCATACTAAATAGCCTTAATAACTTTGACTTTCAAATTATTGAATTGAACTCTACTCCAATAATCTAAATAACTACCTATACCCTCTCACTTCCTACAAACTGCGGGTGTCGATAGAAAGGCCCTTCAGGTCCGTTTGTAATGAGCTTACCTACCTATTTCGTGCAGCAAGCAGCAGTAAGCGTGGGCCAACTTAATAATGCTGGATCTGCAACCTCGTTGCGGTACTCACTTGCTCATCGAGGTCGCAGCAACCAGCCCTGAACTCTCGCAGTTATTTTACTCCAGATTTCAACAGCTCCTGCTCTTCGGATTCAGTTGTAACGTAACATCACTACTAGTGCAACCCGGAAGTGAAAGGAAGTCCAAAGTAGGTGGCCAGGAGCAGGAGTCGTCTCGGATGCCATGCTATGAGCACGAAAAACCCCGCCTGCTTGCCGCAAACGGGGTCCTTGAGTGGTGATGCTAGGAATCGAACCTAGATCAAGAGCTTCGGAAACTCTCATACTATCCGTTGTACGACATCACCGGGACGGGATAGGACTGCAAAAGTAGCCGCAAAAACGCCTTCGACCAAACCTGGGCTCACAATTCCTTGCGGCTTCAGGATGGCTCGCACAACCCAACCGGGGTAAAAGTAGTTAAGTCAGCAGTACTTTCCCGTTGAAATCCTCAACCTTTTACCTATCCTTCATGAAAAAGAACCTGTACACGGCCGATGCTACGGCCGTTGGTGGCCGCAGCGGCCACGTGCGCTCCTCTACCGGCGTTATCGACCTGGAAATGTCAGCTCCCGCAAGTTTGGGTGGCAAAAAGAGCGCTACCAACCCCGAAGAATTATTTGCCGCCGGCTACGCCTCGTGCTTTCAGCAGGCCTTGCTCGTTACGGCCCAGCGCGCCGGCGACGCCCTCGATAAGGAAAGCACCGTGCAGTGTTCGGTTACCCTTTTCCAGGAAGGCGACGGCTACGGCTTGAGCGCCGTTCTCGACGTGGATTTAAAGAAATTCGACGAAAACAAAGCAATTGCCATGGTGCGCCAAGCCCACAAAATTTGCCCGTACTCGGTTGGCACTCGCGGCAACATGGAGGTGGAGCTGCGCGTGATGGGCAAAGCCATTCCTGTAGAAGCAGCTGAAAACGCCGGCGTAGCCGACAAAGGCGGCGTCCAGGAAACTCAGAACGCGGCTCTGGCGGCCCACTAAGCTCCTTAAGGGCCTCGGCGGGTGAAGTGGGAGCTTGCCCGTTCGCGCCGTCCCATCGGCGGTCGTTTGTTTAAGCTCCGCACCCTATGCCTCCTAAAGAGGAGCCGCGTGGCGGTCGTACTCAGTGAAGTATGACTGCTACGCGGCTCTTTTATTTCCCAGGCCGCTCACATTATTCAACTTCGCCGGCTTCATCACCAGCGTTCTCCGCGTGATTTAAATCGCGCTTAAGTAAGTAGCTGATCTTGATGCGATAACAGCAAGACAATGCGATGCCGCCCGGACCGCAGCACTTGAGAAGCAAGACCGGAAGCTATTATATACACCAGACCTTCGAAGCGAAACCCATGAAAAAAGCCTGTTACTTACGCAACAGGCTCTTAACAATGCTGCTGATTAGGGGCCGTTTACCAGCAGGCGCTAGGCGGCTAATACTTCTTTCACGCGAGTGGCCGCATCCTTCAGCAGCACGGCGGAGGAGACTTTCAGGCCGCTTTCGTCGATGATGCGGGCGCCTTCCTCAGCGTTGGTGCCTTGCAGGCGTACGATAATGGGCACGCGAATATCACCGATGGCTTTGTAGGCTTCCACCACGCCGGTCGCCACGCGGTCGCACCGCACGATGCCGCCGAAGATGTTAATCAGGATGGCTTTCACGTTCGGGTCCTTCAGAATAATGCGGAAGCCAGCCTCTACGGTCTGGGCGTTGGCGCCACCTCCGACGTCGAGGAAGTTGGCCGGCTCGCCGCCCGAGAGCTTGATGATGTCCATGGTAGCCATGGCCAGGCCGGCCCCGTTCACCATGCAGCCCACGTTGCCGTCGAGCTTCACGTAGTTCAGGTTGCTGTTGCTGGCTTCCACCTCCAGCGGGTCTTCCTCGTTCAGGTCGCGCAGGGCCATAAAGTCCTTGTGGCGGTAAAGCGCGTTTTCGTCCAGCGTCACCTTGGCGTCTACGGCCAGGATCTTGTTGTCCGATGTTTTCAGCACGGGGTTAATTTCGAACATACTGGAATCGGTTTCGTCGTAGGCCTTGTACAGGGCCGTGACGAACTTCACCATTTCCTTTTGCGCCTCGCCCTCCAGGCCCAGGTTAAACGCGATTTTACGCGCCTGGAAGCCTTGCAGCCCCACGGCGGGGTCGATGTGTTCGCGGTGGATTTTCTCGGGATGCGACTCGGCCACTTCCTCGATGTCCATGCCGCCTTCGGTGGTGTAGATGATGACGTTTTTACCCAGGCCGCGATCCAGCAGCACGCTCATGTAGTACTCCTTGGGCTCGGCCGGGCCGGGGTAGTACACGTCCTGGGCTACTAGTACCTTGTGCACTTTGCGGCCTTCAGGGCCGGTTTGCTTGGTGATGAGCTGCATGCCGATAATGTTGCCAGCCAGCTCCTTTACTTGTTCCAGGTTTTTGGCCACCTTCACTCCGCCCCCTTTGCCCCGGCCGCCGGCGTGGATTTGCGCCTTGATGACGTACCAGTTGGTGCCCGTTTCGGCGTTGAGTTTCTCGGCGGCCGCCACGGCCTCCTCGGGCGTGTCGGCGACGATGCCTTCTTGCACGCGTACGCCGTACTTTTTCAGGATTTCCTTACCCTGATATTCGTGAATGTTCATAAAAATGGTAAAGGGGTGGTGATGCGACTTGGTGGCCCGCTGCCGGCCGTTGTTGCCGCGAAAGTACGGCGGCGCACCGGGATTGCCCCAGGGGCGTGCAATGTGGCCGATAAAGGGGCGCACCGCGCTGCATGGTCCTACGGCCCATACCAGTGGGCCCGCCCGGCCGCGACAGGCTGGTGCTGGAACGCGAGCCAATCAAAGGCAACATCTTAGGGGCTGGAACAACTTGAAAGCCCGGGGCGCCACGCGCGGCTCCGCCGGGATTGTGCGTAGCTTTGCCGGGACTGCACACCCTCCACGTTTCTGGCCGCCTCCGTTGCTGCAAGCTATCAACATTCATAAGAGCTACCATGCTCTGAACGTGCTCAAAGGCATCGATCTAACGATTGAAAAGTCTGAAATCGTAAGCATTGTCGGTTCCTCGGGAGCGGGCAAAAGCACCTTGCTGCACATTCTCGGCACGCTCGACAGCCCTGATTCGGGCGAGGTGCTGTTTGATGGAGAGTCGGTTACCAGTCTGGGTCGCAACGACCTGGCGCGGTTTCGCAACCGGCACATTGGCTTCATCTTTCAGTTTCACAATCTGCTACCTGAGTTTACGGCCCTCGAAAACGTGTGCCTGCCCGCCTACCTGGCCGGGCGCTCCGAAAAGGAAGTCCGCGTTCGGGCCCGCGAGTTGCTGGGCATGCTGAATATGGAGTCCCGGGCCGACCATAAGCCCAGCGAGATGAGCGGCGGTGAGCAGCAACGAGTATCGGTGGCCCGCGCCCTGATCAACTCGCCCGAAATCATCTTCGCCGACGAGCCCAGCGGCAACCTCGACACCAAAAATGCCCAGGAACTTCACCAGGTCTTCTTTCTGTTACGCAAAGAGCTGGGCCAGACCTTCGTCATCGTGACGCACAACGACCAGCTGGCCGAAATGGCCGACCGCAAGATTATCATGCGGGACGGGCGCATCCTGGTGGGTGAGTAGCATCAAAGTGCTACTCAAATTTATAAGACCATTAGTAAAAGAGGGTGCTGCTAGTGTTGTCAACCTTTGGTTGGCCGCACCCAGCAAGCGCATGGCTTAGTAGCTCAATCGTAATGGGCGAGCCAGGGGTGTTGCTTAGCATAAGGTACTTCTAGCCTTCTGGATAAGAGCAGTCAGGGCGTGTCGACAAACTACTGAACCTACTTTACTCTGGGTGCGGCATCAACCGTCAGTCCGGCTCTTCGGTAATGGACTAATCAGAGCCTCGGTGACCGGTTTTCCTATCCATTCGCCGTCTTCCCAACCTCATTAGTTTTAATAAAATCTGATTTCGCACATAATTAACTGATAATCAATATCAAAATTTACTAAAATTTCTGGCTTTTTTGGCACCTTTACCTTTATCTTTGGGTTATTAATCCGAACATCAGTTGGACACATTAAAAAAGCACAGCCATGACCGAGGCCACCAAAACCACCAAGGAAACTACCAAGAAAGTTAAAGTCGAGAGCTACGACATCAGCCGCTCCGATGAGACGCTGGATTTGGCGAAGGACCTCGCTAAGTTCATCAAGGAAAACCAGCTTACCACGAATGTGCAAGGCAAGGAGTTCGTGAACGTGGAAGGCTGGCAGTACGCTGGCTCACGCCTGGGCATCGTGCCCATTATCGAACACGTCATCAACGTGAGCAGCGACCAGGAAATAAAATACCAGGCTAAGGTGACACTATTCGATATTCGCCACCAGCTTACCGTAGGGGCCGGCTTTGCCGTGTGCTCAAGCAAGGAGAGCGGCAAGAAATTCTACCAGGAGTTCGCCATCATGAGCATGGCCCAGACCCGCGCCATTAGCAAAGCCTACCGTAACTGCCTGGCTTGGATCATCCGCGCCGCTGGCTACGAGCCCACCCCCGCCGAGGAGATGGACTACAACACCAACCTGCCAGTTGCCGCTCCCGCTCCGATGGCGGTTGCGGAGCCTGTACCTGCCATGCAGGTGCTGCCCGCCGAGGTACCCGCAGTAGCCGCCGAGCAGGTGGCGCCGGTGCAGTACGCTACGGCTTCGCAGAAAGAAGAAATCATCCGCTTGCTCAACCACCCGGTAATTACCCGTCCGGAGAAAACCAAGATGCTGCTCAACATCAACCGGCTGGACGAAGAGCGCGCCATCCAGGCCATCGCCAAGCTCCGCAAGGCCATTGATGACCGCGAGAACGGCGAGAAGGTAGCAGCGTAAACCCGCGCCCTGAAAATGCTTCCTGCGCATTTGCAACGAAGCGCGGAAACCCGTCACGTATCAAGAATGAAAAAGCCGGCCGTATATAATACGGCCGGCTTTTTCATTCTACCAGTAAGCCATAGAGAAAGTAACGCCGGCACGTGTCTGCGACATGCGGCCGCTTGGCTAAGGCGTCTGTGCCGCCTGACTTCGGACAAGGCCCGCTCTCTGTAACGAAACCCCAGCCGGCCACGAGGTACAGACGCCCAGTTTCGTTCTTAGCCTACCTAAACGCTTTTCCGATAGCCTCTAATAGTTCCGGGTAAGTGGATCGGTAACAGATGTGATATCTCACCTTTATTGGAAACGCGCGGGCAGTATTTTCAGGGGACAGGTTCTCTGGCGCAGTATCTTCGCCCTATGCCCTCTCCTGCCCCCCAAACTTCGCCCCTGGCCCTGCTGCGCGACCACTGGGGCCATAAAGCATTCCGGCCCGGCCAGGAGGAAATCATCAATTCCGTACTGGCCGGGCACGACACGCTGGCGCTGCTACCTACTGGCGGCGGCAAGAGCATCTGCTTCCAGGTGCCGGCTCTGGCACGGCCGGGCCTCTGTATCGTGGTGTCGCCCCTTATTGCCCTGATGAAGGACCAGGTCGACAATCTGCGTCGGCGGGGATTAAAGGCGGAAGCCATTTACGCTGGCATGAGCCACCAGGAAATTGACCACGCGCTGGACAATTGCGTGTACGGCCGGGCGGTGAAATTCCTATACGTGTCGCCCGAGCGGCTGCTCACGGAGTTGTTTCAGGTGCGGGTGGCGAAGATGAGCGTGGGCCTGCTGGCTGTGGACGAGGCCCACTGCCTCTCGCAGTGGGGCTACGATTTCCGGCCCCCGTACCTGCGCATTGCGGAACTGCGGGCACTCTTGCCCGCGGACGTGCCGGTTGTGGCTCTCACGGCCACGGCCACGGCCCAGGTGCAGGCGGATATCGTGGCCAAGCTGGAGTTCCGGGCCGGCCACAACGTTTTTCGACAGAGCTTTGCCCGGCCCCGGCTGTCGTACTCGGTGCTGCCCACCGAGGACAAGCTGCGCCGACTGCTGGCAGTGGTGCGCGGCGTAGGGCCCACGCAAACCGGCATTGTGTACGCCCGCACCCGGCGGCAAACGGAAGAAACGGCCGCGTTCCTGCAGCAGCATCAGTTCGCCGCCGCCGCCTACCACGCCGGGCTCCCGGCCGACAAGCGCACTCAGGTACAGCAGGACTGGATTGCCGACCGGACCCGGCTCATCGTGGCCACCAACGCCTTTGGCATGGGCATCGACAAGCCTGATGTGCGCCTGGTGGCCCACCTCGACGCTCCCGATACGCTGGAGGCCTACTACCAGGAGGCGGGCCGCGCCGGGCGCGACGGCCACTACGCCTTTGCCGTGCTGCTGGCCGGCCCCAACGATGCCGATGACCTACGCCACCGCACCAACCAATCGTTCCCCCCACTCGACACGGTGCGGCGCGTGTACCAGGCCCTGGCCAACTACTCGCGCACGGCGGTGGGCGGCGGTGAGCTGGCCGCGTTTGACTTCGACCTCCCACAGTTTGCCGAAACCTACCGCATCCGGGCGGTGGATGCGCATAATACCTTGAGAATTTTGCAGCGCGAGGGATTTGTGCAATTAAACGAGGCAGTCAACAGCCCGGCCCGGGTGCACCTGATCCTGAACCATCAGGACTTGTACGCCTTTCAGGTGGCCAATGCCCAACACGACTTGCTAATAAAAGCACTGCTGCGACTGCACGGCGGCGAGCTGTTTACCGATTTCCAACCCATCTCGGAGAACGCAGTGGCTACCCACCTGCGCCGGAGCGTGACGGAAGTACGCCAGCAGCTACGCTACCTGCACACGGCCGGCATTTTGCACTACCATCCCCGGCAAGAGTCGCCGCAGGCCATGTTTACCACGCCACGCTTCGAGGCGTCGAAGCTGCCCATCGACCAGGTACGCATGACGGCGGCCCGCGACCTGGCCCGCCACAAGACCAACGCCGTGGCCCAGTACCTGGCGGGGGGCCGCTGCCGCCAACAGCTGCTACTCACGTATTTCGACGAAGCTGATCCGGCCCCTTGCGGGGTGTGCGACCACTGCCTGGCCGAGAAGAAGGCTGCCCAGGCGGCAACCGAAGCAGCTACACTGCACGAGCCGGTGCTGCAGCGGCTTCGTCAAACCGCCCAAACCCCGCGCGAACTGCTGGCGTCCTTCGCGCCCCAGCAGGCGGCGGCGGTCACGGCCACCCTGCGCGAGTTGGTAGACCGCGGCGAGCTGGCGTACGCGGCCGACGGCAAGCTGCAGGTACCGCCGCCGAGAAGCTAGATTTCTGGCGCAGCTTAACGAAGAGCTATTCCTCCGGACCAATGTCTTTTTTTCGCTGGTTGGCCACGGCCAGCCTTCGTGGCCGTGATGCGATTCCCGAATAAGAAATTGCTTCCTGCGATAAACCAGCCAATATTCCGCCTACGACGCAGCCACGTTTGACGGAACCAAAGAAGGCCAGGCTCTGCCCTAAATACCCGCGGCCAGGTAGGCCTGGTAGCCGCCAACAAGGTTGCGCACGTTGGTAAAACCCTGCTGGGTGAGGTAGGCTTTAGCCGAGGCCGAGCGGCCACCGCCTTTGCAGTGCACAATAATTTCCTGATCCTTCAGTTCAGCGAGGTCGTCGAGCTTATCGGGAAGAGTGTTGAGTGGGATGTTTTGGGCGTCGGCGATCCGGCCCTCCTCGTGCTCCCAGGTTTCACGCACGTCGATGATGGTGAGATTTTCGTGGGCCTGCTGGCGCTGGTGGAGCTCGGTAGGAGTGATATCAGACATGACGGTAAGAGTGAAGGGGGGAGAAAAAATGGGTGAGCGAAAGTACGACGCAAGTCTTCTTGTTATGGTAATGCACGAAGGATCAATGGCACCCGGCCAGGTTTTACCTTTGTGATTCAGTGCCCTCCGATTTTTACTGCTCTTCCTGTTTTTCCACCCCACTCTTTGCTTCCTTATTTATTTCTTCATGAAAAACCTCTTCCCTTCCTTGCTGGTAGTGCTGGGCCTGCTGCCGGCGGCCCTTCGGGCGCAAACGGTGCCGCCAATGCCGCCCGCGCCGCCGGCTAACCTGCAAGGAGTAGCCCTGCGCGACTGGTACCGCGCCAACTGGTATGATGGCAAACGCGTGGTGCTCAGCTACAATGCGGCGCGTGGCCGAATGTATAACTACGTCGACAACGTTAATAACCAGGTGACATGCGTGTATTCGGGATATACGGAAAACGTGCCCTACAATGCCACCAGCACCAACCCTGACGTGGTGACCGACATCAACTGCGAGCACTCCATCCCGCAGTCGTGGTTTGATGAAGTCGTGCGGATGCGCTCCGACATCCATCACCTCTTTCCCACCCGCATTCAGTGGAACTCAGACCGCGGCTCCGACCCGTTTGCCGACGTTCCCGATGCCAGCACGCTGGGCTGGCTGCGGGGCACCACCCGTCTGACGACCATCCCAACCAGCAACATCGACGAATACAGCGAGGATACCAACAGCCAGTTTGAGCCCCGCGAAGACCACAAGGGCAACCTCGCCCGCGCGGCGTTTTACTTCTACACCATGCACGCCAACGAAGGTTTCGACCCCGGCAAGGGCGTTATTACGGCCTTGGCCGACTTGGCGACCCTATACCGCTGGCACCTGGCCGACCCGGTGGACGCCCGCGAAATTGAACGCAACAACCGGGTAGCCGCCAGCCAGGGCAATTTCAATCCCTACATTGCCTACCCGGCCACGGTAGCCACGGCCTGGAACCTGGCCCCCGCCGGCCCCACTTTTAGCTTCGCGGCCCCCAGCGGCACCCGCGCCGAGGGCAACACCGGCCCGAGTACCTATACCTTCACGGTGAACCTGAGCCCCGCCGCCACGGCCCCCGTCACGGTGCAAGTGAGCGTGGATGCAGCCAACTCGACGGCCACCAGCGGCACCGATTTCGTCTTTGCCTCGCCCACTACGGTTACGTTCCCGGCGGGCGCTACCAGCCAGACAGTAACCCTGACCGTAAATGGCGATACCCAGCCCGAAGGCGATGAAACGGTAGTCCTGACCCTGGCCAACCCCAGCACCGGCAACAGCGTGGGCAGCCCCAGCGTCCACACCCTTACCCTCACCAACGACGACGGGCCCGCGCCGACCCTGGCTTTTGCCGCCGCGACGGGCAGCGCCTCGGAGGGCAATACCGGCACCAGCACCTACACCACCAACGTTACCCTGACCAACCCCGGTACCCTTACCTTTCCTATCACGGTGCCCGTGACCGTGGATGCCACCGGCACCACCGCCACCCCAGCTACTGATTATACCTTGAGCACCCCCACGCTCACTTTCGCCAGTGCTGCGGCTCTTACCCAGCCGGTGGCTGTGACCGTGGTGGGTGACCTTACTTACGAGCCCAACGAAACGGTGCGCCTGCTGTTGGGCACCCCTTCCGATGCCAGTATCACTCGGGGCGTGCCCAATGCTCACGTGCTCACCATCATGAACGACGATACCCCGCCAGTCGGGGCCCCCTGCACCAAGCTGTATTTCTCGCAGTACATTGAGTCGAATACAGGCAACACCAAAGTCCTGGAAATATATAATCCCACCGCCTCCCCCATGCCGCTGACCGGCAAGCGCGTGGTGCTGTACCAGCCTGGCAACTCTTCTCCTGGCTTCAGCCAGCCCCTTACCGGCACCATCGCACCCGGCGATGTCTACGTCATCGGCAACACGGGTCTGACCAGCTCTGTGGTAGCGCCCGAAGTGGATTTGCTATCCAATGTCTGCTATTTCAGCGGGGCGCACTCTTTAGCCTTGTTTGATGGAACTGATACGCTGGACGTCATCGGCCTGATTGGCCGAACTCCCAGTGGTGGCGGCTGGAGCGTTACGAGTGGTTCGACCATGAACAACAGCCTCGTGCGCCAGCCCACTACTAGCCAGGGAGGTCGTTGGAATGGTCCTTACGGCAGTGCCACTTGGTCGGCCCTGGGAGCCGATAACTTTGCCGGCGTGGGCAGCTACAGCAGCTCGGTCTGCCCTCTTCTCACGGCTAACCGGGCCGCCACGGGGCTGCGCAACGCCCTCGAAATGTATCCTAACCCCACCAGTGGCACCGTACAGTTGCGCCTGCCCGGCTTGCCCACAGCCCGCACCGCTGCCGTGGCCGTGCTCGACCTGCTGGGCCGCCCCGTACGCCAGCGCACTACGCAGCTCAGCGCCACCGCAGCCACGCAGCTCGACCTGAGCGGCCTACCCGCCGGCATCTACGCCGTACGCGTGAGCTGCGCCGATGTCGAATACAGCGGCCGGGTGGTAATCCAGTAGCCACTGATAGTGAGATGAAAGGTTGTGGCAACCGCGACTCACTGTAAGGAATTTGTTCTGGTTTGAGTGACTACTTAATAATGTAAAAAGCCCCGGTTCTAAGCTGAGCCGGGGCTTTCTGTGGCTAAGCGCAGACGAGCTTAGCCTACCAAAAAAGCAACGATGGGCTCCCTCCGTCTGGGTTCAGACCCACTATGTTGGTGATGGCACCATGTTAAGGATAGCCCGGTTTTCAGAAACTGAAGGGCCGGGGAAGTCAGGTTGCCCGGCGTAGAGATGAACGGCAACTGCCGGATTGCGTACACCCTACGTACACTAGCTAAAATACGGGCTCGGCCCGTTTGGTTTTTCTCTTTCTTCTTCCTCATGGATACGCAAAACACTCCCCTGCCGCCGGCCAACGATTTTCGCCCTCAGGACCAACAAGACCGCGCCGCTACGGCTCGTCCCAACCCGAACGACCCGATTATTCATGCCAGCAGCCCCAACTACGGCGACTTCGGCGGCGTGTCGCACGGGGCCTCCGACGCCTCGGCAACCACTGCGAATGCCTCGGCGGGGCGCGACGGCTCGAACGACAACCCGGACGAGTTCAGCGAATTACGCAGCCGGGAACGCGACGCCCGCAACGCCCCCAACAACCCCCTGGATCAGCCCGGCCACATCGAGCAAAACCAGGATCCGGCCGCCGTTCGAGCCACGCAAGACGAGAACTACGATGAGCTACGCACGGCTTGGGCACAGGACGACCCCCGCTACGCGGGCGGCGGCACCCACAACACCCGCGAGGAATCGGCCAGCACCAAAGACAACCAAGACTAATTAGTCAGCTACTAATAAGCAATGCCAACGAGCCCTTGGTAAATACCAACGAGTGTTGCTCATTAGTCAGCTGCTCTCTGCTCATCATTAATTGCTCTTCTTTATGTCTCCTGAAAATTCTGACCAGCACGACACCCCCACCCAAGACCCTAATGCTGGCGATGGTGCTTCCACCCCCATGCTTGAGGCCGAAACCTACGGCCAAATAGTAGACGACAATAAGCCCTCCGGCGGTCAAACGCAAGCCGATCAGGAGGATGATTCTCTGCGCATGGATCGCGAAGCGCGCACTTCAACCGGTCCGGCACGGGCGTCGGATGAAAACCTCCCCCGCGAGCTAACCGACCCCAGCGACCGCGCTTTCACGCTTCCCGAAGAGCAGGGTCCGAACTAGACTTGTTGCGCACGGAAGCTAACGACCTTCGCCAAACCGGCAACCAGGTGAATCCGGATTCTCCGTAACCCACCTTTTATTATGGCAATCGTTTTTTAAGTAGCAGCACCTCAGTAACTGTAGCGTTCTGCTTTATTTGATTACGACCGAAGGACTATTTAGTGCTTGAAAAGCCCCGGCTCTGCTCAGAGTCGGGGCTTTTCGGATTAACAGGCTATTCGCGAACACCCCAACTCCTCTGAACGCCAGCTCAGCAAGGGCCAACTCCGTCTCCCCTACCACTGCCAGCCCACCTGTGCCCCCGCGTACCAGCTACGGCCCGGGGCAGGCTGAAAATACCGTCCACCAAAGGCATTCAGGTCGTTGCCGAGGCTGTAATCGCGATTTGCAGCGTTGTCGATGCCCGCGTAAGCATTGGCTTCGAAATGGTGCGCCAGGATGCGCCGCCAGCCCCCCCGCACCCCAAACACCCAGTAGCCTGGCGCGTCATCGGTATTCGCGTCGTTGAGTGCCACGCGGGCTTGGTGGCTCCCACTCGGATTGAGATAGAAGCCCGTCGGGTGGCTAAAATCGAGCCCTCCGCTGAAAGTGTGGGGCGCGGTACCCGGGAGCCGATTGCCGCGCAGGTCGAGCCCACCGCTGGAGTAGCTGCCGAAGCGGAAGTTATTGTACGCGTAGCTGGCCCAGGCCCGCAGGCCAGTCGGGCCGGCTAAGGTGGTCGGACCGGAGGTACTGGCTTTCTCCGGGCCAGGAGCTACCGTTTGCCACAGCCAGCCGCTTAAGGCTGCTTCGAGGCCCCGCTGGTGGGTGCGGCCCGTATTGCGGAACACGACGATGCCCTGGTCGGTCGTACTGCTGACAATGGTTTGGCGCAACTCAAAATCAAATGCATTAACCTCGTAGCGCACCCGGGTGGCAAAGAAATTGCCCCGGGCTCCTACCTCGTAGCTGGTGCCGCGCTCGGCTTGCAGCGTGGCGTTCAGGCTGGCATCGGACGGCCGAATTTCCTCCACCGTCGGCGGCGAGAAGCCGGTGCTAGCGCTGGCGTACACCGACAGCTGGGGGCTAAACTCCTTCAGCAAAGCCACCCGTGGCGACACTTCTGGTCGAAAGCTACGGCTAAACTGGTAGCTATTGGGACGAACAGCGGCGGCACTCACCCGCGCGATACGGTAGCGGAGGCGGTTGTAGCTGGCGGCAATAGTCAGCAGCCAAGCGGCGGGTAGATCGTAGTCGGCCTGCGCGAAAACGAAGCCGGTACTGATGCTGATTTCATCATCGTAGCGCAGGGCTCCCGGCGTACCGCGGTTGTTCTCATAGCTGCGACCATCGGCAAAGCTGCCTTGAAACTCAGCACCGCCTTGCAGTCGCAACTCTCGCCCGGCCAGGACGGGGCGGTAGCTCAGCACGGTGCGCCCACCCAGGCCCAGGGCCGTATTTCGCTCATAATCGGACAGGTACGGGGTACGAATGGCCGTGCCGTTGCCGTAAAATGTGGTTTGCAGGGCGAGGCGGTCCGCGAACCGGTGTTCATGCGTGAGGCCGAGCAGGCCCGTGCGCGAAGCATAGCAGGCTTGCTGCGCCACCGTGCCGGGGACCGTGGCCGTGCCGGGCCGCGCCTGGCGCGGGTTGGCCGTAAACTGCGCCCGGGTAATGCCGCCGGGTAGCTGGTAATTGATGTCGGTGTAGAGCAGATGGACTGCGAGCGTGGTTTTAGCGCTGGGCATCTGGCGCGCATCGAGCGCAAATACGTCGCGCTGCAGGGCACTTTGCTCGCGGTAGCCCGCTAGTTCCTGGTGCGCGTACTGCGCCCGCAGGCTGGCGGTGGTGCTGCCGGTTTCGGCAATGATGGTACTGCGGCGCAGCCCGTAGCTGCCCACGGTGGCCCCAACCGCCACCCGGCTGGAACCGGCCGCTACCTCCGGTGTGCTGAATAAGGCCACTCCGCCGGTGCCGGCGCCATACACGCTTCCGGCGGGGCCTTTGAGCACTTCGAGCCGGCCAACAATGGCAGGATCCAGCAAATTCAGGGGCGTGCTGCCACTAGCTTCGGTGAAGGGAATGCCGTTGTAGTACACTTTCACGTTGCGCACGCCAAAGGGCGAGCGTAACGTGCTGCCCCGAATGCTGAGCCGGTAGCTTGCCGTTGCCCGTTCCTCGAGCCGCACGCCGGGCAACGTGTTCACGGCCTGCGTGAGCGCGGCGGGGCTGAACTGCTCGATTGTGCGGGCGTCAACTACGCCCACGGCGGCAGCGGTGCGGCGTAGCGGCAATTGTTGGCCGTAGCCGGTTACCATGGCTTCGGGCAAGGCTACGGTGTGGGTGGTATCGGCGGGGGTCTGAGCCAGGGCGACAGAGTGCGGCAGCCACAGCACAAAAGCAAAAAACAGAGAGCGAGCAGGCATAAGGAGCGATACAGGTAGAGAAGCGCGGAACTACGCAATACGGCGATGGCCAGGAAGAATCGCCTCGACTAAGGGGCTGATAAGGTGAAGATGTACGCCAGCCTCCACCGAGTCAAACATTCCTTGGGCTGGCTCAAAGAGGCCCGGGAATTTGCTACCTGCTACGAAAACCGCTCCTGCCTTTCCCGCCGTAGCCTACTCCCTCTTCGCAATTTGCACGGAGCAGGAAGTTAACTGAAGTTAAACCTCATAATTTAAGGTAACTATTTCATCCTAAGGTGGCTTCTGAGTTAAACTTTTAACCCAAGCCGTGCTTATATGAATCGGCAAAGAGAAAGTTTCTCAACGCTCACCCCGCAGCCTAAGCGTACTCTGGTAAAAGCTTGCCCTAAGGCATCAGCATAGACTATGAAAGGCATTTAGGAACCTGGTTTACAAAAGAAAAGGGCAGCCATGATGGCTGCCCTTTTCTTTTAGCAAGAAAGTCGTCAGGTGAGCTTACTTGGCAATGGTTAGCTGACGGGTAGTAAATTCATTACCCGTCTGCACCTTGAGCAGGTACATGCCATTGGCTAAGCTGGAAAGGTTCACCTCGTTGATGAAGTTGTCTTTCAGCGACGTGGTGTAAACCTGCTGGCCCAACATGTTCACCACATTTACTTGCAGGTTGTCCTTGGCGTTGGCACCGCGCACTTCCAGCTTCACCAAGCCCGTTGAGGGGTTAGGATACATCCACACGGCCCGGTTCAGGGCTTTCGATGTGCCTAGCACCACCGCGGTTTGGGCATCTATTACAAACGCGCCGAGATTAGATACAGCAGCATCACTTAGCGTCCCACCTGCAGCGGTGAAAGGAGCAATGGTGAAGAACGCGCCCGAACGCGTAGGCGATTCAGGCAAAGTTGCCACAGGAAAATAACCACTGCCACCAGCAGGAGCGGCGGTCTGTACCATGCCCACGTAAAAGTCGCCGGCTGCTACTGAAACAGGAGTGTTGAAAACGAAGGATTTGGTTCGACCGATGTCAGCAGTCTGAACGACATAGTCAGCAGAACGCGCGAGTACAGCGCCAGCTGCGTTTACGGCTACACCATACACGGTGCGGCCAACTGTGTTAGCGCCACCTTCTAGCCAAACTCCTACAGCACTAACGGTACGTGCCACTGGTGTGTTGAACTTGGCTATAAGAGCCCCCGTGGTAGTAGGACCAAATCCTACGCTACCGGCAGGGTCGGGAGTGGCATTGTTAGCGTAGCTAAATGTATTGGCTGTTACCACCTGCGTATACGCTTTGGAGTTATTACCAGGCACTGCATCAGCTGGTACCGTTACCGTCAACGTATTATTGCCGGTCGTGGTAGGTGTAAAGGCGTTAAAAGAGACGGTGGCAGATGCCCCTGCTGCCAGCGAAGGCACGACTTTAGTGTTCGTAAACGTGTTGGCGCCGGTCACGTTCAGCGTCACGTTTAGGTTAGTGAGGGCTGCCGAGCCGGCGTTGCGTACCACTGCTTGTACTACTTGTGGGCTAGCAACCGGGGCCTTTCCTAATGAATAAATTACCTGGGCGGCGGCATCGTTAGCGGGCAGTGGCGGCCCGGCGACGAAGCGGTACGTACGACCGGGATCTGGCAAGAAAGTATTACGCATGAAGTGCGCTTGTAAGGCGGCTGGCTGGTCGAAGGTGGTAGCGGTCCAAGGCGTGGCACTGGCAGGCTTCAGGGCCAATACCCGGTCGCTAGCCGCTATCGACGAGCCTTTCAAGCCAATAACTGCCGGCTGGCCGGTAGCAGTACCAGTAGTTGCGGTCCAAGTGCCGTAGACTAGTTCGATATTGTTAGTTCCCTCAAACAGCCGAATTTGGAACTGCATAGTAGCAAACTGCGCTGGCACCACCGGCGGGCCAGGCGAGCTGTAGTCGCGCAGATTCTTAAACTGAATGGTGCACACGCGGTTTGGCGCCGTACCAGTGGTTGCTACCCGAAATCCCGTGGGGTTGGCCGTTTGGTCAGCAGCGCCATAAAGATCCAGGTTCGAGATAGCTGCGATAATGTCCTTATCAAGATCATTGCCACTACCAATAGCATTGAGGAGCATATTACTGGAAGGAGCATTAACACCGAGCTTGATAAAGCCATTCGTACTTAGGACAAAGTTTGAGTAAGCCACCCCGTCGTAGAGGAATGTAAAGCCAATGCTTTGGGGAGACGATATAGCATTATCGTTGTTCGCAACCGCAATAGCAGTACCGGTGGCTCCCAAATCGGTGTAAGTACCGGCCGTATTAACGGCTAGCGAGGTCGGATAATTCAGAAACTGTGCTTGCGTTGTGGCTACACTGCCAAGACCAAGCAACGTAGCAAGCCCCAGCTTCCGCCAGAGCGCGATGTAAGAGTTTGTCATCAGGTAAAAGTTTTAGAAAATGAAAAAGGGTTGGTGAGGAAAATATGAAATATACAGCAGCAGCAAAGTTTATTGAAACTTTCTGCCCTCAAATCTACTCTTTTTCTAAGAAAATCCAAGGTCGTGGCGAAGAATCAAAAAAGTTGCCTCCGTGCTCGTACTTTGAACCTCGCTGGGGTTTGGCCTTTTGCCTTGGCCTTCAATGACATCAACCGTGATTATTTCATCGTTTATAGAACTATTGGGCACTGGCCACGCTACTAATCAGCCAACACGGGTCTTGTAACAAGCGGGCCTCAGGCACTCTACTTCGGCAGCCGCACTATCTAATCTGCCACCATTTTAGCCTGGCCATATCCGGCGCCCAAGTAGATTTGGCTACGCCCCCCTAACGTGTATTTATCCGGCTGTGCCCGATGCGGCCATTCCTGAACTGCTGGCACGAACCCAGTACATATACACCTTTTAGTATGGTACCCCTTAGGGTATTAAACGTACCCGCCTCAGAAGTTCAGCTCTGGCCGCCCCATAGACCAGCCGACGGACCGCTGTGCGTAGAAGGTGCTACGCCAGGCGCGGGAGCTAGGCTGCCGGTCTTAGCCGGCACGATAAGTAGCCTTGGTTAAAAATTTGGTTCATGGCTCACTTTGGCCCAACGCGGGTTTGGATAAAGTCCAGCGTGGTGCCCTCGGCCAGGCCGGGAGCCGATACCCGAATTAAGTCGGCTATGTCGGCGCGTGGAAACGACACGTAACCCCGTATGCGTTGGCCGGGCTCCACGGTGTTACGGCGCAAGTAAGTCGACCGCAACTCCTCTAATTGAGCCCGGTGCTGGTCGGCCGCTGCGGCGGCCTCCAGGCGCTGGCGTGTGTAGTAATTGTTTTCGTTCTGGTGCTTGGTTTCGCGGGCCTGCTCCTGCTCCTTGGTTTCTTTCTTTTTTAGGGCGGCGAGGTTTTCCACTCCGTGGCTCAGGCTCGTCAGCAATTCGTTGGTCCCGACATTGGTAGCAGCCTTTGATTCTTCACTCACGCGGCTGGTCAGCGCCTGAATTTGCACTTCGGGGTCGAAGGCCGCCAACCCGGCAGGCAGGTACGATACTGCCCTAGAAGCTACCGGCTGCGTGAGCACGGGCTGCAGGTAGAAATCCTTTGGGCCTACCACCCATGGCCGGCGAGTCTTGTTATGGAAGTCCATCGCAAACACCATCTTGTCTTCTTCGTAGCGCACGAAGCTGACCTGCACTTCCAGGCTATCGTTCTGCCGGTGGGCCGCTTCGGCTCCATCGGCCCACAGGCCGGTTCCTTTGCTGGGGCGCATGGTTAACATGTACGAGGGCGCGCAGGCCGTTAGCGCCGCCGCTCCTAAGCTCAGGGCACAACTAAGAAAACGAAGAAGTCGCATGTGGCAAAAGAGGTAAATAATGAGCAGATGAGCCTGGTGAAGCGGTTTTAGTTGCAAACGCACTCTCGTTTCTTCTCAAAATCGTAATTCCGACGGCAGCTGAAATTGGCCAGCGCCATCGGGCTCGAATGGCCAATGCCGGCGCACCGCGGCCAGCGGCACCGGACCGAATACGTGCGCAAAGGCTTCGCCCCGCGAGGCCACCCATTCGCGCTCCACACGGATGTGGGCCGCCGCGAGGACTTCCTCGTCCCACTCCAACAAAACCAAATCGGCCCGCCCGGCATAATATCGGCGGGCCGTTTCCAGTATCTGGTGCCGTTGCGAGGAATGAATAAAGCCCTCGGCCGCGAGGTCGGCACTGACGAAAAAACCACTGTCCAGCGCTTGCTGCCAGTCGGCCACCTCGGCAATTCGGTAGAGCACTGGTTGATTGTTGAGTTGTAGCAGGCTGCTTATTCCGGGGGCGGTTGTACAGGTCGAAGTACTGGGCCGGACGCGGCGGTAGCCAGGGCACCAAGGCCTTCAGCCTTCGATCAGCCCAACCTGATGGCCTGGAATAAACATAAACGAGACGGGGAGTGATGTTCTAATCAATGTCTGCCCACCCTAGCGCAAATAAGCTGTAGGGGGCACACCCGCCACTCAATTAGTGCCGCTGGCCGCTCAGGGCCGCAACTAGGCCTTCCATAGTTCCTGCTGCACCTGCTTGCCCACCGTGAGCATGATGCGTACGGGATTGGGGACGAGCGTGATGCGGGCTTCTTTACCGGGGTATCTTTCCGAATCAACCCAGACGCCCTCTTTGGGTGAGGGGGTGGAGCCGGGGGTGCTGGGTAAATAGGCCGTGGGCAACAGCACGTCGGTGTCCGACTTTAGATCCGTGTGCACCTTGTCGAGGGCCTTTTCGAGGAATTCGCCATACTCGTCGTTGAAGTCGTCCTCCAGGTCGTGCAGGGCTTCTTCTACCTCATCGTAGCGGGCATCGTCGTATTTGAGGGTGTGCAACTCGGCTTTCTTCTCAATTAAGGCCACGAGGGCACGGTTCATTTCTTCGGTATTCATAGGGCGCTAAGGCGGAGGGTTCGCTACAAAAATGGGAACGATTTGTTAAACATGCGCCGCCGCTGCGCGCTCCCGTAGCCAATGCTGGCTGAATGCTAGATCAATTGCTATTTTTACCCGAATATCATTGGCTTTTCTCTCTAACCCATAATCACCCATGCACACCATGACCTCGCCCGAAGTGCTGGCCCAATCTGCCCAGGACTTCCTTCCGCTGAAAGGTACCGACCACATCGAATTCTACGTGGGCAATGCCAAGCAGGCCGCCTACTACTACCAGGCTGCGTTCGGCTACGAGCTGGTTGCCTACGCCGGCCCCGAAACCGGCCTGCGCGACCGAGCCAGCTATGTGCTGCAGCAAGGTAAAGTCCGGCTCGTGCTCACCACTTCGCTCCTACCCGATTCCGATATTACCCGGCACGTAGCCCAGCACGGCGACGGCGTAAAAGTAATGGCGCTGTGGGTCGACGATGCCCGCAAGTCATTTGAGGAAACGACTAAACGCGGGGCCAAAGTGGCTTTCGAGCCCTACACCATCGAGGACGAGCACGGCTCGGTTACCCTGGCCGGCATTTATACCTACGGCGAGAGTGTTCACACTTTCGTGGAGCGCGGCAACTATTCGGGGCCCTTCATGCCGGGGTTCGTGGCCAAAAGCAGCTCCGTTCCGCAGGATGCCCCCGTGGGCCTGCTGCACGTCGACCACTGCGTGGGCAACGTAGGCTGGGGCGAGATGAACCAGTGGGTGAAATTCTACGAGGACGTGATGGGCTTTAAGCTGCTGCTCACCTTCGACGACGACGACATCAGCACGGAGTATTCGGCCCTGATGTCCAAGGTCGTATCCAATGGCAACGGCTACGTGAAATTTCCCATCAACGAGCCGGCCGAAGGGAAGAAAAGGTCGCAGATCGAGGAATACCTCGACTACTACCACTCGCCCGGGGTGCAGCACATTGCCATCGCCACCAACGACATCCGCGCCACCGTGACCGAGTTGCGCCGCCGGGGCGTGGAGTTCCTCTCGGTGCCGGGCACGTATTACGAAGACCTGCTCGAGCGCATTGGCCAGATCGACGAGGACCTGCAATCGCTGAAAGACCTGAACCTGCTCGTCGACCGCGACGAAGAGGGCTATCTCCTGCAAATCTTCACCAAGCCCGTGGAAGACCGGCCCACCGTGTTCTACGAAATCATTCAGCGCAAAGGGGCCAAGAGCTTCGGCAAAGGCAATTTCAAAGCCCTGTTCGAAAGCATTGAGCGCGAGCAAGCACTGCGGGGCAATTTGTAAGTTGCGGCCAGCCGCACGCGGGGCAGCCGTGACGGAACAAGGAGCAAGCAGGAAGGACCTTTATATATTGATACGCCTCACCGCCAGCTGCTCCTGCCTAACAACGCTGCTGCTAGCTTAATTCGCTCAAATTTAGTAGCTTTATCGCCAAGCACTGTTCAACCGCCGCTTCGGCCCCGAGATCTCATCAATTTCTTGGGGCCGAAGCGGCGGAAAAGTACAGGCCTCCTGCTGCCAGCTACCCAAACAAACCAGCGACCGGCTGGTTCACCACCAAATCCCCCGTGGTAA
Source organism: Hymenobacter montanus (assembly GCF_014699115.1). Lineage (GTDB taxonomy): Bacteria > Bacteroidota > Bacteroidia > Cytophagales > Hymenobacteraceae > Hymenobacter > Hymenobacter montanus. The sequence continues at coordinate 54,547 of NZ_JACXAD010000026.1, forward strand.
CTACCGCGGGGCGGAGCTTTTGCAACAGTGGCGTTGGTCGCCGCCAGTTTCTTCGATGTAGTGCCGCTTGGCTACCTCAACCACTACATTGCATTGTCACCCCGTCGCTACCTGGCTGCCTCAGCAATTGGTGGCAGTGTGACGGTCTTCTTGATACTCTCTATTCTATCTATCATGTCTACCCGTATTCACTTTTTCCCAAACTTATATGAAACATTTATGCCTTATTCTTGGCGGGTTATTCGCTGCTTTACCTAATGCCTGGGCTCAGTCCTCCGTCGATGAGAGCCGCGTGACCAGTATCCTACACGTCGACAACCAGAATCCGGCGGCCACGCCCACCGGGCCGGGGACGGCGGCCCAACCCTATTCCTCCTTTATGGCCGCCCTGGAGCGGGCCTGGACCCAAGTGCGCGCCGGCACCGGCACCAAGCTCTTGGTGCACCCGGGCACCTACCGCGAAGGCGACGGGAACGGCATGAGTGTCCACGGCGAGAATGCCGACACGCCCCCGCTCGTGATCGAGGGCACGGTCCCGGATCGGGTCATCCTCAGCGGGGCCGATGTATTCCCGCAGTGGACCCCGGCGGCGGGCGTGGCCAACTGCTTCCAGACCCCCTGGACCAAGCGCTGGGGCGAAATTAGGAACCCGTTCCGCACGAACGAGCCCACGGGGATGAGTGATTTGCGCAAGGAAGGGTTTTACATCGATGGCAAGCCCTTGAGCCAGGTGCGCAGCGCGGCGGAGTTGCGGCCCGGCCGCTTCTGGGTCGACGAGGACAACGGGCGCGTCGTGTTGTATCCCCCGGCCGGGATGGTGCTGGCCGGCCACGTGGTGGAAGGGGCCATGCGCCCCGACAACAACGACTTTGCCGTGCTCAAGTTTTACCAGGTCAAGAACCTAGTGGTGCGCAAGCTCACCGTCACGGGCTGCGCCACGGCCTTCGGCCCGGGGTTGCTGTTTGGCAACAGCAGCAACGTGCTCATCGAAGACTGCCACTTCGACCGCAACGTCGGCGGCGGTCTGGGCCTGCCCAATTCACAAGCCACGGTGCGCCGCTGCACGGCCGATGAGAACGGCTATAAGGGCATCGGCGGCGCCCCCGTGAATGAACTCCTCGAAGACGTGCAAACCAACTGGAACGGTTGGAAGTCCTACGAGCTGGGCTTCACCAACGACTTTGATGCGGCCGGCATGAAGCTCGGCCTCGCCCGGAACGTGACCGTGCGGCGCTACAAAAGCGTGGGCAACATGTTCGCCGGACTCTGGTTCGACGTCTACTGCCAAAACGTGACGGTGGACCAAGCCCTGGTGGCTGGCAACCGCCAGGAGGGCATGAACTGGGAGATCAGCGACGGGCTCACCGTCTCGCGGCTGCGCTCGGTATACAACTCCCTGGGCTGGCTCAGCTTCGATGGCCACAACGTGCGCATCACCAACTCCACCATCGCCTTCAACGACCCGGGCATACAGGTTATGGTGTCGAACAGCGGGCGGGTCGGGGAAATGATCAGTAACATCCCGGGCATCGAAACCACCTGGCGCTGGAATGTCCGCAACAGCACCATCGGCACGCTGAACACAAATAATATCCAGTTACTGTTCGACACCTGGCCGCGGGACTACATCGGTACCCACGGGGGCACGGGCTCCATGGTGGAGTTCCGCGATACCTACCAGGGCGACAACAACGTTTTCTGGCGGCCCCCGTCCAACCCCAGCATCCCCGACGCGGGCTTCCGCGAGGGATCCGAGGGCAATCCCTCGCCCACGGCCGGTTCGTCGGCCACGCTGGTGCGCTGGCGGGCCCTGCCCGCCTCAGTGCAAGATGTGAACTCGGTGTGGGGCCAGCCCCAGCTGCTGGCCGCCCGGCAGGCGCTGTTCACCGAACTCTCCACCCTCTGGCGCGAGCCCGCCCCCCTCAACCTGGGCTACCACATCCGCCCCTTCAGCCCCCTGTATCCTGAGTCCGGGCCCTCGGTAGTCCTGCAAACCCGCACGGCTGCCGGGCTCGAGCCGCTGACGGTTTACCCCAACCCCGTGGCGGCACAGTGCACGGTGCAGTTCACCGCCGCCCAAGCGGGCGAGGTGAGGCTGCACCTGACCGATATCACGGGGCGCACGCTACGCGCCCGCTCCCAAACCGTCGCGGCCGGGGCCCAATCGCTGAGCTTTGACGTCCGGGGCCTGGCCCCCGGCCTGTACGTGCTGCACCTGCGGCAAGGCACCCAAACCCAGACCCAGAAACTGGTCGTTGAGCCTTAACATGTACGGCAAAAGGCGCGGGCGGGCGTCGAGACACTCCGCTCGCGCCATCAGGCATTAGTTGCCGATGGGCCCGCGTCACATAGTAGGCTATAAACTTTTTCAATCCCCCTTCCGAAGCCCTGGCTGCTAGAACTAGATCTAGCAACCAGGGCTTTATTCGGTCTATACGAAAACGCATTCCAAGCAGGAATCTAAATTAGGCCATCAAGCAGTTGATGTTTTCGGCTGGCAGTTGGGCGCGGGTTCAAAGTTCGGCGGCCAACGAGGCGCTTTTCGGCCACCGGTTAAGTAAGACCGCTTTGGAAGGGACGCAACGGCCCCAAGCGGAGATGCCGCTGGCTGCCCAGTAGCCGCCCCGCTCTTACTTTCGTATTCTCAATTTTGCCCTTTCATTCGCTCGCTCCTACTCATGCCCCTTGCTCCCGAGATTCAGCGCCAAATAAACACTTGGCTGACCCCCGCTTATGATGCCGATACCCAGGCCGAAATTCGCCAGCTCCAGGCGCAGCATCAAGACGACTTACTTAACGACGCGTTCTACCGCAGCCTCGAATTCGGTACCGGCGGCCTGCGCGGGCTGATGGGCGCGGGCTCGAACCGCATGAACCGCTACACCCTAGGCATGGCCACCCAAGGCTTGTGCAACTACCTGAATCAGCAATTCCCGGGGCAGGAAATAAAAGTGGCCGTGGCCCACGACTCGCGCAACAACAGCCGCCAGTTTGCCGAAACCGTCGCCGGGATTTTCTCGGCCAATGGCATCACCGTTTATTTATTTGAAAACCTGCGGCCCACGCCGGAGCTATCGTTTGCCATTCGCCACCTGGGCTGCCAGAGCGGCTGCGTCATCACGGCTTCGCACAATCCTAAAGAGTACAACGGCTTTAAAGTGTACTGGGCCGACGGCTCCCAGGTGGTGGCGCCGCACGACAAGAACATCATCAACGAAGTAAACGCCATTGCCAGCGTTGGGGAAGTGAAATTCGAGGCCGACCAAACCCGAATTCGGCGCATCGGCGCGGAGGTTGACGCGGCCTATCTGGCCCAGGTCAAACAGCTGTGCATCAACCCGACTGCCGTTGCGGCGCAGCATGACCTGAGCATTGTGTACACGCCGCTGCACGGCTCGGGCATCACCCTGGTGCCGCAGGCCCTGGCCGAGTTCGGCTTTACTAACGTGAACGTGGTGGCCGCCCAGGCGGCTCCCGACGGCAACTTCCCCACGGTGCAGTCGCCCAACCCCGAGGAGAAAAGCGCCATGCAGCTCGCCCTCGACCAAGCCCAGGCTACCAACGCCGACCTCGTGCTCGCCACTGACCCCGACGCCGACCGCGTGGGCGTGGGCGTGAAAAACAACCAAGGCGAGTGGGTGCTGCTCAACGGCAACCAGACGGCGGCCCTGCTCACGTACTACCTGCTCTCGGCCCGCCACCGCGCCGGCCAGGCCACGCCGCGCGATTTTATCGTGTACACCATCGTGACCAGCGAGATTCTGGGCGACATCGCCCGTAACCACGCCGTGAAGAGCTACCAGACCCTGACCGGCTTTAAGTACATCGCCGGCCTCATCCGCGACCTCGAAGGTCAGGAAACCTACATTGGCGGCGGTGAGGAAAGCTACGGATTTCTCATCGGCGACTTCGTGCGCGACAAAGACGCGGTTTCGGCCTGCGCTCTGGTGGCCGAAATGGCCGCTGTGGCCAAGAGCCAGGGCCGCACGCTCTACGAGGAAATGGTGCAGATGTACGCCCAATACGGCCTCTACGTCGAAGACCTGATTTCCCTCACTAAAAAAGGCCAGCGGGGTGCCGAAGAAATTCAGGAGATGATGGCCGCGCTACGGGCCAACCCTCCCGCCACCATCGCCGGCCTGAAAGTGGTGGAAATCCGGGATTACCTCACCGGGCGCATCCACGACCTGCGCACGGGTCAGACCACCGAAACCGGCCTGGAAAGCTCCAACGTGCTGCAGTTCCTCACCGAGGATGGCAGCAAGATATCGGCCCGCCCCAGCGGCACCGAGCCCAAGATCAAGTTTTACTTCAGCGTAAAACAACCCCTGCGCTCCGTGGTCGACTTTGACCTGGCTACCCGCTTGGCCCAGGAAAAAATCCGAGCCATCATCGAGGACCTCCAACTTAAGTAACCATTACGGTTGCTGGGAACTGGATAATATAGCTTTATCAGTCGCAGAAATTCTGGCTGCCTTGCCTCAATTCACGGTGCTGCTGCTTACACCCTGCTGCAAAATTTCGCGGGTACTCCCCAATCTAAGTTTTGGCCGCCGGCCGCCACTATATATTGGGCATGATGACCACGAAGGTTCACATCTATGGCTTAATTAAGCCTATGGTATCCTATTCGAGTGGTATAATTGAAGAATTAAAACAAAGATTTGCTTTTATCACTGGAAAACTTCCATTAGTAAGGCACTTTTGATCTTTGTATAGACCCATTTCTCATATTTCTCATATTTCTCATGATGAAAATTTACTTTCTGATAGTTGCCTTGGCACTATCCGTTACTGCTGTGGCGCAGCGCTCCGTGAAGCAAGACTATGTTGTGACTACTGCTGGTGACACCCTGCGTGGACAGATCGTAGCATCAGATGAGGGTATAAAGTTGCGCCGAGCAGGAGGTGACCATGTTAAGCTAGGTCCCAGCGAGGTACGCAGCTATGGTGATGCATCCGGCGTGATAGGAGTGGTCCAGAATGTAGGACCTCACGGGCCCGCGCGGTTCGTAGCCCCGCTAGTACAAGGCCCGGTAAGCTTATATAGTGGTCCGAACTCTCATAGTGGGAGAAGTTACTTTCTGCAAGTACCCGATACCACGTACCTCATAGAAGTCAAACCCGAGATAGCACAGCTAACCTTTCACAGGCTACTGCCAGGCTGTGCAACTATGCAATTCGGGACCGATGTCACGCAACGCCGTTACCCAACCCGCTACTCTGGCTTAACCCGCCTCGTGATGGATTACAATGCTTGTACCCAACCGCAACGCCCCAGCCGACTAATAAAAGGCGCTGCCGGGGTCCGGTTCGCTTACGGCTTAAAAGCCGGCATCAATGTGTCAAATTTTGCTTTCCCCTTTAATCCATCTCCTGCTGAACGAAAGCAAGCCGTCGGTTATCAGGCGGGGCTTTTCTTGAGATTATCGAACAAGTCCCGGTTTTCTTTGCTGCTGGAAGCAAGCTATACCCATTTGCGTAGCACCTACGAGTCGGCTAACGTCCCCGGCAGCGTTTTTTCTACGTATGTTGTATCTATTGACTATACTCAATTACAGGTGCCCTTACTAGTGCGCTACACTCTTGGGAGGGGCCCAATACGTCCTTTTTTAAATGCCGGTGGGATGTTCGCTATCAATCTCAACAATAAATCAGTAGTAACGGAGAGGGACTTCAGCCTGCCAATCGAGAGGGACTTCAGCCAGCCACTCACTACTCCAGAAGATCTTGGGTTCGGCGTCACGGCAGGTGCTGGGACTACCATCCGGTACGCTTCATTACCTGAGTTGAGCTTCGAGTTAGGCTACGACAGCATGAGGTATGGCAATTACCTATTGCACAACTCCATTCACTTTGACGTGAGCACCAGTTTCTAGGTTTGGTGTTGGCCTTACTCCGATCGCTTCCCCTTCTTAGTTCCAAGAATAAACAAGATCAGCAGCATGAAGCCGGTGGCCCCCAGGCTCCACCACGTTATTTCGGGTACTCCCCGGTGGTACGGCATGTCGGGCGAGTAGCGCCCGAGGAGGGTGAAGCCCGAAAACAGCAGGCCGCCCACGCTCAACAGCGCCAGGATGGTGCGGCTCACTAGCTGGTCGGCTTTGCGCAGCAGGGTTTGGTAGCCAATCAGCTCGAACTTCAGGCGTAGCTCACCCTTACTGATTTTGCGCACAATTTGGCGCACGTCAGCCGGCAACGTCTGGAGCAGGGCCAGCAACTGGGTGCCGGTGTATTCGGCCTCGCTGAGCAGGTTTTGCCGCGAATACTGCTCGCGGATGATTTTGGCGCCGTAGGGCCGCACAAACTCAAAGGTGTTGAAATTGGGGTGCAGCACCTTGCCGATGCCCTCCAAAATCACCAGGGCGCGCAGGATGAGAAACACCGCGCCCGGCACCTGCAATTTGTAGGTGTAGATAACTCCTTGCAGCGCATCCGCCAAGTCGCTCATGCTCATTTCCTTCACATCGAGCGTGGCAAAGTCCTCAATCAGCTGGCTGAGGTCGGCCTCGAAGGCCCGCATATCCGGGATTTCGGCCGTGAGGGCGAGGCGCCGAAAGTTAAGCGCCATGCTGCGCGCGTCTTGTCGGGCCATGCCGATAAACACGCCCGCGAAAGCGTACTTCTGCTGCTTGGTGAGGCGGCCCACCATGCCGAAGTCGATGAGCACCACCGTACCATTGGGCTGCACCAGCACGTTGCCGGGATGCGGGTCGGCGTGGAACACCCCAAACTCAAAAATCTGAGTCAGGTAGATGTCCATGCCTACTTCGGCCACGGTTTCGGGGCTGAGCCCCCAAGCCAGCAGCTGCGCCTTATCGGTGATTTTGCAGCCGCTCACAAACTCAATCACCAGAATGCGCTCGGTGCTGATTTCGCGGAAGGGCTTGGGAATATAAAACGTAGTGTAGTCGGCGTAGAGCTTGCGAAACTGCTCCATCGAGCGGGCCTCGGCGGTGTAGTCCAGCTCCTTGCTCATGCTCCGCTCAAAGGCATCCACGATGTCCTGCGGGTTAGCCAGGCCCTGCTTCTGCAGGAAGCCCGCGGTGAGCCGCACCAGCTCGTGCAGCAGGGCCAGGTCGGAGCGCACCTTTTCGCGCACGCCGGGGCGTTGCACCTTCACCACTACTTCTTCGCCGCTGAGCAGCCGGGCCCGGTGCACCTGCCCAATGCTGGCTGAGCCCAGGGTGGTATCGTCGAACTCGCTGAAAACCTCGGTAATGGGGCGGCCCAGCTCCTGCTCGATAATCTGCCGGGCCAGGGCCGTCTCAAACGGCGGCACGTTGCTTTGCAGCTTCTCAAACTCGTCGATGAGCGCCTGGGGCAGCAAATCGGCGCGGTTGCTCATGGCCTGGGCCAGCTTGATGAACGTGGGTCCCAGCTCTTCAATGCTCAGGCGCACCCGCTCCCAGCGCGTGGTTTCGAACACTTGCCGGTCGGCCCGCTGCCATTTCAGGCGGCGCGCCTGGCTCACGAGGCGGCGCAGCGGCGTGGTAGTCACCACATCCTCAAAGCCGTAGCGGAGCAGCACCTCGGCCACCTGCCGGATGCGGTGGAGGTTGGAAATCGTGTTTTTAAACATCGGCGGTGAAAGTAGTGCCTGGCGGCCGGAGCACCGAACGGCAGCGCTCGCCCGACGGCCCGACTCCGAAAGAATACTTGGCCCAACGGCGCGCTAATCCAGACCGCCCGGGCCGCACTCCGACGCCCCGACCCTGGACCAGCCCCGGGTGGGCCCAACCAACAAAAGCCCCGTTCACGGCGTGCAAACGGGGCTTTATCAGGAATAACAACGAAGCGTCTTAGGCTTTATCACCGGCCGGGGCGGCCGAGGCGCTGCTGGTAGCGGCGGGCTTCTTGGCGGCCGGCTTTTTAGCCGCGCCGGCTTTGGCGGCGGCCGACTTCTGCGCTGAGCCAGCGGCGGCGCTTACTTTATCGGCCGCTTGCTTGGTGGCACCAGCCGCCTTGCTCGTGGCGCTGCTCGCCGACTTGGCGGCTGACTTGCCTGCGGGCTTCTTGGCCGTCGCCCCCGATTTGCCCTTCGACTTGGTATCGCCCAAGCCAATGCTAGCCTTGATGCGCTCGGACAGGCCCTGGAACTGCTTTTCAAGCTCCGCCCGCTTGCTTTCGCCACTTTTCATCAGCTCATCCACAATCTTTTTACCCTCTTCCTGGGTCATCTTATTGTCTTTCACCAACCGCTCGATGGTGCTTTGCACCGACTTGCTACCCTGAGCGATGTAGCCTACCCCAGCATTAACGAACTTCTTGAACAAATCTTCCATGGCAAAAAACAAATTAGTTGAAAATGTAAACGGAGGAAGTAACTGAAGTAAAAGGCCTTGCCCCAGTAAATTAGTATGCAAGCCGACTACTTTCGGTGCAAACCTACGAACACTCCGCAATATAGTTTAACTGTGTACGCCGGTTTTTTTTAAAAGTGGCTCAAAATCGTTGAAATCAGAACTTATTTTTTCAACGCCCGCGCTCTGGGCTTTCTGGCCCCGGGTTCCAATTAGCTCAGCACCAAGCCCGGAAGCCGGGGCGTCGCAACTCCGGGCGGCGGGCGCCCGGCAATTTCACCCTGGCCTATCCCAATCGTGGTGGCGTCCAACTTAAAAAAACCGAGGTGCGTGGGCACCGGCCGCAAGCGGCTTTTAAGCAGCCCGGCGCCGCGCCACGGGCGGGCGTACGGAGCCGGGCAAGGCTGCGCGGGCCCCAACCTGGCTGGCCCACAGCTTTTCCAGGAAGTCGGCTATCTGGTCGAGCGCTTGCCGGGCCTCGGGCACAATGCGCCAGAACAGATGCCACCAGTGCACCAATCCTTCGAAAGGCTGGAGGGTCACGGCCACGCCCGCGACCCGGGCCTTGTCCACGAATTTTACCACGTCGTCGTACAGCACTTCGGCGGTGGAGATCTGGATGAGCAAGGGGGGCAGGCCGTGTAAATCGGCCTGAGCGGGCGAGAGCAAGGGGTGCGTAAGGGCCGTTTTGTGGGCGTAAAGGGGCCCCCAGGTGCGCATTTGCAAGGCTTCGAGCAGGAGGCCCTCCTCGCGGGCTACGCGGCGCAGGGCGGTAATGGGCAGGTTGAGGTCGGTCCAGGGCGAAAGACCTACCCCCGCCGCGGGCATGGCCTGGCCGGCGTCGCGCAGGGTCAGCAGCAGGGCCAGGGCCAGCCCGCCCCCAGCCGAGTCACCGGCCACCACGATGTCGGGCGGCTGGTGGCCGTGGCGCACCAGCCAGCGGTATGCCCGTTTGGCATCGTCGAGGGCGGCGGGGAAAGGATGGTCAGGCGCTTTTCGGTAATTGATGGTCAACACGTTAAGACCAGCACGCTGGGCCAGCCTGCCCACCAGGCTACGGTGGGTGTTGAGGGAACCCAGCACGTAGCCGCCTCCGTGCAAGTAAAGCAGCACCCGGCTGGGATGCGCCCCGCGGGGCCGCAGCCACTCCGCCTCGAGGCGGTTATCCAGCTTCAGGCTCTCCAAATGCACCTGCCAGGGCATGAACTGAAACAACGAACCCGCCTCCATCGCCAGGCGGATGGCCCCGACGCTGGGCTTGCGCCGGGCCAAAGGCTGCGCGGCCGCGGTCAATAGCTGCTTGAGCAGCAGGTGCTGAAACGAAGGCATTGGGCGGGATGAATGCGGGAGAAGGTCGGGTGGCGGGTAGAGAAACGAGCAGGAAACAAGGAGCAGCGCGGGCCGAAGCCGAAAACGCGAGGGGGAAAACGTTCGGCTCTGGCGGCTGCGGAGCTGAACCGAAGGTTAACGTAGCCAAGCAGCTGACTCACGCAAGTAATCCACTCGTTAGCTCCGCAGACCGGCGGTTCCACGAAGCAAGCGAGCTACTTCGCTACGCGCTGTATGGCCGCCCCCATCGCAAGTTTACAACATTTATCAGTTCGGTCTGATTCAAAGAATATTACGGTTTTTGCCCCAGCTTATTGCCCCGATACCCTTTGATGGCCAGTGGAATCCAGCCCAGCAACGGAATAAAATAGGCCAACGTGATGGGGTTGCGCCACAGCATACGCAGCCAGGCGCCCGGCTGGTCGAGTTTCATGCGAAAATTGCGGCGCCCTTCTTTTACGTAGAGCCGCTCGAACTCGGAGAAGACGGCCGGCCAGGCGAAGGGCAGGAAAAACGGGAAGAAGCGACGGTTTTCCTTGATGCGCTGCCACAGCTCGCCCCAGCGGTAGGGCTTGCGGCCGTGGGCCAGTACGGCGGCGTCCATCTCGGCCTGCATTTGTTTCCGGATTCGCTCGGAAAGGGCTAGGTAGTCTTCACGGGTGAGCTCGTCGGTGGTTTTGTTGGTGAACTCGGAGGGCCGAATGCGGGTGCCCATCACAAAAATCAGCTTGGCCGGAAAAGCCAGGTAGAAAGCCCAGGGCTGCAGCAATACCAGCAGCAGCAGCAGCGTGAGCGGCAAAAACGGAATGCCGATTTTCTTGGTCAGGTGGTTGACGCCGTCGAGGCTATAGGCGTAGGGGTTGAGGTATTCGGCGTTGATGGTGTAAAATGGCACGATGTCGGTGCCGTGTTGCAGGGACAGGCGGACCATGCTCGTGGCCAGGCGCTGCAACTGGTATTTGCGGTTGAAGCCCTTGCCGATGCCGGGCACTCCCTCGGGGTACAGCATCAGGTTGTGGTCCTGGTAATACATCATGGTTTCAAAATTCAGCGTCGTGGCATCCACGCAGCCGCATTTCTTCCAGAAGTCTTTGACCAGAAAGGGGTTCATGAGGGCCGTTTGCGAGAGCAGCGGGGCCGAGAGGGGCCGGGGCAAGTCCCGGATCGTGCTGGTCACGGGCAGGCGCCGAAACAGGTGCGACAAGGCCACAATGGCATCCCAGGGAAAGGCCATGCCCGAGTGGTTCGAGGCGAATATCAGCGGCCGGTCGGGGTTGTTACGCTGGGGGAATTGCTCGAAGCCCACCAGCTCGGAGCGGAACCACACCTGGTCGAGCAATTGCAGGATGTTTTCATCCACGGTCCGGGTGAAGTCCTCCTCGAAGTAGTCATAGTAGATGTGTTGGTTGGCCTCAATGGCCGGCGGGGGGGCGTTCAATGAGCAAGGAGGAATGAAGAATGAGAAATTATTCTTTCGGCACAAAAGAAAGGTAGGAGTTTTACGCCACTCTAAGCTCTTCCTCCCGAACTCTTCAGCGCTCTTGGCTTCTACGCTCGTTCAAGGACGGCCTCAGCCCCGGCTCCCGAAGATGGCGCTGCCCACCCGAACCAGGGTGCTGCCTTCGGCTACCGCCAGTTGGTAGTCGCCGCTCATGCCCATCGAAATATCGCAGAATGCCGGGTCGGCGGCAAAATACGTGGTTTTTAGCTGCTCAAAATAGCCGCGCAGCTGCCGAAACTCCTGCCGTAGCTGGGCCTCATCACTGGTAAAGGTGGCCACGCCCATCACCCCGGTCAGGCGCACGTGCCGCAGTTGCCGGAAATCCTCAGAAGCCAAGATGACTTCGGCTTCGGGCAGGGTGAGGCCCGATTTGGTGGCTTCCTGGGCAATGTGGAACTGCAGCAGGCCATTGATGATGCGGTGCTGAGCTGCCGCGTGCTTCTCCAGCTCCCGCAGCAGCTTCAGGCTATCGATGCTCTGCACCGTGTGCACGAAGGGCGCCAACAGCTTCACTTTATTGGTTTGAAGCTGGCCAATGAGGTGCCACTCCACGTCGGGGGGCAGTTGGGGCTGCTTGGCCGCCATCTCCTGGGGCCGATTTTCGCCGAATAAGCGGGCGCCGGCGGCATAAGCTTCCGCCAGCCGCTCGACGGGGTGGGTTTTGGTGACGACAACCAGGCGAGCGGCCGTGTCGGCCAGCTCGGCATTGAGGCGGTAAATGTTCTCAGCAATGGACATTGGTGGATGCGCTGGAAGGTATGGATTGGGTGGGGGACTGATGAAATTTTAGCGGCGCGGCCGAGGAGCCTCACCCCCAGCCCCTCTCCGCAGGAGAGGGGAGCCAGGCGACTTTGTAGTTCGTCGCAATGCGAAACTAGCCAGCAGTTCGTCACTGACGCGCGCCAGCTCCACAATAGCCATCTAATGGTCAGCACTTAGTGGTGTACCCCGGTCCGTATCCCTAGCATCAGGCTCCCCTCTCCTGTGGAGAGGGGCCGGGGGTGAGGTTGACGCGGGGGGTGCATATGCTCAATCCTCCAATGGATTACTCAGGAAAGTGCTTCGCAGCGCCAGCCACAGCAGCCACAGGCTAATGGCCAGCCACAGGTAGGGGCGGTAGAAATCCTTGGTGTTGCGAAACCGGATTTGCTTGATTTCTGACTTTTCGAGGCGGTTGATTTGCCGAAACACTTCGCGCAGGCCGGCGGTATCGGTGGCCCGAAAAAACTGGCCGTCGGCCGCGGCGGCGAGCTGACGCATCGTGGTCTCATCGAGGCGCGTTTGCACGTAGCGGGTCCGGCCGAGCGAGTTCTGGCCGTAGGGCACAAAGCCGTCCTGCCCCAGGCCAATGGTGTAGAGGCGGATGCCAAAGGCGTGCGCCAGCTGAGCGGCCAGCAGCGGGTCGAGGCTGCCGGCATTGCTCTCGCCATCGGAAAGCAAGATGCAGACCCGCGAGCGGGCCGTCGACTCGCGCAGCCGGTTGGTGGCCAAGCCCAGGGCTGTGCCAATGGCCGTGCCATCCTGCTCGATCATGCCCACGCGGAGGCTGGCCAGGTCTTCGCGCAGCAGGTCGTAATCGGTAGTAAGCGGGGCCAGGGAGTACGCTTCGCCGGCAAAGGCCACGAGCGCCAGCCGGTCGCCGAGGCGGGTCTTCAGGAAGTCGGTCGCAATGCGCTTGGCTGCTTCGAGGCGGTTGGGTCGTAGGTCCTGAATTTCCATCGAGCCCGACACGTCGACAGCTAGCACCAGGTCGATGCCGCGGCCGGTCTGCTCCACGCGCTCGTCGGTGCGCTGCGGCCGGGCCAGGGCCACAATGCCCAGGCTCAGGCTCAAGCCCAGCACCACATCGGGCAGGAAGCGCAGGGCCGCCAGCCAATCGCGGCGAAGCAGCCCCGGGCCGAAGGCCACGGCCACACGGGGCCGCCGCCGGGCCAGGACCCAACGCAGCCCAAACAGCAGCGGCACCACCGCAATAAGCAGCAACAAGCGCGGCTGCTGCCATTGGTAGCTCGCCAGCGTGGTATAGCGCAGAAGGGTAAAAAAGTCGTTCAAGCAACTGCGAAGGTAGGAACGCGGGGGGCGAAGCTTTTGCCGGACGGCGGCCCCAACCCGGCAGGCCACCACAGCCGAGTGTAGCGGCAGCGGCGAGCCACCACAACCTCTTAAGTTATCAATGAAATTGATTTTAATTCTGTTTTCCCCTCACTCCTATCCCATACAAACTCCCGGTATTTAGGCGTTCTATGTACGTTTCTCTCTATCCATTCCTTAATGGAACGCTTTCCATTTATTTGAACACCGAATGTATGGGTTGGATCTAAAAATAAATAATCCTTGCTTCCAATATTAAACCCGGCGCACTTAACTACTCCTTCATCTAAATCGCATTCCTCATCTAGCAGAAGTTGAGCTGCTGTAATTTGATTTGTTCCGTATGGATCGAACAAGTACATCTCGAATATTGAACAAATACCTAACTCATTACCTTCTTCTATTTCAAAATCAAAGGCAAGGGCTATTTTATCAACAATCCTCATTCTCAATTTGTCATATTGGTCTACTGAAGAACAGTGCAACAACGAAAGACCAAATTCAAGATATACCTCTGTGTGTATAGGGTTGAATCGTTTTACGGTATCATCCTGATCGATATAGCCAACGAGCAACAGGTCCGTAAGCGGCTGATGTTGGATTAGATTTATTACTTGATCTATCTTACTCATGCCTCATATTTTTGATCAATCAGAAATTAAATTAGATATCATCCATTCCATGAGCACAAATAATACCCATGAAATTATGCGAAACTTAAATCGAATCATACAAGAGCATGAATTAATTCAGATCCATTAAACATTTTGCAATACAAAAGAACCTGTCTTACATCTGTACCTTTTTCTATCTCTACAAGCATTACCCAGTCACCGCCACTTTTGAATACTGCAATGAAGCCTTCCGTCCATAAATAAACATACGACCTGCACGTTATTCATTGTTGATGTCCCCTCATATTTATTTCATACCTGCCTGAGCTAATTCTTACACCTGGGTTACGGAAGCATAGCGCCGCTCCGCAAAGCCGCGCAAGCGCTGAAAGGCTCGGTCTACTTCTTTGGCATCCTCGGTTTGCAGGTTGCCATAAATTACTCTATCGGTAGCGCTTAGGGCCTTGCGCACGTCGGCGTCGTTCTCGAAGTAAGTCACGATTTCGCGGGTAGTGAAAGAGTTCAGGTCGTTATTTTCCAGGCCGGCGAGGTAGCTTTTCCAGAGGGCCACGGCTCGCTCTACGTTGGTGGCCGAGCGCGAGAGCTCGAACCGCTCGGCGTGGCGGGCAAACTGGGCCAGGAAGTACCCGTGGTTTTTGCGAAGCTTGTAGGCCTGGTAGCGCCGGGAAAGGCGGCGGCGAAACAAGGTCGCGCTGCCCATAATCAGGAGCATGCCCACCGCCGCCCCGGCCAGCCAATAGGGGTAGTTGAACAGGGGCTCGACCGGCACCAGGGCCAGGTTCTGGCGTAGCGCGGGCAGGCCTGAGGCCATTTGCGGCGGGGCCATGCGCCGCAGTCGCACCGAGCTGGGTCGGGGGGCAATGCTCAGGGTGTCGTTGCCCTGTAAAACGGCCACTGGCAAAACTAGAGACTGCACCGAGTCGAGGCGGAAGGTGCGCAGGTGGTAGATGGTACGGTCCAGGCTGCGGCCCTGGCGAGTGCGAGTGGGGAAAAACGTCCGGCCCGTGTACTCAAATGGGGTGAAGCGCGCCAGCGAATCCGGAAACACCACTTCCAGGTTCGGGGCGTGCTCGTAGCGTAGCTCGTAGTCGAGAGGCTCACCAACGCGAACCTGCTGCTTCAGGAACCGGCCCTGGAGCCCGGCCGAAACGTCGGATTGCGCCGCGGCCCGGCTGCTTAGCAACAGACTCAGAGCCAGCCAGCCCGCTACCCTGCCGAGGTGCCCGCCCTTATCCACGGCGGGCCGACTGCTGGCGGTGGCGAAATAAATTCAGGAGCTGCGGTACGAAGTCGCCCTCGGTGCTCAGGGCCAGGAAACCCGTACGGGTGCGGCGGCACAGGTTTACCAGCTGGGCCTCCTGATAGTCGGCGGTGGCTCGCACCTGGGCCCGAAAGGCCGGAGACGAGGTATTGACCCAGCGCACCTGGCCCGTTTCGGCGTCGCGCAGGGGCACGATGCCCAACGCGGGAAAATGGCGCTCGCGGGGAACCAGCAGCTGCATCACAATCAGGTCGTGGCGCTGGGCCAGCATGGCCAGTTCGCGCTCGTAGCTGCCGTCAATAAAATCCGAAATCAGCACCACCAGGCTGCGCCGCTTCAACAGTCCCAGGGCCTGCCGAATGCCCGCGCCGATGCCCGTCCGACGCGAGCCCGGCACCAGCGAAAACAAGCGTTGAATGAGGGCGTAGGCCGCCCGCGGCCCTTTGGCCGGGGGCAGGTACAGCTCTTTCTGGTCGGAGAAAGCCAGCAAGCCCAGCGCCGACCCCTGCCGGGCCGCCGAAAGCGCCAGCAGGCCCGCGATGTCACGGGCCACGTCAATCTTACGCCGCTGGCCGTCGCTCACGTCCAGCGAAGCACTCACGTCGAGCAACACCAGAACCTGCTGCTCCTTCTCTTCCTTATACGTTTTAACGAACGTGCCATGGCCCTTGCTCGATACGGCCCAGTCGATGGCGCGCACCTCGTCGCCGTATTGGTAGAGGCGTATATCGTCGACTTCGAGCCCCGTGCCTCTGAATACCGAGTGAAAATCACCCTGTAGCTGGGCCTCCACCGCCTTGCGGATGCGGATTTCGAGGTGGCGCAGGCGGCGCACCAAGGCGGTGAGGGCCGGAGGCACGGAAGGGTTCATGGCTGCTAAGCTACGGCGTGGGACTAACTTTGTGTCGTGAAATCGTTCCACCGCCGTTACCTGGGCCTGTTGCTGGCTCCCCTCCTGCTGGTCGTGCCCGCCTGTGAGCGCCCCGAAGAGCCCCCGCAGCCCGAGGAACTGCTGCCCAAGGAGAAAATGATCCCGATACTCGCCGACCTCCAAGTCCTGGAGGCGCGGGTGGAGAACAGCCACCTCCGGCCCGACTCGGCCCAGGCCCTGTTCCAGGCTCAGCAAAAATCGCTGTTCTGGCAACAAAGCATTACTGACTCGGCTTTCCACCGCAGCTACCGCTACTACGGCATGCATGGCAAAGACCTCGAAGAAATTTACCAGGTCGTGATTGACACGTTGAACCAGCGAGCCGCCAAGCTCGAGTACTACTCCAAGCCCAATCCCACGCCCGCCCGCTAAGTGCCTCACCCCCCTCTCCGGGGGAGAGGGGGAGCCTGACGAGAGAATTGCGCTACCTTGATCGCGCAATCATTATGAATTAGATCGTTAGGCCTGTATCCCTAACGTCTGGCCATTCCTTGTATTCACTCTTTTGGCTTCGCACCTCTAGAGAATTGAGGTCGTACCCGGTAGGGCCCACTCCATAAGGGTCACCTGAGGTGCTTATGGCCGCGCCCGCTACCGTGTTAAGAGGAAAAGCTGCTCGTTCGGCCCGGATTCTCATTCACTGGGCGCCCGGCCTTACACGAGCCGGCTGCCATTAGGCACGGGTCCGGCCACACTGGCCAGGACGATGTGGCCCTCGGCATCGGCAAAACCAGTCACCAGTACTTCGGAGCGAAATTTTCCGATTTGCTTAGGCGGGAAGTTTACCACGGCCAGCACCTGCTGGCCGACCAGTGTGTCGGGGGTATAGTGGTGGGTAATTTGGGCGCTGGACTTTTTCAGGCCGATTTCGGGGCCGAAGTCAATCAACAACTGGTACGCCGGCCGGCGAGCTTCCGGGAATGGGCGGGCCTCGCAGATGGTACCAACCCGCAGGTCGACGTGCTCAAATTCGGCCCAGGTCAGGTGCGGAGCGGTCATGAACGAGCTATTATGAGGGCGGCCGTGCTACTTGGCTTGGGCGAAAGCTTCTAATTGAGTCAGCCTGAGCTGCGTTTGCTTTTCCCAGGACGCCTGGCGGGCAGCGTTGAGGCCGTGGTTGGTTTCCTGATCGTAGCGGTTTTGCTCCCGGTCCCACTCCGAGTAGATGCCCTTGGTGAAGTTGTTGAAAGCTGGCTGCAGCTTGTCGCAAGCCACCTTGGCTTGAAACGAGGCCAGCTTTTGGCGCATGATGCGGGCGTATACTTCCGTGAGGTCGAAGTGGGTCTGCTCGTGGCGCAGCAAAGCTGGGCTAGCTGTTTTGGGCTCCCGAACCCAGGAAGCAGTCGGGTCGAAAGTTGCCTCCACCGTCGCCGAGAACACAAAGTCGCGGCAAGCAGCCCCGGCTTTGATATCAGTTGAAGTCATCGCCGCCAGCCGGTCGTAGGGCCGGGGGCGGGCTTGAAAGTCTGCTGTGGTGAGCGGCCGGGAAGCCGACCACGGGATGGGGGCCGCGGCGGGCGTGGAAGTTACAGAAGTACCGGGGGCTGCGGGCCCCTGCTTGGGCGCGGGGCCTTGCCATAGCACAGCAGCCAGTAGAAACCAGGTTATAAAGGAGAACATAAATAAAATAGTGAAGATGGAGAACGGGCGCACCCGCCAAGCCGAACAGTACAGCTCGCGCAAAGATTACCCGGCTACCTAATTTATTCCGCATTCTCGGCGTCTGCCGACTTATTGGGCGGCAATCGGTTCCTGCCTGCGCACGTCGGCCAGGGGCACTGGGGCAAAGTCCAGCCGGGTTTGGCGGCGAAAGCGCAGCAGCAGCACGATGGCCACGATGGTCAGGCCCACCAGCAAGCCCGTCCACACGCCGGGGGCCCCCAGGTGCAGCTTAAAGCCCAGGAAATAGCCCACGGGCAGGGCCACGACCCAGTACGCGAGCAAGGCGACTACCGAGGGCACCTTCACGTCTTCCAGCCCGCGCAAGGCGCCCAGACCCACCACCTGCAAGCCATCAGAAACCTGAAATAGGGCCGCGATGAGCAGCAGCGTGGCGGCCTGCGCCACTACCTGCGGGTCGCTGATGTAGATGTACGGAACCACGTGCCGGGTCGAGATCAGCAACAGGCCCATAATGCCCATGAAGGCAAACGTGAGCCAGTAGGCCGCAAACCCCGCCCGCCGGGCCGCGGGCAGGTCACCGGCCCCACGTAGGTTGCCCACCCGGATGGTAGCCGCGGCGGCAATGCCGCTGGCGGCCATGTAGGTCATGCTGGCCACATCGATGGCTACCTTGTGGGCGGCCTCCGGGGTAACACCTAACCAGCCCGCCATGAGCAGCGACAGGCCAAAAGCACCCACTTCCAGCGCCATTTGCACGCCAATGGGCATGCCCAGGTCGGCAATGCGGCGAATGGTAGGGCCCGCGGCCCACCAGCTAGCCACGGCGGCCCGCTCGGCCCGCAGACGCGGGGCGCGGAGCACGTAAGCCGCCATGGCCCCCGCCATCAGCGTGCGGGCCAGGAGCGTGGCCCAGGCCGAGCCCATCAGGCCCAGCTCCGGGGCACCCCAGCGGCCGTACACCAGGGCGTAGCAGAGCAGGCCATTAAGCACGTTGCCCAGCACCGACAGCCACATGGCCTGCCGGGTGAGGCCCAGCCCTTCGGCGAACATGCGAAAACCCTGAAAAACCATGAGCGGAAACAACGACAGGCTGATGACTCGCACCCAGGGCCCCGCCAGGACCACGACTTCGGGTGGCTGGCCCAGCAGGGGCAGCAGCAACGGCACCAATTGGCCCAGCCCGGCCAACCCCAGCCCGACCAGGGCATTGGTCCACACCGAAGCCACCAGCAGCCGGCCCAGCTCAGGCAGGTTGCGGCGGCCATCGGCGGCGGCTACCAGCGGCACGCTCCCCATGCTCAGGCCCACGCCCAGCACCAGCAGCACGCTGGTGGTGCTTACCCCCACCCCCACGGCGGCCAGCGGCACTTTACCAATGTGCCCGACTATCACCGAATCAACAAAATTTACGAGCACGTGGCCCAGCTGCGACAGCATAACGGGGTAAGCTAGCAGCAGCGTAGGACGCAAATGCGGACGAAGATCTTTCAACTTAAAAAACTAATAACAACGGGCCAATCAGCCCCACGCAAAGGTACGCCCGCTCTCTCCGGTGGGGAAGGCTATTTTATCGTTACCAGTTGCTATTTGGGGTCAAGGGAGGCACCCGGCGCGGCCGTTGGTACTTCCCGTGACTACTAGGGGGTCGTACCCGGTAGGGCGGACTTACCAAGTACGACCCTGGTTCGCTTCAGGCGCAAAGCCCTGGCAGAGGGAAGCCGGACCCTAATTCTAGTGCCACTTGCGGCACGGCAACATATCTGTAGCCCGAGACCAGGTTAATCATTGCCTCCAGCTTTGCCATTTTTACTCTTCCTGCGCGGCCAGCACGACGTCGGCAAAATCTCCCGCCGCATCGGTGAAGTAAGTCACTACCCGCAAACCGGCCTCGGCGGCTATCTTTTTGATTTGCGGTAGGGTGAACTTGTAGGAGTTTTCGGTATGGACTACTTCCCAGGCGGCAAAATCGAAGGTTTCTTCCAGCGCGGTAATGCGCACCTGCTGGGCCCGGGTGCTCACCAGGTACGAGCGAACGGCACCATCCAAGGGGTTGTAATCGGTATAGTGCTGCCAATGGGCCAGGTCGAAGTCGGCCCCGAGCTCGCGGTTGAGGCGAGTGAGTAGGTTGAGGTTAAAGGCAGCCGTGATCCCCTGGGCGTCATCGTAGGCCGCCCGAATGCGCCGCGGGTCTTTATGCAAGTCGAACCCAATGAGCAGGCGGTCAGCCGGAGCCAGCGGCGCCGCCAGTTGCCGCAGGAAATCCAGCCGCTCGGCGGCGCCGAAGTTGCCGATGTTCGAGCCTAAGAACAGCACCGCCTTGCTCCCGGGCCAATCGCGTAGCTGCCTAAGGGCCGTGGCGTAATCCTCCACCACGGGCGCTACGTTAAGGGCTGGCAGCTCGTGGTGGAGGGCCGCAACCAGGCCAGTCATGGCCCCCGCCGAGATGTCGACTGGCGCGTACGTGAAGGAGGGGCCGGTGCGCAGCAGCTCCCGCAACAACAGCTTGGTTTTAGCCCCGTCGCCGGCGCCCAGCTCCACCAGCGCGTAGGATTCGCCGACCGGTGGACGTAAGGCCGCGGCAATGGCGGCGCCATGCGCCCGAAAAATAGCCGATTCGGCCCGGGTCGGGTAGTATTCCGGCAGCTCCATTATTTGTTGAAACAGCCGGCTGCCCGCGTCGTCGTAGAAGTACATCGACGAAAGGGCCCTGGGGGTTCGGTGAAGGCCATCGGCCACGTGCTGCGCCAACTCACTTAGTACATTTATCATTTAGCAGGCAACGTTTATCCCGGCCGTTGCGGCGAGTGGGCGCTGGAAGGAGAGTAAAGACCATTTCATCGGTTTACCGCGCACAAATCTGATAATTTATGGCTGGTAAATCGCAATTGTTATACGTTAACCGACCGAGCCAGGCGGATGCCGGAGAATTGCCAGCGCTTGTCGGCGTGAAAGAAATTGCGGTAGCTAACGCGAATGTGGCTTTCGGGCGTGGCGCAGGAGCCTCCGCGCAGCACCAGCTGGTTGACCATAAACTTGCCGTTGTACTCGCCCAGGGCGCCGGCGGCCCGCTCGTAGCCCGGATAGGCGTGGTAGGCCGAGTAGGTCCACTCCCAACAATCGCCGAGCAACTGGTGGCAGGCCGTGGGGTCGGCGTCGGGGGCCACGGGCTGGGGGTCAAACGCATTACTTTCCAGCCAGGTACCACCGTTGGGGCGGGCTCCAAAGTGCCGGGCGGCGGTTTCCCATTCGGCCTCGGTGGGTAGCCGGGCCCCGGCCCAGTTAGCGTAGGCATCGGCCTCATAAAAGCTGAGGTGCGTAACCGGCGCCGCCGGCACTACCGGCCGCAAGCCGTGGTGCGTGAACCGGAACCAGGCGCCGTCGCGCTGCACCCAGTACAAGGGGGCTTCCCACCCCTGAGCCTGCACTAACTCCCAGCCCTCGCCCATCCAGTAGCGAAAGTCGCGGTAGCCGCCCGCTTCGATGAAGGCCAGGTACTCAGCATTGGTTACCAAGCGGTTTTGAAGCTCGAAGGGCGCCAGCAGCACCTCGTGGGCGGCCAGCTCATTATCGAAGCAAAAGCCTTCCTCCTGAAAGCCTACCCGGTAAATTCCGCCGGGCACGGGCAGCCACGAGGCAGGACTTGAGGCCGGAGAATGGGAGCGCGCGCGAGCATGGTCGCCCGCTGATTCCGCGGCCTCCCCCCCTACTGCCTCCTTCAAGTAGGCCGGGGCCAGGGGGCTGGTGCTAAGGATGTACTTGATGTCGGTGGCCAGCAGCTCCTGGTGCTGCTGCTCGTGGTGCAGGCCCAACTCGAGCAGCTCGTAGAACGAAGCGGGCAGAGCGTCGGCGGTCGTTAGCAGCGCGGCCATGGCGGCGTCTACGTGGGCGCGGTAAGCCAGTACATCGGCCAGGGGCGGGCGCGAGAGCGTACCGCGGTCGGCGCGGTTCACGCGCGAGCCCAGGGAATTGTAGTAGGAGTTGAACAGATAGGCGTATTCGGGATGGAATACCTGGTAATCGGGTACGTACTCGCTCAACAGAAAGGTTTCCCAGAACCACGTGGTGTGGGCCAGGTGCCATTTCGGTGGGCTCACGTCCACGATGGGCTGCACCACCGTGTCTTCCGGCAGCAGGGGGGCGCAAAGTGCCTGGCTTTGGTCCCGCACGGCCTGGTAACGAGTCCGCCAGGACGGAGCGGCGGGAGAGGCTACGGGGGTATATTGCATTGAAAGCATAGGGAAGCAAAACGACGGGGGAAAGCACCCGTGGCACGAAGCTAACTGCCCAAATCGGCGCGAGGTTGCGGCGCACTGGCCACGCCGGGGCCACGGGTCATTCGTCAGGGCTTAATTAAACACGCAGTCAAGCTAATAAACTACGTAGAAGCTCCTCAGTAAAAATTGGTATTTGTATCAATATTCTACTTAAATCACAACTAAACACAAACATAGGAGTACGATTATCGCCTGGCAGTATTACACTTGTATAACTCAAACCCTTCCTACTTCATCTCTATGACAACTTCAGTCCCTAACATCACAGATACCGAGGCCGAAGCCATCAAAGTTGGAACTCGTCCCGCTAACCGGGTTGGCACGAAGAGCCGTCGGGGCTTCGCCGCCATGAGTCCCGAAACCCAGCGCCGCATTGCCAGCGAAGGCGGCAAGGCTTCGCACGCCAGTGGCCGGGGCCACCGCTTTTCGGCCGAAGAGGCCCGCAATGCCGGTCGCAAAGGCGGCCTGGTAAGCCGGCGGGGGAAAACCGCCGCAAAAGCCAGCAAGTAGGGCACCCGGCTGAGCCGACCCCGGCGCCCATCTTTGCGCTATGCTTAGTCTCAGCTTCTCGCGGCGCGTACTGCGCTTTAACTTCCCGGCCCGCACTTCCCGCGGAGCGCTGGCCGAACACGTGGCCTGGTACGTGCACCTGGCCGACCAAGCCGATCCCGCGGTGGTCGGGCTGGGCGAAGCTGCCCCGTTAGCCGGCCTTAGCCCCGACTACGGCCCTGATTTTCCGGAAATAATTGCGCTCCTCTGTGAACGCTTCAATGCCGGGGCGTTTGCCGCTTTTTCCGCGGCCGATGCCTCGGCATTTGTGGGTCCGGGCCTCCCCTCTCTGGTGTTTGCGCTAGAAACCGCGGCCCTGGACCTAGCGGGCGGCGGGCGGCGACAGCTGTACACCAATGCCTTTAGCCTCGGTCAGGCCGGGTTGCCCATCAATGGCTTGGTCTGGATGGGCGATGCCCCGTTCATGCGCGAGCAGATTCAGCAAAAGCTCGCCGCCGGGTACTCGTGCTTGAAGCTGAAAATCGGCAGCCTCGATTTTGCCGCTGAGCTAGCCCTGCTAGCCGAAATTCGGGCCGTCGCCGGCCCGGACCAACTCACCTTACGGGTAGATGCCAACGGCGCCTTCACCCCAGCCGACGCGCGGGCGAAACTGGAGCAGCTAGCTGCTTTTCATGTGCACTCCATCGAGCAGCCCCTGGCGGCCGGCCAGGGCCCGGCATTGGCGGCGCTGTGCCGCTCGGCGCCCCTACCCATCGCCCTCGACGAGGAGCTTATTGGCGTGGCCGACCCCGACGAGCAAGCCGCCCTGCTCGACGAGATCCGGCCGGCCTACGTGGTCCTCAAACCCACGCTGCTGGGTGGACACGCGGCAACCCGCCGCTGGATTGCCCTGGCGCAGGCCCGGAACATTGGCTGGTGGATAACCTCGGCCCTGGAATCCAATATTGGCCTCAACGCCGTGGCCCAGCTCACGGGTGAGTACGAGGTGCGTGGCTTCGCGCAAGGGCTGGGCACGGGCCAGTTATACCACAATAACGTAGCGGCACCCCTCCGCATCGCGAACGGCGCTCTGCACTATGCACCCGCCGGACAGTGGGAAAATCCCTAAATAGGGGGGCTTGGATAGGTAAAGAAGCGGGTTATTCGCTTAATTTACCGTTCCGGTTGAGCTCCCTCTGCCATGCTTGTTTCACGTTTTATGCGTCTGCTGCTTTTATTTGGCCTGTGCCTGGAGGCGGGCTTCCCCGCGTACGCCCAAATCGAGAACCCGGGAGCAGCGCCTTTCGCTTTGGCCCGGGCGCGCCGCAAGCAAGCCCGCATACCCATACAGCTGCACCGCAACTTACTGATAGTGAAGTGCCGGGTGAACGGGGCGGGCCCGTTTAACTTCCTGCTCGACACGGGCGTCAACATCTCCATCATCACGTCGACAGCCCTCGCCGACTCGCTGAACCTGCGCCACGGGCAACAGTACCGGGTAGTGGGTGCGGGTGGGGTTGCCACCGGCCTGCTGGCTTACCAAACCGACAGTGTGCGAATGGAAATGCCCGGCATCGTGGCTCCTCACATGACCTGCCTGGTGCTGTCGGAAGACGTGTTAGACCTGTCCGGCTACATCGGGGTGCCCATCTACGGCATTCTGGGCTCGGAGCTATTTCGCAGTTTGGTGGTGACGCTGCGGCTCGAACAAGCCACGATGGTGGTAAGCAATCCGGTTACGTACCGGCGGCCCAAAGGCCGCCGGTGGTCGGAGGTGGCGCTGTCCCTGGAAAACAACAAAGCCTATTTCGTGGCGCCGGTTCAGCTTACCGACTCGCTCACGCTCCCCCTTAAGCTGGTGCTCGACACTGGCGCCAGCCACGCCCTTTCCATCGAGCTGGATTCCGACCCACGGCTGGTGGCGCCGGCCAAGCGCCTGCCCACCAACCTCGGCCGGGGCCTCTCGGGCATGGTTCAGGGCTACTTGGGCCGGGTGGGCACACTGCAACTGGGCCGCTATACCTTGCGTTCGGTGCTCACTTCTTTTCCCAATGCGGCCGACGTGCATCGGCGCGTGGACGTGCCGCGTAACGGCAACATTGGCTACGAATTGCTCAAGCGCTTTTCGCTGGTTATCGACTACCCGCACCAACGCCTGCTGCTGCGGCCCAACACCAAATTCCGCGACCCGTTCGAGCACGACATGTGCGGCATCGACCTGCTGGCTACCGGGCCGGACTACCGCCGCTACCTGGTGCTTAACGTAATGCCCAATTCGCCGGCTGCCGCCGCCGGCCTCCAGCCCAACGACGAGCTGATCAGTATTAACCTGTTACCCATTAGCGCCTTCACCCTCACGCAACTCGACCGAATGCTTCACTCCGAAGACGGGCGCACCCTGTTGATGATACTGCGCGGGACCGACGGTAGTCTGCGCACGACCTCGGTCCGCCTCAAACGGCAGATTTGAGGGCTTGCGGGCCGTACCTTCGCGGCCAGTCCTCATTTTCCCGCTTTACTGCTATTGCTATGACTGCTCGCCTTCTGCTTCAACTCGCGGCCCTGCTCGGCGGGCTGGGGGTGGCTATTGGGGCCTTCGGGGCCCACGCGCTACACGACACGCTGGTAAAAGCCGGACGCCTCGATACCTTCGAGACGGCGGTGCGGTACCAATTCTTCCACGTGCTGGCCCTGCTGGCCATTGGGGTACTGTGGGCGGCGCGCCCGGAACTCCAGACGCTGGGCACCACGGGCTGGCTATGGCTGGGAGGCATTGCTATTTTCAGTGGCTCACTTTACTCCCTCTGCTTCACGGGCATCACCAAGCTGGGCGCCGTAGCGCCGATAGGCGGGCTGTTGCTCATGGCCGGCTGGCTAAGCCTGGTGCTGGCACTTAGGAAGCTGTAAGCCAGGCGTCGGCCTTGGTCCCGTAACATACGATTGGCTATAAGCCTCATCTTTACTCAAGAAGCCGACTCTACTTTTTGAGTAATCTGATTACTGAGCATAGTAATAGCATTGCCCTCTCCGCCCGCATTCAGATCCAGAATTCGCTGTTTTCCACAATTGAGCGGATAGGTTCTGGAGCAGAACATTGGCTGGGACAAAGATGAAGCAGTCCGTTCGGATTTCATCAGCAAGAGCTTTCGTACGTCATCTGAAGATACCCGGGTGGCGGCGATGAAACGTAGTTCTTTTCCCTCCTTCTATCCAAACCTACGCTTCCAAAAGCCTTTGCGAGCCGGCTCATTCATGCGGACTAGCGAGTTGGACCAACTGCCCGCAATTATCACGAAAAAAGGGCCGTTCGCTTGCGCGGACGGCCCTTTTTCGTGGCTACAAAACTTCGGTCACTTTACTTAACCTTGGCCTTCATCTTGGTGTCGCCATTCTTCTCTTTTATTTTCTTGGCGTTCTCCTTAACAGAGGGGGCAGCCGAGGCCGTTGCCGGTTCGGTTTTCGCGGCCGAGGCGGCAGCGGCCCCAGCTTCTTTTACTTCGCCTACCAGCGAAACAGTGGCATTGCCCGCCGTGGCGTTCGATTCAATGGTCAGCACTTTATTCTGCATGCCCATTTTACCGGTCGAGTTAAAGTGAGCGACAATAGTACCGGTTTTGCCGGGTTGTACCGGCTCTTTGGTCCACTCGGGAGTCGTGCAGCCGCAGCTCACGCCAATGTTTGAAATAATGAGGGGCGCAGTGCCCGTATTCTTAAACTTGAAGGTGTGGTCAACGGTACCACCCTGAACTACCGAGCCGAAGTCGTACTTCGACTCTTCGAAGGTAATGGCAGGACCAGCTACCGTGCCAGCGGCTTTATCGGCGGGCTTAGAGGCCTGAGCCTGGGCCGAATACGCGGCGGCAGTCAGGCTAAGGGCGAGGAGCAAGGTTTTTTTCATGAAGCGGGGAATAATATGAGAATTGAAAGGGTAGCGTTCGACAAATTTACTGGTTTTGAGTAGGCTGGCAAATTTACGACCAAACTAACCAAGCGACCCTGAAGAAATCATGAACGCCTCAGCCCCAGTTCTAACTCTTGAATGCTTTGGAATATGGGGAACTGACGCAAAGCCTTCCGCATGATGATGATAATAAAAGAGTTAGTATCCGAACCCGCGCGACAGATTCTTATCCTGCTTCCACAGCAGTTCGCCGCTTTTGCCGTCGTTAATTGGGTTGGCTGCTTTCGAAAGTACCCCAGATGACGCCGTCGACGCCGAGCAACTTCGCTCGATCTTCCGTGGTCATGGTGGTCATTTTTTCGGTTATCACGCTATTCTTAGCCAGCAGGGCGTTGGTTTTGGCTACGTCCTACAACTCATTAGTTGTTTACTCGCTTACCATCCCGCCAAGCGCCTCAAACGTCCGCGGGGTCTGACACCACACGAATTTGTCTGTGCCCAGTGGCAAAAGAACCCGGCTATCTTTACCCGTGATCCGACTCACCTCACCCTGGGAGTATACATCTAGTAAGTCCTTGGCGATGCACAACGTTCGATTTAAACTTGTCATCCACAATCACAACCTCTCCTTCAGATTAGACCACTACTAAAAAAGAGTTCCGACCAGAGAGGCGGAACTCTTTCCTGAAGGCACCCAAAAAAGGGAGCACCATCCGGCGGCGTGGCACAGTTCGCGAGTGGCTGTAGCCGCCCGCGAAACCGCGCTGAGTGGCTCAGTTGCGAATCAGGGGCAGGGCCAGGCTCACGCCGCCACCCACTACGCGCACCACGTAATGGCCCTGAGGCAGGTGCTCTACACGGAGCGAGTGCATACGTGCGCCCTCCAGCCCATACGTGCTCACGGTGCGCCCCTGCAGGTCGAGGAGGCGTACCTGATAAGTGCCGGCCGGCAACTGCCGCAGGTCAAGGGAGGTCTGGCCCAGGGCCGGGTTAGGATAGAGCACCACGTCGGCATCGTCCGGGCGGGAGAAGTTGATCACGCGTACCGGACTCATGCTGGTGGCGCCGTCGATGTCGAACTGGCGCAGGCGGTAGTAGACCAGGGCCGCGCCCAGGCGGGCGGCCCCAGGGTCGGTGAAGCGGTAGTCAGTGGGGCGGGCACTGGTGCCCTGCCCGCGCACGGTGC
This sequence comes from Hymenobacter montanus, assembly GCF_014699115.1. GTDB lineage: Bacteria > Bacteroidota > Bacteroidia > Cytophagales > Hymenobacteraceae > Hymenobacter > Hymenobacter montanus. The sequence goes on from NZ_JACXAD010000026.1 coordinate 82,071, forward strand.
CCACGCGCTCAAAGGTGCGCCCGTCGAAGGAGCGCTCCACCTCAAAACGGTCGTTGTGCAGTTCGCTGGCCGTCGTCCAGCGCAGCAGTGCGTCGCTTTTCTCGGCCGCCGCCTCGAAGCCTACCAACTCCACCGGTAGGGGTTTCTGCAGTCCGGTCGTAAGGGCGGATGCGCTGTTGCTCGTGTTGGGGTCGGCCGTGTCCGAACTCACGTTGCTGCTGCCGCTTACAGTTGAGGCAGGCATGGTGAAGGTGATAGTTTTGCTCGTGTTCGTGCCGCTGGCCAGGCTGCTGATGGCGGGCAGCGTCACCACGCCCGTGCTGCTGGTGTAGGTGCCGCCCCCCGACACGGTTACGTTGGTCAGCCCCGTGCTGAGCTGCAGCGTTGGCCGCACGGTGATGGCCGGGCTGGGGCCATCGTTGAAGATGGTGAGCGTGTAGCTGACGGTCGAGCCGGCCAGGGCTGAGCCTGCAGAAGGGCCGGTAAGCGTGGTGCGTAGGTCGGCGGCGGGCGTAGACGTAGTCGTAATAAAAGATGGGTTGTTGCTCGTGTTGGGGTCGGCCGTGGCTGAACTCACATTGCTGCTGCCGCTCACGGTCGAAGCGGGCATGGTGAAGGAGATGGTTCTACTCGTGTTCGTGCCGCTGGCCAGGCTGCTGATGGCGGGCAGCGTCACCACGCCCGTGCTGCTATTGTAGGTGCCGCCCCCCGACACGGTTACGTTGGTCAGCCCCGCGCTGAGCTGCAACGTCGGCTGCACGGTGATGGCCGGGCTGGGGCCATCATTGAAGATGGTGAGCGTGTAGCTGGCAATCGAGCCGTTCAGGGCTGAGCTGGGGCCGGTGAGCGTGGTGCGTAGATTGGCCGCGGGCGTAGACGTAGTTGTAATAAAGGATGGGTTGTTGCTCGTGTTGGAGTCGGCCGTGGCCGAACTCACATTGCTGATGCCGCTCACGGTCGAGGCGGGCATGGTGAAGGAGATGGTTCTGCTCGTGTTCGTGCCGCTGGCCAGGCTGCTGATGGCGGGCAGCGTCACCACGCCCGTGCTGCTATTGTAGGTGCCGCCCCCCGACACGGTTACGTTGGTCAGCCCCGCGCTGAG
>NZ_JACXAD010000027.1 GCF_014699115.1 Hymenobacter montanus
CGGCCACCAGCTTCTTGGGAATGGTGCATTTCGTCTCAGCCCTGTTATGGCTTCGTTAATTGTCCGTACAACCTAGTATCCGATGAGTACCTCCGGCAAATGGCTGCTGCGCCTCAGCCTCACGGCCCTGGCCCTGCTCATCACCACCGACCGGCCCCGTCGGCCGGCGCCGAAAACACCGCCAAAGCCCACCGAGTAGCACGAATAGCGTCCAGTATACGTCTGCCGGCTAAGCAGACAGGGCAAAGGCCCGGATTTTTTCGCTGAGCAGCGTCAGGTCGGCTCGTTCGAGCGGGTGGGGCGTGGCCGGCAGCAGCTCGTAGCGGCTACGGGGAAGCCGGGCGGCCAGGGCGGCCCCGGCCTCAGTACCGACCGTGGGGTCGGCGTCGCCCACCAGTACCTGGACCGGTACGGCGATACCGCTTAGGTCGGCGGCCGAGAGCGGCGGGGCGGCCCCAGCCGCCTGCATTAGCGCGGCGGTGGCCCGCACCACGGCGGTCCAGTCGGCCGGGGCGTGGCGTTCCCGCAGCTGCTCGGCAAAAGCGGGCACCTTGGCCCGGATCTTCTCAGGGTCGAGCAGGCGGGTTTCGGCGGCAGCCGCTTCCGGCGACCAGTCCAGCTTGGTGCCCAGCGTGGTGATGGACGCGAACCGTGCCGGCACCTGGTGGGCCGCCAGCAGCGCCGCGTACCCGCCCATGCTGTAGCCGAACACCCGCGCTGGCTCGCTTTCATTCGCGGCGAGGAAGGCCAGTATTTCGGCGGCAAAATGCGGCAGCGTAAACGTTTCGGGGCGTACTTCTCTCCCACCGTGGCCGGCGAAGGCGAAGCTCTTAATGGTAAAGTCCGCCGCCAGCCGCTCGGCCAGCGGCTGCAAGGTGGCGGGGCTGCCCAGGGCGCCGTGCAGCAGTAAAAGCGTGGGCTTGCTCATCAGTCGGTGATTTCGGTAGCCAGGGCGGCCAGGTCCAGGCCATCAAACGTGCCCGACGACATCAGCAGCAGGTTGGCGTGGGTCCAGGGCTGCGCCCGCAGGAAAGCCGCCAGCTCGGCGCTGTCGGTAATCACCCGGAGGTCGGGGCGCTGAAACGCGGCGGCCACCGTGGCGGCGGCCAGCGGCGGCAGGCGCTTGTGCGCCAGCACGTGCGGGTTGAAGTACACCACCGCCACGTCGGGCGCATCGAAACAGTGTGCGTACTGCGGCAGAAACGCCGGGTTCAGGCTGCTGAACGTGTGCAGCTCCAGGCACGCCACCAGGCGCCGCGCCGGAAACTGCTGCTTCAGGGCGGTAGACGTGGCCTTGAGCTTGCTCGGGGCGTGGGCAAAGTCCTTGTATACCACCGACGAGGCCCCTTCGCGCACCAGCTCCAGCCGCCGCGCCGCGCCCGGGAACGACGTTACGGCCTTGAAGAAGTCCTTGCCTTTGATGCCCAGTTGCTTGCACACTTCCTTAGCCGCCGAGATGTTGCGCAGGTTGTGCTCGCCAAACACCTGAATCGGCACTTCCTCGTCCTTTTTATTGAGCAGGAACGTGCGCCCGCCGCGGACGACGTGCTCGTGCGGGCCGTAGCCAATGTAGGTCACGTCGGGGTTGGTGGGCACGGCAATGAGCTGGGTTTGCTCGTCATCCTTGTCGTAGATGAGCACGCCGGCCTTGGGCGTCATGTCGGCGAAGATGCGGAACTGCTCGCGGTAGTTTTCCTCGGTCGGAAACACGTTGATGTGGTCCCAGCTAATGCCTGAAATCACGCCGATGTGGTGCTGGTAGAGGTGAAACTTAGGCCGCCGGTCTACCGGCGACGACAGGTATTCGTCGCCTTCGATGATGATAATGGGCGCCTCCTCGGTGAGCTGCACCATCAAGTCGAACCCCGCCAGCTGGGCGCCCACGGCGTAGTCGAACTTCCGGTTGTGGTAGCGCAGCACGTGCAGAATGCACGCCGTGATGCTGGTTTTGCCGTGCGAGCCACCAATCACGATGCGCTGCTTGTCGCGGCTGGCCTCGTAGATGTACTCGGGAAAAGAGTAGATTTTGAGGCCCAGTTCCTGGGCCCGCCGCAGCTCGGGGTTGTCGGGGCGGGCGTGCATGCCCACGATCACGGCGCTGAGGTCGGGGCTGATGCGGGCGGCGTCCCACCCTTCCTGGGCGGGCAGCAGGCCGGCCGAGGCGAGGCGGCCGCGCGCGGGCTCGAATATTTCGTCGTCGGAGCCCGTCACGTGGGCCCCGCGCCGCTGTAGCGCCAGTGCCAGGTTGTGCATGATGCTGCCTCCTACGGCAATGAGGTGGATGGCTTCTGGTTGGGCGGTCGACGTACCGGTCTGATTTCTGGTTTCTGCTTCCAAAAGGTCTATGGGTTGCGGGGGCGGGGTGGCATTTTGCGAAATCAGCCCTCACCCACCCCCCAACCCCGAAGGGTGGACCGCGAAAGTACAAACTCTCGGCCGTCGGAACTCTGCCATAGCCCAAAGAATCGATGGTCCAACCCTAATCTTTTCCGCGGGTCCGGGGTTAGCTTTGTATACTTTGTATGACTTGTATGTTTTTCATACAGCATAACGGTTTGGCTTCTTTTGGCTTCTTCAGGAAGTAAAAGCAGCCGAACGTCATTTCTTATTGCCTCAATACCTCCTGATACCCAATGCAAGACCGGATGGACGACCGCCTAAAGCAATCCGCAGCCCGCGCCAAGGCCGCGCTGGCTAATCGCGGGTCGGCGGGGCTCGGGGCCTTCAACGGTAGCGCCGCTGGCAAGCTGCCGCCCCAGGCCCCCGAACTGGAAATGGCCGTGCTCGGTGCCCTGATGCTGGAAAAAGACGCCCTCACGTCGGTTATCGACCTGCTCAAGCCCGAGAGCTTTTACAAAGACAGCCACCAGCGCATTTACCGGGCCATCATCCGGCTGTTCGATAAATCCGAGCCCATCGATCAGCTCACGGTGGTGCACGAGCTCCGCGAAATGGGCGAGCTCGAAGCCTGCGGCGGCCCCTTCTACGTGGCCAACCTCACGCTGAAAGTCAACTCGGCGGCCAACGTGGAGTACCACGCCCGCATCATCACCGAAACCGCCATCAAGCGCGAGCTGATTCGGATTTCGAGCGAGATCCAGCGCGATGCCTTCGAGGACACGACCGACGTATTCAAGCTGCTCGACGACACCGAGTCGGCCCTGTTCGAAGTGTCGGAATCGAACATCCGCAAGAACTTCGACGACATGCGCAGCCTGATGGGCAAAGCCATCAAGGAGCTGGAGGAAAAGAAGAATCAGAAAGATGGCTTAACCGGCGTCCCCACCGGTTTCACGGCGCTGGACCGCGTCACGAGCGGCTGGCAACCGTCGGACTTAGTGATTATCGCGGCGCGGCCCGGCATGGGAAAGTGTTTGGGCAAAGGCACCAAGGTGCTGATGTATAACGGTGACCTGCGCAACGTGGAAGACGTACGCGCCGGCGAGCTGCTGATGGGCGACGATTCCACCCCGCGCCGGGTGCTGAGCATCGCCCGGGGCCGCGAAAACATGTACTGGGTGCGCCAGAATAAGGGCGACGACTACCGCGTGAATGAGAGCCACATTCTCTCGCTCAAACGCTCGCGCAACGAGGGCCCGCACTGCCACGGCGAGGTGCTCAACATCACGGTAAAAGACTGGCTGGCGAAGAGTGCGGAGTTTCGCTCGAACTACAAAGGCTACAAGGTACCGGTGGAATTTGCGGCCGAAGAGCTGCCTATTGATCCGTACTTTTTGGGGCTTTGGCTGGGCGACGGCAATTCCAACAATTGCCGAATCACGGGTCCGGACCAGGAAGTCATTGACTACCTGCACGACTACGCCGCCGGGCTGCACAGGCAGGTGACGGTAGGCGTGGTCGAAAACCGTGGCAACAGCTACGGCATCACCCGCGGCCGGCAGGGGGGCAGCATTGCCGAATACTCCCTGCAAGATGAGTTGCGCCAACTCGGGGTGCTCGGCGACAAGCACATCCCGCGCGCCTACGCCATCAACTCGACCGACAACCGCCTGCGCTTACTGGCTGGCCTGATTGACAGCGACGGCCACTTAAACGCGGTGTCCAACGGCTACGAAATCACCCAGAAAAGCCATCATCTGGCCCGGCAAATCAAGTTCTTGTGCGACTCTCTTGGCTTCCGCACCTCCCTCACAAAGAAGCGAGCCGCAACTTCAAGCATCGGCTACGAAAGCGAGGTGTGGCGCGTGCGCTTCTACGGTGACCTTGACCGGATTCCGGTGCGAATAGCCCGCAAAAAAGCCAACCCGTGGGCCTCGCCCGTGGACTGGCGCCAAACCGGCATTTCGGTGGAATTCGACAAAGTTGACGACTACTACGGATTTGAAATCGATGGCAACCGCCTGTTCCTACTCCAGGACATGACCGTGACGCACAATACGGCCTTCGTAGTGTCGGCCATGCGCAACGCGGCCGTCGAGTTCAAGCGGCCGGTGGCCATCTTTTCGCTGGAGATGTCGTCGTTGCAACTCGTCAACCGCCTGATTTCGGCGGAGGCGGAGCTGGACTCCGACAAAATCAAAAAAGGGACGCTGGCCGACTACGAGTGGCAGCAGCTCAACCACAAGATTACCGACCTCTCGGCCGCCCCGATCTATATCGACGACACCCCCGCCCTCAGCATTCGCGAGCTACGCACCAAGTGCCGCCGCTTGCGCTCGCAGAAGGACGTGCAGCTGATTATCGTCGATTACTTGCAGTTGATGAGCGGCAACACCGACGGCCGCGGCGGCAACCGCGAGCAGGAAATTGCCAGCATCTCGCGGGCGCTCAAAGGCATCGCCAAGGAGCTGAACGTACCCGTCTTGGCCCTGTCGCAGCTCTCGCGCTCGGTGGAAACCCGCGGCGGCGAGAAGCGCCCGCAACTGAGCGACCTGCGTGAATCGGGCTCCATCGAGCAGGATGCCGACATGGTGATCTTCCTGTACCGCCCCGAGTACTACGGCCTCGACCAGGATGCCGAAGGCAACTCCACCCAGGGCGTGGGCGAAGTCATCATCGCCAAACACCGCAACGGCTCGCTCGAAACCGTGCAGCTCAAGTTCATCGGCCGCTTCACCAAGTTCGCCGACCTCGACGGCGCGGGTGCCTTCGACACCAGCGGCTACCAGCCCATGGGGCTGCCCGCCAGCACCTTCGACAGCGAGCCCAGCGGCAGCTACGCGCCCAACACCATTCGGCTGGGCTCGAAGATCAACGAGTCGCCGGTGCCATTCCCGAAAGGAAACATCAACAAGCACGAGGACCCGCCGTTTTAAGCAATGGCAACTGAAAACCACCTTTCGGGCGCGCCGTTGTCGGCTAACATGCCATTGTACTCGGCGCGGGCCGTCCGGCTGTTTTCCATCTTCTTTAGCCCCATTGCCGGAGGAGCCCTCACGGCCCGGAACCTACGCGATGTGGGCCAGCCCACGGCGGCCCGCAAAGCGCTGTGGGGCAGCATTATCTATCTGGCGCTGCTGCTGTGGCTCACGTCGTACCTACCCGATTCGATGGGCCATTCCTGGCTTGCAGTGGTGGTGGGGTACGCCGGGAGTGCGGGCCTGGAATGGTACTTTGGTCAATTCGTGCAGCATCGCAATGATTTTCCCGCCAAGAGCATCCGTACTCCCTTGGTGGTTTGCTTGCTGATTTTTGTAATCCCCTTATTTGTACTGGTACTTTTCTCAGCAATCATCTTTGGAGAGATGCCTTGGACCGCTCTTTGAGCGAGTTTATAGCGTGTTTAGCTTTGCTCAACAGCGTAACGCGGACTCTGCGAGTCCGCGCGTATCCCGTTCAAGCGTGTTTGGCTTATGCTCAACGGCCCCTTAGAATGTCCTGCTCTATCTGGCGTCCGCTTGTCGAAGCATCTACTACCCCTTCGTCCGGGCTCGTTCAACGAAGCGGTAGAGCGGCTCCGACTAGCGGACGCTAGATAGAGCAGGACCAATACCTGAATGCCCAAACAGGTTCAGGCTCGTGAATCAGCAGGATTCACGCCATATCTTCCTGTGAAGAGGCTACTCGGCTGATAAATGGAATGAGCGCCTAGCGTTACTCCAGCGCTGAAGTGAGGCTACAGGTACTGTCGAAGCGCAGCAGCTCCGGGCTCATCTTGAAGCCACGGCCGCCGAAGCTCTTGCTGTACAATTCGATGTCGGCGGAATGGCTACGCCCGTTGCCGTTGCTTTCTGGACTGGAGGAGTCGCTGGCCTCGAGTACGGCCCCCCGGCGCACGTGGAGGGCGGCGCACATTTTATCCGCCGTTTTCACGGCATCGGCCAAGGCCAGCACGTCGGCTTCGCGGCGTAGGCTATCGGCGCGGCTGTGCCCGTAGCTCAGGTCCTTGATGCGGCTGATGCGGGTGGCCAGCAGCTCTTCGAGGTAAGGTGGCAGGCGGCGCAGGTCAGTAACGCGCACCGTGACCGACTGCGAAGAATTGAAACCAGTGAAAACCTCCTTGCCGCGCACGTACCCAAATTCCTTGTTCGAAGACGTGCTGCTCACGCGCACCTCGTTGGGCCCGGGCGCGTAGCGCTTGGATAAGGCCAGTACCTGGTCGACCACGCCTTGCACCTCGGCCACGGCGTCCTTGAGCTTGGGGCGGGTAAACTCGGCATCCACCGTCAGCTCGGCGTAATCGGGGTAGACGGTCACGCTGCCGTAGCCCACGCTGCGCACCTGGCGCAACGGCGGACCGGTGGTGGGTCCAGCCTGGCAGGCAGCTAGGGCAGTCAGTAAGGGCAGGGCGTAGCGTACGTAAGAAGTCATAACAGAATATTTTGAGTCACTAAACGCAATGTTAAGTTTAACATTGCGCAGCTGGCTGCGTTTCGGGGGCCGAGACGTAGGGCCTTACCTTCGCGGCATGGGTGCCGCATTACCATTGCTTTGTTTCTTTGCCTTTCTGGCCGGTTTTATTGATTCCATAGTGGGTGGGGGTGGGCTGATTCAGCTGCCGGCCATGCTGCTGCTGTTGCCGGGCGTGCCCGTGCCCACGATCCTGGGCACGGGCAAGGTGTCGAGCCTGGCGGGCACGCTGGCGGCCCTGCGCCGCTACCTGAGCGGACCAGAGCCACTACCCATCCGGTGGGCGGTTATTGGGCTCACGGCGGTGGCCGCGGGCGGTTTCGCATTCCTGGGCGCGCGGGCCGTGAGCTTGCTACCCAAGGAAGCGGTGCGGCCCCTGGTGCTCGGGCTGCTGGTTGTGATGGCCATTTATACTTTCTGGCGCAAAGACTTTGGCCGCCTGCACGCTCCACGACTGTCCGGCCGCCGCGAAGTTCTCACCGGCTTAGCTCTGGGAGCCGCCATCGGCTTTTACGACGGCTTCTTTGGACCGGGCACGGGCAGCTTGCTGCTGTTTGCGTTCGTGGGGTTGTTCGGCTATAATTTCATCGCCGCTTCGGCTTCGGCCAAGCTGGTGAACGTGGCCACCAACCTGACCGGCCTGTTTTACTTCGCCACCACCGGGCAAGTGCTCTACCAAGTGGCGCTGCCCATGGCGGCGTGCAACATGCTGGGCTCCACCCTGGGCGCCCGCCTGGCCCAACGGCGGGGTACAGGCTTCGTCCGACTGCTGTTTCTGGTGGTGGTCGGAGCCTTCATTCTAAAGCTGGGCTGGGACACTTTCCTGGCTTAGCCCAGCCGCCCAAACGCCATCACCAGCCTTTCCCCTTTAGGCCGGCTGCAGGCGGCCGGAGTTCCGGCGCTGCTTGCGCCGTCGGTTCAGCCACATTACGGTGCCCGTGACCGGGAACGTGGCCCCCAGCAAGCTCACCGCCAGCACCAGCACTTTAGTGGGCCACCCCCCTACCGCGCCGGTGTGCACCGGCTTGAACAGGCCGCGGATGCGCTGCCCCAACGGACGTTGCTCGTAGGTTTGCCCGCTGATAACTCGGCCCGAATACTGATCGAGGTACACTTCGTCGGTGGCATTTTCGCTAACGGCGCCGGGGCACAGGATGGCCACGCGAATACTGCCGGTAGATTCCTTGGGCAGTTGGATGGTGTACGACTCCGCATCCGGGGCTTGCTGGCGGGCCAGGGCCAACGCGGCCGCGGGCGCAAATGGGGCGGCTCCCGCCCCCGGGGCTGCCGAAAGCGGTGGCTCGGGCCGCTTCAGGGGCGAATGGGTGAGCTTATTAATTCCCTCGCCAACCCAGTCGAACGACATGCCCACGCCCGTCAGGGCCAGGACGAACAGGAACAAGGACGCGTAGAAGCCCAGCACGAGGTGGAAGTCATGGTTCACGCGCTTCCAGCCGCTGCTCCACTTCACGCGCAGCCGCGACGTGAGGGCCTGGCGCGTGGCGGGCCACCACAGCACCAGGCCCGTGCCCAGGATAAATAGAAACATCGACGCGTTCACGCCCATCACCAGCTTGCCGATTTTGCCGGCTACCAGCCCGCGGTGCAGCTGCTCTACGGTGTGAAAGAAGGTATCCCGCGGGTTCACTTCGCCCGTGATGGCCGCCGTGTAGGGGTTAACGTACACGCGGGGCCCGCCCCCCTCGCCCTTACCCTTGCCTTTGGGCGAGCCTGCTTTAGAGGTGGCCGCGGGGCCAGTGCCTTTACTTCCCTCCCCAGGGCCGCCAGCCAGGCTTACCTCCACGGTGCGGGTGGGGTCGTTGTACACTTTCAGACCGGCTATTTTGGCTTTGGGCTTGCGGGCCCGCACCGCCTCAACCACTTGGGCCAACGGCAAGGGGGCAGTGGTGGCCGGCGCCACAAAGTAGCGCTCCGGGTGCCAGGCCTGCTCAATCTCCTTTTCAAAAGCCAGGATGCTGCCCGTCAGACACACCCAAACGATGACCAGACCCGAAGCCAGGCCCAGGTACCGGTGGATGCTCCGAAGCAGGGATTTAGTCGGACTCATCGGTTTTTAAGGTTGAAGCGGGTATCGACTTACAGCTTGTAGCCCAGGGTGGCCGAAAAAGTGCGGGGCGCAATGGGGTTCACGCTGTTATCGTCGTGCAGGTTGTAGCTCAGCTCGTTGAGCAAATTCGCCACCTTCACTCGCAGCGAGAGCCGTTCGTAGGCATAGCCCAGCGAGGCATCGAAGAGGAAGTAGTTAGGCACGGCAATGAGCTTGAACGCATCGGTTGTGGGGTTGCCATTGGCATCGACCCAGGGCCGGCCGGTAGCGGGATTAAGGATCCGGTTATTACGGCCGCCGAGCCGGTCGCCCACGTAGTAGGCCGTTACGCCGGCATTCAGGCCCCGGAGGAGCACATTGCTGGCAAACCGGGTATTGAAGTTATAGAACAAACTGGCGTTGGCCGTGTGAGCGGGATTGTAGCGCAGGCGGCTCCCGTCTTCATAAATATTGCTCCTGGTGTAAGCCGTGTAGTTATAGCTATAGCCCGCAATCAGGGAAAAGCCATCTACGGGTCGGCTCTGCACGTCAACTTCCACGCCCTTGCTGGTTACCTGGCCCGCCAATTCCTGCGGGCTAGTGGTCGCGGCGGTGCTGAAGCGGGGGTCCGTGGGCAGCACGGCCTGGGCCTGGTTGCTGTTCACAATGCGGTAAGCTGTTACGTTGGCTGACAGGGCCCCGTTGAACAGCTCATTTTTAATCCCCGCCTCGTACTGGTCGATGAGCGAAGGCGGGAGGGTATTGCCCTGTAAGTCAATCCCGGCGTTGGGCGTGAACGAGTTGGCGTAAGAAGCAAACAGCGAGGTCGTTTTGATGGGTCGGTACACTAGGCCCAAACGGGGCGAGAAAGCGTTGTCGTAGCGCCGCGTTTCCACGTAGGTGTCGGCTATCTTGTTGTTAACATTGGCGACGGTGTTGTAGTTAAACACGTCGCTGGGCGTTTCCTGATAGCTCCAGCGCAGGCCGGCCAGCACCTTCACCCGCTCCGAAAGGCTGAGTAAGTCCTGGGCGTAGAAGCCGGCGCGGCGGGTATTGCCCTTGGTCAGTGAGTTGCGCACCAGGCTATTGAAACCCGTGAGCCGCTCCACGGGCTGCGTTATTTCCTTGCGGGGGTCCAAAATATTGATAACGTCGTACGTGCTGACCGCCGTGGTCGGCCTCGTGGCCGACCGGGGGTTGGTGTACGCCACCACGGTGCTGTTGTACTGGTCGGCATCGGCGCCGACCAGCAGCGTGTGCCCCAGGGAACCCGTGCGGAAAGTGCCGGTCAGGTCCAGCTGAGCCAGGTAATAGTTCTCGGCGGTTTCGGTACGCTGCAGGCCGCGGCTCCAGTTGCCGTAGGTACTGCCCGGGGTGCTGATGATGCCGGTCGGGCGGGCAGCACTGCGCAGCTCGTTGTCGTAGCGCTGGAACGCGCCAATAGCGCGCACCTGCCACGCCTCGTTGAGGTGGCTGGTGAGGGTGGCCGTAGCGCTGGTTTGGCTGGTGGCGTTGCGGGCGTCGGGCACGTTCAGGAAGCGGCTGCGCGACTCCTGAATTTGGTAGTCGATGGCACCGATGCCGTAATCAGGTGTGCGATTATCGCGCAAATAATCGCCTTCGACCAGCAGCTCGGTGCGGGGCGTGAGGCGCAACAGCACCGAGGGGTTGAGGTACGTGCGGCGGCCCTGCACGCCGTCGCGGTAGCTGTCGCCGCGCTCGTACGTTCCATTGAGGCGGTAAGCAACCTTGTCGCTCTGGCCCACGGCGCCGTACACGTCGAACTGCGGTTTCACGAAGCCGTAGCTGCCCACTCGCAGACCCACCGAGCCGCCGCGCTCAAACCGTGGTTTCTTGGTCACCAGGTTCAATACCCCGCCGGCGGCCACGTTGCCGTAGAGAATGGCTGCGCTGCCTTTCAGCACTTCCATTCGCTCCAGGGAGCTAACTTCCGGCATGATGCCGTTGTTAAAGCGGACGCCGTTTTTAAACGTGTTGGCGCTGGTGTAGGCGAAGCCCCGGCTGGCAATTTCCTCCTGAGCACCGCCGGTGGTACCCATTACGTACACGCCGCTCACATTGGCCAGCACGTCGCTCAGGCGCAGGGCCTGCTGCTGTTCCAGCACGGCCCGCTCTATCGTCAGGGTGCTCTGCGGGTTATCGAGCGGGGCAATGGGGAGCTTGCCTACGCTGGTGGGCCGTTGGTTCAGGCTTTTACCGCCGGTTACGGTTACTTCCTGCAACTTCTGCTCCCCGCGGGCTAGGGTCAGAGCGGCCAGCTCGGTGGTTTCCGCGTTTTTTACTTCTACGGTTATTTCCTGCGGAGCATAGCCGAGGCTGCTCACCAGCAGCACTTGCCAGCCCACCGGGGCGCTCAGCCGAAAGCTGCCGTCGGCGGCGGGCGTGGTACCGAGCCCGGTTCCCTTCACCCGTACCGAAACCTGGTCGGCTGGCCGCCCATCAGCCAGTATCACGCGCCCGGTAATAGTGCCCGCTCCGGCTTTGCGCTGGGTATTATGCCGCAGGTCCGGGCCGGATTGAGCAGCCACAACAGCTGGTAGTAGGCCACTGGCGAGTAATAGAGCGAAGAAGTAACGCATGGTATTATTTGGAACAATTCTAAATAGACTGCAAAGGTGCAGTCTATTTAGAATTGTTCCAAATAAAAATTAGCTTTCGGCGGCTCTGGGAGTTGCTTGAAAGCTTTTACTCGCAGCCAACGAGCCATCTTTCAGCAGCAACTTCTGCTTATAAGTCAGTTTTCTGCGGTGAAGCACCCTCCCCTATCAGGCTCTTTCCTTTGCTCATCGACATTAATTCGGTTTAGTCAGCCAGCTCGGCTATTCGGCCCACCGTACGAGAATCAGTTTAAATCTCTTCCGCAGGCAACTCATAAGAGCAGCACCCGGCCCGAAAATCAGTGGAAATCAAGGTTCTCATTTTGTGGACGCCATACGCTCCCAAAAGAATGGGGACTAGCTGTGGCGCATCGAGATGGTTAAGCCGCAACCTCCTTCGGCTTGGCGGCTAGCTCCGTACAAGCGGCTGCCACCGGCTCCCGTAATTCAAGTGAATGAGCTTTCACGCCAATACAGTCGAGCCTCATACGCATTCTTCGAAAACCTACTAATTGCCCACCAACTTCTCCTGCCGGTGGCGGCGCCGAAACTCCGTGGCCGTGCTTCCTACGCGCTGCCTGAAGGCTTTATTCAGGTGGCTTTCGTCGGTGAAGCCTACTTCGTCGGCAATCTGGGAAATAGTAAGGTCGCTAAACTGCAAGCGGGCTTTCACCAGATTCAGCTTGTAGGAGAGGATGTACTCCTTGATGGTTTCCCCGGTTTGCGTCTTGAAATGCTGACTGAGGGTGTTCTTGGACTTGTAAAACGCTTCGGCAATGGCTGCCAGGCGCAGCTTCTCATTATCGTAGATGTGCTGCTGAATGTAGCTGCTGATGTCGTACGCCAGGTTGTGGGGATGAGCGACGGTGAATTCCAACCGGTTGTTTTCCCGGATGGAGCGGGCTACCTGGTGCAACAGCAGCGCCACCAGGTGCTGTACCACCGCCTCGTGCTGCACGGGCTGCTCTACTTCGGCCATGAGGCGCTGCATGAGCTGCTGCATCCATTGCTGGTCGGCGAGCTGCCGCACCGGCTCGCCGTTGGTTTGATTATGGTTCAGGAAGATGTATTCCAGCTGCTTGTATACGGAGCCGGCATCGGAAGTCAGCGAATGGGCCGAGTTGCGGACGTACAGCTCCGTAATGACCAGGATGCAGAAGCGGCTGGGCTCGTGCACCACAAACGTGTGGGCATCGTGCGGGGTGAGCAGATACAGGCTGCCCACCTCGTAGGAGTAGCTGTTATGGTTGATGGTGTGCGTGCCACGGCCCTCCAGTACATAAATAATCTCCAGAAACTGGTGGCAGTGAACTGGCAGGTCCCACTGGTCGACCTCGTAAATCGTCAGGTCCAGCGCCTGGTGGGTGGATAGGGTAATCATGTGGTCGTTTCTACCGAGTATTCCGCTTTTTTTACCTGTTATAGGCCGGGGCGTCACCGGAATTTTGCATTGTCGAAACGGACAAAACTTTCCCGTTTCACCAGCACCAATGCGCCATTTGTTTTGCACCACTTTCCTGACCGTAGCTATGCTGTCAGCCTCCTGCGCTGCCGACTCGCCCGTCGTTCGCCCGCCTAAGGGTCAAGTGTACGTCTTCGAGAGCGACGCCAGCGGATTCAACACGAAAACCGTTTTTTATGACGACGGCCAGCAGGTAGTTGCCTTCGACGCGCAATTTACCGAGGGGTCCGCCGAACAGGCCATTGCCTTCCTCAAGCAGCAAACCAGTCACCCCATCAAATACCTGATAGTCACGCACCCCAACCCCGACAAATTCCTGGGCGTCCCAGCCTTCAAGAAAGTGGGGGCCACGGTCATCATGTCGCAAGAAACGGCCCAGCATATGCCGGCGGTGTACGACTACAAGAAGTATTACTTCGTAAACATAGCCAAGTCGTTCACCGATAGCTCCTTTCCCAAGCCCGTCACCGCCGACAAAACCTTTGCCGACACCTACACCATCCCGACTGCTGGCGGCGGCACCGTCGAGTTGCGCGAGTTACACCAGGCTGGCATCTCGAGCAACCAGACGGTGGCCTACATCAAGCAGGCCAACCTATTGATTGTCGGCGACCTGGTACATCATCGCGTACACGCTTGGCTAGAAGGCCCCATTGTTGAGGGCAAAGCTGCTTATCAGACCCAGCCGTGGGTAAACGCGCTGCGAAGGCTGCAAAAGGAATACCCTGCCACGGCCAGGGTATACGGGGGCCGCGGTGAAGCCGCACCAGCAGCGCTGGCTTTCGCCGACCAAATCAGGTACCTCACGCAAGCCGAAACCATTACCCGGAGCTACGTTGAGTCGCTCCCCGGCAATTCGCTGGCTGATAAGAAGGCCAAGGTGGATTACGCAACCCTCACCAAGGCATTTGAGCGCGAATTTCCCGGCTACGGCCTGAGTTACATGATAAGCTACGGAGCCTACGGGTTGGTAAACAGCCTATAGTCATAGACTGCCATAGAAGCCATGAAAAGACCAAGGAGGCATCCTCTTGGTCTTTTCATTTTGGGAAGGGCACTACGGCCTCTTACTTAATCGTGGTTTTGGCCTAGCCGCGTAGTGGCGGTTGGTAGCAGCAACGGCGCGGTGCGGGAAGCAAAGCAATTGTTGGTGGCCTCATCCTGCTACGGCGGCGCACCAGTTGTAAGACCGGACCAAAGACCTGTGCACAATACACTTGTTCTTCTGGGGGGGCTTGGATGAGCCCACCCGCAAAGAGGATATGCCCGAGTACCAGATCCGGTGTCAGGGGCTGGCCAGCCGTTCATCAGTACCGCCTCCTACCCTGCCACGGCTTCAACTGCGACGAGCGGCCCAACCATAATGGCCACCGAAGCCTGGAGGCTGATGCTGGCTTTTTCGATAGAAACCTTGGGTAGGTGATGCTGGCAAGCGCCTTGGCTGCTACTACGGCGACCTTTGGGTTAGCGGAAGCCAGATAAGCGGGATAGAATACTTAGGGGCAGTGCTCTTGGGTGGGTGCTTAAGCTTAGTGGATACTTAGTGGTACCACGAACTGCTACGCAGAATTCGTGGCACCACCTCGCACCATGCTGAATGGCACAAACCAGCGCTGCGCTTGCTTACTGGTCGCCGCTCCTGCCACCCAGGCCGGGGGGCGGCGTACCCTGCACGCCTTGCACGTTGGGAATGCCCATTTTTTCTTCGCGCTTACGCTGATACTTATCGAACTGCGCCGGAGTCAGCACGTCTTTGATGGCGGAGAGGCGCGAGCTGCTGATGCTCTCGACCACGCCGGATAGCTTGCGCGGGTCGGTTCGGTAGCGCATCCGGGCCAATTCGACTGCATCGACGCCGCGGCGGTTGATGGCGCGTAATTTTTCGGTTTGCTGGGGCGAGAGGCCCAGGTTCTTTTGCATGTTGGCCGTGAGCGCATTGGCCTTGGCATCAATCTCCTCATCAGTAGGCCCGGCTACGTTGGCAGGAGCACTGCTGGCCTGAGGGCTTTTGGTTTTGACGCCGGGCTGGCCGGCCGGCTTTACGCTGGTCTTGACGGTAGCCGCAGTCGGTGCCTGGGCCAATGCGGGCGAAACGGCCGCCAGGGCCAGCAGCGACGAAAGCAACACTAATTTCATAGAATAAGAATGGTAAGCACCACTGGCGCGGAAGCACGGAAATGAGGTAAATATCGAATGAAAAACTGGTCTGTTAGGCTGCCAACGCCATGCCCGGCCCATTTCGTGCCAGGGCCCGCCAGAAAAACGTCACTTTGAGGGGCCTGCTGCAACCTTTCGGCTCCATTCGGCATACAACCGTTTATGAAACACGACAATTATACCAACAAGAACTGGCTGCTGACTGCGGGCCTCGGCGCCGTGGCATTAACCGCTACCCTCTGGGGCAACCGCCGCGGCTCCTACGACCTGAACCAGCGGGTCGTGCTCATCACGGGTGGCTCGCGGGGGCTGGGCCTGGTCCTGGCCCGGCAGGCCGTGGCCGAAGGCGCCCGGGTAGCCATTTGCGCGCGCGATGAGGCCGAACTAGCCCGGGCCCGCCAGGATTTGCTGCTGGCCGGTGGTGCCGAAGCCGACCTTCTGACCCTCCCCCGCGACATCACCAACGAGCAGGAAGTGCGCACCATGGTGGCCGAGGTCGAAAATCGCCTGGGACCGGTGGATGTGCTCATCAACAACGCCGGCATCATCCTCGGTGGGCCCCTCGACAACATGGACTCGCGCGATTATGAAGACTCCATGGCCATTCATTTCTGGGCCCCGCTGCACGCCATGCAAGCCGTGCTGCCCAGCATGCGCCGCCGGGGCGAAGGGCGCATCGTGAATATCTCGTCGCTGGGCGGCAAGGTGGCATTGCCGCACATGGCCCCGTACAGCGCCAGTAAATTTGCCTTGGTGGGCTTATCCGAGGGCTTCCGGGCCGAGCTGCAGCAACACGGCATCAGCGTGACCACGGTGTGCCCGGGCTTACTGCGCACCGGCAGCGCCGGCCACGCCCTGGTGAAAGGGCAGCAGAAGAAGGAGTTCGCCTGGTTCAGCATCGCCGATTCGCTGCCGGGCCTGACCATGAACGCCGAGCAGGCAGCCCGGCAAATCTGGAATGCCTGCCGCCGGGGCGACGGTGAAATCATCCTGTCCCTGCCCGCCAAGCTACTAGCCGCCTTCCACGGCCTGCTGCCCGGCACCACCACCAACATCCTCAGCTGGCTGAACCGGGCCCTGCCCGCCACCGGTGAAAGCGCGGCGGCTAACGCCCGCCGCACCGGCTACGAGAGCGAAACCGCCATCACCCGCTCGCCCCTCACGGCCCTTACCCGCAAAGCGGCGGCTAAAAACAACGAGGCGTAAAAATCGAATCCGATAAGCAAGCCGGGCCAGGAGACCACTGCGGTAGTCTCTGGCCTGGCTTGCTTTATACTCCCAAAGTGCTCCGGTACTTCCTTCTTAAGCTATTAAGCTCCAAATTATCTTATGCGAAGCCCGACGTTATGGCGGTGTCAGGATTCCACTACCGAAAAGCCCTTACGACCAGGCTGCTCCAGACTTCAACTAAAGCCAGCAAGGGGTGCGGCAAGCGCAAGCAAAAAAGCCAATCTCCTCTACTTGAGAAGACTGGCTTTTTGCTTCATTTGAGAATTTTGCTAGCCGAACGAGGCTATTTTCTGCCGGGCAGCGGGCAGCCGGGCTTGGAGCTGCAGGCCTTGGCACAGGCGGCGGAAGTCTTGGCTTTGCCCTTTTTATCTTTTGGGGTGCCACTGCCGGCATAGGCCAGAGAGGAAACGGCCAGCAGGCCGGTAAACAGGAGCTTGTACATGGGTACGCGAGGTGAAGTGAAAAGATGGGTTGATTGAACGTTCAGCTCCTTAGGCCCCAACTGCTGACAGAACCAGCGGCCGGCCCGAAAAAAATCTACCGGGCTAGCGGTTCAGGGGCAGGATGCACTCGACGCCCTCCTTCTCGCCCGCCACACAGCCGTCGCCGGGGGGCTGAGCCAGCAGGCGTTGCAGGAGCTGGCGCTGGGCTGGCGTACACAAGGCGGCTACCTGCTGCAAGTGGCGTACGGTTACCACATCCACGGCCACCTTATGGGAGAGCGCTTCCCGGGAACGCTCAGCCAGCTGCGCATCGGTCAGCTGAGAATCAAGCGTAGCGAAATACTGCCGGCAGGACCGGCGGCAGCTACGGGCCAGCGGCTGCACTTGCCGCAGGTAGCCACTGCGCAAGGTGTCGTAGCGCACCCGCTGCGCCGCCGAGAACCGCAGCGTATCAGCCAGAAAAATCGCGCCGCTCGCCGGCCGGGCCGCGGAGGAGTTGGTCGCCGGCGTCAGGCACAGACAAGCTACCAGGGCCAGGTTGAGCAGCAGCAGAATACCAACCAGCACCCACGGCAAGCGGTTGGAACGGTTTGGAAGCGAAGGCGGGAGATTATTCATGAGGCAGGTAAAACGGGTCCAGCTGATAATCAGCGACGAAAGCCGCGTAGCCGTGAGGAGCCGGCCCGGGGGTTGGGCGCTGGTGACGAGCATAGTGCACGGCCGCACCAGCATTAAGGGCCACTACCAGTACGCCCAGCGTAGCGGCGTAGGCCGGATGGCGCCGCCACCAGGGCCGGGCCAGCGACGGCAGCAGCTCGGCGGCCAGGCGCGCCTCCAGGCGCGTGTAGAAAAATGGTCGCGGCTCCGGGGGCTCGGGCTCGCGCAGGCAACGCAGCCGGGCAGTCCAGGCTTCGTCCTCTTCGGGCAAGTTATCGGAAGTCAACATGGATTTTCAAATTAGGCGGGGTTGAAGAAACCGGCGCAGGCTTTGCCGGGCCCGGAACAGCAACGACTCCACGGCTGGAATAGTAGCCTGCAGCACGGCGGCAATTTCCTCGTGGCTCAACTCCTGCTCGTGGCGCAGGGTGAAGGCTACCTGCTGGGTGGCCGGTAGGCGGGCGATGGCGTCGAGCAGCTCCTGCATCTGTTCCTGGCCTTCGAGCAAGGTTAGCGGGTGCCGGTGGTTGGGCGGGTCGTGGAGGACTTCATTACCAGTACCGAAGAGGCTGGTAAGCACCGCGAAGCGCTTTTTCGTGCGGGCCTTCCGCTGAATTTTCAAAGCTCGGGAGGTGGCCAGGCGGTAGAGCCAGGTACTAAGCGAGGCCTCTCCCCGGAACCGACCAATGGTTTGGTACACTTCGAGAAACACTTCCTGGGTCACGTCCTCGGCTTCTTCCGGGGAGCGGAGCAAACTTAGCGCCGTGCGGTACACCCGGCCCTGGTAGCGTTCCACCAGCGCACGAAAGGCCACCGCGCTGCCACCCTGCAATTGCGCCACTAGCTCGGCATCGGGAGAAAGACAGCTCAAACGGAAACAAAATTGAAGGCCATGGGGAAAAGACACGTGAACCGAGAAAGGGTTGTTGTGGCTTAGGCCCCACTGATCAGGAAAACTTGCGGTCGGCACCATTTTTTTAGTCCCCTGCCAGCGGGCATCGGCTGAATGAAGACAACATATTTTATGCTAACTATCCGCGCCAGATAACCGCCTACGAGTTACGGCAGGCGCTTCGGTAGGCAGCTTCAATTTCAAAAATAGAATTTTCTATTACTTTCTTATGAGTGTTCCAGTTTTGTTTAACGGCTTGAAACACCACTGTCATGCCCTCCGCTCTTTTATCAGAAAATACGATACCAGCCAACTGACCGAATTGTCGCTCTCACTGCTAACAATTGGCGGTTCGCAAATGGATTTGTACCAAGGAGAATTGCCTGAAGCCGCAATCTGCCAGGAAGTAATTCATTACCTGACTGAATTGAATGCCTTATCTGAACCGGCCTACCAACAGTTCTTATTACCAGAACAGTACAAAACCATTGTTCTGAGTGATACCTCGCAGTGGGTGCTGAGGCTAGGAGAGAAAGAAACTAAATATGTTCATATCCATCCGGGCCGCTTCTCGCCCTACACACTGCGCGTCAAGGCAGCTACCTTGAAAACGGCCATTGCCCTGCTCATCTGGCAAAAAGGTAATTCGGGAGCCGTCGATACAGCCACTCTTAATTATCTAAGAAAAGATGTGTTGCACCTTTCTCCGGTCCGGAAGATGGAAGAAATGCGGGCTTTGTCTGACCTGACCAAGCTACTCAGCTCAGACGGAGAGCAATAAGCAAAATGGCACATGTCAATGCCTGGCCCCTGGAAACGCTTCTGCTTTTCCAAAGCAGAAGATGGATTTCCACCGTCGAAATATCAGCCTTTAAGAGCTAGCATCCTGGCACAATGCACACCCTGACATTGCTAGCACACAACGAAAAAGACCAACTACTCAAATAGGTTTTATTGATGTTTCTCCTCGGTCCCTAACTAAGGAAGAGGTCGGCCCCTACGAAACCTGCAACCTGCACAGGCCGCCCCCGTGTTACCGGCGCCCGGCCCAGGCCGTGCTGGGTCACCACCGGGACCGCCCCCAGGCTAGCAGGCTACATGCTAGGCCGGGCGCTACGTGACGGTCCACGCCTGAAGGCAGGCCGGGCACTGCCACTACCGGACTCGACGACTACTGACGGGCCGGATGGCCCCAAAATGGCCGTCCGAGGCACAAAAAAGAACTGACTAGCTCGGCCACCCAATAACGACGGCCGGGCCTGAGCCGCGGCAACAATGCCGCGGCTGGTTACGTCGGAACAGCTTGCACCACTGCGCCCGACACCAGGACTACCTGGAAGCGCTGCCGCCGCTCGTTGCGCCGCCAGCATGCCCCGGACACCCGACAGGGGGCATGGACTGGCACTTAGGGCAGGTGTAGGTAGCCCGTCCGCCGACGTAGTATTTGTTGATTTTTACTTTGGGGTGACGCGGGCAGAAGGTATGCGCATCGGGGCTGCCGGGCGTGGCCGGAGTATCCCACTCGCGGGCGTGTATGAGGAAGGAGGCCGGAAAATAGCGGTAATTGGCTTCTTGGCTGATGGCCGTGTTCAGCACCAGCTGCACCGCGCTGTGAAGGGCCAGGCCTTCTTTTTCGGTGAGCGAGGTACCTAGGCGCTCGGGGTGAATTTTGGCCTGAAACAGCACTTCGTCCACAATCCAGTTGCCCAGGCCGGCGGTAATGCTTTGGTCGAGCAGCAACGGTTTTAACAGGGTTTTGCGGCGGGCTAACTTTTGATGAAGCTCGGCGGCGGTGATAGCCAAGGCATCAGGGCCGATTTTCTTGGCTTTCTGGTGCGCGGCAACGCTGTCGGCGAGGCGAATGCGGCCAAATTTACGCGGGTCGATGAAAGCCAGGCGCAGTCCCGAATCGTCGAGGTGCAGGGCCACGCGGGTGAAGCGCGGGGCATCGGGCTCGTCACGGTAAGCCCCCACGTCGCCGGTCATGCCAAAGTGAAGGACCAGTACCTGACCACTATCGAGCTCCAGATAGCAATTCTTGCCCAGGCGGCTGGTGCCGGTAATGGTGCGGCCCACCAGACCAGCCCGCAGCTGGTCTTCCGGGGTGGCCAGCACGTGAGCGTCGTTGACTTGCAAGGCGGCAATGGTTTGGCCCACGGCCAATTCGTTGATGAAGCGTCGGTAAGTTTCGACTTCGGGGAGTTCGGGCACAGCGGGAAATTGGGTGATGGAAACGGCAGAGCAACTGAGTAGCCGGCTTCGCTCGGCAGGGTGCTGTGCTAACAACGCACGTTCGGCCCAGGTTGCAAAAACGGCCGGCGCCTTATAAATAGTTGCGCAAGCGGCCTTCCAACACCAGTACGCCCGTGCCACCAATCTGCACCGCTTCAATGGCCTCGGGCGCACCGCTAATCCGTACCTGCACGGTACCGGCCCGGCCCAGGTCGTGGCCTTGCTCGGCTAAAAAATTCGGTGATTGCAGGTAGCCGTAGCGCCACAGATAAGCCGCCATGCCGCCCGTAGCCGAGCCCGTAACGGGGTCTTCCGCAACATCGGGCGGGGTACCGAAATGGCGGGCAAACGTGTGGCCGGCCGGTGTAGCTCCGCCTAAACAAAAAAGGTGAGGGCTGAAAAAGTCGCTCCCGGCGCGGTAGCGGCTCAGGGCGGCAGCATCGGGCACAGAGGCTCGGCGTAGGGCGGCGTGGTCGCGCAGGAGCAGCATGAGCTGGGGCGTGCCCGTACTCACGGTTTGAATAGGAGCGCCGGGCAGCAGGTCGTCGGGCAGGAGGCCGAACAATGGCAATACCTCTTTCGGGGAGTGCACTGCCCCGAATACCGGCCGCCGCTGGGTCATCCAGATCAGGGCGGGGGTTCCTGCCACGCTGGGCAGTACATCGACCCGAATGGGCCCGTGCAACAGATTGAGCGTTAATACCAGCGGGGAGCCATCAGCGGGCAGCAGCACCCGGCCCAGCTGCAACAGGGCCGTCACGGTAGCAATGGTAGGGTGCCCCGCCAGCGGAATCTCTTCAGCCGGGGTAAAAAAACGAACGGTGAATTCGGTGCTGCCCACCGCGGCAGCATCCACAAAAGCCGTTTCGGATTGGTTGAACTCCCGGGCCAGCCGCTGGCGGGTAGCCGGTGACAGCGCGTCGGCATCGAGCACCACCGCGCAGGGGTTGCCCTGGAGTGGCTGGGTGGTGAAGGCGTCGACGAGTAAAAACGGCAATTCGGGCATGCGATTAGGGATTAAAAAAGAGCTGTGGGCTGGTTGGTATTGGTATGAACCGAAGGCCAGCAAAGCTAATTTCCTGGCGGGCTTTATGTTACCGGATCACCTCGAATAGTAGCCCACCGCCTGTTCTGGAATTAGTGGTGGCACGACAAAAAAGTCGTGCCACCACCCCACCCTAGCTTTAGACTATTACCGGTACGGATGGGGCATTGCTATCCTCAGTCTGCGTCATAACAAACTGCCGTCAGGAAGGGTCGTGCAACTTAGCTACACGCTGGCCCTGCTTGTCGTATACATCGCCGCGGGCGGTGATGAAAAGGCGCCGCTGCTGGCTGTCCGTCAGCACGTAGGGAAATATCTGGTTGGTTGTGCGAGTGAGGTGGCCGACTTCTTCGGCATTATCCTCGTCGTCGACCCGTACTACTTTCAGGGCATTAGTAAGGTAGTAGCGCCGGCTGGGGTCGTTGCGGAAGGTCAGCTGACCGACCAGACGCACGGCGTTGCCGCTCGACTGGCTGATGGCGACCATTTCCGGAGCATTGCTATCGGCTTCCGTGGACAGGAGCCGCACTGGTCTGTCGTCGTACGTTGCGGGGGCGGGCTGCTGCGGCTGGCGGGCCGGCACCACCGCAGGGGCCGCCGAAGGAGCTGGCAGCTGAGTGCTAGCTACAATTTGGCCATTGGCCCGCTGCCAACCCTGGCTGATGGCCACCAGGCGCGGCGCCCGGCTGGGGTGAGTGGCCGAGCTGCCTTCATCGGGCACGGTGGCCATAGCCGATTGCGCCTGAGCCAGACTAGCTCCTAGCTTGCGCAGCACGAAGCCCGAGAATTCATCGGCTTCCAGCTCGTCGGCAGGCTGCGAGCCCCCAGAGCGCAGGGTATGGCCGTTGAGGTGGTGGCCCATTTCGTGGGCCAGGATGCTGATGCCCGCCCAGTCGGTGTGGCCGGCACGGTTCACGGCATTCAAAAAGTCAGGGTTGTAGAGCAGAAAGCGCTTGCCGTTGTAAACCACAGCGGCAGCGTTACTGATGGCCCGAGTGGCGCGCAGCTCAAAGCGAGCTTTAAGGCCGACTGCATCGGTGATTTCCCGGATTACGTCGGTAGGTACCGGGGCGGTCTGGGCGCGGGCGGCCGAGCCAACCACCAAAAGAAACATCAGGAACAACGGAGCGGCCCGACGACTAATGATACGAGATAAGAAAGCCATGGCGTATTTGAATCTAAATATCTTATAACCAAACAAGTGACAAAGGCGGTACCAGGGCCAACCCTTCAATCGGGTTACAGAGTGATTAAAGTGGCGACCCAGCCGCGAAGCCACCAGAAATTTTTTCGCCGCTTGACTGGGGCTTGAGCACGCAACGACAAGGCCTGATTTTCATTGCGAAGTAGCTGCGAGCCGCCGCTTTGCAAGGCTCGGCAGCAGTTGGGTGAATAACGATTGGGGTAAGCCAGTAGTTCATCAAAATAGCGTCACGGATAGCCGCGGATGGTTGCGCCCCGGCCCACTCCATTTGAGCCCGAGGTAGCTTTGTCGGCCCAGTTGGCACGGCGAGCTCTATTTTTCAGCTTCCTACATGAACCAAGCCCACATCCACCTTATTGTAAATCATTTGCCGATTGCTGGCAGCCTTTTCGCCCTGATACTGCTGGGAGTGGGCTTACTACGAAAAAACACTACCCTAATCGAGGCCGGGCTGGTCGGCGTGCTGGGGGCCGGCTTGTTATGCCTGCCCGCCCAACTCACGGGCGAGGGAGCGGCCAGCATCGTGCAAGACCTGCCCCGCGTCAGCCGGGCGCTCATCCAGAACCACGCGGCGGCGGCCGAGCAGGGTTTCTGGGTGCTGGAAACCGCGGCGGCCCTGGCCCTGTTCGCGCTCCGGCTGCTGAAAGATGCCTCCCCCCAAGCGCGGCGGCTAGCCTTATTGGCGTGGGTGGCCGTAGGGCTGAGCTTCAGCCTGTTGGCGCGGGCCGGCTATCTGGGCGGCCAAATTCGCCATCCTGAAATCCGCGAAGGGCTCGGCCGGCCCAACGAGTTGTAAGGGTCGCTAGTGGTCCGTTTTCTAGTTTACGCTGGATAACATTGCGCAAACGACCAGCTCGCAACCGCCGACCAGGATCAGCAATTACTTTGCTTCCAGTTATTAACGATCAATCGCCAACTAACCGCTGACAACCAGCAACCAACAACTAAAAAATGGCCTTCCCTTTCTTTGGTGATGACAAATCAACCGTAGCGCGCCTGCTGTCCACCCTGCCCCAAACCGGCCGCCTCGAGTGGATTGGCCAACGCCCGGTACGGCGTGAGCCCCTGGTGGCGGTGCCGGAAGCAGAGCTGAAAACCGATTCGCACCTGCTCGGCGACCACGCCCGCCCCAAGGCCGGGGGCAAACGCCAAATCACCCTTATTCAGTACGAGCACCTGGCGGCGGTGGCCAGCTACCTGGGGCTCGACGCGCCGCTCGCGCCCGGCCGCCTGCGCCGCAACCTGGCCGTGAGCGGCCTGAACCTGCTGGCCCTGAAAAACCGCCAAATCCAAATCGGCGAACAGGTCATTCTCGACATTACTGGCGAGTGCCACCCCTGCTCGCGCATGGAGGAAGAACTCGGGCCCGGCGGCTATAATGCTATGCGGGGTCATGGCGGCCTTACGGCGCATATCGCCCAGGGCGGCCTCATTCGACTGGGCGATACAGTACGGGTCGTAGATTAATGATTAGCTCGCATTATACTTTCGGATGCTAGCCACTCGCTGGCCATAAATGCACTTTTCCAAACAAACATCTCTAAGCGAGTGGGCTGCGTACGTAGCTCCATTGGCAGCTACTGGTTTTTTCTTGCTATTTTTCTCCTTTCTATTTACTATCTTTTCCTTACATAATTATTACTTCTCTTATATTTACTACTCCACTTACTTAATACTCCTATGTCCACATACCTACCTTTGCGGCTACCTTCGGGTCGTCGGCTTCGTCACTTACTAAGAACCGCGTTGGGCGCGGCATTAGTGTTAGGCAGCTCGCAGGCCCAGGCGCAAACTATCTATGGCCTGGGTACCTTGAGCCGCACCGTACCGGTGGGCAACCCATACTTTCCGGCGGGGGCCACGGCCGGGTCGCAAGGCCTGGTGCCGTTCGATGCACCTTCCGGCTTCCCGATGAATGCGCCCATTCCTATTTCGGGCACGACTGCCCCCCAGGTGTTGGTGGGCATGGATTACCGGCCCAACACCGGCCAGCTCTACGCCCTGGGCTATGACGCCGCGGCCAGCAGCGCTCAGCTTTACACCCTAAATCCCATTACGGGCGTGGCCACGGCCGTAGCGGCGCCCTTCACGCTGGCGTTGGGCGACGCCTCGACTCGCATCGGCTTCGATTTCAACCCGACCGTGGACCGCATCCGCGTGGTGAGTGGCAATGGCACCAACGTCCGCCTTAATCCGGTTACCGGCACCTTGGATGCTACCGATACGGCCTTGGCTTACGCCCCCGGCGATGCAAATGCGAGCCGGACGCCAACCGTCGGCGCGGCGGCGTACACCAACTCGTTTATCACGAGCACCAGCACCACGCTCTACGACGTCGACCAGGACAAGGTGCTGAACAACGGGAGCATCCTGGCAATCCAAAACCCGCCCAATAACGGTACCCTCAACACCGTGGCGCCCGTGTCACTCAACGGCTTCAGCTCGGTGAAGGCCATTCTGAGCCTTGACATTGCTTACGCCAGCGGGACTAACGTAGCGTATTTATCGGAAGTAACCGAGCCTAATGCTAATGGCCTTTCCAGCAGCAACTTGTACGTATTAAACCTGACCACTGGCCTGGCGAGCTCAAAAAAGAACCTCGTGCCGGCCAATGCCCTTTCACCGTTCGACATCCGCGATATTGCCGTGGTCATCGCGCCGCCGGTGTGCAATGGGCCCAGCAGCCCGCTAGTAGCGAGTGTAACGAGTAATTCGGCCACGGTGAACTTCACCGGCAGCCCCTCGGCCACAACCTACACCGTGACCACAACCCCGGCCACACCGCCCCAAACGCTCCTGGCCTCGGCCACGTCGGTAGCCTTTTCGAACCTGACGCCCAACACCAACTACACTGTGAGCATCGTGAGCAACTGCTTCGGCGGCCTGCTCACCTCCACCCCCGCCACGGTGAATTTTAATACGCAGGCAGCCCCAACTCCGACCCTGGACGTGACCCAGGGCGGTACCAGCTACCCGGACAATGGCACCGCCTATAGCTTCGGCAGCCAGATAGTGGGCACTACCAGCGTGCCGGTGGCTTTCACGCTCACCAACGGCGGCCCCGATGCTCTCACCATCGGCAGCATCAGCACTACCGGCGACTACGCCGTGAGCGGCCCTGCTCCGACCACGGTGGCGGCCGGCGGTACGGCGACGGTGAGCGTGACGTTTACACCCACGGCCATCGGTGCCCGCCCTGGAACCTTAGTGATTAGGTCGAACGCCACCAACGCAGCCACTTACACCGTGAACCTTGACGGCGCCGGGGCAGCGGCCCTGGCCAACCCGCTGATTGCGGTAAGCGTGGGCGGTACGCCGGTCAGCAATGGGAGTACCTTCGCTGGCTTTCCCAATACCGCGCAGGGCAGCACATCGGCCCCGGTGACGTTTACTATTACCAATGGCAGCACCACCGACAACCTGACCCTGGGCACTTTTGCCACCACCGGTCCTTTCGCGTTGAGCACGGCGCAGCCGACGAGCATCGCCCCCGGCAGCTCAGCTACGTTTAACGTCACCTTTACTCCCACGGCAGTGGGCACCGACACCGGGACGCTCACCATCCCTAATAACAGTATAGCGAACAATCCTTTCGTCATTAAACTGAGTGGCCAGGGCACCAGCACCGGGGTCTTGCCAGACCTCATCGTAAGCACCACGCAAAGCGTTGCGGGCAGCTACAACAACGTGACCATTACGAGCACAGGCGTGGCTATCCTGAGCGGCACCCTCAGCGTAGCCGGTACCCTTACGGTGCAGCCCGGCGGCGCGCTGGTGCAAAACTGCCAGCCCCTGAACGGCCCCGGCAACTTTGTCCTGCAGGCCGGCGCCTCCCTGGCCATCTGCGACCCCGCTGGCATTGCCAGCAGCGGCGCCGTCGGTGCGATACAGGTAACGGGCAGCCGTTCGTTCAGCCCGGCCGCCAGCTATGCCTACAATGGCACCGTGGCCCAGGTAACGGGCTCCGGCTTGCCGAGCCAAGTGCTTAATCTTGGCGTGCGCAACGCTGCGGGCCTCACCCTGAGCCAAGCCGTACGCGTGGCGCAGGTCGTGGCGCTGCAACTGGGCAACCTAACCACGGCCGGCAATGACCTGACGCTGCTTTCTTCGGCGGCGGGTACGGCCTTGGTTGATAACACCGGTGGCGCGGTACTGGGTACGGCCACCGTGCAGCGCTACATCGATGCCGGCTCGAACCCGGGCCTGGGCTACCGTCACTACAGCTCGCCCGTGGCCAACAGCTCGGTGGCCGATCTGGCCGCTCCGGGCTTCCTGCCCATCGTGAATCCGGCTTATAATAACGTGGGCAATACCGCTACGCCCTTTCCCAACGTGTACGGCTACAACGAAAGCCGGGTGACGACCAGCGGCAACTCAGCTTCGCAGAACTTTGACCAGGGCTTTTATTCCCCCAATGCCACTAGCGACGCCCTGGAAGTAACCCGCGGCTACACGGTAAACATCTCGGGGCAGGCGACAGTTGATTTCGTCGGCACCCTCAACAATGGCACCCTGCCGGTAACCAGCCTGACCCGGGGCAGCCAGACCGAGAGTGGCTGGCACCTGCGCGGTAACCCCTACCCTTCGCCGCTCGATTGGGCTTCGCTGGTGAACAACGGCCGGGCGACAAACCTGGAAAACGCGCTGTACGTGTTTAAGAGCAGCGGCCAGTATAGCGGCACCTACACCACCTATGTGAACGGCCAGAGCACCAATTCCGGCACCAACGTGCTGCCCCTCGGCCAGGGCTTCCTGGTTCGCACCGTAGCCGGGCAGACCGGCAGCATCACCTTCAGCAACGCCGACCGGGTGACGACGCCCAACGCCACGCCCTTCCAGCGGGGCACGACCGACACCCGCCCCCAGCTGACCCTGGCCTTGAGCAATGCCACCGCCCGTACCCAGGCCGTGGTATACTTTGAGCAGGGCGCCACCCCGGGTTTCGACCAGGCATTTGATGCCCGCGCCCTCCCCGCGCCCAATGGCTTGACCCTGGCAAGCGAAACTGCCGCGGCCGAGCCGCTCGCCATTAACGGGCAAGCGGCCCTCACCGGGGCCGACGTACTGGTGCCGCTCCGCGTGGCCAGCCGGACCGCCGGCACCTACACGCTGGCTGTGGATGCCCTGCGGAACCTCCCTGACAACTACCACGCCTATTTGCGCGATGCCCTGACCGGTGCCTACACCGACCTGGCCACCACGCCAACGCTCAGCCTGACCTTGGCCGCTGGCGCCGCTCCTAGCGGCCGCTACGCGGTGCTATTCACCACGCAGGCCCGCCTACTGGCAACCGCCCCGGCCGCACTGGCCCAGCTCGCGGCCGTGTACCCCAACCCGGCTCATGGTACCGCCACCTTACTCCTGCCCCTGGCGCTGCGCGGTAATCGGGCCACGGCGGTGTCGGTGGTCGATAACGTGGGCCGCATAGTCCTGAGCCGCACGCTCGCGGCCGGGGCCGGCGAAACCTTGGAGCTGCCCGTCGCCAACCTCAACCCAGGGGTTTACTCCGTGCTGGCGCGCACCACGGCGGGCCTCGTAGCCAAGCGCCTCGTGGTGCAATAAGCCGCGGTAAGGGCGGTAGGTACCTTACTTTTCGAACGTTCAAAAAGCCTCAGCTAATGCAGCTGGGGCTTTTTGCATTGGGGCAGCAGAGCATGGTGCCACAGGCTGCATTTTTCCCAGAAAAAAACCCCTCGCCAATAACGAGAGGTTTTCCAAGCTATGAAAACAACTGTCCCAAAGGAACGTACTTGAACCTACGTTAAACCTCGACAATTGGATTGCCCAGCCGGAATTTTCTAGGCGCCATCCATCCGTACAATTTTTGGGGTGAAGGAGCCGAGCACATCCACCAGCTCGCGCTGATGCGCCATCACCTGGCGGATGTCTTTGTAAGCGGCGGGGGCTTCGTCGAGGCCCCCGCCGAACAGTTCTACTCCGTGGTCGCGCAGCTCACGCTGCAGCTGGCCTGCACTAATCTGCGTTTTGGCTTGAGTGCGGGAAAGGCGCCGGCCCGCTCCGTGCGAGGCGGAACTAAGGGAATCCGGCTCGCCCCGCCCTCGGACGATAAAGCCGGGAGCGGTCATCGAGCCAGGAATGATGCCGAGCACCCCCTCACCGGCCGGAGTAGCACCCTTGCGGTGCACGATGGCGGTGCGGCCATTAGCCAACACTTCTTTCCAGGCGAAGTTGTGGTGATTTTCAACCTGGGCCAGGGGCTTTTCACCCAGGGCCTGGCTGATGCGCCGGTGAATGTCGTGGTGGCACGCCGAGGCGTAATCGCCGGCCAGGTTCATCGCCGCCCAGTACTCCTGCCCCTCCTGCGAGTCGAGGGAGAGCCAGGCCAGATGCCGCGCTTCCGGGGGCAGGGGGCATTTGGCCATCGCCACTTTGGTGTAGTGCTGGGCAATGGCCGCGCCCAGCCCCCGGGAGCCGCTGTGCGAGAGCACACCCAGATACTGGCCCACGGGCAGCTTCAGATCATTGGCCGGATCGGTGAGGTCGACCACTCCAAACTCAACAAAGTGGTTACCGGAACCCGAGGAGCCCAGCTGCTTCACCGCGGAGTCCAGCTTGTGGCGCGCCACGGCTATTTCCCGGAACTCGGGCCGCTCGAAAATGGGGTCGTCCTGGTTCACCTTTTTGAAAACCTCCTTATTACCAAACCTGGTGTGATGCAGCAGCAGCTTGCGTAGCTCCTGCCGGCGCTGCTCCAGGTAAGTCGCGGGCAGCTCAAACACCGACAGCGCCATCCGGCAACCAATGTCCATGCCCACCCCGTAGGGAATCACCGCGTTGTCGGCGGCCAGCACGCCGCCGATGGGCAGGCCGTAGCCCTGGTGGGCATCGGGCATCAGGGCCCCGTCGAGGGTGATGGGCAGCTGCATGGCCACGTCCATCTGCTTGCGGGCGCCATCTTCGATGAAGTCGTTGCCGTAGCGACGATAGTCCTTGATTTTCGGGTTCAGGGCCACGTCGCGCGAAGGCGGCGGCACGAGCAGCTCGGCCACCGGGCGCCAGTTTTCGTCGCGCACGTACTTGAACGGGTCGTCCTTGATTTGCTTCAGCAGGGCCAGGGCGCTGCCCTTGTCCATCTTGCGGAAGTTTTTTTGAGTCAGTACATCGAGGGCGCGGCTAATGACCGGGCCCTCAGGAAAGCCGATTTTGCGCAGGTCGTTGCCGCGAAGTTGATTGGCCATAATGGGAGACACATGGGGAGGAGGTGGTGTACGACGCCTTGAGGCCGATGTTATGCCCTAAAAAAGCCCCAACTGATACAGTTGAGGCTTTTAGTTAGAGAGGAATCTTTACGCCCCGTCCATGCGAACGATTTTCGGGGTGAAGGAGCCTAGCACGTCCACCAGTTCCCGCTGGCTGGCCATTACGGTCTGAATGTCCTTGTAAGCCATTGGTGCTTCATCCAGCCCCCCGCCGATAAGCTCGACGCCGTGCTCGGCCAGGTACTTGCGCACGGCCGACTCGGTCAGCTCCGCCTTGGCGCGGGTCCGCGATATGAGCCGACCGGCCCCGTGTGAGGCCGACCCCAATGACTCGGGCAGACCCCGCCCTCGAACGATGAAGCCGGGGGCAGTCATCGAGCCGGGAATGATGCCGAGCACCCCCTCACCGGCCGGAGTCGCGCCCTTGCGGTGCACTACCACTTCGCGACCATCGGCCAAGTGCTCCTTCCAGGCAAAGTTGTGGTGGTTTTCCACCCGGGCTACGGGCCTTTCACCCAAGGCTTTGGCCAGCCGCTGGTGAATCTGGGCGTGGCAGGCCGAGGCGTAGTCGCCGGCCAGGTTCATGGCCGCCCAGTACTCCTGGCCCGCTTCGGTGTCGAGGCCGAGCCAGGCGAGGTGCTGGGCTTCGGTGGGCAGTTGGCACGCGTCCTTGGCCAAGCGGGTATAGTGCTCAGCAATACTGGCCCCCAGGCCCCGCGAGCCGGAGTGCGAAAGCACGCCCAGATAGTGCCCTATTGGCACACCCAGCCCGTTTTCGGCTTCGGTAATTTCGACAATGCCGAACTCCACGAAGTGGTTTCCGGAACCCGAAGTCCCAACCTGCTCGGCTGCTTTATCGCGCTTGTTTTTCAGGAAAGGAATTTCCAGAAATTCGGCACGCTCCAGCACGGCATTCGCCAGCCGCTGGCCCCGCTCCCAGCCCCGGCCCGAGCCGAAGCGGGTATTGTCGAGCAGAATCTTACGCAGCTCCCGCACGCGCTGAGTCAGGTACTTGGGCGGCAGGTCGAACACCGACAAGGCCATGCGGCAGCCAATGTCCACGCCCACGGCGTAAGGAATCACCGCGTTGTCGGTTGCCAGCACCCCACCGATGGGCAGGCCGTAGCCGTGGTGGGCGTCGGGCATAAGGGCACCGGCGACGGTTACCGGCAATTTCATGGCCGTTTCCATCTGCCGGGTCGCGCTCTGGTCGATGTGCTCGGCGCCGAACGCGACGTAGGGCTTGGGCTCTACCAAAGCGATGTGGCGGCTGGGTGGAGGCAATAAAGCCGCCGCCGTCTGGCTCCAAGTCAAGTCGGTGAGGTAGTCATTGGGATTAGCCAACACTTGGCCCAGCAAGGCTAGCTG
The DNA here is from genome assembly GCF_014699115.1 of Hymenobacter montanus. Taxonomy (GTDB): domain Bacteria; phylum Bacteroidota; class Bacteroidia; order Cytophagales; family Hymenobacteraceae; genus Hymenobacter; species Hymenobacter montanus. The sequence goes on from NZ_JACXAD010000027.1 coordinate 31,386, forward strand.
GTCGGTTGGTGAGAGTTTTTTGAGGTGCTTGCGCTGCAGTTGCGCGAGGGCAAGCCCAATGGCCCGGCCTTCCGGAAACCCGAGGGCCCGAAGGTCGTTGCCGCGTAAAATAGTGGCCATGATAAATGGTCGTTACAGGAAAGCCCACGAGTGGGCATACCATCGTTGATGAAAAGAAAAATAAAACGGACCGGGCAAGAAACGCAGCGCCTATACATGGGCATTACCAGTTTATGCGACCGTCGGCGCGGCCGACGGGCTGGATTCGAACCAGCATTCCATCGTCCCAAACGAAGTAAGGCGGTGCTACGGCACCGGTCCGTTTCGTCAGAAGAAAAGCCGGAGCAACGGGCGGCCTGCGTTGGGCCAAGACGTGACAGGTCGAAGGAACGCAGGCCTACGGCATCCGGCTAAGGAGGTGGTGCGGATTTTAGCCCGCCTTGGTTGAATTTAATTCACAGCAAAAAATAATGGTCTTACACGTGTTTTGCGAGCGTCAGCCGGGCTTCGCCCAGCCAGCGGTTGACCCAGAACCGCTCGTCGGCGGCCATGGAGCGGTTATGGCGACCCCGGGCCTGTACCACGATGCGCTCCGGGGTTACTTCGAGCGTGACGGCCGGACGACCATCAAACCGAAGCGAGAAAATGGCGCAGCGCCCGCGCCGACACGAGTCTACATACGACGCCACGCAGTGTTGCAGGGTCCGCCCCTCCTCCACCAGTTGGCCGAAGTTAGTAAGCTGCATAATGTGCACGCGCCCCTCGTCACCGCCCGTAAAGTTGGGCACCTCCAACCCCGCCCAAGCCGTCTCGAAGGGCAAGAGGCTGTGGGTGTGGCTGCGTAGCCGGGCCAGACTGCGGTGCCAGGCTTCGGTTTGGGCGAGCACGCTGGCCATGGTCCGGCCTTTGAGCGAGAAGCCGGGCTGCGGCAGCTCCGTACCGATTCCCACGCTGCGCTTCTGATGAATCCAGTCGCAGACCGGGCCAAACTGCCGCGGGTCGACCATGGGCGCGGCGCGAAAAAAGTCGACCACCCCCAGCCAGAAATCATCATCGGCTCCCACGACTTCGCGCCCGAGCCGCGACTCCAGTACCACTCCGAACCAGTCGAGGGCATCGCGCACGGCCAGTTGGGCATAGCGGTAGGCTTCGAGGAAGGTGCAGCCGGCGGGAGCCTGGCGCATTTCGTGCTCCATCCGCTTGGTGAGCGGCACGGGCAGGCTCGGGAAGCTGCGCAGCGAGCGGCCCTGCCCCAGGTGGATGGTTAGCTCCGCCAGGTTCAGGCCCAGGTTGGCCGTGCGGGTGGCCGTCCAGGCGCCAATTACCCAGGCCGGTATGTCGCCGTACTGGTCGAACAGGTGGCGCACGAGGCTTTCGAGCTGGAAGTGCACGTTTTTGCGGTGCGGAGTCCAGTCGGCCAGTGAGCGCAGACGAACGCGGTAATGGGTGCACAGAATCCCCAGGCTCGCGGCCAGGTCGGGCCGGGTAAGCAGCGTGCTGCGCTGGCCCGCCAGGGCCAACAGAAACGTTTTGCTGTGCTGGCGCTCCACCTTCGAGCGACCATTTAGGCAGTGCGCATACAATTGGCCCAGCATCGAATCAGCCCCGACTTGGGCGTAGAAATCTTTCGCGGACTCGGCCAGAAACAGAAATTCAATTTGCCGGACGAGCGACCATTTGCGCCAGTTGACATGCCCGGCCAGCACGGCTACGGCCCGTTGCGTGCTCGCAAGGTGGGCCGGAATGGGTTTGTTACGGTTAGCCATACAGAAGCGGCGACCAGGGCAGGCCCGGTAGCCAGCGAAAAGTGACAGAATGATTCAGCAGCGCGGAAGCATTTAGGACATCTGAACATGAGCAAAAACCTGGTTAGGCCACCGGAATGGCAGTTAAAGAATCCGACCACTGGCCAGGGCAAAGGCCCGGTGAGGCGTGGTCAGTTAAGAAAATAAAGCTGAAAAGGGTAAAAGACTGAGCAGTCAACAGATTCTATAGACGAAGTAAGACTGCTCGACGACACCTTTTCAACTCCTTCCCCTGCCGGGGCAACAAGCGCCAGGCCTCCTAGTCCTGCTCTACCACTGAGCTACGGCCGCCGCTTTACAGCAGCTTCCGGCGGGATTCGAACCCGCGTCCTGGGCGTTAAAAGCGCGAAGTATGGCCGAACTACGACACCCGGCAGGGGTTGGCTCATTAACGTATTGGGGCAAAAAGCGGGGGGCGAACTAACAGTGCGTCTACCAATTTCGCCACCTGGGTTTTTAAGCCCCGGACGGGACTCGAACCCGTATTCCTTGCGGAGCTGTATCCGAAGTAGCGCCCACCTACGGCACCCAATACGCTGTTTCTGTTTCTGGGGGGCAACCGGGGACGGTTTTGTTGATGCCAAGCAAAAGCCCAGCTACGGTACCCATCCGGAAACGTATTTACTGGCTTTATCCGAAATTCAGGGCAACGGGCGGCGGGCGTGTCAACCGCAGCCGAAGCGGCGGAGGGGGAGTCGAACCCAACTAAACTGCTCGTGGAGCAGTTCTTTCAACCAGCGAAGTAGCGCTCACCTACGGCACCTGAACCAGGCGGATTCAGCCGGGTTGGGGCGGGCCACCGCCAGCGCGGCGGCACCGTCCCGGCCGACGACTGCTCCTAGTGAGCAGCCGTCTTCCTCATTTCGGCACTTAGAATGAAAATGATTAAACGGTTAGCGGAATGGTTTCTAGGATGCGCTCGAACGCCTGCAGGACGGCCTGGGGTGGCTTGGGGTCGTGCACCGCGAAATCGAGGCGGCGAAATCGACCCCGGATGTTGGGCTCGGCCAAGGCTTCGGCAAACAACTCAGCAATCTGCATGGGGTCGTTGGCAAACACCCCACAGCCCCAGGCCCCCAGAATTAAGGTATCGATGCCGTGTCGGGCGGCCGCGGCCAGCACCAGTCGGAGGCGGCGCCGCATGGTGGGCAGCAATTCCGACAACAGCTCCGGGTTGTTGCGCTGCAGCGCCCCGGCATTGACGGCTGGGGCCGTGAGTACATCAATCCGAAAGGGCTGGGCCAGCCACTCGCCGGCTTCGCTCCGGAAAACCGGCACGCCTGGCGAGTAGATGAAGTAGTCGCTGTAGAGGCCCGTGCTTTCGGATCGGCTGTTATGGGCATACATTTCCTGAAACTGCGTCAGGCAAGGGTACAGCCCCGACGAGCGCGCCAGGCTTTCTTCCTGCGCCTGGCTGCCGCCCAGGAACCCACCGCCCGGGTGGCGGGCCGAAGCAAAGTTCAGGCAGCCGACCCGGCCACCGGCCCCGACCAGTGCCGCGGCGGCTTGCAAGGTAGTGGCGGCGTACACCCGCACTTCCGCTGGTACCCCACCGGGCTGGTCGAACTCCCGTAGCAAATCATCGGCATCGGTGGGCCGGTAGAGCCGGCTGCCGGCTTCGGCGGCCCGCTGAGCATCGGCCAGCCCGACTATCTGGTTATTATGCGATTGATACCGGCCTTGCGCCAGCGCGGCGAGCGTGCTTTGGGCAATGCGCAGTCGAATGTCGCGGTTCATGAGTAAAAGGCTGAAGTTGTTGAACAGCGGCCCGGGAACGACGGCCGCTTTAGTAAAAATAAGGTCATTCCCGGGTCTGCCTAATGTTGAATAAACTACTGTTGATGAGTCCACAAGCAAGAGCAACAAGCGGCCTGGCCACAATGAGTGAAGGGAATCGAACCCTTGCCGCCGAAACGGCCCTCCTGGCACCCGCGAAGTAGGCCCGGCCTACGGCACCTTGCGCCGCGGCGGCCGGAGGTTCCGCTTTACTGTCCGGCCGCTTTTCAAATTGATTTACAGGGTTACTTTCGCGATTTCAATGAGCGCGGAGCCGCCATTGTCGAGCGCCGTGAGCACGTCGAAAATCTTGTCGGACCAGCCCGCGATGAGGGCCACCCCCATTTCGGGGCGCACCTGTAGTGGAGTGGCGCCGTGCCCGGCCAGGTCGAAGAGGTAGAGGCGGGCATTGGGGGCCACGCTGCGGCGGTAGGCGGCCCATTCCTGAGCTATCGTACCACCGTCGCCGTTGCTGTTCCAAAGCTGCACGTCGGTGAAAATCATCACCTTGTCGACTACCTCGCGCCGCTGGCGCAGGTCCTGAACCACGAGGTGGCCGTTGGTGCTGTAGCCAACCTCCCCTTCGCGGCGGTAGAACTCCTCAACGTTGCGGAGCACGGGCCCCCGGGCCAGGCTGATGCGCTTCCACTTGCTACCGAACATGCCGGCAACCACGTTTTGACAACGGCTCTGGAGCAACATCCCCAGCACTAGGCTCACGTCGTAGAGTAAGACCTTGCTGCGCGGCGAAATGGGCTGCTGCATGGAGCCCGACACGTCGCAGGCTACCACCACCCGGGTTTCGGCGCCGAAACCGCGCAGGTTAGCCGCGCTGTGAGCAATGGCATCTTCCAGCGCCGCGAGTACGGACGCTACGGGCCCGCCGGACAAGGCTTTCACCTCGCGGAAGGCGGCCAAAAACCGGAAGGGCAGTTGCTTGCTGCGCGCCACTGCGGTCCGGTCGGCTAGGGTGGCACACACTTGCGTCATGGCCTCGGCCGACACGTTGGCTTCGAGGATGTTGCGCAGGTTGCGCAACAGGGCCATGTAGCCCAGCTTGCCGCTGGCAATAAGCGCCTCCCAGGTGCGGGCCACGGCTGCGGCCCGCTCGGTGGGGTCGGCGTAGGCTTGCTGGCCGGCGGCCGACAGCTCGGTTTCCCAGGTGTAGGGCGTGGGCAGTTCCCCGCGCACCAATTGGTCGAACAGGGCTTGCTGGGCGGCATCTTTCGGGTTAGGGTGAACCAGAAAGAGCGCATCGCGCAGGCGCACAGCCCCACTGCGGTCGTACTTCGCCAACTGGTAACCATCGAAACGGTTAAAGCTGAGCGCCAGCCCTTTTTGCAGCTGCTTGGAGAGGCGGTTGAGGATTTTGGTTCCGACCCGGCCGTTGGCCTGGGCGTAGAAAGCCAGCAACTCCGTGATTTCGTCGGGGCGCTGCACCACGCGGGCCACCAAGCGGCTTACGAGGTTGTCGCCGCGGTGCAAGCGGGCCAATTCTACGCACAGCACCAAGGGCACCGAGCGCAAATTGAGGCTCTCACGGGCATATACTGCTAACTGCGCCACAAAAGTAGGCTCGTTCCGGGCCACCAACTCGCGCAACCGCTGCAAGCGGGTGTCGGCCTTCTCATAGAACTGGTCGCTGAGGGCGGCCGTAGCCACCGCGGCGTACAATTCTATTTGGGGCGTGAGGGTGAAGGCAGCGGCCCCTTCGTGGTTTACGGTGGGGGCGCTTTTTCGTGAGAAGAAGGAGTTGAAGCGCATAATGTGGGAATTTTGTAGCTGATTTATAGAAAGGAAGCGAATGCTGAAGGCAGCCTTTTAGGCGTACTGCTCCTCTACTCCGGCGTGTTTGGACAAGACCAGGCGGGCCTGGCCAAGCCACTGATTTATTGAACCGCGTTCGATGGGGGTCATCCGGCGGTTGTATTTGCCGCGCACTTGCACTACCGTGCGGTGCGCCGACACTTCCATAGTCAGGGCCCGCGCCCCGTCCACCTTGAGTGAAAAGATGCCGCAGCGGCCTTGCCGACACGAATACAGGTAAGTGGCTACGCAGTGGTGCAGAGCGCGGCCCTCCTCCACGAGCTGTTCGTAGGTCAGGAGTTGCTCGATACTGACCGATCCAGCCCGGAAGTTGGCCACGGGCAGGCCCGTCCAACGGGTTTGAGCAGTAGACACAGGGGCGTCGCCCGATTGGCGGCGCTGCCGGGCCAGGGCCTGGTGCCAACGCTCCGTTTGAGCCAGCACCGAAGGCAGGGACCGGCCCTTGAGCGAGAAGCCGGGTTGGGCGGGCTCCGGCTCGATGCCCACGCTGCGCTTCTGATAAATCCAGTCGCAAACGGGGCCGAAATGCCATGGGTCCACCATGGGCGTAGCAACGAAAAAGTCTACTACGCTCAACCAGAACTCATCATCCACCAGGGCTTCGCGGCCCAGGCGCGATTCCATCACCCCCCCCCACCAGGCCAGCGCGTTGCGGGCCGCGAGTTGGGCGTAGCGCAGGGCTTCGCGGAAGGTGCAGCCCGCGGGTGCTTCCCGCATGCCGTGTTCCAGCCGTTTGGTGAGCGGCACGGGCAAGTTGGGAAAGCTACGGAGCGAGCTTCCTTGCCCCAGGTGTAGCGTGAGGTCGGCCAGGTCCACGCCATCCTCCAGCCGCACGGACCGCGTCCAGGAGTCAATTAGCCAGTCGGGAGCATTGCCGTACCGGTCAAACAAGTGCCGAACCAGGCTCTTGAACTGCCGAAAAACGTTATTACTCTTGGGTGTCCAGTCGGTGATTTCCCGTACTCGCCGGTTATAGCGCTCAACCACCGCCGCAACTCCCTGAGCTAACTCGGGGCGCAGTAATAGCGACTTACTCTTGCTTGCCAACGCCAGCAGCACTGCCCGAACGTTGTCATGAGCCTCGGCGGGCTGACCCACTACGCATGCGGCATACAGCTGCGCCAATTCCGAATTGGCCCCCAGCTGCTCGTACAGCAAATGGGGCGAGGCAAAGGAAAACAGGTAGTCAACTTGCTTGGTCGGGCGCCATTTACGCCAGTCTTTGTGCTGTGCAAGGACAGCGCCAGCCTCTTGCCAACGTTGGGCTTCGGCTGAAATAGGTTTATTACGATTTGCCATAAGCGGGAGCCTGCCCGCAGACAGAGCCTAGCTAGTGAGAAAAAATGGGTGGCGGGCGCCCGCATCAGACGCCTCTGCTGTGGTCGGTTTCGTGGCCGCACATTCAGGGGCCAGGGCTTGCGAGGGAACGCTGGCCGGAGCGGCCAAGGCGCCGAACGGGGCGTGCCGACGAACTCTAGAGCAGAGAGAAAACATGGTAAAAAGGCGGGTTAATGGGGAGTGAGTATTTCTTTTTTTAAGTCAGTAAGCAATTAATTCCGCTTTCAATAATTCAGTATTGATTGGGCATATTTTACCCGTTCAAATAAAAACCAGGTTTTTATTTGGGAATTAATAACACGAAAAAGCCCGGCTTTTACGGGCCGGGCTTTTCTATTTCGCGTGATTTACGCCGAAGTTATCGACGTATCCAACAAAGAAGAAAAGCACGGCCGCACCGTTTCAGCAAGCCGCTATCGGGCCGGCGCTGAGGCTGCTGGGGCAGGAAACTGAGGCGGATACTGCGCATGGATTGAATGAGCTAAGCGGCTGATAAACCGAATAGAAACAAAAAACCCGAGCGTCATGGGCTCGGGCGGTGTCGGGTTCTAGCGAAGGCTAGAATCAGGCAAACGTACCGAGCGGAAGCAGCGTCTCTGGCTGCATCTTATCCGAATTGCTGGTGAGTAGTGGATGTCTGTACATGATTGTTTGCTTTTGGTGCGACAAAGATTAATAATCAATTTTAATCGTGCAAATTATTTCGCAAATAAATCACAAATAATTTTTCGAAAGTGCGTAATCACACCAAATAGGCCATTTTTTAATTCCGATTAATTCGACCGAACCATTAGCCGCTTACCCTCACCTAACCGCTTCGCCGTACTATAGCCCACATGCCGCGCCTTGCCACATCCGACCATTACACCCTGGATTTACCCGCGGGGCACCGCTTCCCCATCGCCAAATACGCCCTGATCCGGGAGCAGCTCTTGTGGCAGGGTATTGCCGCTCCCGAGGATTTCTATGAGCCGGGGCTCTGCGCTGAGGATGACATCCTGCGGGTGCACACCGCCGAATACTGGCACAAAGTGCGCGACCTCGGCTTGAGTCCGGCCGAGGTCCGACGCCTGGGCCTGCCGCAAAGCCCGCAGTTGGTGCGGCGGTCGCGAAGTAGCAGCGCCGGCACGCTGCAATCGGCCCGGCAGGCAGTGCGCGCGGGCATCGGCTTGAACTTGGCCGGCGGCACCCACCATGCCTTTGCCGATCGGGGCGAGGGCTTTTGCGTGCTCAACGACCAAGCCATTGCCGCCGCGCACTTGCTGGCGCAGGGCCTGGCAACGCAGGTTTTGATTGTGGACCTGGACGTTCACCAAGGCGACGGCACGGCGGCCATTTTCCGGCACGAGCCGCGCGTATTCACCTTTTCTATGCACGCCGGGGCCAACTACCCCCTACGGAAGGAGCGCTCCGACTTAGATGTGGCGTTGGAATTGGGCACCGGCGACGACGAATACCTGCGGCTGCTTGGCAATACGCTGCCGGCGCTACTAGACCAGGTCCGGCCCGACTTCATCTTTTACCAGGCCGGGGTGGATGTGCTGGCCACCGACAAGCTCGGCAAGCTCGCCCTGACGCCGGCCGGCTGCCGACAGCGCGATGAACTCGTGCTGGGCCTGTGCCACGCCTGCCAAACTCCCGTGGCCGTGACCATGGGCGGCGGCTACTCCGAGCGGCTGGCCGACATCGTGGACGCGCACTGCAACACATTTCGGGTAGCATTTGAATTGTGGCCGTAGCAGTCATCTGTTCCCTCAGGACAGTCAATTATACCTTTGTAATCAATGGAAGAAGTTGATTCCTCGTCGCCCGCACCCATCATTGTACCCGTTCGAGCGAACGAGCAAGCCGGGGGCTCGGCCGCTCAGCAGGCTTTCCGGCAGGCTATTCTGGACGTCGAAAACCTGCGGCAACGGCTCCGCGACCTACGCACCGAACAGGCCGAAGCGCGCCGGCGCTACTGGCAGCAGGTTGGCCCGGCGGCCAGCGCGGTGGTAGCGGCCCGCCGCGCCCTGTTCCCCGCCCTGGAAGAGGCGCTGCTGCTCAGCTACTTCAGCCGCTTGGAGGAACAGCAGATTACCGACCTGATTCTGGGCAATGCCCGGACACTAGCGGAGCGGTTCGGGGAAGACGAAAGCGCCATAATCGGTAAGTATGCCCCGGCCACGCCCCGCAATGGCGCTAACTCAACTGCCCAAAACCCCGGGAAAGCAGGTGTTGACTACTCTGCGGAGGCTACTCCGCACGCTACTTTACCGCCGCACGAACAGGCGGCCCACGCCCGGGCGCACCGCAAAACCAAAGCTCAGCGGGCCCAGGAAGCCGCCGAGCGCGCGGCGCAGGCCGAGCAAAAGCAGTTGGAGTCTAACGCTAAAACCATCTACCGGCAACTGGCGCGTGCTCACCACCCCGACCTGGAGCAGGACCCGACAAAGCAAGCCGACAAAACGGCTCAGATGCAGCGCATCACCGAGGCTTACGAGGCCGACGACCTCTATACGCTACTACAATTGCTGGCCGAATCAGGTCCGGCCGACGCCGAATCGGACGACGTGCTGGCCCGCTACACCCAGGCCCTGCTCCAGCAGCAAGTCGCGCTGAAGCAGGAAATGAACGAGGTAAAATACGGGCCCCACGGTTTTCAGGGCACGTCGGCTAAAAAGCAGGAGGCGGAGTTGCGCCAGCTCAAACGCGACTTGCGAGCCGAGGCCGAATACGTGCAGCACGTCGGACGGCTTTTGCAAGCCCCCGAGAGCTTGCGCGACCTGCTTCGGCAACTGGCCGCCGAAGGGCTGGATACGATATAAGTTGGCTGAACGTGGCTAAAAGCGCTCAAGCTAGGAAGTCCCGTCGTCGCCCATCTATCGGCAAACGACAGAAGCAAGTACGCACGGGTTGGCGCCGAATGGCAAGCAATGCTTCATCTGCCGCCATTGCGGGCGCACGAGCTGCTTGTCCGGGTAAGGCGCATACTCGCAAGTACGCAAAGCAGAAATCCTGTGGGTCTATCCGGAGTACACGTCGTTGCCGGGTGTGAGTGCGCCTCTTCGGCGTCTCCCGCCAGATAGGCACGGCGGGGCTAAAAAAGCCCATGGCCTCCCCGTTCAGGGGCTGCCACCGGCCCGCTGCTGGCTTGCAGCTGTTAGGTTACTTTATAAATTCTATTACAAATTGCACGGTACCAGCCTCCCGTAGCAGCCGGTTGTGGCCCAGGCCCCGCGTAAGGTGCAGCACCGCACCGGGCCACGCGGCGGCAATCTGCCGGCCTTCGGTACAGGGCACGACTTCATCGTCTTCGTCGTGCACTACCAGCACCTTTTCGGCTCCGCTGCCGGGCCCAGCGGCCGCGGCCGCAAACGAATCGGCGGGCCGCCCAGTAGCGTGCTGCACGTGCTCGGCAAACCGCGCCACGAAGTGCGGCGACAAATGCAGGAAATCCGCAAAGCGCCTAGCCACCTCCCGCGGACTCGCCGGCGCGCTGAGCAGCACCAGGCGCGGCAGTGGAGCCGCTGCCGGCAGCCGCACCGGTAAGCCCGCCACCGAAGCCGCCCCGAATGAATGCGCCACAATGGCCTGCACCGCGCCCGATGTATTCACCACGGCCTGCACCGCTCCGGCGAAGGTCGTGAGGGTGACCTGCCGGCCGGCTGAAGCGCCATGCCCCGGGCCGTCCAGCGCCACGACCCGGTAGCCGGCCGCTATCAACAGCGGCACCCAAACCCGCCAAAAGCTGGCCCGCAGCTCCCAGCCGTGTACCAGTACCACGGCCGGCGCGGTCGCCGGCCCCCACTCGTACACCGCCACAGGACCCGTTTCGTAAGGCAAGGTCCGGCGGCGGGCGGTGGCCAGAGCAAGCTCCTCCCAGGGCTTAGTGGGTAGTCGGCGGGGCGTACAAAACAGCTTCCAGGCCTGCCGGAAGGCCAACTCGGGAGCTACCGTGGCAAGCACTTTGAGCTGTAGCCGCAGCCAGCGCAAGGCCGGGGGCGGCGAAGGATAACGCAGACGGGGCGCCACAGCGGCTACCGGCTCATCAGCCAGACCCAAGTAATGGGCGGGAGAATACGTGTTAATCATGCTGAGGCGGGCTGTTATTAGAGATGAGTAAGCAGCGAAGACCGTTACCGCGGTAAGCGCGGCCCCACAGCGCTTAGGGATTAGGTGAAAGAAGCTCGAGCCGCAACTGCCCTACAATGAGCTGAAACGGCGTTTCATCGTGCACGCGGGCTACTTGCAGGGCCCCGGCCAGGGTGGTGAGCACCTGCGCCGCCTTAGCCGCCGGGCTGCCCACGAAGCGCAGGCTGGCGGTGGCGCGCCCAGCGGCCAGCACCTGAGCCAGCCACTCCGTCAGCTCGCGGTTGAAGGTGCGCAGCTCGGCCTGCATGGGCGCGGGCAGGGTCCGGAAATCGGCGGCGAGGGCTCCGAACAGGCACACCCGGCAGGCGTGGCGGGCGTGGCTATCATACACCGCCAGCAGGGCCTCCAGCTGCTCGGCCGGCGGCAGGTCGGCCACGCGGGGCAAGTCGCGCCACTTGCGCAGGCGCCGCAGCTGGCGAGCCACGATGGCGGTACCTAAGTCGTCTTTGCTGGAGTAATGGTAGTGTACCGCCGCGGGCTTAATGCCCAACTCACGGGCAATGTGCTGGTAGCTAAAAGCATTGAACCCTCGCTCAAGCAGCAGCCCTTCGGCTAAATCGAGGATGCGGGCTCGGGTATCGGCGGGTACGGCAGCGGGAGCAGATTGGAGTGGCATAGGGTCGCAAAGCTACTACTTTTTACTTACTAACTAGTAAGTAAGTTGCCATTTAGCGGTGCGCATAAAAAAATCCCCACTTTTTCAAGTGGGGATTAAGCATTGCAACTTATTCTTTTACTGAGCTTTCACTCCTCCTCGGACAGGCCCAGGGCATCGACAGCGGCTTGTACGGCTTCGGCGCGGTAGGCCGGGGCGGTGGCCGGGGCTTTGAGCAGGCGCAATAGGCGCTGGTACTTGCTGCGGCCTTCAGCTAGCATCTGCTCGCTCACTTCGATGGAAAAGACGCCGAACGGCTCCACTTTTTGCACCCCCACCAGCAAGAACCGTTCAGCGTGCAGGGCATCGGTGTAAAAGGCGGCCTGCCGGTCGTAATCGTAGGCAGAGCATTGCCAGAGGAACTGGTCGGCGTCGCGCGCCATGGTGGTTTTAAAGTCGATGACGGTGAAGGGCTGATCGGGCCGGTCGACAATGAGGTCGGCCCGCAGCTTGCACAGGGTGTCGGTCGTGGGCTCGGTAAACAGCACACTGGCTTCGGGAATTCCTTCTTCGAGCAGCCGGTTCAGCTGGGAGTTGAGCTTCACTCCTTCCACCAGCCACCACACGAGGGTGTCGTTGAGGCCGGGCTGGCCGGCTACATAGTCGTCGGGTTCGAGCAGGGCGGTGTGGAAAGCCGTGCCGAAGCCCAGGGCCCCTTCGTTGGAGCTGCTTTGAGGCCGGGGCGCACGACCTTCGAGCGCGTCGCGCAGGCGCGAAAGGTCGGAATTGGCAACGGCAGGCAGGGCCCGGTAAGTATCGTAGTCGAGGCGCAGCAGGTCGGGGCGGCGGAAGGAAGAATCGGTTTCAGGCATAAGTGAAAAGGTAACAGCAAACTCAACATAATAGCTCCTGGTAGCTACTACTCGTCCGGGCCGCGGGCGGTTTCGGCTCGGCCGACATAGATGAGGATGCAGTCCTCGATTGGCCACTTATTTAGTTTGGCTACCGATTCCTGGATTGACTGCCCACTGCTGCTACTTAGAACCGCGTTTAACTTTTTCCAGAATCAGAACGATGGCGAGCGGATTAATTGATCTCACAATATCAGCGAGCGTAGAGCGGCCGTTGGCTACGCACTATCTTACCGCCGCTTACGCGTAATAATCCCGTTTTTTCTGCTTCTGATGACAACTGATGCCTTGCGCCTGCCCATAGCAGCAGCTTTGAGCTTCCTCTTGTTTGCCTGTTCTCCGTCCGACACCGATAAGAATAACACTGGGTCGAAAGCGGGAACCACCCCGAAGAAAGCGGAACCAGCCTTTTTCGTGGGTACTATCCGGCTGCTAGAGCGCCAGGCCACCTTAGGAGATGATTTAGACTACGTCATCATTACCCTGAATGGCCCCCGGCTGCGAAGGGAGGTACGCTCCCACAGCTTCACCGACTCCACCGAGCGCCACGGCATTATTGCCGACCTGCGTACCGATAGTGTCACCTACTACGTGCAGGACGCTACCCACAACGACCACTGTAGCCTCAAACGCGCCGAATACCTGGAACGGGTGCGGGCTAATACGCCCATCCTGACGTCGCCCGACAAGCGGCCCTACAGCTCCGTCTTCGCCCCGTTGCCCAGCGACGCCGGCTCGCTGCATCAGGTAGTGAAGCCCGTGCTTACCCTAGGCTCATTGCATGACTGCCGGGAAATACTGTACTTTTTCGAAAAGCAAACCCGTTGCGAGGTTATCTACTCGGAACAGGTGCGAGCGCCAGCCGAGGTGCTTGCGTACGTAGAGCATAATTCGCCCGCCACGCTACCCTCCTTGGCCTTAGCGGTGCATTACGCTACGCCAGATCCTGACAGCCGGTCCAGCCTGTTCGACGACTTGCGCAACCGGCTGCGGCGGGAGTTTTTTCCAGACGTCCAGTTTAGTGGGCTCGACTCCTCTCGTCCACCTTCCCATGCCTTCGACCTGCCCTCTGGCAGTAGCTACCACTCCGTCGAAGGCCTGGAAGCAGCCTTAGGCCCCGCTGATACTGGCGGGCACCACCATCATCACCATCATCACTAACCCTGCGATCCTGCGCCGCGCCGCTATCCCCTGCTCATACGATGATTAGAGAATTCCCTTACTAAACTGACTATCAGAGTTCATAGGGCCGGTTTATTATAACGGATTATGCGCCTTACCCCATTCTCCAGGTTGCGTATCCTAGCCCACTGGAGAATTTAGCAACGGACTCCGCTCCTTCCACCACTCAAGCTTAGCTGCAATTTCAGCCAGGCCGGGGTTATGGATACTGCCCAAGTGCGTGGTCTGGAACTCTCGCTTTGGCACGTAGCTGCCGTCCTGCACGGCCCGGCCCACCTGCTGGTAGGCATCCCGAAACGGCACCCCGGCCAGGATTAGCTGGTTGATGTTTTCGACGGAGAAGATGGGGTCGTACTTGGCCTGCTCGATAACGCCGGAGTTAATCTTGATTTCGGGCAGGGCAAACAGCAGGATATCGAGCAAATCAGCGAACTGCATCATTGGGCCGAACAGCAATTCTTTCAGCAGCTGGAAGTCGCGGTGGTAGCCGCTGGGCAGGTTGCTGGTGGCCAGCATAATGTCGTTGGGCAGCGCCTGCAGGCGATTGGCGTGGGCCCGCACCAGCTCGAATACGTCGGGGTTTTTCTTGTGGGGCATGATGCTGGAGCCCGTGGTGAACTCCTGCGGCAGGGTCACGAAGCCCAAATCCTGGCTGTTATAAAGCACCAAATCGTACGCCAGCTTGCCCAGGGTGCCCGCGGCCCCCGCGATGGCAAACGCCAGGGTTTTCTCGGTTTTGCCGCGCAGCATCTGGGCGCCCACGGCACTCACGGCCACGTGGCCGAAGCCCAACTCCCGGGTGGTCATTTCCCGGTCGATGGGAAAGCTGCTGCCAAAGCCCGCGCCCGACCCCAGCGGGTTCTGGTCGGCCACGGTGTGCGCGGCTTCGAATAGCGCCAGGTCAAGCAGCAGATGCTCGGCGTACGCGGCAAACCACAACCCAAAGCTGCTCGGCATGGCCGCCTGGAAATGGGTGTAGCCCGGCAATAAAACGGCCTGGTGCGCTTCGGCTTTTTGCAGCAGCACGGCCACCAGCGCCACGACCTGAGCGGCAATCCGTTGGGTATAATCCTTGATAAAAAGCTGAATAGCCGTCAGTACCTGGTCGTTGCGCGAGCGAGCCGTGTGAATCTTCTTGCCAGCGTCGCCAAACTTTTCGGTCAGATAGTGCTCTATTTTGGAGTGCACGTCTTCAAAATCAGCCTCAATCCGGAAGGTGCCCGCGGCCACTTGCGCCAGCAACTCATCCAGGCCGGCAATGAGCTGGGCCCGCTCTTCGGTTGAGATCAAGCCTACTTTGGCCAGCATGTTAGCCTGCGCTTGGGAGGCCCGCAGATCGAAATAGGCCAGCTGCAGGTCCAAGTCGCGGTCCTGGCCCACCGTAAATTTCTCGATGGTGTCATTGATCGAAAATCCTTTTTCCCAAATCTTCATAGCGCAAGGTTTCGCGAAGGTGATGTTAGGTTTCGCAAAGTTAAAATCGGGGTTAGGAGGCTGGAATGAAATGGACTGCTACAGCTGCGGCTCAGTGATGAACTCGTATCTGCGGGGGCTGAACCCGGCGAAGCATCCGTAGTACTGTTCATAACTATGGAGCGGCCTTATTTCCGGGGCGCGAAATCTGGCATCTCAAAATCGGTGAGCAGGGTGATGTAGTCACGGATTCCCGCGTGTATCTCGCTCACCAGCACGTACTCGTTGGGGGTGTGCGAGCGAGCACTCTCCCCCGGCCCCATCTTCAACGTTGTGAAAGGCATCATTGCCTGGTCGGATAGCGTGGGCGAGCCGTAAACCTGCTTGCCCATGGCTATTCCTCGGCGCACCAGCGGGTGCGTTTCGCTGATGCAGGAAGAATTGAGATGCAGGGAGCGCGGCACTATTTCCGACTGCACGTGGGCCCGGATAATATCGACGATTTCCTGGTTTTGGTACAGCTCATTGGGGCGCACGTCCACCACGAACTGGCAGCGGTCGGGCACTACGTTGTGCTGCTGGCCGGCCGTTATCTGCGTTACGCTGATTTTCACCGGCCCCAGTAGCGGCGAGACCCGCGGAAACTGATGGTGCCGCAGCCACTGAATGTCGTCCAGGGCTTTGTAAAGGGCATTATCTCCCTCATCGCGGGCCGCGTGCCCGGTGCGGCCGTGGGCGGTTGCATCCAGTACAATCAGTCCTTTCTCGGCAATGGCCAGATTCATGCCCGTGGGCTCACCGACAATTCCCACGTCAATCCGGCCCAGCTCCGGCAGTACGCTCCTGATCCCTTGGGCGCCTGAAACTTCTTCCTCGGCCGTAATCGCGCAAATTACATTAAAGGCCTTATCCTTGGCGCAGAAGTACAGAAACGTCGCCAGCAAGCTCACGACCGAAGCCCCGGCATCATTACTGCCCAAGCCGATTAATTTATCGCCTTCCCGGACCGCCTCGAAAGGTGAATGATTCCAGCCGGCGCCCGGCCTTACCGTATCGTGGTGCGAGTTGAGCAGCAGGGTGGGCTTGGCGGCGTCGAAATGCGGCGCAATGGCCCACACATTATGGTGCTTGCGCTGCGCAGTTACTCCGTGGGCCGCCAAAAATTCGTGAATCAGGGTGGCCGTCCCCGCTTCTTCCCGTGAAATGGAAGGGGTTTGGATTAGCTGGGTCAATAAGGCTACGGCTGCCTCGCTAAGCAGGTCGACTAACTCAGGCATAGCTCGGTTTTCAGGGCTTCCCCGATGTGCAGCGCATGCTCTATAATTACTTTTTCGACGCCGTAGCGCAGCGCCTCAAAGGCATTTTCCAGCTTTGGCAGCATGCCATTGGCAATGACTCCGCGCTGTTTTAATTCGATGTACTCAGCGGGTGTTATTTTTTTAATGACCGACTCATCGTTGTTGACATCCGCCAAAACTCCTTTTTTCTCAAAGCAAAAATGTAGCTCCACGGCGTACTGCCGGCTCAAGGCCTTGGCCACCGAAGCCGCGACGGTATCGGCGTTGGTGTTGAGCAGCTGCCCCCGGCCGTCGTGATTGATTGGGCAGAATACGGGCGTAAGTCCGAGCTGCAGAAACTGGTGAATGATGTCGGCGTTGACACTCGACTCGTTGAGGTCGCCCACAAAACCGTAGTCTACCTCCTGTACGGGGCGCTTCAGGGCCTGAATCACGTTGGCATCGGCCCCGCTGAGACCCAGGGCATTGACGCCCGCCTTTTGCAGGCCCGCCACTACTTGCTTGTTGATTTTACCGGCGTAAAACATGGTGACCACCTCCAGGGTGGCCGCATCGGTGATGCGCCGGCCGTTGACGAGGTGCGGAACCTGCCCCAGCGCCGCCAGCATTTCACTGGCCCCTTTGCCGCCGCCGTGCACCAGGATTTTCAGCCCGGCTATTTCAGCAAACAGCCGCAGGAACTCCCGCAAGGCCGGCTCGTGGTCAATTATTCCGCCGCCGATTTTAACTATTTTCAACCGAGGCTTCATAGGTACTTTCGGCCGGCGCGCGTGCGGAGTCCGGGCTGGCTTTAAAATAAACGGGGGATTTGTTGCGAACAAAAGTAGGGGCTTTTACATTTGCGGCTGAATGGAACCTCCTGGTTCGGCCACTCGTTAAAGCGGCCAAGTCAAAACCTCCACTATGGACCACCCGGTTTACCTGTCTGCTTCGCTCGCACCCACCTCCTGGTTGGGAGCAGCTAGCCGGCGCGCAACCGCCTGCCCCCTGGTGCGACGACCCTAGCGGCTTCGACAGCCGCCCGTTGGCCCCTTGGCCAGCCCCTTTGAGCCGGGTTAGTATCCGCTCAGCGCTTACCGACAGATTTTGGGCTTTAGCTGACACGCCGCAAGCGGGCGTCC
Organism: Hymenobacter montanus; assembly: GCF_014699115.1. Taxonomy (GTDB): domain Bacteria; phylum Bacteroidota; class Bacteroidia; order Cytophagales; family Hymenobacteraceae; genus Hymenobacter; species Hymenobacter montanus. The sequence continues at coordinate 48,786 of NZ_JACXAD010000027.1, forward strand.
GGGCAGCCGCGCATCTATCCCTAAGTTTCTAACTAACAATGACTATTCGGGTTGCAACGACAGCGGACGCGCAGTACGCTGACCAATTATGTCAATGGTACATTGACTCGGCCAAACAACGGGGCACGGGCATCGCCAAGCGCGAACCGGCTTACGTGGCCCACAAGATGGCCAGCGGCGACAGCGTCATTGCGTTCGTCGATGACCAGCTAGCGGGGTTTTGCTACATCGAGACGTTCGACGACAAGACCTTTGTCGTCAACTCGGGACTGGTAGTAAACGCCGAAATCCGCAAGCACGGCGTAGGCCGGGCCATCAAGCAGGCCGTGTTCGAGCTTTCACGGTCGAAATACCCGAATGCCAAGATTTTCGGCATCACCACCAGCCTGGCGGTCATGAAAATCAACACGGAGCTGGGGTATAAGCCGGTCACGTTCTCGGAATTGACCAGCAGCGAAGATTTTTGGAAAGGCTGCAAGAGCTGCAAGAACTACGGCATCCTGACGGAAAACGAGCGCCGAATGTGTCTGTGCACGGGCATGCTGTTCGACGGCAGCGCCCCGCTCGTGCAGCTCCAGGTGCCGGACTTTTCGGCCGGCACTCACGACCCCCAACTCGTTTCTCCCGATTCTGCATCATGAAGAAAAAAGCCATCCTCGCCTACAGCGGCGGCCTCGACACGTCGTTTTGCGCGGTTTATTTATCGCGCGAGCTGAACCTGGAAGTGCACACAGTTATTGTCGACTCCGGCGGGTTCTCGGCGGACGAGTTGGCGGCCATCGAAAAGCGCGCCTACGAGTTGGGCTCGGCGAAGCACGAGGTCATTGACGTGACGGACCGCTTTTACTGCGACTGCCTGCGCTACCTGCTGTTTGGCAACGTGCTGAAGAACGACACCTACCCGCTGTCGGTGAGTGCCGAGCGCATGTTTCAGTCGCTGGCTATTGCCGAATACGCGCGGGCCAACGGGGCCGACTACATCGCTCATGGCAGCACCGGGGCCGGCAACGACCAGGTCCGTTTCGACGTGGCCTTCGCGGTTATCGCGCCCAACACGGAGATTCTCACGCCCATCCGCGACCTGAAGCTGTCGCGCCAGGCGGAAATCGACTACCTGCAGCAGCAGGGGTTTGCCATGAGCTGGGAGAAGGCCCGCTATTCCATCAATAAGGGCATTTGGGGCACCAGCGTGGGCGGCGTAGAAACGTTGACTTCGCACCAGGCTTTGCCGGAAAGTGCTTACCCATCGCAACTGCAGCGCACCGAGCCGACGCGCGTAGAAATCACCTTCGAAAAGGGCGAGCCCGTCGCGCTGAACGGCGAGAAGTTGGCGCCCGTGCGGCTGATTCAGCGGCTGAACGAGCTGGGCTCGGCCTACGCCATTGGCCGCGACACCCACGTGGGCGACACCATTCTGGGCATCAAGGGTCGGGTAGGGTTTGAGGCGCCGGCGCCCCTTATCCTCATCAAGGCGCACCACCTGCTGGAGAAGCACACCAGCACGCGCTGGCAACTGCTGCACAAGGACTACATCGCCAACTGGTACGGCACGCTGCTGCACGAGGCCCAGTACCTCGACCCGGTGATGCGCGACATGGAAGCGTTCCTGACCTCGTCGCAAAGCCGCGCGTCGGGCAAAGTATTCGTGGAGCTGAAGCCCTACCAGTTCGAGCTGCTGGGCATGGAGTCGAAGTACGACATGATGCAGTCGAAAGTGGCAACCTACGGCGAGGAAAACAACGCCTGGGATGCCCGTGACGCCAAAGGTTTTATCAAGATTTTCGGCAATCAGCTGAAGATCAGCAATAGCCTTCACGATGAGAATTAAGGTCGGCATCGTAGGCGGGGCCGGCTACACGGCGGGCGAGCTTATCCGCCTGCTGCTTCACCACGAGTATGCGGCGCTGGGTGCCATCGTCAGCTCTTCTCACGCGGGCGAGTCAGTGGCCCAGGTGCACGACGACCTGGTGGGCGAAACCAGCCTGCTGTTTGCCTCCGAGCTGGCCGGCGACGAGGACGTGGTATTTCTGTGCCTAGGGCACGGCAACTCCAAGGCTTTTTTGCAGGGCAACAACCTGCCCGCCACTGCGCGCGTCATCGACCTGAGCAACGATTTCCGCCTGAAGGCGGACGGGGAATTTGCCGGCCGGGAGTTTGTGTACGGGCTGCCGGAGCTGAACAAGGGCCGCATTCAGCAGGCTCGGGATATTGCCAATCCCGGGTGTTTTGCCACGGCTATTCAGCTGGCGCTGCTTCCCCTGGCCGCCGCGGCGAAGCTCGCTGACGACGTGCACGTATCGGCCATCACGGGCTCTACCGGCGCGGGCCAGGGCTTATCGGAGACGGTGCATTTCTCCTGGCGGACCAATAACGTGTCGGTCTACAAGCCCTTCACGCACCAGCACCTCGGCGAAATCGGCGAAAGCCTGACCCAGCTGCAAACGCCCTTGGCAACGGCCATTCACTTCATTCCCTACCGCGGCAATTTCTCGCGGGGCATTTTCGCCAGCGTCTACACCCCTTCGGACCTGAGCCAGGACGAGGCGCGGCAACTGTTTCAGCAGTTCTACGCCGACGCGCCGTTCACGACGGTAGCCGACCGGGAAATTCACCTCAAGCAGGTAGTGAATACCAACAAATGCCTGCTGCACGTGCAGAAAATAGGTCGGCAGCTACTCATCACCTCGGCTATTGATAATCTGGTGAAGGGGGCTTCCGGGCAGGCGGTTCAGAATATGAACCTGCTTTTTGGCCTGCCGGAAACAACCGGCCTTCACCTTAAATCAGCGCTTTTTTGACTTTCATGCTGAGCTGGCCGAAGCATGGCGTTCTATCGGCGGGATGTGCTAAATACATAATCTAACTATGGAGCTTTTCAACGTTTATCCGCTCGTCGATATCACGCCGGTCCGGGCCCGGGGCGCCAAGCTGTGGGACGAACAGGGCCGGGAGTACCTGGATTTTTACGGCGGGCACGCGGTGATTTCCATCGGCCACAGCCACCCACACTACGTCCGGCGCCTTACCGAGCAGCTGCAAAATATCGGCTTCTACTCCAACTCGGTGCAAATTCCGATTCAGCAGGAGCTGGCGCACAAGCTGGGCCGGGTCGCGGGCTACGAGGATTACACGCTGTTTCTGTGCAACTCGGGCGCCGAAGCGAACGAGAATGCGTTGAAGCTGGCGTCCTTTCACACTGGCAAAACCCGAGTGGTGGCGTTCAAAGGCGCTTTTCACGGCCGCACGTCCGGTGCGGTGGCGGCCACCGACAACCCCAAAATCGTGGCCCCCTTCAACGCCGGCCACGCCATCTCCTTCGTCGACTACGACTTGCAGGCCGTAGCTGAAATTCTGCGGGGTGGCGACGTGTGTGCCGTTATCGTGGAGCCCATTCAAGGCGTGGGCGGCATCCTCAGGCCTTCCGATGATTTTCTGGTGGGCCTATCCCGGCTGTGCGGGGCGCATGAGGTTTTGCTGATTGCCGATGAGGTGCAAAGCGGCTACGGTCGCAGCGGCAAGTTTTTCGCGCATCAGCACGCGGCTATTCGGCCCGACATCATTTCGGTAGCCAAAGGCATGGGCAACGGCTTTCCCATTGGCGGCATTCTGATTGCGCCGGCTTTGCAGGCTTCTTATGGCCTACTGGGCACCACGTTTGGCGGCAACCACTTGGCCTGCGCAGCGGCCCTGGCCGTACTGGAAGTTATTGAGAACGAAGACTTGCTAGCCCACGCCACCGAGCTAGGCCACTACCTGCGCACCGAACTGGAAGCTCAGGCCGGGGCCGAAGAAATCCGCGGCCGGGGGCTGATGGTCGGCATCAAGTATGGCTTCCCCATCAAAGACCTGCGCGACCGGCTGCTGAGCGAGCACCACATTTTCGTGGGCAATGCCTCCGACCCTACCGTGCTCCGGCTGCTGCCGCCGCTGAACATCACCCGGGCGGAAGTTGACCGGTTTTTGCAGGCCCTGTATGCGCTGAGGGTTGCCTCACCCCCTAGCCCCCTCTCCGGGGGAGAGGGGGAACTAGTTCTAAAACACCTCCTAGACCCCTGTTCGCTTGAGGCGCGAAGCCTTCAAAGAGGGCGCAGCACTGGCCTCCCAAGCGACGGCTGCTGCGGTTAGGCTGCCTACGCTTCACCAACTCATACCCAGAGTGCTGGAAATGAGTTTCTGGAGTGGCTGGTTCCGCAAATGTTTGGGGCCGTAGCGACCCCAAACTGGGTAATAAGCAGTCGTAACCGAAGGTCAGCGGCAGCTAAGGTGCCTTCTCTCCTATTTTCTGATAGTGGCCATAACTCATTGTAGCGCGACCTTTGCAGCTCGGGTCGCTGAACAGTAGTCGTTGCACTTGTTTGTAACGGCGCCGGGGCGAACTACAGAGCTTGCGTTATGCCATGAAAAACTTCACCTCCTTCGCCGATGTCGGCGACTACAAAGCCTTGCTCCAGCAAGCGCTGGCAATCAAAGCCAATCCTTACGGCTACCAGCACATTGGTAAGAATAAAACCGTCGGACTGATTTTCTTTAACCCCAGCCTGCGCACCCGTCTGAGCTCCATCAAAGCGGCCTACAACCTGGGCGCGCAAGCCTGGGTGCTCAACGCCGGTGCCGACGCCTGGACCCTGGAAATGGCCGATGGCGCGGTGATGAACGGCGGCACCCAGGAGCACATCAAGGAGGCCATTGCCGTGATGAGCCAGTACTGCGACGTGTTGGGCGTGCGCACGTTTCCGACGCTCCAGAACAAAGCCGAGGACTACGAGGAAGTCGTTTTCAACAAGATTTTGCAGTACGCCACCGTGCCCGTCATCAGCCTGGAAAGCGCTACCCTGCACCCTTTGCAGTCGTTCGCCGACCTAATTACCGTGGCCGAAGCCAGGAAAAAGGAGCGGGTGAAAGTGGTGCTCACCTGGGCCCCGCACGTGCGCGCCCTGCCCCAGTGCGTGCCCAACTCCTTCGCCGACTGGTTCTCGGAAGTCGACTGGGTCGACTTCGTCATCACCCACCCAGCCGGCTACGAGCTGGACGAGAAGTTCACCAAGGGCGCCCGCGTTGAGTACGACCAGCACCAGGCCCTCGAAGGCGCCGACTTCGTGCAAGCCAAAAACTGGAGCAGCTACCGCCACTACGGCCAGGTGCTGCAAAACGACCCTTCGTGGATGCTCACGCCCGCGCACCTGGCGGGCACCAACGATGCCCAATTTCTGCATTGCCTGCCCGTGCGCCGTAACGTGGAAGTCTCCGATGCCGTGCTCGACTCGCCCAACTCGCTGGTTATTCAGGAAGCGGCCAACCGCGTGTTCTCTATGCAAACCGTGCTGCACGAGCTGCTGAAGTAGCTAGCCGGTGATCCACGCATTATCTTTATCGCAGTCGATACCGGGAATCAAACGGTGACCACTCTTAGATGAGAGGAAACACCCTGCATTGGCAGACGTTTAACGCCTCAGAACTGAGCAGCGGCGATGAGCACTTGGTTAGGGGACTACAATGGTTGGTTATGACCCGCTAGCACAAAATAGCCCCAGTGATACTGAGGCTATTTCATTATACAAGCTTCTACAAATGCTGATTTTAATGATGGCTTAGGCTATTTCTGCAAGCAAGGCCATAGTCTTACGGTACTCCTGCGCTTCAGCTTCATGAAGAAACTCAATCTCTCCGTGATTAGCTCGTACCGCCTCGGCAATTTCCGTAAGTGTGACCCGAAAGAATTCCTTGCGCTCATTGATACGGTTCAAGCGCCGTTGATGGAACAAGCGGTGCAGGGTGTTTTCCAGCTTAGGAGCATCATCGCAGTAGATAATGGCATGCACATCAAATTGAAAAGGCACCGAAGCATCGCCAAGCTCTTTCACTCGGTCAAGGGGGTCAAGCCGGCGTGTCATACCAATTTTATACACGTCCTCCCCGAAAGAACCAATGTTAGAAATGACGTACACATGGCCTGAGCGAGTAAGCTGGGCCTGAGAAATAGCGCGTTGTTTAATCTGCTGAGCTTGGGTGAGCTGAAGTTCCAAGGCTTCGATTTGTGCCAGTAGCTTCTGCTGGGCTTCTCCAGTAGCTTTCTGCACATCCTGCTGTGCTTTGCGAAGGGCGTCTGCATAACGTTTTTCTTCCTTCTCAGCATCGGTGCGCGCTTTTTCCAACTCGCGCTGGGCAATTTCCTCCTCGCGCATCTGCTCCCGAATCTGCCGCTGGATTTCTTTCTCCTGCTGAATCTTTTCTTGCACCTCGTGAATAAGGTAAAGTTCTCGTAGGCGTAAGTCTAAGTAAGTCGCGGCAAGGCTGCTGTGCTGTGGCTTGCTGATTTTGTTGATGGCCTCATACGACTTCCGAATGCGCGTTTCCATCACCCCCACGTTGTTGAACTTCACCCGTGCAATTGCTGCATCGCATTCCCCATTGAAGGCGCGAAGAATGAGTTTTAGGTATTGAGCCGTCTGCTTGCGGCCCTCGGCTACACTACCGTTGACCTGCCACTCGATGCTGCAAGTAGCAGCGGTGCCGGCGATAATAAGGTTCTTCTGGGCCGTGCGCGTATACTCCAGCTTCTGCTGGTACTCCACCGAGGTAACGAAGTCGAACTTGGGTTTATAGAAGCCAAAGGATTGCAGGTTGGCCTCTTCGTCAAGAGCGGCAAACTCTGTCTGTAAGTTTCCAATCTGTTTCTGCAAGGCCCGCTGTTCCTCTAGTTGCCTTTCGTGCTGGTCGGCAAGGTCCGAGATGGTCTGCGTCAGTCGCCCCCTGGTATCGGTCAAGTCTTGGATAATGCGGCTGCGCTCGGCGTTTGCCTCGCTGACAAGTCGCTTAGCCTCGGCATCGGCATCTACCACGGAACGAAAACGGTCTTCTAAGGCACTGATTTGCTGTCGGTTTTTTTCGCCCTCCTGCCGAGCGGCGTCGCACTCAGCTACGCTCTGTTGAGACTTCTTCCAGAACCAATAGCTGCTAGCTGCCAAGACTAGACACAGCAGGCTTAAAATTAATACAGGTATCATGGCAGGACTAGGCTAGCAACTTGGCTTTGCGAACCAAGTACTCTTCTTCCGTGAGAGCGCCCTTTTCTTTCAGATTAAACAAGCGCTCCAGCTCGTCAGTCAGGTTCAAGCTAGCAGGTGCGGTGTGCGACGCAGCTGAACGGGTCATCGTGTGCACCACCGGCTCAGTCCCTTGTACTAGACCCGGTGTAAGAGCGGGCTGCCGAGGGGTGGCTTGCTGAGCAGCCAATTGCTGGCTGGCCATGCTGGCGAGGTGTTCGCGGTTATACTGCCGGTCGAAAGCAGCATCCGATATGAGGAGAAACTTAATAAAATGGTAGAAGGCAATGAAACACGGTATGAATGTCCAGCAAAAGAGGACGCAGGCAATGCCCGCACCGACGCGGCCTAGATAGAAGTACTGGCCGCCCAAGCCACCCAGAAAAAATGCCATAAGGGCTGCGGTAGTTTTGTTACGCATAAGACTATCCTCTGTTTTTAATAAGAATGACCTCAAGAATATTTTGGCTTTCCTGTTCACTAAGAGCAAGTGCTTGCGCTATCTGCTCTAAAATGGCCTGCTCAGCAGCTCCTACAACCCCATCAGAGGCCGCAAAATCAACGCAGTTGGCGAAGAGCGTCAGACGCAGGTCTGCGGGAACATGAGGCGCGGCCAGCGTGATGATTTCTTTACGGGCTCCAAGAGCGATGACCTTCGGCACAATGCGCCGGTACATCTCCACGACGTTTACGCCTCGGAATAAGGCCTTCTGCTGGGTCAGTACTACAAGCGCGTTGATTTCCTCGTCGGCAACGTTGCCATCAACTGACATGCAGGCATAGAGCACGGCAAAGAAGGCTTCACGTGGGTCAGTAAAAGGGTTAGTTTGGACAGCATTGCTGCTAAATACTTTGTCAAAAAGTCCCATAAATTGTGGTAGAAGTTAGAAGTGGATGAAACAATGAAGCCCAAAAAGCAACGCCGATTTTGCAAAATCGGCGTAACCTAAACAACTTCTATCAAGAGACCAAGCTTTCTAAAAAATAAATAAGCATTTCCATAAACAGATACTATCTAGCCTTGATCTTATTGGTTGAATGATTTACAAGAAAGCCCCTTAATAGTGGAGTTTTTCATCTGCATTTTCTCTTTTCCAAAGAGTAAAGTCTGAGAATCATGCTATGAATAGCTAGATACTTCTTTTTCCTGGACGATTTGTTCTTAGCGTGAATTTCACGTTCTTACGCCCCATATAAGTGAGCGCCGGGCGGTGGCGGATGCGAGGCCTAAGGCAGCCCCGACAGCGATGGTGCCGAAGTCGCAGTTAGCTAAGAATGGCGCATGAGCAAAGTAAAACAACCCAGTGAAGAAGAAGCCCCGACTGTTCTACTGGCCGAGGCTTCTTCTTAAGAAATCCAGCGAGGGCAGCGGGGTGTTGCGTTACGTCAGTAGCGTACCCCTATTAGAAGCTTAGAAGCGAGGCAGTTGTTTGAGCCAGGCAACGGCGGCTTCTTCGGTGTCGAAGACGCGGTAGGTCAGGGCCGAAGCTTTGGCTTCGTGCATGACCTGGGCATTGGATAGACGGGCAAATACGTCGTGGGCCAAGAGGACCGCGCCGTAGAGGCCGTTGGGCCCTTGCCGGGAACTATCGAGCCAGTAGTCCACTATCCAAGCGCTCTCTTCGTCGGTGAAGGGCGCCATGAGGCGCTGGTCGCCGAGCAAGCGGTTCCAGCGGTTGCGCGCGAGTAAGTTACGGGTGTGGGCAAGCACAGCTTGCAGCTCGGAAAGTTTGCGCTTGCCGGGATTGTATCGGAAAATAACATAGCCGTCGGGGTGCTCGAGCACGCGGCCGACCGGGTTTTCAAAGTAAAGTTTAGGCGTAGCAGCAGGAATCATCAGCAGGAGTACGAATGGGGCGCGGAATTGGCTACGCTTAACTTGGAATAATAGTAAATCAGATCCTCATCGCCGGGCAAGATAGGGAGCAGACCTAACAAGCCCCGTGCTCAGGTGGAGCATAATCAGAGTTGGAGGAGCCAGCAGCAGATATTGAACAAGGAGAGCAAAGCCTTCGCTATTTTGAGGCTCAGGAAGCCTCAACATCCTTTATCGAGCCGATCCAGCACTTGTTCATCCAGTAGTATATGGGGAACTAAGTTGTAATGCTGGCTGCAAGTTCCTCTGGGAAAGCAGCCAACGGGGAAGTGGAAAAAGCCCTGCTCGAGATAGAAGTCGCCACCCCGCTCGTACAGGAGAATCAGAGGCTCATAGGGGTCTGGAAGAGCTGTTTTGGTTACCTGCGGACTGTTTTTCACTACAGCCCAATGAACGAACCACTCACACATTCGCCTAATGGTGCGGGACACAGGGAATGGTGCCAGATAGCGCTTGAGGGCTTCGACCTTGGCTTCATCAAGCCGTAGCGAGAAATCAATCTGAGCTGCCACGTCAAAGAAGGGCCATTTATCGGCACAATCTAAAGCTGTTGCCCACAAAGAAGCACGTCTCAGGTACTCCTTAAGCAAAGCAATGTGGGAGGCGGCCCGATAATCCTTTAGCTCCCAGTCGATTGCCTTGATTCGCGCTATTGCTTGGTCAACGCTGTCGTCTTGGGTCATTTAACTTTTTTCTCATCTAATTTAAGCAGGACTCTAGGCCGCCTGTAGCTCGTCTTCGCGGTAGCAATCCCAAAAGCCATCGTCGAGGCGGTACACGTTCACCCGGTGCACGAGGCCCGTCTCGGGAAGACGCTCCTTTAACTGCCCACGCCAGATAACGGAACGGGCGGGCGCGTTGGGTTCGGGCTGCACGCGGTGGCCCAGGTCGTAGGCGAAGGTACTGGCGGGCTCCAGTACCCGCACCACGGGAATAGCCTCTTCATCTTGGCTAAAAATTTCTTCGTATTCTTGATGCCGGTCCTCAAGTGTGTGCTCAGCATCGGCGGGCTCATAATCCGCAAACGTAGCGTCGGCCACGTAATGGGCTTTTTTAGTCGTTGCCATGGCAGAAAGTAATCAAGTTTTTAGCTAAGCTACGTAGCAACTAACCAGATTGGCAACTGAAGCCCTACATCTCCTCCTACTCGTTCGGCCCCGAGGGCAGCTGGATTTAGGCGGTGTAGTCCTTCAACTGCAACACGTTCTAAAGGCCTGCAATCGGATAATTCGGTTGTCGTGCGGGTCGTGGTATAACTCAGCGAAAACGCCCCTGGCAGGTGGTGTACAATGCTCGTGGTTTGTGGCGGTCGACTTCCGCAGTTGCACCATCGGCACGCCCTACTTCGGCCGGGCCCGCTCCTGGGCTGCTAAAGACTACATCATCCTGAGTTGTGGTTGGGGACGCCGAGCGCGGCTCCCAACCCTAAAACCGCCTTTTACAGGAAAGCGGTTTTTGTTTACGCAGATAAAGAGGCTTGGGCTTACCAGGCAGAGACGGGCCAATACGGGCCGTATGAGGGCTTTCATCGGGGAGCAGGTTGGCCCGGAACCGAATGCGCTATCGTCAAAACTGGGTGCATTGCGGCCCTTACAACGCCCCGCATGAGTGGGTCGTTGTAAGAGCCGCATAGTAGTTGTACCTGTAAACGTTGTAGACGCTATACATGCTGTAGGTGCTATACCTGCTGCACTTTACTGTAGACCCTATACACGCTAATAGATGCTGTACACGCTGTAAACATATCCCGAAAACGTGTACGCGCTTTGCAGTTTCTTAGGCATGTCTGCGAAATATGTAACCGTGTGTACATGACGAACAGCTGATTGCTACCATAAAACGGCATTCGATAAAGCCACACCTTAATAATGAAAAAGCCCCGCTCATGCCGGGGCTCTTTCGGGTCTGCCCAGTCGAACCCTGAACCGGCGTACCCGTTGAAGATCGCAACTTCGCGCCTATACCTGACTACTTATGAAGCATTTCCATGCCGCCCTGCTGCTCGCCCTGGGCAGCGCGCTTGGGGCCTGCAACAACGGGCCTTCCACGAACGACCAGCCCATTACCGGTGACCACCCCGTGCGGGCCGACACGACGGCTGTCGCCGATACCATCGGGCAGGCTCCTGGGAGCCCCGCCCCCTTCGTCAACCCAACCAAGGTCGGGCAGGCGCTCGGTGAGCAGAGCCCGTCGCCGCCGGCCAGCCGCACCCACTGACGGGCCCTGACGAGGCCCTGGCCCTCGTACAGGAAAAAGCCCCGCGGGTGGGCGGGGCTTTTTGCTTACCACCAAAGCCAGGCCAGGCCGTGGTGGTGGTGAAGTGGAAATGGAAAGTCCGATTCGGGATCTTCCAGCACCCGCCGGAGCCCTTCAGCTTCCTGCAGGCGGTACTCGCTCCAATACTGGCGCCGAGAATACCAGGAGTCAGTAGGCGCGTACCAATACTGCTTGTGGCAGGGCCGTTTGTGGTTGGGTTTCCAGGCCCAGCGTTTCTTTGGTCGGGACATTTCGTAGCACCCTTGAATAGAGGGCTACTTCTCTCCGGTGCTGTAGTGGTGGCGAATCATGAGGGCGAATATGAAAAGCGATGGTGATACTGGGGCTTTTTCAGGTGGCTACTCCCCTTTCTTCGCTCGTGGCGGGCGGCTGGGCCGTGAAGCAGCCGCAAGAAGGTTGCCTGGAGTAGCCGGTGCTTAAGGGCTACACTGAATGTTCAGGAAGGCATCTGGCGAGCTATTCGACGCCCATTAATTGATGATTTTCGCGCTCGGATCAGCTTGTAGCTTCGCCAGCTTCTCGTGCCATTGTTGAAGCTGCTCCGGGGTTTGGCGGACCCAATCGGTTACTTCGCCTACGATTTTCAAGGGTGCTGCGCTGCGATAGGAGCGGGTCGGGTTGCCCGGAAATTTTTTATCGGTCACATTCGGGTCGTTTTCAAAGCTTCCCGTCGGCTCCACGATGTACACCCGTTCCGGTCCATCGCCTTTGGCCAGGGCCGCCGCCAGACCCGCCCCATCTACCGAGGCAGTAAAGTAAATGTGGTTCATGAGGACATCGGCGACGTAATTCGACCGGAACCCGGCGGTCAGCAACTCCCCCACCGGCAAATCTGCTCTTGTCCCGTGGTAAAAGGGGCCGTGGTCTAAAACGTCTACCCCACCCAATGCGATGCTGTTGCGTTCCATCTGATACTGTGAAGCTGGTTAGCGGCTCGTGATGGCAAGTTAGGGAACAGCAGCCATCGGATTGGGTGCACAAAATAAAAAAGCCTCTCTGCAGGTTACAGAGAGGCTTTTGGTGATCCCGCTGGGATTCGAACCCAGGACCCGTACATTAAAAGTGTACTGCTCTACCAGCTGAGCTACAGAATCGGTACCTTGTCACTTCAAAAGGCGTTACCTTTTTTGTGGGCACAAAAGTACGACTATCCTGCCAACCACACAACCTTGATCCAAAAAAAAGTATCATCACTCTCTATAAGGGCCCTTTTGCTGGCCCTGATCCTCCTGCCTGTCTGGGGATTGGGAGAAAATCTACCCGAGGAAAAAACCTCACTAAATTCTCCGGCCCGTCTTAGCCAGGCCCTGCGGCAAGCCGATTCGCTATTCGCGGCGGGCCAGTATGCGGCCGCCATGCCGCCCTACAAACAACAGGTGTGGCAGCAGCGCCGGGCTTCGCCGGAGCTGCTGCTGAAGATGGCGTATGCCCAACAGCAACTCGGCCACTACCCTGCCGCCCTGCTGTACCTGAGCCTGGCACAGGCCCGCGAGCCCCGCGTGCGGACCTGGCGGCAGCTGGCGGCATTGGCAGCCCAGCACCGGCTGGTGGGCTACCCCGTTACCTGGCAGCAGGAGCTGCGGGTGCAGGTTCAGCGCTACTACTACCCTGGCTTGCAGGTGCTGCTGGCTATCGCGGTGGCAAGCGCCATCTGGCTGCTGTGGCGGCGCGCTTCCCGAAGCACCTGGCTGGGCTTCGGGGTGTACACGGGGCTGTTGGGCATCTACCTGCACCTCCTGCGACCCCAGCCCGCCGGACTGGTGGCGCGCGCCGGGGCAGCCCTCATGGCCGGGCCCAGCGCCGGGGCGCCTTGGTTGAGCACTGCCGCCATTGGCGACCGGCTGCTCGTGCTGGGCCGCGAGGACATCTGGTACCGCGTGGAGTGGCAGCAGCGGGTGGCTTTCGTGCGCGAAGCCGATTTAGTGGTGGTGGATTGAAGCAGGTGTCGGGACGGTCGGGATGAGGGCTCGCCGTTCCACTGGCCTAGCCGGTATCGATGGGGCCGCCCTCTGGCCCACTACTAAACCACTTCAGCACGGTATTTTTGCGGCATGTCTGCTTCTCTCACCCTCACGGGCCTGTACCTTTATCCTGTTAAGTCTCTGGGGGGCTATGCCGTAACCGAGGCCGACGTAACTACCCGCGGGCTGCGACACGACCGCCGCTGGCTGCTGGTAGATGAACGCAACCGCTTCCTGACGCAGCGGCAGCGGCCGGAGCTGGCCTTACTGACCGTGGCGCCGGCCCACAACGGCTTTTTGATTAGCCACCGCCAGCGCCCTGAGTTGCTGCCCCTGTTTATTCCCTTCGCGGCCACGCCCGAGCGGACCCTCTTCGTCACCATTTGGGACGACCTGACGTGGGCGTGGCGCGCCGCGCCCGAGGCTGACGAGTGGCTGACCGAAGCCCTGGGCTACCCCTGCCGGCTGGTGTATATGTCCGACATGGTGCGCCGCGCCGTGGATCCCGAGCTCAACCCTGAGGATCAGTTGGTGAGCTTCGCCGATAGCTATCCCTTTCTGCTCATCGGCGAGGCTGCCTTGGCCGACTTGAATACCCGGCTGGCGGAGCCCGTGCCAATGAACCGTTTCCGGCCCAACCTGGTGTTTAGCGGCGGCCAGCCCTACGACGACGACGCCTGGGAGAACTTCCAGATTGGAGACGTGCCGTTTCGTGCGGTGCGCGGCTGCGGACGGTGCGTGCTCACGACCATCGACCAGCAGACCGCCCGCAAAAGCCCCGCTGGCGACCCCCTCCGTACCCTGGCGACCTACCGCAAAGCTCAAAACGGAACCTTGTTTGGCCAACACCTGACGGGTGCTCCCTCGGGCCGCCTGCGGGTAGGCGATGCCGTGACGGTGCTCAGCCGCAAGTAGGGCCGGGGGCCTGGCCACCGGAGTTACTGCCGCAGCCGGCAACTCTGGCGACGGGGCGAGCGTTCTGCTTTTTCGGGTTCCATGCCCGAACTGTTCCATGGACCTTGAATTTTTGTTGCATTTCTTAGCCCAGGTGGCGGCCAACAACAACACGGCCTGGATGGCCGCCCACCGCCCCGACTACCAGCGGGCCCGCGCTGCCTGCACCGAGCTGGTGCGCCGGGTGCTGGCCCAGGCGGCCGTTACCGACCCCGACCTCGCGGACCTGACCCCGGCGGATGTGTTGTTCCGCCTGCACAAAAACGACCGGTCCCAACGCGACCCCGAGCCCTACAAGCGGCGCATGGGCGCGGGGCTGAAGCGCGGCGGCCGCCACGCGCCGCGGGCGGGATACTTCCTGGCCATTCAGCCGGAGGGACGCAGCTGGCTGGGAGCCGGCACCTTCCACCCCACCCCGGCCATGCTGGCCGCCATCCGGCAGGAGATTCACTATAGCAGCGACGAGTTTCACCAGCGGCGGCAGGCCCCGGCGCTACTGCGCTATTTTCCGGCGGGCCTCGACACCACGGGGCCGCAGCTCACCCGGCCGCCCCGCGGGTACTCGGCTAACGACCCCGACCTGCCCTGGCTGCGGCTGAAAACCTACGGCGTAGGCCGGTTCTACACCGATTCGGAGGTGTTGGCACCAGATTTTGTGGCGCAAGTTGTGGCCGGCATCGCCGCGGCGCGGCCACTGGTAGGTTTTCTTAACGAGGCACTGCCCGAACCAGAAGCCGGTAAAAACCTGGATTTTTAGGGGTGAATCGGTGGGCCCATCCCTACGCTGCCGACAATACTGCGCTGCCCTTTTAAAAGGTAAACTCTGCCTAAACGTACAAGGCTGATCCGGCTCGTCTGGCGGCTGCGGAGCTGAACCGAAGGTTGCCAGACGAGCCGGAACACTTAGGCTATGCGGGTGCTTAACGTCAAGAACAAACTGACTGGCAGCCACCCGGCCAGTATAAAGCCTTAGAACAGTTCCCGCGTAGGAGAGGAGAATTAAAAATGAAGAATTAAAAAATGGACCAGCACATTTTTTAATTCTTCATTTTTAATTTTTAATTCCTAAAAAACCGCTCCCTGACTGGAGAACCGTCCTAGAACAAGCCGAACAGGGTGGTATTGATCTTATCGACGATGATGCCCAGGTCTTCGGGCTTACGCACGTAGTCGAGGTCGCTCACATCCACGATGAGGTGGCGGCCAGCACTATAGTTGGCTATCCACTTTTCGTAGTGCTCGTTGAGGTTTTTGAGGTATTCGATGCTGATGGTATTCTCGTAATCGCGGCCGCGCTTCTCAATCTGGTTGATGAGCTTGGGCAAGTCGGCGCGCAGGTAGAGCAGCAGATCAGGCGGGGCCACCAGCTCAATCATCGATTCGAACAACCCGTAATAGTTGTTGTAGTCGCGGGTTTCGAGCAGGCCGGAGTCGTGCAGGTTGGCCGCGAAGATGTGGGCATCTTCGTAGATGGTACGGTCCTGAATAACGCCCTTGCCGGCCTTTTGCAGCTCTTTGATGCGCTGCGTCTGGCGGAACCGGCCGTTGAGGAAATACACCTGGAGGTGGAAAGCCCAACGGGGCATGTCGCGGTAGAAATCCTTCAGATACGGATTATCGTCCACGTCTTCCAAAAAAACCTCCCAGCGAAAGTGCTGAGCCAACTTATGAGCCAGCGTGGTTTTGCCAGCCCCAATGTTGCCGACAATGGCAATGTGCATGCGTTACGAACAAAAAAGACCAGGGAAAACAGAACCCCAAAGGTAACACCTGGGCCGAATGTTGGTCTTTCAGTAAAGACCCCGTACATTCAGTACAAATCACAGATTTCACCTGCACTTATCCATGCTTTCTACTCCTACCCAGCTGCTCGCTCTCACCGACGACCACGGCGCAGCCTTGGCGGAATACCTTTTTTATCCCGACGACGAGCTGCTGCTCGTGCGCTGGCACGGCCACTTAACGGGGCCCGAAATTATTCGGGTGGTGCAGCAGAGCGCGCAGTGGCGCAATAAGTTAGGCTTTTCACTCATTCTGAATGACAAAAGCGACACCACCGGCGATTGGAGCGACGCCCTGCCCTGGCTGCAATACGAATGGTTACCCGAGGCCATAGCAGCCGGTCTTAAGGCAATCGCTTACGTGTTTTCGCCTGACCGCGACAACCGGTTTGCGAGCCAGAACTTTGTGGCGGCCGTACGCCCGCACATTCCCATCGAGTTATTTGAGGCAACCGAGGTTGCGCTGGAGTGGCTACAGCGGCAACCCCACTAAGCCGGCCGTTATGACATGCCGCCTCAACGGTTCCTCCCCAAGGCCTGGTCAATGGCAGCTTATTCTTACTTAGAGCCAAGCAAATGCGGAAAGCTATTCGTCGATTGCGCTTTTCACTTTCCGGGCGCCGCGCAGGGCGTGGTATTCGCCCTGGAACGTGCGAATGCGTAGCCGCTCTTCCAGAGGCAGCTCGGTACGCACCTGTGCGTACCGCTCGTTGAGGCGGGCCAGAACCGCTCCGGCCGCGTCCCACTGCTCGTAGCTCCACTGGCGGCGCTCAGCGCGGGTGGTGCTGATAAACTGCTCGTAAAGGTCGGGCAACTGCTCGGCCCTGGCTTCGGCCAGGTTGACGGTAGTGCCCAGCAGGTGCTGCTGCACGGGATCGGCTGCCGCCCCGCGTGGTCTACCGGCCGGCGTACTACGCGGGGCGGTGGCCCGGGGCCGGGCCAGCAAACCACCCGAAGGTCGGGCGCCGGTAAGCTCTCCGTGCCGACGCAGGCTATCCATTCGGGAAGCCGATTGGGCCCGGCCAGCCAAGGGCAAACCGGCCAGTAACAACAGAAAAAAGAGCGCAGATTTCATAACGAATGAAGAAAGAAGAGTGGAAACAGGGCCCTCAACGCAAGGAGCAGGCCAACCGTATCGAAACCAGCCGGCTGGTTTCATTTTTTCGCCGCAATTTCGTGTTTTGCCGCTTATGACTTCTGACGCCCCCACCGCGCCGCCGCGCATTGAGCCCGCTACGCTCAACGACATCCCCACCATCATTCAGCTGGCCGAGGCTACCTGGGAGCCCACGTATCGATTCATTATCTCGGGCGAACAGCTTGAATACATGTACCGGGTGATTTATTCGCCCGCCGCCCTCAAGCGGCAGATGGCCGAGCAGCACCACGCGTTTCTGCTGGCTTACGTGGCCGGCGAGCCGGCCGGATTTGCCTCCTTCAGTCCGCTGCCCGCCGAAGAAGGTGGCGGGGTGGGCTATAAGCTGCACAAAATTTACGTGCTGCCCACGCGGCAGGGCCAGGGCCTGGGCGTGCACCTGATTGAGGCCGTAGAAAACGCCGCCCGCGAAGCTGGCGGCCAGTTCCTGGAACTCAACGTGAACCGCTACAACCCGGCTATCTCCTTCTACGAGCGGCGCGGCTTTGCCCGGCAACGGGAAGTCGATGTACCCATCGGGCCTTACTTCATGAACGACTACATCATGCGCAAGGAGTTATAAGCAAAGGCTTGCTCCAGGCCGACGCTGCCGACGAGTAGTGGTCAGGTATATCTGGATGCGGTTGCTTTGAGTATTCTACAGCCTTGTAAGCTTTCGGCGCAGAAACAGCCGACATACGTACCAGCCAAACCGCTACCACTCAGCGGCCGTTCAGTTGGGCCTGATGTGAAACAAGCGGCCCAGGCTGTTCTACTGCTGTCTTTATTTACATTCAAGCTGGCTGCCCCAGCAGCCCGCCAAGCCTCTGACTAGTTACACCTGCTGCGAGATAGCAGCTATTCACCCAAAGCGGCTTTCGACCCAATCCTTCCACGATGCGAAGATAATCAAAACATTATCCGGTACTCTTCTACCCACCAAAGCCAACACTACCCAACCCCCGACTCCTAATTTCATTTCTCTCAACTCTTACACTCAACCCTATGGCCACCAAACTCACCGTTCTTTCTAATGGCTCCCTCCGCGTAGAGGGCGAAGACATTGAATTAGTCGACGCTCAAGGCCAACCGTATGGCCTGGGCGGCCGTCAGCGCATCAGTATCTGCCGCTGCGGACTGTCGAAGCAAAAACCGTTTTGCGACGGCTCGCACAAGGGCCATTTTGAGCACGACGCCGTCGCGTTTGACCTACCAGCGCCTAAGGTTTCCTAAGAGGCTGTTTGAGTAAATAAAAACGGTCCTTATCTGGCGTCCGCTGGTCGAAGCAGGACGTTCAAAAGTGATTTTTCACTAACTCAAACAGCTTCTAAAAGAGCTAACCCGCTGATTCGTCGAAAGGCCAGCTCCACTCAGGGGCTGGCCTTTCTGGCAGATGCACCACCATAAAAAGCGCCGCTACCGCCGCTCCGCAGTTGCGGTAGCCCCTCTCCTCGGACAGGGGGCCAGGGGGTGAGGCCCCCCGCGCACCAGCCGTCCGGGCTACTCCGCCGGCATAACCAACCAAGCCATCAGGAAACCTTAGCCCCGGTTCCGAGCGTGAGCCAGAGGTTCTGGCGCACGATGTCGCCCATAGAATCGCAGTGGTCGAAGGCTGCCGTGTGGTGGTAGCGGTTGAGTTCGGCTTTGAGCTGGGCTACTTTTTCGGGGGGAGCCAGCTCGTGGCGGCGCATCACGTCGAGCAGGTCGCGGAGGCGGTGGCGCTCGGCCCGGGCGCGGCGGGCCATGAGGGCACGCTCCTCGGTTTGGTACTGGCGCAGGGTTTCTGGTTTAAGCAAGCGGGCGCAGAGGGCTACCACGGCGGCATTGTCCTTGAAAAACTGCGGCAGGTACATCACCCGGCGCCCTTCGTAGCTCTGCCGGTCGAAGTCGATGGCCCGGACCCGGTATTGCTCGTCTTCGAAGTCGGGCGTGACGTCGATAACGTAGTTGTAGGCGCGCATGTCGCCGAGCAGGCGCACGAAGCAGCGCTCGTTGAATTTGACGAACTCCTTGGCGATGCGCACCTGGTTGAGGTGCGGCTGGCTAAGCCGCAGCCGAATGAAATCGTCGCCGGGGATGCCCGCGATGTGCTCTTCAATCAGGGTGTCGCCGTGCACCAGGAAGTTCATGGAGTTGGGCGAGAGCAGATGCTCCAGCTCCAGCCCATAGAGGCGCGAGGCATCGGCCCGCTTCACGTAGAAGTAGTCGTAGTTGTCGTTGAATTGGTTGACGATGCGCACCCGAAACGGGTTGGAGTTGCCGAACTGGCAATAGTCGATACGGTCGGCGATGAGGTGTTCGGTGAACGACAAGTCGCCGGCCGTTTTCAGCAGGGCGTACACTTCGGTGAGGCCCTGGCTAAGCTCGCGCAGGGTTTGGGGCTCGAAGAATACCGTTTGCCAGAGCGTGTCGCGGCCGCTGCGGTCGAGCAGCGGGAAGGAGTTGCTGAAGTGCCGCAGGTCGTCGTAGCTGATGGGCAACCGGGCTTCGCGGTCGTAGTTGCGCAGGTACTGGCGCAGGGCCGCCGTGAGCGGGTAGGACGGCTTTTTACGGGAGATATCCATACGCCAGGGGAACGCCGCCTTTGCGGCGTCCCATTGTTGAACACTAGCTGAAAATTTACCTGATGATGCGGCCTATTATGACGCCGCGTGGGCCGCCCCCTTACGAAAGGCTATTCACCAGCTCTACGTACTGCTGGCGGGCGGCGTCTTTGCTGGTGCCGCGCAGGCTGGTCCAGGCATCGTATTTGGCAATGGCCTTGAAGTCAAAGCCCCCGGGACGGTCACCGGTTACGTCGCCCTCAGTGGCTTGTTTGTAGAGGGCATACAGCTGGAGCAGCACCATATTGGAAGGCTTGCTTGGCAATTGCTGGGCGCGCTGGCTGGCTGCTTCGAATTCTTCTTGAGTAGTCATGGAAGAGCGGATGGTTGGGTTGATGAATTGATTAAGTCGTGAGACGGTGCCTGGTGCAAGCGGACCATCCTACCGAGCGTTGCGAAGTAGCCCACGGGGGCGGATGATTGCTTGCTTCCGCAACGAAGCGAGCGCAATACCCGGCATGAGGAGCTGCCTGGACAAATAGAAATTTAGTGCTTCAGTAACTGTATGACGTTGCAAAAAGGCGTCATTCGCCAATTTTCTGACTCACCAAACCGCTAGTTGTACCTTGCTGCCCATTAGAACAAACGTATGACGCGCAAATCTATTCATGCCTGGGCTACGGCGGTCTTGCTGCTCGTGGCCCCCGCTGCTGGGGCCCAAAGAACCTACCTGCACTGTGGCCGCCTGCTGGATGTACGCAGCGGCAAGCTGCTGAGCCAGCAAACCCTGGTGGTCGAGAAAGACCGGATTGTGGCCGTGCAAGCGGGCTACACCGTGGCCAGCAGCCCGCAAGACAAAGTCATCAGCCTCGAAAACCGCACCGTGCTGCCCGGCCTGATTGACTGCCACGTGCACGTGCTCTCGCACCCGGGCAAGGGCAGCGCCATCAACCAGTTCACGATGAACCCGGCCGACTACGCCTACCGGGCCCTGGGCGATGCGCTGGCCACGCTACGCGCCGGCTTCACCACCGTGCGCGACCTGGGCGGCGAGGACGGCGTGAACATTTCCCTGCGCAACGCCATCAACCGCGGCCAGGTGGTGGGGCCGCGCATTTTCACGGCGGGCGCCGCCATTTCGGCCACCGGCGGGCACATGGACGAGGCCGACGGCCTGAGCCGCGACCTGATGGAGAAATACGGCCAGCCCGCCAACATCGCCAACGGGCCCGACCAGTGCCGGCAGGCCGTGCGCGAGCAGTTCAAGCGCGGGGCCGACGTCATTAAGATTGCCAGCACCGGCGGCGTACTCGACCTGAGCAAGGACGGCAGCGGACCGCAGTATTCCGAGGAAGAAATCCGGGCCGTGGTGGAAACCGCCCGCGACCTGGGCCTGAAAGTGGCCTGCCACGCCCACGGGGCCGAGGGCATTAAGCGGGCCGTGCGCGCCGGAGTAGCCAGCATCGAGCACGGCACCCTGATGGACGACCAGGGCCGCGACTTGATGCGGGCCCGCGGCACCTGGTACGTGCCCACCATCATTGCCGGGAAGTCGGTGGCCGACTCAGCGCGCATTCCGGGCTACTTCGCGGCTGCCGTGGTGCCCAAAGCGCTGAGCATCGGCCCCCTGATTCAGGCCAGTTGCGGCAAGGCCTACAAGGCGAACGTGAAAATCGCCTTCGGCACCGACGCCGGCGTGTACCGCCACGGGCTGAACGCGCTGGAATTTGGCTACATGACCAGCGCCGGCATGCCCGCCATCGAAGCCATCCGGGCCGCCACCGTGAACGCGGCCGACCTGCTGGGCGAAACGTCCAACCTCGGCACGCTGGAAGCCGGCAAGCTGGCCGACATCGTGGCCCTCGACGGCGACCCCCTCCAGGATATTTCGGCGCTGATGCACCCGACTTTTGTAATGAAGGCTGGCGTAACATACCGACAAGATTAGCCGGAGCGTAACGCGGACTCTGCGAGCCCGCGCGTATCCCTGGCATAACGTACCGACAAGAATAGCTGGCCATGCCGAGCAAGAACTAAATAACAAGGTATTTTGGCGCTGATTTGTTGATTCTTCCTTTCTTCTACGCCTTTCTTCGTTGATTTCCTCTTCCCGATTTACTGGGCTGCGTCGCCTGGTTGGGCTGGGCTTTGGCCTGGCCGTGGCGGTGGGCGGCACGGCCGGCACCGGGGTGCTCACCAGCCCCGGCGAGCTGGCCCGGGCCCTGGGCGGCCCCGGACCGGTGCTGGTGCTGTGGCTGGTGGGCGGCCTCTACACGCTCCTGGCCGCCAATACCCTGGCCGAGCTGGCCAGCCGGCTGCCCCAGGCCGGGGCCTGGTACGGCTACGCCGAAGCCGCCTTCGGGGAATTTCCGGCCGTGGCCGTAGCCTGGGCCGACTGGACCAGCAGTTGCGTGACCGGGGCGCTGGTGGCCCTGCTCCTGGGCGAGTACCTGGCTCAGCTGCTGCCGCTGGATATCCCCTCCGCTCCCCGGCTGCTGGCGGCCGCGGCCGTGCTGGGCCTGATGGCTGTACAGTTTCGGGGCCTGCGGGAAGGCAGCCGGGCACAGGAAATTACCGCCGGCATTCTGCTGCTGGGCGTGGTGGGGCTGGTAGTGGCCAGCACACGGCTGCCGGGCGTAGCCCTCCAGGCGCCGGCCGGGACCGCCCTGGGCGGTATTCCAGCCGTAAGCCTGGTGGCGGCACTGCAAGTGGTAGTATTTGCCTACGATGGCTGGTACGCGCCCATCTACTTTGCCGAGGAAACGGCGCAGCCCGGCCGTACGCTGTCGCGGGCCCTGCTGTGGGGAGTAGCGGCGGTATTGAGCCTGTATTTTATGCTGAACGCAGGGCTGCTGCGCGTGCTACCTTTCGCCACCATTCGCGACTCCGATTTGCCGCTGGCGGAAATGGCCGCGGCCTGGGCGGGGCCACTGGGCCGGCAAGTGGTGCGGGGCCTGGGCGTGGTGGCCATGCTGGGGGTGCTCAACTCGGTGCTGCTCATGGCCACCCGGGTGCTGTTTGCCCTGGGCCGGGCCGGCCAGCTGCCCGCGGTGCTGGCGCGGGTACACCCCGGCGGTACCCCCGGCCCGGCGCTGGTAGTGGCCGGAGCGCTTACGCTGGGCCTGCTCCTGAGCGGCACGGTAGCCGCCCTGGAAGCCATCACCAGCGTGTTGTTCGTGGGCTATTACGTGGTGGGGTTCTCGGCTCTGTTTAAGCTGCGGCGGCAAGGGCCGGTACCGGCCGGCGGCTTCCGGGCCTGGGGCCACCCCTGGAGCACTGGCCTGCTGGTGGGGCTGTCGGCGGCTTTTCTGGTGATGAACGTCGTGGCCGATACCGGGCACGCGGCGGTAGCCCTGGCGCTGGTGGTGGGGGCCTGGCCGCTCTGGCGCCGGGCCCGAAAAAACGCCACCGTAAGCGAACCTCGCTAAGCTTGACCGCAACCCCACGGCCCGACCGTCGCGTATGCACAACTAGCCCCTACTCTTTCGCCGATGAAATCCGACCCTATTAACTCCCTGGTGCAGCAGTTCCTCCAGCACAAGCTCACCCTGGCCCTGGCGGAAAGCTGCACCTGCGGCCTGGTGGCGGCGCAATTGGCCCCGGCTACCGGCGTGAGCGAAGTGCTGCTGGGCTCCGTGGTTACTTACCACGTCGAGGCTAAGCAGAAATTGCTGGGCGTGAAAAAAGAAACGCTGGCTACCTATTCGCCCGAGAGCCAGCAAACCACTAATGAGATGGCCCTGGGCCTGCACCGGCTCCTACCCAAGGCCGACGTTTGCGTGGCCGTAACGGGCTTGTGTGGGCCCGGCGCCTCCGAAACCCCCGATAAGCCGGTGGGCACCATGTTCGTGACGATTCTGGTTGAGGGCCACGCCTACGAATACCGCGAACAGTTTGCGGGCAATGCCGACAAGCTACGCGAACAAGCAGCCGGCTTCATCTATGACAAGCTGGCTGACCTGCTAAACCGGCGGCAGGCCGTGTCGGGCGCCGCGCAGCCCAGCACCAAGCACCTGCCCGACCAAGCAGCTACCCACCCAGTATTGTAAGAAAGTATTAACTTGGCAGGAACCACGCAACTCTGAAGCGGGCAGCCGCTGGAAATATTGGATGCTTTTTCATCTGAAAATTGAACAAGTCTATAAGATGAATAAAGTAGTCTATTTAATAAGTTTATTAGTTGCTTTTATATCTTGTTCTGAGAAACCAAACTATTCTAAACAAAATCTTCCGCGCATCCTGAACAAACAAAACCTGCTGCACCAAGGAAGGGCGGTCTTTCTCTAATTGGAAAGTGGCAAGAGACTGAATATCACGAAATGAGATATGGCGGCAGGAGTGGCCTGGATATGCATGTACAAAAAATTAAGCACGGCAAGATACTTATCTTCGCAAATAATAATGTTGTAGAAAACGAAAATGGTAATAAAGGGATTTACGAAGTAAAAAACAACAACCTTTATATTACGTTTCCGAGTGCAGATTCATATTTTGTATCTTATTCTTATAAAGGCGATTCGAAAATATTAGAACTATGCCCCGTAACTAAAAAATACGAAATCATCTGTGATGAGGGTTGTTCTCATGTCTTCGAGAAGATCGATTCAGGCAGCCTCAAGGCAAAGTGAGTTCTTCTTAGTAAGATATAAAAAATCAATCCCAATAACAAAGGGTAAATTAAAATTTACTAATACAATAATGCAAAACGTTAGCCCGGTTCGACGGTGAAACTTGGAATAGCTAGCCAAGCCTCAGCCCTTACTGCGCAATAAAATCGCGGTCGAGGGCGGGCGGAACGCTGAATATGGAAGTGATTGCCGAACTTTGGGCAGTATGACTATTCTGGTCTGGGTATTCTTTCATCTTCATTCTTTCATCCATGAAAAAAATCTTTTTTCCGCTGCTCTTCGCGGCCCTGACGCTGGCTCAAGGTACTGCCGGGGCTTGGGGCTTCTTCGGCCACCGCACCATTACCCAAGTGGCCGTGTACCAGCTTCCGGCGTCGATGCAGGCGTTTTATTACCGGCACATGGCCGAACTGGTGCGCCTAAGTACGGCCCCCGATGAGCGCCGCAGCCAGGATACCACCGAAGGTCCGAAGCACTTTATCAACATGGATTATTACTCCGAGGAAAACCCCTTCGCCAAGGTGCCCCGGCGCTATGAGAAAGCAGTGGAAAAATTTACGGCCGACACGCTCAAGAAGTACGGTACCGTGCCGTGGACGATTATCGAAACCAAGAACAGCCTCACCGAAGCCTTCCGGCAGCGCGACACGGTGAACATCATTAAGTACTCGGCCGAACTGAGCCACTACATGAGCGACGCCTTCGTACCGCTGCACACCACGCTCAACTACGACGGCCAGTTTACCAACCAGAAAGGCTTGCACAAACTGTGGGAAACCCAGCTGCCCGAGCGGTTCATCAACGAGTACAAGCTGAATGGGGAGCCGGCCAAGTACCTGGACAACCCCCTGGTAGCGGTTTGGAACGAGGTGCAGCAGAGCTACGGCTTTGTGGGCGAAACCTTCGACCAGGCCACCAAAATTGAAAAGGTGATGAAGCCCGCCGTGCGCTACACCTTCGCGCATCACTACGGCCAGACCACCCGCCGCTTTTCCGATGCCTTCGCCGACGCCTACGAAAAGGCGGTGGGCGGCATGGTAAGCTTTCGCCTGAAAGGGGCCCCGACCATGGTCTCCTCGCTCTGGCTCACGGCTTGGCAAGACGCTGGCAAGCCCGACCTTAACAGCCTGATGATTCCCAACAAGCAAACGAAGAGCGAGAAGGAGAAACTGAGTGTCGAGATGGCCGCCTGGAAGAACAACACCTTACCCCACAGCCAGCTCCTATTAGCTCAGCAAAAAGAAAAGAAAGAAGAAATCGTCGACGAAATCAAATCAGCCACGGAGGATATCGCCGATCCAACGAAGGAAGGACAGGACGGGGCCCCAGCAGGCACCGCCGGCGAGCCCGCTCCCGCCGCGAATAAGCTCAAGGTAAAAACCAAAGGCAAGGAGGGCACCCAAAAGATCAAGCAGAAGGGCGACGCTCCGCAGTAGACGGCCCTGGTTAACAACCCCTACCCTACTGAAAAGCCAGCCCCTCAATCGGGGGAGCTGGCTTTTCTTTTTACTCTTCCTTATCGCACTTACTCTCCGCCTTGGCTGGCGAGTCCGCGGCCCCGAAAAGACCAGCCTCAAAATCATTCGGGGCCTCGTAGAGCAGTTCTCCAGTCAGGGTACCGTTTTTTAGGAATTAAAAATTAAAAATGAAGAATTAAAAATCTGCTAGGTTGTACGGACAATTAACGAAGCCATAACAGGGCTGAGACGAAATGCACCATTCCCAAGAAGCTGGTGGCC
>NZ_JACXAD010000028.1 GCF_014699115.1 Hymenobacter montanus
CGCAAATCATTCGAATAGGCTTTCATGTGCAAAAGATACACCCAAACCCATACACCATCCTGAGAACCGCTCTAGTTGGTTTAATACCGAGCTGCAAGGGAGAAGTTACTGAGTGCTCCCGTGTAATTACCAGTCGAGCTGGATTCCGGGATGGCAAACCGCTGCGCCGGGCCGGTGTTCTATCTTTGGTATGGCCAACACATTCAGGGCCCTTATTTCCCATGCCTGCTTCCTACGAAAACCTGCTTTACGATCTAGACGCCACCAGTGGCATTCTCACCATCACCATTAACCGGCCCAGCAAGCTCAATGCGCTGAACGCGGCCACCATCGACGAAATCGCTGCGGCCATGCAGCAGGCGCTCGACGAGCCGACGGTGCGCGGCATTATCGTGACCGGCAGCGGCGAAAAAGCCTTCGTAGCCGGAGCAGACATTGCTGAGCTGGCGGCCCTCACGCCCGCGCAGGCCGCCCGCGCGGCCGAGCGCGGCCAGGAAGCCTTCTGCCGAATCGAGGAAAGCACTAAGCCAGTGGTGGCCGCCGTGAACGGCTTCGCGCTGGGGGGGGGCTGCGAGCTGGCCATGGCCTGCCACATGCGCGTGGCGGCCGACAACGCCCGCTTTGGCCAGCCTGAAGTGAACCTGGGCCTGCTGCCGGGCTACGGTGGCACTCAGCGGCTGCCGCAGCTTATCGGCAAAGGCAAGGCCATTGAACTGCTACTCACGGCCGACCAAGTGAAGGCCGACGAGGCCCTGCGCCTGGGCTTGGTCAACCATGTGGTGCCGCAGGCCGAGCTGCTGCCGTTTTGCCACCAGTTGCTCAGCAAAATTTTGGGTAAGGCGCCCTTGGCCGTAGGCATGGTGCTGGACTGCGTGAACGCGCACTACGTGAAGGATGCCAACGGCTACGCCATAGAGGTGAAAGCATTTGGCCAGGCCTTCGCAAGCGACGACTTCAAGGAAGGCACGCAGGCGTTTATCGAAAAGCGGGCGGCCGTTTTCCGAGGAAAATGAATTCAATTAAAAATTAAAAATGGAGAATTAAAAATTAAAAGGAAAAGAGGAGCCGTCGACTGGTTGGGAAGGCATTTTTAATTCTCCATTTTTAATTCATTCTGGATGAGTATTTTTAAGAAGCTAGCCTCGCAAACGGCTGTGTACGGGGTCAGCAGCATCGTGGGCCGGGTGCTCACCTATTTGCTGGTGCCGATATACACCAGCGCGTTTGCGGCAGCAGAGTACGGCGTGGTTACGGCGCTCTATGCCTACGTGTCGTTTCTGAACGTGGTGTTCACCTACGGCATGGAGACCACGTTTTTTCGCTTTGCCAACCAGCCGGGAGCCAACCGCCGCGAATTGTACGACCGGGTGCTTAGCCTGCTGCTGCTGAGTACGGCCGGGCTCACCGCTGGAATGGTGCTGCTGGCCCGCCCGCTGCTGGGGCTGGTAGATATTCCGCCGGAACACGAAAGATATGCCGAATGGGTAGCGCTCATTCTGGGGCTGGACGCGCTGACGGCCATTCCATTTGCCCGGCTGCGGCTGGAGAACCAAGCGCGCAAGTTCGCCGGCATCAAGTTGGCCGGCATCGTAGCCAACGTGGGGCTGAACCTGTTCTTTATCGTGCTGTGCCCAGCCGTGACCCGCGGCCAGCTGCCCGCCGTACAGCCTTTGGTGGCGCGCGTGTACGACCCCACGATGGGCGTAGGCTATATTTTCCTGTCGAACCTGTTCGCCAGCGGCCTCACGCTGCTGCTGCTGTGGCGCGAGCTGCTCGGCTTTCGCTTCCGGCTGGACCTGGCCTTCCTGCGCCCGCTGCTCGGCTACGCGTATCCGCTGATGCTAATGGGCCTGGCGGGTATGGTGAACGAAACGCTCGACCGCATTCTGCTGCCCAAGTGGCTGCCGGCTAATTTTTACCCCGGCCAGAGCAGTCTGACGGCCGTGGGTATTTACGGCGCTTGCTACAAGCTGAGCATCTTTATGTCGCTGGTGATTCAGGCGTTTCGCTACGCGGCCGAGCCATTCTTCTTTGCCCAAGGAACGGAAAAGAATTCGCCCGCCACGTTTGCCTTAATTCTAAAATGGTTCACGCTGTGCTGCGCCATTATCTTCGTGGCAATCAGCTTAAACGTGGAAGACATCGGGCCATTATTTCTGAAGCGGCCCGAGTATTTGCAGGGCTTGGTGGTGGTGCCCATTCTGCTGCTGGCCAACCTGTTTCTAGGCGTTTACTACAACTTATCGGTCTGGTTTAAGCTGACGAATAAAACGTACTACGGCACCTACATCGGGGCTGGCGGGGCGGTGCTCACCGTTGGCCTCAACTTCGTTCTGATCCCGCTGCTGGGCTACCTGGGCTGCGCCATTGCCACACTGGCCTGCTACTTCACGATGGCCGTGCTGTGCTGGCGGCTGGGCGAACGACACTTTCCGGTGCCCTACCCAGCTTTGCGGCTGGGGCTGTGGCTGCTGGGCGCCTCGGGGCTGGTAGCGCTGGGCTGGCACCTGCCCGTGGCCGGGTGGTGGGCCCGCCATGCCTGGCACGCGGGCCTCACGGGGGAGTTTCTGCTCGCGCTGTACCTGGTAGAGCGGCCCCGGCGGGCGGTGGCGTAAGCCGCGAGTACTAACAGTTTCTCGTCGCGCCAGCGTCAAAGCCCCCCAAAGCCAGCGGTAGCTAGGGCTGAGCCGGGGCCGCCCGCAGCTCCCAAACCTGGAAGTCGCCCACGCGGGTTACTTCCCGGGCCAGGTACGGCTGCAGGCGGGGGTCGCGCAGGGTGGTGGAGTCGTCCGAGTACAAGTAGCGGGCCCCGCGGGTCACACATTCGGCCACGTACGGCTGGCCCGCGGATCTTTTTTCCAGCAACTGTTCCGGGCGGTCAAAGCCGAAGCCCTTCTTGTGCAAGAAGTAAAAATATTCGCAGCCGGAATCATCAGGGCCCACCAGGCACAGCGCGGCCGGGGGCGTGACGGCTTCCAGCGCGGCCCGGGTAGCGGGGTTGAACAGCTCGGGGGCAATGGCCGGGCCGCCCTTCAGCCAACGGTTCCACCCTATGCGTATAAATGCCCACCCGGGCTGCACCAACAACAGGGCCAGGAACAGCCCGTGGGCCCGCGGAAACCGGCGTAGCCAGGCCGCCCCCCACACCCCCAGCAGCAGCAGCACGGGTAGCAGCGGCAGCATGTAGTAGGTGTGGGCCTGCATCTGGTGCAGCTCGATGAGGTAATAGGCCAGTAAGGCTCCGGCCCAGGCCACGCCCGGCAGAAACCACGCGTGGTGGGTTGGAGCATGGCGCAGCAGCCGCCACAGCCCCACGAGCAGCAGCCCCAAACCGCCGTAACCCAACAGCAGTTCCGGCCAGTCCGACACCAGGTTGCGTTTGATAATGGCCAAGGCCGTGGCGACGTCGGTGGCAGACCGAATCTCAAGGCCAAAATCGGCCAGACCGGAAGCTTTAATAAGATTTATGGCGTAAGCGTACCAGGCCAGCGGCACCCCTACGGCCACGAGGGCGTAGGCCGCCAACCCGGCCAGCGCCGGCCAGGACAGGCGGCCTTGCAGCAAATCACGGACTACAAAGACGGCAATGGGAACGCCCACCACCAGGAACTGGAGCTTGGTGAGGCCGCCCAGCGTAACCGCCAGCAGGCTTAGGAGCAATAAGCCTGAATGCCGACTTTCGCGCCAGCGTACAAACCAAAGTAAGCCCGCCACCGAAGCCGTTAGAGCCAGCACATCGGGTAAGGCATTAATGCCGTGGTAGTACATTTCCGGGCTCCAGGCCAAGCACCAGGCGCCCACCGCCCCGAGCCAGTCGGCCCCGCTCACTCGCCGCACCAACTGGTAGAAAGCCAGCACCCCAGCCATATAAATCAGCCAATTGATGAGGCGAGGCAGGCTTTCGTGAAACCCCAGCAGGTGGTAGCTCCCCGCCACCAGCCACTCGTAGGACGGAAACTGCATGCCCGTGATCCCGTTGGTGGTATTGCGCCGGTCTACGCGCGGCTCCAGAATGTTCATGCCTTCGTCGTAGAAATTACGCGCGACGGCCATGGTGTTGCATTGCCGCCAGACGTGAATGCCGGCCGGCGGCAGCCGGAAGAAGGGGGCGTGCAGCAAGAAGTTTAAGCCCAACAGTAACGGCCAGAACCACCGGGGCAGCGGCCCCGCAGTCAGCTTTTCAACAATAGTCATGCAATCGCAAACGAGTAAGTCAGGGCCGTAAAGGTATGGTTTGTTCCAACGGCCGGGGGAGTTAGAGCAGCGCGCCGCTAAGGTTCTCACCCGGCGAAGAAAGCAGGCAGCCTTTTACTGGCGGCGGGGCTTACTCGGGCAATTCCGCCGGTCCCTATCTTTGCGCGCCCTTCCCGCCCTTCGTTATGCACATTCCCGTTCTTAACCGCTCGCGCCACCCGCTGCCGGAATACCAGACGGCCCACGCGGCGGGCCTTGACCTGCGAGCTAACCTGGATGCGCCCGTAACGCTCGGGCCGCTGGAGCGAGCCCTGATTCCGACTGGCCTAAGCCTGGAGATTCCGGTCGGCTACGAAGCCCAGGTACGGCCGCGCAGCGGGCTGGCCGTGAAGCATGGGATTGGCATAGTGAATAGCCCCGGCACCATCGACGCCGATTACCGCGGGGAAGTGCGGGTGCTGCTCATTAACTTATCCAATGAGCCGTTCGTGGTGAACGACGGCGAACGCATTGCGCAGCTGGTGGTTGCCAGGCACGAAACCATTTCCTGGCAGCCCGTTGAGACATTAAGCGCAACCCAACGCGGCGCGGGCGGGTATGGAAGCACGGGGCAGAGTTAGTTATTAACTGCTGGTTGCTACTTGTCGGGGTTCAGCCGGGAACCGTCATCCAAACTCAAACAGCTAACCATCAGCCCCGCCCCCATCAATCAGCCACCACTTACTAGCTACCAACAATAATTATAACCCACCCAGCAACATGAAAATAATCGTCCCGATGGCCGGCATGGGCAAGCGCATGCGCCCCCACACGCTCACCGTTCCCAAACCCTTGATTCCAATTGCGGGCAAGCCCATCGTGCAGCGCCTCGTGGAGGACATCGCCAAGGTGTGCGGCGAGTCGGTCGACGAGGTGGCCTTTATCATTGGTCGCTTCGGCGAGGCAGTGGAGAAAAGCCTGGTGAAAATTGCCGAATCCGTGGGGGCGCGGGGGACCATCGTGTATCAGGACGAGCCGCTGGGCACGGCCCACGCTATTCTGTGCGCCAAAGAATCGTTGACGGGGCCGCTGGTGGTGGCTTTTGCCGATACCTTGTTCAAGGCTGACTTTACGCTGGACTCGTCGGTGCCCGGCACCATCTGGGTGCAGCAGGTGGAGGACCCCCGGCCTTTCGGCGTGGTAAAGCTGAACGAGCAGGGCCAGATTACCGAGTTTGTGGAGAAGCCCCAGGACTTTGTGTCGGACCTGGCCATCATTGGTATCTACTATTTCCAGGACGGCGAGTATCTGCGCAAGGAGCTGCAGTACCTGCTCGACAACGACATCAAGGACAAAGGCGAGTACCAGCTCACCAATGCCCTGGAAAACATGAAAAACAAAGGCACAGTGTTCGTACCCGGCCGCGTGACCGAATGGCTGGACTGCGGAAATAAAGACGCTACGGTGTTCACCAACCAGCGCTACCTGGAGTACCTGCGGGAGCGCGGCGAGTCGCTGGTAGCCGAATCGGCCACCATCACCAACTCGGTGCTGCTGGAACCAGTGTACGTCGGCGAAAACGCGGTAATTACGGATTCGGTCGTGGGCCCGCACGTGTCGTTGGGCGCCCACGCCAACGTGCGCGACTCCCGCCTGTCTAACTCCATCGTGCAGCAGTCGGCTTCGGTACTTAACGCGGTCATCACTAATTCGATGATTGGGAACTTCGCCACCGTAGCCGGCACGCCCGACGACCTGAGCCTGGGCGATTATAATCAGCTGCGGGTGTGACGTTTTAAGACGGAAATGCGTTACTAGCGACGCGGCTTTCTGGTGGAGGCCGCGTCGTTGGGCATTATTACCCGTATTTTCGTGAGCCGGGTTGAGGGTTCGGTTCTATTGTATATGCGTCAAGTTGTTCTTATTCTGCTATTTTGGCTGGGGCTGACGGCCCTGAGCTACGCTCAGCCCACGGATGGTACCCCCATGCCCCCCGCCAAAATGACCCGTAAAGAAAAGCGGGCCCTGGAAAAAGAGCAGCGCGATTGGGACCGGGAGCAGATCAGCACCATCATCCGGCGCGGGGGACCGCGGACGTCGACGCTGGCGCAGCTCTCGGAGCGCGAGCGCGAGCAGAGCGAGGCGCTGTTTGTGGAAGGAGTGAAGTACGTGCTGCTGGAAGACTACAACAAGGCCCTGGAGCGCTTGCTGAAATCTTACCTGATGAACCCCAATAATGCCGCCGTCAATTACAAAATAGCCGAAGCCAACCTACTGAGTGGCAACTTGCGCGACGCCACCAACTACGCCGAGGCAGCCGTCCGGCTCGACCCCCGAAACGCGTATTACTACCTGCTGCTCGCCCAGATTCAGGCCAGCCAGAAGCAGTACGACGCCGCCACGAGAACCTACGCGGCCCTGATTAAGCAGGTGCCCAACTCGGGTGGCTACCTGTTCAATCTAGCCGATCTGTATTTGGCGCAGAACAAGCTGCCCGAGGCCCTGAATACGCTGGATCAGGCCGAAAAAGAGTTCGGGCAGGTAGATGAAATCTCCTTCAAGAAGCAGCAGATCTACTTAAAGCAAAACAAGCTGGACCTGGCCTTGGCCGAAGGTGACAAGCTCATCAGGGCCAACCCCACCGAAAGCCGCTACGTGCTGGCCCAGGCCGAGATGTACGCCAGCAACAACCGCCTGCCCGACGCCCTGCGCGTGGCCCAGCAAGCCCTGCGCCTCGACCCCGGCAACCCGCAGGGCCACATGATCATGGCCGAAGTCTACCGGCAGCAAAGCCAGCCCGACGAAGCGGCCCAGCAGCTTAAGCTGGCCTTCGCCAGCCCGACACTCGGCATCGATGAGCGGGTGCGCGTTTTGATGGGCTACATCACGCAACTGCCCAGCCCTAAGGAGTCGGTAAACCAACTGGCCCGCGACCTGGCGGCCGCTACGATTAAAACCCACCCTAAGGAGGCCAAGTCCTACGCCATGGCCGGCGACATTCACCATCGGACGGCCCACAAGAAGGAAGCACGCAACGCCTATCTACAGGCCCTGCGCTACGACAATTCCAAGTTCCAGCTCTGGCAGCAGGTGGTGCTGATCGACGCCGAGCTGAACCAGACTGACTCGCTGCTTACCCACACCGACCGGGCGCTGGAGCTGTTCCCGAACCAGTCGTTGCTCTGGTTTTACAACGGGGTGGCGCACTTGCTGAGAAAGGAGCCCCAGAAGGGCATCAAGGCCCTGGAGCACGGCCGCAAGCTGGTAATAAACAACCCCGAGTCGCTGGGGCAGTTCGACGCGCAGCTGGGCGACGCCTACCACGAGTTGCGCGAATACGAAAAATCCGATGCGGCCTACGAATCGGCGCTGACTAACGACCCTGGTAACGTGCAGGTGCTAAACAACTACAGCTACTTCTTATCGCTGCGGGGCGAGAAGCTGGAAAAGGCCAAGCAGATGTCGGGCAAGGTGATCAAGCAATTTCCCGACAACGACACCTACCTCGACACTTACGCGTGGGTGCTGTATAAGATGAAAGATTACACCGGCGCCAAAGCCGCGCTCGAAAAAGCCCTGCAAACTACCAAAGACGCCTCCGTGATCGAGCATTACGGCGACGTGTTGTTCCAGCTCGGCGAAAAAGAAAAGGCCGTAGCGGAATGGCAGCGGGCCCGCAAAATGGGCATCGCTTCCGACCTGCTGGAGCGCAAGCTGAAAGACCGGAAATTGTATGAATAAACTCACTTTGCTGCTGGCCCTGGGGCTGCTGCTAGGCAGTTGCCACCGCAAGGCGGTGCCCACAACCACATCGGCCAACGGGCCGGGCACGTCGGTGTCGATGCCCGGTTTTAAAAGGCTGGAGCCCGCGCTGCCCTCAATGCGGGCCGTTAATACCACGTTCATCTTTCTTAATGCCAAGGGCAAGGCGCAAATCAACCTCAAGGGCAACAAGCAGGGAGCCAACCTGGCCCTGCGCGTGCGCCGCGACAGCATCATTTGGGTGTCGGCCTCGCTGGTCGGCGTAGAGGGCGTACGGGCCGTGCTCACCCACGACTCGGTACGCGTGCTGAACCGACTAGAAAAAACATATTTTTCGGGCGACTACAAGTACCTGAGTAAGCTGTTGAACGTGCCCGTAAGCTTTGCGCAAATGCAGGCCCTGCTGCTGGGCGATTACCTGCCTGCACCAGCCGGCACCACCCCCACCATGGCCACCGAAGAGGGGGGCCGCCAGCGCGTAAGCTACCCCTTGGGCGAGGTGGTGGTTGAGCGGCTGCTGCAAGCCGGCACCGGCCGGGTGCAGCAGCTAAAGGTGAGCGATGAAGCCACCAAGCGCAATCTCACCGTAGATTACACCGACTTCCAACCGTTGGAAGGACCGGGAGACTTGGTGTTCGCGCACGCCATGCTCATCCAGGCCCAGCAACCGTCGTCGGGCGTAACGACGGCCGCTATTAACTTCAGCAAAGTGAATGCCGGGCGCGAGCGCCTGGCTTTTCCCTTTAGTGTGCCGAAGGGCTATAAGCGGCAGAAATAAGTAGTGGTTTTGAATGGCGCACCTTGAATAAGCGAGGACGAACGGTAAGCAATACATCCAACGCCTGGGGGCAGCCCCTCGCGGGGCTAGCCCGCGGGTGGCTGCTGCTGGGCCTGCTGGCTTTGGGGCTGGCAATGCCGGCGGCCGCGCAGCAGCGCAAGAAGCAGCCGGCCCGGACCACCAAAAACACTAGGCCCGGTCCTCGGGGCAACGGCAAGCCGCCCAGAAGGAGCGTCCGCGCAGCCAACGTTAAAAGCAAGGCCCAACTGGAGCGTGAGCGCCTGGCGAATCTGCAGCGAATTCAGGAAACCAGCCAGGCTCTCGACCAAACCCAGGAAAAGAAGAAGGTGAGCCTGGGCCAGCTCCACGTCATCAAGGAGAAGCTGACGCAGAAACAGCAGGTAATCGAAGGTATTTCGACCCAGTTGCGGGGCATCGAAACCAACGTGCACCAAACGGCTACGCAGGTGCTGCAAACTCAGAAAACCCTGCGCCAGCTAAAAGCCGAGTACGCCCGGATGGTCTACACGGCTTCTAAAACGGCCAATGGCTTCAACCGGCTGATGTTTTTGTTCGCGGCGGAATCCTTCAACCAGTTCGCGCTGCGACTGCGCTACATCCGGCAGTACACTGAGGAGCGGCAGCGGCAGGCGGCCCGCATTATGGGGACGCAGTCGCGGCTCCACCAGCAGCTGTCGGGCCTCACCCAGCAGCAGCGCCGCAAAAGCAGCCTGCTCAACAACCAGCTGATCGAGAACAAGAACCTGCTAACCCTGAAATTTAAGGAAGACGAGATGGTGCAGCAGCTCAGCCAGCAAGAGCAGGGCCTGCGGCAGGAGCTGGAAGAGCGTCGCCAGGCCGTGAGCCGCCTCGATAACCTGATTGCCGAGCGGGTGCGGGAGGAGATGGTCCGCGCCGCCCGGGCAGCGCGCCTCGCGGCCCGCCGCCAAGCCGCGCTGGCCGCCCGCCGGGCGTCCCGCGGGTCGGCCCCCGTCCGCCCGCGCCGCGACCCCGAAGTAGCGAGCAACGACCCCGACGACGCTACCGCAGCCCCCGAAAGCGACGCTCCCGAAACGGCGGCCGAAACCGCCGCCGACCGCCGGGCCGTGCGCATCGCCCTTACTCCGGAAACGGCGGTGCTCTCGTCGTCGTTCTCCGGCAACCGGGGGCGCCTGCCCTGGCCCGTGAGCCGGGGCTTCATCACCCAGCGCTTTGGCCGGCACCCGCACCCGGTGCTGAAAAACGTGACCGTCGAAAATCGCGGCATTGACATTCAGACCGACGCCGGGGAACCGGTCCGGGCCTGCTTCGATGGCAAGGTGCTCACCATCGCCACCATCGCCGGCATGAACAACATCGTCATGATTCAGCACGGCGACTTCTTTACCGTGTACGCCAAGCTACGGGGGGTGAGTGTGCAGGAAGGCCAGCACGTAAGCGCCCGCGAAGTGATTGGCACCGTCGCCACCAATGCCGAGGGCACCTCGGAAGTGCAGTTTCAGGTGTGGCACAACTCGGCTAACCTGAACCCGCAAAACTGGTTGAGGCGCCGGTAGTCCCCTTGGCGGGACGCCCGCTGGCCCGCCCCGAAAAGCCATCCGCAGCCCTTCCGCTGCTTCAGTTGGCTGCTGGCGCCCCCACCACTCCTAAACCAGAAGCAGCTCTTATCAAGCGGCCGGCCACCAACGACTAGCCGAGCCAAGGCACTGACCCGTAAAAACACAAAAAAACCCCGACCAAAGGTGGGGGTCTTTCTGAGCTATGAAAACAAACTTAGTTTCCAGCGGAAGGGGCTACTAGCTGCTTCCGCCGATAACCGAATCAAAGGTGGCACTTTCTGTAACGGTGCCGCCCGATATTTCGGCGAATCAAAGAATTGGACCGGTGAACATTCATTTTATGAGGCTACAGAGCAAGTTCTTGCCGGCGGCCCCGCTAAACCAGAATCAGGCGCCCCAGTAGCCCGGCTCGGTAGGAGCTGCCGATGGGCACCCGCATGGGAGCCCGAACCAGGCTGCCTTCGCGTACGCCGTCGAGCAAAGCCATGTCGGCTTCAATGGCCACGATGCGGTCGAGGCGCACGATGTACTTGCGGTGCACGCGGGCAAAGTCGCGCCCGGGCAGCTTCGTTTCCAGGTCCTTCATCGTTCCGTACACGGTGAACCGCTCCCGGATGGTGTGCAGGTTGACGTAGTCGCCCAGGGCTTCGACGTATTGCAGGTCGGCCGTGGCAATGCGCACTAGCCGCTGATCCTGCTTGACAAAGATTTCCTTGCGGGAGGTGTTGTACAGGGCCTCGCCCGAATTATTGGCCATGCGCAGGATGCCATTTAGCTTCTGGCGTTCGTCTTCAAGCTGAAGGCGGGTGCGGCGCAGCTCGAGGTGGGCCATTACTTGCCGGGCTAAAATGCGCAAGGCCTCGCGCTGGTCGGTGGTCAGCTCCCGCGGCACGGTGTCGAGGGCGCACAGAACCCCCAGGGGCTTGCCTTCGTGGGCAACAAGCGGCGCGCCGGCGTAGAAGCGGATGTTGGAGTCGCCGGTCACCAGCGGGTGTTCGGCGAAGCGGGCGTCGACGGTGGCGTCGGCCACTTCGTACACGTCGGGGGCCTGCATAGCGTATTGGCAGAAGGCGTACTCGCGCGACCCCTGCGTTACTTCCAGGCCCACTTGGGCTTTAAACCACTGCCGCTCCCCATCAACCAAACACAGCAGTGCCATCGGAGTGTCGCAAACGATGGCGGCTAACTGGGCCAGATCGTTAAATACCTGTTCCGGGTCAGTATCGAGTATATTGTAGCTCTGCAGCACTTCTAAGCGCTCCTCTTCGTTCGCTTGATGGGAGGCAGAATCATCGGGAGTAGTGCGCTTGAGTGATTTCACGACGTATGAAGAATAAAAAGTCTCGCAGTTGGATCAATTATAAGTAAGTACGCTCAGAAGGAAACGCTTAGCAAAGCTAAACCTCTACCCAGAAATTTCATGGCTCATCTTGCTTAACCTCAGTTACCACTCGGTTAAAAGCATCAATCCATCTGCAAAACCGCATCTTCCGCGCTCAGAAGTTACTATCGGGTATCTTTACCACTCCAAAAAGCATTCCCCTGCGTATCTTTTCATTTTATCACCCTGATCGGGCCCCCGCCCCCACCTACTTATGCTTAATTCCTTATTTCTAATTGGCAGCTTCGGCACTACCGAGATGCTGCTTATTCTATTCGTCATCATCCTGTTGTTCGGGGCCAAGCGAATCCCGGAGTTGTTCAGAGGCATGGGCCAAGGCGTACGCGAGTTTAAGGACGCTACCAAGCAGCCCGAGCAGCCGCAGTACCGCGACCAGCCAGCTGCCCCCAGCCCGCCCCCTTACCAGCAGCAGGGATATGCCCCGCAAGGCGGAGCGTCGCAGCCAGGCTATGCCCAGCCCACGCCCCCCGTTTTCAACCCGAACGATCCGAACAATCAGCCGCGTCAATAAGCACTCTTCTCAGCCATGCAACCTCTCATTCTCTTCCTGGGCGATATCGGCGGCTCCGAGCTGATGCTGATCATGGTCGTCATCCTGGTTTTCTTTGGGGCCAATAAAATTCCTGAGTTGGCGCGGGGCTTAGGCAAAGGCATCCGCGAGTTCAAGGACGCCAGCAGCGAAATCCGCCGCGAGTTCGAGCAGGCCGACCAGCCTCAGCCCCCGCGGCCGGGCGGTTACGGCACTCCAAACCACTACCCGGGGCAGGACCCATACTCCGCCCCGGCACCCGCGGCTCCGGCTGCGGAAAGCGGCTCCGGATTCGACCCGTGGGCAGCCCCTGCCACGGCCTCGATACCCTCGCCGGCAACTTCCGGCCCGCCGTCGGAGCAGAATGCCGACGAGCCCGCCGCTCCCGTGGCGCCTTCCTTGCCGCCCAACCGCGCACCCGAAGGCACCCAACCCCGGCAGCCCTACATTCCGGCCTCCTCCACGCCTAACGCCTGATTGGTCACCTAATTTGCAAACAGCTTGAAGCGCTTTCATTCTCTATCCGAAGTTCGTAACGAGCTGATGGCAGGCACCACAACCTGCCGTCAGCTCGTTGAGTATTACCTGGGCAACATCGAGCGCCAGCAGCACCTCAACGCTTTTCTCGAAGTGTGGGCCGACGAAGCCCGGGCCCAAGCCGAGGCCGTAGATGCCAAGCTGGCCGCCGGCACTGCCGGCCCCCTCGCGGGCATGGTCGTCGGCCTCAAAGACGTGCTGGCCTACGCCGGCCACTCGCTGCAAAGCAGCAGCCGGATGCTCGACGGCTTCAAGTCGCTCTTCACCGGCACGGCCGTGCAGCGCCTGCTCGATGCGGACGCCATTCTTATCGGCCGCCAGAACTGCGACGAGTTTGCCATGGGGGGCTCCAACGAAACGTCTTATTTCGGACCGGCCCGCAACGCGGCCGACCCCAGCCGGGTGCCGGGCGGCTCGTCGGGCGGCTCGGCGGTGGCGGTGCAGGCCGATATGTGCCTGGCGTCGATTGGCTCCGACACGGGCGGCTCAGTGCGTCAGCCCGCCGCGTTTTGCGGGGTTGTTGGCTTCAAGCCCACGTATTCGCGCATCTCCCGCTACGGCCTGGTGGCGTTTGCCTCGTCGTTCGACCAGATTGGCCCTATCACCCGCTCGGTGCAGGACGCCGCTCTGCTTCTCGAGATCATGGCGGGCCCCGATGGGATGGACAGCACGGCCAGCCAGCGCGAGGTGCCCAAGTACAGTGAGCAGCTCACTCCCGCCGCCCACTACCGCATCGGCTACATTGCCGATGCCATCGATAACGAAGGCCTGAACCCGGAAATCAAAGACGCGATGGCCACGCAGCTGGACCTGTTGCGCGACCAAGGCCACTTGGTAGAGGCCGTGGAGTTCCCGTACCTGGACTTTATGATTCCGACCTACTACATTCTCACTACCGCCGAAGCGAGCTCCAACCTGGGCCGCTTCGATGGCGTGAAGTACG
This sequence comes from Hymenobacter montanus, assembly GCF_014699115.1. Classification (GTDB taxonomy): domain Bacteria; phylum Bacteroidota; class Bacteroidia; order Cytophagales; family Hymenobacteraceae; genus Hymenobacter; species Hymenobacter montanus. Next base: position 13,684 of record NZ_JACXAD010000028.1, read on the forward strand.
GCTACCGCGCCCCGGATGCAACGGACCTGGAATCGCTCTATAAAAAGAGCCGGGCTCAGGGCTTCGGGGCCGAAGTGCAGCGGCGCATTCTGCTCGGAACCTTCGTGCTCAGCGCCAACTACTACGATGCGTACTACACCAAAGCCCAGCGGGTACGCCGGCTGATTAAGGACAAAACCGACGAGCTGCTGCGGCAATACGATTTCCTGGTGCTGCCCACCACCCCCACCACCGCCTTCAAAATCGGTGAAAAGCAGGACCCGGTTTCCATGTACCTGGCCGACATTTTTACCGTGCAGGCATCGCTGGCCGGAGTGCCCGCCATTTCGGTCCCGGTAGGGGAAGATGCGGCCGGCCTGCCCATTGGCTTGCAAGTAATGGCCGGGGCTTTCCGCGAGGCGGAGCTGCTGGCCTTTGCCAACGTACTGACAGAAAAAGTACTGGCTTAAGAAAAAGCGTAGCCCTAAACCGGTAAGGCCATCCTGTCCCACATCGCACGGCAGGATGGCCTTACCGGTTTAGGGCCTTTATCATATTCAGAATCGGCTAGACGGCCAGATCGGTTAAGGCAGCGGCGGGCGCGATATATATTACAGTATAAGATAGCCTGCGCTTGTTTTCTGCTGATTTGAAGGGCTTCCCGGCGTTCTCATGCATGAAGAAAGTGGAAAGGGGCATCGGTCGGGCCGGCATTTGATGGGCGCCCCGGTCTTCTCATCCACCCGCAAGGTAAAGGCCAGCCTTGTCGGGGCCCGAGCTTCACCTAGAGCCTTTTCCTCATCCGTGTACCCGCCGTCAGGCTCCCCTCTCCTGGGGAGAGGGGTTAGGGGTGAGGTTTTCCCGCTTGCGCTTGGTACACGGAACTGAAAACTGCTATAAAATGCCGGGTTAAGCCTCACGCGGCGTTCTGACCCGGAATTGCCACGATTCTGAATCCGGTGCTGAAACATTACCCGTATTAATTCGTTTTGAGCAGAATTCAAATTTTATCTCTACAAGTTGTTTATCTATGCCCTATCTTAGTGCTATGAAGCAAGGGATTAAGCAGGCAAAAACTGATTGGCGCAGCCGTCTATGGATGGCGCTCGGGCTGCCTTGGCTGCTGTTGCAAACAACCCAGACCAAGGCCCAAGGGGTACCGCAACCGGACCCCGTTGGCGGGGTGAAAGCCACGATGCCGGCCCTGCTGGGCGACACCGTGCGGGTACGGCTCGAGCCGCAGCCCGACTCGCTGGCGGCCGTACCCCTGGGCCCGGCTGCAATTGATTCGGCCCGGCTGGAGTGGCTGCGTACTCCACCCACCATCCGCGACTTGGTGTGCGACCGCTTGGGCTGCATCGAGACCGATGCCCCCCGCCAGTTCAACAATGCCGTATTGGCTTATATAAACCTATTCACGACCAGCAAACGCGGCTACATGCAACGGGTGCTGGAGCGGGAGGGCCTGTACTTTCCACTCTTTGAGAAATACCTGACCCAGTACAACCTGCCCACCGACTTAAAGTACCTGGCCGTGGTAGAATCGGCCCTGATCCCGACCGCTAAGTCGCCGGTGGGCGCCACCGGCCTCTGGCAATTCATGGGCCCCACGGCGGGCGACCTGCGCCTGAAGCGCGATGAGTGGATAGACGAGCGAATGGCGCCCGAAAAAGCCACGGAGGCCGCTTGCAAGCACCTGCGCTACCTCTACGGGGTGTTTCACGACTGGGAACTGGTGCTGGCGGCCTACAACTGGGGCGCGGGCAGCGTGCAACGGGTAATGCGCCGCACCGGCAAGAAAACCTTTTGGGAGCTCTATCCCTACATGCCCGCCGAGACGCGCAACTACGTGCCCACGTTCACGGCCATCATGTACACCATGAAGTACGCCGAAGCCCACGGCCTTCGTACCAATAACCTGAACTATCAGTACGCCGAGGCCCTGGACACGCTGGGCCTGCGGGGCCAGGCATTCGACCTGCGCCGCCTGAGCCGGGCCTGTGGCTATCAGGACTCGCTGTATCTCACCCGCTTCAACCCGGAGCTGCGGCGGGCGGCGCTACCGGCGGGCTACCGTTCTTACGTCGTGCGGTTTCCCGCCGCGGCGGCCGAGCACTTGGGTGACGTCGACCGGGCTACGCTACTCGATTACTGCCAGCCCGTGGCTGCGCTGCCGCAACCCCTGGTGGCGTTGCCGCCCCGCTTGGCGGGCGTGGAGCCTTGGGCCAACGAGCCCCTGCTGGCCGCTACGCAAGGGCCCCGAACGCGCGACGAAGCCAACGGCCCCCGCTTCCGCCGGGTACCGCACCGAGTACGGCGGGGCGAAACCCTGGCCAGCCTAGCCGAGCGGTATGAAGTCAGCCAAAAACAGTTGCGCCGCTGGAATGAGCTCGCCAAAGGCCAGCCCCTCAAACCGGGTAGGCAGTTGGTAGTTTTTGTGCCCCTACCCGACGCGGCTCCCCGCTCCACGCCTGAGCCCGCCTCGGCCATGCCCGTTCCCGAAGTGATTGCCACGGCCACCCAGCCCGCTAGGGTAACTCCATCGGCCGACGAAGTGGCCCGCCAGGCCCAGGCCGAGGCTAATGCCCGCGAAATGGCGCGAATGCAGGAAGTAACCCGCCAGGAAAAGTTGCAGGAAGCCCGCTTAGCAGCCATTCGGCAGCGGCAGGCAATTCAGCAAGCGGCGGCGGAAGGGCAGGCCCGGGCCGCCGCCCGCCGGCTCGCCCAGGCTGCGGCAGCCGAGGCCAAGTTAGCGGAAGCCAAGCAGGCTGAAACCAAGCCAGTTGCCGCGCCGACTCCCGAAGTAGCCATCGACGTAGCCCCCGCGCCAACCCGGGACGACAAGACGCCCTACACCGTGCGCAAGGGCGATTACCTCACCAAGCTAGCCCGGGAGCATGACGTGAGCGTGGCCCAGGTGGTGGCGTGGAACAGCCTGGAATCGGAGCAGGTAGTACCCGGCCAGCTACTCGTATTCAGCGCCCCTGCTGATGCCGGAGCCGCCCCGGAAAAGCGCCACCAGCCAGCCGCCCGTCCGACCCTGGCCCGGAACACTGAAAAATCCGCTGGTTTGGACAAGCCGGGTGGACCGGCGAAAGTGCACCTGGTGCAGCCCGGCGATACGCTCTTCAACATTTCGCGCCGCTTTGGAGTAAGCGTGGGAGTGCTGCGCGAAATAAACCACCTCACTTCCGACGATGTGAAGCTCGGGCAGAAGCTGCTGGTGCCGCAAGGATAGTTTTAACAGTAAGATGCGCGAAACGGCCCCGCGCCGGCCCGTTACCGAGCCGCTGCGGGGCCGTTTCGCGCGCAACCCAACGATGAGGGTTAATTTCGGCGGAATAAACCGGACCCTGGCGAGCTCAAACCGGCTCGCTGCTCCGCCCTCGTTTTTGCTCAGACTTCCCAATGCTCAAAATAAATAAACAGGACGCCCTCAACTACCACTCCCAGGACCCCGCCGGCAAAATCGAAGTGGTGCCGACCAAGCCAGTCAGTACGCAGCTCGACCTGGCGCTGGCTTACTCGCCGGGCGTCGCCGAGCCCTGCAAGGAAATTGCCGCCAACCCCGACGACGTGTACAAGTACACCGCGAAGGGCAACCTGGTGGCCGTTATCAGCAATGGCACAGCGGTGCTGGGGCTGGGTAACATCGGCCCGGCGGCCTCCAAGCCGGTAATGGAAGGCAAGGGCGTGTTGTTCAAGAAGTTTGCCGGTATTGATTGTTTCGATATCGAAATTGATGCTACTGACCCGGATGAGTTTATCCGCATCGTGAAGGCGCTCGAGCCCACGTTCGGCGGCATCAACCTGGAAGACATCAAGGCCCCGGAGTGCTTTCGCATTGAAACCGAGCTGCGGGAAAAAATGAACATCCCGCTGATGCACGACGACCAGCACGGCACGGCCATCATTACGTCGGCCGCGCTGCTGAACGGGCTGGAAATCGTGAACAAAAAAATCGACGAAATCAAGGTGGTGGTGAGCGGCGCCGGGGCGGCGGCGGTATCGTGCCTGCGGCTGTACCTGGCACTGGGCCTCAAGAAGGAAAACGTGGTGGTGTTCGACAAGGACGGCATCATTAACGCCGAGCGAACCAACCTGGCCCCGATTCAGATGCAGTTTGCCACCACCCGCGACATCACGACCCTGGACCAAGCCATGCAGGGGGCCGACGTGTTTCTGGGATTGTCGGCCGCCAACGTGCTGCCGGCCGGCCTGCTCCTGCACATGGCGCCCAACCCCATCGTGTTTGCCCTGGCGAACCCCGACCCCGAGGTGAGCTACCAGCTGGCCATGGCCACGCGCGACGACCTCATTATGGCGACCGGTCGCTCCGACCACCCCAACCAGGTGAACAACGTGCTGGGCTTCCCGTACATTTTTCGGGGCGCCCTCGACGTGCGCGCCACCGAAATCAATGAGGCCATGAAGCTGGCGGCCGTACACGCCCTGGCCCAGCTGAGCAAGGAGCCGGTGCCCGAAATGGTGAATAAAGCCTACGGCGACAACACGCTGACTTTCGGGCGAACCTATCTCATTCCCAAGCCGCTCGACCCGCGCCTCATCACCACCGTTAGCCCGGCGGTGGCCAAGGCCGCCATGGCGAGCGGCGTAGCGCGCCTGCCCATCGATGACTGGAGCGCCTACGAAGACCAGCTCCGCGCCCGCCTCGGCGTGAACCAGAAGCTGATGAACCGCATCACCTCGGCCGCCCGGGCCAACCCCAAGCGCGTGGTGTTCGCCGAAGCCGACAACTATAAAATCCTCAAAGCCGCCCAGATCCTGCGCGATGAGGGCATTGCCACCCCCATTCTGCTGGGCCCGCCGGAGAAGATCCAGGCCATTGCCCGCGAGAACAGCCTCGACCTGGAAGGCTGTGAAATCATCAACATCCTGACCCAGGACGCTAAGCGCGACGAGTACGCCGCCATACTCTACCAGAAGCGCCAGCGCCGGGGCATGACCCTGTACGAAGGCCGCCGCCTGATGCGGGAGCGTAATTATTACGCCGCCATGATGGTGGAAACGGGCGAGGCCGACGCCTGCATTACCGGCCTGACGAAGGACTACGGTAAGAGCATCATTCCCTCGCTGCGCGTGGTGGGCACGGAAGAGGGCGTGCGGCGGGTCGCCTCGATGTACATCATCCAGCACAAGAAAGGGCCGTTCTTTTTTGCCGACACCACGGTGAACATCGACCCCACGGCCGAGGAAATGGTGGAGATTATCGGGCTCACGGCGCGGACCGTGCGCTTCTTCGACACCGAGCCGCGCATGGCCGTCATCAGCTACTCCAACTTCGGCTCCAACGCCGGGGCGCTGCCCGAAAAGACCCGGCGGGCCACGGAACTGGCCAAGGCTCGCTTCCCCAACTTACTGATTGATGGTGAGATGCAGGCTAACGTGGCCCTGAGTCCGCGGCTGCTCCAGGAGCACTACGACTTCAGCCCCCTGGCGGAGAAGGGCGCCAACACGTTGATTTTTCCCAACGTGGAATCGGGCAACATTGCCTACAAAGTACTCCAGGAAATTGGGGGAGCGGAGGTTATCGGGCCCATCCTGATGGGGATGCGCAAGCCCGTACACATCCTGCAGCTCGGGGCCTCGGTGCGCGAGATCGTAAACATCGCCGCCATTGCCGTAGTAGACGCGCAGTTGGGCAGCAAGGCGCTATAGGCTCAGCTTACTGGCTGGCGTAAACCGTTGTCGGAGCCACGCGCGCCAAGCCATCCGGTGAGGGGCAGGGACTTGGCCAAACGGGCCGGACATCCTGCCCAACGCCAGCGAGTATCCTACTTGCTTTTAGCTCGCGGCAGCTTCTTTTCTTTATTTCACCCAATACTTTTAAGGTAAAAGCCAGCAACTTTGGGGAGCAAAAAGCCGGCCCCCGTGTTGGTTGGCCACTGAAGAGCTTCTTTCTTTTTTCTCTCCCCGAACGCATATGATTGCTTACCTCGACGGTAAACTCGCTTATAAGGACGCCACTCAGGCCATTATGGACCTGGGTGGGGTGGGCTACGAAGTCCGCATCTCGCTGGCCACGTATTCCAAGCTGCCCGAAGAAGGCGCGACGACAAAAATTTACACCTACCAGCACATTAAGGAAGATGGGCACACGCTCTATGGCTTCCTCGACCCCAACGAGAAAGCCTTGTTCATGCTCCTGATTGGGGTGTCGGGCATTGGGCCAGGCACGGGCATTGTAATGGTGAGCAGCATGAGCGTGGGCGAAATCCGGGAAGCCATCGTGAGCGAAAACGTGCGCGCGATTCAAAGCATCAAGGGCGTGGGGCCGAAAACTGCCCAGCGTGTGATTCTGGAGCTCAAGGACAAGCTGCGCAAGGACGAGCTGCTGGCCAAAGCCGGGGTCGATACCGTGCCCCTGGCGCGCCAACACAATACCCGGCGCTCCGAAGCGTTGCAAGCCTTGGTAACCTTGGGCTTCGCGCGCGCCGCCGCCGAGAAAAACCTGGATCAGATCCAGCAAAAACATGGCGGAGACCTGAGCGTGGAGGATTTGATTAAATTTGCTTTGAAGTCGCACTGAGTCGCGACGTAATTTTTTGCCTACGCACCCCACACGGGTTGTCGCCCGGAGTAGTCAGCACTAAGTAGTTGATAGCAACAGTGCTATAGCCTCTGAACTGCCACTATCCTCCGCCAACAACCCTGTTTTATCATCGAAAGCCGTGGTTGACGTGGGCTGTCCGGCCCGCCGCCACTATTATCCATCCTGCTTGAAATCTGGTCAGAAATTACTTCCCGTTTCCGTTGCTGTAGTTGCGTCGTTGCTAACGTGGTGGGCCCAGGCCAGTCCCGTTGGCAGCGCGCGCCTGATCCGGGCCTGGCGGCGGGCCAGCCAGGCCCTGGCGACCGATACCCCCCGGCCCCGTGGTGCGGTGGTGGACACGACCGGACCGTACCGGCCCAGCCGTCGGCCGCGGGTACAGGCCCGCGACCGGCCCGGAAGCCCCTTTGGTCCGCACCGCCGCGAGTCGCCGCTGGTGCTGCCCTTGCCTAAAAACGTAAAACTGGCGGTGACGGTTGACGACAGCCTGAAACAGTTTGAGGTTAAAGAAAAAATAGGCGACAAAATCGACTACCGCGACCCGAGCGTGCTCACGTACAAGGAGTATGCGGAGTACCAGCGGCGGGAGGCGGTACGCAACTACTACCGGGAGAAGGCCAAAGGCGGCGTTACCGGCCCCGAAGCCAAGGCGGGCACCCCCCAGGCCCAGCGCCTGATTCCCAAAATCTACCTGGGCCCCATTGCCAACCGCATCTTTGGGGGCAGCTACGTCGACATTCGGCCGGCGGGCTCGGTTTCGCTCAAGTTTGGCGGCCGCTACAACAAAAACGAAAACCCGGCCCTGACCTTGCGCCAACAGGGCGTGGGCGATTTCCTGTTCGAGCAGAACATCAACCTCAACCTGACCGGGCAGATCGGGACCAAGCTCAAGCTGGCGTTCAACTATGACACCAAGGCGTCGTTCGACTTCGACAATCAGATGAAGTTCGACTACGTGGGCGAGGAAACGGATATTATCCGGAAGCTAGACTTGGGCAACGTGAGCCTGCCGCTTACCAACTCGCTGGTGCAGGGCGGCCAAAACCTGTTTGGCATCAAAACTCAGCTGCAGTTTGGCAAGCTGGGCGTGACAGCCGTAGCGGCCACCGTACGCGGCACGGCCGACGAGGTGCGCATCCAGAATGGCTCCCAGAGCCGGCAGTACGAGCTGAAGGCCAGCCAGTACGAGCGGGACCGGCACTTCTTCCTGTCGCAGTTTTTCCGCGACCGCTACGACCAGGCCCTGCGTAACCTGCCCACTATTCAAAGCGGAGTATCCATCACGCGGCTGGAGGTGTACGTCACCAACGACAACCGCAGCACCGAGAACCTCCGCAACGTGGTGGCGCTGATGGACCTGGCCGAACCCGTACGGCTGTACCAGGATCAGAAGTTTCGTATTGGCGCCCCGACTGCTCTGACGCCCGCCAATAACAGCGCGAACCGGGAGTTTGGGCTGGTTACCAGTGGTCCTCGCGACAATATTGGCATCGACAACTTTTTGCAGGGCCAGGACCTAGTCAAAAACGTGGACTTTGAACGGGTGCGGGCCCGCAAGCTCGACCCGCGGGAGTTCACTTACAACGCTCAGCTGGGCTACCTTTCCCTGAACACGGCGCTGCTGCCCGACCAGGTGCTGGGCGTGAGCTACGAGTACCTGTTCAATGGCAAGACGTATCGGGTGGGCGAAACGTCGCTCGAATACGGCACGGTGAAGCCCGACGAAGTAATCTTCCTGAAGCTGCTGCGGGCCAGCAACCCCGGGGTAGGCCTGGCCGACCCCAACAAGAATCCGAACAATCCCAACCTGCTCACCCGGAATACGCCGACCTGGGATTTGATGATGAAAAACATCTATCCCCTGAATGCCTCGCAGCTGCAGCGCGATAATTTTCAACTGCAGCTCATTTACAAGGACGACGAAACGGGGGTGGACTTGATTTCGCTGAAGGAGGGCAACCGGATTGTCAACCGCCCGCTGATTGAGGTGCTGAACCTGGACAATGTTAACCCGAACAACGACCGCAACCCCGACGGCAACTTCGACTTCTTCCCCGGCGTCACGATTGACCCGGAGCTGGGCAAGATTATCTTCCCCAACGTGGAGCCGTTCGGCGCCTATCTGCGCTCACAGTTCGACCCCAGCGAAACGACGCTGATTGACAAGTACGTCTACTCGGAGCTATACACCCAGACCCAGAGCGACGCCCAGCAGCGGCAGGAAAAGGACAAGTTCTTCCTGCGCGGACGCTTTCAGGGCGGCGCGAGCTCCGACGAGATCAGCCTGCCCGGCATTGGTATCGCGCAGGGCTCGGTGCGGGTGCGCTCGGGCTCGACGCTGCTCACCGAGGGAGTCGACTACCAGGTATTTTACGACCAGGCCAAGGTGAAAATCCTGAACCCGGCCTACCTGAATTCGGCTAATGAGCTCCGGGTTGAATTCGAAAAAAATGCCCTGGTGCAGGTGCAGCCCCGCCGGCTGGTGGGGGTGCGCCTCGACTACCAGCTGAACAAAGACGTCAATATCGGGGGTACGGCGCTGCACCTGCTCGAAAACCAGGCTCCCGGCATCAACCGGGTGAACATTGGCGACGAGCCGAGCAACAACACCATCGTAGGGCTGGATGGCGGCTTTCGGAAGGACAGCCGGGTGCTGACCAAGTACCTGGACAAGCTGCCTTTTGTATCGACCAAAGAGATTTCGACCATCGCCTTCAGTGGCGAGGTGGCGAAGCTGCTGCCGGGCCGCTCCCAGCTCGGCAACGGCGAAAACGGGGTGTCGTACATCGACGACTTCGAGAACGCGCGCACGCCCTACACCCTCGGCGGGCTGGCCTCTATTCCGGCGTGGCGCCTGGCCGCGACGCCGCTGCCCATTCCGGGCAGCACGGTGCAGGGCTTGTCGTCGAACTACCAGCGCGCCAAGCTGGCCTGGTACACCGTAGATCAGAGCTACTACACCAACGGGCCTAACGTACCCAGCAACATCAGCGCGGCCGACCTGACCAACCATTACACCCGGGGGGTGAAGCGCGACGAGGTGTTCCCGAACAAGGACCTGGGGGCGACCGGTAATGGCTACGAGTATACGTTCGACATGGCTTATTTCCCGAATGAGCGCGGGCCCTACAACTACAGCCCTAACGTCGGGAGTGACGGTAAAACGTTTGTCGGGACCGATCCCAAGGATAAGTTCGGCGCCATCAGCCGGGCCATTACCTTCGACACCGATTTCGACAACGCCAACATCGAGTACCTGGAGTTCTGGATGATGGACCCGTTCCTGAAGGTAACCAACCCCACCGCGCCGGACTCGCGCGTTAACGTGGTGGACCGCGACGGCAACGACCAGGCGAACACCTTCGGGGGTGACCTGTTCATCAACCTCGGCAACGTGAGCGAAGACGTGCTGAAGGACAACAACCTGCATGAGTTCGAAAACGGCCTGCCCATCAGCGACGACCCCCAGGAGATAGACAATAACAGCAATCCTACGGTGTGGGGCCGCGTCACGCGTCAGCAGTTTCTTACCGATGCGTTTAACTCCGCGCCCGGGGCCCGCCAGCGGCAGGACGTGGGCCTCGACGGCGTAAACAACGACGCCGAGCGGGCTAAAAACTACGGCCCCCAGTACAGCAGCCTGCCCGACCCGTCGGGCGACGACTTCCGCCACCACCTCGACCCGAGCTACGATCAGGCCAACGCCAACATCCTGGGCCGGTACAAGAACTACAACGGCTATGAGGGCAACTCCGCCGAGAACAACCGGCTCAGCGCCACGCCCTATCCCGACAAGGAAGACCTGAACCGCGACAACGTGGTGCAGGAGGTGGAGCGCTACTACGAGTACGGCATCCGCCTCACCCCCGGCAGCCTGGAAGTAGGCCAGAACTACATCATCGACAAGGTAACGAACAAGGATGAGCGCACCAGTGGCGACCAGGTAACCTGGTATCAGTTCCGGATTCCGATTCGGGAACGCTACCAGGTGCGCGGCGCCACCCAGGAGTTCGGCTTCAAAAATATCCGCTTTCTGCGCATGTACCTGACCAACTGGCAGCAGCCGGTGGTGTTGCGCCTGGTGCAGCCGCAGTTCGTGGCCAACCAGTGGCGCCGCTTCTTGTCTCCCATCGTGGATGAGCGCCTGCCGCCGCCCGTGGGCACGCTCACCGATGCTGATGCGTTCAACATTTCCACGGTGAGCGTAGAGGAAAACGGCGTATCGTTTAATCCCACGGGAGCAGCCAAGATTCCGTATGTGTCGCCGCCGGGTATTAAGCGCGATAAGGAGTACGGCAGCAGCAGTGCCTCGCGCCTGCAAAACGAGCAGAGCTTGCGCCTGGCAGTTACTAACCTGCGGGATGGGTACGGCAAGGCAGCCTATAAAAACCTAAGCATCAACATGCTGCGCTACAAGCGCCTGCGGCTTTTCCTGCACGGCGACAGCGAAGAGTTCGATGATCTTAGGACGGGAGATGTGCGGACGTTTGTGCGAATCGGCACCGACTACACCCAGAATTACTACCAGTACTCGCTGCCGTTGGCCCTGACGCCGCCCAACGCCACTTCGCCCGACCAAGTGTGGCCCGAAGCCAACCGCATCGATGTGTCTTTTCAGGACTTCATCGACGCCAAGGCCGAACGTAACCGGCGCACCCCGGTTAATTACACGCTTCCGTACACGAAAGTGCTGCCCAACGGCGCCACCATTACGGTGGTAGGCAACCCCGATTTTTCGGCGGTGCAGGGCGTAATGATCGGCATCCTGAACCCAGCCGCCGACGCTACCAACCCAAGCACGACTCCCTTCAGCGTAAACCTGTGGGCCGATGAGTTCCGGGTGTTCGACTTTGAGCAGCAGGCCGGCTACGCCGCCACGGCGCGGCTCAACGTGAAGATGGCTGATCTGGCTAATGTGACGGCTACCGGCAGCTACACCAGTGTGGGCTTTGGGGGCTTACAGGACAAAGTGCAGCAGCGCTCCGTCGACGATGTCTTGCGTGGGGACTTGCAGGCCACCGTGGCGGCCGAGAAGTTCCTGCCCGAGCAGCTGCGCCTGCGCATACCCGTACTGCTGCAAGTGGGCCACGAAAGCCGCTCGCCCCTTTACGACCCCCTCGACCCCGACACCAAGCTCAGCCAGAGCCTGAAGAAATTCACCGACAACAACGGCAACGAAAACAGCACGGCGCAGGCGGAGTACCGCAATAAGGTAATCGACCAGACTACCAGCCGCAGCATCTCGGTGCTGAACGTGCGCAAGGAGCGCGCCCCCGACAAGCCCGGCGCGCCCCCCTCGACCCCCAAGCCCTGGGACATTGAGAACCTGGCCGTGAGCTACTCCCTCACCGACCGCCTGCATACGGACATCCGGACCGAACGCGACTACACGAAGTCGTACACGGCGGCCCTCGCCTACGTGTACCAGACTACTCCGAAGAACTACGCGCCCCTGAGCAAGGTCAAGGCGCTGGACAACCCCTACCTGAAGATTTTCCAGGAGCTGAATTTCACACCCCTGCCGTCGCGCTTCTCCTTCCGCACCGATATCGACCGGCGCTACAACGAGCGCTTCCTGCAGCGGATCCTGACGCCCGGCACCCTGCCCAGCACCCAGGGCATCGCCCCGGTTGTTCAAAAGTCCTTCTTCATCAGCCGCATCTACGACCTGAAGTGGGACCTGACCAAAAGCTTGATCTTCGACTACACCGCCACCAACCGGGGCGTGGTTGACGAGGGCCGGGGCCGTAACCTCGGCAGCAGCCGCGAGGCCATTAGCAACGACAGCCTGCTACGCAAAAACCTGCTGCGCGGCGGGCGCACCACCAACTTCAACCAGGTGGCGGCGCTCACTTACCGGTTGCCCCTCGATAAATTCCCGCTCACCGATTGGCTGAGCGCCGATACCCGGTACGCAGCCAACTACACCTGGCAGGCCGCCTCCGCCGACCAGCGCGCGCCCGTCAACCCGACCGGCACCGATAATGCTACTGTCCAGATCAACCTAGGCAACACCATTCAGAACAGCGCGGAAATCAGCGCCAATGGTAAGGTTGACCTGGTGAAGCTGTACAACAAGGTAAAGTTTCTTAACATCATCAACAATGCCCCGCCGCCGACTGCTCGCCCCAAGAATGGGGGCTTGGGCACCGCCCCAACCCGGGCCGGCGCAGGCGGCCAGCCGGGCGCTCCGGCCAACGCCGCGGCCGACACTACGCGCGAGAGAAACCGCTTCGTCAAGGCCGTGCTCCGCTCGCTGATGACGGCCCGCTCAATCAACTTCACGTATGCCCGCACCAACGGGACCCTGCTGCCGGGCTACCTGCCCAAAACCTACTTGTTCGGGCTCGACCACGATTTGACGGCGCCGGGCCTGCCATTCATTCTCGGCAAGCAGTACCCACTGAATGAGCTGTACGAAAAGGCGGCCAGCAACGGCTGGTACACCAACAGCAGCGAGTACCTCAACACGCCGCTGAGCTCCTTACTCACCGAAAACCTCACCCTGCGCACGACCCTGGAGCCGTTCCGGGCCTTTAACATTCAGGTTGATGCGCGGCGGCAACTGGCCCTCAACAATGAGGTCTTGTACCGCACCCTGCTCGACTCGGTAACGCTGAAAGGAGTTACCGAGCTGGACCCGCGGACGGGACGCCCGATACTGGCCCCTCATCCGCTGCGCAGCACCGGCTCCTTCCAAACCTCCACCGTTACTATTCAGACCTTATTTGGCGATTTGGGAGCCAATGGCCAGACTTCCAAAGCGTTCGACCAGTTTGTGAAAAATCGGAAATTCGTGCAGGAAAGCTTAAGTAAAGCCAACCCTTCGCCCGCGAATGTTCAAGGCTATGGGTATAACTCCCAGGACGTGCTGGTGCAAAGCTTTATTGATGCCTACCACGGCCGCTCGTCGGATGGTTCCACGGCCAAGAAGTTCGACCCCTTTGCCATGTTCCCGCTGCCTAACTGGACTATTCAGTACAATGGCCTGGCCGACCTGCCCTTCGTGAAAAAGTATTTCAGCTCGTTCACGTTCAACCACGCCTACTCCTCCACTTACAGCGTGGGCAGCTTCACTACCTCGACTATTTACAGCTCCGAATTTGATCCTAAGCAAAGCTTTCCCAACCTACGGAATGCCACCCAGCAATTCATTCCCTACTACGTGGTAGCTCAGGTAAGCATTGTTGAGCGACTGTCCCCGCTGATTGGCGTCAATTTCCAGACCGTGAGCCGGGCTACGGGTCGCGTGGAATACCGTACCGACCGGCTCGTAACGCTGAGTACCACTACCGCCCAAGTCACGGAAGTATCCACCAATGAGTTAGTACTGGGTCTCGGCTACGCTACCAATAGCCTCAAGCTGCCCTTCCGGATGAAAGGCGAGCAGATGGTGCTGAAAAACAGCCTCACCGCCCGCCTCGACTTGAGCATTCGCGACAACATCACCGTGCAGCGCAGCATTCTGGACGTGGTCGACCCCAGCAACCCGCAAAATCAGGCAAATCCCGAAGGCCGCCCGGAGAGTCAGGTTGTCAACGGTGCGAGAACGATGCAGCTGCGCCCCACGGTCGACTATTTGCTGAATACCCGGCTGAACCTGCAGCTCTACTACAGCCAGACCATTACTAGCCCCCGTAATGCCTTCCGCAACTCCAACACCGAAGGCGGGGTGCTGTTGCGCTACAGCCTGACGCAGTAATCCCCCGGTTGAATAAGTCAAGGAATCAAGGAGCAGCGGTTGGGTCGGGGGGCGAACACCTTCCCGCCCAAACTTCCGCCGCCTTGCCTACTTTTGAGCTGTCGTGAATCGTTCACCCCTCCACCCTTCATCATTCGTATCAATGAATTTGCCCGCCACTCTTCACTACACCAAGGACCACGAATGGATTCGCGTTGAAGGCGATGTCGCCTACGTGGGCATCACCGACCACGCCCAGAAAGAGCTTGGCGACATTGTGTACGTCGACATCGACACGATTGACAAGGAAGTGGCCCAGCACGACGTGTTTGGCACGGTGGAGGCCGTAAAAACGGTTTCCGACTTGTTTAGCCCCATCACCGGCACTGTGCTGGAAGTGAATGCCAAGCTTGCTGATGCCCCCGAAACGGTAAATTCCGACCCTTATGGCGACGGCTGGATGGTCAAGATCTCCATTGCCAACCCCGAAGAGTTAAACGGCTTGCTCTCGGCCGAAGCGTACGGCGAGCTGGTAGGCGCGTAAATTTAAAGAGCCGGCTGTAGCTTGGTACTGTGACGCTGACGCCTTTTCCATCCAAGCCACGGCCGGAACTGGCCTCCCGCCGTTCTTACGCAGCGCTGCCCCTTTCGTGGGCCGCCGTGGTGCTGGTGCTCACGCTCACCCCCGCTGATGAAATGCCGCGCACGCCCGTGTGGAAGCTGCTGTCGTTCGACACTGCTGCCCACGCGGGCGTGTTTGTGGTATTGGCGGGCCTCAGCTGGTTTTCGTTGCGTCGGCAAAGGCACTGGCCCCGGCTGGCTCGCCACGCCGGAGTAGCCGTGCTCGTGGGCAGTACTCTTTTTGGCGGCCTGATCGAAGTCTTACAGGTGACGATGCGCCTGGGCCGCCACGGCGAATGGACCGACCTGATCAGCGATGCCATCGGGGCAGTATTGGCGGTGGGTGCCGCCACCGCCTGGGCCGGCTGGCGAGGAACCCCGACCCGCTCCCTGGCTGCGGCTCTTTGGCTGGGGGGAAGCCTGGGGGTGGCCTGCATGGGCTCGGCAGCACCCGCCCGGGCGCAGGATATAGCCCGGGCCCGCCGCACCATTGAGAAGCTGGCCTCGCCGGGCATGCACGGCCGGGGCTATGTGGCTCAGGGCGAGCACCGGGCCGCGGCCTACTTACGCGGGCGCTTCCGCGAGTTGGCGCTGCAGCCCTTGGCGCCCGACTTCACCCAATCGTTTACGCTGCCGATTAATACTTTCCCCGGCGCCATGCGGCTGGCCGTGAGCGGCACGCTGGGCAACGCGGAGCTGCGACCGGGCCAGGACTTCATCGCCGCGCCCGCTTCCGGCAGCGGTCAAGTGCAGGGCCGCCCCTGGCGGCTCGATTCACTGGTGTTTACTAACCCCGATACGGCCGCTGCCTGGCAACGCCGGCTGCGCCTGACTCGACCGCTGCTCTTGCTCACGGCCCGCGACCAGGCCCGGCTGCCCACCCTGCCGGTGCCCTTGCGCCAGCGCATCGACTCAGCGGCCTGGCTGGTGCTGGTGCCCAAGCTCACCGCCTCGCTGGCTGGTGAGCAGGCCCCCCGGCCCCGCCTGGAAGTGCTGAGCCCTCGCTGGCCCGCGGACGCGGTGGTTCAGGCCCGAATTGATGCCCGGCTGCAGCCCGACTACCAGACTCAGAACCTGGCTGCCCTGGTCCGGGGCACCACCCAGCCTGACTCCTTCCTCGTTGTATCGGCTCACTACGACCACCTGGGCATGATGGGCCGCAAGACCTATTTCCCGGGGGCCAACGACAACGCCAGCGGCGTAGCGCTATTGCTGGAGCTGGCCGCCCACTATGCGCGGCCCGAAAACCGCCCGGCTTACTCGGTCGTGTTCCTGCTGTTTGGCGCCGAAGAAGCCGGCTTGGTTGGCTCCCGCTACTTCGTGGCTCATCCGCTGATTCCGCTCCCAAACATCAGGTTTCTGGTCAACCTCGACCTGCTGGGCACTGGTGAGCAGGGGGCCACGGTCGTCAACGGGCGGCTGCTGGAAGCCCCTTATCGCCGGCTGGCGGCCCTCAACGACGCCCACCGCTACCTACCGGGCCTGAGTGCCCGGGGCCGGGCGGCCAACTCCGACCATTTTCCCTTTTCCGAAGCAGGCGTACCAGCCTTTTTTATCTACACCCGGGGCGGCAGCACGGCTTACCACGACGTGAATGACCGGCCTGCAGCGTTGTCGCTGGCAGGCTTTGCTGGTGCGTTCCGACTGGTGCGGGACTTTCTCAATGGCCTGGGTGCTGAGAAATCAACCGTGAGACGAGAATAGCGGACTTCCGGCAGCTTTACTGGAACACCCCACGTAGACCTCGGGCGCGGACCAAGGCCAGCTCGGCGTGGGTACGCTCCCAAATCAACTCGCGCTCGAATTCAGCCAGCGAGGCAAACATATTGAAGACGAGCCGACCCTGAGGCGAGGTCGTATTGATGGCATCGGTGGGGAAACGAGTCCCACCCCCAGTTGCTGTAGGTCCGCTACAACGGTCAGCAAGTGGCGCAACGAGTGGCCAAGTCGGTCGAGCTATAAGCTTAAGCCGCGCCCGCCCGTTGCTTTTGCAAGAGGGTTTTGCCACGCAGCAGCACGCGCAGCCCCTGGCGCTTGAGCTGAATAATGGGCACGGCGCGGCCGTGGTCGTCTAGGCGGTGGTAGGCGGCCAGCACGTCGCGGCAGGAAATTATCCCGGCCACCACGGGCCGGGGACCGGGGGTGAGCACGGGCAGCGCATCCACGTTTTCGCGCGCCAAGTGCTCGGCGGCCGTGCGTAACGAGTCGGTTAGGCGCAGCACCGAGGGGCGGGGCTGCACCAAGGTACTTATCGAGGCTTGCGCGTCGGCCGCGTAGCTGGCCAAGGCGGCGGTGCTTACCAGGCCGGCGAAGTCGCCGCCGGGGTTTAGCGCCAGCAGGTGCGCCCCAGCCTGCGCGGGCTCACGGCTAAGCCACTCGCGCACCTGCTGAACGGTATTATCCGTGCTGATGGCTGCTACCCGGTTTTGCAGCACCTGGCTCACGGGCAGCTTGTCGAGCAGGTCCGGCTCGTAGTCCACGGGCGTTTTCACACCCCGGCGCGCAATCTTCTCGGTCATAATGGTGTTGCCCATCAACAGAAAGGACACCAGGTAGGCCCCGGTGCAGGCCCCGAGCAGTGGCAGCAACGCCTGGGCCTGCCCCGTAGATTCAACCGCAAACACCAGGGAAGTGAGCAGCGCCCGCGAGGCTCCGGCGAACATAGCGGCCATGCCCACCAGCGCCGCCAGCGGCAGCACGATGTCGGAGGCCGGGAAAACGTGGCGCACGGCCAGCCCCAGCAGCGCCCCGGCCGCGCCGCCGATGGTGAGCAGCGGGGCCAGCGTACCGCCCGAGGTACCGCTGCCCAGCGCAATAGCCCACGAGGCAAACTTGAGAAAACATAGCGCTAGCAGCAAGTTCAGCGGGGCCGTGCCCGACAAAATGCTGGTAATGTTCTCGTAGCCCACGCCCAGCGTGTGCGGGGCAACATATCCGATACCGCCCACCGCGAGCCCGCCCAGTGCCGGCCACCAGGCCCAGTGCAGGGGCAGCTTCTCGAAGCTGTCTTCAATAAGATACACAAGCTTGGTCACGCCCACCGACACCAGCCCTATCACCAGCCCGATGGCACTGTATGCAGCCAGGGCCGCGTTGCTAGGGGCGGCCAGCGCCGGCATCTCAAACACCGGCCCCGACTCAAACAGCACGTGGTGACCCGCCGCTCCAGTGATGCAGGCCAGGGCCACCGGCAGCAGCGAGCGGGGCGAAAACTCGAATAGCAGCAACTCAATGGCCAGAAACACCGCCGCAATGGGCGTACCGAAGATGGCCGACATGCCCGCCGTGGCCCCGGCCGCCAGCAGCACCTTGCGTTCGTGAGGGGTAATGGACAGGAGTTGCCCCAGCGTGGAGCCCAGGGCTCCACCGGTGGCGATAATCGGTCCCTCAGCCCCAAATGGCCCGCCTGTACCAATCGAGACTGCCGCCGACAGCGGCTTGAGGAACATGATGACGGGCTTGATGCGGCTTTGGTTGGTCAGAATCTGCTCCATGGCCTCCGGGATGCCGTGGCCTCGGATGGCCTTGGACCCGTAGAAGGCCATCAGGCTGACGACCAGCCCACCCAGCGCGGGCAGCAGTACAACCCATAGCCCCAGGTGGTTGTCGGCCGGGCTATGGTAGGCCATTGACACTTCGCCGTGAAAAACCAAGTTCGTCACCAGATTAATCAAATACACCAGCAGGCGCGCCACCAAGCTGACGGCCACGGCGACCAGCACGGCCAGCAACGCGATGCGCACCAAGCGCCGCTTCGCCGGCACGCGGCGGCGCGGCGCGGGGGTATCAGCCAGGGTAGGTTCTAGGGACGGCGCAAGGGGAATGCCGGTCTGGGGCAGCGGGAAGGGATTCATAAACGAAAGCTGAAGAGCAAAATAATGACGTAACCGTAGGTCCACCCCCGCTATACGAGCCCCGCGCAAAGCCGATGGACTTTGTAACCTAACCCGACCAGACCGGGGAAGTTGTTTCGCAAATCCGGGCGGGTAGCCGTTTTCGTGCTGACTAGCGGTGTGAACCCGAGTCATTATCTAGGGGCGGCCCTAAAGCCACTACGGCGCCGCACCCGTAGTCGGCCGCCAGCTGCTGCCTCATTCTGGTAACCTACTGACGTATCGTGCGTTGACACGAGTTCAGCCCCGGTTAAAAGTTTGGTCCAGAAGTTAAGCAGTTTTCTTCCGGAGGCAGCACTTATACTTTCGTAGCTGGTCGCGCTTACAGCAATGCCGGCTCAGCTCTACTTTGCCGCGACTCAAGCGCCGGTTGACCAAGCGCTAGGAATCAACTACGGCGGCAATGTTCTCGTGCATTACCCCAACAGTCACAGCACAACAGGCTTATTGGCCCATATTACTGAGTTGAATCCTCAGTTCGTGTTTGCCTCGGATAGCAAAATTAAAGTCCCCCCGGTCAAATTTGGCACGGGCGAAAGGACCTCTGTCATTGGCAAGATGGAAGGAAACTTTGATAGCGCACGTCGGCGACGCAGCCCTTCCAAGGGCCAGGAACGCGAGTGGCGCGTCACAGACGCCTAGCGGCAACGCGTCGCGGACCTGCGCCAACGCCTCTTCACTACCCCATCTTAGCACCTTAGCGCCGCCGTTAACTGACATAGAAAAGCCTCGGCCGTTTCCTGCCGAGGCTCGCGCTAAGAATTACAGGGGTCTGTTCGTGAGATTATCCCTTGGCTTTCAGGGAGAGCATTATTTGCTTGGCGATGGGCTCCCACTCGGGCTTCTGGCGGTCGGCGCAGTTGAAGGTGCAGATCATCAGCTTCCCTTCAACGTCGGTGAAGAATACCAGGGTGTACACCTCGTGGCCCATTTCAGGCTTCATGAACTCCAGGAAGCCCACTTTGCGGTTGTTGATGTTTTTCACACCATCGCTGAACCATGTCGCTTCCTTGTACTGCTTGTGGTAGGTTTTGCCAAACGACTGGGAGTAGATGTCAATCATGTCCTGATCGGCATCGTTGTCGCTGTAGTTAAAGGCAAGGCTGATGAGGTTGTTGTTGGTGAAAATGATGCTCGGGCGGCTCTGAGCTTTGGCGTAAGCAAAATCCATTTGCTGCTCGGTCATCACCTCAAATCCCTTGGGAATCAGAATCTCAACCCGTTCGCTGAGAACACGCTTCTTCACCAACTCAATCTCAGACGTCGGCCGGGCTGCCGTCAGCAGCAGGGCCAGAATGCAGAGTAAAAGTGTAGGTTTCATGCTAATGGGGATAAAAGTGGGTAATTAAATCGTTAATCGGGAACCCAAGTTAGTTACAAATGCGGCACATTCAATCTTTGTAGAACGAATATCGCAATTTTTTTTAACAATCAGGTAAATAAGCAGCTTTATTTGCTAATAACATTCTAAAGCTGGGAAGGTTCTGCCAGAAAGTAAATTTTGCTTAAGTCATGAGTCAGCCTACCAGCCAGGAGGTAGCGCCCGGACACTTGGCTTTATAAACTACCAATTCAGCCTCTCATCCACGGTCAGGCCTACCAGATCGGGAAATGTAGCTATTACAGGATATTGTTCAATTGTTCTTTTATTTTCTCTAATTCTTCCTTCATCCCCACGACTAGGTGCTGCACGGTAGCATCGTTAGCCTTGGAGCCAATGGTGTTGATCTCGCGGCCGATTTCCTGAGCCAGAAAGCCGAGCTTCTTGCCTACCGCTTCGTCGGGCTGGTGAACGGCTTGCTCGAAGTAGGCTAAATGCGCGGCCAGGCGGACCTTCTCCTCGGCAATGTCGAGCTTTTCGATATAGTACAGTACTTCCTGCTCGAAACGGGTGGCATTAAACTGCTCGTGCCCCGTGAGCTCGGCCAAGTGGCCAGCCAGCCGCTGTCGGACGTGCTCGATGCGCGCCGGGTCGTGCTGCTCGATGGCCGCCAACTGCTGGCGGATGGTGGCCACGTAACCCAGTATTTCGGCGCTGAGGGTAGTGCCTTCATCCTGCCGGAACTGCTGCAGGGCCGCGAGGGCTGCCAAGAGCAGGGGTTGCAGTTCGGACCAGGCTACGTCTTCGACCGCAATTTCAGTTTCACGCGCCTCGGACGCGCTGGGCACTACCCCCGGTAAGTGCAGCGCCGCCAGCAGCGTATTTTCGCTCACGGGCAAGCCGAGGCTTTGCGCCACGGCGCGTAACTCGTGGAAAGCCGCTACCAACGCCTCCTTATTAAGAGTGGCCGCTGCCCGGGCCAGCGCGGGCCGAACGAAGTCGAGGCTCAGGTTGACTTTGCCGCGCAACAGGGCTTTGGCCACGGTATTGCGAATTTCCAGCTCATGGGCCTGCAAGAACCGAGGCAGTCGGAGGGTCAGGTCGAGGGTTTTGGAATTAAGCGACTTGAGTTCGACGGTGACCGCATACGAATCGGTTTCGCGATGGGCCTGGCCGTAGCCGGTCATGGAAATGAGCATAAGGAGGAACAGTAGGTAAATTGAGAACTGAGGGCCGGCTACGCCACAAAGAAACGGCCAGGCTAGTGGGCTGGAGCCCAACAGGCGCGGGGCATCAGGCGGAGCGGGAGCTATGCTAGCAGAATACTAAGCAGTTGACTAAAAATAAAATAAGCGATAAAGTCAACAATAAATAACAAAAATCGCCCTTAGGATGAGGGCCGGCAGTTTAAATACCCGGGCTGAAACTGGGCTGGGCATTTTTGCCGTGACTCACTTTCAAACTATGCTTCCGCTTATCACCGTGCCCTTGGCTTGCTCGCGGACAGTTAGGGCGTGAGCAACCTTTTCCTTCCTGAGCGATATAGTGACTCCCGCCGCGTGCGAAGGGGCTGCATAACACAGTTGGCTAACGTGCCCAGCAGCGCCGAACCTGTGCGTTCGCACTAATACCGCCCAGCCCCGTACTGCGGGCCACCTACGTGCTGCCCTCTTGACCTGGAAGAGAAAACTACCCGCCAGGGCAGCGTAGCAGCAGTTATTAGCTTTACGGCTTCCCACCTCCTGCTGTCTCATGTCCCGATTTACTAAAACGCTGCGCGGCCTAGCCAGCCTCGTGCGTAATCCCTGGCTCCTCAACCACGTGCTGGCCGCCGATGAGGCCAGCTGGCAGCAGCGCGCCGTGGCCCACCGCGCCCGAAACGTTACCGCTCAGGGACTGCCAGCCGTACCGCTTACGCACTTCCTTTCCCCTGGCGTCGACTACACCATGCGGCCATTTGCTTTCCGCGAAGGGGGTTCGCTTCCCACCGACTTGTTGCTGTTGCGTGCCCTGGCTGGCCGGGTGCCCGGTTGCCGCTACTTCGAGATTGGCACGTGGCGGGGCGAAAGCGCGGCCAATGTAGCCGAAGTAGCGGCCTGGGTACACACCCTTAACCTCTCGGCCCAGGAAATACGGGATCTGGGCCTGCCCGAGCGTTACATTGAGCTACATGGTTATTTCTCGCGGCCTCTCCCCAACGTCACGCATCTGTACGGCAACTCCGCCACCTTCGACCTGGCAGGCTTAGGGCAGCAGTTCGATGTTATTTTCATTGATGGCGACCACCACTACGAGGCCGTGCGCACCGATACGCGCCGCGTGTTCGAGCACCTCGTTGGTCCAGCGACCCTGGTGGTATGGCACGACGCCAACCGGCAACCGGGCGTGCCGCGCTGGGAGGTCTTGGCCGGTATTCTGGACGGCCTGCCCGGCACCGCTGCTGGCCAGCTAACGCAGGTCGAAAACACACTCTGCGTCCTATACTCGCCCCAGCCCCTGGCTACGCAGCCCTTCGACCCGCTCAGCGACCCGACAACCTGGTTTGAAGTAACGGTGCGGCCCCGGCCTGATACTGCTGCTAACTACACCACCTAGCGGGTTCTGACCAATTCTCATAGATAAGCCACAGCCCGAGCGCTGGGCGACCAACTGGCTTAGCTGGCACTAATGGCCCACGCGAACTGCCTCAACAGGTAGGCAGTAGAAAAAGCGAAATCCGTATGACGAGGACGGCTCAGGCCGTGCTCTAAGGCGTTACTTTGTGAAGAGTCTTCGCTTCACCCTTCATTTTTGTTGGAAACGATACGTGTTCTGATGCTGCCCAAGTGGTACCCCAACCGCTACGATGACCTCGACGGCGATTTTGTGGAGCGCCACATTGAAGCCATCGCGGCGCACGGCAGCCCCGAGGGCGGGCCCGTCCAGGCAGCGGCCGTGTATGCTTCCGTGGCCCAGCGGGCAATGGTTACGCTGATAGATGAAGAAATTGACCATTCAGGGCCGGTACCGACCTGGCGCTACTACTACCGCGCCCGACCTACTGGCCTACCCGGCGTTGACAAGCTGCTGAAGCTGCTGCTGTGGCTGGAATGCCTGCGGCGCGGACGGCGGGCCGTGCGCCGGTTCTGGGGAGGCAAGCTACCCCACGTAGTGCACGCGCATGTTTTGTTTCGGCCCGCGGTGCTGGCTTGGTGGCTAAAGTGGCGGTACGGCATCCCATACTTGATAACGGAACATTGGACTGCTTTCCACCCGGACAGCGCGAGGCGGCTGGGATGGCTGCGGCGCTGGCTGGCGGGCTGGCTGATCCGGCAGGCCGCGGCTTACACGCCGGTATCGGACGACCTACGACGGGCGCTGGCGGCTTTAGGAGGTGTAAATCCCTGTACGGTAGTAATTCCCAACGTAGTTGATACTGAGCTATTCCGGCTGCCTGCCAGGCCGGGCGAACGACGGGGACTGCTTAACGTGGCGGCTTTCAACGAGCGGGCCAAAAACCTGAGCGGCCTGTTGCGCACCCTCGCCCGGCTTCGTACGGCCCAACCCGACCTGCCGGGCCTGCACTTGCGCGTTGTTGGTTACGGAGCGGCCGAACAACAGCTCCACCGGTTAGCCGCCGACCTGGACCTGCTGGCCGATGGCACCGTGGAGTTTGTGGGCAAGCAGACTTCGGCCCAGGTAGCCAGCGAAATGCGGCGGGCCGCCTGCTTCGTATTGTTTTCCAACTACGAAAACCTGCCGTGCGTGCTCATCGAGGCGCAAGCCAGCGGCTTGCCAGCCGTGGCCACCCGCGTCAACGGCGTACCTGAGCTGCTGCCTGACGACGGTACCGCGGGCCTGCTGGTGCCGCCCCGGGATGAGGCCGCATTAGGCGAGGCCATCCTGGCCGTGCTTACGGCCCCGCTAGGCCGATTCGACGAAACGGCCCTGCGGGCCCGGGCGGTGGAGCGGTTTAGCTACCCCGCCGTGGGCCGGGCGTTCGGGAGGGTGTACCAGCAAATCCTTGGTGAGCCGCTGAACCAAGGCAGAGCGCACCAACCGACCAGCCGATGACCCAAGACGTTCTTTTGTGGAAAGCCGCAGCAGCATGATAAGACGCATCCTTCAGCATTTCGCGGCGCGGGTTCTCACGGCGGGGCTGAGCTTCATGGTCGTGTGGCTCACGGCGCGGTACCTGGGCGCGGCCGGGCGGGGACAGGTCAGCTTGTTTGTCACCGACATGTCGGGGCTGGTGCTGTTGACCGGGCTGGTGGGCGGCTCGTCGCTCATTTACCTGGTGCCGCGGCGCAACGTGTGGCACCTGCTGCGCCCGGCCTACGGTTGGGCCGTGGTGGTGAGCATGGCTGGGACCGCCCTGATAGGTGCCCTGCGGCGGGTGAGCCCTGAGTGGATGTTGCACTTAGGGGCCGTGACCCTGGTGCAAGTGCTGTTGTCCATCAACGTTTTCTTGCTGCTGGGCCGGCAGCGCGAACGGGCCTACAACGGGCTGACCTTGGCTCAGGCGGCCCTGCTGGCCGGGGCCCTGGCGCTGGCTTTTGCCGGGGCACATTGGCCGGATATCCGGGCATATTACTACGCCAACTACCTGGCCTGCGGGTTGCCGTGGCTGATCAGCACCGTCCTGCTGCTGCGCTTACCCGATGCCAGGGGCGGTCTTACCCGGTACGGGCGGTCCCGCCGCCGCATTACGGCGCGCGAGCTGGCCCGGCACAGTCGGGGAGCACATCTTTCCAACTTGCTGGCTTTCGCTAATTACCGCTTTGGATACTATGCCGTGGCTTATTTTACTACTGACCGGGCGCTGGGCATCCTCTCGGTAGGCGTGGCCCTGGCGGAGGCAGTCTGGCTGATTCCGCGCAGCACGGCCCTTATTCAGTACGTATCCCTGGTAAATACCGCCGACAAGCCCGGGCAGGCGTACGCGGCGTTGCGCGGCAGCCGCCTGACCCTGCTGGTCACGGCTGGGGCCGTGCTGGTACTGGCCGCCGTGCCGGCGGCTTGGCTGGCCGCTTTTTTCGGTCCGGAGTTTGGCGCGGCCCACAACGTAATTCTGGCGCTGGCACCGGGCATTCTCATCAATAGCGCGGCCATACAAGTCAGCGGCTACTTCAGCGGCATCGCCCGCTACGGCGTGAACAACCGGGCGACCCTGCTGGGCCTGGCCGTAACCGTGCCCGCGTGTTTGCTGCTGGTACCCTGCCTGGGCATAGTGGGCGCTGCGCTAAGTATGTCGGCTTCCTACACGGCCAGTGCTTTCTACCTGTTCGGACACTACCGCCGGGCCTTAAGCGCGAATTGGCAGGATATTCTACCGGGTAAGAAAGACCTGCAATGGCTGGTGCTACGCTTCAGCAAGCGGACCGCATAGGCTTTGGCGCTTAGCTGGCGCGCTATGTGGTAGAAGACGGGCCGCCTGGGCAGAGCCTTGAACGGTATGCGGCCCCGCAACGCTTGGCTGCTGGTACTTGCTGTTTATCATAGCTCATCTTTCGCGCTGGGGTGGTGGTCTAAATTAGGATGAAATCCGTATTGGCAGTTATAATTTATACGCAACACTTCTGCGCCAAATGCGGCAGCGACCAAATGCGGCGCAACGGCCACAGCCAGGGCCACGCGCGGTATCAATGCAAAGCCTATCGGTACCAAGCGCGGTTTGAGCCCGCCGCCGTGGCCAAAGCTGCGCAGTACGCGCAGGTCGACCAGCTGTTGGGCGCGCGCAACTCGCAGCGCAGCATCGTGCGCGTGACCGGCGTTTCGCGCATGAGCGTTGCCAAACGGATAAAAAAAGCGCAGGCCTGCCGCCCGCCGCTGCCGCGCCTGCGGCCGAAGAAGGCACAGAAAAAGTGCTGGGAAGCCCTCGATGAGCTGTGGACGTTTGTCGGGCGCAAAAAGCGGAAGCTGTGGCGCTGGTTGGCCGTCGAGCGGGCCAGTCGCCGCATTGTGGCGTGGACGTTGGGCGGCCGGGGCGAAGCCGCGGCCCGTCGCCTCTGGCACCACCTGCCCCGACGTTACCGGCGGTACTGCTGGTACTTCACGGACGAGTGGAAGGCATGCGCCAGCGTGCTGCCCCGCTACCGGCACCGCCCCTGCCCCAAAGGCGAGGGCCAGACCAGCATCGTGGAGACCATCAATTGTTCGTTGCGCCAGCGAAGTGGCGTGCTGGTGCGCCAGAGTTGTTCGTTCAGTAAGTGTCGGAAAATGCACACCGCCCGCATCAAAATCGTCATCGACAATCATAATCGTAGTGTCATCCTAAATTAGACCACCGCCCCGAGGTTATCTGATTATCAAACGGATTGAAACAGCAACTGCGTGCATTGGGGGTAGAACACGGCCTCTCTTACTGAGGTTATCCGATTATTATATGAATTGAAACCTGCTGTTCCAGCTCGTGATTACCCACGCTGTCGGCTTACTTAGGTTATCCAATTATCACACGGATTGAAACAGTTCGACCTGTCGCTCATGCTTACCATCCACGCACCTTATTGAGGCTATCTGATTATCACACGGATTGAAACCAGGAGCAAGCCAAGGAAGAAGCCCAGAAGATCCGGTATTACTGAGGCCATCCGATTATCACACGGATTGGAATAGCTCAACCCGAGTCTTACGTAACGGTTACAACTTACCTACTGAGGCTGTCTGGCTATTACACTAATTGAAATTTCGACCGGACGGCGGCCGCCTCTGCCCAGTCAGTCACGCGCTGGCCCGACAAACCGGTTTGCTTTTAGCCATGAGCGGGCGAGCCCTGCCGTTACTCCACGTAGAGCGTTTGCAACACGGTCTGCCCAACCGCCTTCAGAGTTTTGCGGTCGATGATGCTCATGTTGTCGGTGGTAGCGTGGTGGTAGGCGGGGAAGAAGTCGCCGCTATTGTTGTAGTGGTAGATATCCAGGGTTGGGATGCCGGCCTGGTTGGTGTACACGTGGTCGTCGGTGATGGCGTCGGTATCTTCGAAGCGGAAGAAATCGGAGTAGCCCAGCTGAGAAGCCGTGTTCCAGATTTTATCGAGGGGGCCGCGGGCCCGCTCGCGCGAGGTTGCCTCGCGGGTGAAGGTGCCGCCTTTGGCCCCGACCATGTCGAGCAGTACGCCATACTCGGCCTTGTAATTGGCGGGGAGCAGGTGCTTGGCCCAGTACTGCGACCCCAGGCACCACGAGTCGGTGCCACTGCCGGCGAGCTGGTCTTTGACGTCGGCCTGGGTGGTCGCGTCGTGGCCCCAGTCTTCGGCGTCGAAGAAGATGAAGTCGACGCCCACGTTGGGAGCGAGGCTGTCGGGCTGCTGGCTGAGCACGCGCGCCATCTCCAGGGCTACGGCCACGGCGCTGGCCCCGTCGGAGGCCCCGTCCATGGGGGCGTTCTTCTTCTGCTTGTCGTTGTCGGCGAAGGGGCGGGTGTCCCAGTGCCCGAATATGGCAACCCGGCGGGCGGCCTGGGGCTGGTATTGGGCGATGATGTTGCGGGCGTGGATGTAGGTACCGTCGAAGGTCATCGCCTCGAACGGCTGCTGCATTACTTTCAGGCCGTAGCCCTTGAGCTTGGCCACCAGCCAGTCGCCGCAGGCCACGTGAGCCTTCGAGTTGGGTACCCGGGGGCCGAAAGCGACCTGCTTGGCCGTAAAGGCATACGCCGAATCGGCGTTGAAAACGGGGGCTTTCGTCAGCTTGGGGGGAGCCGAGGCGCTAGTTTCCGACGTTTCAACGGGTTTTTTATCCGGGCAGCCCGTGAGGAAGAGCAGACCGGCCAGCGCGGCCAGCGGAAGGCGGAGGGAGGTTTTCATTGCGGTGAGTGAAACGGCGCGGACGATGAACCTCACCCCCCGGCCCCCTCTCCCGGGGAGCGGGGGAGCTTAATGATTGTGGCTGTTTATACTACGGTATCAGGTGAGGGCGGGTCGGTAGGAGTTATTCTTCGCTGTAGGCCCACTCCACGCCGGCCTTGGTGTCTTTAATCACGATGCCCTGGCATTTGAGGGCGGCGCGAATCAAATCTACTTTGTCGTAGGCTTTGTCGGCTTTGGCTTCGGCATAAAAGCTAAGGGTAAGGTTGAGGAGCTGCTCGGCGTTGGCGCGGGGCTCGTCCTGCAAGCCTAGGATGTCGGTCACCACGGTGCGGTAGGCGGCGGTAGCCTGGATCAGGTCCGCTGCCGGGACGTCGGCCAGGGCTGCCGGCGTGCTAGCCAACGTATTGAACTTGCGCAGCAGGTTAAAGAGGCTGGCAATGCTGCGGGCCGTGTTCAGGTCGTCGTTGAGGCCCACGAACAGGTCGGCGGTGAGCTTGGCTAGCTCGTGGCTGGCGGACTGCGGGGGGGTGGGGCTTGCGTGGTCGGCCGTAGTAGCCGGTTGCGGCGCGGCTTGCGCGGGCTCCGCTGCCTCCCTGGCCAGTGAGGCATCCGCTGTCAATTTATCAACCAGGCGCAGGCCGTTCATGAGCTTGCGATAGCCTTTGCGAGCGGCTTGCAGGGCGTCGTCGCTCAGGTCGATGGGCGAGCGGTAATGGGCTTGCAGCAGGAAGAAACGCACCACCATCGGCGAGTAGGCCTGGCTGAGGGTGAGCGTGTTACCAGCAAACAAGTCGGGCAGGGTGATGAAGTTGCCGAGCGACTTGCTCATCTTGGCCCCATTCACCGTGACCATGTTGTTGTGCATCCAGATGCGGGCCTCAGCCGTGTGGCTGTGGCTGGCCTGGCTCTGGGCAATTTCGCACTCGTGGTGCGGAAACATCAGATCCAGCCCGCCGCCGTGAATGTCGAACTCGGTGCCGAGGTACTTACGGCTCATGGCGGAGCATTCGAGGTGCCAGCCGGGGAAGCCCGTGCCCCAGGGCGAAGGCCAGCGCATGAGATGGGTGGGGTCGGCATTCTTCCAGAGAGCGAAGTCCAGGGGGCTGCGCTTCTCATCCTGCCCCGCCAGGTTGTCGCGGGTGCCGGCCAGCAGCTCTTCGGTCACGCGGTTGGAGAGCTGGCCGTAGCGGTACTCGGCGTTGTACTTGGGCACGTCGAAGTACACCGAGCCGTTGACTTCGTAGGCGAAGCCGTTGGCCAGGATTTCCTCAACCATGGCAATCTGCTCGGTGATGTGGCCGCTAGCCTGGGGCTCGATGTCGGGGGGCAGGCAGCCCAGCGCGGCCATGTTCTGGCGGTAGCGCGTGGTGTAGAACTGCGCCACCTGCATGGGTTCGAGCTGCTGGGCGCGGGCGGCCTTGGCCATGGGGTCCTCGCCGTTGTCGGAGTCGCCCTGCAGGTGCCCCACGTCAGTGATGTTGCGCACGTAGCGTACCGTATGGCCCAGGTAGCGCAGGTAGCGGGTCAGTACGTCGAACACCACCGGGCCCCGGGCATTACCCAGGTGGGCTTCGTTGTACACGGTGGGGCCGCACAGGTAGAGGCCTACCACGGGCGGACGCAGGGGCTGGAATTCTTCTTTCTGGCGGGTAAGCGTGTTGTAGAGCGAGAGCGGCATGGCGCAAAGGTAGCGGGCAAGCAAACGATAACGCCCCTCCTCGACGGAGGCGGCGCACTTTTCGCTCAACGGCGCAGCTCATACAGCCCCTCGACCGGAAAATGGTCGCTCCAGGTAATCTCCCGGTGCACCTGGCAGCCCAGCACCTGCCACTGCGGGCTGGCAAACTGCTGGTCGATGCGCAGGCCCGGCAGCCGGCCATTGTACGTAGCGCCGATGCCCAGGCCAACCGTCGCCCAGGCATTTTGCAGGTGGTCGGCCAGCTGGTCGTAGGCGTAGGAGTAGGGCAGGTCGTTGCAGTCGCCGGCCAGCAGCACGGGGTAGGGCGAGCGACGAACTTGGGCCATCACGGTATCGACCTGCGCGCCGCGCGCCACGGCGCCGTTGCGAAAGCGACGCAGCAGGTTGGGCGCTTTCTGGCGAAGACCGGCGCGGCTCTCGGTGGCGGTGGCAATGTCAGTGGCTGCCATTGACATGCTCTGTAAGTGCAGGTTGAAGACACGGATGGTGTCGGCCGGGCGGCCGGAGGCGGCCGGGCGGGCCAGGTCGGCCCACATGGCGTGGTTTAGCGACAGCCGGCCGAAGGCGATGGTGCCGCGCCGGACGATGGAAAAACGCGAGAAGATGGCCAGCCCGAACTCGGCCCCGGCACTGTTGGTAAGGCTAGGAGAGATAAAAGCGTGGCGACCACTGCGCCGGCCCAGGTATTCCTCCGTCCGAAACACGTCTCCCTCCCCTCGGGTACCGACCGACTCATTATAGAACTCCTGCAGGCAGAGCACATCCGCCGGACTATCGGCCAGCCAGCGAATAAATCCTTTGGAAGAAGCAAAGTCCGGGTCGCGCAGCTGAGGGTACACGTTGAAGATGCGCACGTTAGCCGACAGCAGCGAAACGGTATTCGGGCGAGCGATGAAAAAGGAAGAGCTCAGCACTCCGCCGTTCGGCAAGGCCTGACGCTTCGTTTCGGTTCGCTCACCGAGCGGAAGGTGCACCGCTAAACCGCGCTGCACGTGGGGCCACGTCAGCCCCAGGGCCAGCAGCGGCAGCAGGGCCACCCGCCAGTTGCGCCGCAGCCAGTACAGGGCCAGCAGCGCGGTGGCGCCCAATGCCAGCGGCGTGGTCAGAGCCCCGAATACTACGGGCCAGAATACTTTGGCGGGCACCTGCTCGCAGGCAATGGCTAACCAGAGCCAGAGCAGGGTAAGCAAGGTAACTTTAAAGGCGAAAGAGCGGCGCACAACACGGGTAACAGGCCCGCAAAGGTAGTGGGGCAGCCCGAAGACCCCGCCGCACTTTCCTTTATCTTTAACCTCCTCAACGGGCTCGACCGCCGCCGGTCCTTAGCCGCTCCCAGGGCGAGCCCGGCCGCTGAGGCGCTGCTTGCACGAATTTTGTACCCCCACGGCTTGCGGCAAACGTAGCGGCAATTTCTGGTATCAGCTTCCGTTCTCTGCTCGGCTTTTTCACCACTCTTTGCCTCTGCTGCTTGTATGCTAGTACTTCTCCGCACTTTTTGCCGACTGTTTCTGGCGCTGCTGGTTTGCCCCACGCTGCTCCTGGCCCAAAGCCGGCCCGCTAGCCCGGCCTCGGCGCCTCCGGGCACCGCCAGCCTGGAGTTTATTCCGAACCAAGGCCAGTGGGACGACCGCGTGCGCTACGAGGCCGCCCTGCCGGCCGGCCGCCTGTTCGTGCTGCTCCACGCCCTCACCTACGCATTTCTGGACCCGGCCATTCTGAGCCACCACCACGGCGCGGCCCAGGGCGGGGCCCCGGCCGCTGGCGCGGCGACTGGCATTGCAGCCCACGCCTACACCGTCCACTTTGAGCGGGCCAGCCCCCAGGTTCGCCTAACCGCCGAGACGCCTACCGCGGGGGAACGCAACTACTTCGTGGGCAACGACGCCCGACGCTGGGCCCGCCACGTGGGCGCGTTTCGTCGGGTGCGCTACACGAGCCTGTGGACTGGTATTGACCTGACGCTGTACGAAAACGCCCAACAACACCTGGAGTACGACGTGTTGCTGGCCCCTCACGCCAACCCCGACCGGATAGCCCTGCGCTACGACGGCGCCACGAGCCTGGCGCTGGACGCTGCGGGCAACCTCACCGTGAAAACCAGCGTGGGCACCACCACCGAGCAGGCCCCCCGGGCCTGGCAGCTCGACGCCGCCGGGCAGCGCCAAGCCGTGGCCTGCCAGTACGTGCTGACCGGCAGCACCCTCCGCTTCGCGCTGGGTGCCTACGACCCGGCCCGCGCCCTCACCATCGACCCTACGGTCCAGTTTTCGACCCTTACCGGCTCGACGGCCGACAACTGGGGTTTTACGGCCACCTACGACAACGCGGGCAACCTGTACTCGGGCGGCATCGTGTTCGACACCGGCGGCAGCTACCCCGCCACCCCCGGCGCTTACCGCACCACTTTCAGCAGCGTGGTCGACATGGCAATCATCAAGTATAATGCCCGGGCCACGGGGCCGGCGGCGCGGGTGTGGGCTACCTACCTGGGCGGCAACGGCAGCGACTTCCCCCACAGCCTGGTCGTAAACGCGCAAAACGAGCTGGTGATTCTTGGCAGTACGGGCTCCACGAACTATCCTACCTCCAGTAGCGCCGCGCAGCGCAGCTTCCGGGGTGGCTCCCCCCTTGACCCGTTTCGCGCCAATCGGGCGCCCTACGACGTGCCCAACGGTTCTGACCTGGTAATCAGCCGGCTTAGTGCCAACGGGAGCGCGCTGGTAGCCAGCACCTACCTAGGAGGCAGCGGCAACGACGGCGTGGTAGCCCCATCAACCGTACGCGCCAACTATGGCGATGCGTTCCGTAGCGATGTTCTGCTCGACGGCGCGGGCAACGTGTACGTGGCTTCGGCGACCAGTTCGGCCAACTTCCCCGGCCTGAGCGCGGGGCGCGGGGCCACCTACCGTGGCGGAACTTCCGATGCCGTAGTATGCAAGCTGACGCCGAACCTGGACGCGGTGCTATGGGCCAATTTACTGGGCGGCACCGATACCGACGCTGCTTACTCGATCCAGCGCGACAGCCAGGGGCGGGTGTACGTGTGCGGGGCCAGCGTGCAGCTGGACGCCAACCAGCCAAATGGTTTTCCGGTCACGCCCAACGCGTACTCCTCCAGCTTTCAGGGCGGCGGCATCGACGGGTTCGCGGCCCGCATCAGCGCCGATGGCCGGGCCTTGGAACGGGCCACGTTCATCGGCACCAGCGGCTACGACCAAGCGCAGTTCCTGCAGCTCGACGCCACTGGCAACGTCTACTTATTCGGCCAAACGCTGGGAGCTTTTCCCATTACTCCGGGCCGGTACGGTACGGTGGGCGGCAGCCTGTTCATTCAAAAGCTTACCCCCGACCTGACGGCCAGCCTGTATAGCACCACTTTTGGCAACCGCGCCGGCGCCTACGGCGGGCCCAACCTGGTGCCCACGGCTTTTTTGGTTGATGAATGCGAGCGGGTATACATCAGCGGCTGGGGCGGCGAAGACAACGACCTGGGCGCTTGGCTGGGGGGCACTACCACCGGCCTGCCCGTAACCGCTAACGCGGTGCAGACCGCCACGGACGGCAGCGACTTTTACCTGGCCCAGTTCGCCGCCGGGATGACCGGCCTGGAGTACGCGACCTTCTTCGGCCAGCAGGGCAACGCGCCCGAGCATGTCGACGGAGGCACTTCCCGGTTCGACAAGCGGGGTATCGTGTACCAGGCCGTGTGCGCCAGCTGTGGCGGCAGCCAGGGTTTCCCGGTGCCGCCGGGGGCGGGCAGCTATACCACCCGCAACGGCAGCTCGAACTGCAACAACGGTGCCTTCAAAATAAATTTTGAGCTGATTCAGGCCGACCCCGGTCCTGCTCGCTGGGTGTGCGTCACCGACGGGCCCGTGACCCTGGGCGGCACCCCGGCCGGGGGGGTATGGAGCGGGCCGGGCGTGCAGCCGGGGCCGAGCGGGGGGTACCATTTCGTACCCGCCGCGGTGGGGCCGGGACAGTACTTCATCCGCTACGCAGTAGCCGGTACGGGGACCTGCATCAGCACCCGCACCGTGCGTTACCTGGTGGCGCCGGCCGTGGTGCCAGTATTCGCCCCCGTACCATCCCAATGCAGCACGGGAGCAGCCGTTGCCCTCACGGCCACCCCGGCCGGGGGCACGTTTACCGGCCCCGGCGTGACTGGCAGCCAATTTGACCCCACCCGAGCCGGCGTAGGGACCCATACCCTGACCTACTCCTTATCTGATTCGCTCGGCTGTGGGGTAGTCAGCCAAAGGGTCACAGTGGAGCAGGCGCCTACCATCCGGCTCCGGCCCGACACCACGCTCTGCGCCGACCAGCAGCAGCCGTTTCAGCTGCGCGGCAGCTCCCCCGCGGGCGGCACCTGGAGCGGCCCGGGCGTGACGGGCAGCGGCTTTTTTACGCCCCCAAACACGAATAACCGGGGCGGTATTTTCACCCTCACATACACGGTTATCCAAGGGCCCTGCCGGGTGTCGGCTACCCGCACGGTGGTAATCGCCCCCACCGCCAGCCAAAACGTGAGCCTCAACCTGCCCGTGTGCGCAGCCCAGCCGCAATACGGCGGGCTAGCGCCCTTCGAATGCCCGTTGAGTCCGGTTCTGCTAGATCCTAATGCCACGTACCGCTGGGATTTTGGCGACGGCAGCCAGCCCAGCTCGGAGGCCCAGCCCACGCACCGCTACCTGCAAGCCGGCAGCTACCGCATTCGACTCGTGGCCCGCTACGGCAACTGCGAGGTTATCACGGGCTTCGCGCCCCTGGAAATAGGCGACGTATTTGTGCCGAACATCATCACACCCAACGGCGACGACCAGAACCCCACCTTCCAGCCGCGCTTTAGCTGCCGCCCTACTTCGCTTGAAGTGTTTACGCGCTGGGGGCAGCGGGTGTACCAAACCGATGACTACCACAACACCTGGGATGCCCAGGGGCTGCCCGATGGCATTTACTACTACCTGCTGCGCGACGCCGACGACCGCCGGGCCAAGGGCTGGATTGAAGTGCGCCGATAAAGAAGCAGCCAGCTAGGTTCCCGGCCCTGAACGAGTTGCCCGGAAACGGTGCTTGCCCAAACCTACTGATTCTCCCGCAGGCCGCCTGTATTCTGGTATAATCTTTAGAGCGAGGTGATAATTTTCCTTGCATCCGGAAGCTACCTTTACGACGTGTTCACTTCGGCCTGCTTCGATGAAAAGACTTTTACCTTTTGGGTATGCTGCCCTCTTATGCCTCCTGACAACCAGCACTCTTGCTCAGCCGGCCCAGCACCCTGGGCCGGCCAGCGGCACGCTTGAGTTTATCGAAAACAAAGGCCAGTGGGACGCACCCGCCCGCTACGCGGCGCCCCTGCCCGGCGGCCAACTATTCGCCGAAGCGGATGGGTTAACTTTTGCCCTTCTGGCCAATGGTGGCCCGGCCCAGCATCGGCACGATGGCCAGCCCATCTCTCCCAACGTGGATAATAGCATCGTGCGTGGGCACGCCTTCAGCCTGCGCTTCGCGGGCGCGAGCGCGGCGGCCCTGACCGCGGAAACGCCCACTGCCGAGCACCGCAACTACTTCCTGGGAGCCGACGCCAGTCGTTGGGCCCGCGACGTGCGCAGCTACCGCGCGCTGCACTACGCCGGCCTGTGGCCAGGCGTGAGCGCGCGGGTGTACGAAAGCGCCGATCAGCACCTGGAGTACGATTTTGTGCTGGCGCCCGGCGCCAACCCCAGCGCTATTGGCCTGCGGCACGAGGGAGCCGACGGTGTGGCCCTCGACGCCGCGGGCAACCTGCTGGTGACAACCAGCGTGGGCACCGTCACGGAACGGGCCCCACAGGCCTGGCAGACCGCAGCCGACGGCGAGCGCGTGGCCGTAGCCTGCCGCTACGTGCTGGCCGGGCCGCTGGTACGATTTGCGCTGGGCCCCTACGACACCAAACGCCCCCTGACCATCGACCCCGTAGTGGTGTTTGCCACGTACACCGGCTCAACGGCGAACAACTGGGGGTTTACGGCGACCTACGACAACGCGGGCAACCTATACTCGGGCGGCATTGTGTTCGGATTGGGCTACCCGACCTCGCCGGGGGCTTTCCAAACCACGTTCGCGGGCATGATTGACATTGCCATTATCAAATTCAACACCGCCGCGAACGGCCCGGCGGCACGGGTATGGGCTACTTATCTGGGGGGCAGCAGTACCGATTATCCGCATAGCCTAGTCGTTAATAATCAGGGCGAACTGCTGGTACTCGGCTCGTCCGGCTCGAACAACTACCCAACGACAAGTGGGGCCCTGCAAAGCCGGTATGGAGGCGGCCGGCCCGCCGATCCCTTGGGCTATGGAGCATCTAATTACATGCCCAACGGCTCGGACCTCGTCGTGACGCGGCTGGCGGCCAACGGGGCCGCCCTGGTGGGCTCTACTTACCTGGGTGGCTCCAACAACGACGGGATATTGCCACTGGTGCCTTCGTTGTCGTCCAATGCACCCGTACCACAACTGGCGCGCAATTACGGCGACCCGTTCCGGGGCGACATCATCGTGGATGCGGCTGACAACGTCTACATTGCCTCGCACACTTCGTCGAGCGATTTCCCGATGGCGGGGGGCTTCAATAGCACTTACCGCGGCGGCAGCTCCGACGCGGTGGTGTGCAAGCTCACCCCTACCCTCACAGCCATGACCTGGGGGAGCTATCTGGGCGGCAGTGGCGCCGACGCGGCGTATTCCATTCAGCTCGAACCCACCAGCGGCGACGTATACGTGGCCGGCGGCACTCTCAGCGACAATTTCCCCGTCACCACCGGCGCTTACCAAACAACTCGGCCGGGCCGGGTCGATGGCTTTGCGGCGCGCATTGCAGCCACGGGCACGGTGCTGCGGCGGGCCACTTACGTGGGTACGGCCAGCTACGACCAAGCGTACTTTGTGCAACTGGGCACCGATGGCGGCGTGTACCTGCTGGGCCAGTCAACAGGCCCCTTTCCCGTCACCCCCGGCCTTTACGCTACGCCCAATGGCACTCAGTTCATCCAAAAGCTCGACCCCAACCTCAGCACCCGATTACTCTCCACAACATTCGGCTCCAATAACTCCTTCGAGGTTGGAACTACTAACTTGTCACCAACCGCCTTCCTCGTCGACCGTTGCGACCGGATTTACGTGTCTGGCTGGGGTGGGGAGCTCAACAGGGAAAATTCTTACCAGTTGGGCAATGGTACCACCTTCGGCTTGCCAACCACTCCTGATGCACTCCAGACCACTACCGACGGCAGCGACTTTTACCTGGCGCAATTTGCAGCCGACCTCACGGGGCTCGCTTACGGAACCTATTACGGTAACACCAACCGTGACGCCGCCGCAGAGCACGTCGATGGTGGTACCTCCCGCTTCGATTCCCGCGGCATTGTGTATCAGGCGGTATGCTCCTGCTTTTCGAGAACAGGTTTTCCAATTCCACCGGGTGCCAATACCTATTCCACTACCAACAACAGCGGAAGCATCTCACCAGGGTGCAATAACGCGGCTTTCGTGCTCGACTTCCAGCCCAGTAGCGCCGCAGCCGGAGCCGATCAAACGGTGTGCACCACGACGGCAGCCTTCCCCTTAGTAGGCACCCCAGCCGGGGGACTGTGGACGGGGCCCGGCGTGACTGGCAATCAAGCTCAGGGCTACGTGTTTACGCCCAGTCCTGCCCTGCTGGGGGTAAATACCCTCACGTACACCGTGGTCCGGACGGGGGGGTGTACTACCACCGACACCCGGCTCATCACGGTAGTCAGCCCACCGGAGGTAACCTTTGCCCCAGTGGGCCCGGGCGTCTTCTGCCGCCCGCTCACGGGGCCCGCCCTGCCCGCGATTCCGCTGGTGGCTAGTCCAGTGGGGGGCACCTTCAGCGGACCCGGC
Organism: Hymenobacter montanus; assembly: GCF_014699115.1. GTDB lineage: Bacteria > Bacteroidota > Bacteroidia > Cytophagales > Hymenobacteraceae > Hymenobacter > Hymenobacter montanus. The sequence goes on from NZ_JACXAD010000028.1 coordinate 51,143, forward strand.
GTGACAAATGCTCGCTTCGACCCGATGCTCGCCGGGCCGGGCCTCCACACCATCACGTATACGTACACCGTGGGCTGCACCGTGACTAAGACGCAGCTGGTGCGCGTAACATTTGTGGGCGCGGGCCCCGACCAAGTGGCCTGCTCTTCCGCAGCGCCCATTTCCCTCAGGGGTAGCCCCACAGGAGGTACCTGGTCGGGGCCAGGGGTATCGGGCAGCCCAGCCGAGGGGTATGTTTTCACCCCGGCTACGGGACTGGTGGGGGCCAATACACTCACGTACTCGCTGACTACGAGCAACCCTCTTTCAACGGCTTCGTGCACCGCGGCCAGTACGCTGGTGCTAACGGTTGTTCTCAGGCCGACGATTAGCCTTACGCCCCTGCCGCCGCTGTGCGCGGCCATTACCACGCCCCAGGCCCTGACCGCCACTCCGGCGGGTGGCACCTGGGCGGGCCCCGGGGTGAGTGGAAGTGTAGGGCTGGGGTATTTTTTCACGCCGAGCATCGGCGTGGGTACCTACCAGCTTCAGTACTCGGCCGGAACGGCCTTGTGCCCGGTCACGGCGGTGCTGCCCGTCACGGTCTTCGCGGCCGTCAGCGTAACCGTGGGGGTTGATACGGCATTGTGCCCCGGCAGCACCCAGCCCTTCCGGCTGCGGGCCAGTCCGGGCGGCGGCACCTGGGCCGGGCCAGGGGTAACGGGCAGCGCCGCCACGGGTTACGTGTTTACGCCCCCGTTGGGCTTTGTGGGGTCGTCCAATCTGGTGTATACCGTGGCTAACGGCGCCTGTACGGGCACGGGTACCCGCCGGGTGTTCGTGGCACCGGTGCCGGCCCTGCAGCCCGCGTGGATGCCCGCAGCCTGCCCCGAAACCCGGCTGGCCCCGCTTACGCTACGCTTCACGCTCAACAGCACTGGCAATTCTCAAGAAATCAGGGTTTTATGGGACTTTGGCGACGGTACGCAGTCAGCCGAGCTTAACCCAACGCATATTTACGCGACGCTCGGAGTTTACCAGCCGCGCGTACGGGTTCGCTACAACCTCGACCGCTGCGAAACCTCGGCCATGCTGCCGGTGGTGGAAGTGCAGGAGCGCAAGCTTCCCAACATCATCACGCCCAACGGCGACAACCTGAACCAAACGTTCAAGCTGGGCCCCGATTGCCCTCCGCGCATGCAGGTATTCACTCGCTGGGGCCAGAGCGTATTCGAATCGGCGGCCTACCACGATGAATGGAGCGCCGAGGGTCAGCCCGATGGGGTGTACTACTACCTCCTCACCTACCCCGACGGGCACCGGATAAAAGGCTGGGTAGAAGTTGTGCGGTAGCCCATCGTTTTGGCAGCCACGGGCGTTATTATGTGCGGGGTCGAATCGTCCGGGCTTCTGGCCCGTTCTCCACGATAAGCTCAAGCAATGTCGACAAGCCCCGCTCTGAGCAGGGCTGGCCATCACCTCAATTAAAGCCCTCCTGGCCAGCAAATACGGCCAGGAGGGCTTTTTGGCCTACGCCACCCGTAGCCGCGCCCCCGACGCATCCACCATCAGCTCAGCTTCGGCTCCTACCACCAGGGAGATGTTCGCGGCTTCGTGGCCTACGGGAAAGCCGTAGCCCACCGGAAAGTGGTAGCGCCGGGCGTAGGAATCAATGATTTCTTCGGCCGTGCTGCCGAAGGGCACGGAGTTGTCGCGCATCTGGGAGAAGTGACCTACCACCAGCCCCGCCAGGCCCGCCAACTGTCCGCTGCGGTGCAGGTGCAGCATCATCCGGTCGATGTGGTAGAGGTACTCGTCCAAATCTTCTAAAAACAAAATGTGCCCATCGAAACGGGCCTGCGACGCCGTGCCGGTAATGGTGTGCAGTAGGCTCAGATTGCCGCCTACCAGGGGGCCGGTGGCAGTACCGGGCCGGTTGAGCCGCTGGGGAAGCACGGCTAGTGGTTGAGTGGCTTCGCCAAAGAGAACCCGGCGCAGGCTTTCCAGTGCCATCTCACCGCCCTCCTGATGAAATAATACCGGCATCACCCCGTGAATACTGGCGTAACCGAGGCGTAACAGGTGGCAGTTGAGCACGGTGATGTCGGAGAAGCCGGCTACCCACTTCGGCTGCTCGGTGAAGCGCGAAAAGTCCAGGCCATCGACGATGCGGCCAGCACCGTAGCCGCCGCGGGCGCAAAGGATGGCCCGGATGGTGGGGTCGTCGAGCTGCCGCTGGAAATCGCGCCGCCGCAGGTCGTCGTCGCCCGCAAATTGGTGATGGCTACCGGCAATGCTCTCGCCCAGCACCACTTCGAGCCCCCAGGCCGTGAGGGTGGCGATGGCGGGCGCCAACTCGGCAGCGCTGATTTTGCGGGCGGGGCTGACTAGGGCTACGCGCTGGCCGGGCCGCAGGGCGGGGGGGAAAAGTATTGACATAACGAAGAAAAAACGCCGCAAATAAAGTGAGCCAAACCAGGCCATTGTTAAAAAATCTTTTGTAGCTACTAGTCACGGAAAAACCCTAAGTTTATACTTAGATCATTTTCGGATTTGGTGTCCGTCGTTGGGCCCGCGTTCGCCCCTCAGCTCCTCTGCGAAGAACAGAGGGGACCAGCCAAAGGGGTACGGACACCGACCCTGAGACCGCTATAGTATATGCCCTGTATTCCAGTACCAGCATAATTTCTTCTTCAACCACTATCAACTAACGGATTATGAAAAAAATTATCTTGCTTTCGTTATGCCTGATTACGGGCTTCCTAAATTCGCTCGCTCAATCCCCCATCTATCCTTTTAAGCCTAAGGAAAAGAAAATTATAGTTTTTCATACAATTAGTCACTGTGATTGGGCGCCGGACCTACCCGAAGCTCTTCCTTCAATGCAATCAGCAAGGCCTTATATAAATGGTCTAGTTTTTCATGTTGGCCGGGATTATGAAAGTGCTGATTTCGCATTCAATAACGAAGTCTGGACTGAAGCAAGTTTGAAGTTTAACGATTTGAGATCAATTTCCACAAAGTGGACAACCTTAACTGATAATTTTATCCTTGTTTGGGGTCATTCCCGCAATGTAAATCCTGATTTTTATAATGACAATCTCTGGGCTCAAATAACAAGAAATGCTGAATTGACGGGGAGGGCCGTAATGACGGCTGGCTGCAAAGGCATAATGTTTGATCCTGAATTTTATTCTGCGGGTGAGACCTATAGCCCATGGTGGTTTAGCAAGTCAAATGTACGAGGTGCTCCTCCATACAGCGGAAAATCCTTTACTGAAGTGAAAGCCAAAGCACGGCAAAGAGGTAGAGAGTATGCGCGGGCATTGCAAAGGTATATGCCTAAAATTACAATCTTGACTACTTTTCTTTATGGCAGTAGCTGGGATTATTGCTATGGAAGTATAAATAATCAGCCGGCGTCTGAGTATGCGTTGCTTCCCGCATTTGCTGACGGAATGTTAGAGGCATTAAACTCAGAGAGCACTATTATAGATGGAAATGGGACGGCTTATTACATTAACAGTAGCAGGGAATACGTTGAAAACAGCGCTGCCAGTTACACCCATGTGAGGTTGGAAGCCACTCCCGCAGTGTGTGACCCAATGTTATTATCTAAGTGGAACGCGCAGGGCCAAGTAGCAATGGCTCCCTATCTGGATTTCTGCTATAACCTTTATGATGATCAGCCTTATAGTACGCCTTTATACCAAAGTAGATGGATGAAGCATAATGTTTATAATAGCCTGTTGACAACGGATCAATACGTGTGGGTATATATAGAGCAAATGAATTTTTGGAACGGAGAAAATTCTCCAGTGGGGGTAAATGTAGCCGCTGATGTGAGCGAGGCAGTTGCAAAGTTTAGAAACGCAGAGCCATTGGGTTTTGATATGTATTCATTAGGTGAACAGGCTCAATTTATAACATCTCCTCGCATAACCATGACCAGCCCTGCGAATGACATGGTTATTAATGCTGCCGGGCCCATTACGCTAAGTACAACTATAGACCCTTCAAATTCAGTTTCAAGAGTCGTATTTTATGCAAATTCTTTAAGGATAGGAGAAGCAACATCCCCACCATATAGCATAACTAGGAATTTTTTGAGAGCTGATTATACTTTATTCGCCAGGCAGTTCAATACGAACGGCACGCACACTACTTCTGCTCCCGTAAATATTTTTGCAAATAATATTGTAACCAAAACCACCAAGGGCAACGTTAATAGATTGGTGATATACCCTAACCCAGCCAAAACTAAAGTGTTTATTCCCGAAAATATTTCTAAAATTCAAAGCTGTGACATCACTTCTCTGGATGGAAGACTAGTGCAAACAGGCACTGTACAGGGCGGCGCCATTTTAGTAGAAAGCCTGAAGCCTGGGGTGTATATTATAAAACTTAAAACCGCTGCGGGAGAAAGTATGCAGCGGTTTGTAAAAGAGTAGCCCTCAGTATTTTTTCTTACAACGCAGTTAAATATGAAATCAAATTTCCTCCTAACACTACTGCTGTTCGTGTCGAGCCTGCAAGCAGCTAATGCCCAGATTGATACCACGCGCGGCCGCTACTACCAGCCCATCTTCCCGGCCGTGACCGTAACGCCCAACGTCCCTTTCGGCTCCGCCCTAACGTATTCCGGCGCCACCCAAACGCTGCTGATGGATATTTACCAGCCCACGGGCGACACCGAAGCCCGGCGGCCAGTTATCATTTTTGCCCACCAGGGAGGCTTCATCACAGGCTCCCGCACCGACCGATACATGGTAGACGTATGCACGCGGTTCGCCAAGCTGGGCTACGTCACGGCCAGCATCGAATACCGGCTGGGCTTCACGTTTACGGGTATTGCCTCCCCGGCCGATACCCCTCAGGTAGCCCGGGCCGCTATTCGGGGCATGCAGGACCTGCGCGCCGCCGTGCGCTTTTTTCGGAGAGATGCCGCTACGAACAACACCTATCGGGTTCGCCCCGACTACATTGCCGTGGGCGGTTCGTCGGCCGGAGCTTTCGCCGCCTTGGAAGTAGGCTACCTGGATAAAGCCAGCGAAGTACCAACCTACGTAAACCTCGCGGCGCTGGGCGGCATTGAGGGCCAGAGCGGTAGTCCCGGTTACAGTAGCGCCGTGCTGGCCGTGCTCAACCTGAGCGGGGCGACGGAGCGGCCGAGCATCATCGAAGCTGGCAATGCCCCCCTGCTCAGCGTACACGGCACGGCCGACGGCACGGTGCCGTACTTCCAAGGCCGGGTGGGGTCGCTTTTGCCACCTAAGTACGTGTATGGCAGCGGCCGGCTTCATCCACGGGCCACGACTCTGGGCATCCGCAACACGCTGGTCAGGCTGAGCCGGGCCGGACACATTCCGTTTGAGAACAACGCAGCTTACGCCGACACCACGTTCCGCGCCATCCGCGACTTTTTGCGGCCCATCCTGGCGCAGCCCGGCACCGTGGTTACAGCCGTGGCGCCCAGTGCAACTAAAGCTGCCCCGAGCGCGCAAGCTTACCCCGTTCCGGCCGACGACGCGGTGCACGTAGTGCTACCCGAAGCCTGGCGCCTACCACTCGAGGCGCAGCTGTTCGATATTACCGGCCGGGTGGTGCGGACCATCAACCCCAACGTCCGGGATGTGGAAGTGGTGCGCGGCGCACTGCGAGCGGGTATCTATTCCTTAAAAATCTCTGGGCAGGTGCCGGTGCGCATAGAGTTCAAATAAGGCCTTTTTAACCCAGTAAGTAAATGGGGTAGCGACGCACAAGATGCTGTCGCTACCCCATTTGCCTGGGTGGCTACTCAAACCAACTCAGCTGCTCTCGCGGGAGTAATGCCCGCCGCGACGGTCGGCCGGACCTCCCCCAGGCGGGCGACGAACACCCCGGCGGCCCGTAGCTCCTGGCGCCACGTCCACAGCACCTGGATGGATACGGTACCGGTGGCCTGGGGCCCGTCGGCGTCGATTAGCAGCGCTCCGGCGGGCAGCTGCAGCCAGGTTAAGGCTTCGCGCAGAATTGCCGCGTCGGCGTGGCGCAGGTAAACCTCGACTTCCAGCCCCTCGGTGAGCTGGGTTTCCGGCGCCTCGGATTGCTTGGCGTAGGCGTAGCGAAAGCCGTGTTGCAGGGCCAGCACATCGGCCAGCACGGCCGAGCCGGTGGGATGGCCACCGGCCCCGCGCCCGTGCAGAAACTGCGAGCCGGCAAATTCCGCGGCAATGACTACCCCGTTAAACTCCTGCTCCACGGCGTAAAGGGGCGACTCGGGCCCAACGAATTGCGGGGTTACCAGGGCGGCCACGGAGCCATTGGGCAAACGGTAAAGGCCGGCCACCACTTTTACCTTGCGGCCCTGAGCGGCGGCCCGCGCAATATCGACGGCGCTAATGCTTTCAATGCCAAGGTTCAGCACCTCCTCGGGGTGTAAGAACACTCCGTAGGCGTGAGCGGCCAGAATCACGGCCTTCGAGCGAGGGTCGAAAGCGCCCATGTCGAGCGAGGGGTCGGTTTCGGCGAAGCCCTGGGCCTGGGCTTCGGCCAGGGCCGGGCCATACTCCGAGCCTTGCTGGCTCATGCGCGTGAGCACGTAGTTCGACGAGCCATTGAAAATGCCGCTCACCGACTGCAGGGGCTCGTGGCTGAAGTAGCTGTCCAGGGTGCGAATAATGGGAATGCTGCCGCACACGGCCGCTTCGTAGAGCAGCGCGCCGCCAGAAGCTCGCTGCAAGGCCACCAGCTCCGGCAAGTGATGGGCCAGCATGGCCTTGTTAGCCGTTACTACCCGGCGGCCGTGGCGCAGGGCCGTGCTCACCAGTCGGAAGGCTTCGGCCGGGTCGTCAATCACCTCCACCAGCAGGTCCAGGTCGGGATCGGCGAGCAAATCGTCGGCGTGGAAGCAGAACCGCTCGGCCGGCAGCGTCCGGGGCTTGGCGGGGCTCTTTACCGCAATGCGCGTCACCGCCAGGCCGAGGCCCGGCTGGCGCCCCACAATGTCATAGAACCCTTGCCCCACGCAGCCAAAGCCAATGAGGCCAATGCGCAGGGGTTGTTTATCAACGTTCATGTAAGCGTGTCGTTAGTAATGTAATACCGCCTGGTCCTGCTAGTCGGAACCCCTCGCGCGCCAGCCCACTGTTCCTACAATTACAATGTTTCGGGTACCGCGCTGAACACTTGGCCCAGCGAGTTCGGGACGAAACAGCTCGCCTGAGGAATAAGCCAGCTTTTCACCGCCTCACGCGAGTTGCGTCACCAACCTGGCACCAACTGCTAAGATATTGAAAAAGTACTATTAAGAGTGTTGTTGGACCTTCCTTAATGAACGAACGTAGGCGCGTAGAACAGCTCCAAAAAATGGGTAATGGCGGCGGTTTCCAGCAAAAACCCGTCGTGCCCGTAGCGCGAATCTAGCTCCGCGTACATCGCGCCGGGAATGTGAGCGGCCAGCTCGCGCTGCTCGCTGAGCGGAAACAACACATCGGACGTAATGCCCAGCACCAGGGTACGCGCCCCGATGCGCCCTAGCGCCGCTGGCACTCCGCCCCGGCCGCGGCCCAGGTTGTGGCTGTCCATGCTCCGGCTCAGGGCCACGTAGCTGTAGGCATCAAAGCGAGACACAAGCTTGTCGCCCTGGTAGCGCTGGTAGGTGCTGGCGCGATGCTCGAGCGGCAGCTCGTCGTCGGGGTCAGTCTGGGTTTCGACGTAGGCCGAGTAGCTGCGGTAGCTGAGCAGGGCCGTGGCGCGGGCGGCCCGCAGGCCTTCGTCGCCGCCGCCGGGCTGGCCAGCGGCGTACGTCGGGTCGGCCTCAATGGCCAGGCGCTGGGCCTCATTGAAAGCAATGCCCCAGGCCGAGTGCCGGGCGTTGGTGGCAATCACCACCAAATGGTCGAACAAGTCCGGCCGCTGCACGGCCCACTCCAGGGCCTGCTGCCCGCCCAGCGAACCTCCAATCAGGGTGTTGATATCAGTCAACCCTAACTCCTCGCGCAAGGCCTCGTGCGCCGCCACCAGGTCGCGGATGGTGAGCCGCGGAAAGTGCTGGTAGCGCGGCCGGCCCGTGGCCGGGTCGGCATCCAGCGGGCTGGTGCTGCCGTAGCACGAACCCAGCACGTTGGCGCACACCACGAACCACTCCGAGGGATCGAAGTAGCAGCCTGGCCCGAATAGGCCGGGCCACCAGCTCAACACGTCGGCGTTGGCCGTCAGGGCGTGGCACACCCACACCACGTTGTCGCGGTCGGCGTTGAGCTGGCCCCAGGTGCGGTAGGCCACGTGGGCACCTTTTAGGATTTGGCCGCTTTCTAGTTCGAGGTCGGGGAGAGAGAAAATTAGGTCCTGCATGTTCTTTGTTGATTTCACCGCAGAGGGCGCGGAAGGCTTTCGCAGAGGGAGCGCAGAGGACGTTCTTCTGCGGTCCTTCCGCGAAGCCTTCTGCGCCCTCTGCGGTGAAAAAATTATACCTCCAAAGGCTGAGCGTGCTCTAATTCGGGTTCGCCGACCTCTTCGTTAGTGGTCGGCCGCGAGGCCGTGTTACCAATGGCGTCGAAGGCCCGCTGCAAATCGGCTTTGATGTCTTCGAAATGCTCGATGCCCAACGACAGACGCAACGAGGTGGGGGTAACACCAGCGGCGAGTTGCTCCTGCTCGCTCAGCTGCTGGTGAGTGGTGGCCGATGGTTGGATGATGACCGTTTTGGCATCGCCGACATTAGCCAAGTGGCTGATGAGCTTTAAGTTGTCGATAAGCTGGGTGGCCGTCTCCTTGCTGCCCTTCACGCGGAAGGTGAGCACGCCGCCGAAGCCCCGCTTCAGGTATTTCTGCGCCAGGCCGTGGTAAGGGCTGCTGGCCAGGCCGGGGTAGTTCACGCTCTCTACCTGGGGGTGCTGCTCGAGCCAGGTGGCAATTTTCAGGGCGTTTTCCACCGTGCGCTCCACGCGCAGGCTCAGGGTTTCGAGGCCTTGCAGGAGGAGGAAGGAGTTGAATGGGCTGATGGCCGGGCCGAAGTCGCGCAGGCCTTCCACCCGCGCCCGGATGATGAAGGCGATGTTGCCGAACGGCCCGCCTTTACCGAATACGTCGTTGAAAATCAGGCCGTGGTAGCCTTCGCTGGGCTCCGTAAACTGCGGGAATTTGCCGTTGCCGAAGTCGTACGTGCCGCCGTCCACAATTACGCCGCCGATGCTGGTGCCGTGGCCGCCAATCCACTTCGTGGCCGACTCCACCACGATGTGCGCGCCGTGCTCCAGGGGCCGAAACAGGTAGCCGCCCGCGCCGAAGGTGTTGTCCACAATCAGCGGCAAATCATGCTTGTTGGCAATGGCCGCGATAGCCTCAAAATCCGGAATGCTGAAGCTGGGGTTGCCAATAGTTTCCAGGTAGATAGCCTTGGTTTTTTCGTCGATCAGGGCCTCGAAGCTGGCCGGGTTGTCGCCATCCGCAAAGCGAACTTCGATGCCCAGGCGCTTAAAGGCCACCTTGAACTGGTTGTAGGTGCCGCCGTAGAGGTAAGCCGTGCTCACGAAGTTGTCGCCGGCCTGCAGGATGTTGTTCAACGCGATGAACTGCGCGGCCTGGCCCGAACCGGTAGCCAGCGCGGCCACCCCGCCTTCCAACGCCGCCACGCGCTGCTCAAACACGTCGGTGGTCGGGTTCATCAACCGGGTGTAGATATTACCAAACTCCTTCAGGGCAAACAGGTTGGCTCCGTGCTCGGCGTTCTTGAATACGTAAGAAGTGGTTTGGTGAATGGGCACGGCGCGCGAGCCGGTAGTCGGATCGGGCTGCTGACCCGCGTGGAGTTGGAGCGTTTCGAAGTGCAGGGTTTGTGCGGACATGAGACTGGGGTGAAAAAAGTTGAAGATTGAATTTTCTAAAGAATTAGAGTTGCGCCAAGGCAGCCAGCACCAGCGCCGGGTCAGGCCGCTGCTTGAAGTTGGCCTCGGTGGCGGCCCAGGCCACGTGCCCGTCCCGGGCAATGACGAAGGTGCCCGTAAGGGGCAATTCCCCGCTGGCGTCGCCGTTGAACGCGGCCAGGTCGATGCCTACGCCATGCAGGGTTTGGTACACGGCTTCGCCCACTTGGTAGGCCAGGCCGTACTGCCGGGCCACGGCGTTGCCGGTGTCGCTGAGGACCGGGAATTGCAGGTCCTTCTCTTCCGCGGTCAACCGCGTCAGGTCCGGGGTTTGAGGCGAGATGGCCACCAGGGTAGCGCCGTGGGCGCGGAATTCTTCTAGGAACTGGTTGTAAGCCCGTAGTTGCACATTGCAGTACGGACACCAGTTGCCGCGGTAGAACACTAACACTACCGGCCCGTCGGCCAGCAACTGCGATAGCGTAACAGGGCGTCCCACAGCATCGGCCAAGGTGAAGTTGGGCGCCAGTTGGCCTACGCGTAAGCTGCGCTGGGCGAGGCCCGCCGCCTGTATGGTGGCAATGCCGGCATCGATGGTTTCGTTGGCAGCGCTGGGTAGTACGCTGGCCAGGTGCTGGGCGGTAGCATCCAGCTCTTGCTGAAAGGAAGAAGTGAGCGTTGGCATAAGGGTAGGAAAATGGAGTGAGGGGGAAATCTTGAATGGTGGGGGATAGCAGCAAGCTTTGGCTCTCGGAGTGAGTAATTTATCCTTGATCAGGAGCGAGCCGGCGGGCGACGGAAGAGCCAGCCGGATCCGGGGCCCCAACGCAGCCGGTTAGGCTCGCCGGGGCGCCGCGGTATTCCCATAAAAGAGAAAGGGGCTGAAAGGTTAGCGGTGCTTAGCTAGCAGGCGCAACAACAGCACATTCGGCCCCGACAACAAGCAGCCGTCGGGGGCGCAACGCAAAAATCCATCGGCAAACCTAGTTGAGTAAGAGCAGCGGGCGCGGATGGCGACGTAACAACGAAAAAAGCGAAGTTTTTCATGGCACTCACTTTATATGTCCCGCCGGCAGCATGGCCGGGGGTAGGAAGTGGCACCTTTCGTGCGGTCGAAGGTTGCCAGCGGGTCAGGGAGCCTAGTCTCTCGCCGCTTCTGTATAAAAAGAATTCAACTACCCCACCGCATGCGGGGAAGTACCATTATGATGTTGGCGGGCCAAATATACGGGAGAAGTTTTTTTACTGCCAAATATATCATCCGAAAAATTCCCCTTACGGCAGGAATTATATCAGCCAGTGGCAAAAGGCGCGCCTGCTCAGTCGGAGGTTAACTGCTGGGGGTTGGTTGATCGGTTAATAGCTATTACTGACTGCGTCAGCAGGCTGGGTTACCTGGTTTAAGTACTTGTGGCTAAGCAATCGTGTATATCAGAACGTCCTGCTGAGCTTGCCGAAGCAGGACCGCCCCTTCTATATCAGCACTATTGACCAGCTACTTAACTGCTGTGAAAGCACAAAAAAGCCACCCTGAAACAGAGTGGCTTTTCTCACCTTTTTTCTGCAAAAAAGTACCTAGAGACTAGGTAGGGTCAACACCTGGCCCACTTCAATGTGGTCGGGGTTGTTGCCGATGATGGCCTTGTTGGCCTCGTATATCTGGTGCCACTTAGCGGCATCGCCGTAGTGGTTTTTGGCAATTTTAGAAAGCGAGTCCCCGCTGACCACGGTATATGAATCTCCGGTGGCAGTGGAATTGGCCGGGGCGCTGTTGCCAAAGAAATCGGTGGCACCAGCCGCGGGCTTAGCTGCCGGCTCGACGGGCTTTTGCTCGCCTTTGTCGCTGAGAAAATCAAAGAGTCCCATGAGTTCGGTCCGGTTTGTATAGATGATGAGGTTGCCAATGCTGCCTGTAAACAAGCTGGCTCGGGTGCTATACGGACAAGCTCGGACGGGGTTGCGCTCTAAACTCTTTCGCGATGGTATCGTAAGCCGACGAGCCCGCAACGGTGCGGCTTGCTCTTTACTTTCTTCTCACTTACGCTCGTTCATATGAAACCTCAGTCCCTCTTTTCGCTTCGTTATTTCGCCAGCCTACTGCTCCTGTTATCGTTATTTGCCACTGCCTGCGGCAACGACAAAGGCAAGGTCGAAGGCGTGAACATGTTGTACGGCACCGACAGCAAAGTGTGGAAAACCGCCAAGGAAACCGATGCCAGCGGCGATAAAGTGAAGCAGACCGATGCCCAGAAACAGGAGGAGCTGCGCATCTTCGCCAACGGCACCTACAACATGACCGGCGCCAACGGGGCCGTTACCGGGAAGTACACGTTCGACCAAGCCGGGAAAAGCATCACCATGACGCCCGACGGCGCGACCACCAGCAACACATTTGCCGTGGAAACGCTGACCGATAAGAAGCTCACCCTGAAGTCAGCTGACGGCGCCGCCCTGATGTTGGAAGCTGAATAATCTACGCCTCGATAATTTACCTCTCGATTAAATGCATAAGCCCGAACCCCAGTGGTTCGGGCTTTTTGTGTCTGGCGACGGCCCAGTAACCATGCTAAGCCCAAATAGCAACCCGGCTCTACCAAAATTACCTGCACCTCATACCAGCAACCGAAGTACCCAGGCGGGCGCTGGTCAGGCCGTAGCTGGGGCGGGTGGCCGCTTCAGGAACACGCGGGCCACCCAGCGCGGCAGGAATAACAGCCCCAGCCCCAGGTAGAGGTAGTAAGTCACGATTCGGTAAAGGAACACCAAAAAGCTGGTCATGGTGGCCGTACCAATGAAGGAACCGAAAAACGTGGGGAAAGCCCCTTCGGCAATGCCCGCGCCGCCCGGGGTGATGGCCACCAGCAGAATAACTTTATAGGTGATGTTGCGGGCGAAGATGAGCAGGAAGGTAGTGGCATTCATCGGCACGAAGGCGGCGATGAGGCAGCCGATAATGGCGTAACGGGCCGTCCAGACGAAGACCGTACTCACGGCGGCGTGCCACCAGTAGCGCGGCCCATTGCCGCGCAGCTGAACCGAGGCCCGCACCATCTCCTGGCCGTGGCGGTAGGCTAGGCGCCGCCAGCGCCGCAACAGCCGCACGGAAAACAGCCGCACCAGCAGCCGGCGCACCGCGCGCGGGTTGATAAAAATAGCGTACAGCATCAGCCCCGCGTAGAGGGTCACGAACAGGTAGCTCACGCCAAATGCCACCCGCAGCGTGGCTACGAAGCTGGTTTGCAGGGCCTCGTGCGGGTAGAGGCCGGCCCCTGCTACGAGCACCACCAGCGGCACCATCAGCACGTAGTAAAGGTTATCGAGCAGGGCCGTGACCATGATATAAGCCAGCCCTTTACCCAGCGGAATGCCTTCCTTCTCCAGAATAAATGGAGCTACGCCCGTGCCTCCCTGGCCGGAAGGCAGCACGCAGGAGGCAAACTCCCAAATCATAATAACGTCCAGGGCCTGCCGGTAGGTAAGCTCGGCTTCGGCGATGTGTCGAATGCGGTAGATGTAGCCAAAGTCGCGGGCCACCAGCACTAGCCCAGCTACTAGCAGCCAGCGCCAGTCGGCGTGCGCCAGCGGGGCCAAGTCACCGGGCTGGTAGCTTCGGTAGAAGAGGAACCCCACCACGGCCAGCCCCAGCACCACTGGCAAAATAAGCCGCGAGGGCCGTAGGCGCTGCAAAAAATGCGCGTCGTTGTCGGGAGGAGCAGAAGGCAGCGGGTTGGGCATTGAAGGGTTCTGGCAGCCGGACAAAAGTAGGGCTTGGCCCAGCAAGCCCCTTATTGGGGCGAGAACAATAAGGAAACGTCCTGCTGCAAAAAAAGATAGCTTACGGAGCTGGTTAAAGCAGCTCCGCAAGCCATCTTTTTTCTCGCGGCTGGTTCAGCCATCATTTCGCTACGGCCGGCTACCCGGACGGCCCATCGGCGTGGGCGTGGTGCCGCCTGGCGCGGCCGTACCCGGTGAAGGCTGGTTAGCCGGCGGGGTAATGGGATTGGTTGGCACACCCGGGCGGCTTGTTGAGTCAGCTGGCAGCACCGCGGGGGGCTCGGCAGTGGGCTGTTGGGCGGGCTGCTTACCATCCGCCGGGCGGGCGCTGCTATCCGGAAGCGGCCGGCCCGCCGGGCTGTCGGGCGCGGTGCCACGCGGCCTCGCGGGTCCGCCGCTCGGCTCCGTACCGGCCGGAGCGGCGGGATAGCCGCCCGGCCGCGCACCGGCGGGCGCTCCCCCAGGTCCGGACCCGGGCCGGCCCCCGGCCGGGGCGCCCGTTGGCGGGGGCCCGGAACGAGCACCTCCTCCGCCTGGGGCGCCCCCTCCCCCTCCCCCGCCAAGGTCGGCTCCACTCCCGGCGTCACCTTTTAAGTCATCGTTGTTGATGCTCCGGCTGCGACGGGGCGGCGCCACCGTGAGCTTCCCGATGCGGTAGCTGAAGTTGATTTTAAAGTTCATGTTGCGAAGCACGTTGGTGCTGGTCTGGTCCAGGAGGGGGGTATTAACCTGATTGCGAATGTTGATGGAGCTGGTGAAAAAGTTTTCCGCGCCAAAGCCGATGCTGCCTTTTTTATCGGCGAAGTCGCGCTTCACGCTCAGGCTGTAGATGCCGAAGCCGCTCTGGTCACCCTGCAGCTGCACCTGCCGGCCCCGGTAGAAGCTAAAGGCCTGCAAGCCCCACAGCTCGGTAAGCTTGTAGCTACCAAACAGACGGCCACTGACCACGAAGCCTTCGTTGCCGGCATTATAGAGCGGGTCGGACACGTTGTTGTTCAGGACGGCGTAGTAGGCATCTACGCCCCCGTTCAGGCTCAGCTTGCCACTGTTGATGCTGGCAAATGCACTGCTGCCGTAGGCGTCTTCCCGGCCAATGTTGTCGTAGGTAACGCCTTGCACGCCAATGGCAACGCCATTTTCGACAATGAGCCGGCGCACTGACTGAATCGAGCCCGTAGTGTTGCGCGCAAAAACGGAAAAGTTCAGGTTGGCTTTCTTGATGAGGGTGCTGTAGCTCAGCTCGTAGTTGTTCGTGTATTCGGGCTCCAGCCTGGGGTTGCCCTCGGTGCGAATGAGCGGGTTCGACTGCTGAATGTTGGGGTTCAGAAATTGCAGCGACGGCCGCTGAATGCGTTGGTTATAAGCCAGCTTCAGCACGTTGCCGTTGGTTAGTTTGCGCGAGAGGTTCATGCTGGGTACCAGTACGCCGTAATCGGGAATACTGACGGCTTCCTGGGTGTTAAAATCGGCTGTGATGGTGGTGTACTCGTAGCGCAGGCCAGGCTTGAGGGTAAATCCCTTCGGCAAGCCCAGCGTGTAAGCGGCGTAGGTGGCGGCCACGTTCTGGCGGTAGTTAAAGCCGTTGTTGAGGCCCACCCCGGCTAAGGGAACAAACGCACCATTCGCCCCGGTAGCCTGGAAGTAGCGGTAGTTGCTGCTCACGCGGCGCAGAATGTCCTTCCCGCCAAACTCCAGCACCTGGGTTTGGGCAACGGGCAACTGGTAGTCGGCCTGGATGGTGAACTCCTGGTTGTCGCTGGGGTTCTCGTTGCGCAAGCTCGGCGTGTTCGCATCAGAGCTTAGGATGCTGTTGGTAAAGTTGTTCGTGCGGTCGTTGCGGCTGTACAGGGTCAGGATGCTGAATTCCTGCTGGGGCTTTTCGAAGGTGTGGGTATAAGTCAGGCTGGCGTCCACGGTGCCGGAGTTATCCAGCACGTCCACATCACGCACCGAGTTGCCCGCGGCCGAGGTTGCCCGGGTGGTTAGTCGATCTTGGTAGGTGTGCGAGTTGCGGGCGCCGTACGAGAGCGAGGCCGTGAGCGAATTATGCTTGTCGAGGTCGTAGTCCCAGCCCAGTACCGAGCGCCCAAAAGCCTGGTTCAGCCGGGTGTCGGCCGTTTGGGTGGTTGTCGACAGCACATTGCCGGAGCCATTCTTCACCACCTGCTGGTTCGAGAAGCTCCCCGGAATGTTATAGCCCGCCCGGCCGAACCCGCCCAGCGAAAAGCCCATTTTGCCGGTCCGGTAGCTGCCGTTCAAGCTTAGGTTGCTGCCGCGGTTGCCCCCGCTGGCGTCGATGCTCAAAGTACCGCCGCTCAGGTTGTTTTGCTTGGTGATGATGTTAATGATGCCACCCGAGCCCTCGGCATCGTACTTGGCGGAGGGTGAGGTGATGACTTCCACCGTTTTAATCTGGTCGGCCGGGATCTGACGCAGGGCGTCGGCAATGCTGCTGGCGGCGATGGCCGAGGGCTTGTTGTTGATGAGTACGCGGATGTTCTGGCTGCCGCGCAGGCTCACGTTGCCATCGAGGTCCACGCTGAGCAGCGGCACGCGCTTAAGCACGTCGGTGGCGTCGCCACCCCGGGCGGTTTGGTCGTTTTCGGCGTTATACACGGTGCGGTCCACCTTCTCCTCAATCAGGGCCTTCTGGCCGGTCACCACCACTTCGCCCAGCTTTTGAGCCGCGGCCGTCAGAGTTAGCGAGCCTAAATCGATGGAGCCACCGGTGGGCACGACCACGCCGGCCCGCTCCTCGTTCTTGTAGCCCAGAAAGCTGACCTGCACCGTGTAAGTGCCGGCCGGGATTCCGGGCAGCACGAATTTGCCGTCGTCGCCGCACACCCCTCCGTTCACGGCTTTACCGGTGGCATCGAGCACGGCCACCGTGGCGTAGGAAACGGGCTTGCTGGTAGCCGCGTCCGTCACCGTGCCGCTAATGCGGCCCGTTGCGGCGCGGGCCGCGGCCGGAGCCGCCGACGCAGGTTTAGTGGCCGGGCTTTGTTGGCCTACCGCCAAAGGAGTTGTACCCAGCAGGGCGGCCAGGAGTATGATGGTAAACGGGAGAGGTTGCATACAAGTCATAATGGCTAAAGTGCCACGAAGCAGTAGGGGGTTGCACCCAAATGTAGTTTTGCTCAAGCCCCCATAACTACTGGCAAAGTTGTTCGGCTTACTGATACCCAAAGGTCCTTAGCTCAGACTGAGCTAGTAATTATACTTTTAGCCTACTAGGCTGTGTCTGAAAAGTGGCGCTGCAGGATACGCCGAATACAGGCCAGTTGCGCCATACTGAGAAAGTGCTGG